>NZ_JADILU010000009.1 GCF_015319355.1 Psychroserpens luteus | reverse complement strand
ATAAAGTATTATAATAATGAAAGAATTAAACTAAATCTAAATGGAATGAGCCCGATTGAATATCGAGCTAATTATTGTCAAAATTAATTATAAATTTGTCTAAGCTTTTGGGTGCAGTCTAAAATCCGCGAGGATTTTCGTAAGTAAGCCTGCACTAGCAATTAATTTTATACGGTGTTAGCACCTGTTATTTATAAATCAAATTGTCCAATAAAACTTTCATTTCCTCTTTCGGAAGCATAATAGTAAAGTCCAATTATAATTTTTGTTCTATTCAATATTTCTGTTTCTTTTTTCCGAGTATAAACTTTGACACTTTCTCTAACACAATTCAACAAGTCAGTTTTGAGGTTATCATTGTCAAACTCTTTTAACGCTTTAACTTCACTTATCGATAAATCACTTTCAACTGTCAATTCATAAAGTGCGAATCTATCCGTTTTTACTTCATAACCTTTAAAGTTTTTCAAGCAACCACTAGAAAATGATGTTCTTAATCCAAATTCGTTTAAAGTTTGAATTTCAGACTTCTTCAGATATTCTAGTACTTGAAGTTTGAGCTCAATTGATTTTTTGTAATTTTTTTCTGCGTGTGGATATCTGTCAGAATCGAATTTTCTATCTATTCGTTTCGCACCTGAACAATATCCAAAACTCAAGTCTCCATTTTTATTTTTACTAGCAAAAATCAACCATTCGCTATTTTCAGGTGTAAAAAACGCACAACTACTATTCAAAGCACTGTAGATTTTTAAATTTCCTGTGGCTTGTCCTTTGTATAGGTCAATTATTTCTATTTGAATATCGTGTAGGTCTTGATTTTCTTTATCAGGCGAAATTTTTATAATTTTTGCAGTTGCAATAAAGTCCGATTTTGGAATTCTATCCATTAACGGAACTATTCCACAAGAGCAAGCCAATAATTTGCTTGAAATAGCAATAAATAATATGGTAAGCAGGATTTTTTTCATAATTGGTGCTAACGTGTTAAGATATCGACTGTTTCAATTGTCGATATCCACAGTTAGACGAAGTTCGACTATTTTTTTTACAAAGTCAAGTTTTGTAATTTTAGGTTTCTTTTGAAGAATAATAGCAAAGCTATCGTTAAATCAGGATTAGTAGATTATGAATCTTATAGAAGTATGTGAGTGAAAACTAATACATTTTCATTTGTTTTTAGCAGAGTACTTTGTTATATACTCTATTAATTCAATCTAATAATTATGATTTAAGTAAAAAGTCTTTTTTATAAATTTCCATAGGAGTTATAGAATTTCCATAAAAATTAGATTTCTTACCTGTAATTTTTCCGCCCATTTTTAAAACCATTTCAACTGTAATATCTCTAGCATCAACTATTATTTTTTCTATTCCCATTTGAAATATTTCAACTAAAGATTCTGTCACGAGTTTTTTTCCAAGACCAAACCCTCTTAATTTTTCATGAATAGCCAATCGTCCCCAATGCCATTCGTTGTTAATTTTCCATACTGCAACAATACCAACAATCCCATCTTTATTTCTAATACACCACCATTTTTGATTATCACTCACAAGAGATATTAGTTCTTTAGGTATATTTTGCTCTTTGTAAAAGATATTCTCAAGAAATAATAAAGCTGAATTAGATAAATTTTGGTTTAATCGTTCTATTTTGAATGTAGATGAGTTTATTTTATTTTTCATCTTTGGGTTGCTTTAATTTTACTTAATGTGTTAGGATATAGACTGATTTAGTAAATAAAAACTGAATAGAAAAACCACGAAATTTTCGTAAGTAGGCTATAACCAGCAATAAATTATATATGGTGTTGTGTGCTGTCTTACTATCGACTGATTTCTTTAGCCCAATCCCCTCTATAAATTAATTTTTGGTCGTGAATTTTAAAGGTGAATTTGCCATACCTAACAGATATTCCAGCTGAAGCATTTACAACCCAGCAATTATCAGGAATAGTAAAGAAATTTTCAGAAGTAATTACTTTTTTGTCCATTTGATCATGAATAGGAACAGATACCTGTGGACCAACGTCCCATCCAAGATGTGTATTATAGCTCACTATTAAATCGCCAATCAATTTAAAATTTTCATTGGTTTCTATTGTTGTTTTAATGCTTCCAACTTTTGTGTCGTTTAAATCTTTTTCAGGTGTGACTTCTATCGTTAATTTTGGTATGTCGATAGCTGTTTTAGAAGCAAGGATTATAATAGATTCGTTTTTGATAACTTTATCTTCACTATCATAAAACTCGAAAGCAAGCTCCATAGCTTCTAATCCTACTGGATTAATTGTTAATTGGTCTGCAAAATAACCTTCGCTTGTTATGTTTTTAGAATAGATAATTTTATCACGATTTTTTATAACCACTTTTTTAATCGTCGCATCATTATAAAGTTCTATAGGTATCGTTGTATTGGTGTGTACTGTTTTATTTTTAGGACTTATAATAAGCCCTTTCATATAATCTCGCATTGCAAACCAAACTGGACGAGGTGAACCATATTTGTCGTTTACATCTTTGTAACCCCAGAAACCAAACCATTCTTCTGGTTGTTCTTTGTTATGTATGCTTTTTTCGCCTCCTTTCCACCAACCATCAGCATAATAGAATGGACACATTCCTACAGATCCAGCATCTATCAGATCTCGGTAATTAGAGATAAGTCCTTCACTTTGTTCTTTTAAGGTTCGTGAGCCAAAACTACCAAAGCCTCCTTTTGGTGACACTGAATGTCCAAACTCAGTAATTATAAACGGTTTATCTAATCCGTTTAACTCATTTAAACCTTTAATATAATCTCTAAATCCCATGGTTGCTGTTTGGCCTTCATTGTAGCCATAACAATTGTAAGCGTATATATCATACATGCTTTCATCCATCCAATCGCTTATCATAGCATTTGCAGAAAGTGTAACTGGTACATTTGGATGATCCTTATGAATCATATCTACCATCATTTTCATCAAGTCTTTAAACGCCTTGGCAGAAACCTTTTGAATGTGATCTGTTTGAGGTTCGTTAATAACCAAATACGTAATTATGCAATCATAGTTTGGTGCATATTTTAATATATTTTCAAGCTGTGTCTTGCAATGATTTATAAATTTGGGATCTCCATAATCTTCTTCTGGATTAACTTCTAATCCCATAATAAGCTTTAAACCCGATTCTTGTACAAGTTTTAGTTGTGCTTCAGAAAATTGACTCCAAGTTCTTATTGTATTATAACCGCCTTTTTTAATGTTCTCGAGATCAAATCTCATTAACTCCAAATGATCTTTCTTTTCATCTTCATATGGATGTTGTCCTGGACGTGCACCTATTTCGTAACCGATTGCTTTAATAAAAAACTTTTCTCCATTAAGGTAGTACCAATTGTCTTTTAGTTCAATTTTTGTTAATGTTGTTGCTGTAATCGCTGTCGTCTCCGATTGAGAACATCCACAAATCAGTTGGGCAAAACATAGAACGAATATTAATGCTAAATTTTGTTTCATTTACTTCTTTTTTTGATTGCACACGATGTGTTAAGATATCGACTATTTCAATTTTCGAGATCTACAGTTAAACGAAGTTCGACTATTTTTTTTACAAAGTCAAGTTTTGAAATTTATTGATTTTTAGAAGAATAAATTTATTTTTTTGTAGATTTCTTCTAGACGATTATCAAGGATTTAAGTGATAATCAATTGGGTAATTTGCAGAGGAAGTGGTTTGTGTTGAGTTTTGGGAGATTTTTCAGGAGGTTCGTCTAATATTTATCAATATGATTCCGTTGTGTATTTCAGTTACTAATTTGGCAAATACAAACTGAATAGAAAATCTGATAGGATTTTTGAAAGTAGGCTAGAAGCAAGTAATTAATTATACACGGTCTTAGCTTTTGTATTTTCTAATTTATTTATATATTCAATGTCAATTAATCGTTTAAATCTTTTTTGATACTGTTTTTCTGGTAAATATTTTAACATTAAGTGAAGTAGTTTTTTTTGTAAACTATTATTAGTCAATGACATTTTACCAATCATCCAAGACTGTTTTACAATATATTCAACTTTTTTTAATCGTAAGTTTTGATATTCAGAGAAAGCATTTTCTTTATTGTTTTTTAAGCAAATCCCTAAAGTATAAGCATCTTCGATAGCTTGACAAGCTCCTTGAGCCAGATTAGGCGTTGTAGCGTGAATAGAATCTCCAATAAAGACCGTATTATTTTTAAACCAATTTTTGTAGTTGGGTTTTAAATCTTCTAACTCATTTTCAAGAATATCATTTTCTTCTGTTTTATGCAACATATCCAATACTATTGAATCAAAATTCTGATATGATTTTAGTAAATATGCTTTTAAAGATGTTGATGAATCTTTGTTGAAATTCTTTTTTTCTTGTACAGCTAACCAAAATATTTTAGTATCACTTATTGGTAAAAATAAAAACCGTAATGAGCCTTCAAAAAGTTCATAGTAAGTGTGTTTTAAATCAGAATTAATATCAAAGTCTGTAATTCCTCTCCAAATAACTTGATTAGTTTTTCTTATTTTAGTTTCAGGAAAAATAGTTTTTCTTATGATTGAATGAATTCCATCAGAAGCAATTAATGTATTAAATTCAGCATTTGTATTGTCTTTAAAGTAAGCTTTTGCAGTGTCATTATTTTCAATATTTATTAATTCTTTGTTTAATTCACAAGAGTTTTTATCTAACTCGTTTGAAAGTACATCAATGATTGAAGCTCTATGAATACAATACACTTCTTCTGGAAAAGGAATTTCTTTTAGAGTTTTTAATTTTTCTGTCGCAAGTATTGTTTTCTTTATATAGTGACCTCTTTTTCTTAATATGTCTCCAACATTTAGTTTGTCAAATATTTTAAACGCATTAGATGATATTCCAATACCAGCTCCGACGTCTTTAAACGCATTAGATTTTTCGTAAATTTTAAAATCTAGATTGTTTCTTTTTAACGTCAAAGCCATTGTTAGACCTCCAATTCCTCCTCCAATAATTCCAATCTTGTTTACTGAACGGTTCATTTTTGTCATATTACAGCTAATGGTTTTGTGTATGATTAAGAATCTAATTTAGTGAATAAAAATGGGATAGAAAATCCATAAGATTTTTTTTGAGTAAGCTGCAATTAGCAATTAGCAATTAGCAATTAGCAATTAGCAATTAGCAATTAAAGAGACACGTTGTTACTGGTCGTTTTTATAATTCTTTATTTCTTCCTAATGGATGCAGTAATTACCTCTATTCTTGTTCGAAAATCACGTTTCTTTCCATGTTTTTCTTATACATATCCTTCGGAATAACCACTCTGTTAGCAGCTGGACAATAGTTTTTACTATTTGGATTAAGAATATATTCGAGTTGATACTCAATCATTTTTTCAAAAGGAATAAGAAAGCCCTTCGTCTCGCAGTGCTCTAAGTCACCTTCCTTAAGTAAATTTAAGACCGTATAAACGGACTCAATAGTACTAAGACAAAGAGATTCTGGCTGCTGCTTTATAATAAATTTTGATTTTATTTTATTATCAAAACTGACTCTTTTTAGTTTTTGTAAGTTCTTACTAAGTTTAAGCATTTTACGAGCGCAAGGCCATGTGCCATCAAGAATGAAGATGTGTGGATTTTTACCCATAAAAGAGTTGATTTCTGAACTTTTACTTATTGATAAGTTGAAATTATCTTTACCAGGATAAAGTAAGAAAGAACAACCATCTTTTTTAGTTAGTATTTCATTTACACGATTATTATTGGTAAAATCGACACCAACTATAATTTCTGAGTTTTCAAGTTGAAGATCAGTCATATGTCCCGTTCCGTTTTTTTCTTTTTTGTACTCCTTTGGGTGCATAAGAATAATAAAACGAGTCTTAGTTTGGAAAGGACTAATGTGTTTACATATACAAGTGCTTGAAGGCCTCATACATTTGTAACATGTGATTCTTGGATTTTTTATTTCTACTTGCAAGGGGATATCTTTTTATTTTTTTAATGGACTACGGTCTTGCGAATGTTTAGTTGTGTGGTTAAGCACCGAATGTAGTAAATAAAAACCGAATAGAGAATTCGGGAAGATTTTCGTAAGTCGTCAATAATCTGGTAACTAATTATACAAGGTGTTGGCAGCAGTTTTAAATTATTTTAGTCCGTTTAATTTGAAACGACTTTCAGTCCTATAATTGAGACAATTAATGTTGTAATGAAAAATATTCTCCAGAATGTTGCTGGTTCTTTAAAAATAAAAATTCCAACCAGAACAGTTCCAACAGCACCAATACCTGTCCAAACTGCATATGCTGAGCCTATTGGTAGATGTTGAGTCACTTTTAAAAGAAGTCCCATACTTATACTTAAACAAACCAAAAATCCTATGTACCAATATGTTGATTCAATTCCTGTTGCCTCTTTGGCTTTTCCAAGACATGTAGCAAAGGCTACTTCAAAAAGTCCTGCAATTATTAATAGTATCCAATTCATTTATTATTGAATATTTTTTGTGCTTTTAGTTAATTAAAAATTTATTTTTTTGTGAAAAGTTCTTGTTTTTAAGTACTGTATCACTAATAGTGTCATCTTTATTTTGAAAATTCATTTAAGACCTCCATTGCTTTGGTTGTATCTTTTATATCTACAAAAATATGATCGTGATAATAAGCAGCAGCGACATTACAACTAATTCCATTTTCGGATAAAGCATTCGAAAAAGCTGCTGTTAAACCAACTGCTTCTAAAGAAGAATGAACTGTAAGTGTAATCCAGGACGCAATAAAAGAATAGTCTAAATTTAGTTGGTCTGCGACTTCCTTTTTAGCAATAATGGTAATGCTTTCTTCTTCTTTAAAAGTCATTATGATTTGGCTCAAATTTATTTGATCCAAATTTTCTGTTTTACAAAATACATATTCGCCTAAATTGTGTTTAGGTTTCATTGATTTTAAAAGCGTGTCTAAGTTTTTTTCTCCACTCATTTATTTTACATTTTTAGTTAGTCTTTATAACTCATTTAAGGTAGCGTTTATGTATATGGAAAGTTGCGTGTTTGAATATGATGATTTTCCGAAGGGAAAAAAAATCAGAAGCTAGCAACCGAGCAAATAACATTGGTTAAGCTCAAACTATCAATTATTTTTATACGATGTTAGCTACGTTATTTATCTTCCAATATTAACTTCGGCTTTGATTTTTAAACTAATCTTTTCATCGTCAATAGTCAAAGTCCAAAACTCTAAATCCTCAAATCCATTTTTTGTTAATGGACTTGATACTTTTCTAACCATTTCTGGCAAATTCATATTGTACCTTTCAATTAAGTAACTTTCATCATTCAGTCTAACTGTGAGAGAAGTTACCTTTTCAAAGTCAAAGTTAGCTGGTAAACTTATTTCTGCATTAGATTCGTTTAATATTGAAATTTGTGGTTGTTGTTCGTCATTTGTATTCAATAAGAAGTCTAAATTTATTTTAGAAATGTCGATTTCTGTTCCCTTTTCAAATATTTTCAAAATTAGTGGTCTGTATTTAGCTCTTAACTTTATTAAGGTCAAATGAATGTCATTCTGTAAATATGCGCCTTGATGTTGTAAAATTGAATCAAGTTCTATTCTGAAATTTGACTCAACCAAAATATCTTTTTTTGATCTTTTATCTTTAGCTAAATCAATGAATCTCTGTATTTGTTTTTCAGAGTAGTTTCTTGAATATTTATCAGAGATATAAAGATATGTTTCACTTTTAAAGAAATCAATTTCTTCTTTTAAGAAGTTATCAAATTCATTCACATCAGTTTTGTTTTGGAAATCAAGTTCGTATTTGGTAAATAACATCTCTTTATTTTCGTTAATTACACTTTCAATTCCGTCAAACCCTTGTTCTAGAAGTTTTTCGCATTGTATTTCCTTGAAAAATTCTTCTACTTTTTTTTTACTTGATTGGCCAAAAACAAAATTGGTAGTACCTAAAAGTATAATGATTAGCAATGTTTTTTTCATATTGTAGGTAATGTGTTAGGATATCGATTGTTTCAATACTGAAATTAATTCAGTACAGGTTAGCAATATTCACAGTTAGACGAAGTTCGACTATTTTTTTTACAAAGTCAATTTTTGTAATCTGTTGATTTTTATAAGAATAAATGTAAGTTTCTTTTGGGTACATAGGTGCGTGGGCAAGAACTAAGTTAGCAAAAATGGAACAAATAGAAAATCTGATAGGATTTCTGAAAGTAGGCTAGAGCCAGTCAATTAATTTTACATATTGATGTATGTAGTGCATGTTCAATTGTTTGGTTTTTAGGTATATAATCCTTTTTATTTTTTAATAAATCACAAATATTTAATTGTCAATATGACATTTATTTAAATGAAAAAATGACAATTATTCTGAAAATTTGACAGAAATATTCATGATTAAAAGAATTTTTTTTTACTTAAAATAAGATTTATTCATTTTGGTATTTTATTTGTAAATATAATATCGAAATCAAAAAGATTTCAAATTTGAAATAATGTTTAATTTAAATTTTTAATTATGAGCAATTTAGTTAATGTTCCTAAAAATGGAAGTTTAGCAAACACAAATTCAAATGCAAACTTCCCAACTTTGTCAAATTGGTTAGATGATATCTTTAATAGAGACCTACCATCAGTATTTGCTTCAAATTTTAATACTGGAATTACTTTGCCAAAAGTAAATATCAAAGAAACAGCCGATGATTTTATGGTAGAAATGGCAGTTCCGGGTCTTAAAAAATCAGATTTCCATCTTGACCTTGACAATCAAGTTTTATCAATTTCTACAGAGACAAAGGAAGAAAATGAAACTAAAGAAGAAAATTATACTCGTAGAGAGTTTGGTTATTCTTCGTTCAAAAGGACCTTTACTCTGCCAGAAAGTGTAAATGATGAAAAAATTGATGCTAATTATAAAGATGGCATTTTGAGTATTCTTTTACCTAAAAAAGAAGAGGCAAAACAAAAGCCTGCCAGAAGCATTAAAGTTTCATAGTTATATGATTAAATTTTATAGTAAAATGTTAAGAATGAGGCTGGTTTTTCAGCCTCATCTTATCTATTATAATTTTAATTAAAAAAGATATTGTTATGCCAAGAAAGTTTAAACCTGGGGATTGGGTAAAAGTTAGAGGTAAACTTACCGCTCCAAAAATGCAAGTTATCAAATATGTTCCAAAAAAGGATTCAATTTTTGGTTTGGTCAATGATGACAGTTATTTGGAATGTGTTTGGTATATAAGTGGTGAACGAAAATCAAAAGTGTTTCACCAAAATAAATTGATTAAAACGATAGAAACTGGTGGTTTGTTCAATACCTTTTTAACAAACCCCAAATTAAATTTAACTCAAAATCTAAAGTGATGAAAAAATATGTTTTATTATTTATGGCTGGATTGTTAAGTGTTAGTTGCAACGGACAAAATGCTGAAACAAAAGAAAGTAAAGAAAAGTTAGTTGAACAGCCTGAAGGCTCTTGGAAAGTGGATAGAGAATTTGATGAAAACGGAAATTTAATTAGATATGACAGTATTTATTCTTGGTCTTCTAATAATAAGTACGATGACCTCTCATTGTCAGAGCGTGATAGTTTGATGCAATCTTTTAAATCAAGATTTTTCACAAACTTTTCGCGATTTGAAAATCAAGGGTTTGAAGATGTTTTTTCTCAAGATTCACTTTTTAGCAAACGTTTTTTTAAAGATGATTTTTTTAGTAGTGATTTTGGTTCAGACTTTATGGATATTGATAAAATAAGACAACAAATGATTGCAAGACAGAAGAGGTTTTTAGAGAAATATCAGTCGGAATTTATCAAATCTGAAGACGAAAACTAAATAGTTTTCGTCTTTTTTTCTTGTAAATTGGGTTTTGTGTGCATTTTACTTAACAAATTCTTTATTTCTTCTATAACATTATTTAATTGTTCTTCCTGTAATTTAAGTATATTAATTTTGACTTCCGAAGAATCTAAAATTCCATGAATACTATCATTATCAATGTCTTTTAAGTCTCCTGAAAATATCATTTGGTTCAAGGTTCTATTTTTATACTGAATAAATATAAAAGTTTGTCACATATTGTATAAACCATGGTAACAACTATTTCAAATATTCCAAAAAGCATTTTTTGGCAAAGGAGCTTCGAAGGTTTTGAATTCTTTAGAGCCAGATTCTTGATAGGTTAATTTCCAGGCATGAAGACAAATAGATAGGGGAAAGTATTTTTGATCTGAACCATATTTTTCATCTCCAATAATAGGTAGCCCTATATTTGCTAATTGGGCTCTAATTTGATGGAATCTACCAGTTTGTGGTTTTACTTCTAAAAGATAACCAAAATCGTTTTTGCCTATAACCTGATAGGTAAGAATGCATTTAAGGGAGTCTTTTGATTTTGATTGGACTATATCTGCTCTTTTTTGTAGGTTGTTTTTTACGAGAAAATTAATTAGCTGTTCTTTCTTTTTTGGTGGCTTATTTTTAACTATAGCCAAATAAGTTTTTTGAACTTTCCGATTACTAAATAGATTATTAAATTCCACAAGGATACTTTTTTTCTTAGCAAAAATCAATACTCCACTTGTAACGCGATCTAATCTATGTATTACTCCAATATAGGGCTTTCGTTTACTTTTTAAAAGGTGATTAAAGACTTGATTCTCAATAGTGCAATCTTCGTAAGGACTTTTTTCACTTATAAGTCCAGCCATTTTGTTTACGACTATATAATCGTTGTTTTCATTTACTACTTCAAGGTTCGACATTGGTAGTTTTGTTTTTCAAATTTATAAATAGTATTAATACATTCAAGAAATTAAGTTGCTATTTGATTATCTAAGTTTTGGTTAGAATAAATTAATTCTTTTTCGTAGGTTTCTTTTTGACGATTTGTGAGGATGGAAGTGATGATAAGTTGAATAATTTGTAGACGTATTTGTGATTTATTTGTTGGAATGATTTTTGGGTTCGTGTAATGGTATGGGGTTTTCACAGGGGAATTAGACTTAACAGAATTACTTTGGCTAAGCGCTAAGTTTTGTGTTATTTGAGTAATTCTTCAAGTCTAGTTTTTAGATCTACTGGCTTCATAGGTTTTATAATATAATCGGAAATTGCACTGATGTTTTTTGCTTTTTCTATATCTATTGGATCTACAGATGAAGAGACCATATATATGATGATATTCTTTCCTACTTTCGATTTTATTTTAACATATTCTTCCATAAATTGAAACCCATCCATGATTGGCATATTGATGTCTAGAAAAATAACATCTGGAAGCTCATTTTCTTTATTAATATTGTCTAACATAAAATTGATGGCTTCTTCACCATCTGAAAAAACAATTATGTTTTTTACTAATTCTAGTGATTTTAATGTTTTCATAACCGTATATTGATAAATATCATCATCATCAACAATACATATATTAAAAAGGTTATTCATGTTTTATTAGTTGAAATTTATATTAAAAGTTGATCCTTCGTTAACTTTACTTGTAGCAGTTATCACACCACCCATTGATTCAATTTGTACTTTAGTCATAAATAAACCTACACCTTTAGCGTCTGGATGTCTATGAAAAACTTTATTAAGTCCAAACAATTTATGACCATGTTTTTCTAAATCAATACCCAAACCATTATCCTTAAATTTAAGTTTTATTTTTCCATCAACAATTTCAGATTCAATAAATATTTCAGGAACACGAGCTTCAGATCTATATTTAAGTGTATTGCTTAACAAGTTAAGAAAAATACTTTCTAAATAAATTCTATCGTAGGTAATATTAGGCATTTTAGAGAAATCACTTGTAATTATAGCACCTGTTTTTAAAATTTCACCAATTAGTATTTCTTTTGTTTTATCTAAAATTTCATTAAACATTATATCTTCTAAATCTTGAGACCCCATATTTTTAGTTTTTAAGGCGTCTACTAAAGTATTAAGTGTTACCGTAAGGTGTTGAATAACTATTTCAAACTTTTCAAATAAAATGAGTTTTTCATCTTCATCTTCAGATTCATTATAAAAGTCTAAAAGTGAGTTAAGATTACTTACAGGAGCCCTTAAATTATGAGAAGTAATGTGAGCAAAATCGGCTAGTTGATTGTTTTGAATAGTCAATTTTTGTGCTAAGAGTTCTAAGTCATTTTTGGCTCTAATTATTTTTGTCTGAGCTAGTTTTTGGACTGTAATATCTCGTATTGCTGCCGATACTAATAACCCTTCTTCTGTTTCTAAAGGGCTTAGGCTTATTTGTATAGGGATTTCATTTCCTTCTTTATTTATTCCGAATAATTCTTTTCCTTCACCCATTCTTCTGGCATTAGGGTTTGAGAAAAAGCCATCACGATCTGATGTATGATTGCCTGCAAATCGTCTAGGAATTAGAATTTCAACAGATTCTCCAAATAATTCTTCTGCTGAATATCCAAATAATTTTTCAGCCTGTTTATTAATAAGTTGTATTTCACCTATTTCATTCACAATTACCATAGCATCTGGTGCAGATTCTAGCAGACCTCTAAATTTATTTTCTGCCATTTTTTGCTCGGTAACATCCTGACAAGTACCAACCATTTCTATAACCTCGCCTTCATCATTGGTAATGACTTCTCCAAGAAGTTGAATAAATTTCAATTTTCCATCTCCAGCTATAATACGATGCGTGAATCTATTTAGACGTTTCTCATCTACAGTTTTATCAAAATATTCAGTAACAATGTCTTTATCATCAGGATGAACAAAATTAAAGTAGGTATCAAAATTTAGATTAGCTGTTCCTTTATCGAGCTTAAAAATATTATACAGGTTATTAGACCATTCAACTTTATCTGTAACAGTATCCCATTGCCAGTTTCCCATCAAAGTAATCTCTTCGGCAAAATTCAATAACTTATTTTTTCGTAACAGTTCATCTTGAGCAATTCTTTTTTCTGAAATATCTACTGCAATTCCTAAATAGCCAATAAGTTCACCTTTCTCATCTTTCATAGATGTTAAGGTTAATTGAGCTGGTAAAAGTGATCCATCTTTTCTAAGGTAATGCCATTCTCGGGTATCGAAAGCATTATGTTTTGACATTTCTTTTTGAGCACTAAATCCTACAGGACTTTTACCGTATTTCTTTGCCATATCAATTCTAAAATCGTCTAATTCTTCACGTAGATGAAAAGCAATGGGTCTTTGCAAGCCGACCATTTCAGATGCTGAATATCCTGTTAAAATTTCTGCACCACGATTAAATTGACTAATGATTCCATCAACTTGAGTAGCAACAATAGCTACAGATTCAGAATTAAATATCGCCTCTAATTCTGTATGCGCTTTGTTTAAAGCTAATTGAGAAAGCTTCTTGTCGTTTATATCCTGAAATACTCCAAAAAGGCGTATGCATTTACCATCTACAAATTCTGCTTGTCCAATAGCTCGTGTCCAAAGGATATTCCCATTTAAAGTTACAAGCTCTATTTCTATATCATAAGGCGTGCCATTCTCTATAGCTTTTTGAACGACTTTTTGAATGGTATTCCTGCTTTCTCCTTCTTTAAAAAAATTAATAGCTGTTTCTAAGTCGGGTTCATAATCTTCAGTGACTTCATGTATATCACGAACCATTTTACTCCAAAAAATTCTATCTTTTACCAAGTTTATTTCCCAAGCTCCAATACGTGCAACTTCATTTGTTTTATCTAGTATTTTTTGAATTTGAATTTTTTCCTGTTCATTTTCTTTTATATGAGTAATATCTCCTGTTTGCATTAATATGCCACCAATATTACCATCTGAATCATACCAAGGTCGTACATCCCAAGTTATCCATTGCAAAGACCCGTCTGTACGAATAAAAGGCTCTTCATTATTAATATCAATAGCACCATTTAAACATCTTTGATGCATTGCCTTCCAATCATCTCCAATTTCAGGGAAGAGCTCATAATGAGAACGTCCAATAAATTCCTGACCTTCCATGTCATAATCTGTAATCCAGCGCTGTGATACTGCTAAGTATCGCATATTATTATCAACCATAGCAATGGCCATTGGAGCTTGCTCAATAAAAATTTTGTTATGAGCTTGTTGAACCTTCAACTCGGCATTGGCTTTATTTAACTCTATTTCTGAATTTTTCTTACTACTTATATCTTGAAACACTCCAAAAAGGCGGATACATTGACCATCTACAATTTCTGCTTGTGCCATAGCTCGGACCCAAACGGAATTTCCTTTAAACGTTACAAGCTCTAATTCTACATCAAAAGAGCGACCTAGCTCTATGGCTTCATTAATTACCTTTTTAATTGTATTTCTGTTTTCTCCTTCCTTATAAAAATGAATACCTGTTTCTAAATCTGGCACAAAATCATCGGTCACTTCATGTATTTCGAAAATTATTTTACTCCAAAAAACGGTATTTTTTATCAGGTCTATATCCCATGTTCCTATTCGGGCAACTTCGTTCGTTTTATCTAATATTTTCTCGATACGAATCTTTTCTTCCTCTTTTTCTTTTATGTGAGTAATATCTCCTGTGTGCATTATTAGACCACCTACATTACCTTCTGAAATGTACCAAGGTCTTACATCCCAAAAAATCCATTGTGTGGTTCCATCAGCACGAACAAAAGGGGCTTCATCACAAATGTCAATAGCACCTCTAAGGCATTTTTGATGATTAGCTTTCCAGTCATCACCTATTTCTGGAAAGAGATCATAATGAGAACGACCAATAATGTCTTGTCTTTCCATTTTATAATCTGTTATCCAACGTTGAGAAGCTGCTATGTAACACATATTACTGTCAAGCATAGCAATAGCAGTTGGAGCTTGCTCAATAAAAACTTTGTTGTATGTCTCTCTTGTTTCTAAATCTGTTTTGAGATTTGTTAACTCTAATATATTAGCTTTTACCTTACTTTCAGATTTAGCTAAGTCTTTATTTGCCTTTGTAAGTTTATCGTTTTGTTTAAATAATTGTTTAAGAGCAGGCACTAAAATAAATAGGAACTCTCCCGTTAATATTAATCCAGCGATAAATGCAAGAAAGTACATCGTACTTTTTAAACTGTCAAGATTTTTTTCTGCAGCTTTTTGATATTCTCTAATAGCAGTCTGCATCGTCAAAAAATAAGGGGATTCCGTTTCTGCAATAATTTTAATATCTCGTGAAATTAACTGCGTGTTGGGATTATTTATAATGTTTTTGCTAGAAGTGACTATGGTTGTTAAATAGGTGTTACTACGTTTTAATAAGGAATCTAGAGTGTTATTCTCTCCTTTTTGTTTATTTATTGAATAAAGATAATTATGTGAATTTTCAAACGCATTGATAAGGTTTTTTAACGAACTTATGGAGTCTGAACTTATAGTATTGCTTGGATTATTCTCAAAAGAAAACACCAACCTGGTGATGCTCTCGCTTAGCATGCATTGATTTGATGCTTTATTAATTAATAACGAAGCATTTTTTTGCGTACTGACACTATTCTGGATAATAATCAAACCAAAAATAATTATTATTACAATTGTAGATATAAATAATAAATATCTTTTTTTAATAGATCTTTCTAGGTTTTTCATTTATAGTTTTTTCTATAATCAAATACTCATTCGTCTCCAAATCACTTAATTTGAGACAAGATTATTTATTTCGTTTTAGTATTATCTTTATAAAATAAGACACCTTAGTTTATAAAGTGTCACATGTTATTTTACCGAAAAACCACTTAAAATATTAATAGAAAGAGTGTTATTATGATTTGGGTTAATTTATGTATTGTAAACAAATATGCATAAAAAGTATAATGTAAAAAGAAAAAAATCATTTTTTTTCTTTTTACATTATACTTTTCGATGAAAATTCTCACATATTTTGAATTAAAAGTGGTTGTATTCTTTTATTTCACTATTAATCAATTAGTAATAATTGTTTTTATTCCATGTAATTTAAGTTCTCTAGTTTAACTATATTATTTTATTAAGCGTTGTAATGCATTTTTCGATTTTCCTGATAGACACAGAGCAAGCAATTATTTTCTCAATGATTCTGTTGGTTATTAATGGAGTAGAAAGGTAGTGTATAGAAAGTTGAGGATTTACGTGCTAGGAATTTCCGTAGGAAAATGAGAAGTTAGTAAGCAAACAACTAACTTTGGTCTAGCTAAAAATAGAAACCATTTAGATACTGCGTTGTTCGCTTGTTTTTATTTTCTTGAATATTTTTTCTTCAACGAGACTAATTTTATTTCGTGCTTTTTTTTTGCCAGTTTTTCCGTTCCTTTTGTTTAGATATTCTTCAATTATAACGTTGTGTATTCTAGCTCTACGTACTTCATAAATAGACGTTTTATCTTATTTGACTTGCTAAAAAAAACATCCACATAAAAGAAAAAACAGCACCTAAAACAAAGAGTGCATTTCGAATATTATTTCCGAAGAAAGAAGTTTTAAAATAATAGTTTAGCAATGCTTCAAAAGCCCAACCGCAAGTGTAAAAAATATTTGCTCCAAATAACCAGAATAATATGATTGTGAAATCTGAATAAGGTGAAATTCCATTTGGAACATCACCTCTAATGAAAATAACTAATAGCCCTCCAATAAGAGTTATAATGTTATAAATTAATCTTTTTCTTTCCCACCATTTAATGGCTGTACTAAAATTATTATGTACTTGCTCTGTTTCGATACTATTGTGTTTTTCTAAATTGAAGCTAATGCGCTAGGATGTTAACTGTTTTGATACTGAAATAAATTAAGTACAAGTTGTCAATATCCAAAGTTAAACGAAGTTCGACTATTTTTTTTATAAAGTCAAATTTTGAGATTTCAGGCTTATTTTGAACAAATAATAAGGATGGAATAAATAACCAATTGAAAAATCTTTAACATGATAATTGTCATTTTTTTTCAGACTGTTATTAAGTAATTTAGAGTAAATTTAAAATTACAAAGTTATGCAAGTCAAGAAAAATCCTGCAGTAGATGTTGGCAGAAATAGTAGTATATATTTTGCTATTGGTTTAAACTTAATGTTATTATCAACGTATTTGATGTTTGAGCATAAATCATATAAAAAAGACGATATAGTTATTGAAACACTTAATCTTGATGATTATGTTGATGAAGATATAAAAATTATAAATCTAAACATTCCACCACCTCCACCGCCTCCACCAGCTCTAGCAATTGTTTCTGAAGATATTAAAGTTGTTGAAGATATTGTTGAAATTGAAGAAACTGTTATTGAAAGTAGTGAGGTTAATCAAACAGATGTTATTGCTGAGGTAGTGAGAGTTGAAGATGTAGAAGTAGAAGAGGTCGAAGAAGATATTGAAGTGCCTTTTGCTGTTATTGAAAATATTCCAGTATTTCCAGGTTGCGAAAATGTTGCAAAAGCAGAGCAGTTAAAGTGTTTTGAAAACTCAATAAAATCGCATGTTAAAAATAATTTTAATTATCCAGAGACAGCTTCAGATCTTGGAATATATGGTAAAGTATATGTGTTATTCGTTATAGACAATACTGGACACGTAGCAAAGATTAAAAGTAGAGGTCCAGATAAAATATTAGAAAAAGAAGCTGAGCGTATTATTGGTTTGTTACCCAAAATGATACCTGGTAAGCAACGTGGTAGAGCTGTAAGTGTGCCTTACAGTGTGCCTATTAGTTTTGTGCTTAAAAATTAATTGTTATATTTTTAAGTATAAAAGTAGCAGTAAATCAATTGTACTGTTCTTTTTTGATGATTAGTCAGGATAGATCGGTTAACTAATTGGGTGGTTTGTAGGAGTGTTTTAAGTTGAGATCTAGAAGTTTTTCGGGAGGTTCGTTTAACGATTTGTATTTGGTTAGTTGTGTGTTTGAACAACTGATTTAGTAAATAAATCACAGATAGAATATTCCGTAGAAATATTCGTAAGTAGGCTAAAACCAGTAATTAATTATGCAAGGTGTTAGTTGCTGGCTTCTCGATTCGTTTCAAAGCCACTCTATGTAGATTGGTCTCGACATCCATGGTAATTTTACAATAGATATGCTCCAAGATATAGTGTCTAACAAAATATCAACCCCTTTCTTTTCAACTTTTAATACAATCTTGTCTTCACTCAGTTTGAGTAAACCTTCGCGCTGTAAAAAGGTTTCTTGTATAGCTTCTGGAGTCGATGATCTTACTTTTTCCCAATTACTGATTAAACCATTTAATAGACTCTGGGATGTCTCCTTTTCTTGCTCTGAGACATCTTCAATAAATGTAAGGTGCTCTTTTTTAGACATTCCAACGAGTAGCTTGTTGAGCAATAACTCATGCTCTGGGAAATTAACCTCATTGTACACTAAATACTGTAATAAATACACCGCTTTGTTTCTACTTTCTTTATCGATGAATTTTGCGTTTTCTATCAAGCTAAGACGGTCAAAGTATGATACCAAAAATGGCCAGAGTATTATTAACCCTGCATTATAAATCTTGAAATTTATATCACCTTCTGTATTCATATTACTATTTGACTTATGGGGCTTTGTTGAATCATAATGTAAAAGTGTATGGAATTGGCATTTTATTATTTTAAGTTACAAATTAGCTAAATCTATTTAAATTCAATCAAGTTTTTAATAATTAATCTCAAGATTTCTGCTTGCCACTAACGTGTTAGAATATCAAATGTTTCAATTGTCGATATTCACAGTTAGACGAAGTTAGTTGATTTTTTTTATAAAGTCAATACGTAGTTCTACGTATATTTTAAATAAAAATATCAAATGATAGTTTGAGATTTTATAAATTTACTTCAGTATGGATGAGTTCTATTTCAGTTAAAACTTATAACTGTTCTATTGATTCAAATATCTTTCTAAACCGTTTAGGAAGTTCATCTTTTAAACAGAGTTCTTCATTTGTAAAAGGATGTACAAACCTCAAAGAATAAGCATGTAAATACAAACCTTTGCCATTTAGAATTAGAGGTTCAATTCCGTAGACCTTATCTCCTAAAATTGGATGTCCAAGTTGCGAGAGATGTTTACGTAATTGATGTCTTCTACCTGTTTGAGGTTCTAATTGTACCAAGTTGAGTGTGCCAAATCTTGATGAAGTGACGGTTTCGCAAACGGTATAACGAGATTGTGATGGCTTGTCATCAATGTCATGAGTAATGTCTCCACGACGTTCCATCTCACCAATCGTAATGGCGAAATACGTTTTCTTAATGGCTTTATTTTTAAATAATTTATTTAATGCGCGAATGCTACTACTTGTTTTACCTATCAATAAAATACCTGTAGTTTCAAAATCTAATCGATGTACAGGCTGTGGTTTAGTTGTATCAGAACGATTACTTTTTTTGATATTGCTAACCAGTGCGTTAGCAATGGTTTTAAAACTATTGCCACTCACCAAAATGCCAGCAGGTTTATGGATGACAGCTAAATAATCATCTTCAAATAATACATCCAGTTGAAGGATTAATTTTTTCTTCGAAATAGTTTCTTCGGAAATAGATAAACTAATACACTCTCCACCCTTGATATAAGTCGCAGTAGTTGCAACAACATCATTAACCATTATGAGCTTTTTCTTAAGAGCTTTTTTTAATGCAGACTTTGTTAAAGCAGCATTAAAAATCCCTACACCATATTCTTGTAATCGAATAGGAGCGATTAGAGAGGGGACAATATGAGTTTCGGTTGTTTGGATATTGTGTTTTATTGCGATATATAGTCAAACGAAGTTCGACTATTTCTTTTAGAAAGTCAAGTTCTATCATGTCTTAGTCCCTAAATAATTATTTTGAATATTAAATCATAAATACAGTAATAGACATTAAGGTTTACCTACCTTATCAAAAAAGTAAACCAAACATGATTACTGCTCAAGAAGTAAATAAACCAAAACCAATTGTGGTTGGTAAACAACTTAAATCGTTTCAACGAAACTCAGATGTTAAGGCTACTATAGAGGCTTTGAAAAAAGGTGAGTATATATTAATAAGTGAATTTTATAGCGACGGACTAACACTTCTTGAAGAGGTGCAAAAAGACATCAACTTAAGGTTGCGTAATTCATCATTTAAAGAACAACATTCTTATCGTGCAGAATATCAAAAATTGTCTAATCTAGTACTTCTAGAAATTGTTGATCAAGAACTAAATGTCAAGAAATCTCCAAGTATTGGTTGGTTAGAAAAATTATATCCAGAACAGGATAGTTTCTTATTGACCTTTCCTCAAGTACAAGGCATGAATAGTGCTTGGCAATGGCATGATAAAGGAGTGTCTCTACCTGTGCTTAGAAATAAACTGAAACCATACTATGGTACATACTTTCCAACACGTTTTGAACATTTGATACTTTTTGAGAATTTCTTGAATCATTATAAAGGAGAAAAAAAGACAGCTATAGATGTTGGAGTGGGTTGTGGTGTATTATCGTTACAAATGATAAATCATAAGTTTCAAAAAGTATTTGCTACAGATATTAACCCTAATGCGATTTTTGGATTGCAAGAATATATGGGAACCACAAAACTATCAAGAAAGATAGAATTGGACTGTGCCAACCTCTTTGGTAAATGGGAAAAACAAACAGAGTTAATTGTTTTTAATCCGCCTTGGTTGCCAGAAACTCGAGAACTAGAAAATATGGATCAAGCCATTTATTATAATGACACATTATTTGAAGATTTTTTTACTGAGGCAAAACAAAGATTATTACCAGATGGACAAATAGTACTCATCTTTTCAAACTTAGCTCAAATTACTAAGATGGCGAAAGTGCATCCTATAGAATTAGAATTAGCTAAAGGCAATAGATTTCAATTAGAGAGTTGTTTTAAAAAACAAGTAAAATCTGCTTCTAGTAAAACAAAACGAGATCAACATTGGCGAGATTTAGAAGAAGTAGAACTTTGGGTGTTAAAGCATATTTAAATGCCAATTGCAGTCAAGAGATTGTCTGTAGCAATTGTGAATTATAAGGAAATATATTTTCAAGTTTTAAAATTTCCGAAGACAACAAAAAAAGCATCCACGTTTGTGAATGCTTTTTAATATTGTATAAGGTTTGATTTGCAGTTAGTAGGCTGTTAATCTATGCTTTTTTAGCTTTTACTACAATTTTTAATTCCATATCATCATTGATGAACTTGTCACCAAGATTGTCAAATACAGATTTTGATCCGTAGTTAATTCCCCATTTTGTTCTATCAATAGTAAATGCTTCACTTTCAATAGTCATCATGTCACCTTCATTAGAAATAGTAACTGGAAAAGATATATTGTGTTTTTGACCTTTAATTGATAAGTTACCAGAAAGTCTTGTTTTTCCTGCTGCTAAAGCTTCAGTACCTGTAATTTCAAATGCAGCACTTGGGAATTTTGTGACATCAAAAAAGTCACCTTCTTTACCTTCAACAGTTCCTTTTAAATGCGACTCTAAATTTTCTTTACCATCACCAGCTTCAAGGTCTACCACAGTAATTGACGTCATGTCAATTAAAAACGTACCACTTTGTAGTTTACCATCATCTGTTTTAAAGATTCCGCTTTCAATATTAATAGTTCCGTTATGTGTTCCTGTTGGTTTGTAACCTTTCCATGTTATGGTAGATTCTCCAATGTTTGCAACGTATTTTTGAGAGGTACTCTCACTTACAGCAGCAGCTTCTGCATCACTTGTATTAGCTTCTGCAGCTTTATCTTTACAGCTCGTAAAAGCAATGGCAAGAGCTATAATCATTGAAAATTTTAAAAATTTCGTTTTCATA
Source organism: Psychroserpens luteus (assembly GCF_015319355.1). Classification (GTDB taxonomy): domain Bacteria; phylum Bacteroidota; class Bacteroidia; order Flavobacteriales; family Flavobacteriaceae; genus Psychroserpens; species Psychroserpens luteus. Next base: position 164,109 of record NZ_JADILU010000009.1, on the reverse strand, counting down.
ATTCTGTTTTTGTTTTAGTGTTTAATTCTAACAAAAATACGCATTGCTTGGAGTCTCTGCAATTCCGAAGAAAATATTTTATGACATTTTGACATTTTAATAATAATGGCAGTACTTTTGCCATCTTAAAATCGAAGATTCGAACTCTTTTAAACTTTTTGGATTGTGGCAAAATTAGCAATTTTCTGACGATTTGGAATCATTTTAAGTTTCATAGTATAGCTACGGAAGTAAAAAAAAGATGAAAAACGGACAGAAAAGAATAATTTTTAGTCAATTAAAAAAGGTTAAGGAGCTCTTTATAAAAATAATCAAGAAAATGAATAATACAGATAAAGATCAAAACACAGAAGGTTCACAGGTTCAAGACGATATAAATGAGACTATAGAAGAATCTCAAGCGCAAGAATTAACAGTAGAAGAGCAGCTTGGAGAAGATTTAGTAAAAGAGAAAGATAAATTTATGCGTCTTTTTGCTGAATTTGAAAATTACAAAAAACGTACTACTAAAGAACGAATAGATTTATTTAAAACTGCGAGTGAAGAGGTTATATTATCTATGCTACCCGTTTTAGATGATTTTGAGCGTGCTTTATTGCACATTGAAGATGATAAAGAAGCAGAAGAATTAAGAAAAGGAGTTTTATTAATTTACAATAAATTATTAACGACTTTAGAGAAAAAAGGTTTAGCTAAAATTGATGTTCGTCAAGGCGATGCATTTAATGCAGACAACCACGAAGCAATAACTCAAATTCCTGCACCAACAGATGATCTAAAAGGAAAAATTATTGATGTTGTTGAAAAAGGATATAAACTTGGAGACAAAGTAGTTCGTTTTCCTAAAGTTGTAATAGGTCAATAATTAATAAAATAAACTAAAAATCTTTTCTTCGGAAATGGATAAGGTATAGGAGTATGGCAAAAAGAGATTATTACGAAATATTAAGTATTACTAAAAATGCAACTGCAGTAGAAATTAAAAAAGCCTACCGTAAGATGGCAATCAAATTTCATCCAGATAAAAATCCAGATGATGCAGAAGCTGAAGCAAAATTTAAAGAAGCTGCTGAGGCTTACGAAGTTTTAAGTGATGCCGACAAAAAAGCACGTTACGACCAGTTTGGTCACCAAGCCTTTGATGGTGCTGGTGGATTTGGTGGTGGTGGAGGTGGTATGAATATGGATGACATATTCAGCCAGTTCGGTGATATTTTTGGTGGTGGAGGCTTTGGAGGTGGAGGAGGTTTCTCTGGCTTTGGAGGCGGTTTTGGTGGAGGTCAAAGACGTGTTAAAGGTAGTAACTTGAGAATTAGAGTATCTTTAACCTTAGAGGAAATTGCAAATGGTGTTGAGAAGAAAATTAAAGTAAAACGTAAAGTTCAAGCACCAGGAACAACTTATAAAACATGTGCAACATGTAATGGTCAAGGTCAAGTCACGAGAGTTACTAATACTATTTTGGGTCGTATGCAAACAGCATCTGCTTGTCCAACATGTGGTGGAGCAGGACAGAGCATTGATAAAAAACCAGCTGATGCTGATGCACAAGGATTAAAAGTGCAAGAAGAAACAGTATCTGTAAAAATACCTGCAGGTGTTGTAGATTCTATGCAACTTAAAGTTACTGGTAAAGGTAATGAGGCTCCAGGAAATGGAATCTCTGGAGATTTATTAGTCGTTATAGAAGAGAAAGAGCATGAGACATTAAAGCGCGAAGGTGATAACTTACATTATGATTTATATGTGAGCTTGCCAGATGCTGTTCTTGGTTCATCTACAGAAATAGATACCGTTACAGGAAAAGTTAGAATTAAGATAGATGCAGGTGTGCAATCTGGTAAAATATTGCGTTTACGTGGTAAAGGAATCCCAAGTATTAATGGCTACGGAAGCGGAGATTTGTTAGTTCATGTTAATGTATGGACTCCTAAAACACTAAATAAAGATCAAAAAGACTTTTTTGAAAGCATGAGAAACGATGAGCATTTTGATCCTAAACCAGAAAGCTCAGATAAATCATTTTTTGAAAAAGTAAAGGATATGTTCTCCTAAAAAGTTAAATTTTAATAAAAAACACTATATTTGATTTATCACTAATTTCAAATTAGTGGTAATTTTTCTTTTTCATAGCAATTTTTTCCCATCCTTGATTTGTTTTAAGGGTGGGTTTTGTTTTTTAATATAAAAGCCAGATTATGTGTGAATTGGCACTGCTGTTTCTTTATATTATAAATTAGTCTTAGAGTTAAAAAATTAAGCGAATAAGCATGCAATACTTCGTTAACATTTTTATCTTTACTGTTATTAAAACCAATCAATTTATCAATTAATATGAATGACTTATTAGTCGCTGATTCGGTATCTAAAAACTTCGGAGATTTTAGAGCCCTTAACGATGTCTCTATTTCAGTTCCAAAAGGAAGTATTTTTGGATTATTAGGTCCAAATGGCGCGGGAAAAACAACGCTTATCAGGATCATTAACCAAATCACAATGCCAGATACAGGTCGCGTTTTACTAGACGGAGAACCATTACAGCCTGAGCATGTTAGAAATATTGGCTATTTGCCAGAAGAACGCGGACTATACAAATCAATGAAAGTTGGTGAGCAAGCATTATACCTTGCACAACTTAAAGGTTTATCAAAAACTGAAGCAAAGCAACGCTTAAAATACTGGTTTGATAAATTAGAAATAGGAGATTGGTGGAACAAAAAAATACAAGAACTTAGTAAAGGTCAAGCTCAAAAAATACAATTTATAGTCACAGTTTTACATCAACCTAAGTTGTTGATTTTTGATGAACCATTTTCTGGGTTTGATCCCATTAATGCAAATTTGATTAAGGATGAGATTCTCCAGCTTAGAGATGAAGGTGCTACTGTGATTTTTTCAACTCACCGTATGGAGTCTGTAGAAGAATTGTGTGACCACATTGCTTTAATTCATAAGTCTAACAAAGTCTTAGATGGTAAATTAACAGATATTAAGCGTCAGTTTAAAACCAATACGTTTGAAGTAGGCTTGCAAACAGATAGAGTGGATGAAGTAACAAAAATTATAAAAGAAAAGTTTGAAGTGTTTCCATCTACATTTAGAAATCTTAATGATGATGTGAAACTCAATATTAAACTCAACGCAACAGACACTTCTAACGATTTATTGTCTTTTCTAACATCTAAAGCCCAAGTACATCATTTTGTAGAAGTGGTGCCAAGTGCAAATGACATTTTTATTCAAACTGTAAAGAACAACTAAAATGAACCATTTACCACTCATAATAAAAAGAGAGTATATCACGAAGGTCAAGAACAAATCGTTCATTGTTATGACGTTTGTGAGTCCGTTAATTATGGTCGCTTTATTTGCAGTTGTTGCTTATTTGTCGCAATTAAATAATGATAAAGAACGTACCATCGCAGTATTAGATGAAACAGGCGTTTTAAGCGAAGAGTTTGTAAATACAGAGCATACAACGTATACTATTTTAACAGATACCAATCTGGAAACAGCAAAAGAGCTCACAAAGGCTAAAGAAGATTTTGGGTTGCTCTACATCTCAAAAAGTAATGATACTGTAAATGTTATTTCTAGTGTGCAATTTTTCTCAGATGAATCACCTTCACTAGGTATTATGACTAGTTTAGAGAAAAAAATAGAAAAGAAATTAGAAGATGCTAAGTTAATTAAAAACGGAGTAGATATTGAACAAATAGAAGCTTCAAAAACAGATATTACTATTGCTCAAGAAACATTCACAGGAGAAAAAACGTCTAAAATTGATAGCTATTTAAAATTAGCTTTTGGAGGTGCAGCAGGTTATTTATTGTTCATGTTTATTATTATCTACGGAAACATGATCATGCGAAGTGTCATCGAAGAAAAGACCAGTAGAATTATTGAAGTCATCATATCCTCTGTAAAACCTATTCAGTTAATGATGGGGAAAATTATAGGAACCTCTTTAGCAGGAATCACACAATTTGCAATTTGGGTGATTTTAGGAAGTATCTTGACACTAGTAGCATCTGCAGTTTTAGGTATTAACTTGTCAGAGTTACAAACACCACAGCAAGAGATGATGAATGAAGCGATGAAAAACCCTGAAATTGCCAATGAGATTCAATTAGGATTGCAATCCTTTTTTAACTTACCAATTGCGAATTTAGTTATTGCATTTATGTTCTTTTTTATTGGTGGCTTTTTACTCTATAGCTCATTGTATGCAGCAGTTGGAGCAGCAGTTGATAATGAAACAGATACTCAACAATTTATGATGCCAATTTTAATGCCATTAATTTTAGCTGTTTATGTTGGTATTTTTACGGTAATTGAAGATCCTCATGGTACAGTCTCTACCGTATTTTCGTTTATACCATTTACATCTCCAGTGGTGATGCTAATGCGTATTCCGTTTGGTGTACCAATATGGCAACAAGTTTTATCGTTTGCGATATTGCTATGTACATTTGTATTCACAGTATGGTTCGCAGCTAAAATTTACAGGGTAGGTATTTTAATGTATGGTAAAAAACCGAGTTATAAGGAATTATACAAATGGATTAAATATTAATGATGATTCAAGATCTATCCAAAATAGAAGAAACAATTATAGAGAGTTCTGCTTGGGGAAACATTAAAGAATTCATGGGTCAACATGTTGATTTTGGAAATGATATTAGCATCTCCATTTTTGATGTACTCATTGTTATTACAGTAATTTTTATAACCACTTTAATTCTTAGACTCGTTTTGAGAATTATTACAAGAAATTTACCGCCAGACGATAAAGGTAAATTTAATGTCGTTTTTGGGTATTTTAGATGGCTAATATATCTAGTGATTTTGTTAGTTACTCTAAATACAGTAGGTATTAATATAACCGCTGTTTTTGCTGCTTCTGCTGCCTTATTAATTGGTATTGGTTTAGCCTTACAGACGTTATTTCAAGATATTATTTCTGGTGTCTTTATTTTGGTAGATCAAACTGTTCATGTTGGAGATATTATTGAGATTGATGGTAAAGTGGGTCGTGTAGAAGAAATTAAATTAAGAACTACAAGAGCAGTAACCATAGATAATAAAGTATTGGTAATCCCTAATCATTTGTATTTAGAGAATAGTCTATATAATTGGACACAAAACGGAACCACTACAAGAGAAAACGTTGAAGTTGGAGTTGCTTATGGTAGCGATGTGCAATTAGTTAAAAAGTTGTTATTACAAGCAGCAAGAACACATCCAGATGTGATAAGCTCTCCAGAGCCAACAGTAGTTTTTACAAATTTTGGAGATAGTTCTTTAGATTTTAAATTAGTATTTACACTAGCCGATAGTTTTAAAGCACAATTTCCTAAGAGTGATATACGTTTTGAGATTGATAAGTTATTTAGAGAAAATAATGTTTCAATTCCTTTTCCTCAAAGAGATATTCATATCATTCAAAAGCCTAAATAAAAGTTTAAAACGAGTAATAAAAAGAAATATGATTATTAAATCTGGTAAATGTTTTTGTATTGTTTTGTTGTGTTTTATGTCACAATTCACAAATGCACAACTTACAGATTTAGCTCGATTAGAATATTCATTTATACCAAAGAGTAACTCAGAAGATCAATATACCAGATTAAGAGCATTAGTAAATTTCCCAATCGAAACTACTAAGGATTGTTATCTCATAATTGGTGCAGAGTATAACCGCGTCATATTAAATTTAGAAGATGAATATGCTTTTGATACATCGCTTTTTGAGACCATAAATATCATAGATTTAAATGTAGGTTATACATTTAAAACCAGTGAAAAATGGCGACTAGGTTTTAAATTCAATCCTAGAATAGCTTCTACATTGACTTCCAAAATTACTTCAGATGATTTTTTTATAAATGGAGGTGCTTTTGCTATTAATGATAGAACAAAGGATTCCACAGCAAAACGTCCTTATCGGTTAATTTTAGGATTGACTTATAATGCAACTACAGGTATTCCTTTCCCTTTACCGTTTGTGAGTTATTACAGACGAGTTAATGAGAAATGGTCATTTAGTGCAGGTGTTCCAAAATCTAATTTAAAGTATTTTTTTACTGAAAGTAGCATGCTACAAACCTTTGTAAGTTTAGATGGATATTTTGCACATCTACAAAGACCTCAGGAGATTAACGGAAAAGAAGTAGATAATATTTCTTTATCTGTTGTAATTGGAGGACTTGGGTACGAATATTGTTTTACTAAACATTTAGTAGCATACATGTATACAGGTTATACATTTAGATTAAATAATGTGTTGCGTGATGAAAATAGAGATGAAGTTTTTAAATTAGACGATGTAAACGCGTTTTATTTAAGAACAGGTATAAAATTTAAAATATAAAAATGGCGAAGATATTAGTAATAGAAGACGAAGCATCAATAAGAAGAGTATTGGTTAAAATTCTTTCCGAAGAAAATGATACCTATCAAGTAGATGAAGCAGAAGATGGACTTGTAGGAATAGAAAAAATTAAAAAGGAAGATTTTGATTTAGTGCTTTGCGATATCAAAATGCCAAAAATGGATGGTGTTGAAGTTTTAGAAGCAGTTAAAAAAATCAAACCAGAAATACCTATGGTTATGATTTCAGGTCATGGTGATTTGGACACAGCAGTGAACACAATGCGTTTAGGTGCTTTTGATTACATTTCAAAGCCACCGGATTTAAATAGATTACTTAACACAGTTAGAATAGCATTAGATACTAAAGTTTTAGTCGTAGAGAATAAAATGCTCAAAAAGAAAGTGAGCAAAAAATATGAGATGATTGGTGAGAGTGATGCCATTTCTCATATTAAAGACATGATTGAAAAAGTAGCAGCCACAGATGCAAGAGTTTTAATTACTGGACCAAATGGTACAGGAAAAGAACTCGTGGCACATTGGTTACACCAAAAAAGTGATCGCTCTAAAGGACCGTTAATTGAAGTGAATTGTGCTGCAATACCATCTGAGTTAATTGAAAGTGAGTTATTCGGTCATGTTAAAGGTGCTTTTACAAGTGCTGTAAAAGACAGAGCAGGAAAGTTTGAAGCTGCAAATGGTGGTACAATTTTTCTAGATGAAATTGGAGACATGAGTTTATCTGCTCAAGCTAAAGTATTGAGAGCTTTGCAAGAAAGTAGAATTCAACGTGTTGGTAACGATAAAGATATTAAAGTAGATGTTCGCGTTGTAGCAGCTACCAATAAGAACTTAAAAACAGAAATTGCCGAAGGTCGTTTTAGAGAAGATTTATACCATAGACTAGCAGTTATTTTAATTAAAGTACCAGCTTTAAATGATAGACGTGATGATATTCCGTTGTTGATTAATCATTTTTCAACTAAAATTTCCGAAGAACAAGGAACAGCTAAAAAGGAATTTTCTTCTAAAGCTATAAAATTACTTCAGGAGTATGATTGGACTGGAAATATTCGTGAATTACGAAATGTTATTGAACGTTTAATTATTTTGGGAGAGAAAGAAGTTAGTGAGAATGATGTGAAATTGTTTGCATCTAAATAATGAGATTTTGAAATATGCGGTAGCATCCATAATTTTGGCTGTCTTGGCACTCGTTATCATTGTTGTATGTAATCAGTCACTGTCTGAGCTCTATATTGAACAATTATCAAAAGAATCTATAGATCCATCTCCAAAACTATTTACGGTTAATTCGATTTACAAATTAGCTTTTGCATCTATTGGTTTAATAAGTTTTTTATTAGGTTTAAAGGCTTATAAAATCATTAAAAGTTGGTCTGTAGTAGCATTATGTTTAGCAATTTTTGTCATGATATTGGCATTCACTCCTTTATATATGTATTTTTAATTCTGAAATCTGATAATTTAAGAACTGTCTTATGAAAAACAATATCAATACAAACAAATTTAAAATTACAACTCCAATTCAGTTGAAAAATATTTCAACAACCTTTGATCTAGATGCTGATAAGGATACTATCGAAAACGAACTAGAAGACGTTTGTGAGGATTTGGCTAAAATCCAAAACAGGATGTATGCTCATGGTAAATATGCAGTTCTTATCTGTATTCAAGGCATGGATACTGCTGGGAAAGATAGTATGATTCGAGAAGTGTTTAAAGATCTTAATGCAAGAGGTGTTGTGGTGCATAGCTTTAAAGTTCCTACGGAATTAGAGCGCAAACACGATTATCTATGGCGTCATTATATTGCACTTCCTGCTCGCGGAAAATTTGGTGTTTTTAATAGAACACATTATGAAAATGTATTGGTAACTCGTGTGCATCCAGAATATATCTTGGGAGAAAACTTACCAGATGTCAATTCTGTATCAGATGTTGATGAAGCCTTTTGGGATAAACGTTTTGAACAAATCAATAATTTTGAAAAACATATTGCAGACAATGGAACCATCATTTTTAAATTCTTCTTGCATCTCTCAAAAGAAGAACAAAAAAACAGATTGTTAAGACGTTTACACAAACCTGAAAAAAACTGGAAATTCTCACCTGGAGATATTGAAGAACGAAAACTTTGGGATGATTATCAAGCGTGCTATAATGATGCCATAAATAGAACGTCTAAAGACCATGCACCTTGGTATACAATTCCTGCAGATGATAAACCTACTGCACGATTTATCGTTGCTAAAATTTTGCATGATACACTAGTTCAGTATAAAGATATTGTTGAACCAGAATTAGATGCTAAAGTAAAAGCTAATCTAGACGAGTATATCAAAGAATTAGAAAACGAGTAATCCATTTTTTAAGTTTTCTTTTTAATTGTTACTTGTATAAAATGCTATCTTTAAGCTTCAATGAAAAAAAAGGTCTCATGAAGCACATACTTATTGTTGTATTTCTTTTTACAACGGTTCAATTTTCAGCACAAACAGATGCAGAAAATCTTAAAAAAATCTATTCTAATTCTTTAACAAACGGAATGAGTTACCAATGGTTAGATCATTTGTCTAATCAAATTGGCGGACGACTCTCTGGCTCATTAAATGCCGAAAAAGCGGTTCAATACACCAAAGAAGAATTAGAGAAATTAGGTCTTGATAAAGTCTGGTTGCAACCTGTTATGGTGCCTCGTTGGGTTAGAGGAGCTCCAGAGTTTGCATACTTTGAAACATCTCCAGGCGTTACTACAAATGTAAATATTTGTGCTTTAGGTGGTTCTGTGGCAACACCAACTGGAGGTATAAAAGCTAAAATTATTGAAGTAGGAAGTTATACAGAATTAAAAGCTTTGGGTGAAGACAAAATTAAAGGTAAAATTGTTTTTATCAATAGACCAATGCAAGCAGATTTAATAAATACTTTTGAAGCTTATGGTGGCTGTTCTGTTGAGCGTTATGCTGGAGCTGCAGAAGCTGCAAAATATGGAGCTGTAGGAACAATCGTTAGATCTTTAAATTTACGATTGGATGATTATCCACATACAGGAAGCATGGGTTATGGTGATTTACCAAACAGTAAACGCATTCCGTCGGCTGCAATTAGTACTAATGATGCTGAATTATTAAGCGGAATGATAGCACTAAATAAAAACCTTAATTTCTTTTTCAGTCAGAATTGTAAACAACTTGCAGATGTGCAATCTTACAACGTTATTGGTGAAATCACAGGTAGTGAATTTCCTAATGAAATTATTGTTGTAGGTGGTCATTTAGATTCTTGGGACTTAGGTGATGGTTCTCATGATGATGGAGCAGGAGTTGTACAATCTATGGATGTGTTACGTTTGTTAAAAGAAAGTGGGATTCGTCCTAAGCGAACCATTAGAGCTGTGTTGTTTATGAATGAAGAAAACGGATTGCGTGGTGGAAAAAAATATGCTGAGGTCGCAAAATCAAAAAATGAAAAGCATGTATTTGCTTTAGAGAGTGATTCTGGCGGATTTTCACCTAGAGGTTTTAGTTTTCAATGTAGTGAAGCGATGTTAGCCAAAATTCAAAGTTGGAGGTCTTTATTCAAACCTTACTTGATTCATTCTTTTGAAGCAGGTTACAGTGGAGCAGATATTGGACCTTTAAAAGATGATAATATTGTTTTAGCAGGTTTGCGTCCAGACTCTCAACGTTATTTTGACCATCATCATGCAGCAAATGATACTTTTGAACATGTAAATAAAAGAGAATTAGAATTAGGAGCTGCATCTATGACTGCTTTGGTTTATCTCATGGATACCTATGGAACAGAGACCATTTCTAATGAGGTTGAACTTAGAGATTAATATTAAATTTATAATATTTGTTTGCTGAATTATTAGCTGAATTACTAGAGTGGTATCTTGATATCAAGTTCTGGTTTAAAAAGCGGAAACGACGAAAATTCGAGAAGGCGCATAACCTTCCGAAGAAAACAATGTGGTATCCTTCACAAAAGTTGAGTGTTATTTATTTGGTAGTCATCTTATTTTCTGGTTCTGTTTTCATGATTTTTAAATTCCCTAATATTCAAAATAATAGAACCGAAAAGCGACTGTTTAAAATAACTGATTTACTAGAAAAAGAGAAGAAAGATATAGGAGCATATCCATTAGAATTAAAAACTATTATTAGAAATAATCCTCTATTAAAAGGCATTACAAAAGATAACTGGAATAATGAGTTTAGCTACATTTTATCAGATGATGGTTTGACATATAATTTGTTTTCCCTCGGAAAAGATAATACTCCAAATACAGACGACGACATTAGATTAAAGAACAAAACTCAATTTAAATGAAACAAATCTATTCAATAATCGCAATACTGATATCAAGTTCTACATTTTCTCAAGAGGCTAAAAATGAAGACATCCCGTATTATGAAATTCCAGAATATTCTAAAGAATTTACAGCAGGAACAATGGCTGCACGTATGGTTGATGCTCTAGGTTTTAGATTCTATTGGTCTAGTGAAGGTTTGACAGGCGAAGATTTAGTATACAAACCAAATGAAGATGTGCGTTCTACTGGTGAAACGATAGATCATATTTTGGATTTGTCTTATATAATAGTGAATTCAACTTTGAATAAATCAAATGGAAAGGTGGATAATTCTAAAATGACTTATCCAGATAAACGAAAACAAGCCTTAATCAATTTAAAAACTGCTGCAGATATTTTAAGAACCAGTGATGATATTTCTAAATATAAAATGATTTTTGGTGAAAATGAGATTCCGTTTTGGAATCAAGTTAATGGTCCAATTGCAGATGCTATTTGGCATTGTGGACAGCTGGCATCTTTCCGAAGAACTTCTGGAAATCCAATCAATTCAAAAGTAAATCATTTTAGAGGCACTGTTAAGCAATAAACTTCTATTAGAATTTTTGGTTGTAGTTAAAATGTCTTATTTTTCTTATATAAATTATATTTTGTATGAAATTTGTAAAAGAGAAAATAATTTTAATTTCTTTTGTTTTGTTTCCTTTGTTCTGTATCTCCCAAAACGGTAAAGAGTTATTATGTAAGATAATAGATACAGAAACTGGTGAGCCTGTTATGTTTGCTTCTGTGGCTGTTAAAAATCAAAATGTTGGAGTTATATCTGATGATGATGGGAGTTTTAGATTACCATTGACGTACAAGAGAGATAATACCATAATTATAATATCATGTATTGGTTACGAAACTATAGAAGTTGAAGTTAAAACCTTATTAGTTAGTAGATTAAATATTTTAAAGTTGAAACCTAAAATGGAGTCGCTTGAAGTGGTAACAATAACAGCAAAAAAAAATAATTATATTTCTGCTAGAGATATTGTTCAAAAAGCATTAATTAATATCCCCTTAAATTATCCGAGAAATCCACATTCTTATATTGGTTATTATCGAGAATATCAAGTTTTGAATAAGCGTTATTTTAACCTTAATGAAGGTATCATGGAAGAGTTTGATGCAGGCTTTAATACCAATAAAATATTTTATAAAGATAACCAAGCAGCATTGTATAGTTTCAAGCAAAATAAAGAGTTTCCGCAAGATTCTGCTTTAGCTAAGTCTTATGATAACAAAAATTTAAAATTCATAGAACAAGCTACAATAACTGGTTTTGGTGGTAATGAATTATGTATTTTAAACCTTCATAATGTAATTAGATATAATGATAAAAAATCATTTTCTTTTATAGATGTTTTCAAAGATGATTTTATTTATAATCATATTTTCAGGTTGACAGATAAGACGTACTTAAATGATGAGCCCATTTACGTTATAAAATTTTATGCATTAGAAGAAGTTGCAGGTAATAAAAACACAGCAGAAGGGGTTATTTATATTTCTTATGATGATTTTGCTATTCATAAATTAGAATACAATGGTTACTATATAAATGACTCAAAGCCATTTTACTCTTTAACCGTTGAGTATGCTCCCAGAGGCGATAAAATGTATTTAAATTACGTATCATTTTATAATGCCTTTAAAGCAAAAAGTGGTGATGGTTTTAAGATTAATAGTTCAGAGTTTGATAGTGCAGAAAATGCTTTTTTAATTAACTTTAGTAATGATGTAGACGAAAAAACTATAGGAAAGAAAAGGCGTTTTAAATTAAAATATAACCAAGAGAGATTAATAATTGATAAAGTAGATTTGGTTTCTAAAAGACAAATTAAAATTACATTGGGTGAGGACTTATCTAGTGATGAGATTGAAGATTTTAAGTCAATGAAAGGTATAGATTTTAAAATCAAAAATGTAGCTGATGTAGCAGGACGAAAATTAAATCAGCTATCTTTTATTGATGCAGATCAATTTAGAGAATACTTTGTTCAAGAGGTCTTCAAAAATAAGGAGCTGCCAAATAATTTGATATTCGTAAATAAAATTATGTCACTAAGAAAATCTAAAATAAATAGTAATGTTTTAGATCTAGATAAATATTGGGTGAATTCTCCATTAAAATCTACTAAAAATTAAGAAGTTTATTTGGCATTAAGTATGTAAACGAGAAGTATCAATAACATCTAATTATAACTGCTCATTATCCAATCCATAAATTTGCTTACCATATTCTTCCTTATAGATTTTAACCAATGCCATAAATAAACTGACGAGTAAAGGACCAAAAATTAATCCTATAAAACCAAATAGAGGCACACCAATAATGACACCTATTAAAGTGATTAATGGGTGAACATTGTCTAATTTTTGAAGTACATATAATCTTATGAGATTATCTGTTGAGCCAACAACTACAAAGCCATAAATTAAAATTCCCCAAGCTTGAAAATCTTGTCCGCTAGATAGAGTTAAGACAAACACAGGTAAGATACCAATTAAGGTTCCTACAAATGGAATCATAGAACCAATGGTAACAATAACGAACCAAAAAAACGGATCTTCAATACCAAATATTAAAAAGCCAATTAGTGCTATAATTCCTTGTGCTAAAGCAACTAAAGGAATACCTATTGCATTAGATTTAACCATAGTTTGAACCTCTTTCCCAATTTGATTAAGACTATCATTATTCATTGGAATAAATTCTCTTAAAGAATGGCGTAACTCTTTACGATTAGTCAACATGAAATAAAGCATAAAATACATGAGTCCTATAGCAATAAAGACATTAAAAGTACTTCCAACCATGTTTTGGAGACTCTCAGTGAGCCAAGATGTAATAGATTCTGTATCTATTTGAGAATTCAAATCCATATGAGTTTTAGTTTCAATACGACTTATTTGTTGTTTAAAAGCCATAACGACTTTCTCACTATTGTTAGCAGCTTCACCTATTTTATTACCTAGCATAATTGCAAAACCAGTTAACGGTATTAATACAACAAAAAAGGAAGCTAACATTAATGTAATGGCAGCCAAAGCTGGTTTCCATTTTTTCTCTTTAACGAGTTTGCTCATATATTTCCGAAGTAAAATATAAAATGTAATAGCTCCTAAAACACCACTTAAATAAGGCAACATTTCACGAAAAATCATACTGCCAATGAGAATGATTAAAAGTAAAATAAAAATCTGGCGAATAACTTTTGGACTTATTTGTTTCATAGCGAATTTAGGTTATCAATAACCAAATAAATGTAATATCTATTTCTTAGGAAATAAACTCTGAAACAATAAATTGTTAACTCAATCACAATTTGAACTAAAGGTTGATTCATAAAAAAACGCAAGATGTAAATCTTGCGTTTTTTGCTATAAGTCTATTTCAACCTGATTATTTAAAATATCATCAAAAGTTTCTCGCTTTCTAATGAGATGCGCTTTTTTATTATGCCATAACACTTCTGCAGGACGATAGCGCGAATTATAATTAGAAGCCATTGAATAACAATAGGCTCCAGCATTTTTAAACGCAAGAATATCATCCTCTGTGATTTCATTAATTCGTCTGTTGTTTGCAAATGTATCTGTCTCACAGATATAACCTACAACAGAGTAAAAACGTTCACGTCCAGTTGGATTAGAAATATTAATAATTTCGTGTTGTGAGCCATAAAGCATAGGTCTAATTAAGTGATTAAAACCAGAGTCTACTTGAGCAAAGACAGTTGAGGTGGTCTGTTTGACAACATTTACTTTTGTTAAAAAATAACCAGCTTCACTCACCAAGAATTTTCCAGGTTCAAAAGCCAAGGTTAATGGTTTACCGTATGCTTTACAAAATTGATTAAAACGTTTTGATAGCTTTTCTCCTAATTCTTCAATATTGGTTTCAATATCTCTTTCTTTATATGGTACTTTAAATCCTGAACCAAAATCAATAAACTCTAAGTTTTTAAAGTTTTTTGCAGTGTCAAAAAGAATTTCACTTGCGTATAAAAAAACATCTATATCGAGAATGTCACTTCCTGTATGCATATGAATACCATTAATATTCATTTTTGTATTCTCAACGATTCTCAATAAATGCGGAATTTGATGAATAGAAATCCCAAACTTACTATCTATATGTCCTACGGAAATATTTGTGTTTCCACCAGCCATTACATGTGGATTAATCCTGATACAAACAGGTGTTTTTGGATGCTTTGTTCCAAATTGCTCCAAAACGGAAAGGTTATCAATATTAATTTGAACGCCAAGTTTTGCAGCTTTTTCAATTTCCGCTAGGGAAACTCCGTTAGGTGTAAAAATTATTTGTTCAGGTTTAAAACCCGCTTTTAGTCCCAATTGTACTTCTTGTATGGAAACCGTATCCAATCCAGAACCCAATTGATTAAACAATTTTAAAACCGAAATGTTAGACAATGCTTTCACTGCATAGTTTAACTTTAAGTGTTTAACCTTACTAAATGCAGATGTTAAACGTTTATACTGAGACTTGATTTTTTCAGCATCATAAACATAAACCGGACTTCCAAAGTCTGCAGCAATTTTTAATAAGGTATTGTTTTCCATAAGTATTGAATCTTGTCATTTATTTGAAGTTTCAAAAATAAATTTAATCTTTAGTTAAAACATAAAAATGTAAAATTATAGCTAATTTTACACAAAATGTTAAATAGTTAACAAATTGAAAACAATTGCCTCTTGTGTACAAGACATCATTATATCAAGTCCTTTTTTAGAAGAAGGCTTGTCTCGACAAATCATTAATTTTTCTGCTTTGGCAAAAGATTTGAATCAGCCAATTTCAGAAATGCTTAGAAAACCCGTAAAGGATGGAGCGATCATGATGGCTTTGCGACGTTATCATCAGCCTTTAAATCTTGAAAATTCTGTTCGTTTAAAAAAGGTGTTTAAAAACTTAGGAGATATTACTGTGCGTTCAAATTTGAGTGATTTTACATTTCAGAATTCAAAGACCTTGATACATAGTCATTCTCAAGTTTTAGAGAAAATTAGTGCGAATCATCAAATTTTCTATGCCTTTACTCGTGGTCTGTTTGAAAGCAATATGATTATATCATCTTCAGAAAAAGAGAGCATTTTAAGGGCTTTCAAGAAAGAAACACAAATTGGTTTTCAAGATAAATTGAGTGCCATTAGTATTTATTTACCAGATGGAAATTCTAAAATAGCTGGATTATATTATCAAATTTTTAAGCGTTTGGCTTGGGAGAATATCACTTTATATGAAGTGGTTTCTACAACTAATGAATTTACGATAGTGGTTGAAGATGAGTTAGTTGATAAAGCATTTTCTGTAATTAAACGTCTAAAGGACTAAATAAATAATAAGAAATAAAAATGATGTTTTGTTTAGTCAAAACATAAGAGTGAAATCAATATTAAAAACTATTGGTAAAAACCTTTAGTATGTTTATTTTTGTAGCTAATACAACTATTTAAATTACTTCGGTCCGGACAGCTTTCGGGATTAAAGCGAAGACGAATCATAAATTTCAAAATCAAATGAATTTACACGAATATCAAGGAAAAGAATTATTAAGCAGCTTTGGCGTACGTATTCAACGTGGTATTGTTGCACAAAATGCTGAAGAAGCAGTTGCTGCAGCTAAAAAATTAACCGAAGATACTGGTACAGGTTGGCACGTGATTAAAGCACAAGTTCATGCAGGTGGACGTGGAAAAGGTGGTGGAGTTAAACTCGCAAAGAACCTTGATGAAGTAAAAACAATAACAGAGCAGATTATTGGGATGGACTTAGTGACACCTCAAACATCTGCAGAAGGTAAACGTGTACACCAAGTATTGGTTACAGAAGATGTTTACTATCCTGGAGATTCTGAGCCAGAAGAATATTATATGTCTGTACTTTTAAATAGAGGAACTGGTCGTAATATGATCATGTATTCTACAGAAGGTGGAATGGATATTGAAACTGTTGCTGAGGAAACTCCGCATTTAATTTTCCATGAAGAAATAGATCCTGCAACAGGAATCTTACCGTTTCAAGCACGTAAAATTGCTTTTAACTTAGGATTATCTGGAGCAGCATTTAAAGACATGACAAAATTTGTTACTGCTTTATATACAGCTTACGATAAATCTGATTCTTCATTATTTGAAATTAACCCAGTGTTAAAAACAAGTGATGATAAAATTATGGCAGTTGATGCAAAAGTATCTATAGATGATAATGCATTATTTAGACATAAAGATTTAGCAGCAATGCGTGATTTACGTGAGGAAAATGCTATTGAAGTTGAAGCTGGAGAGCATGGATTAAACTATGTTGACCTTGACGGAAACGTTGGTTGTATGGTAAATGGTGCTGGTCTTGCAATGGCAACTATGGATTTAATTAAGCAAGCAGGTGGTGAGCCAGCTAACTTTTTAGATGTTGGTGGTACTGCAGATGCTGCAAGAGTAGAAATTGCTTTTGAACTTATTTTAAGAGATCCAGCTGTAAAAGCTATTTTGATTAACATTTTTGGTGGTATCGTTCGTTGTGATCGTGTAGCTCAAGGTGTAATTGATGCTTATAAAAATATGGGTAATATTGAAGTGCCAATTATTGTACGTTTACAAGGAACCAATGCAGATATCGCTAAGAAATTAATTGATGAATCTGGATTAGCAGTTATGAGTGCTACAGAATTTCAAGAAGCTGCAGATAAAGTTCAGGAAGTATTGGCTTAAAAATGATTGTCATTCTGAGTGACACACTAAGCTTAGTCAAAGTGTGAAAACAAAGAATCTAAATATATAGACCTATTATGTTTAAAAGCATAATAGGTCTTTTTTTACGCAACCTTTTCTAACTTTATGCATCTAATAATAAAATAATAAAGTCATGAGAAATTTAGCAGTATATATTGTAATGGTATTTTCTTTAATTGCTTGCTCAGATGATGACAAAGTAAAAAGCACTGATGCCGAATTATTAGGAACCTGGAAACTCTCACAAGTATATATGGATCCAGGTGATGGAAGTGGTGATTTTACAAGCGTAGACAGCGAAAAGACCATCTCATTTTTTTCTGATGGAACGTTAAATTCAAATACAGATTTATGTTTTATTTCTTCGGAAATTGGCCAACCCTCAACAGGAACTTTTTCCGAAACAGAAATGACGATTACGGTTTTAGATTGTGATGTTTCACCATTTGAAATGAATTTTGAGATTAATAACAATAATTTAATTATCTCTTATTTCTGTATTGAAGCTTGTCAGGAAAAGTATGTGAAACTTTAGATTAGAAGTCTTTATTAATGACGTTTCTGTTTAATCAAGTCTTCTAAACTGGTTTTGAATAAGTATCCTAGTCGCTCATTTTCTGCATTGACTAAAGGATAGATGTTGTCAAAAATTTCTTGGTTTAATTCGTTTTCAGGGTGAGAGCTGTCAAATATAAATCTAAAGACACTTTTAATTTCTGTTTCATTTCGTTGTAATAAAACAGTGCAGAGTGTTTTGGTATCTGTTTCAAGTCGTTCATAGATTTGAAATCCGTTTCTATTGTAGTCAGCTCCATAATAACCATCAACACAAATATTGATGTACTTATTATAATATTGATTGGGTTCTATAGATTTTAGTTTACTATAATAAGAAACAAACCGATGGATAAAATTATCAATTGGAGGTAATTCTCCTGTTTCTTGATATTTTTTTCTGTTATCCTCTTCGTCAACATATAAAACGTCAAGCATGTTTTCATAAGAGTTTGGCATAGCGCAAAAGAATTGACGCTCAAATTCAATTCTAGCTTTGCCTTTAGCATTTTGAGCTTTTTCTATGAGATTGTCAAGTAGCTCAATATGTTTTATGTCTAAGGTGATAAGAGACGAATCACAATAAACTGGATTTATTGTAGCGAGGATTTTTGATTGAGCGCCACACCACAATGGAAGTATAATAAATAATATGTGAACTTTTTTTAGATTCATTATCAATTACAAATACAATCCATCTTCTGTTTTAAAATTATGATTTAAGGCTTCTTTTTTTCTCCTTTTTTTGGCATTGGTCCACGCAAATGAATAATTAATGCATTAAGAAAATTTCTTAATACTTGATCACCACACTCCATATAATTAGGATGATCCTCACGTCTAAACATCGCATTAAGTTCACTTTTTGTAATTCTAAAATCTACGAGTTCTAATATTTTTACAATATCATCATCGCGTAGTTTGTGTGCGACTCTCAGTTTTTTAAATATATCGTTATTTGTCATATTATTTTTTTTAGCTATTAGTTTTATTGCAAGAGCCATTCAAAAGCTTTTGGGAAATTCTCACTCCAAAGCTTTTCATTATGTTCTCCTCCTTTTATTATTATGTTTTTAATATTATTTTCATCAACGCCTTTTTCTTTCAGCAAGTTGACCATTTTTTCCTGGTCTGGAACCATGGAGTCGCTTTCCTTACTGCCAACCAAAAAGTAAAATTTTGAGGTTTTAGGAATTTCCGAAGAAGAAGCCAATTCAAAAATTTTATCATTCACCCAAAATGAAGGCGAAAATACACCAGCTTTGCTAAATGTTTCAGGATATTTTATGGTAGCATAAAATGCCATAAGTCCGCCAAGTGATGCTCCAAAAATTGAAGTGTGCTCTGCTTCAGGTTGAGTTCTATAAGCAACATCAATATGTGGTTTTACAGTATTGATTATAAATTGCAAGAAAGTGTCACCTTGTCCGCCTCCATGCTTTTCATGAGGATATGGCGTCAATTCTTCTAGACGTTTTTCATTACCATGTTCTATACCTATAATAATAACATCTTTATTGGTTAGTGTATCTAAATATTCATCAACCTTCCATTCTCCAACGTAAGACGTTTCTTCATCAAACAAATTTTGTGCATCAAACATATAGATGACAGGATAATGTTTACTTGAAGCTTCATAAGATTTAGGTGTATATACCCAAATTGTTTTATAAGTATTAAGTTGTGGTGCTTCAATTTTAAAGGTAGATATCTGCTTAGAAGCAGTACTTTGAGCAGCGATTGTGATTGAAAAACCAAATAAAAAAAGAAAAGTGAATACTAGTGATTTCATAAATATATTGTTGCAAACGAAAGTACATAATTTTTAATAATTTATGAGTGTGCAGTTCATCGATAATGATTTTTGAAAGTCATAAAATCGATGAATGGCATTGATTTGTTAAAGACTTGATAATCAGTGTTCTGTAAAATAACACAGTAGAAGCGTAAGAAAAATTCGACGAACGACATCAATTTTTTCGATAACCTACTAGGTATCAACGATTATAACTTAAAGTTACTTGTTAAATTTATAAAAAGTAAAATTAATGAATCCCTCCAATATGATAAATCGCGTTGAAAAGTTGAGCTTACTATCTGAAATGATAGCTTTTGCTCAGGCAGACGAAAATATAAAATCCATTGAATATAAATTTTTGTTTAGCATTGCGAAGCAATTAGAGATTTCAAAAGATGATTTCGATTATTTATTTGAACATCCAGTAACTTATGTACATTTAAAATCTCATAGCGAACGAATCGTGCAGTTTCATAGATTAGTTTTATTAATGAATCTTGATAAAAATATCTCAAGTAAAGAATTAGTAAAGCTTCACAATTTTGGATTGCGAATGGGTTTAGGTCACGAAGCTATTAATCGTGTTTTAGACTTAATGGAAAGTTTTCCTAATAAAATGGTTCCACCAGATTTCTTGATTGATATCTTTAAGGTGCAGTATAATTAATATTCGGGATTCGAATTTTGAATAAAAAAAGGTCTATAATTATTAATTATAGACCTTTTTTTATTTTTAGTATTGATAACAAGTTAATTAACCTTCAATTTCTCTAATTTATCTTGATATCCTTTTAACTCATCCCTCAACTTCGCAGCAATAATAAAATCTAAGGCTTTAGCAGCTTGCTCCATTAATTTGCGTTTCTCACGGATTTTCTTTTCTAGTTCACCTTTGGTTAAGTATTCACTTTCAGGTTCTGCAGCTCTAGCAGCTTCTAATTCGTAACTATATGTACTCACCGAATTTTTAGACAAGGCACTATCCAAACTCTTGTTTAAAGCAGTTGGAACCATATTATGCTTTGTATTATATGCAATTTGTTTTTCTCGTCTATATTCCGTCTCATCAATTGTTTTTTGCATGCTCTTGGTAATCTTGTCTGCATACATAAGGGCTTTACCATTTAAATGTCGCGCAGCTCTACCTACCGTTTGAGTCAATGAGCGAGCAGAACGTAAAAAACCCTCTTTATCTGCATCTAAAATAGCAACTAATGAAACTTCAGGTAAATCTAATCCTTCACGAAGAAGGTTAACACCTACGAGCACATCAAATACACCTCTTCTTAAATCTTGCATGATTTCTACACGCTCTAAAGTATCTACATCACTATGGATATAACGACATCTTATTTGAATACGGTCTAAATATTTAGTCAATTCTTCTGCCATACGTTTGGTCAACGTCGTTACTAATGTACGCTCATCTTTCTCGATGCGTTGATGAATTTCTTCTATTAAATCATCAATTTGATTTAAACTTGGTCTAACCTCAATAATAGGATCTAATAGTCCAGTTGGCCTAATCAATTGCTCTACATAGACACCATCTGTTTTTTCTAATTCGTAATCTGCAGGAGTTGCACTTACATAAATCACTTGGTTTTGTAGTACTTCAAACTCCTCAAATTTTAAAGGTCTGTTATCCATTGCAGCAGGTAGTCTAAACCCATATTCAACAAGGTTTTCTTTTCTACTTCTATCACCACCATACATCGCATGAACTTGAGAAATAGTCACGTGACTTTCATCAACAACCATTAAAAAATCGTCTGGAAAATAATCTAATAAACAGAACGGTCGTGTTCCTGGAAGTCTTCCATCAAGATAACGAGAATAATTTTCAATCCCAGAGCAGTAGCCTAATTCTCTAATCATTTCTAGGTCAAATTCGGTACGTTCTTTTAAACGTTTTGCTTCCAGATGTTTTCCAATCTCTTTGAAATAATCATGTTGTTTTACCAAATCATCTTGAATCTCTCGAATGGCACCTTGCAAGACATCTGGAGAGGTTACAAACATATTTGCAGGATAGATAGTGAGTCGGTCATAGTGTTCAATCACCTCATTGGTTTGAATATTAAACTGCTCAATATCTTCAATTTCATCACCAAAAAAGTGAATTCTAAACGCATCATCTGCATAACTTGGAAAGATATCTACTGTATCTCCTTTTATTCGGAAATTTCCATGCTTGAAATCTGCTTCTGTTCTAGAATATAAGCTCTGAACGAGTTTATGTAGTAAATCTGTTCTTGAAATCTCTTGATTGGTTTCTAACGAAATCACATTTTTTTGAAATTCGACAGGATTTCCTATACCATATAAACAAGATACTGAAGCAACAACAATCACATCACGACGACCTGAGAGTAGGGAAGAGGTTGTACTCAAACGCATCTTCTCAATTTCTTCGTTTATAGATAAATCTTTCTCTATATAAACTCCAGAAGTAGGAATGTAAGCTTCCGGTTGGTAGTAATCATAATAGGATACAAAATACTCGACAGCATTCTCAGGGAAAAACTGTTTAAATTCAGAATATAACTGTGCAGCTAATGTTTTGTTATGTGCTAAAACCAATGTTGGTCGTTGTACTTCTTCAATGACATTGGCAACTGTAAAAGTTTTACCAGAACCTGTGACGCCTAATAAGGTTTGATATTTTTCATTGGAGTTTATGCCTTTAACTAATTGTTTTATGGCTTGTGGTTGATCTCCTGTAGGTTTGAAATCTGATTTTACTTTGAAACGCATTTTGCAAAGTTAATAAACAAATGTGGTTTTAAGTACTAACGTTTTAAAGTAAAGTGTCCTCGAAGTTGTTTAGAATTGCGTAATGTTATTAAATACCAATAATCATTCGTCTCAAGTATGTTACCATTATAAATACCGCTCCAACCAATAGATTGAGGAGATAATTGTTTTAAAAGTTTCCCATATCTGTTAAAAATAAAAATTTCTTTAACGATATTATCATGGTCAATGACTTTCCAGAAATCTTTGTAACCATCATCATTAGGTGTAAAGAAAAGAGGTATGATTAGGCTACGATTAATTTCAAAAGTGATTGATTTTAAGATACAACCATTACTGTCTTGAACATATAAAGTATGAGTGCCTTCAATCAAATTAGTAAAGACATTACTACTTTGAAAATTTAAATTGTCTAGAGCATATTCATAATTTATTGAAGTATCTGTCATTATTACTGTGATAGTATCTTCGTCAATTATTAGGTTAGACTCAGCAAGGTCAAAATCGATTGCTAGATTTACTGTAACCGTAAAACTAGACTCGTTAGAGCAAGTATTTGGAGGTGTTCCAATTTCGTTATAAATAAAAATAGTTTGCGTTGCTGAAATGTTATCACCAGCATTTAAGGCTGTTCCATTTCCATTTGTCTCTGTAAAATAATTTCCGTTTGTTAAAGTTGGAAGTGTAAACTCTGAGCAAACTGTTTGGTTAGCTATTGTGTCAACTGGAGGTGTTCCGCCTACGGTCACTGTGAAACTTGTTTCGTTTGAGCAAGTGTTTGGAGGTGTTCCAATTTCGTTATAAATAAAAATAGTTTGTGTTGCTGAAATGTTATCACCAGCATTTAAGGCTGTTCCATTTCCATTTGTCTCTGTAAAATAGTTCCCGTTTATTAAGGTTGGAAGTGTGTATTCTGAGCAAACAGTTTGGTTAACGATTGTGTCAACTGGAGGATTTCCGCCCACTGTAACGGTGAAACTTGTTTCGTTTGAGCAAGTGTTTGGAGGTGTTCCAATTTCAGAATAAATAAAAATAGTTTGCGTTGCTGAAATGTTATCACCAGCGTTTAATTGAGTTCCAGTACCATTTGTTTCTGTAAAATAGTTTCCGTTTGTTAAGGTTGGAAGTGTGTATTCTGAGCAAACAGTTTGGTTAACGATTGTGTCAACTGGAGGATTTCCACCCACGGTCACTGTAAAACTTGTTTCGTTTGAGCAAGTGTTTGGAGGTGTTCCAATTTCAGAATAAATAAAAATAGTTTGTGTTGCTGAAATGATATTACCAGCGTTTAATTGAGTTCCATTCCCATTTGTCTCTGTAAAATAGTTCCCGTTTGTTAGTGTTGGGAGTGTGTATTCTGAGCAAACAGTTTGGTTAGCGATTGTGTCAACTGGAGGTGTTCCGCTTACTGTTACTGTGAAACTTGTTTCGTTTGAGCAAGTGTTTGGAGGTGTTCCAATTTCAGAATAAATAAAAATAGTTTGTGTTGCTGAAATGATATTACCAGCGTTTAATTGAGTTCCAGTACCATTTGTTGCTGTAAAATAGTTCCCGTTTGTTAGTGTTGGCAGTGTGTATTCTGAACAGACTGTTTGGTTTGTTAATGTGTCAACTAGAGGTATTTCAATATTTAATTGTGCAGTATTTGAAATAAGATCACAAGATGTGGAAGTGATTTCACAGTAGTATTGATTGTCATCAAAACTAGCTGGAATATTATTGATTGTTAGCGTATTTGTGGTTGCTCCAGAATAGTTTGCGTTATTGATTATATTAACCCAATTCCCTGAAATATCAAGTGTTTTCCATTGGTAAGTATATGTGCCAGTATCTACAGAAGTTGAAAAAGTAGCAGATCCATTTTCACATGCATTTTGTGATATAGGATGAGTGATGTTTGGAGTAATAATAGGATCTGCAGTATGGATATCTAAATTTGAACAATCTTCATCTTCTAATAAAAGCCACTCTGTTATATCAAAAGTATTACTTGGAACGACAGCATCAGAATTTCTAATAAATGAAAAACCAATTTCATCATCAGTATACATAATGTCTATAGTTACTCCGTTTTTTAGTAGTCTAATTTCATCATCTGCATTAATACCTGCAGCGACAGTAATGTTAGGTGATAAGCCACTACACGTATTTCCTGTACTACCCATTTCAATAATAAATGTGTCTAAAGGATTTATTGAACCAGCTAATGGAATTGTAGCACTTGGTGTTGGATTACCAATATCACCATAACGTTCAATCTCATAAACTCCATCTAAATTGATAGTTGTATTTGAGGGATTATAAAGTTCAAAAACACCATAACTTCCTCCATTAGAATCATAAACTTCAGAAATGTAGATTTCAGCAGTTGTAATACAATCTGAAAGAATTAGAGTGAAATCTGTTGTTGAATTACCAGTACATCCTCCAGAGCTTGTTATCGAAATGACAGATGTAGGATTAGCTCCAGACGGAACTAAAGCAGTAATTTCATTGTCGTTAATTATATTGAAAGTCGCATTTATTCCATCAAAAGTAACAGTTGAAGCATCATTAAAATTACTACCAGTTATTGTGATTAATGTTTGTTCTGGTCCGTTTGATGGTGAAAAAGAGGTGAGTATTGGAGCAGGACAATCAATGGAAATTGTTGTGTTTTCTATGTTATTATTTGTGTTTAGAGCGATGCTTTGATTACACACAAAAAGAGTCCACATAAAAGTAAGTGAAAAAATAATACGTTTCATTAAGTCTTATTAGAGAGTAAAATAAATAATATTTAATTAGTCAAGTGTTAGGCAATTGTCATTTTAATGATTAGTGAAAAACAAATCTATTAAGCCTTTTATTGTTAATACTTTGCGTGTATTGTAACTGATTTTGAAAATTATTTATTGAGATAAACCCATCCGTTAAATGCGTTTGTACTAGCATTGGAATCATTGAGATGTAATATGTAAAAATAAGTTCCGGTAGGAAGAATTTTATCGGTTTTTAAGATCCCTTTATTAGCAACTCCGAACCATTTATTATCATTATTTCCTTTAAAAACTAAAGTTCCGTAACGATTATAGATTTCTAGATCGTGGTTTAAATAAATGTCATACAAACCTTGAATATTAAACCAGTCATTGTAACCATCATCGTTTGGTGAAAAACCATTAGGGATTATTAAGTCTTCTAAATCATTAAAAATATTAAATACTATGGATTTTATTATACAGCCATTAGTATCTCTTACATATAATGTGTAGTCTCCATTAGGTAGATTTGAAAATATGTTATCTGATTGAAAATCGCCATCATCTAAAGCGTATTCATAGTTTATAGTATCATCTGCCATAGTAACGGTAAGTGTGTCTTCATTTATGACTAGATTATCTTCAGTAAGAGAGAAATCTGTAGAAGGGTAAATTGTGATATCAAAACTAGATTCATTAGAACAACTTAAAGAAGATGTATTTACTCCATTATAAATATAGATTGTTTGTGATGTGTTAATGGTAGCTCCTGCGTTGAAAGTTGTTCCTGTACCATTAGGTCCAGTAAAATAATTACCATTGGTTAATATTGGCAATGTATATTCTGTACAAACCGTCTGATTTTCTATAGTATCTACTAGAGGTGTTTCTGTGATTGTAACTGTAAAGCTAGACTCGTTGGTACAAGTTCCAATACTATTAAAGATGTAGATGATTTGAGACGTAGAAATAATGTCGCCAGCATTTAATTGTGTTCCAGTTCCGTTAGTATCAGTAAAATATAAGCCATTAGTTATACTTGGTAATGTAAAGTTATCACAAACATTTTGGTCTGTTATTACATCTACTTCAGAAGTATTAACTTGTAGTAGAGCTGCATTACTAGCAAGATTACAGCTTGCAGATGTAATTTCGCAATAGTATTGGTTGCCATTAAAATTAGCAGGAACATTTGTTATGGTTAATGTACTTGTTGTAGCTCCAGAATAATTAGTATTGTTAGACACATTTACCCAATTGCCAGAAGCATTAAGTGTTTTCCATTGGTAAGAGAAAGTCCCACTATCTACTGTTACAGAAAATGTAGCAATCTCGTTAGCACAAATATTTTGAAATGTAGGATGTGTAATATTTGGTGTTTCAGATGATGTAGAATCAGCTGTATGTGTTTCTAAGTTAGAGCAATCTTCATCACTATCAATAAACCAGTCTGAAGCAATAAATGTATCGCTAGGAACAACTGCATCAGCATTTCTAACAATGGTATATCCATTTTCATCAGGAGCTTCAGTTACATCAATAACGATATTATTTTTAAGAAGTTTAAATTCGTCATTAGCATTAAATCCAGTAGCAGTTGTTATATCTGTAGCAACTCCACAATCTGTTCCTGTACTTCCCATTTGAATAATGTAGGTTTGTTCTGGACCTACAGTATTAATTAATGGAATCGTAATACTAGGATTAATAGTTCCAATATCACCATATCTTTCTACACTATAGATGCCATCTAAAGAAATTACAGCGTTTGTAGGATTATAAAGTTCGATGATACCGTAGCTTCCTGTTTCAGAATCAAATATTTCTGAAATATATAATTCGCCTGTCGTACACTCAGATGTGATTAAACTAAAACTAGTAGTTGCATTACCTATGCAACCACCCGAACTTGTAATAGATATAATAGAAGAATTAGATGTTCCTGCAGGAACAAGTGTTGTCATTTCAGAATCATTAATTATTGTAAATGAAGCATCAATACCATCAAATGTAACTGATGTAGCGTCATTAAAAAAGCTTCCTGTTATTGTAATTAAAGTGTTTTCTGGACCACTCATTGGTGAAAAAGAGGTGAGTATAGGAGCAGGACAAAAACTCTTGTTTTCAAGGTTGTTTGTTGAGTTTTTAATGCTATTAAAAGCAATGCTTACATTAAAAAATAGAATGGAAAAAAAAAGTGTAATTATTAAAGTAAAAAATTTCATACATAAAAATTGGATGGCTAAAATAGTAATATTTAGTGAATTTCATGTTATGAAAAGGTTACTTAAATTAACAACGAAGTGTGAATTTTACTCTATAGGTCTTACAATCAATTATGTCTATCCCTTAGGCGTTAACTCGAAAAATAGAAATGATACCATTTTATGTCAATGAATATAATTTATTTCAGATCAATTCGTATTTAGGATGCTATTTTTCTTTAATTCCCTCAAAATTATTTGGTCTAATTGAAAGTATAATCTTCATATTAATACCATCTGTTGTTGGTATGAATTTTGCTCTTGCAGGAAAATCTTTAACTATAAATAATGTTTCTGTTTCTGGGAACAACTTATTAGCAGGTTACCCATCCACAGAAATTGATAATTGCATACTTTATCAAAAAAACTTTAGCACTAAAACCTGCTTTTACCCTTCTGTTTTATTAAAAACTAAAGTTCCGTTTTCAGAAGTCAATAGCGTTAACTCTTGTATTGAGATTGCTATGATTTCTACGGAAAGCATTTCACCTTCAAAAGAAATTATAATAGTCGTGTTTTCAGAAAACGTGTATGTTGCTGTCATTAATCCCAACGACAAATAATCATCTCCATTATTTTCAAAGCTCTCAAGTAGAAAATTGTTATTGGTCATAAATTGTATATAACTCATTTTCTCACAATCTGTATAACTTCCAGGAGTTCGAGATTATTGATACCATTTACCTGAGGTTAATAGTTCTTGAGTAGATTGCTGCTGTTGACTGTTATCATCATCACTACCACAACTAAATATGAGAATAGTTAATAGTAGAATACTAAGTGTTTTAAATAATTTCATGATCTGATTAATTTATTCAATGATTACTTTTTTAGTTATATATCCTCGATTGGTTTCTATTTTTATAATGTAGTTACCAGCACTTAAGTGATCTACAGTTATTGAAGTAGTGTTTTTTGTAGATAGCACTTGTTTACCTAAAATATCATATAGAGTCAATTGAATGACTTCTAAATTGGTGTTAATATTCAGCATTTCTATTGTAGGATTTGGAAATACAGAAATGGTGTAATTTTCAAGCTCTATATCGTCTAGACTTAATGTTTCTAGCATGAAATTTTCTTGACCAGATACTAAACCATTAAAATAGTTTTGAGTTGTAGTCTCATCGATATTAGAATTGTAAAAGCTATCTGCTGCGTTACCAAGTCCTAATGCGATTGGATCTGTGTTGGTTAAAAACTCTAATAAACCAATAGTTGGCATATTGCTTACATCAAATGTTACAAGAATAAAGGGTGTATTTGTAGTATGGGATAAAATAGTTTGTCCTGGAGGTAGATTTATAACAAAAGCATCTCGAGTACCATCTCCTAAACCAAAATCTGTTAATTGACTAGCTGTTACTTGAGTTGCAGACCAATTTCTGCTATTAAATTGAGATATGTTAATAATATCTGCATCACCTGTAGGTAACATTAGAGCAAAGCCAATATCTGAAATATCTGTATTTGTTCCATTAAAATCAGGAACAGCGACTATAGAAAAATTGTAGTCTGAGTTATGTACGATGCCAAATTCATAGCCTTGGGAAAAGCTAGAAATGGTAAACAATAATGTGAAAAATAATATGTAAAAAGTTTTCATAATTTTTAATTTTTTGGTGGAACTGTTGCGTTTATTGTAAATGTTGGTAGGTTAGTGATATTACCTGGATGATTAAGAATATTATCCTTTATAAGGTTACTATCACTTGGTGATCCAGAAAATATAGTTGCACTATTTAAATCAAGATCTTGCATGAGATAACCTGATGATACGTATGTAATAAAATTTAAAATATTACTAGGATCTGCAAGGATATAATCTTTAATAGCATTAACGTCGTTATCACTTCCAGAGAATGTAATACTGTCATCTGTATTAGCATCACCAGCCCAAAGTGCGGTATTGCCAGAGTTTAAAATAGTTTGTGCATTGCTGCCAAATGTTGAGAAACTACTGTTTGTGAAATTTACTATAGTTGTCACATTATCAGATAAATTTACTGTTGCAGCACTCATTGCTCCTAAATGATTTCTATGTTTTACAACTACAAAATAATTGGTAGGAGCTGCATGCATCACAACAGATGATGTGCCATCAAAATCTACAACATCACCATCTCGTTGAACTAACGCAGAACGTGCATTGATGAGTTCTTGATTATCATTTGCAGCTCTTAACTCCAACCAAATCCAATCTACTATGGCATTATTTCCTGTAATATTAAATACAGAAGCATTGCATGTTGCATTATCTTCATAAGGGCTTGTAGTTGGTAGTAGTGCACTTTCTCTAAGCGTGTCATTCATTAATCCATTTGCAGATGGTACTAATGATGGTCCTTGTAAAAAGACAATTGGATCTATAATAATTCTAAAATCTGCATTTATAAATCCTTCGGAAATTGAAACACTCGCAGTACTCAACTCTTGTACATTAACCTCTCCAATGGTATATAGTATTTGAATACCTCCTTCAGAAGCTGATGCACCTCCAGAATCAATACTAAATTTTTCTATGCTTTGCGCATTTCCGAAGAAAACAAGAAAGAGTAAACTATATAAAGTTGTTATCGTTTTCATAATATTATTTTTTATTAATTAGGGTTGTTACTAAAGTTTTGAGCTCATCAATTTGTTTTTGTTGATTCTCAATAATCTCTTGTTGTTCTTGTATAGCTTTAATTGCAATGACACCAAAACTAGAGTAGTCAATTCCATATAGGTTGTCAGCTTCAGAAAAATGAACAACTTCTGGAAAAATTGATTCTACTTCTTGCGCTATTAGTCCTATGGTTTTTGTTTTTGTAGTATCATCTTTATAAAAATAAGTTGTAGGTCTTAGCTGACCTATACGACCTAAAACTGTATTTAAGTTTTGTATATTACTTTTAAGAGTAACATCTGAAGACTGTGTATAAGCTCCTGTATTTGCATTAATAAAACCTCTTAAATTACCTCCATAATGAAAGCGAAGTGAGAAACCATGAGTAATATCCCAATCAGAATTGGCTGTACCATCATCAAAACGTAAGCCAGTACCAACAGTCTGACTTTGTTGAAAAATCTCAAGTCTCGCTGTTGGATTCCCATTAATACCAACCTCTCCATCTCCAGTTATTGTCATTCTATCTGCTGCACCATTTTCATTTCTGAAATAAAAATTAAGACGAGCACTGGATGCTGTGGCAGAAGGAAATCCGGCTACATGCCAGAAAGCACCATTTGAGGCATCGTTAGTTAGTTCTAATCTGGCATAATCATTGCCAACTTCTTCGAGTTTAAGAAGTGGTTTGGTAAGTGTTGAATTATTTTTAACATGTAACCAAGCACTAGGCGTGCCGATATTACCTATTTGAAATTCTCCATCTTGTCTCATTCTAAATCTAGTAGTAGTAGAATTAATTCCATCAGCTTTATTTTGAAATTGTAAATCTGCTCCTTGTCCTGCTGTACTTAATTGCCATTGATTACCATTGTTTGGATAACCCATTACCAAATCTCCCAAATTGGTTTGTATAAATAAATCACCACCGACATGCATCTTCATTTCTGGTTCGTCTATACCAATCCCAACATTTCCTCTACCAGTTGTTAATGCTGCTACACCAGTAGTCGTTGTATAAAAATGACCTCCTACACCTCCTCCAAAACCATAGCCTTGTACGCCTACTCCTTCTGAGGAATTAGAAACACCTTGAACACCTGCCCAAAAGCTCGTTTCTGCATAACCGTATACACCATGTGCTCCAACTCCATTGCCCAGAACACCTGCATTGTTACTTGGTAAGTTTTCTGCATTAATTCCTGCTGAACCTGCAATTCCGTAGCGACCATTAATACCATCGTTTTGTATATGAAAGGTTGCACCATTTTCTACATTTCCTTCATCATAATAAGGCAATTCAATGTTTTTTGTTGTTAAGGATTTTTCTGCTAAAATTGCATATGGTACTGTTTTAAAGGCTGTGGTTTCTTCAATATCGTAGCTGCCATTTTGTTCTAGATCTATTTCTGTTCTCAATGAGAATGTACCATTTCCCCATACTAATAATGAAAATGTTCCTGATACTACATCACCTTCTCCAATATTTACAATGACTATTCCATTGCTATCAGTTGTAGTATCGTGCGTTTCCTGATAAGCGTTGATTGAACCTTGCAAGATTGTAAATCTTATATCAACGTTTTGGCCTGCAACAACGTTTCCTAAGTCATCTTTAATTACAGCTTTGTAATTAATTCCATTTTGGGCATATCCTATTAAACTTAGTAATAAGATGAATAATGTAATTTTTGTTTTCATAATTTGAATTTTAAAAAGAAAAGGAACCAACGCAAACTCCACGTTCATATTGGTTGATTCCTTTTCTCAATTGATTAATAGCTTCTTTACTATCGTTTGATAAATTGTATCGTTTTAATAATTTTATTCTTTAATAAAATATTGAGGTTATATGTTCCTTTTTTTAAATGATCGATACTTAGGTAGATCTTTTCATTATTATCTTTTGGATCATTATCCATCTTTAAATTGTGCTAAGGGATTTTCTGTGATGTAAAATTATACTGAAGATGAAAAAACAGATATAAGATATGTTTCAAACCATGAAACATATGTAACATGTGTTTAGGTTTGTATCTAAAAACCTGTAAATAAGTAGTTTGTGTGGTTTTTATGCTTTGGAAATATATTCCAATGGAGTGCAATTGTAAACTTCTTTAAAGCATTTGATAAAATAAGAAGGCGTATTGAATCCTACTTGATAGGCAATTTCTGAAACTGTCGCATCAGATTTTTTGAGCAATCCAATAGCTAGTTTTAAACGTTGTGATCTAATAAACTCTGAAGTTGTCATTCCTATAATGGCTTTCAATTTTCTGTGTAGTTGCGTCCTACTCATTGCCATTGTTTCTGCAAAGGCTTCACTTGTAAAATCTGAGTCTGTAATTTTTTTGTCTAGAACTACTTTTAAACGTTTTAAGAATTCACCTTCAGTTGAAGTGATAGGTAATTGCGGATTTATACTAAAGTCTTTACTAAAATGTTTTTGAAGTTGTTGTCTGTTTTCAATAAGTTTTCTAACTCTCAAAAGGAGTTTCTCTCTATTAAAAGGTTTGGTAACATAAGCGTCTGCACCAGTTTTAAATCCTTCAATTTCATTGATTTCACCAACTTTTGCTGTCAATAGAATGATTGGAATATGGCTTGTGAATTCGTTGTTTTTTAGGTTTTTACAAAGTGCAATACCATCTTTAACTGGCATCATAACATCACTAATTATAATATCTGGAATGTGTTGCAACGCCAAATCGATACCAGTTTGTCCATTTTCTGCTTCAATAATTTGATACTCATCTTTAAAAATTGAAGAAATAAAAGCTCTTATATCTTTATCATCTTCAACGATGAGTAAAAGAGGATCGTCAATAGATTTGTTGATTTTAGTATTTAAAATATCTAGAGGAGTTTGTACTTGTGTTTCGGTTTTAATTTCCGAAAAAATAAAAGCATTTTTATGAATTGGTAATGTCACAGTAAATTGCACTCTATCTTGATCTACAGTATTTGCAGTGATATTACCTTTTGATAATTGTACCAGTTCCTTAACAAGTGCTAAGCCAACACCAACACCATCTGACGCTTCATTGTTTTGGTAAAAACGTTGAAATAGTTTTTCAAAATCTTTTTTAGAAATACTAGTATTAACGTTAATAATGGATAGAACAAGTGACTCATCTTGAGCATTTGCATCTATTATAATTTCTGTTTGTTCTGGTGCATATTTTATGGCATTTGATAGTAGATTGGTGACTATTTTTTCAACTAAATCGACATCATACCATACCTTGGTAAGGTTTTCAATTTTACTCTTGATTTTTATATGTTTTTCATCTGCTTTGTATTGAAATGCAGCAACAATTTGTTTCAATAAAATATTAAGATTTCCTTCTTCAACGAGTAATCGTAATTGACCAGAGTCTATTAGAGATAAGTCTAACATTTGATTAACTAGATTGAGCAATCTATTTGCATTTTGCTTCACTAAATTAAGTTCTTTGCGGTCTTCGGGATTTAAATTATCTCTAGATAATTGATGGTCTATAGGTCCAGATATTAGAGTTAAAGGTGTACGGAATTCATGAGAAATATTAGTGTAAAGTTTGGTTTTGAACTCATCAATTTGTTTGAGTCGCTCAGTTTCTGCATGTTCTAATCTCACTTGTGTTTCTAGCTTCCATTTAAATTTGAAGTAACTGTATATTGCAAATAAGCCTAACCAGAATAAAATGCTATAAATGGCATAGGCTATACCACTTTTAAACCATGGTTTTGATATTTCAAAGGAATAGGAGGTAGGTGTTTTATTCCAAATACCTTCATAATTACTTGATGTAGCTAAGAAGGTATATTCATTAGGTGGTAAATTTGTGTAATGCGCTACATTGTTCTGACTTGGCGTTGTCCAATCTGCATCATGATTCACTAATTTATAACGATACAAATTTTTTGAAGGGTCAGAATAATGTAAACTAGCAAGCGTAAAAGTCATCGTATTTTGATTATACCGAAATGTGGATTCGGGAATCATCGTCTGTTCTTTATTAAAGATTTCAAAATTTGAAATCACAGTTTTAGGCTTTACTTGATTGCTGGTAATGTCATTTGGGGAAAACCAATTGACACCTTCTAATCCACCGAAAAAGAGTGTTCCATCTTGAGCTTTTAAATAAGCTCCCGTATTAAACTCGAAAGACTGTAAACCGCTGTTTTTAGCGTAATTTTTAACAAAATTAGATTGTTCATCGTTTGGGCTAAATTTGGAGAGCCCCTTATTTGTACTTAACCAAAGGTTGCCTTTTTGATCTGATAAAATTGCATAAATCACATTGTTAGATAGACCATGTTCAATAGTATATGTTTCTATATTTTTGCTTGTTGTATTATACGCTTTTAAGCCATTGCCATTTGTACCGATATATAGTGTCTTGTCATTAAAATATAAGGACTTAATTTTATCAGGAATTGCTTGAACAGGTGTCACTGCTTGCGTTTGGAAATCCAAAAGAAATAGTCCATTATTCTCACTACCAATCCAAATATCGTTATAATTTCCTTTTTCTATGGTTCTAATATTATTAGAAGTTAAACCAGAATTATCTATAGTGAACTGATTAATAACACCTTCATTCTTGTCAAATAAAATGATACCATTATCTCTAGTACATAACCAAAATTGATTTGGAGCGTGTTTATAGATTTTCCAAATGGTTTCATTATTTAGTGTTTCTATAGTTTTAAAATTACCATTAACATCTAATATTTGTAAACCTTCACCTTGATGACCAATCCATAAATTGCCATTATCTGATAATAAACTCATAATGCGATTGCTGGCAATTGCAGAGTTTTCTGTTGTGTACGATTTATAACTATTCTTATCTGAATCTATAGCAGTTAAACCTTTACCAGAAGTTCCTAACCACATTGTTTTGTTGGCATCATAAGCTATTGCTCTAACAACATCTACAGGTATGTCTTTTGGAGTTTGGTCATTAGTGATGACATTAAATTTAGTAAGATGTTCATCATAATAACTTAAACCTGCTCCATCTGTTCCTAACCAAACTGTTTCTGTGTAATCTTGATACAAACACAATACATCATTATATTGTAAACCATAAGGATTGTTTTTGTTTTCAGTAAAATGAGATATTTTAGTTTTTGTATGATTTAAAATATATAAACCATCTCCATAAGTCGCAATCCATAGATTATTGTTATTGTCAACTAATATATCCTGAATGTTTAATGCTGAAGGTAGTTGCGGATGATTAAATTTTTTAAATTCATTTGATTCTTGAGATTTATAAAAGAGTCCGTTGCCAAAACTCCCAAGCCAAACCGTTTGATCTTTAGACATGGTGAGCGCACTAAAATTTTCACCGTCATCTTCAACGTTTACTGTAGAAATATTAGAATCATTGATTTGAAATAAATGAGTTGAAGTTGCAACAAACAGTTTATTGTTGACTTCTAAAAGATCATAAATGTTACCATTTTTAATCTCATTTTTAAATATTCTAAGAGTGTCTTTTGTGGCATGGTTTATTTTGTATAGCCCATTTCCGAAGGTACCAATATAATAGTCTTTTTTTCTGTTCTGAAAAATGACACTCGCATTCTCAATCGTTTCAATGTGCTCAAATGTTTGAGTGTTTTGATTGAGTTTTTCGAGAATTCCAGAATTACTTATGATCCAAAGTTCACCTTGTCTGTCTACATAAATCTTACCTAATTTGCTATAAGTAGGTCTAGTAACATCTTCAAACTGCTTGTTGTAAAAAGTGAAATTTCTACCATCATATTTATTGAGTCCATCCTGTGTGGCAAACCACATATAACCAATAGAATCTTGTGCAATACTTACAACGCTATTTTGAGATAAACCATGAGATACTGATAATTCACGAAAAGATTTTTGCTTTGAATCCTGGGCAAAACAACTTAAACTTACAAAAAGAAGAAAGGCTGTAACAATACGATTCATCAATGGCTATTAATTTGAATCTAAAGTTAAGCAATATTAATGATTTGATAATTAAAAGTTTAGCTTATCGTCTCAACGCAAAGTGTCCAGTAAAAGTTCTACCATCAATTAGAGTGACTAAAAACCAATAATCATCGCTAGGTTGAGGATGACCGTTAAAAGTCCCGTTCCAACCTGCACTTTCATTAGTGAATTGGGTGAGCAATTTTCCGTAGCGATTAAAAATCTGAATACTTGTACCTTGATTAAAGTTTGAGTTTACACCATAAACTTGCCATCTATCATGAAATGTATCATCATTAGGCGTAAAATACTTTGGGAAACCTAAGACTGAAATCACTTGTTCTGTGATTCCGCAACCATTAGTATCACGAACAAAAACGGTATGAAAACCAGGTATGACATTAATGAATGTATTTTCGGTTTGGAAACCATCATCAGGATTATCTAGTGCATATTCAAATTCACCATCACCAGTAGCAATAATGGTAACCGTATTATTTTGTATGCCTTCAGTAACAATCACATCTTCAATTACTGGATCACTTGAAGGTAAAACGGTTAATGTTCTACTTGATGAGCATCCATTGGGATCTGTAACGATGACAGTGTAGGTTCCAACTTCATTGATGTCGTTGAAGGTGGTATTGTTTTCAGTAGAAGTTTCGTTGAATAACCATTCATAGTAATAGTTATTTGGCGCATCGTTGAGAACGCCTCCAAACAAAGTGATGGTTTCTGGAAAACTGTTTAAACAGTAAATGAACGTCTCGTCTTCTAATAAAACAGGCGTATATAAAACCTCTAATTCTACAGAAGAAATCGAGTAGCATTGATTATTGCTTTCTACTTTTACAAAGATCGTTTGTGTGTTTGGTATTGTATTCTGAAATGTGCCAGATATACCATTGGTTTCTGTAAAAGCATCTATTTCGCTTTCATAAAACGTAATGGTTGCATCCATTGGAATTTGATTTGCAATCGACATCGAGATATCATTTAAATTAAAATCTGCAAAACCATCTAAATCGTCTCCATCACAGGCTTCAAGCGTTGGAATAAAAACAGTATTGTTAGATATTTGAAGCTCTACTTCGGCAATACTATAACAGCTGGCTTGATTTACTACACGAGCGTAAACGGTTTGAAACGGAATGGTGTTTTCAAAATTATCGTAATTAGCAATAGCGTTTATGTCGTTTTCTGCATCATTTTCTGTTAAGAAAAAATTTGCTATAAAAATGGACTGATCATTATTGGTGACGCTATTTTCCGAAGAAAACAAATTATAAAATGTTAATCCGTCTTGGTTTTGATCACATTCAACTAAAACCGAGTCAAAAACGATGGGATTATCTGCATATTCAATAACGACTTCACCATAAGACAAGCAATTATTATCTAAAGTAACCTCAACATTATAAGTTCCTGCTTCGTCAATAACTAAAGTAGAATTGGTTTCTGTTAAAAGTTGAACACCGTCTTTAAACCATTTATAACTGTTGTTGATTCCAGGTTCGTTAGTTTGAATAGTATAAGTATCATCACCACAAATAGCATTACCACTATTAGCCAATAGGTTTGGACCTAAATCTGTTGAAAGTCTAAAACTACCTGCTTCTAAAAATACTGCAGAATCAAATCTGAAATTTTGTTCATCTGCAATCACCAGTTTTACATGGTAAGTTTCATTAGGTATTACTTGTGCTGTTGCAGTTAATATTTTCGTTTGTCCGTTAAAATTTATTGGAGATACAGCAGAATTGAAACTTTCAAAATAAGCTTCGTTTTCTGCAGGACAGCCTCCAGGAATTTCGGGATGTACAGTGGTTACTTTTACTGGTGTATCGGTTTCTGGTACTAATGCAATGTTTGTATATTGATTACCAGCTGTAGGTCGAATTAGGAATCCAAAAAGATCTGAGTAATTACATGTGTTTGAATCTCCTTCTTGATATTCTTCCGAAGCAAAAAGATATCTAAAACTAATTTCTGAGGCTACAGATGTAAAGTCAAATTCTAAAATGGTTGCATTGGTTGTATTATTTTCATTCAGAGCATTTTCTAAATCGATATCACCAGTCCAATTTGGAGCATCGTCATCACTAAGTGTTGTGTTAGGTCCTGGTACGTTTGACAATCGTCCAGTACTCATAACGATACCTGTTTCAAAAGGAAATGTTGTACCAGTAGCATCAAAAAAGCCATAGCTTTTATCTGATGAAGAAAAATCACCACCTACTACATTAGTAACATTCACATTATCAATACAATCACTATCAATGAGGATGTTTTCTATTAATTCTTGTGCTGTGTACGATTGACTATCTACTGTAATATTTTGGCTAAAAGCCATTACTGTAGATAGAAAGCATAAGATTTTAAGGGTTGTTTTCATTTACAATTTTAACAATTGCAAAGATAAGGATAGATAGAATTCTTAAACCTTAAAAAATGTTAAGATTATATTATAAACGCAAAGAGAAATGCCCTTTAACTTCAAAATTAATATCACCTTT
This sequence comes from Psychroserpens luteus, assembly GCF_015319355.1. Lineage (GTDB taxonomy): Bacteria > Bacteroidota > Bacteroidia > Flavobacteriales > Flavobacteriaceae > Psychroserpens > Psychroserpens luteus. The sequence goes on along the minus strand of NZ_JADILU010000009.1, from coordinate 125,399 downwards.
TCTAACTTTTGCTAAAAACCAATAATCACTAGCTCTCATGAGATTTCCGTTGTAATAACCATCCCATCCTAAAGAAGCATGGGTTAATGTTTTTATCAATTTCCCGTAACGATCAAAGATGTAAACGATAGTGCCAGGTAAAGTTTCAACACCTATAATATGCCACGTGTCAAAATAGCCATCGTTATTTGGAGTGAAAAATTTTGGTGCATCAACAACAACAATTTCTTTAGTGACTTCTGCACAACCATTTAAATCTATAATTGTTATGGTATGATAGCCTAAAGTAACATTTTCGAAAAAGTTAGATTCTTGTGGTGGAAAATCATCTAATTGATATAAGTAATTACCAATACCACTAATTGTTACTGTTATGTTATTTGGGTCTGAAAAATCTACAGTTTCAGTAAAATTAATAGTTGCAGCTTCAGACTCTGTAACGTTGAATACGCTTGTGGTTTCGCAACCATATTCAGAAGTTACTGTTACCCAATACGTACCAATATCTGTAATATCTATTTCTGATGAGGTTTCACCAGTAGACCATAAATAAGAATCACCAAAAATAGTTGTATTAGCACTAACTAATAATGGTAAATTATCCAAACAAACCACTTGATCTGGAATTGCTACTTCTGGTTTACGTCTTACTAAGGTTATAAATTCTGTTAAATTATAACATCCAGTTATGTTGTTTTCTACACGTACATATATCGTCTCAAATAATTGAGCGTCATAGTTTGTAGGTAATGCATTAGTATTTGAGTTGGCATTCTCAATTGTAGAATGATAAGTCACTGTAAAGTTATTTGGATTTTGATTTCCAAGAATTTGACTATCCTGTTGCTCTAAATCGAAATTGAATAAGCCATCAAAATCATCATCACAAGCCTCTAATGGATCAGGTTGATTTGCAATTGGTAATGGTAAAATAGTTAGTTGAAAAGGGTAGATGTAGAAACATGTTGTCGTTTCATTTTCTATCCTAATATAAATAGTGTCACTTGTTGTTGCGTAAATGTAATTTGAGTCTAGAGTATTGGTACTATTTTGAGCATCATTTAAATTATCATAATAACTCAATAAAACGTTTGTATTACTATCAACTATGACTGAGTTTATTGTGTTTAAATCAAAACTACTTGTTGCATTATCGCAGATTTCAAAAGTTTCAAAATCATTGATTGCTGGTGGTAAATTAATTTGAAGCTCTAAAGGTACAGTGGCATAACAATTGGCAAGTGAGTTAAATGCCTTGATGTATATGGTTTGAGGATTTGAATTATTAGTATAATTCGTTGGGTTTAAAATTGGATTTGTATCTAAGTCTAGATTCTCTTGAGTTTCAAAGTATGAAATTGTGATGTAATCTGGCATAATGGAGTACAAATCACTTTCTGAAACCGTTAAATCAAATGTGGTACTCTCATCATAGTCTTCATCACATAAAATAATGGGTTGTGCAGGTTGTGGATGCTCATAAATGAGCACATCGAATTGAGTGGTATCATAACAGCCAGTTAAATTGTTTTCTAGTCTTACAAAAATAATTTCACCGTTACTAGCTATATAATCGTTGGGTAAACTATTATTACCATTATTAGCGTCTGCATCATTATTGTAATACGTTACAGTGTAAAGTGTACTAGATTGAGAACCTAATACTTCATTGTTTTGAAGTGTTAAGTCGATGTTTTCTTCACCATCATTGGCCATATCATCACAAGCTAAGAATGTGGATGGCATATTGGCAATAGGTAATGGATTGACAATCAAATCAAAATTATAAGTGGTCCAACATCCTGTAGTTGGATTTTCTAATCGTATAAATATTGTGTCATTATTACTGAGATATGTATAATTTGTATTTATAGAATTTGCGTTTGCTTGTGCATCTGTCAATGAATTATGATAGCTAATTAGGGTTCCTGTTTCGTTAGTAACTTCGGTATTTATAATACTCAGGTCAAACTCATTTAGTATGTTGTCACAAATTTGGAAGGTCTGAAAATCAATGATAGCAGGTGGAAGATTGACAATTAAATTAATAGGTAAGGTCACATAACAATCTGAAACCGTATTATTAATTTTGATGTAAACTGTCTGTGGATTTGATGTATTCGTATAATTCTCCGGATTATTAATAAGTTGAGAATCTGTTTCTGCACCATTAAAAGATTCGTGATATGTAATCACAATATCATCTTGTCTAACGTCTAAAATTTCAACTTCAACATCGGTAAGATTAAAACTCACAAAACCATCATAATCTGTATCGCATTGTATTAAATCTGATGGAGCATTCACATCTGGAACCTGGATTACATTGATGTCAAAATCTATAGTGGAGTGACAATATGTTCCGTTTTCAATTCTTGCATATACTCGTTGCGGATTTGTAAAATTATCAAAATCTAAAGAGAATTCATTAAGGTCTTGATCTGCTTCGTATTGAGATGGGTGAAATGAGATGCTTAATGTTTGAGTAATGCCTTCGGAAATTTCTAAAATTTTAAGATTGAGATCAAAATTTTCAATTCCGTCGTTAGAAATATCATCACAGACAAAAATATCTATAGGTTCGTTAAATGGTGGGAGAGAGCCAACTTCTAATTCAAACTGCGATGTTCCGAAGCAACTAATATCTGTGAAATTCTCAACACGAACATGCATTATTTGTGGACTTGACGTGTTTTGATATGGTGAATATTTATCAATGATATTTGTTCTGTCTATCGCATCTTGAGCAGTTTCAAAATACAAGACATCTTTTCCTGCTTGACCATTAAGGATTTCGGTATCTTTTAAATAAAAGTAAAAATCTGCTATACCATTACCATCTGCTTCGCAGTTTTCAAAATTAGTAATTGGTATAAAAGCAGGTTCAGTATTAATGTAAGTGTAGAACCAAACGATTGTAAAACAACTTGTAGATGCATTTTCAACTCTTATAAAAATATATTGTGATGTGGTATCATAACTCTCAGGTGTTGCAATCTCATTTTCAGCATTAAAAGCATTATTATAATCGTTATAAAATGTAATATTGAGATTGTTAGTATTTGATACAGCTTCTGTAATTTTTGGTGTTAAATCGACATTAAAAATCCCATCTTGATCATCATCACAAATTATAATATCTGTTGGATTGTTAGCAATTGGAGCATTTGAGATATTGATTGTTAAAGGAGCAATATCATAGCAACCTGTATTTGAATTTGTGACTTTAACCCAAACCACTTGCGGATTAGAAACATTAGCATAATAAGGTTCTAAGAAGTTTTCGTCATTAATCGCATCTTCTTCGGTTAAGAAATATTTTACATTAGCACCATTAACACCTGTACTAACATAGGTATTGAATGTTTCTAAAAAAATGGTGGTAAAACCATCTGTATCTTCATCACAATAATCAACTTCACCAAGTCCTTGAATATCAACTGGAGGATAGACTATTAAATTAATAGTTAAATTTGATGCACATTCTCCGTCTATTGCTGTAACGTAAATCGTAGTTGGACTCGTTGATACAGTATAAGGAATTGTTTTATCAATAGGATTTACACCATTAGTAAGGTCGTCTTCGCTTTCATAAAACGTTATTTCAAATTCGTCGTAGCCATTAAGTAAGTCCAGTTCAACTTCGTTTAAATCAAAATCTGCGATACCATCTGCAGAAATATCATCACACACGTTATAGAGGTCACCACCAAATCCGCTTTCAGGAATGTTACTATGTAATTCTAATGGCACAATAACAAAACAACCTGTATCTTCATCTACAATACGAATATAAATATCTTGTAAACCAGGAACAATATTTTGGTAAGTATCTGGATCTGCAATAGGATTATTTCCTGTTTGTGCATCTTCATTAGTTTCGTGGAAGGTTACTGTAACACCAGTTAAACCGTCTAAGAGATCCTCTATGATACTGGTTAGGTCAAAATCGGCTATGCCATTTTCGTTTTCCTCGCAAGCGTTAATGTATTGTGGATTAGTTGTATCTACCATAGGATTATCTAGTACAGAAATATCTACAAACGTAGTATTGGTACATCCTGTGGTAGCATCATACACTCTAATGTATAAGATTTCATTAGGATTAATATTGCTGTATGGAGAAAATAAAGCATTATCACCAGTATTAGCATCCTGTTGAGAATAGTGATAGCTTACATAAAGATTAGGGTTTCCGTTAGTGACTTCATTAGTCGTTTCATCTAGATTTATCATCGTAAATCCATCTGCAATCCCATCATCACAAACAATCAATGCTGTTGGTTCGTCAAGTACAGGAGGTTCACTAACAATGATATTAAATGACGCAAATGCCAAACATCCATTGTCTAAATCTTCTGTACGAACAAAAATTTGTTGAGGAGACGATGTGTTTTGATAATTATTAGGTAATGGGTTTTCTCCGCTCTGCGCATCTTGCGAAGAAATATGATACGTAATACTATAATTTGATGGAGGTAATAGGAATTCTATTTCAAAATCTTTGGTGGATAGGTCAAACGTTTCTAAACCATCATTTGAAGGATCATCACAAATTAAATAATCTGAAATCTCACCTGACGCTTGTTCAGAATTTAAGGTGACTTCAACTTCATCCTCTATAACACATGAGGTATTATTTAATGTAATACTAATTTCTACTCTATAGGTTCCAGTCTCAGTAACTTCTAAAGTTGGATTAGTTTCACCAGCAATTGGAGTTCCGTTTTGAAACCATTCGTAGCTTGCTTGACTATTTTCTATGTTTCCATTAAGCTCAACAGAATCTCCACAAGTCACAATATCTGGACCTAAATCAACCGCTGCGTTAAAACTATTTCCTTCAATAAATACTGCGGAATCATAAAACTCATCACCTTGATCTGCAATCACTAATTTGATACTGTATTGTACATTGGGTTGTATAGATGCAGTTGCAGTTAAAACGATTGTACGTCCATTATAATTAGTGTCTCCAAGATTGTAACCATCAAAAAAAGTGTCGTTTGATGCTGGACAAAACCCAACAATTTCATCATGAATAGTGTTTGTGTTTACAGGAATTGACGTGCCAGGAATAATAGCAATATTTGTAAAAGGTCCAGTAGAATTTGCTTCTCTAATTAAAAAAGCAAAACCATCTGAATAGGAGCAAGGGTTGGTGCCAAGGTATTCTTCGGAAGCTAGTAAATAATTAAATTGAATTTGGTTTGCTACGGAAATAAAGTCAAACTCAATTGCTGTAGCGTTTATAGTACCTGTTATTGCGAGTGCATTTTCCAAATCGGAATCTGTTCCCCAATTACTACCACCTTCATTTAACGGACTCGTATTAATTGTATTTCCTGCGGAATTTATATTACCTGTACTTAGTAGAATTCCATGTTCAAAAGGGAAATTAGAGGTTGCTTTATCAAAAGAACCATAACTTGAAAGCCCATTAATTGAACCATTAATTGATGATGAAATATTTGATATTTCAACACAACCTTGACCAAAGTTATTTTCTATAAGTGACAGAAGGGGTAGTGTGTCATCTGTTGTAATTTGCTGCGCATGAACTCCAGTAATTAAAACAAAAAACAGTATAAAAAAGCTATAGTAATCCCTTATCATTATTAGTAACTAATTGTGATATAGGTTAAGTCATTCTACATTTACTTTGGGAATAGTAAATGTAGAACGTAAAATTAACTATAAAATACCCATTACTGAGTATTTTTAGTTTAAGAGGTGCTTTTTTGGATAAACTACTTATTCAGATGTTTGTGCTGTTTTTAAGTGAATTATAGTCGTAAAGAAAAGTGTCCCTTCACTTGAAACTCAATATTACCTTTTTTGACATCTGCAACAAACCAATAATCACTAGATCTCATAAGGTTTCCGTTGTAGTAGCCATCCCAACCTCTAGACTGCGAGTCTAATGTGGTTAGCAATTTTCCGTAGCGATCATAGATGTAAACCATAGTTCCTGTTAAGTTTTCTACACCTGTAATATGCCATGTATCAAAGTAAGAGTCATTATTTGGTGTAAAGAATTTAGGAGCATCAATGACCACGATTTCTTTACTAACTTCTGAACATCCATTTAAATCTATAATTGTAATAGTGTGGTATCCTAAAGTTACGTTTTCAAAAAATCCAGATTCTTGAGGTGGAAAATTATCTAATTGATATAAGTAATTACCAATACCACTAATAGTCACTGTAATATTATTTGGGTCTGAAAAATCAACAGTTTCTGTAATTTCAATTGTTGCAGACTCAGATTCTATGACTTCAAAGACTTCTGTTGTTACACATCCATTTGGTGTGGTAACTGTGACAGAATAGGTGCCAATGTCTGTAATTTCAATTTCTGGTGTTGATTCATTAGTAGACCATTGGTATATGTCTCCTACGTTATTGGTGTTTGCACTTACAATAAGTGGTAGGTTATCTATACAAACAACTTGATCTCCTATATCTAAAATAGGTCTTTCATAAACAATAATCATAAATGAGGTCGTACTATAACAACCAGTTGTGTTGTTTTCTACTCTAACATAAATGGTTTCATTAGTCATAGAGTCATAAGAGTCTCCAAGAGCATCAACACCTTCTTCTGCTAATAGTTGATCTAAATAATAGCTTACTGTAAAGTCGTTTGCTTCTTGAGTACCTAATACTTGTGCGTTTTGTTGCGTTAAACTAAACTCTAAGAAACCATCAAAGTCATTATCACATGATTCTAAATCAATAGGTTGATTGGCCACTGGTAAGGGGTTTACAACCAAATTTAAAGAATGAATGATGAAACATTGTGTCGTAGAAAATGCTATACGAGCAAATAATAAATCGTTATTGGTAAGATATGCGTAATCGTTGTTTAAAGCGTTTTCTTGATTACGTGCATCTGCTTCCGAAGAAAAATATGTTACAATCACATTTTCAGTTTCATCTAATAAAGCTGCGTTTATTTGTGTTAAGTCTGTCGTATCTGTTTCAGTATCACAGATTTCAAAGCTGCTTATTGGATTAAATACAGGAGGAAGATTAACAATGAGTTCTAATGGTAGTGTAACGAAACAATCTGAAATAGTGTTAGTTACACGAATATAAACTGTTTGAGGATTTGTAAGGTTAGTGTAATTTGTTGGATCTGGTATTGCGTTTAATTGTGCTAAAGCATCATCAGCTGTTACATGGTATGTAATGACAATATTATCTTGTCTTACGTCTAAAATATCAAATTCTGTTTGTGTTAAATCAAATGTTGTTATCCCATCATAATCATCGTCACATTGCTCTAATGGAATTGACTCATTTACATCTGGAGCTGCAATAACATTTAGAACAAATGATGTGTAAGACTCACAAATAGAACCATTATTTATTCTCACATAAATTTGTTGTGGATTTACCGTATTGTCGAAACTAAGAGGTAATGAGTTTTCATTATTATGAGCATCTGACTGTGATGCATGAAACGTTACTTCTTGAATTTCTGGTAAGTTATCTATGATTTCATTTAATTGAACATTAAAATCAAAATTTACACTACCATCATTGGTTTGATCGTCACAAATGAAAATATCTGTTGGCTCATTAAATTCAGGATTTGTACCTACTTCAATTGGAAAAGATGAAGTAGAAAAACAGTCTGGATCTGTTATGTTCTCAACACGCAAATAGATAGTTTGTGGGTTTGATAAGTTAACATAAACAGCATCTTTATCAATTGGATTGGTATTGTTTGCTGCATCTGTAGCATTTTCAAAATAGAATACTTCTTTACCCGTTTGACCATTTAAAATTTCAGAATCTTGAGATGAAAAGATAAATTCACCAAAATCATCATCACCAATTTCACAAAATTTATAAAGACTTATATCATTAATTATTGGTAATGTATTTACAATCACTTCAAAACTTTCTATACTAGCACAACCCGAAATTGCATTTTCAACTCTCACAAAAATAGTATCTGTAGAAGCAGGATAAAAAGCTGTAGATGTGATAGCATTTATGTCATCTTCTGCATCATTAAATGTAGTATGAAAAGTGATATTTATATTGGTTTGATCATCTACTACTTCGCTAATTTTAGAATTCAAATTAATAATTGAAACTCCATCTTGATCATCATCACATATAATAATGCCTGTTGGCTCATTAGATAATGGAGCAGGCAAGACTTGAATATCAAAAGAGTTAACATCTGCGCAAGAAGTAGGTCCAAATGTAATTCTCGTATAAATGGTTTCAGTCGTATTTGTATTTGTATATACTACAGGTAATGCATTTTCATTGTTTTCTGCATCTTCTTCTGTAGCAAAATAGCGTACTGTGAAATCTGGTTGACCGTTAGTTATTAAAGTATTAAATTGATTTAAATAGATATTAGTGATACCATCTTGATCTTCATCACAAATAATTTGGGTGTCAATTGGATCAAATTCTGTAATTGGATTTAATATTAAATCAAATTCTGCATCCTCACCACATGAAGGACTCGAAATATGCATGTAAATTGTTTGAGGATTCTCTGTTGTTGTAAAAGATACAGTGGTATCAATTGCATTTGTTTGGTTGTCTCTATCTTCTTCGGTTAAGTAATATTCTATATTAATTTCGTAACCCATGATATCTTCAAGGTCATCTAAAAATGTATCTGTAATTTCATTAAAATCAAAAGCCTCTTCACCATTATTGTTTTCATCACAGAGACCAATATCTTTAATGTTTGTACCAGTTAATAATAAATTAGTATGTATTTCTATAGCTGCAATTGAAGCACAACCAGTGGTATTATCTTCTACTCTAATATATACAGTTTGTACATTATTATTGATGTTGGAGTAGTTGGTTTCATCTGCAATTGGATTAATGCCTAAATCTGCATCTTCTTGGGTTTCATAAAAAGTAACTGTGACTCCAGTTAAACCTTGTAAAATATCATCAATAGTTGAGCTTAAATCAAATGTTGCAAAACCATCTTCATCTGCATCACAAGCATCAATATAATGTTCTCCATTATTAATAACAGGCTTATTTATAACTTCGAAAGATAAAGTTGTAGTACTAGAGCAACCTGTAATACTGTTTGTTACATTAACAAAAATAGTTTCGTTAGTATTTGTATTTGCATATGGTAAAGGAATTGCGTTTATACCATTTGTAGCATCATTTTGTGTAAGGTGATAAGTAACTACTAAATCTAAATTACCGTTTGTGATTTCATCATCTTTCTCTGATAAATCGATGAGTGTAGTACCATCTGCTGCACTATCTGCACAAGCAATTAAATGTGTTGGAGCAGTTACAATTGGCAATGGATTTACAATTAAATCAAAACTTTGATATGCTAAACACCCATTGATAGTATCTTCTATTTTAATATATATGGTTTGTGGGTTTGATAAATTCTGAAATGTGCCAGATATAACACCACTATCACTTTGAGCATCACTAGCAGTTAAATGATAAGTAATATTATAACTAGAATTAGGTACAGAAGCTAATATTTCAGCATCTTTAGTCGATAAGTCAAAAATTTCTTGTTCATCACCACTTGTATCATCACATAACTCATAATCTGTAATTGCATCTGCAGCTTGTGTTGAACTCAAAATTACATTAACAGTATCCTCAATAACACAAGTTGAACCTGCCAAAGGAATTTCAACAAAAACAGTATAAACTCCCGTTTGTGTTGCATTCAATGTAGACTGTGTTTCTCCAGTTAGTACATTACTATCAAGAAACCATGTGTATGTTGCATCTATATTATCAATGTTACCATCTAATGTTACAGTACTAGCACATGTTTGAATATCATTACCTAAATCAACCGTAGCATTAAAACTGTTACCTTCTATAAATACAGCCGAATCGTAATTTTTATCAGTTTGATCTGCAATAACCAGTTTAATACTATATTGAACGTTTGGTAGAATATCTGCCATAGCTGTCATTACAACAGTTCTACCATTATAATTAGTGTCTCCAATGTTATACCCTTCAAAATATTCTCCATTTGATGCTGAACAAAATCCAACAATATCATCATGAATGGTATTTGTATTAACAGGCGTTGTTGTACCTGGAATCACTGCAATATTTTCATAAGGATCTGTTGTTCCTGTTTGTTTTATTAAGAAAGCAAAACCATCAGAATAATTACAAGGAAAGTCTCCAAAATATTCTTCAGAGGCTAATATGTAGTTGAATTTTATTTGATTAGTTACAGATATAAAGTCAAACTCAATAGAGGTTGCGTTTACTGTTCCTGTAATACCTAATGCAGCTTCAAGATCTGGATCTGTTCCCCAATTGGGTTGACCTTCATTTAAAATAGCATTGTTTTGTGTATTACCTCCAGAGATAGCATTACCTGTAGATAGCATGATTCCGTTTTCAAAAGGAAAACTAGATCCTGCACGTTCAAAATAAGCAAAACTGTTAAAACCATTAATTTCACCGTTAAACTGTGATTGGATATTAGAAGTTTCTACGCAACCTTGAATAAGGTTATTTTCTATTAGTTCTTGTTCGTTAAACGAGTTATCAATACTAATTTGCTGAGCACTAACGATACAGCAGAATAAACATAATAAACTACTGAGGGATTTTTTGAAAAAGTTCATTTGAAAGCGGTTAAGTTTTGGGTATTATTATTTATCGATTTGGGTTGATAACATTTATAAATACTAATAAAGTGGAAAAATAGCAGTAATCAAGATGAAATACAAAAAAATACGATGAAATACGTTAAACTTTAACATTGTGAAATATTTTTCCTACAGTGATAAGTTTGTAAGCTTGTAATAATTCACATAAATCCATATAAAGTATTAGAATAGGTAGCTATATATGGATTTCCTTTTTTCCAAATGTGCTTCTTAATGTAAATAAATTTGAATTTGGCTAAGTACTCTGGAGATAATTTAATTGTGTAGTTTTCTTTTTGGTCTAAAATTTCTAATTCATAAACATTCTCTATTCTCATCATTTTTGTTAGCGATACAGCAGTACTACTTGTAATTTCTTCTTGACTGATTATAATTTTATTACTTTTTAAAGTAAGATTGTCTTTATCAAAAACGTCTGTAAAAATTAATAGAGAGTATTTTTCTTCTTTAGTATTATGATAATCAATTTTTTAGGACAAAAATCATCTAAAAATAAAGTTTGATGTGTGTTACAAAAGAGAAGTAAAAAAATGTTTTTTTAGTAAACTAATAACTCACATAAACCCAACCCATTAAAGGTTTATAACCTGCATCATTGGGATTTAAAATGTAATAGTAGGTCCCAACAGGAACAATTTTTCCGTGATTGTTTAGGCCTCTATTTACAAGTCCGTGCCATTTTTTATTATTGTGACCTTCAAAGATTAAGGTTCCGTAGCGATTAAATATTTTGAGTTCATGGTTTTCAAAAATATCGTACAAGCCTTGAATATTAAACCAATCGTTAGTGCCATCATCATTGGGAGAAAAACCTTCGGGAACATTAGGCGGACAATTTTCAACAGACACCTCAAATTCATAAATATCATAACAAGGTGCATTATCTACTTTAACATAAATGATTTGTGGATTATTAGAGTTAGAGTAGTTTTCTGGATTTATGATATCATTCTCATTGGCTTCTAAGTCTTCTAAAGATTCATAAAATGAGATTTCACTTAGTATATTTTCTGAAACCAAAAAAATGTCAACCAAATCAAAATTAGCGCTATTAAAACCTTCATTACATCCAATGTAATCAGGTAATATTTGAATAGGAGGTAAGACCAATAATTCTATAATACTTTCAGCAATATTGTTTATTTCAATAATTTCTGGAACGACTCCATTTCCTGTTCCATCATCATCTACAACTAATGTTAAAAGGAAAATATCACCTATTTCATCTGGTAAGGTTAATGTCATCGAGCCAATTTCCGAAGCACCAATAGTAATATCGTTTTGCGTTTGTGATTGTCCAATGAGTATCCCTTCAGCATAAAAAGCAATTGGAGTATTTGCTGGTAATATCTCTGTACTATTGCTATTAAAAACCGTGTAATCAACCACAATAGTTCTATCACCACAATTTATAATATAGTCATCTAGAACTATTGTAGCGTCTGGTAATTGACTATTTAAAACCGTAATAATATTATTGATAATGATTAAATCTGCTCTAAATTGTCCGTTAGCATCAAAGTCACCTGTTGTTAATTTTATAGTAGCACTCGTGTCGCCAATAGTGATGTTATTTTGGATATCATAAACGTCTAAATCACAATTATAATATGTGCTAGAATTTGTAAACGTGTTGGTGCCATTAAATGCATTATCGCCAAAATTTAATGGCGGATTTGAAATCACATTATCATTTATAGATAAGCTTTCTCCATAATTCAGGCTATTATCGCCTTCCCAAGCCAAAAAACCAATTTTTGCACCAACATTATCAATCACATTGAGGTTATCAATTTCAATAATTTTTTCTTGATTATTTCTATTTATGATTTCTAGACCTTGATATAAGTTCACTTGATTTAACGGTAGTGCTGCATCTTCATAAACAATATAAATGCTCCATCCTGCAAAATTTGTACGATTTGTACAGTAAGTGCTATTGTTTGTTAATGCTTCGGTGATATCTAAATCTGATAATTCGTAGGTTGTATTTCCTTCGGAAATTATAAAACTCGTAATATCAGCATAACAAGAAAAGTAGGTCAATGTATTTGAGTTCTCAATGTAATCTACAGTGTAAGTATCATCTGCTTCAACAGAGAGCCCGTTAAGTGTAACATTAGTATCACCACTTCCAGATCCAGCCCAATATAAATAAGCAGCTGTAATAGTCGTAGAAGCAGGTAGGTTTAAATCTGCACTAGACGATTCTAAAGGAAAGCAAAAGCTGAAATCTAAATTATTTTCAAAAGGATTAAGTGTATTACCAATGGCAGTATAATCATAGCGACCATTAAACTGTTGGAATAATTGAATGTCTTGCGCAAATGAGGATGTTGTATAAACAAATAAGAATATGAAAAGTACAAATTTGATAAACCTCATGAGAGCTGATTGATATTTTAAATTTACATAAAATATTTCACACTTGTATATCTAACGTACCAGTGCAAAGTGACTTTTAAAAACGCGACCATCTTGTAAAGTAACAACAAACCAATAATCACTTGCAGGCACTGTATATCCATCAAAAGTACCATCCCAACCAGGACCTAATGGATCAACCTCTGCTAATAATTTACCAAAACGATCAAAAATAAGAATTTGAGAATTAGGTTGAAAATTGCTGGAAATACCTTTGACTTGCCAAGTAGGATTAAAAGTATCTCCATTTGGTGTAAAAAACTTAGGGAAACCAATCACCGAAACTATCTCATCTACAGTACCACAATCATTTTCTATATCACGTACATAAACGGTATGAAATCCAAAGCTCACGTTTTCAAAAATATTACTTTCTTGGTAAGAGCCTTCTGGATCATCTAAAGCAAATTCATATACACCATCTCCTGTCACAAAGACTGAAATAGTATTGTTAGACGTCGCATCTGTTACTTCTATTTCTGTAAATGTTGCAATGTCTGATGCTAACACATTAATCGTTCTATCTTTAAAACAACCATCTGTTGAGGTGACTCGAACAGTATAAGTTCCAGGTTCGTTAACTTCAATCTCAAACACATCTTCACCCGTTGACCACTCGTAATAGTAATTATTTGGAGTATCATCAATTAATCCTCCTGTCAAAATTATGGTCTGCGGAAATGTGTTCAAGCAATAATACACATCTTCTTGAATCACAATATTTGGCAATTCAAAAACAGTAAGTTCAATCTCGCTGATACCAAAACAAGCATTCATGTTTTCTACACGAGCATATATGGTTTGGTTATAAGCGGTTGTGTTTGTAAAGTTATTTCCTAAAGCGTTATCTTCTAGTAAAGCATCGTCATAGGTTTCATAGAAAGTGACTTCTAAGTCAGGCGAAATCCCGAAGAGAATAGCATCTAAAGCACTGGTAAGATTAAAATTGTAGAATCCATCTTCTGTGCCATCATCATCACAAACTTCTATACTTGTATCGTTAGAAGACGTAGAGCTTGCTTGTAAGGTAAGTTCAGCAATATTGGTGCAACCAGTCTCTGTATTGGTCACTAAAGCATAAATAATATGCGGATCGAAATAGTTCTCAAAAGCATCTGCATTAAGCTCATCTTCATCATTTTCTAAATCTGCGAGCGATACATAAAATTGGATTGTTCTATTCGTAACGCCTCCAGTGATATCGTCTGCAATTTGATTGAGATCAAAGTTTGTGAATCCTTCTGGAATGCCATCTTCATCACATTGTATTAAAGTGATGTCAAAAGCGTCTGGAAGTGGAGTAGCTATTAAATTGATAGGTACGTATCCAAAACATTGTGTTGAGATCTCCGCAACACGAGCAAATATTTGTTGTACATCTGGTACAGTATTTTGGAACGTTGATGACAGAGGGTTTGAGTTCATTTCTGCATTTTCCTGACTTAAATGAAAGGTAAAGCTGTAGTCATCAGGATTCAGTCCGTTTAAAATTTCTGGAATTTTTGATGTCAAATCAAATTCGGTAATTCCTGTTGGTAACAATGGATTGTCACAAATTTCAAGATCAGATGGTGGTATGATGCCAATTTCAGTAACATTTAAATCTATTCTGGAAGTCACAAAACACAGAGAAACCGTATTTTGAATTCTTGTATATAGAGATTGCGGATTACTCGTGTTTGTATATGGACTCGTTAGAGGATTAATCCCTAAAACAGCATTTTCTTCTGATTCATGATACGTGATTTCAACATTCATTTGATCTCCAATAAGACCTGCAGTGTTATCTTCTAAATCAAATTGTGTTATGCCATCTCCAAAAGGTGCAATTCTATCACATTCATTAAGTTCTATGACTTCATTGGTTGTCATTTGATTTTCTGGTGGATTTGGAAATTCAGAAGTTCCTGTCCATTCCAAACTAAACGGACTATTACCAACAGGTCTATCAATTAATAAATAGTAAGTTTCTCCAGCTAGAACATTAACTTCACTCACAAAACTGTTTCCATCTACTCCAGGACCTTCAGATACATCTGTTTCAATATCATTCATTCCAGTAAGATTATTACCTTGATTGGCTGCTTGTGGATTCGTAGTCGAGCAACGAATAGCTGTACCCAAATTAGAACAAGAATCAACAGGTCCAAAAAGAGAAAAATCATAATCCTCAATAATTGAAGTGCTATTTGGTGTTAATACAAACCCAAAATTACCAGCTTGTTCAAACGTCAATCTAAACCAAATGGTGTTGTTTTCAATCATTCCGCAAGCATTAGAAAAAACGTCTTGAGTTCCAATACCAGCAACATCTAAGTCAATATTAGAATTTCCGCAGATTTGAATTGCATTTATACAATCGTTGGGTGTTTGTGAGAATGAAAGCGTTGTAGATATTAAAAATAAGAGTAGACTTGAAATTGTTTTATTCATAAAATATTTATCGTTTTAGGGCAAAATGACTTTTAAATATACGACCATCTTCTAAAGTGACAACAAACCAATAATCACTTGCAGGCATGTTAAAACCATTGAAAGTTCCATCCCAACCTCGACCTAATGGATCAACTTCGGCTAATAATTTACCAAAGCGGTCAAAAATAAGAATTTGAGAATTAGGTTGAAAGTTACTAGAGATGCCTTTGACTTGCCAAGTAGGATTATAAGTATCTCCATTTGGTGTAAAAAATTTAGGGAAACCAATCACCGAAACGATTTCGTCAACAGTACCACAATCGTTTTCTATATCACGTACATAAACAGTATGAAATCCAAAGCTCACGTTTTCAAAAATATTACTTTCTTGATAAGAGCCTTCTGGGTCATCTAAAGCATATTCGTAAACACCATCTCCTGTCACAAAGACCGAAATAGTATTGTTAGAAGTCGCATCTGTTACTTCTATTTCTGTGAATGTTGCAATGTCTGAGGCTAACACATTTATTGTTCTATCCTTAAAACAACCATCTGTTGAGGTCACACGAACAGTATAGGTTCCAGGTTCGTTAACTTCAATCTCAAACTCATCTTCTCCTGTTGACCAATCGTAGTAGTAATTATTTGGAGTATCATTTATTAATCCTCCTGTTAATATGATGGTCTGCGGGAATGTGTTCAAGCAATAATACACATCTTCTTGAATGACAATATTTGGCAATTCAAAAACAGTAAGCTCAATCTCACTTATACCAAAACAAGCATTCATGTTTTCCACACGAGCATAAATAGTCTGATTATAAGCGGTTGTGTTTGTAAAGTTATTTCCTAAAGCGTTATCTTCTAATAAAGCATCGTCATAGGTTTCATAGAAGGTGACATCTAGGTCTGGGGAAATTCCGAAGAGAATAGCATCCAAAGCATTAGTAAGATTAAAGTTGTAGAATCCATCTTCTGTGCCATCATCATCACAAGCTTCTATGCTAGTGTTGTTTGAAGACGTTGAACTAGCTTGTAACGTGAGCTCAGCAATGTTGGCGCAACCAGTGTCTGTATTAGTCACTAAAGCATAAATAATATGCGGATCAAAATAATTCTCAAAAGCATCTGCATTGAGTTCGTCTTCATCGTTTTCTAAATCTGAAAGTGATACATAAAATTGGATTGTTCTATTCGTAGCACCTCCAGTTATATCATCAAATGCTTGATTGAGATCAAAGTTTGTAAATCCTTCTGGAATTCCATCTTCATCACATTGTATTAAAGTGGTGTCAATAGCTTCTGGAGCATCATTTACATTCAGTGAAAAAGAGGAAGTTGAGAAACAATCTGTATTTGCATTATTTTCTAGTCGCACAAAAATCTCCTCAGTATACGCTGTTGTGTTTGTATAAGTGTTAGGAAAAGCATTTATATTATCCTCTGCATCTTGCTGTGATGGATGATAAGTTATTGTGTAAAGAGAAGAGTCTTGAGTGCCAAGAATTCCAGCATTTTGTATATCTAAATCTAAGGTTGTTATACCGTCCATACTGTTTTCAGTAAAATCTGTATCACAAACAGTTATATCATTTAGTGTATTTATTACAGGAGTTATAAAAACAGTAAGTGAAAAAGATGTTGTTGCATAGCAATTTGGATTATCATTATTATCTACACGAGCGTAAATAGTTTGAGGGTTTTCTTCGGAAGTAAAATCTCCAGTAATTTCGTTCATGTTATCATCTGCATCTTCTTGAGACGAGTAATAATGAACAGTGTATTGTAATGGGTCTTGTGTGTCAAGTATCTCTGTATCTTGAGTGGTGAAATCAAAAACTGAAATATCTGTCAAATCACAATTTACCATGTTTTGAGGTTGTGTTGCTGTTGGAATATCAAAAACACCAACAACAGCTTCTCCTTCAATAGGACATTCACCATTATTTGGTTCTATAAAAACTTCGTAAAATCCTGGTCCACTAATATCTAATTCAAATGTAGTTTCTGCTAGTACGACGTCATCTTTTGTCCAAGCATAAGTAGCACCTGCAACGTTCTCGGCAATTAAGGTATAACTATCACCTACACACAACTTAAGCTCAGTCGTACTAATACCATTTTGGATAATATCTATTTGCGAGTTAAAAAGTGATTGTATAAATGGAGGTAAGCCAATGCGACTTAAATTTTGAAATCCACCATTAACATCTAACAAAATCCCAGTTTCGTCATAATTAGCTGCAGGACCTGTTAATTCAGGGTTATTGATTATTCCAATAAAATTACCAGATGTATTAGCACTTGAAAAATTCATTTGTGCTCTATAAATACGTTTGTCTAATCCTAATTGAAGTGCTCCAGCACTTAATGTACCAGACTGATGAATTAATGCCATAGAACCTGGAATGTTTGTACTTTCCAAATCCCATTGTAATATGCTGCTGGCTCCGCTGCCTATTACTCCTGCGTTAATTGTGGCGTATACTTTTCTGTTTTCCGAAGAAAACTCAATACCATATGGACTGTCACCTTGATCTGGACTATATAACTCAACAGAGTTTGAAACAATACCAGTATCATTGTCAAAATCTAATAAATACACACCACCACCAGAATTACCACCTTCTGTAGTTGCAAATCCAAAATGAGCAACTGCTAGTTTTGTACCATCTGGAGAGGCTTTGAGATAACCAAGTGAATTTCTACGATATCCAGAAACAGGGACTTCTGGTCCAGCAGTAGAGATCACAGGCGTTGTTTGCACACCATTAATATCAACTTTGAAAGCGTAAAACTTATCTGTAAAATGTGTAATTACCCAAAATGAAGAACAATCATCGGCTTTTACTGCAGTGATTTTTTCTGAACATTTAAAACGTTCTTCCAAAGTATTTGTTGGATCGTAAGTAATTAACGGAACATTCTTTTCTGCATCAACAACATCTCCTAAACCACCATCTAAAGTAATGTCAACCAATGAGTACATCAAACCATTATTGAGACCATCATCTGTTGCTGTAGCTGGAGATGGATTATCGTGATGAGGTTCATCTACAGTAAAAATATAATAGGAGTCAGGATCTTGTGGTTTTGGTACGATTAATCCAGAAGAAGTACTAGATTCATCACCTTTAAGACCTGTGTTTAAGGCTTCACTGGCATTTGCCATGGCGATATGATTAGCGTTCCAAATGGTACGACCATCAGAATAAAAAAGTAGATTCCCACTCGTGTCTGATATCGATGTACAACCTTCTAACGTGCTTAATTGTCCGTCTGTAATTGCAGTAACCGTTCCATTACCAGCATTAAATCGTAATCCTGCGTTTTGTCCAAAATACCAATAAGACGCCTCTTGTTGTGCAAAAGTGAAGGCAACACAAAACACTGTAATTAGTAGTAAGAGGGAGTTCTTTTTCATGTAATAGATGCAATTAACTTAGAAAATCTATAAGTAGAACAATTAAATACGAAAAACTCCTAATTTTTTATTCAGAAATTTTAAGCATTCAAATCTGTTCTTTTTCACAGAAACTAAGATACTAAGATATTACAAATCTCGCTTTTTAAGCAATCTGTACGATAAAAAGATAAATAAAGCAGTCCAAGCCATAACGATTGCGATTTCATACCAATGCACACCAAAGTCATATAAAAAGTCTTGACCGTTTGGTGCTTTTGATATGGCTATACGTTGAAATGGTTGATCTATAAGTTTATACATGGATTTTAACGGAAAGAAATTCTGGATTTTTGTAGCAGTACTTTCGTCTAATTTCCATGCTAAAAGTCCGTAAATAATCCATTCTAATAGAAATAATACAAATAAGAAAGCTAGCGCAAAAGCAGATCGTTTTACCAATACACCTAAAAACAGACACAAACTAAAAAAACCAACTAGTTTTAAAAAATAGGCAAAGAGAAATTCTGTATCTCTAAATATAAGATGTACTTCATCGATACTAGAGTAGAATAAGCCAACGAGTAAACATATAATGAATATTAATAGTGTTGACATTGCAGAAAAGAAGACAATGGTATAAAATTTTGAGAGTATAAATTCCTTTTTGCTTAAGCCATCAATTAAGTTTTGCTTGATGGTTTTATTACTGTATTCATTACCAATCATACTCACCACAACGATAGCAAAGAAGAGTTTAAAATACGATGCAAAAAATGTTGTAATATGCCAAACGATTGGGAAATTGAAAACGCCATAATGTCCTACTTCTAATGTGAAATAATTAAATACATTAAATCGTATAGAAGAGAGCAGGATAATGAAAAACGGTAAAATAAACGATATGAATATGAGAACCTTACTCGCTCTATTGAGCAGTAATTTTTGAAGTTCTAGTTGTAGTAATCTTAACATGGTGGTTGATTTTTTTATTCCGAAGTAAAAAATCTTCAGAATGTTTTTTTGTTGATGATTATGCTTCTGTGTTATCTGTTAATTGCAAGAATTGTTCTTCTAAACTTTCCTTACGCATGACAAGATGTGAAAGGATAATTCCCTTTTCAAACATGAGTTTATTAAATGTTGGTGCATCCATTGGTTCGTTTAAAAATGCAGTGATTAGCTGATCTTCAACTTTTATATTTCCGAAGGAAGCATGATTTTCTAACAGTGTAATAAGCTCATCATGTTTGTCAGCTTTAAGCTCAAAAAAGCCATGACTTGAGATCATCTCGTCCACACGACCAGAATATAATTTCTCGCCTTTACGTAATACAACGACATGAGAACACACTTTTTCAACTTCATCGAGTAGGTGAGAAGCCAATAAAATGGTTGTGCCTTTGCTTGCAATATCTTTGATGATTTTTCTAATTTGATGAATCCCTTGAGGATCGAGACCATTTGTAGGTTCATCAAGAATTAAAATTTCTGGATCATTTAATAAAGCAGATGCTATTGCCAAACGTTGTTTCATACCTAATGAATAGGTCTTAAACTTATGGTCTTTGCGGTCTAAAAGGCCTACGACCTCTAGCTTTTCTTCAATTTTACTTTGAGCTACTCCTTTAATTCTACACACTAACTTTAAGTTTTGCGCAGCAGTCATGTAAGGATAGAAATTTGGTCGCTCAATAATAGCACCTACTTTTTTAAGTGCATCATGAGTTGTTGTGTTGCCATCAAACCAGTGGAAACTGCCTTCGGTTTTATTGACAACGTTTAAAACGATACCAAGTGTTGTTGATTTTCCACTTCCGTTTGGTCCTAGAATTCCGTAGACATTGCCTTTATTGATTGTGAATGATAAATTTTTGACAGCAGTGAGGTAGCCAAATTTTTTGGTAAGATTATTAATGGTTAAAATTGGTTCCAAAATTTGATTGATTTTTTCTACGGAAAAGGATTCCGCAGTGGTTGATTATAAATATGACGAACAAAACAAATTATTGTTACAAACTAATTTTGAAAATAGTAAATTAGAGCTCAATTAAAATTATGGACGATTTAAAAATATCAAAAAAGAAACCTGCTTACCCTATAAGCGATAAACTTTACAGTTATTTAAAGGAGTATAACCGAAACTTTAGACTTCCAATATTTTATGACGATTTGTTGCGATTTCAAGGTGCTATCGTGGTTTATGATGAAAATGATGAAGATACCCTTTGGGTTCGTGTATATTATAATGAGTTTGAACGCGAAGAAATAGATTTAAGTCTCAAACGTGTGTATTCTAACTTAATTTCAGATGGTAATGAAACCATATTTAAGTACTTAAATGTTGATGCTATAGATTTCTGTACATTTGGTAATACCAAACCTTTTAGAATTAAAGTTCGTAATATTCTCAATGATAATTATACGTATTTCTATGTTAAAAAAGCTGATGCTTCTCGTGTTTATGGATTAGAATTAGAGCACATGTTGTCTCCTTATAATCTTAATTTTTTAGTCTACAAAAACACTATTATTGAAGAACATATTGCAGGAATTCCTGGAGATGAGTTTATAAAAACGATGTTACCTGAGTGTAATTCTTCAGAAAAAGCGCAAATAGCAAAAGAGTTTGTAAAGTTTAACGAACGTTGTATGATTAGGCTTTTGGGTGATATGCGTTCATATAATTATGTGATTGTGCCAACTCACGATTTTGATCATGTGGTTTTTAAAATACGAGCGATTGATTTTGATCAACAATGTTACGAAGGAAAGTTGAACATTTACAGACCTCAATTTTTTAAGGAGAATTTTAAAATGGTGGAATTAGTTAGAGAGAAAATTCAAAAAGAATCTATAGATCAATATAAAATTGAAGAACGCTCTATAATTGTTCGTCGTATGATAAGTTTTCAAGACAGAATAGGAGAATTATTGAATTGTATGGAAGAAGATACACTTTCTAATGATGAAAACATTGCGTTACTAAAGGAGCAAATTTATGCATATACTTTAGATTTAGAATTTAGGAAAAGTAAAAATATGGGACATGTTTTAAGAAATGCTCTTGGTTTTGTCAAACGTAATTATGAAGATATTAATATGAATAATTTTTCTTGATGAGGTTTGAGTTATTCAAAAATCATCCTCAAGACCAACAAGAAAATAATGGCATTAACTCCAAATCTAACCCATTTAATATGAGATTTTACAATAATTTGAAGAGTTGAAATAAAAATCAATAATCCGGTAACGATAACTAATTGCGCTAATTCTATCCCAATATTAAATCCTAGAAGCGGTAGTACTATAGATTCTCCATCAAACATCATCATTTTGATGTAATTTGAGAATCCTAGTCCGTGGATTAATCCAAAGACTAACAAAATGATATAAGTGATAACTAATTGTTGTTTAGTTTGCTTATCCTTTAGTAGTACATAAAAGTTGTTTAAGCAACTTAATAGAATGGTAATTGGGATGAGCAATTCTACTGTATCTGCATTTATTCTTACTAATTCCAATCCTGAAAGAAATAAAGTAATGCAATGACCAAGTGTAAATGCAGTGACTAGTCCTACAATTTTTTTCCAGTCTTTAAGGGAGAAAAGAAGACAAAATGAAATAATAAAATAGAAATGATCTAGACCATCAAGGTCTAAAATATGATTGATACCTTCTTTTAAATAAAACCAAAAGTCAGTCATGGACTAAAAAAAACTTAATTCCAATTCTCATCAAAATCGAGATCGCTATAGTCATCGACATCTAGTTCATCATCGTCAAATTCGTCTAAATCATCATCAAAGTTTTCGGCTTCAAATGTTTTCTCAGGAGCTGAGTCTGGTATTTGTCCGTGAACAAACATAAGGTTTGGGTAGTCTGTGCCTTCTGTGACTTCAACAATCTCAGCAAGCTCAACGAGAAAAGTCCACATGTTCATGAAATCATACACATAGATGAGTTTGGTTTGTGTTTTATCAAGTACTGCGTTGAGTGCTGTTTCGCTCATCGTTCTTGTATCACTATGACCTTCACTTACATCAAACATTGAGATTTCTTCACCTTGTTCCCAATCTTCATTACTCACATAAAAGGAAGCCATTTCTAGTCCGTCAAACCCAAAAGATTGGGTAATAGCGTTGTGTAAATCTTCTAGAGAATCGGTTTCTCGAATTTCGATATCTCTAAAAATATCTTCTTTTTCGTCATGGTCAAGGATGACTCTAAATCTGTAAATCATAATGCAAAAATAAACTTTTTTTAGATTATTTACTAAAGCGATGCAAGGTAAATGTCATTGCAGATAGCAATAAAAAAGCACCAATTTGATGTGCCACTCCCAACCATACAGGAACCGCATAAATAATAGTAAGTACTCCAAGAATAAATTGAAGTGTAACACCTACAAGTAAACAATTAATACCTGTAATTTGATATTTGGTTAAGATCAATCGTCTTGCTTTCAGCCAAATCCCAATAATGAAAGCAACAACAATATAAGCTATTATTCTATGCGCAAATTGCACACCACTTCTGCCTTCAATGAAGTTTTTGTATACAGGTTGCTGTTCTATGTACACAGTTTCATGTATAAATTTCCCTTCACTCATCATTGGCCAATGATTATGAATAAAACCAGCATCTAAACCTGCGACAAACGCACCATAAATGATTTGAATAATTAAAACGAGTAAGCTGATTCTAATAAAATTTCTAATGCCTTTTTCTATCTCTTTTTTCTTCGGAAATATTAAATCTAACGCGACCCAAAACGTAGCCGCAAAAGTGATAAACGCTGTAGTTAAATGAGCTGCGAGACGATAATGACTCACATCTGGATTATCTACTAAACCACTTTTAACCATGTACCAACCTAGAAAACCTTGAAAACCACCAAGAATTAGTAGTACAATACTTTTTTTAATCGTTGCTTTTGTAAGTTGTTTTCTAATTAAAAAATATAAAAATGGAATGATAAAGACCATACCAATAAAACGACCAATAACACGATGTAACCATTCCCAAAAGTAAATATCCTTAAAATCTTGTAAATCGAAGTGATTATTGAGTTTTTGATACTCAGGATATTGTTTGTAGAGATCAAAAGCTTCATGCCATTCTACCTCATTCATTGGCGGAATTGTACCAGAAATAAGTTTGTAGCTAGAAATCGATAGTCCAGAATGTGTTAATCTGGTAATACCACCAACAACAACCATTATAAAAATTAAAACACAACCTGTGAGAAGCCAATAGATGATTTTTTTATTATCTTTTTTCATTTTAATTCTTTTTTAAAACACAAACTATTATCCATATTTACATATTGACCATAATTCGGAATGTTTTGATAATTATTCTTTTTATAAAATGCAACAGCTTCTTTTTGACGAATACCAGTTTCAAGAATGCAAGCTTTATAGTTTAATTCTGAAGCCCAAAGTTCTAAAGCCTTTAAAATTTCCGAAGCTAATCCGTTACCACGCATTTTGAGCATGGTGAACATTCGTTTTATTTCTACAGTAGAATCATCAAATTTCTTAAAGGCACCACAGCTAACTGCTTTATGATCCATATATATAATTATGACGTGGTTAAGAGTGTCTATATGGTTATATTGATTATAGAACTCATGTTCATCACCATCAGTCATCCTGAGATAGGCATCTAAATCTTTAACTAGGTTGCTAAAGTCTTTGTTTTTTGAATCTGTTCTAATGATTTTAATCATAACTTAGAATTTGTTTTCAATACTAATTGATAACTATTTGTTTTTTCTAGTTAATGGGATTTTAAATGTGTGATGTTGTTGCTCTCCATTATCGCTATATGTTACTCTAAGATCATAGAATTTATGCTCTTTATAGTAATCTGCTCTAGTTTTTAAAACCAAATACATGTATTCATCATTATTGTTTAAGTTTTTATTTGAAGTAATACTAATACCAACACCAATAACTATAAGGTCTTTAAGATTAATATTTGTGAGTTTTAGTTTTAAAGAAGTTGTAGAGGTACTATCTCCTAATACAATTTCATTATTTGGTATAATTAATTCTATTTTTTTTGTCCCATTTTTATGAATAAAATGTGAGCTTTTACATGAGGCTAAAGTCACTATTGATATAAATAAAATAAGGTTCTTTATATTCAAAATGTATTTTATTTTTTAACTGTTAAGCCTAAGCGTTCGCCTTGCTTTAACATTAATTGATAAGCAGCTTCATATTCATTTGGGATGTCTCCTTCTAAAATTGCTTCTTTAATGACTTCTTTAATTTGACCTATCTCACGAGACGGTTTTAAATCAAAAGTGGTCATGATTTCTTCACCAGAAATTGGTGGTTGAAAATTACGAACATGATCTCGTGCTTCAACTTCATCAATTTTTTGACGCACTACTTTGAAATTATTATGATACTTATTGAACTTTTTAGGATTCTTTGTTGTGATATCTGCTTCACACAATACCATTAAATCTTCTACATAGTCTCCTGCATCAAAAACGAGTCGTCTTACTGCGGAATCTGTCACTAAATCCTGAGCCAACACAATTGGTCGCGAACTCATAAATACCATCTTTTGAACGAATTTCATTTTGTCATTCAATGGCATTTTTAATCTTTTAAATAAATGGTACACCATTTTTGAGCCTTCAAACTCGTGCGCGTGAAACGTCCAACCTACTTTTTTGCTGAATTTCTTTGTTGGTGCTTTTCCAATATCATGTAAAAGAGCAGCCCAACGTAACCAAAGGTTATTTGTGTTTTTGGCAATATTATCAACGACTTCAAGTGTGTGATAAAAATTGTCTTTATGAGTTTGACCTTCAACTTCATCAATGCCTTTTAAAGCTGTAAGCTCAGGCATGATGTGTTTTAAAAGTCCGGTTTTTTCTAAATGTAAAAAACCGATAGATGGTTTGTCACTTTCTAGAATTTTGTTGAGTTCTACAACTATACGTTCTTTAGTGATAATTTTAATACGTTCGTTATTGCGAGAAATCGCTTTTAAAGATTCGTCTTCAATCGTGAAATTGAGTTGTGTTGCAAAACGAATGGCACGCATCATTCTTAAGGGATCATCGCTGTATGTAATGTCTGGATCTAAAGGTGTTCTAATAATCTTACGCTCTAAATCTTTTATGCCATTGAATGGGTCTAGCAAATTTCCGAAGTCATCTTCAGATAAATTTAAAGCCATAGCATTGATCGAAAAATCTCTACGGTTTTGATCGTCTTGCAAGGTCCCGTTTTCTACAACAGGATTTCTACTATTCTCGTTATAGGATTCTTTACGAGCACCAACAAACTCAATATCCATGTCATTGTAGACTAACATCGCTGTTCCGTAGGTTTTAAAAATCTGTACTTTTGGGCGATTTGGTAAGTTTTTTGCGACTTGTTTGGCGAGTGCTATTCCGCTACCAATTGCGACAACATCAATATCTTTGTGTTCTCCACGCTTTAATATCAAATCACGAACAAAACCACCAATAACGTAGCTGTCAACTCCTATGTCTTTTGCAGATTTAGAAATGATTTTGAAGATGTCGTTTTTTAAGGCTTCTTTGTAATTTGTGTTGGACATTTAAATATGTGTATTCGTGGCAATGAGATCTTATTCTCTTATAATCTTTACCATCCCAACATTACTTAATTTAATAATTGTTGATGGTTTAGATTGACTTTTTTCGTTTTGCAAATTTACGACATAGTCCACACCTTTTAAAATCTCGTCACTTATTTCTTTGAATGATTTTGGAGTGGGTTGACCAGAAATATTAGCTGAAGTAGAAACTATAGGGTTTTTTAAATACCTGATTAATTTCTCACAGAACTTGTTCTTAACAATACGTATTGCCAATGTATTATCTTCTGCAATTAAATTCTCGGCAACTCCTGCAGGATCATCATAAATAATAGTTGTAGGTTTTACAGCAATATCTAGAATTGTATATGCCATATTGGGAACATTATCCACATGTCGCTCCAGCATAGAATAATTATTAACTAAGCATATCAATGACTTAGAATCTTTACGTTGCTTTAGCTTATAAATTCTTTTAACAGCTTCGTAATTAGTTGCATCACAACCAATTCCCCAAACGGTATCTGTTGGGTAAAGTATGAGTCCGCCTTGTTTTAGGACCTGTATAGCATTATCAAATTCTTGTTGCATTACTTTTTGAAGTTTTTATAATATTAAGATGACCTTACATGTCATTAAAATAGGTGTGACCAAGGTTGATTTTTGTATTTACGTTATCTAAATTATCAATAGCGGTTGAAAATGCTGTGAATGCTTTTTCAAATTTTAAATTTGGGAGTAGATTTAATAATTCTGCAGGAAAAAGTTTTGGAAGCACAATAATTCGTTCATCATCTTTAAAAACGGTTTCATAATTAGTGAGTTCTCTAGGATGTGGTTTAATGTAAATTAAATCTGTATTTGCTTGATTAACAAAGTTTCTATAGAGATTTAATTTTATAGATTCATTATCAACAACACCATCTTCGTTTAAGGTTTGTGTGATGATGATGCTTTTTGACTTTTCTAACGGAAATAGTCCACCTTCACTGAGGCTGGTCGATGGTAAAAAAGCTAACGACAGTAGACTTAGTTTATCAGTTTCTAAATTTTTTAGTGTTTGTTTCCAATTAAGTTTTTCTGATTTTACTTTTAACTCTAACGGAAGTCCCTCAGGATTAGTTGCAAAAACTTTATTTATTTTTTTGTCAAAGCCATTAACTAATGGGCGATTTACTAAAGCACTAGTGATTTTTTTGAACGTTTTTGGAGCAGTAGTAACATAGGTTTTAAGTCCATCTTCAACCATAAACTTATTATGATTTTTATATTTATATATAAAATAATTTTTTGCCGAATCGGGCGAGCAAATGTAAATATCAAAGCTTGTATCACTTGCTTTAATATTGTTTAAGCTATTATTTTTTTTATCAATAAGCTGAACTATTTTTTTTCGATTTATGGTATAAGTTAGTTTTCCCGCAAGTTCTTTTTGTTTCTTTCTGCCAATCATTAAAATGACATCATCAAACCATGGTGTTCTTTTAAGTCCATCAATTAGTGTTTCGATATCTGGGGTAATTTCAACAATGACAAGCGTATTGTTTTTTAGTTTTCGTTCTTCAATTAATAAGATGGATAAAAGGATATGATAAACGGAAGTAATTACAAAAATTCCTTTAGATTTCATATATGATTGCAGTTTAAAAAACAAAAATATGACTATTTTTGCTTTAAATCAGTGCATTTTATACATGAATATAACTACAACTTTAGTCATGCCAACCTATAATTGGGTTCAAGCTTTAGAATTAGTGCTTTTAAGTTTGAAAAACCAAACTCAATTACCAGATGAAGTGATTATTGCAGATGATGGTTCTACTCAAGAAACACGATTATTAATAGAGAGTTTTAAAAAAGATTTTTCAATACCCATAACGCATGTGTGGCACGAGGATATTGGATCTACCAAAGAAGTTATCTTAAATAAGGCTATTGCAATAGCTCAAGGAAACTACATCATACAGATTGATGGAGATTGCATTATGCACCATAAATTTATTGAAGATCATATATCTGCCATTGAGCAAAGGACTTATCTATTTGGGTCTAGAGTTAATTTAAAGGATTATGTTGTACCTAAAGTATACCAGAAAAAGAAAATAACATTTTCATTTTTCTCAAAAGGTCTAATAAAGCGAGCACGTGGTTTACATATTCCTGTATTAGCAAATCGATTTAAAAGAAAACTTTCTATGTCTAAAAAAATAAGAGGTTGTAACTTCTCTTATTGGAAACAAGACTTTATAGACGTTAATGGATATAATGAAGATATGGTAGGTTGGGGAAGAGATGATACTGAACTTGTTCTCAGAATGATGCATAATAATGTTTACGGAAAACGTTTAAAGTTTAAAGGTATTGTATATCATATTTGGCATAAACAAGCTTCCAAAACAGGATTGAATATAAATGACACGATCCAGGCAAATACTCAGGACAATAAGTTGGTATGGTGCGAAAACGGAATTGATAAATATTTA
Source organism: Psychroserpens luteus (assembly GCF_015319355.1). Taxonomy (GTDB): domain Bacteria; phylum Bacteroidota; class Bacteroidia; order Flavobacteriales; family Flavobacteriaceae; genus Psychroserpens; species Psychroserpens luteus. Next base: position 96,408 of record NZ_JADILU010000009.1, on the reverse strand, counting down.
AGTGAATAGAACCAAGAATATACAGAATAGCTTTAAACAGCATGAAGTGTTTTTAGACGATATCATAACAAATTTTGATACTAAAGGCGAAGACTTCGGTAACCAAGATAGAAATTCCTTAAAGATTTTTAAGATTGAAGATAAAACGCTTAATGTTAAGTCTTTTAGAGTTCCAAATTTAATTAATCAGTTAGCTTATCGCTTCTTTAGAAAAAGTAAAGCGCAACGATCATTTGAATATGCAAACCGACTTCAAAGTTTAGGTATTGGAACTCCGCAACCTATTGCTTACTACGAATATTCAACTCCTTTTTTATTTAATAAAAGCTTTTATATAAGTGAACAGTTAGATTGTGATTTGACATACAGAGAACTTACAACAGATTTTGATTACCCTAATCACGAAGAGATTTTAAGAGCATTCACCAGGTTTACTTACCATCTTCATGAAAAACAAGTGAAGTTTTTGGACCATTCTCCAGGAAATACATTGATAAAAAAAGTTGGTAATGATTATGAATTTTTCTTAGTGGATTTAAATCGAATGGAATTTAAACCATTAGATTTTGAAACACGAATTAAGAACTTTGCAAAATTGACCACACATGAGTCGATGATTAAAATTATGAGTGATGAATATGCCAAATGCTTAGGAGAAAACCCAAATCAAGTGTTTAACCTAATGTGGAAAAACACGAAGAATTTTCAACACAGATATTGGAGAAGACGACGGGTGAAAAATAAACTTTTATTTTGGAGAAGCAAGTAGATTTTCTAATGCTTTGTACCTATAAAACACACTGTACGCATTAAGAGAACAAATGATATAGCCTTCTTTTCCATCCAAGAACCCTAATCTAAATATGTAGTTGACTAAAAACTTATAAGCAGGTTTGATATAGAAATGAAACCAATTTGGTCGTTTGCCTTTTTTTAATAATTCTTGCGCTTTTAACAACCCATAATGTTCTGTTTTTTGTTTATAGCTTTCATAGTCGCTAAACGAATAATGCAATATGTTATGCTTTAAAACTTTAAATTCACCATTAAAATCAAGGAGTTCATGTACTAATCTATCTTCACAATATTTGGTGACACCTTTCTTAAATAATCTAAACACTTGATCGGTTTGCAAACCGCTAAATCGTATTATCTTGTTATTAAATATAAATTTCCTCGGAAATTTGAATGCTTTAATTCCGTTATTATGTTTTACAGTTTCTACAATTTCATTTTGAGACTCTGGAGTTAAACGCTCATCGGCATCAATAAAGAAAATCCATTCACAATTGGCTTGCTCAATAGCGTAATTGCGTTGGTCTGCAAAATTTTTAAATTCACGTAAAATTACTTTTACGTTATTCATTTTAGATAATTTCTCAAATGTTCCATCTGTACTGTAAGAATCAATAACAATAATTTCATCTGCAAAAGTGAGATTACTAATCACTTCTTCAATGTGTTTTATTTCATTGAAGGTAATCATCAAAGCAGATATGTTACTCTTTTTGGTTTTCAAATTTGAAATTAAGAATGTGCGTAAAAATAACTATTTTTGAGCCAATGAAAACTATGGATACCTCTGTAATAATTAGTACTTATAATAAACCAGAATGGTTAGCATTGGTGTTGTATAGTTATAGCATTCAAAGCGTGAGTAACTTTGAAATTATTATTGCAGATGATGGTTCTGATGAGCGAACAAAAAAACTTATTGAACATTTTTCAACTCAAACGAAATTAAAAGTGATCCACGTTTGGCAAGAGGATAATGGTTTTCAAAAAACTAAGATTTTGAATAAAGCTATTGTGGCTTCACATTCAGATTATCTTATTTTTACTGATGGAGATTGTATTGCTCGTGAAGATTTTGTAGAAACGCATCTTAGTTTCCGAAGAAAAAATTGTGCGCTTTCTGGTGGTTATTTTAAATTAGATGAATCTGTGTCTCATAAAATAACCAAAGAGGTTATTAGCAAACAAAATTGTTTTAATAAGGATTGGTTAATTGAACAAGGACAACCAAGAAGTTTTAAATTCAATAAACTAACAAAGTCAAAAAACAAAGCTCAGCTTTTAAATACATTAACACCAACAAAGGCAACATTTGATGGTATGAATGTCTCTTGTTACAAAGCAGATATTTTAGCTGTGAATGGTTTTGACGAACGCATGCAATATGGTGCAGAAGATAGAGAAGTAGGTGAGCGTATGATGAATAATGGGATTAAATTTCTACAAGTTCGCTACAGCACAATTTGTGTGCATTTGTTTCACGAAAGACCTTACAAAAACGAGGAAATTCTAAAAAAGAATAATGCAATTAGAAAAGACACCAAACAAAATAAAGCACAATTTACAGATTTCGGAATTACTAAAAAGTAGACGTTAGAGGTTAACGTTGAACGGTTTGTTTCAAAAAGTCTATTAATTTCTCTTCAAAAAACTCAGGAGAAAATTCTTCATAAAGTTCTAAAGCTTCTTTTTTCATATCCTTTTCAGCTTTGTTCATATAAAGTTCAGCTTTATAATCTTTTAAATGCACAGATACCTGTGTTTTGTCATCTTCAAAAAGACTCCAAGTGTCTTTACTAATCCAAGGCGAAAAAATAGAAAACGTTTTAATATCAAGGGCTTTTGCCATATTAACTGCTCCACCTTCATTGCCAATTAATGCATCACAATACTTTGTGATTGCTAAAAATTCACGTAGATTTTTTCCAAAGACATTAAAGAAGATTTGCTTTTGTGTTTCTGGTTGACAAAGGTTATAAATCACTTTAGCTTGCGCTTCTTGGTTAGGTATATAATTGAATAAAATTTGTCCTTTTGTTTTTAAAGCAATTGTATCAATAACCTTAGCCATAAATTTAAAAGGATAGGTTTTATTTGTGCCACTTCCCAAAACACTTATCATATAAAGCGGTTTGTCAAAGTCTATGTGGTTGTCTTTTAAAAATTGTTTACTAGTAGTGATTTCTGCTTCGTTTAAATATATTTTAGGCTTTGCAGAAGTAACTTCAATGCCAAGTGGTTTTAATAATTGTAATCGGTTTGCAATAGCTAAACTAGATTTGCTATCGGTTTTTTGAAGTCTTTTTATATTATGTGTGTAAATGAAAGTACTGTACGATTTATGATAAGATATTTTGGTTTTAGTACCAGAAAACAGTGTAATGATATTGCTAGATAATTTTGAATAAACATCTATAAGTACATCATATTTTTTGGGCTTCAGTTTTTTAGCAAATTTTAAAAGTTCGAGTTTGCTGTTTTCTTCTTCTTTTGTAAAAAGAATAAAATTATCAATATATGGATTGTTTTCAATTACTGGTAATGTGTGTGAATTTACTAAGTAATCTAACTGTGCATTTGGGTATTTGGCTCGTAAAACCTCAAACAGAATACTGCTTGTAAGTACATCGCCAATCATTTTTTGTTGAATTACTAGAATTTTCATACTTATAAAATATCAAGCATTTAAGGTTGAAAATGTATTATAAAGTTAATTTATTATCAATCATACGTTCATTAAATGATTGAATGTAAGCTTTAATAAAGCGTTCTAAAGTTTTAGCCTTTTCTGTTTCTTCTAATATTAAATTTTTTTCTAATAAAGGGTCTTTCTTAAAGTTATATAAGCCTAAAGATTTTGTACCATTAAAAGCCAAATAGTAATCTCCATCCATTAAATGATAGATATTATCTAAATAGTAAACAACAAAATCTTTATTTGAAGTATAAGATTTACCATAACTAATTGTCTTTTTTGAAATCCCTAAATAGTCCAAAATTGAAGGCAAAATATCAATCTGTTGAAAATTTTTATCGTGAGTTCCTATAAAATTTTCTTCGGAAGGATCAAAAAATAAAATAGGAATTCTAAACTTACCTACATTAGTATTATAAGTTTTAACATTACTAATAGAAGTGTGGTCTGAAGTTATAACAAAAAACGTGTTTTTATACCAATCTTCTTTTTTTGCAACTTCAAAAAAATGTTTTAAAGCATAGTCTGCATATGCAATAGTTTCATGTATATTTGAATTTCCTTTCGGAAATTTATCAGTATATTTTTTTGGTATTATATAAGGATTGTGAGATGAAATCGTAAAAATGGTACTAAAAAAAGGTTGTTCGAAAGTGGTTAATTTGGTGTTGAAAAATTGCAAAAATTCTTCATCAAAAATTCCCCATCTGCCATCAAAAGCTTCTGGGCCATCATATTCATCTTTTCCGTAATAAGTATCAAAACCAGATACTTTAGCATATTGATCAAAATTTTGACTACCATTAAAAGCACCATGAAAAAACGAGGTGTTATAGCCTTCTTCTTTTAAAATTCTAGGTAAACCGTTTACCTTGTTTACAGCATAACTAGAAGTGATGATAGAGTGTTTTAATAAACTAGGAATACTTGTTAAGGTAGAAGGTACAGCGTCTATGGATAGTTTTCCGTTGGCAAAACCGTTTTCAAAATAATAAGATTTGGTGATTAATGAATCTAAAAAAGGAGTCACACCAACGTTTAGGTTTTCTCTACCAAAACTTTCTAATATAATTAATACAACATTTTTTTTATTCGTTTCTTTTCCAGGATTAATACTTATTACAGGGCTGAAAATACTATCTAATTCAGTTTTCGGAAAATATTTAGGACTACTTAAAGTTTCCTTTTTGTTAAAAGTTTTTAAAATACAAAAAGGAGTGTTTAATACTAAAGCCGAATGATTTATAGTTCCATATCCACTAGAATCTATAATGCGAAGTGGTTTTTTTTGAAAACCTCCTCGCCCAAAAACCAATATCAAAACCATTACTCCAAGAAACATAAGAGTTTGCTTAATGTAATCTTTTTTTGAATAGTTAATAGATAAAATAGGCAGTTTTAAGTTAGGCATTGCTTTATAAAAAGCAATAGCAAGTACAATACCAAGGACTAATAAATACCAAAACTCCATTAAAAAAGAACCAATAAGACCTTTAATTTCATGCTCCATGCCTTGAGCGGTTAATAAGCCAAAAGTACTTCGTCTTCCTGTAAATTTATAATATTCAAAATCTACAAAATTGGTAATTATAAATAGAAGGTTAACACTATAAAATAATACTTTGAGTACTTTTTGGTAAATAGTATTGTATTTGAATTTACCTGGAATACAGTGTAATAATGCAAAAAGCATATTAATATATGCAATTGCAGACAAATCAAATCTAAGTCCTCCTAAAAAAGTACCAAAAAAGGGTTTGTTAAACGTGTTAAAATTGAATACAAAAAACAGGAATCTACATAATTGGTAAATTATTACAACTAATAGAATACGTTTTGCAAAGAGTTTTAAACTTTTATAATAGTTTGCCATTTTTAGTTTAATTAAACAGCTACATCATATTCTCTCAAAGCATCATTTAAAGATGTCTTTTTATTAGTGCTTTCTTTACGTTTTCCTATGATTAATGCACAAGGCACATTAAATTCTCCAGCAGCGAATTTCTTAGTATAGCTGCCAGGAATTACTACAGAACGCGCAGGAACTCTACCTTTCATTTCTACTGGTTTGTCACCAGTAACATCAATAATTTTTGTACTCATTGTTAAAACTACATTGGCACCTAAAACAGCTTCTTTTTCTATATGAACTCCTTCTACGACGATACATCGTGAGCCAATAAATGCACCATCTTCAATAATTACTGGAGCAGCTTGTAACGGTTCTAAAACACCACCAATACCAACACCTCCTGAGAGATGCACATTTTTTCCAATTTGCGCACAGCTTCCAACTGTAGCCCAAGTATCAACCATGGTTCCTTCATCAACATAAGCACCAATATTTACATAGCTAGGCATTAAAATAACACCAGAAGAAATATAAGCACCATGACGAGCTACTGCATTTGGTACGACTCTAATTCCTCTCTTTTTATAATCGCGTTTCAATGGGATTTTATCGTGGTATTCAAAAATACCAGCTTCTAATGTTTCCATTTTTTGAATCGGAAAATATAAAACGACTGCTTTTTTTATCCATTCATTGACTTGCCAACCGTCATCTGTTGGTTCTGCAACTCTTAGTGTGCCTTCATCTAATAAATCTATAACGCTTCTAATGCTATCAATTGTGACTTGATTCGTTAATAGAGATCTATCATTCCAAGCGTTTTCTATATTTTTTTGTAGTTGTTCCATTATCTTTTTTATATGCTATTTCTACAAATATAAGCCTATAATTTAGTTGAGTAAATTCAGAATAAATAAAAAAAACAAAAAAATAAAGTGACCTATCAGCAAAAGTGGTGTCTTATTATTGTGAATTATTATTTATCAAGTGTTTTTCCCTAAACTAATACTTGAATTCTTTAATAATTAATAGCTAATTTTTGTAAAGCCCTCCTAATCCCTTAGGAGGGTTTTCTTATAAAAATTAAAATTTTATAAAAATGTGACTTATTAGATGTTTTTGTGTCTAAATAATGAACTAACAGTTTGTTAGTGATTGCCTTATGTAACCTAAGTAATATATCTCAAATCCCATAAAAGTCTTTCTTTGTCCCAGGAAAGGCTTTTTTTATGTTAAATTTTAAATATTTTCTTCGGAAATGTGACTTATTAATAAATGCAGTGTCTTAAAACTATAACATGAATTGTTTAAGGTAGAGGGTAAACAATTTCATGAGTTTAATTGATAGTTGATTATTTTAAAACTCTTCTTTATTTTATAAAGGAGAGTTTTTTTGTTTAACATATCATATTATAGAAGTAACTTTGTAAAATGGCGAGAATTTTAGCACTAGATTACGGGACAAAACGAACTGGAATAGCAGTCACAGATGAGATGCAGATTATTGCTTCTGGTTTGACAACGGTTGCTACCAAAGAGTTGATCGTATTCTTGAAACAGTATATTTCCGAAGAAAAAGTAGAATTATTTGTCGTAGGAGAACCTAAACAGATGAATTATGAAGCGTCTGAAAGTGAGGAGTCTATCGCTAAATTTTTAGTCAAGCTAGATAAAGCCATTCCTCAAATACCTGTTAAACGTGTTGATGAACGTTTTACATCTAAAATGGCATTTCAAACGATGATTGATAGCGGACTTAAGAAAAAGCAACGTAAAGATAAAGCGTTGATTGATGAGATTAGTGCAACGATTATATTGCAGAGTTATTTACAAAATCCGTCTTAAAACCATCTTAAAAATTCTTAAATAATAATAAGAATCGTATTTTTGCACCCGAAAATTACAATAAAATGATATTACCCGTTGTTGCTTATGGTGACGCTGTTTTAAGAAAAAAAGCAGAACCTATTACTAAAGATTATCCAAATCTTGACGCACTTATTGAAAACATGAAAGAGACCATGTATGGTGCTTTTGGTGTTGGATTAGCTGCACCTCAAATAGGATTGCCAATACGTTTATTTCTAGTAGATACAGAGCCTTTTGCAGAAGATGATGAGTACACTAAAGAAGAACAAGAGCAACTTAAAAATTTTCAACGTACATTTATTAATGCTGAAATCTTAGAAGAAGAAGGCGATGAATGGGCTTTTAATGAAGGCTGTTTGAGTATTCCAGATGTGAGAGAAGATGTGTTTAGACAACCTAAAGTAACCATCAAATATCAAGATGAGAATTTTAAAACGCATACCGAAGTTTATGATGGTTTAATTGCAAGAGTGGTTCAGCATGAATATGATCATATTGAAGGTATTTTGTTTACAGATAAACTATCATCACTCAAAAAACGTTTAATAAAAGGGAAATTGGTTAATATTTCCAAAGGAAAAATAAAAGTAGATTACAGAATGCGTTTTCCATTAATGAAGAAAAAACGCTAATACTTAAGATATAATATGACTTTAGATAAAATACTTTCCATTTCTGGAAAACCAGGATTATATAAAATTGTAACACAAACTCGTAATGGTTTTGTTGTAGAATCTTTAATTGATCAAAAAAAATTATCTGTGAATATTCACAGTAATATTAGTGTGTTAAGCGAAATTGCTGTGTACACATTAACAGAAGAGTTACCTCTTAGAGAAGTTTTGAAAAAAATTAGAGATAAGGAAGATTCAAAACAAACCTCTATAAGTCACAAAGATTCTAAAGATAAACTAGAAGAATATTTCTTTGAAGTTTTGCCAGATTACGATGAAGATCGTGTGTATGCAAGTGATATCAAAAAAATTGTGCAATGGTACAATTTACTTCAAAAGCACAATATGCTTGATGCTTTAGAGGAAGATAAAAAAGTTACTGCAGACGAAGAAGAATAACCTCGTTAATAGATTGTTCATATTAATTGTTGCTTAGAATTTCTATCTGAGTGAATCCGTTGTATTTTTGAGTTTTAAATAGAGCATATGTCTGATAAAACGCAACAATTAAAAGCATTTGAGCGCTTACTCATCATCATGGATGAGTTGCGCGAGCAATGTCCTTGGGATAAAAAGCAAACCCTTGAAACCCTACGTCACCTTACTATAGAAGAAGTTTACGAGCTTGGCGATGCTATTCTAGATAATGATCTGGAAGAGGTCAAAAATGAATTAGGTGATGTATTGCTTCACATCGTTTTCTATTCTAAAATTGGTAGTGAGAAAAAAGCCTTTGATATCGCAGATGTTTGTAATAGTATCTGTGATAAACTCATTAATCGTCATCCTCATATCTACGGAAATGTAAAAGTCGAGAACGAAGAGGATGTCAAAAGAAATTGGGAGCAAATAAAACTGAAAGAAGGCAAAGGAAAAAAAAGCGTTCTAGAAGGTGTGCCTAAAAGTTTACCAGCTATGGTAAAAGCAAGCAGAATTCAAGATAAAGTTGCAGGAGTTGGATTTGATTGGGAAGAACCACATCAAGTATTTGAAAAAGTACAAGAAGAATTAGGGGAACTTCAAGAAGAGGTTAATCAGAATAATCAAGATAAAATAGAAGGCGAATTTGGAGATGTACTATTCTCTATGATTAATTATGCACGCTTTTTAAATGTAGATCCAGAAAGTGCTTTGGAGAGAACTAATAAAAAATTCATTAAACGTTTTCAATATTTAGAGCAAAAATCAAAAGATTTAAATAAACCTTTATCTGAGATGACACTAGTAGAAATGGACGTTTATTGGGAGGAAGCAAAAAAAATATAACTTTTTTTCAATCTTCGTAATCCAAACACATAAAACCACACGTATATAAAGCAGATAGAAACTAATTATAGTTTCTTAATCATAAGTAGGTAATCTTAGTGTAGTAGTTAAGCGGACGCATTAAGATTTAAAATTTAGTTTAGTTAGGGGTAAAATCCTGTCTGTGTATTCAGATAGGATTTTATTATTTAGGCTGTTTTCTTTTTTCTTCGAAGATCTTATTTCCATTTAATGTTACATCCAATACTAGGTTTTTGTTCTTCGGAAATTGGCTTGTCTTTTAATAAATTATCAAAAGTATCACGAATATCTTTTCCTGTCAAATCAATACCATTTCCTGGTCTTGAATCATCTAATTGCCCTCTGTAAACCAATTTTAAATCACCATCAAACACATAAAAATCTGGAGTGCATGCTGCTTTATAAGCTTTGGCAATATCTTGAGTTTGGTCATATAGATAAGGAAATATGTAATCGTTATCAATAGCATGTTGTTTCATTAGCTCAGGACCATCTTGCGGATAATTCTCAACATCATTACTAGAAATTGCAATACAATTAATTCCTTTTGATACGTAATCTTTCGCTAATTGAGATAATTGTGCGTTCACATGAATTACAAAAGGGCAGTGATTACAGATAAACATTACCAAAGTAGCATTGAGACCTTTTGCTTCATCTAAAGAAATTAAAGTGTCGTCAACAGTATTTACTAAATTAAAATCGGGAGCTTTTGTTCCTAAAGGAAGCATATTTGAAGTTGTACGTGCCATTTTTTTTATACTTTTAGTTCATGGATAATATAATAACTTTCGAAGACTTCACAAAAGTAGATTTACGAATTGGAACTATAATTGAAGTTAATGATTTTCCTGAAGCGAGAAACCCAGCTTATCAACTCACCATTGACTTTGGTGACTTAGGAATCAAAAAAACTTCAGCTCAAATCACAGCATTATATACTAAAGAACAATTAATCGAGAAGCAAATTGTTGCGGTTGTTAATTTTCCGAAGAAACAAATAGCGAAATTTATGAGTGAATGTTTAGTCTTAGGTGCGGTTGATGGAAAAGATGTTATCCTATTAAATCCTGAAAACAAAGTTAAAAACGGACTAACTGTATCATAATAAATGGAGCAATTAGATAACGTAAAAATAAATTTTGATAGTGAAGGATTGTGGGTACTAAATATCGCATTAGCTGTTGTGATGTTTGGTGTTGCTTTAGGTATTTCCATTAATGATTTTAAGGCTATATTGAAGCAACCAAAATTAGTATTGGTTGGTGTTTTAGCTCAGTTTGTATTATTGCCATTATTAACTTTTCTAATCATTATCATCATTAGACCACAACCTAGTATTGCTTTAGGAATGATGATGGTTGCAGCTTGTCCTGGTGGTAATATCTCAAACTTCATGACACATTTAGCTGGTGGAAATACTGCCTTATCAATTAGTTTGACAGCATTAGGAACTTTTCTAACCATAATCGTAACGCCATTGAATTTTCATTTGTATGCAAGTTTATACGAACCAACAGCACAAATTTTAAAAGGTGTAGAATTGCAACCTTTAGAACTTGTCAAACTCATTGTACTTATTTTAGGGATTCCTTTATGTTTAGGAATGTTCTTAAGATATAGAAACAGTCATCTTGCTATCAAATTATCTAAGCTACTTAAGCCTCTTTCCATTTTGGTTTTTGTTGCTATTGTAATTATTGCATTTTCAAAAAATATAGATATATTTTATAATTATATACATTATGTTTTAATTATTGGGATTTGTCATAATGCTCTGGCAATCCTTCTAGGTTTATTTACAGCTAAGGCATTTGGGTTATCATTTAAAGATCAAAAAACAATAGCTATAGAAACAGGAATCCAAAATTCTGGATTAGGGTTATTACTCATTTTTACATTTTTTAGTGGCTTAGGAGGAATGGCAATAATGGCAGCATTTTGGGGAATATGGCATATTGTTTCCGGATTAATTCTAGCGTTATATTGGAGTCGGAAACCGTCAAAAGTAATTGTAGTTTGAAACAGATATGGTTATACAGTATGAGAGCGTATTTACGCTTAGCTTTGTTTTTTTATTTCAAAAAAATAGAAATCAGAAATGCCAATAATATTCATAAAAATGAAGCGGTTATATTTTTAGGAAACCATCAAAACGCGTTGTTGGATGCCTTGTTAATTGCAACCAAAAATGGTAGGTTTTCTTATTTTTTAACACGAGCAGCTGTTTTTAATAAACCTTTAGTTAGTAAGATTTTAAAAAGTTTACAAATGCTTCCCGTGTATCGAATTAGAGATGGTTGGGGGAATTTGAATAAAAATAATTCGGTGTTTTCTAAAAGTTCAAAGTTACTTAGCGAGAAGAATGCTATTGGGATTTTTCCTGAAGGTAGCCATAGCTTAAACCGAACAGTTAGACCTTTAAGTAAAGGGTTTACTCGTATTATTTTTGAAACTCTAGAACGCTATCCAGATACTAAAATTCAACTCATTCCTGTAGGATTAAATTTTAAGCATGCAGCAAAATTTAGTGATACAGCTTTAATTAATTTTGGCACTTCAATTCAAGTTGGTAGAGAACTTCTGAAAGATAAAAATAAAAGCGTTTTAAAACTTAAAGAGCAAGTGTCTCAGCAATTACGGGAACTTACCATACATATTGAAAGTGAAAATTATGAGTCAACAATTCAAAATCTTGAAGGTTTAAATGTTGACTTTACAAAACCAGAGGAGGTCAACCAATGTATTGCAAGCAACTTTGAAAATTGCAAAAAAACTACACCTAAAACGAGTAATGCTCTAAAACGATTATTTAAGATTTTATTGATTATTAATCTTTTTATACCTTATTTAATCTGGAAGAAAATAGCACAACCGAAAATTAAAGAAATTGAATTCACATCGACCTTTAGATTTGCAATTGTCATATCCTTAGTACCTGTTTTTATTCTATTAGTAATGCTGATTTTAGGATTTGTATTTCAAATCAAATTCGCATTTATGTATCTTATAAGCGTGATTGTTCTAGCTTTACTTTCTGTGAAATTATAGTTCCTCTCTAAAGAAAATAGCATTCATCAATAACTTATTAGTACCATACCAAAAGGCTCTAAAGTTTGTGTTATCTGTAAATAAAACAACGTTTCCTCGTCCTAAATTTTTAACCTTAAAAGGAACTGTTAATGCTAAGCTATCTAAATTCGGTTTAGAAATATAACCGCTAAGTAGTGGGTTTTTTGTGTATTTTATTGGGTTATTATAACTCTGCTTATCTGCTTTCATAAAAAGCGTATTGTTTCTAAACAACGCAATTTTATCAGCTTTATATCCAAAGTTTATAGGATGAGAACGATCTAAATCGGCTTCAAAAATAGCACCTCCAATAAATTGAGCACCTCTATAATCACCTCGTTGCTCAAAAGTGATGTCTTTAGCTTCACGTTCCATTTTTTTGAAATCTACTTTTATAAACTCACTGTTTTTTAACCAATTTAAAGCACTTCTATAACCAATGATTGTTCCGCCTTTTTGGACCCATTCTTTTAATTTTTTGGTTGCACCTCCATCTACACGACCACTTGGTAAAATGATGGTGTTGTAACGATCCAAATCTGCCCAATTTAATGAGTTATTGTCCAATTTTGTTAAACGCATATCGTAACGTTGATCAAATAAATGCCACATTTCTCCAGCGTCATACGGACTAATACCGTCACCAACAATCATAGCGACTTTTGGTTGTTTTAAGGCTCTAAATTGATTACTTCCTAAATCGATGCCTTTTGTTAATCCTGTTTTTACAGCATCAATTTGCACATGACTTTCTTCGGAAATGTTCTGCATAAATTCAAAAAGTTCTGTTGCAGATTTGTTTTGATTTTGAACCGGAATTAAAATCGTACCGTAGTCATAATCTTTTCCATTCATGCTGAATTGTTTCATGCCCACTTTTGCTCGCAGTCCAGAACTTAAAATAGCATTTAAAGCTTTTGGTGTATAATATTCATGCCATTCCATTAAATACGCATAATTGCTTTTTCCAGAAACAATTCCAGTTTTCATTTGCAAATTCTCAACTTTTGCTCCAGCATTTGAAGTTGATATGTTTTCTTCATAATCCAATCCAAAAGCTAAAGGAAACGTCCAAGCAGAGACGTCATAAAACAAGCTATCTTCAAATTGTGTACGTTTTTCAAACATCGCATTTATCATACGCGTATTTTTCTGATTCTTCGGAATAATAAAAGCATGTCCTTTTTTGAAATGCTTTCCATTACTTGTGAAGTCAGCTTTTAATTCATGAAAATCTATATGTTGACGTTTTAAAATTTCGGCTAAATGAAACGTTTTTGCAGCATCTTTTTCATCTCCAAAAACGATGGCTTTTCCGTTTTCTTTCGTCGCTTCTCGTCTCGCATTTTTGTAAAAATCATGTTGGTATTGAAGAATTTTTTCACGCATATTTTTAGCAGCTTCTAAAGTAGAAAGCGCAGCAGTAAGTTGATTTCTAATCGTAAACGGAAACGTCAAAATTCCATTATCACTTTCTTGAATGTGTCCGCGAGAACTAGCTTGTTCGAAAAGAATTCCAATTCCACCGTTAATATCTGGAAAGGTTGATCCTTTTCCGTAGTAAAAATCATCAAAACTTTCTTCGGTATAATACAGCGAGCCAATTTTATCAAAGGCTTTTGCATGAAAATTACCAATATTTTTGGTGAGCTCTTGATTGAGTTTAGGTGTTAGTGGATGCGTTCTAGAGGGAATTCCTGGCTGGAAAAAGAAACTCGCATTCGTTCCCATTTCATGATGGTCTGTGAGAATATTTGGTAACCATTTGTGAAAAGTCGCAATACGAGCTTGCGACTCTGGCAATTGCACTGGCAACCAATCACGATTCATGTCAAACCAGTAATGATTCGTTCGTCCTCCAGGCCAAACTTCGTCATATTCTCTATCGTTAGGGTCTGGATTAAGGTTTTTGCTTTTATTGGTATTTGCCCAATATGCAAAGCGTTGTAAACCATCTGGATTAAGTGATGGGTCAAATAAAATGACTGTATTATCTAATAAGTTTTTGACATCATCATTTTGAGCTGCAGCTAAATAATATGCTGCCAACATTGATGCATTAGATCCACTTGGTTCGTTACCATGAATGGAAAATCCTTGATAGACTACAATTGGCATATTGCTAGTGTTGACGCTATTGTTTTCGGTAGAAGCAATGTGAGCTTGTCTAATAGATTCTAGATTTTTATGATTTTCTGGCGATGTGATTGTAAGTAGGAGTAGAGGTCTGCCTTCAAAAGTTTTACCTCGATTCTCTATAGTTATCCTGTCTGAAGATTTCGCTAGCGCTTGCATATAATACACTAACTTATCATGAGTAATATGCCACTCACCAACTTGATGTCCAATTACAGATTCTGGTGTTGGGATACTTTGATCATATGTAGTATCCTGAGATAGATAATAGGATAAGTCTGGTTGAGATTGTGCATTAAAGTTACAAATGGAAAGTACAAATAGAAGAATGGTTAGTCTCATAAAACGTATTGATTAGTTTATAAAAATAGAAAAACCGCTACTCAATGAATAGCGGTTTGTATAATTTAACAATTGAACGATTTATATATCTTCAAAATTGATGTCTGTGAATTTTTCAGCAGAATCAGAATTATCAATAGATTCTCCACCTTCAGTCACATCATTTGCAACAGAATAGTCTTCTTTTTTGAAATCTTTTTGGTGACGCTCACTAATTACTTCATCTCCTTTTTCTGTGATGATATAATCGGTCATTTCTCTTAAAATCTCATTGAATTCAGTAAAATCCTCTTTGTATAAGTAGATTTTATGCTTCTTATAGTGAAACGATCCGTCATCGTTTGTAAATTTTTTACTTTCAGTAATTGTAAGATAATAATCTTCTGCTTTTGTTGCTCTTACATCAAAAAAGTATGTTCTTCTTCCTGCTCTTAAAACTTTTGAGAAGATTTCCTCTTTCTCCATCATTCCGTGATCACTCATAGCTAATTTTTAATTTTTGAATTGATTGTGCATCAAAAATCTAAAAAAAAAGATTAGTAAGCAACAAATTACTATAATTCTTTTGTGCTTAATTGTTTTAAGTAAAGTTCTTTGTAGTAACCGTCTGTATTTACTAGAGATTCATGTGTTCCTTTTTGAATGATTTTACCATCTTCAAGCACAATAATCTTGTCTGCATCTTTTGCAGAAGACACACGATGACTCACTATAATAGTTGTTTTTCCTTCGGAAATTTTCCGTAAACTTTTAAGAATTTTTTCTTCGGTTTCGGTATCTACAGCAGATAAACAATCATCAAATAACATAATTTCTGGAGCTTTGATAATCGCTCTCGCGATAGAAATACGTTGCTTTTGTCCGCCTGAAAGTGTTACACCACGTTCACCTAATTTGGTTTTATAACCTTTCGTGAATTTCTTTATGTTCTTGTGTACATCAGCATTTTTTGCAGCATTGATGACTTCTTCTTCCGTAGCATCTTCTTTACCAAACATGATATTATTTTCTATAGTATCAGAAAATAGAAAAGCCTCCTGAGGCACATAACCAATATGATCTCTCAAACTTTTAAGGTTTATTTGATTTATTTGTTTGCCATCAATTAATATCTCACCTTCTTGTACATCATAGAGTCTTCCAATTAAATCTAGAATTGTCGATTTACCAGAACCAGTCTTACCTAATATAGCAAGCGTTTCTCCTTTTTTAAGCGTAAAACTCACATTGTCTAAGGCTTTAATATTTGTATCTGGATAGATATAGGTGACGTTTTTAAATTCGATATTTCCATCAATATGAGTTGGAGTAGTGCTTAAGTTTTTAACTTCAGGAACTTCTTGTAAAAACTGGTTGATACGTTTTTGAGAAGCTTCAGCTTGTTGTACCAAATTAGTAACCCAACCCACTGTAGCAACTGGCCAAGTCAACATATTAACGTAGATTAAAAATTCGGCTATTGTCCCAATTTCTTTAATCTCTCCATTGATATATTGCATGCCACCAACGTATGCAACGAGAATATTACTTAATCCAATAAGCAAAATCATGGAAGGGAAAAATAATGCTTGAACCTTAGTTAAATCGATTTGCTTTTGTTTGCTTTCTTCGGAAAGTTTATTAAACTCATCATAGTTTCTTTCTTCTATTCCGTAGGATTTAATAACAGAAATTCCGCTAAAAGATTCTTGAGTATATGCAGAAAGGTGAGATAAATACTCTTGTACGACTCTACTACGATTGTTTATGACCTTACTTAATTTATAAATTATGAAAGACAATAGGGGTAAAGGTAAAACAGTATATAATGTCAATTTAGGAGCAACATTCACCATGTAAATTAAAGCAACTATAAAAAGAGTGACTGTATTAATAGTGTACATAATTGCTGGACCAGCATACATTCTCACCTTACCAACATCTTCACTAATTCTATTCATTAAATCACCTGTTTTATTGGCTTTATAGAAATTAAGGGACAGGTTTTGATATTGTTGATAGATTTCGTTTTTTAAATCATATTCGATAAAACGAGATACATTAATAATGGTTTGACGCATCAAGAATGTGAAAATTCCTGCTATGACAGCAGCTCCAATAAGATAACCAATATTAACAGCAAGTTCTTGTCTAAAAAGTGCTTCACTAATATCACCATTTAATTTTTTGGAAATTGTAGTAATTGCTTTACCAATATATCTTGGTGTGAAAAGAGCAAATATTTTAGCACCAATTGTTATTAATATTCCTAACAGTAATCTATAGCGATACTTTTTAAAATATTTATTTATATGTTTGAGTTCTTTCATTAACTGTTTCAAAATTTAAATATTAACAAATTGACATTTTCAAGGCCTTATTTTTGTTAATACTCTAATATTGGATTATTTTTGCTCGCTATTTTACACATAATTAAAATAATTCTTAATCTACATACAATGACATCAGATGTTTTAAGTACTAAAGAACTTTCAAAAATAGACCCAGTTTTTGGACAGCTATCTTTTGATAATCACGAGCAAATCGTTTTTTGCAACGACAAAGATACTGGTTTAAAAGCAATAATTGGAATTCATAACACAGTTTTGGGACCTGCACTTGGAGGTACAAGAATGTGGAATTATAATAACGAATGGGAAGCGCTAAACGATGTGTTGAGGCTTTCTCGTGGGATGACATTCAAATCGGCAATCACAGGTTTAAATCTTGGTGGAGGAAAAGCAGTTATCATTGGAGATGCTAAAACTCAAAAAACACCAGAACTCATGAGAAAATTTGGTGAGTTTGTACACTCTTTAAGTGGTAGATATATTACTGCGGAAGATGTTGGGATGAATACTGAAGATATGGATATTGTAAGAGAAGTGACACCATATGTTACAGGTATTTCTGAAAGTAAAGGAGGTGCAGGAAACCCGTCACCTATTACAGCTTATGGTGTTTTTATGGGAATGAAAGCTGCTGCTAAATTTAAATACGGAAACGATATTCTTGAAGATAAAAGCGTTTTTGTACAAGGAATTGGACATGTTGGTGAATCTCTTGTTGAGCATTTAACAAATGAAGGTGCTAAAGTTACTATTGCAGATATTAACCGGGAACGATTAGAAGAAGTACGTTCTAAATATGATGTTACGATATATGAAGGACAAGATATTTATAGCGAGCCTATGGATATCTATGCACCTTGTGCTTTAGGAGCAACAATAAATGATGATACGATACATAAATTGCGAGCAAATATTATTGCAGGTGCAGCTAATAACCAACTAGCAGATGAAGTTAGACATGGTAAGTTATTACAAGATAAAAATATTTTATACGCTCCAGATTTTCTAATTAATGCTGGTGGAATTATTAATGTTTATGCAGAATTAGAGAATTACGATCGTCAAGAAATTATTCGTAAAACTGAAAATATTTACAATACAACATTAGAAATATTAGAACGTGCAAAAGTTAATAATGAGGCAACTAATGTTGCAGCTATGAGTATTGCGAAAGAACGTATTGAAACTCGAAAAAGAGAACTTCAAAAATAATAATATTACAAACTAAAATAGTTTGCATCTTTTAAAATTATAGTATTTTTGCAAAGCAAATTTGACAACTGCACTTTAATAGGTCAGTAATCAAATTTGCTTTTATTAATTAATAGCTCTTTGTAACCATGTTAAATAGACGACATATTCGTATAAAAGTAATGCAAACGCTCTACGCTTCAAAAGGAGGAGAAAGCGATAATATTAAAATTAGCGAAAAGTTTCTTCTACAGAGTCTAGATAGCATGTATGATTTATTTATTGCACAATTATCATTATTGATTGAGGTACATAAAAAATCAAAAGACATTTTAGATAAAACACAAAATAAATTATTAGCAACTAAAGAGGAAAAAAATCCCAATGCTAAGTTTATAAATAATGAAGTGTTGACGCTCCTTAGTACTAATGAGAATTTGTTAGAATTAATTGAAGATCAAAAAGAAAACCTTTGGTACTTAGATTTCGAATATATTGATGTCATATTCAAATCGATGCTTAAAAGTGATGTTTATAAAGACTATATGTCTACCAAAATATCAACTTTTAAAGAAGATAAGACTTTTATCATTGATTTATTTACAGAAGTCATTGCTCCAAATGATAAGTTATATGATTATTTTGAAGATAAACGTATTACTTGGTTAGATGATCTTCCGGTAGTTAATACTGCAATATTGAAGATTTTAAAGAAAGTCAAAGCATCTTCCGAAGGAAAGTTCTTTACTCCAAAATTGTATAAAGATATGGAAGACAGAGATTTTGGAGTTGATTTGTTGAAAAAGACGACACTAAATCAGACTAAGTTTAGTGAAGAAATAGGATCTAAAACTAAAAATTGGGATGCAGATCGTATTACAAAAATTGATACAGTATTAATGCAAATGGCAATTTGTGAATTTCAAAGATTCCCGTCGATACCTGTAAAAGTTACGATAAACGAATATTTAGAAATAGCTAAAGAGTATTCTACACCTAAGAGTAGTAATTTTATTAACGGTATTTTAGACAAGATTGTTAAAGAGTATACTAAGGAAGGAAATCTTAATAAAATTGGTAGAGGTTTAATGTAAACCTTATATTTTGTAAGAGATAGAGTGTTAATGTTTTGCTTGAAAATGGACTAAAAATTTTAATTATATGAAATTATTAGTACATTTGGCTTCTCGAATCAAAATCATTTAAAAATTATAGCAATGAAAAAAGCAATTTTAGCGTTAAGCGCATTATGTTTAGTAGCTTTCACATCTTGTAAAGAAGATGCAACAAGCAAAATCAATTCAGAAAACGTAGCAGCTGCTGCAGAAAGAGATGCAACTGCTGGAGATTTTCCAGTGATTTCTTTTACTGAAACTGAACACGATTTTGGAACTATCGTTAATGGTACTCCAGTAGAAACAAAATTCAACTACACTAATACAGGTAAAACACCATTAGTTGTTAGTAATATTAAAAGTACATGTGGATGTACTGTACCTTCAGATTGGAATAGAAACCCATTAGCTCCAGGTGAGTCTGCTGAGTTTACTGTTAAATTTAATGGTAAAGGTTCTAACCAAGTTCAAAAGTCAATTACTTTAACAACAAATACAGAAAAAGGTTCTGAAATTGTTAAGATTAAAGCTTTCGTTCAACCAGATCCTAACGCACCAGCTAAGAAAGCTGGATCAGCTGCGATTAATCCAGTAGGAAAATAATTTATGGGAATAGGAGATATTTTACCTTTTGTAGCCATGTTTGCTGTTGTGTATTTCTTTATGATTGCACCACAGATGAAACGAGCAAAGCAAGAAAAAGCATTTGCAGCAGAGTTAAAAAGAGGTGATAAAGTAGTTACAAAAAGTGGTATGCACGGTAAAATCGTTGATCTTAATGACAAAGACAATACCTGTGTTATCGAAACACTTGCAGGAAAGATTAAGTTTGAACGTTCAGCTCTTTCTATGGAAATAAGCCGAAAATTAAATGCTCCAGTAACTGTAAAATAGATAGAATTTAAATATTCAATATATTAAAAACTCCGAAAGTTCGCTTTCGGAGTTTTTTGTTTTATAGACTATAACCTAATATGAACTAACAACAACTAAATAAAAAACAGCTTCATAGTTTTAACCGTTTTTATACTTATCATGTAAGCCAATACCTTTGATAATCATTGGAGTGATTTTATCTAATCTAGATATTTTGGTTGTATCACGTTTTGCCTCACTAATGTAATCGCAGTATTCTCTTTGTCTTCCTGGAGTTAAAGCTTTAAAACTTGTATTTAATTCTGAATTAGATTTTAGAGCGTTTTTTAATTCCGAAGGAATACTAATCGTTTTAGTTTTGCGAGTAGGTTTAATTTCTCTACCTAACCTTTGATTTTCTGTAGCTTCTTTTACATAACTTAAAACAGCAGCTTCATTGAAGTCTTTTTTAGATTCAAAACGCATTTGACGCATACCTTTAGTTTTGTCTTCTTGAGCGTTATGAAGTAAATTATGTTTGTCTTTTAAAAAGACACCATGATGAAACCAAATACAAAAGTGATTTTTAAAAGCTCCAATGCCTAGTACGTTTTTACCGTTTAAACAGTAGGTTGGCATGCTCCATTTTATTGTTTCTTCTAATGCTGTAGAGTTTATAATTTTCCGAAGTAAAGATAGTTCTTCAGTAAAATGAGAGTTTACTTCTATGTATTCTTCTACGGAATTTACTTTTTTCATTTACCTATAATTTAATCTTAAGCCTTTTCCGCAGTCAACTCAACAATTTTACAAATGACTTCAGTTGCTTTTATCATACTTTCAACTGGTACGTATTCGTATCTTCCGTGGAAATTATGTCCACCAGCAAAAATATTAGGACAAGGTAATCCCATATAACTCAATTGTGATCCATCAGTTCCTCCTCTAATAGGTTTGATTAAAGGTTCAATATCTAGTGCTTTCATTGCTTCTTCAGCAATATCAACAATATGCATAACAGGTACGACCTTTTCTTTCATATTAAAGTATTGGTCTTTAATTTCAATAGTAATGACTTCACGCTCATATTGTTCATTGATCGCATCTGTGAGATTTTGCATCACTTCTTTTCTAGCTTCAAAATGACCCATATCATGATCTCTAATGATGTACTGTAAAACGGTTTCTTCAACTTTACCTTCCATGTTGTGCAGATGGAAAAAACCTTGATAACCATCTGTATGTTCAGGTGTTTCCATGCGAGGTAAAGAATTAATGAACTCAGTAGCGATATACATAGAGTTTACCATTTTTCCTTTAGCATAACCTGGATGTACTATTTTTCCTTTAATGGTCACTTTGGCTCCTGCAGCATTGAAATTCTCATATTCGAGTTCTCCAATTTGACTACCATCCATCGTATAAGCCCAATCTGCTCCAAATTTTTTAACATCAAATTTATGAGCTCCACGACCAATTTCTTCATCTGGTGTAAAACCTACTCTAATCTTTCCATGTTTAATTTCTGGATGATTGATAAGGTATTCCATTGCAGAGATAATTTCTGTTATTCCTGCTTTGTCATCTGCGCCAAGAAGTGTTGTTCCGTCGGTAGTAATTAGAGTTTGACCTTTATAGAGTAATAAATCTTCAAAATAATCTGGTGAGAGCACAATGTTTTCCGAAGCATTTAAAATAATATCCTTTCCATCATAATTTTCTATAATTTGAGGTTTGACATTAGCTCCAGTAAAGTCTGGTGTGGTGTCAAAATGAGAAACAAAACCTATTGTTGGCACTTTGTGATCTACATTGCTTGGTAAAGTTGCCATGATGTAAGAATTGTCATCAATAGTGACATCGCTCATGCCAATGTCCTTTAATTCTAGTACTAGAGCATTTGCTAAGTCCCATTGTTTTGCTGTACTTGGTGTTGTGTCGCTTTCTGGATCTGATTCTGTGTCAACTGTAACGTAGCTTATAAATCGTTTTGTGATGTCTTTTTTTGAAATCATAACGTGTAATTGTTTTCTTTTTAGGGTTTGAATGAATAATAAAAACCATAGGTTAATTTATAAACCTAAAGTTAGCGATTATATTCAAATGTATATTATTTTTGCATTAGAAAAGATTTTCAATGTACAAGCTTCTACTAAGACCACTATTATTTTGTTTTGATCCTGAAAAAGTTCACTACTTCACATTTTCTTTAATTCGGAATGTGTCTAAAATTCCAGGATTTTCAGCTTTGTTTAGAAATCTATATCTCGTTGAAGATAAATCTTTGGAGCGTGAAGTTTTCGGACTAAAATTTAAAAACCCAGTTGGACTAGCTGCAGGTTTTGATAAGAATGCTGTGCTTTATAATGAATTAGCGAATTTTGGTTTTGGGTTTATCGAAATAGGAACAGTAACACCAAAAGGTCAGGTTGGGAACCCTAAAAAGCGTTTATTTAGATTAAAAGACGATAAAGGGATTATTAACCGAATGGGTTTCAATAACGAAGGTTTAGAAATAGCTATTTCTCAACTAAAGAAAAATAAAGGCAAATTAATTATTGGTGGTAACATTGGTAAAAATACAGATACCAAACCTGAAGACTATACCAAAGATTATTTAGAATGTTTTAACGGTTTACACCCTTACGTTGATTATTTTGTACTTAATGTGAGTTGTCCAAATGTTGGGAGTCACGCTAAATTAAATGATAAGGATTATTTATTGGAACTCATTTCTACAGTGCAAAAAGCTAATAAAACGTTTGAAACACAAAAGCCAATTTTATTAAAAATTGCTCCAGATTTGAATGACCAACAACTAGATGAAATCGTCGATATTATTTTTGAAACGAGCCTAGATGGAGTTATTGCGAGTAATACATCAATTGATAGAACGGGTTTAAAAGCGTCTAATGAGCGTCTTACTGAAATAGGCAATGGTGGATTAAGTGGTCAACCTATTAAAGAGAAATCTACGCGAGTTATCAAATATCTTTCAGAAAAAAGTAATAAGTCATTTCCTATAATTGGAGTAGGAGGTATTCATTCTGCAGAAGATGCTTTAGAAAAACTAGAAGCAGGAGCAGATTTAGTGCAAGTCTATACTGGTTTTATTTATGAAGGACCAAGATTGATCAAGAATATCAATAAGGCTTTATTAAAAAAAGCGAATTAAAAGTAAATGCAATTCGCTTGTAAATTATAATATTTCCGAAGCATTAATTCTTAATAAACGGAATTGTACTGGAGTTATTTTCTTTTGTTAATTCAATATAATACACACCATTACTTAATGTGTTTGTTTGGATTCTTAAATCATCAACATGATTAATTTTCTTGCTTCTTATAATTTGTCCTAACATATTATAAACTTTAAAACCGTCTGGTAAATCATTCGTGTTTGCCAATTTAATATTTAAAAGATCTTGTGTCGGGTTTGGATATACAGAAATAGCATTAGCTGAAAAATAGTTATCTATACTCAACACATTGTTTGACAAATAAGTTATTTCTCCATCTCCATAATCTCCTCCTGTAACAATAGGATCACCTTCTAAAGTCTCAAGCGTGTAAGATCCATTTCCAGAAAAACAACAGATTCCATCACCATAGCTATCAATCATTTCAAACGTGTAACATTCATTTGTTGAAATATTAAAAGGCACTATGAACGTTGTGAAATCGTCAATACCTTCAATGTATTCTGGGCTTGTTATTTCTTCTGCAGTATTATTGTTTCTAAAAACCCAAGATGTTTCTGCTGGCCAATCATCTGTAACTAAAGTTAGTATGACTTGAGTGGTATTTGTAGTTTCTCCTCCAACTTTAATATATTCTTGATATACTTTTGTTAAAGATTGTGATCCATTAGAAATAGTTAAAGTAACATCATATCCACCAGCGCCATAATAACTGTGTGAAGGGTTTTGAGTTGTATAATCAATAATATCATCACCATCAATATCCCATTCCCAAGAGGTTGCTCCAATACTGTTATCTATAAAATCAACAGTCATTGAATTACCACAATCTCTAGTGAAATTTGCAGTAAGATCTACATTAAAGCTTGGGCAACCCATTACAGACCTAGATGTTTGGTACACACCATAAATGCGAGCATATTGTCCTTGAGAAAATAACGTACGACATTCTTTTCTAGAATATGACATTAGATTTAATGGTTCTGGTACAAAATCATCACCATTAGCATCTATTGCATTACCAACGTAATTACAAGATGTGTTAACATTTCCATACCCCAATTGTGGATCTGCAGCTGTATCACAAACAAAATCACCATCTGTGTCACAATTAGATCCATCAACTAATTCTGTTGTTAATGTACCGTTGATATTTCCATGTGTGTGTGATAATCCAAAAAAATGTCCCATTTCATGAGGCATAGTACTACCATTGATTGCACAAGAATTGTCCATCATTATAACATCTGGTCCACCAGGAAAAAAAGCATAACCACATAAACCACCACCTTCTTCTGTACTTACAGAGTTGGCAAAATAAATATTAATAACGTTAGGCGTATTATTGGCATTAGTTAGCGCATCTTGCTCATTTATTGAAAAATCATAATATTCTGTACTATCAATATAATTAATGGCATCGCAAATGAAGAACTCAATAAATGCGTTAATATAAAAGGTATTCATGTTATCTATGATATCGTTAATCGTTGATTCAGTAAAACCACCAAAACCCTCATCTGTTCTAATAATGTGTATTTTAACAGGAACAGTACTTACTGCTGTAGAAGAACGTTGTAACGCTTTTTGGTAATATTCTTGCTCAAACTGTCTGACTTGAGGAAGTGAATTTTGAAAATATTTTTCAGATTCTGCGGTAGCAATTGTTCCACATTGTGGTTCATTTTGAGCAGATGTAATAGAAAATGATAAAATAGCGACTATTAGAAATAAAAAGGACTTAATTTGAGTGATGAGTTTCATAACTTAAAGGACATGTGTAGGTTAAGTATCTAAACGTAAATATATAAAAATCCGATGAAACACTTGGTTTATAGATGAAATACATCTTTGTTTTAGTTGATAACTACCTTTTTAGTGGATTGAGAACCGTCTTTTAGAATTAATCTAACTAAGTAGACACCATTATTTAAGTTCGTCAAATCCATTTGTAATTCATCGTTTGAATTCCTATTTTTAAATCTAGCAACCTGTTTTCCTAAAACATCATAAACTAGGGCTTGGTCCAGTGTATTTGAGCTAGACGTTTTGATCGTCATTTCTCCTTTTGAAGGATTAGGATATAAACTAACTTTGGTGATACTTTGAGTATCAACGCTAAGAACTTGATTAAAAGTAATTGTAAGCGTACCTATAGGTTTTGCGTTAAAAGGACCTTCATTGATTAAAACAAAAATTGGCTCAAAACTAGGTGTCGTAACTTGATTTGGTGAAGTATAAAACATACCACTATCTGTACCAGCATCATAAGGAAATAACGGAATAACAATTTCATCAACCCAAGTATTGCCATCTCTAAGATTGATTCCATCTACAGCAATCATCCAATCTGGACTAGGAGCAATCATTGATATTAAACTCAAAAGCGGAAAATCCTCACTTACCTCAATATTTGTAAGCGTAGCAGTTGTTCTTGGAGCAAAAGCATCAAAACTAGTTTGTAAATATTGATCTGCATTACCAGCAGTAATAAGTGCTTGTACTTCATTAGATATTTCATTGTTGTCACCAATTTCGGCAACATTTTTAACACCTAAACTCGCTAAACTCCCCATTTCTAAAAGCTTAGTAGAACTATTATGTGTAGCTCCAACAAGATCAGACCAATGTGCATTATTAGGTAATGCTACAATACTATTTCCATTAACAGGATCGTTTGTTTCTGTATCCCATACACTCGTAAACGAGACAGTATATGAAGCTCTTGATTGTGAGAAAAGTGATGTAGAAACTAAAAGAGCACTAATTAAAGTTAAAGATTTTAAAGTTAAAGTAATTCTTTTCATAGTACATTATAATTAGTGATTAGTAATTAGAGTCGTTGAAACAGTTGTTGTCTTACACAATATTTTAACTATTTTTATAAAAAATAGTTACTTTGAATTACGACCTTCTTATATCTTTCATGATTGCAACTTCGGTATTATCACTATCTCCAGGACCAGATAATATCTATGTCTTAATGCAAAGTATTGTTAATGGTAAAAAATATGGATTAGCAACCGTTGCAGGTTTAATTTCGGGTTGTTTGGTGCACACAACATTAGTTGCTTTTGGCGTATCTGCTATCATTAAAGAAAGCGACACACTATTTTTTATAATAAAACTTCTTGGAGCACTTTATTTATTGTTTTTAGCTTTTAAGGTATATAAATCAAGTTCAGAACTTAGTTTAAATAGTGAGAACGTTCCGAAGAAAAGTTTACTGCAACTCTTCAAACAAGGGTTTATTATGAATGTATTAAATCCTAAAGTATCGATCTTCTTTTTAGCATTTTTCCCAGGTTTTCTATTTAGTGACACTTTAAGTTCTGTTGTTCAATTTTACGTGTTAGGATTATTATTTATGTTAGTCTCAGCAATTATTTTTTCTATAATAGCTATTTTGGCAGGCTCAATTTCAGAATATATAAAACAGCATAAACGCATTGGATTATATCTAAAATGGTTGCAAATTATTGTCTTTGTTGGGATTGCGATATTAATTTTAACTTCGGAAAAATAAAACAAACATTTCCTCATTATTACTATCTTTGAACAAGATGATGAAACCTATTAAAATAATCGAATGTCCTCGTGATGCAATGCAAGGGATTAAAACTTTTATTCCTACGGAAAAGAAAGTACAATACATCCAATCTTTGCTACGAGTAGGTTTTGATACGATAGATTTTGGGAGCTTTGTTTCACCTAAAGCAATACCACAATTGGTAGATACTGCTGAAGTTTTAGCACAACTAGATTTGAGTACTACTACAAGTAAACTTCTAGCAATTATAGCAAATACCAGAGGTGCAGTAGAGGCTTGCAAACATCCAGAGATTGATTATTTGGGATATCCATTTTCAATATCTGAAAACTTCCAAATGCGAAATACGCATAAAACCATTGCACAATCTGTTGTAACACTTTCTGAAATTTTAGAACTAGCAAATAAGCATAATAAAGAAGTCGTCGTCTATATTTCAATGGGATTTGGAAACCCTTATGGAGATCCTTGGGATGTTGATATCGTAGGTGAGTGGACAGAACGATTAAGTAAAATGGGAGTTAAAATCCTTTCATTGAGCGATACTATTGGTAGTTCAAACCCAGAAAATATTGATTATTTATTTTCTAATTTAATTCCGCAATATTCTGAAATTGAGTTTGGTGCACATTTACATACAACACCAACAACTTGGCATGAAAAAGTTGATGCAGCCTTTAAAGCTGGATGTATGCGATTTGATGGTGCTATTCAAGGATTTGGTGGTTGCCCAATGGCAAAAGATGAACTTACAGGTAACATGCCTACCGAAAAATTATTGTCCTATTTTACATCTGAAAAGCATAATAATCTCAATGCGATGAGTTTTGAAAGCTCTTATAATGAAGCAACAAAGATTTTTACAAAATATCATTAAAAGAAAAAGTCCTTGCCATAAGACAAGGACTCTAATAAAAGCAAGCTAACTAATCCAATAACTATTCTTGTATTAAGCTATAAACAAACTCTGGGTAACCACGTTCTCCAGCTTCATTTGTTAATGCTAAAAATTTAAGCTTGTATAAGTTTCCTGAAGTATCATTAACAATGTAAAATACATTGTCTTTTAACGAAGGTAAACTACCAGGTCCTCCACCATTTCTCCAAGAGCTACCAACGCCTCTTTGGTCAATTGTAAAATTTATATCATTTACATCACTAAGTGTAAAATCTTCATAAGAAACCGCATCTGTCTCAGTATCTATCATATAAACAAGCGCATTAGATTTTGAATTATTTAAAACATAATCTGAGTAACCATAAGATCCATAACCTTCAATTTCATTAGTAAATACTGTAAAGTTTAAATCCCATTGTGTTGATTCTGGCTCAACATTTACAATTGATTCTGTATTAAAACTAAAAAATGTAAAGTGGTATCCTGTATTTTTTGTGATCGTAATTTCTTCGTGAGTACTATCATCTAAATCTGCATACTGTAGGATATAATTATTACCATCTTTTAGTATTCTAATTTTTTTCCAACCTCTGCTATCATCAGATACATCTACGCTACCTGTAGAAGGAGTTTCTGTACCAACTTCATCACCTAAGTTAATGAGGTAAACATTATTGTTTTCATCATTATCTGCAATTTGAGCAATTGCAGTATTTGTCAATGAACCATCTGGTGCATCAATAAATTCCATATTGGCATCTTCAAAAGTACCAACAGCAACTTGTGGTTGCAAATCAACAACTTCTTGAGTAGACGATGAAACAGCATCAATATCTGTAGTAGACAGTTGAGCAGTAGCCATATAAATTGAACTATTGATTACAACTCTAAAATCTGAACCAGAATAAAATCCTAAATCCCACGAGTCTCTTTGTACACTTGTAGTAGTATTTGTACTCAAATCAACATACACTTGGTTTTGTTGGTTTGGACCTCCAACTTCTGGTGTAACAGATGCACCCTCAATAGTAATTGTTAATGGTCCTTGAGGACTGTCATCATCACTTGAGCAACTTGAAAAGGTTATAATGCTTAAGCATAAAGCGAGTTTAAATAATTTGTTAATCATAATAATAGTGTTTAAAAATTTAAATTATATAATAGTTTTAAGTAATAAGATCGTCCGTAGCCCAAAAGAAGAGTACTGTTATTAGAAGTATGAACATCACCAACACTACTAGCATTGCTGACATTTACATTTGTGATGTCCAATAAATTTCTACTTCCTATTGTGAGGTCTATTGTGTTATCAAAAAATGATTTTTTTACTGAAGCATCTAACCAGCTATAAGCATCTGTAGTCGCTTTAGTGAAAAGAGAATTACCATCATCGTCTGTACCGTTAGCAATGTAATTTTCTTGTTCTCCATTATATTTAAGGAGCATAGTAAAAGAAGTGTTCCATTTTTTATAGAAATAGGAAGCACTTGTATTAACTTGAAAATTGTAAAGAAAACCATCTTCTCCATTTGTTTCATTTTCATTAATTCTAGCAATACCTTGATATGTAGCGCCTAAATTGAAAGTAAAACCATTTCGTTTAAACGAATTATCTAGAGTGAATCCCATGAGTTTAAAACTGTCAATATTTATGTATTGGTATTGTAAAGGAGTTGTATTTACAATGGCTAAATCAATTTTATCTGAAAGATCTATATAGCTAAATTTTAAGTTATTGATTAATGAGATATCATTAAACCAACTTCGTTTTTTTAGATTGATAAATGCAGAATAACCATTTTCTGGATTAAGATTTTCATTACCTCTTACATCATGATTTGAATCTACGAAGTAGTAATACAATTCTTCAAAATTTGGTACTCTATATGAAGACCCAATATTTGCACGAAGTTCAAATCCCTTTTTTATTAAATATCTAGCACTTAGAGAACCTAAAAGTTTAGAGTCAAATTGAGAATTATGTTCGTATCTAATTCCTGGTCTAAGCGAGAAATTTTTAGAGAGGCTCATTTCCGAAGAACCAAATAAGGCTATGTTATTTTGCGTACTGGTTTTATCGACTTGAGTTACATCACCAGAAGCTTGTGTGTCAAAACCTTCAATATACCTAGCTTCGTAACCCAACTGGAAATTATAAAAATCATTCTTCACAAGGTTTCCAATGGTGCCTTTTGAGAATAATACTTTACTAGATTGATAGGTTTCATCGGTTTCATTACTTCGCTGTTCTGTTAATATGAAGTAGTTAAATTGGTTTAAATCTCGTTTTTGTTGTTGATATGAAAGTGATACGTTATAGTTAGCACCAGAGTTTAAATTGCCATCTATGTTTAGATTATTTAAAAATCTATTGGTCGTGAAAATACGATCTGTAGCAGATGGATTACTGGTTTGGGTTTCGGTATCTATATTTGCTCTTACGGTAGCATCGTAGTAGTTTAATTGCTCGTTAAAGTATTCGAATTTGTAAAATAATCTGAAGTTTTTAGTGCTATACCTCACTAAGGCATTGGTAACAATTTGATGTTTAGGCAACCATTCATAACCTCTTAATCCATCGTTTTGATAATAATCTTGTCCTTGTCGGTTATTAAAAAAACCAGCAAAATCATTTCTGTTAAACCCTATTTTAGCAAACCATTTATCGTTAATGTTATGTGATACATTTATAGATTGGATATGTCTACCTTTATCAAACCAAGCATAATCATCATTAACAGTTTCTTCTTGTAAATAGGTTTGGATTTTCCAATCATTATCAATTGACTTTTTTGTAATAATATTAATTACACCAGATACTGCATTAGCTCCATACTCAACTCCCATAGCGCCTTCAACAATCTCAATACGCTCAACATCATCAAGATTTACTTGAGTTAAATCTATGTTATTACCTAAGCCATTATCACTTACTAAAGGCACATTATCTATTAAGATATTAAAGTATTGTGCATCTAAACCAAAAAAGGAAATAGTTGATTTTCCTGTTTGAGAATTAGGTATGATGTTAAGATTTAGGTTGAAGTTTAATAAATCGGCAAGGTTATTAGCTGCTTGTTGATCTATTTGTTTTCTATTGATAACAATTACATTATGAACCGACTTTTTTATGGACTGCGGATTGTATTGACCAGTAATAACAATTTCTTCTAATTGCTCTGTTTTCGTAGAATCGTTTTCTATCTCATTGGTTTTCTGAGCGTAAGAAAAGCTTACTAAAAAAAGTGAAAAATAAATACAGAAATTATTTTTATTTAGACTCATTCTTGATTAGATTTGCGGCAAATATATATACTTATTTTAATTCAATCTAAATAAGAATAGATAAATTTAAATTTTTTTAAATCATAAAAAATAATCACTTAAAAATGAAACAAATAGCAAGTTTACTAGTCGTAATTTTAACGTTTTCATCAGTAGGAAATGCGCAAAACAAGAAAGAACAAGATAAAGAAGCCATCAAAAGTATGTGTGGTTGCTTTGAAGTTGCATTCAATTTTGCAGAGACATTTTCTTACAGTGAAGACTCATTATATATGCCTTCAAAAACTAAAGTTGATAAAGGTTTAGAGTGGGCTCAGCTGATTCAAGATGATGATAATAAATTATCCATTCAACATTTATTACAAGTTGGAAATCCAGCACAACCGCATATAGTGAAGCATTGGAGACAAGATTGGTTATTTGAAAACACTGATTTTTATATGTTCAATGGAGATAATGCTTGGGATTTTGAAAATAAAGACAATGATGAAGTTGCAGGTCAATGGACACAAAAAGTATATCAAGTAGATGATAGTCCGCGTTATGAAGGTTCTTCAACTTGGGTTCATGTTGACGGAAAAAGTTATTGGGAAAACACAACAACAGCTCCATTACCAAGAAGAGAATATACCAAGCGAAGTGATTACAATATTACACTCAGAGGTAATAGACATGAAATCACTAATTATGGATGGGTACATGATCAAGATAATGATAAAATCATTCGTGAAGATGGTGAAAATGATGTCGTTTTAGCCAAAGAAAAAGGATATAATACTTATGTCAAGGTTGATGATAGTAGATGCCAAGCAGCAGCAAATTGGTGGAAAGAAAACCAAGATAAATGGGCTATTGTTAGAAGTAAATGGGACGACGTTTATGGAAGGAATCAAGATTTATCACTAGAATCTAAAGTAGATAATAAATTACTTTACAAATATTTATTTGCTGAAGACGTGAACGAAGAAAAGCAAATTAGTAATGTCATAGAATCATTCGTAAAAAAATAATATGAAACAGTTTAAAATTTATACAACCGTAATCACACTTTTAATTAGTGTGTATGGTTTTTCTCAAGACAATATATTCTTAAATCGTGACTTTTGGAGTTCTAATCCTTCAATTGAAGATGTTGAGTTAAAAATTAAAGAAGGAAATGATATAGCTCAAGCTAATGGTAATAATTTTGATGCTGTTGTCTATGCTATTCTTCAAGACGCACCTAATGCTACTATTGAATATATTCAATCCAAAAAAGGAAATGAAGTAAACAAACTCACCCATGATGGAAGAACTTATATCTTTTGGGCAGCATACAAAGGCAATGTTGAGTTCATGAAGTATTTACTTAGTAAAGGTGCCAAAACAGATCTTACAGATGATAAAGGGAATACAATTCTAAATTTTGCAGCGTCTTCAGGACAGCAAGATACAAAGGTCTATGATTTGTGTTTGGCAAATGGAGCCAATCTAAAAAAAGATTTGAATCCAGATGGAGCAAATGCTTTATTATTAGTTGCTCCAAGTGATAAAGAGTTTAAACTGATTAATTATTTCCAATCTAAAGGACTAGATATTAATAGTGTTGATAAGACCGGAAATGGTGTCTTTAACTATGTTGCCAGAACAGGAAATATTGAATTGATGAATGCCTTACTCGAAAAAGGAGTCAAAGGCTCTAATCAAGCATTTTTGTTTGCAGCTTATGGAACACGAGGAAAAACCAATGGAGTAGAGGTTTATAAATATTTAGAAAGTTTAGGTTTAAATCCTAATATATTTAATGAAGAAGGTATTTCTCCATTACATGTTATCGCATCTAGAAGTAAAGATATTGAACTAATAAATTATTTATTAGAGAAAGGTTTAGATGTTAGCACTAAAGATTTAAAAGGAAATAGCGCTGTAATGAATGCTGCTTCGAGAAATAGTTTAGATGTCGTTAAAATTTTTGTGTCAAATTTAAAAGCCATTAATGATACCAACAAAAAAGGGCAATCAGCTTTGTCTTTAGCTGTCAATGGGAATTCTTCAGATGTTGTAGAATATTTAATTACTAAAGGACATAAAACGACTATTATAGATGCCGAAGGAAACAATTTAGCCTATTACTTAATTGATTCATATTCCAATAGAACCAAAGAGCAGTTTTCTAAAAAAACAGAATTATTAAAACGTAATAATCTAGACTTAACTGCTGTTCAAAAAAACGGAAATACTTGGTACCACTTAGCAGTAGAAAAAAATAGCATCGATTTACTAAAAATGGCTGTTGACAAAAACATAGATATCAACGCTAAAAATAGTGAAGGGAATACAACCTTAATATTAGCTGCGATGAAAGCTAAAGATGCAGATATTTTAAAGTTTCTTTTAGAACAAGGCGCAGACAAAAGCATCGTAACATATTTTGATGAAACCGCTTATGATTTAGCAAAAGAAAATGAGTTGCTCAAAAAGAATAATATTTCAATTGAATTTTTAAAATAGTATACCCTAGAATATGAAAAATTTACGCTTATTAATTCCCGTTTTTGTTTTGGTTTTAGGCTTCATGTCATTCAAAACATTAACTAGTTCATCAAAGTATAAATGTATGATTCAAATGACGAATTATACAGGTGAAGGCGCATACATCGTAATTTCTTTAATCAATCCAGAAGGTAATTATGAAAAAACATTGTACGTAAAAGGTGATGATGATGAATGGTACAATACTGTTGAGTCTTGGTGGGATTTCTACGGAAAAAAAAGAACAAATATCGATGCTATCACAGGAGCAACCATAAGTGGAGGCGAACGTGCAATTAGCATCATAGAAATTGATGACGATAAATTAGACAAAGGCTACAAACTTAGATTTGAGTCTGCAGTAGAAGATCAAGAATATTACAAAAATGACGTCGAGTTTGAAATCACATCTCAAAATGTAAAAAGTAAAATTGAAGGCAAAGGTTTTATCAGATATATACGCATGATGCCTCAATAAAATAATTAAGAATGACCATTTCTATTTGGAGATTTAGCCATTTTATTTTGGCTTTAATTTCCTTTTTTTTTATAGTTTTAGCTTCGGTTACTGGTATGATTTTGGCTTTGGAGCCAATTTCAAATCAGTTACAACCATATGGAATTAATAGCAAAACACCAGTAGCGACAACTATAAAGCATTTAGCAGATTGTTATGATGAAATCCTGACTATCGAAACCGATGAGAATGATTTTGTTGTAGCGTCTGTTATAACAAACGAAGGAGAAAACGATACCTTTTACATTAATCCTAAAACAGGCGAAAAATTAGGGGATTTAATAGAAAAAGCACCAGTTTTTAGTTTTGCGACCAATTTACATCGTTCATTATTTTTAAAATCTACCGGACGATTTATTGTTGGTTTAGTCTCTTTTTTTTTAATCTTAATGGCTATTTCAGGAATGATTTTAATAGCCAAAAGACAAGGTGGTATTCGTCGCTATTTTTCTAAAGTTATTAATGAAAACTTTGAGCAATATTATCATGTCGTTCTTGGTAGGTGGCTTTTAATTCCTATTTTAATTGTAGCACTAACAGGTGTTTATTTGTCTTTAGAAAAATTTTCATTACTTCCAGAAACTAACATATCTCATGAGTATCCTGAAGTTTTAACTTCGGAAATTGATAAAATTCCAACCTCAGATTTTCAAGTATTTCAGGCTTTAAAAATAGCAGATGTAAAAAGCTTAGAGTTTCCTTTTTCCGAAGATATAGAAGATTATTTCTTTATTAAACTGAAAGATAAAGAGCTTTTGGTCAATCAATATTCTGGAGCAATTGTTAGCGAACAAGAGTATCCATTAACACAATTATTGTCGCAATGGAGTTTGTTTTTACATACAGGTCAAGGTACTATTGTATGGTCTATTGTATTGTTTTTAGTTTGTTTGGTATTGCTGTTTTTTATCTATTCAGGCTTTGCAATGACCTTAAAACGCAGGAAAAATATAGATATTTCTAAAAATAGATTTACTAAAGATTCTTCGGAAATTATCATACTCGTAGGTTCAGAAAGTGGAAATACATTCAGTTTTGCCAACTTATTTTATGAAGCATTAATAGCTCAAGGTAAAACGGTTTTTATTACTGAAATGAATAAATACAGCACCTTTAAGCAAGCCAAGCAAATGCTTGTGTTTACATCAACGTATGGAGAAGGAGATGCTCCAATTAATGCTAATAAATTTGAGAGTTTAGTAGAACATTCAACTCAAAATCATACTATAGATTATGCTGTATTAGGTTTTGGATCCTTACTCTATCCTGAATATTGCAAATATGCCGAAGATGTTGATCATTTATTGAAATCGCATCAAGGTTTTAAGCAGTCATTAGAGCTATTCAAAATCAATAATCAGTCGTTTGAGGCTTTTCAAACTTGGGCAAATCAATGGAGTATTGTTAATGGTTTACCGCTTCAGATTAAGCAACCTGTCGTAAATCTTAATTCAAAAAATACGAGACAATTTAAAGTTGTAAATCGTACAGACTTAAATGTAGATCAAACCTTTATGTTGCAATTAAAACCGACTAAAAAAGTGAAATTCGAATCTGGAGATTTGTTAGCTTTTAGGCTAAATGTAAATGAAGCTGCTCGACAATATTCCGTAGCAAAAATAGGAGATGATATTTTATTGAGTATTAAAAAACATGAGAAGGGTTTATGTTCATCATATTTAAGTACGCTTAATGTTAACGATATCATTTCTGCAACAGTTGAGTATAATCAAGAGTTTCATTTTGCGAAGTCATCAAAAGCAGTCGTTATGATTGCAAACGGAACAGGAATTGCTCCGTTTTTAGGGATGATTGATAATAACTTAGCACAAAAAGAAATTCATTTATTTTTAGGCTTACGTACCAAAGCATCTTTAGAACTCTACTCAAGTGTCATTGATGAAACTTTTAATAAAAATAAACTAAAAGATTGTCATGTCGCATTCTCACAAGAAAACACAGAGAAAGTGTATGTTCAAGATATAATACTCCAACAAGCAGATTTTATTGCAAATCATCTCAAAAATAAAGGTTTGATTATGATTTGTGGTTCAATAGTAATGCAAAATCAAGTTTTAGAACAATTACATGATATCACCAATATGAAACTACAATTGCCTTTAAGTGATTTTGAAGCTAATCAACAAATTAAAACCGATTGTTATTAAATAAAAGACTATGTGTCACAGTGTCAAAGTAATATCAAAAACAAAAAGTGGAGAATTATCTATTTGTGAAACTTGTAAGGTTTATCATCTTGAGTTTAATAATATTTATCTAGAACTTAATACAAAACAGTTTTTACAGTTAAAGAAGTATATCATGTCTGTAGAAATAGCTTATTGGGAGCATAAATATTCTTGTTCTAAAATGAAACGAAAAATACCATTACCATTGCTACAAGAAAATTTGGTTTTGATGTTTAACCGACAAGAAGTTACAGAACTTAAAACCTTATTTAGTTTAAAAAATAACGGTTATAATGAGATTTTGAAACTACAATAAATAGATTACATGCTGATCGTTAACTAACTATAAGTTTATTTAAATTTAATCTAAATAAACTTTGATTTATTGAAATTGTATTTTATTTTTGCACTCGAATTACAATAGTTATTTGTATCAAGTCTAAATAAAAACAATTTAATTAAAGAAATATGAAAAAATTAGCGCTTAGTTTATGTGCTTTTGCAAGTTTATTAACATCATGTTCAAGTGACGATGATAATACTACAAGTCAACAACAAATCGTAACTCCAGTGTCTTATAGTTTCGAAAGAAATGGAGAATCATCTGTAAGTTTTAGTGGTCAAACAACTAGAATCGCAATGGCTGGAGAGTTAATATCTGCTTTAAAGGTTGAAACAAATACAGAGGCACAGTTAGATGGTATGTTTGCTCATGTTGAGGGTAACGCAGATTTTTCTGATGCAGATTTAAACGCTTCAGATAAAAGTATTCGTTCTAAAGTAGCTGCTTCTAAAGATTACTTTTCTGCTAATGCAACGCTTTCTGCTACAATTAAGTCTGATTTTGATTTATGGATAGAAGATCAAGCAACTAATGTTTTTCCAAATTGGTCTACAATAGCATCTGCAGGAAATGCAGGACAATTACAACAAGCTGGTGGTGGAAGCTTACGCTATATCAATGCCAAGGGTTTTGAATTAAACCAATTAGTAGCAAAAGGATTAATAGGTGGTTTAATGACAGATCAAATTTTAAACAACTATTTGAGTCCTGCTGTTTTAGACGAAGCATCTAACATAGAAAATAATGATAATGATGTTGTAGAAGAGGGTAAGTCTTACACTACAATGGAGCACAAATGGGATGAAGCTTTTGGTTATCTTTATGGAGCAGAAGCTGATGCTTCAATGCCTGTTCTTGGTGCAGATTCATTTCTTAACGAATATATAGAAAGATTAGAGTCTGATGAAGATTTCGCTGGGATTGCACAAACCGTTTTCAATGCTTTTAAATTAGGTCGTGCTGCAATTGTTGCAAAAAATTACACTGTAAGAGATGCTCAAGCTGAAATTATTAAAGAAAACATTTCAAAAATACCAGCTGTTAGAGCTGTGCATTATTTGCAAGCAGGTAAAGTAAAACTAGCTGAGAATGATATGGCTAGTGCATTTCACCAATTGTCAGAAGGTTTTGGATTTATTTACAGCCTACAATTTACAAGACAACCAAACTCATCAACTCCATATTTCACAAATGCAGAAGTGATGGCTTATATAAATGAATTATCTCAAGGTAACGGGTTTTGGGACGTTACACCAGAAACTTTAGATACAATCTCAGAAGAAATTGCAGCACGTTTTAACTTCACAGTTGAAGCAGCAAACTAATATCTTGCTTAGTCTCAAAAGCAAATGCGCTCATTAGGTTGAACGCATTTGCTTGTTTATCTTTGCAAACCGAAAAAACACAAAAAATGATTAAGAAAGTAGTTCTAAGTTTATTTGCAATTGCGATGTTAATTGCTTGTAGTAAGTCTAATGATTCAGGAGGAACAACAGATGATTTTAATCGTCAAGCGATGTTAACCAACTGGGCAGATAATATTATTATTCCAGCGTTTCAAGATTTGAGTGGAGATTTAGCGACATTAACTTCTGCTAAAGATTCATTTGTAGCAACACCAAATCAAACAACTTTAGATGCACTAAGGTTATCTTGGTTAGAGGCGTATAAAACATGGCAATATGTTGAAATGTTTAATATTGATAAAGCAGAACAGACCAATTACTTGTTTCA
This sequence comes from Psychroserpens luteus, assembly GCF_015319355.1. Lineage (GTDB taxonomy): Bacteria > Bacteroidota > Bacteroidia > Flavobacteriales > Flavobacteriaceae > Psychroserpens > Psychroserpens luteus. The sequence goes on along the minus strand of NZ_JADILU010000009.1, from coordinate 57,968 downwards.
AATGAATACTTACCCAACTAATGTTACAGATATTCAAAACAATATTACTACGGGAATTTACGATTTTGGAATAGTTAATAATAATGACGCAGTTGGTTTTCCTGCTGTAGATTACATGTTATATGGTATAGCTGATAATGATACCGAAATTTTAAATGCTTATACAACAGCATCAAATTTTGAAGCTAACACAACATACTTGTCAGATTTGATTGATCAAATGCAATCATTAACAACGATAGTTTTAGAGGATTGGACGTTAAACTATAGAGATGAATTTGTAAACAGTACATCTAATACAGCAACAAGTTCTACCAATAAATTAACTAACGATTTTATATACTATTATGAAAAAGGATTGCGAGCTAATAAATTTGGAATTCCTGCAGGTGTATTTTCAACATTGCCTTTAAATGATAAAGTAGAAGCATATTATAGTAAAGACGCATCTAAAATATTGGCATTAGAAGGATTACAAGCTGTCCAAGATTTTTTCAACGGAAAAGCATATAATTCATCAGTAAATGGAGAGAGTTTCAGTTCTTATTTAAACTATCTAAATACGATAAGTGAAGGTGAGAATTTAAGCACGTTGATTAATAATCAGCTTAATGAAGTTAGAACTAAAATTCAACAACTTAACAATGATTTGTCACTACAAATAGAGACAGATAACGCCAAAATGTTAGAAGTCTATGATGAGTTACAAAGAGCAGTTGTACTTTTAAAAGTAGATATGATTCAGGCGATGAATATAAGCGTTGATTTTGTAGATGCAGATGGAGATTAATCTCACTCACATAAAACAATTAAGATTCTTTAGTGATGCAAATCGCTAAAGAATCTTTTTTTTTAATATACACTAAGTGCTTGATAAACTAATTAATGATTACTAAACTTAAATCATACCTAAACAAAACCACAAACGCTGCACCACTAGCAGTATTTCGTGTGTTTTTTGGTATCATGATGTTTTTTAGTATCATTAGATTTTGGTATCATGGCTGGATTGAAAAGCTCTACATCGATCCTAAATTCCATTTTAAATATTACAATTTTGAATGGGTAAAATCTCTTGGAGACTATAATTATCTTTTATTTTTTATCTGCGGAATTTCAGCACTATTCATCGCATTTGGTTTAAAATATAGAGTAGCAATTATTGTATTCTTTTTGAGCTTTACATATATAGAACTCATAGATAAAACCACGTATCTTAATCACTATTATTTTATAAGTGTATTGAGTTTTTTGATGATTTTTTTACCTGCAAATGCTAAATTTTCGGTAGATAATTTACTTCGGAAACGCAGCTACAATCAAATCCCAAACTGGACAATTGACAGTATAAAACTACTGTTAGGGATTGTTTATTTCTACGCAGGAATTGCAAAACTAAATAGTGATTGGCTATTCAAAGCCATGCCTTTGAAAATCTGGTTACCTTCAAAATATGACCTACCAATTATTGGGAACAATCTTATGCAACAAGATTGGTTTCATTATGCGATGAGTTGGTCTGGGATGTTGTATGATCTAACGATTCCTTTTTTATTGTTGTATAAACGAACACGTCGGTTTGCTTTCGTTTTGGTCGTTGTTTTCCACGTATTCACACGCATTTTATTTTCAATTGGTATGTTTCCTTATATCATGATTGTGGCTACCTTAATTTTCTTTGACGCTAGCGTACATGAAAAAATAATAACAGTAATTAAACGACTGCTTAAACCCTTCCGAAGACAAATAAAAGCACCAAAAACTCAAGATATATATCAATTTTCTAGCCGAAAGATCTTACTCCCAATCCTCGCTATTTTTTTTGCCTTTCAAATTGTATTTCCGTTTAGATATGCGTTTTATAAAAATGAACTATTTTGGACAGAAGAAGGTTACAGATTGTCATGGCGAGTAATGCTCATGGAAAAAGCAGGATTGACGACCTTTAAAATTGCTAATTCTAAAACTGGACAGTACTTTTACGTCCAAAATTCAGATTTTTTAACCGCTTTTCAAGAAAAGCAAATGAGCTTTCAACCTGATTTTATATTAGAATATGCTCATTTTTTAGGCGATCATTTTAAAGCACAAGGACATGAAAATGTACAAGTTTTTGCAGATAGTTACGTAGCACTCAATGGTAGATTAAGCAAGCAATATGTTGATCCAACCATAGATTTATATCAAGAAAAAGAATCATTTAAACCCAAACACTGGATTTTACCATTTAAAGATGAAATTAAAGGATTTTAAATTAATTATAGTACTATTTTTATTTAGTTTGCCAATCATTGGTCAAACCAAAATTTCTGGATATATAACCAATGGCAATACCAATGAAGTCATTGCCAATGTTCAGGTTTTTGATAAGGTTTCAGGATTGTTAGCCACGTCAGATGCTAAAGGTTATTATGAGTTTTCTTCAATAAAAACGAAACTCACAATAGTGTTTTATATTTCAGAATTTGAAATTATTGAATTAGAACAAACCCTTGAGAATGACAAGAACTTAAACGTGGTGTTATTACCATTACAAGAAGATCTTTCAGAAATCATAATCAACGCAAGACGAGCTAAAGTATTTGAACTCAATAGACTCAAGGATGTTGAAGAAACTTCAATTTTTGCAGGTAAAAAAACTGAGGTTGTTCTCGTAGATCAATCGCTGGCAAATTTAGCGACTAATAATGCTCGTCAAATTTATAGTCAAGTTGCAGGATTGAATATTTACCAAAATGATGATGCAGGATTGCAACTTAATATTGGAGGTCGAGGTTTAGATCCAAACCGTACAGCAAATTTCAATACCAGACAAAATGGCTATGATATTAGCGCAGATGTCTTGGGTTATCCAGAAAGTTATTACACACCAGCAGCCGAAGGTTTAAAAGAAATTCAAGTGATTCGTGGTGCAGCATCATTACAATATGGAACACAGTTTGGCGGACTCATAAACTTCAAAACCAAAGCGCCAAATCCAAACAAACCAATTGAGGTAATCACAAGAAATACTGTAGGTAGTTTTGGTCTCTATACAAACTTTACGAGTCTTAGTGGTACAAAAGGTAAGTTTAGCTACTATACTTATTTTAACTATAAAAAAGGGGATGGGTTTAGACCAAATTCAGAATTTGAATCTAAAAATGTGTTTGCACATTTAGGTTATAAATTCAATGAAAAAACCAACATATCTGCAGAGTTTACGCATTTGCATTATCTCGCTCAGCAAGGAGGAGGTTTAACAGATGCTCAGTTTAATGAAGACGCGCTACAAAGTAATAGAGAACGTAATTGGTTTAAGGTGAATTGGTTGCTTTATAACTTAAAATTGAGTCATAAATTTTCAGAAAAAACAAACTTCACATTTAATGCTTTTGGTCTTAATGCGTCTCGTGATGCTTTAGGTTTTAGAACCAATCGTGTAGACCAAATAGATCCAAATGGAGAGCGTGATTTAATTAAAGGTGAATTTAAAAACTATGGAGCAGAAGCTCGATTATTGAGTCAATATAAGTTCTTCGGAAAAGAAGCAACCTTCCTAATAGGTTCTAAGTTTTATAAAGCGAACAACAACGAACAACAAGGTCCAGGATCTGACGGAAGCAGTCCTGATTTTGACTTTTATAACGATGAATTTCCAAATTATTCTGCACAATCACAATTTGATTTTCCAAATTTAAACGTCGCTGTATTTGGAGAGAATATCTTTTACTTAAATGATAAATTTTCTGTTACACCAGGATTTCGATTTGAGTATATAAAAACCGAAAGTGAAGGTTTTTTCAAACGCATTAATACAGATGCAGCAGGAAATGTCATTTTTGAAGAAACCATAAATGATGATCGAGATTTTGAACGTAACTTCGTATTGTTTGGGCTTGGTTTGAGTTATAAGCCTACAACAGCTTTAGAAATTTATGGTAATATTTCACAAAACTACCGTTCTGTAACTTTCTCAGATATTAATATCAATAATCCAGCATTTGCAGTCAATCCAAATATTACAGATGAAGATGGGTTTACCGCAGATTTAGGTTTCCGAGGAAATTATAAAAACAGTGTGTCTTATGATTTAGGAGTTTTCGCTTTATACTATAATGGTAGAATTGGGTTTATCCAAAAATCTTTTGATGATGGTCGTGTGATTAGCGAACGTGGTAATGTTGGTGACGCTAGAATATTTGGAGTAGAATCTTTAGTGGATTTTAATTTGAAAAAGATTCTTAAAATGGATAACGACTTTAGCCTTAACTATTTTGTGAATGCGTCTTTTATTTCTTCGGAATATACAGACTCGCAACAATCTGGTGTTGAAGGTAACGAAGTAGAATTTGTGCCAGATGTCAACATCAAAACTGGATTTCGATTTGGTTATAAAAATCTAATGGCTAATGTGCAGTATTCTTATTTAGGACGTCAGTTTACAGATGCTACAAACTCTGAAGAAGCAAATCTAAGTGGAGTCATTGGAGCGATACCGCAGTATGATATCATGGATGTGTCATTATCATACACATACAAACGTTTTAAATTAGAAACAGGTATCAATAATTTACTAGATGAAACCTATTTTACAAGACGTGCAACGGGTTATCCTGGACCTGGAATAATTCCGTCGGCACCAAGAAATTTTTATGCCACATTGCAAATTAAATTATAATGTTTCTATAGTTTTAGTTTAAGATTTAACCTAGACTTAATACAATTTCTTATTTATATTGTATCTTTGCATGCAATTAATTCTAATTGCATCATGACAGCACACGAAAACAAAATTGTTGGAGAAGGTCTTACTTACGACGACGTACTATTAGTTCCAGCTTTTTCTGAAGTCTTACCAAGAGAAGTTAATATTCAAACCAAATTCACGCGTAACATTACGATAAACATTCCTGTGGTTTCTGCAGCTATGGATACGGTTACAGAGAGCAAAATGGCAATAGCTATGGCTCAAGAAGGTGGTATTGGTGTACTTCATAAAAATATGACGATAGAGCAACAAGCCGAAAAAGTACGTAGAGTAAAACGTGCAGAAAGCGGTATGATTATCGATCCAGTAACATTGCCATTAACAGCAAAAGTGAGTGATGCTAAGCAAAATATGGCAGAACACAGTATTGGAGGAATTCCAATTGTGGATGATAATGGTTTACTTAAAGGAATTGTGACAAATCGTGATTTGCGTTTTGAGCATGAAAATGACAGACCTATTGTTGAAGTAATGACTTCGGAAAATTTAGTAACTGCAAAAGAAGGCACTTCTTTGAAAGATGCCGAGAAGATATTACAGCAAAATAAGATTGAAAAATTATTGATTGTTGATGATCATTTTAAACTAAAAGGACTCATTACATTTAGAGATATTACTAAAGTAACCCAAAAACCAAATGCAAATAAGGATACCTACGGAAGGCTTCGCGTTGCAGCTGCTATTGGAGTTACAGGAGATGCTGTTGAACGCGCAACTGCATTAGTAAATGCAGGAGTAGATGCAGTTATTATTGATACAGCACATGGTCATACTAAAGGTGTGGTTTTAGTATTAAAAGATATAAAGAAGAAATTCCCCAAGTTAGATGTTATCGTAGGAAACATAGCAACAGCAGAAGCAGCAAAATATCTTGTTGACGCAGGAGCAGATGCTGTAAAAGTTGGGATTGGTCCAGGATCTATTTGTACGACTAGAGTTGTTGCAGGAGTTGGATTTCCGCAGTTCTCAGCAGTATTAGAAGTCGCAGCAGCTATAAAAGGATCTGGAGTACCAGTGATTGCAGATGGCGGAATTCGTTATACAGGTGATATTCCAAAAGCAATAGCAGCAGGAGCAGATTGCGTGATGTTAGGGTCGTTATTAGCAGGAACAAAAGAAAGTCCTGGAGATACCATTATTTATGAAGGACGAAAGTTTAAATCGTATCGTGGAATGGGATCTGTAGAAGCTATGAAACAGGGAAGTAAGGATCGTTATTTCCAAGATGTAGAAGATGATATTAAAAAATTAGTACCAGAAGGTATTGTTGGTCGTGTACCGTATAAAGGTGAATTGGTAGAAAGTATTCATCAGTTTATTGGCGGATTGAGAGCAGGAATGGGTTATTGTGGTGCAAAAGATATTGAGACTTTAAAAGAAACAGGACGTTTTGTGAAAATTACTGCGTCTGGTATTAATGAAAGTCATCCTCATGATGTGACAATTACTAATGAATCTCCTAATTATTCGAGATAGAATTAATATTACATATAATAGAAAGCACAACGTTATGTTGTGCTTTTTCTGTTTTATAATAGTTTGTTTATGAGATAATCATTCTAAGGTGTCTTGATTTTTAGTTTTAATACAATGGATGAGAGATATAAAAGAGACGATTGTTCAAACTCTTTCCAGTAAAATGACAGGTAAGTTTAATAAAACAAAAACTAAACAGGCTATTGTTGCTCCAGATAGATTTAATAATTCAAAAGATTTTTACATTTCCGAAGGTATTTAATACATAAGAAAGGAGAATTTAAAATATACCAATGGATCCAATCTAATCTATGGTCGTCATTTAGTTTTTATTGAAAGGTGTGTTTTGATTATTAGCAAGATGCTTTTTACAATTCTTGCAAAGGCGTTTTATTATTGATTTGAATTTTTACTTCAGATTTTTTTACTTTTCTTTCTATAATTGATACTGCCTTAATTTGTTGTTTCCAATAGACGCCTTTATTAATAGTTTCAATTGCTATTCCTTTACCAGATTTTATGATCTCATTAAAATTACCTTCTTTGTAATTTACATACCAATCTGGATTTACAGGCAAATCTTTGGCATATTTAAAGATTCCTTCTATTTCAAAAGGCTCTTCGTTATGGTTTTTTAAAGAAACAGCAGATTTAGTTTTTATGATTGTACAAGGATGATTGAGAATTGTGCTATCTTTTAATACCTCGAAAGTAGTTTTTGACGTGTTCTTTGTAATATCTATCCAGAAGATAGTATCTGAGTCTTTAGTACTCATATAGGATTTATGATCTTTTAAATTCAATATTCTTTCCTGAAGTAATTCGCCATTTGGAGAAAAATATTCCTTTTTATAATTACCTTTTTTGAATGTAAGGATCATTTTTGAACCAACCATTTCTTTAATTCTATCTGGAGAGAAGTTCTTATTATAGGGCGTATATTCAATATTATAGATTACTTGCCCTTCAAAGTATTTTGTTTTTTCTAAACTTGAGTTATAATCACTAGGAGAAAGAAGTGTAATTGAAAATATTAGTAAAATTAGTCTTTTCATAATTTTCAAGTTAATTGTACACTTTCATGTTTACGATTAATTACTCTGGTTTGAACTAAGATAATGAATAGAAAATTAATCAATCTTGTTTCATTTCAGATTTTATATGCACATCCATTTGAGGAAAAGGAATCGTGATATTATTTTCAATAAATTTATGGTTTATTATTCTGCGTATATCACTTTTCATTCTATCTGAACCAAAAATAGTACTACTATAAAAGAGAACTTGGAAGTTTAATGATGAATCTCCAAAATTTACAAGTCTAGCTTCTATTAGTTTTTCATCATTAACTTCTGGATGTTCTTTGGCACTTTCTTCAAGAATCTTAATAATGAATTCTACATCACTACCATAAGCAACTCCAATTTCAATTCTAAATCGATTTTGTTTTTTCTGAAGACTCCAATTAATAACTTTGTTTGTCGTAATTAAAGAATTAGGAATTATTATTGAAATATCATCTGTATTTAATCCTTTTGATGTTCGTAATCCAATTTGTTGTATTTTTAAAATTCCGCCATCTATTTCCAAAATATCACCAACTCTAATTGTTCTTTCAGAAAGTAAAATGATTCCAGATATAATATCGTTAAATGTTTGTTGTAAGCCCAAACCGATACCTACGAGTAAAGCTGCAGAACCAGCTAATAAAAGGGAGAGCTTAACTCCAAATGCTTCTAGAATGATTCCAAAAGTAATGACCCAAACGACGTATTTTATAATTTGATATAAAGAATATGTATTTCCTTCGTTGAATTGATCTTTATTTCTTCTACGAAAAATAGTTTTTTTAATGATCCATAAAATAGCTTTAGTTAAAACAATAAGTAATAATACCAACACCAAAGTACCAACCTTCAAACTATATGTTGAGATACTAAAAAGCTCAAATTCTAAAAATTTATTTAACAATTCCATGTAGTATGATTAGTGGTGTGTTTAAGTACATAATTTAGTAAATAAAAACCGAAAATAAAATCTATAAGAATTTATGTAAATGGTTTTTATTCCGTTATTTTTATTTTAGATTTTAATTTTAGTAAATCCGAAATCAGTTCATTATTATTTTCAGGCGCAATATAAATTTCATCATATTTATTGAACTTGATAACAAGACCATTTCTCGCCAATGCTGGTTTAATTCCGCTCCACATAGTTTTTCCTTTCAATATTTCTTTTATGGTTAGAATTTCAATTTTTCCTCTTAAAAATCCAGAACGATAAATCAGTTCGTTCTTTTCAATTTTATAAAACGTATCATAATAAATCCAAAATATTAAAATCAAAGGACTCAATAATGGTAAAAGAATAAAAGGTTTTTCCGTAAACGTATTCTTATCAAGAAAGAAAACCACTATCGGTAATATCACAGAACCAATTAATAAATAATTGATAAACCCTTTTCTATTTGCTTTATAAATTTTCATTCTATTCAATTTTTTTCAGTTTACACATAACAGTCTTTTATATGAAACGTACCGCTGAAAAGAAGCGATAAAATTTGGCGACTTTCCAAAAAATGCCTAAACCATTGTGTTCGCTAGGACTTGCACTATTTTTATATACGTTGTTTTGCAACATTTTAATTCAATTGAAATATATTAAATTATCATGAATCTGTATAACAGATTGTTACAATTCGTCAATTGATTCGTTTAGTTAGTAAGTAAATCAATCAGACTAGTATGGAACAACTTATTGTAAACACACAAAACCTCAATTTTTCTTATAATAAAACAAAACAGGATATTGAGAATTTGGAACTAAAAATTCCTAAAGGAAGTATCTATGGATTTCTAGGGCCAAATGGTTCTGGGAAAAGCACTACAATTCGGTTGTTGCTAGGACTTCTAAAGAAAAATTCAGGATCAGTTGTTCTATTTGGAGAAACATTTAATAATAAAACTAGGCTTAAAATTTTAAATAGGGTAGGAGCCTTAATCGAGAATCCTTCTTTATATGATCATTTAAATGCGGTTGATAATTTAAGAATTGCAGCTAACTATCGTCAAAATATAGCATCTAACAGAATAAATGAAGTATTAGAAGTTGTAAAATTAACGGATGCAAAAAATAAAAGAATAAAAGAATACTCTCTCGGAATGAAGCAACGCTTAGGGCTTGCAATTTCATTATTAAGTAATCCTGAACTAATCATTTTAGATGAGCCAACAAACGGTTTAGACCCAAAGGGGATTATTGAAATGAGAACACTTATTAAAGATTTAAATGAAACGTATGGGACTACCATATTTATTTCTAGTCATTTGTTAAGTGAAATTGAAAGAACGTGCACACACGTTGGTATTATTAGAAATGGTAAGATGATCTATCAAGATACTGTAGCGAGTTTAAAAGCCTCTAAAGGCTCAAATATAAAATTAGATATAGAAGTAGATAAGCCAATTGAAGCTTTGTCAATTCTAAGGAATTTAAAAATGGAAAATATCTCTTTGCTTGATGATTTTTTACAAATTGAAGTGAAAAATAAAGAAGAAATTACAGGAATTATAGATGTTTTAAGAGCTGAAAAAATTAATATTTATCAAGTATCTATTAAAAATAATTTAGAAGAGCTTTTCTTATCACTAACTGAAAACTAAAAATCATGACAGCATTATCATTCTATATATCAAGTATAAAAAATGAATTTATTAAGTTAAAAAGAACATTTGCTTTTTGGCTTACTATTATTAGCGCACTACTTTTTCCTATATTATTTTTTATAGCATATTTTTTAAAACATAAAACAAATACACCAGAAGTTGGAGTTAATCCTTGGGAAAAATTCATGACTATCCAAATTGAAAATTCCATTCCTTTTTTTATACCAATGTTTATTGTGTTAATTACAAGTTTAATTATGCAGATAGAACATAAATCATTAGGGCTAAAGCATTTGTTTGCTTTGCCAATCCCGAAATGGAGCATCTATTTTGGAAAATTAAGCATAGTGATTTTCGCTATAATTACGACTTATATCTATTATTATTTAGCCATTTTATTATCAGGATTTTTATTAGGATTAATACATCCAGATTTGGCTTTTTTGAATTTTCAGCCAGAACATTTAAAATATATTAAAATGCTAATAATTTCTTTTGTGGCTTCTTTAGGAATTATAGGAATTCAATTTTGGCTAAGTTTTAGATATAAAAACTTTATTGTCCCTTTAGGAATTGGGATGTTTTTAGCAATTATTGGGATAATTGTTTCTCAAGCTCCACAATCTATTTATTTTCCTTACTCTTTTAGTGTGTTATCTGTTTCTTTAGGTGATAAAATGCCTTTAATTTTAGGTGTTTCGTCTGTTACAGTTTTTAGCGTAATATGTTTTTTAGTAACTAGTATTTTGGGTTATATCCATATAAAAAATTTAAATATCAAATAAATATTTATATCTAATTAATGTCAAATTAGTATTTATTTAAATAAATTGAATTCATTATATTTTTAAATAATCTCTCTCTCTGAAGCTGGGTTTTCCGAAATGACGAACAACGTGTTTCTTTAGTTTGTATTACATATCTTTAAATAGGAAAAGAGGAGAGCTCTAAAGTGTTTTAGAATTATAGATTCACTACGCGTACGAGTTCTTTCTTTCTATATAGTTGTCAAGAACCATTTGGAATACCAGGAGAATAATCTCCCAATAAAGTAAGTAGTCAAAGTAACTAATTTAGCAAATAAAAACAGCATACAAAATCTGTAAAAATTTTCGTAAGTAGTCAATAACAACTCAAATATACACTCAAGTTTCAACGTGATTAATGTCTAAAGCAGTGAGTGTGTTAGGTAATCTCTGAGCTTAAAGTTACTTCCCATCATAACCCAATAACTCATCAATTGTATAAGCAGTAACACTATGATAATTAGGTCTAGATTTTTTGTAAATAGCTAAAGCTTCATCAACCTTATCTGCTTTTTTAAAGGCCTTAAATAATGTAGAAACATACCAACGTCTCCCAACTCTTATTAAAAAGTCTTCTATTTTTTGATCAACACTATTACCATGATAATCATGATTAATAGCTTGTTCATACCAAACCATTGCAATATGAGAATTTGTCGAGTTTGTGAAATTAAAAGCGTTATCTAATCGCGTTAAATCATCGGTTGTAATAGTTTCTGGGAAGTTTCTTATAAAATGCACCCATTCTTGTGTGGTCCAGTCTTTAGTTTTAGACACGTCAACAGATTTGGTGTCTAAAAATGATTGCAAGGTTTTCTCAGCATTCTCAAATTTATTAGAAACGATTATAGATTGATTGTCTGGAATTCCTGGTTGGTAAATCCATTCATCAACATTAAAAGTAATAGTGTTAGGTTCTAATAAATTACTATTTAGATACTCAACGAAACCTTCAGTTGTTACTGTAGAAAAGGCATTGGTTTTAAAATAGTTTTTTAGAAATGCATCAAATTTCTCACGACCTACGGTATCTTCCAAAGTTCTTAAAAATAAATAGCCTTTATCGTAAGCAATACTATTCATTCCATCGTCAGGATTTTTGTCGCTCAAATCTAATTTGAGTTTCGTCATATCTGGTTCATCTTTAAAACCTTCAACTTCTTCTTCCAAATCTTGTCTGCCAATTAACGCAATCATGTTTGCTCTATCTTTTCCGTAGAGAGCCTCCATAATTCTAATTTCAAAATAAACCGTAAACCCTTCGTTAAGCCAAAAATCATCCCAAGTAGCATTAGTTACTAAATTTCCAGACCATGAGTGCGCCAATTCGTGAGCAATTAAAGACGTTAGACTTTTATCTCCTGCAATCACAGTTGGAGTTGCAAAGGTTAAACGCGGATTTTCCATACCACCAAACGGAAAACTAGGTGGTAAAACAATGACATCAAATTGATCCCAATCGTAGGCACCATATAAGTTTTCGGCAGCTACGACCATTTTTTCCATGTCACTAAATTCTGCTTGAGCTTTATCAACCATAGATTTTTCGGCATAAACACCAGTACGATTACTCACAGGTTTGTACTCTAAATCTCCAACTGCCAACGCAATAAGATAAGGCGAAATAGGTTGTTTCATTTTAAAATTATAAACACCATCTGCAGTTTTTTCTTTTGGGTTTTCGGCACTCATAACTGCCATCAATTCTTTTGGGACAACGACTTTTGCATTGTATGTAATACGAATTTGCGGACTATCTTGAATAGGAATCCAAGTTCTCGTTAAAATTGCCTGACCTTGTGTAAATAAAAACGGATGTGTTTTATCTGCTGTTTGCTGAGGACTCAACCATTGCAAGGCTTCAGTTTTATTAGTCGTTTTATAGTGTATTGCTATTTGTTTTGTTTCTTCGGAAATTGGAATACGCAAAGCTTGTCCTAATTGTTTATCAAATGTTCCTAATTTGAATGCTGCTGGTTTTCCGTCGGCTTCTGTGCTAATAATATTTAGAAATTTTGTGTCTAGGACGATTTCCGAAGCATTATTATTTTCAATCTTATACGTTGCAGTACCATCTATAATAGCGTTTTCAAAATCAACAACAATATCTAAGTCTAAATGTTTAATTACAGCCTCATTTGGCTTTGCATTAGAGTGCAATTCTTCAACGTATTTAGGAGTCATAGATGTTTCTTTTTTTTCTTCGGCACAATTAAAAGCAAGAATAATTAGCGCACACAAAAGCATTTGTTTTTTCATAATATAAAATTGAAAATCGTGAAATTTATAGTGTAGTGAAAAGTAAATAATTTATATGGAAATGAGAGAAGATTTAGTCCTAAATTAAAATTAGACTATAAATTTAATCTTCATACAATGTGCCACGATGTGGTTTTAGAGCATCTCTAATAGGTTTCATTTCGTCATCTGTAACCACCATAAATGCAATACTATGTGCATCATTGATTTGTTCAAAGCCAGTGATATCGAGGTTTGTGTTTTTAATGGCGATAAATTCTTTGAGATGTTTTTCGTGGTGCTCAGCAATTTTTTGAGCGTCAGGACCTCTAAAGTCCCAAATGAGTTTTAGTTTACGCATTGGTGACAGAGATTCCGTTTTCTGCAAAATTTTTAAAATCTTGCATGTATTTTTGCGATTGTTTTTTGAAGGTTCTTGGCATAAAAAATAACATGAGTCTCATTGAGAAATTTAAAGGTACATACTCACTCTTAGATGTCCATTTTGTGAATCCTTCACTAGTTTTTTCAAAATAATTTTGCTGTACATTATGCATGGATTTTGTGGTGTAATTGGCATGAAACTCGTTTGGGAAATTACGTTTTGTTATGGTTTCAATAATTTGCATTTTACGCTTTCCAAATTTATAATTGAGTTTCATTTTGGCGCCTAATTGACCTAAGTCACCAGATATATGCTCTGCAGAAACCAATCCACGTTGCCAATGTTTCATGTTGTCAACATTATCCATTTTTTTTATAAACTCATCTAAAGGAACATTAACCTTTATTTCTGTTGTGTATTTCATTTTGAATTTAGAGGGATTATTCAAGCTTAAAGATAAGTTATTTTTAAAATATATAGACGATTGGAAAGTCCAATAACCATAATATTAGCCAAGCGGTTAAAGTTATGATTTTAAGCGTTAATTAAGCATACTAAATACAATGGTCTTAACGTTTGTTAAAAGCGACTTGTTTTATATGACAATTGTTTTATTTTTGCTGAAATTGGATACACAAATTCAATTTCAATAAATAAATTTAAACATGTATCATGCAATACCTTTTGACATGATGGATGTACTACAATTATTAAATTATATTTAACCAAATGAATCGAGCATGTTAAAATCTCTATTATTCATAACAATGATTAATAGAGAACAACATGTGAACTTCAAAAAAAATAAATTATAACACATGAAATTATTAGTAAGCATAGTTTGTTTCTGTTTTGCTTTTTTAGCTCAAGCACAAGTAAAAAATGATGATGTTTTATTCACAGTTGATGGAGATCCTATTATGTCTTCTGAATTTGTAAGGGTATATAACAAAAATTTAGACCTTGTAAAAGATGAGAGTCAAAAAGATATTGATGCTTATCTGGAACTTTTTATTAATTACCAATTAAAAGTAAAAGAAGCACGTCGTTTAGGTTTAAACGAAGATGCTAAATACATTAGAGAGTTTAATAATTATAAAAAGCAACTCATCAAAAATTACATGTCAGATAATAAAGTGACAGATGTTTTAGTTAGAGAAGCTTATGAACGTACAACTAATGATGTGAAAGCATCACATATTTTAGTTCGTATAGATGAATCTGTAACAGATGATACCTTAGCAGTGTATAATAAAGTGCTCAAATTACGAGAACGTGTCATCAATGAAGGTTTTGAAGCAGTTCAAAAAGAGGTGCATGATGGTAAAAGTGTTTTTGCAGAAGATTTAGGTTATTTTGGCGGATTTAAAATGGTATATCCTTTTGAAACAGCTGCATTTAATACTCCAGTTGGAGATGTCTCAATGCCTTTTAGAACTCGTTTTGGGTATCATGTTGTTAAAGTGTTTGAAAAACGTCCATCTCTTGGAGAGGCAACGGTTGCACATATTATGGTGTCGATAAAACAAAATGATAGTACCGTAAATCCAGAAGAACGAATCAATCAAATCTACAAGAAATTGCAACAAGGTGAGAAATTTGAATCTTTGGCTAAGCAATTTTCAGATGATAAAAGCTCATCTCAAAAAGGAGGTGCATTAGCTCCATTTACAGGTGGTCAATTGCGAGCAAAAGAATTTGAAGATGTGGCTTTCTCTTTAGAAAACAAAGGAGATATGTCTAAACCTTTTAAAACAGATTATGGATGGCACATTGTTAAATTAATCAATAAAAAAGGAATCCAGCCTTTTGAAGAGGTTAAAGGTGAACTTGAAAATAGGGTAAAGCGAGATTCTAGATCAGAACTCATAAATTCTGCATTAGTGAAAAAACTAATGGCAAAATATAAAGTTAAAGAAAATAAAAAAGAAGGTTTAGCTTATATGGAAACAATCCTTAATGAAGGATTTTTTAAGCAGTCTTGGAAAACTCCAGAAGACATAAAAGATGGAGCTTTAATTACCATTAGAGATACTAAAATTTCTTATGATGATTTTGCAGGTTTCTTAATGAGTATTCAACGTAAATATAATAATAGAGCTGTAGATTTTAAATCACTTTTAAATACAGAGTATGATGCTTTTTTAGAACAACAAATATTAAAGTATCATGAAGATAATCTAGAATTTGAAAATGAGGATTTTGCTTTTGTTTTAAAAGAATACAGAGATGGACTTTTATTGTTTGATCTTATGGAAAAAGAAGTTTGGAACGCAGCTGTAAAAGATACAGTTGGTTTAAAAAAGTTCTTTAAAAATAACAGTTCTAATTATGTTTGGAGCAATAGAGTGGATGCTGTCATTTTATCTTCGGCTTCTAAAGAAACTATAGAGAAGGTGAAAGCTGACTTACAAAAAGATATTTTCGTAGAAACTATTTTATCAACTATAAATAAAGATGATATTCATAAAGTGATTTCAACAGCAAATACTTTTGAAGAAGGAAGTCAAGTATTGCCTCAAGATTTTGAATTTAAAGAAGGTGTGTCTCAAATTTATGAGCATAATGAGTCTTATCATGTTATACTTGTTAAAAAGGTATTGCCTGCAACTAATAAAACACTTGATGAGGCTAAAGGTAAAGTGGTGAGTGATTATCAAAATTATATCGAAGATAATTGGGTCGCATCACTTAACAAACGCTTTAAAGTAGAAGTTGATAAAAAAGCACTAAAACGTGTTAAAAAACAAATCTTAAAAAACTAAGTTGAGACAACTCTTTGTTATACTATTATTTGCTTCACTAGTTGTGTCGTGTGATTTTTTTAAAGAAACCGACGATAGAATTCCTGTGGCTAGGGTTGGTGAGAGCTATCTTTATGAAGAAGATATTGAAGGGTTAATAGTTGAAGGAACTCCAGCTAATGATAGCATTCAAATCATCACTAGTTTTATCAATCGTTGGGCAACACAACAACTATTATTAGAAGGAGCCGAGCGCAATTTATCTGAAGACAAGCAAACCGATTTCAATAAACTCATAAAGCAGTATAAAAATGATTTGTATACCAAAGCTTATCTAGAAGCTTTAGTTAAAAAAAGTATTGATACAACGATGAATGCTGCACAAGCTCAAGCTGTTTATGAAGCCAATCAAGAAACATTTAAACTCAATGAAGAACTGGTAAAGTTTAGATATATTACGATTCCACAAAATGCAATAAATGAGGATGATATAGAAAAGCGATTTAAGCGTTTTGATGATAAGGATAAACGCTTTTTAGATTCTATATCTGTTCAATTTAAAAGTTATTCTCTCAATGACTCTATTTGGATTAAAGCGTCACAAATTACCGAAAAAATTAAAGTTCTAAATTCTGAAAACAAAAAAGAACTGTTAAAAAAATCTAATTTTATACAACTCAAAGATTCATTAGACCTATATTTGATGCAAATTGAAGATGTCCTTTCTCAAAACGATTTGGCACCTTTAGAGTACGTAAAGCCTACAATTAAACAAATTGTAATTAACAAAAGAAAATTAGAGTTGATTAAACAACTTGAAAAAGATATTACTAAAGATGCAATTAAAAATAAACAATTTGAAGTCTATAAATAAATCAGTAATTACAGCACTTGTTGTAACCTTATTTGCTGCAAATATCACAGTAGCACAAGAAATTATTGAAGATGTGGTTGACGCATCTGCAAAACAAAGAGATACAACGAGTACTACTGGTCGTAAAAAAGTAGATGGTGTTGCAGCAGTTGTTGGAGATTTTGTCGTTTTAGACTCAGATATAGATAAAGAGTACATCCAATTACAAGCAAGAGGTGTTTCTATTAAAGAGATTTCTAGATGTCAGCTCTTCGGAAAATTGCTAGAAGATAAATTGTATGCTCACCATGCAATACAAGATAGTATTACAGTAAATGAACTAGAGATTCGTTCTAATATTGAGCAACAAATTGAAGCGTTCTTAGAACAAAAAGGAGGTTCTATGGCAGAGCTTTTAGAGTTCTATAATAAGGATAGCGAGCAAAGCTTACGTGAAGAAATGTTTGAGATCAACAAGAACTCAAAGTTGGCAGGTGATATGCAACGTAGAATTATTGAAGACGTTGAAGTAACTCCAGAAGAAGTTAGAGAATATTATAACAGCATCCCGAAAGATTCTTTGCCAACGTTTGGTACAGAACTTAAAGTGGCTCAAATTGTTGTGATCCCAGAAGTTTCAGAAGAAGCAAAACAAGCAGTTATTGATAGACTTAAAGAGTACAAGGCAGATGTTATAGAAAATGGAGCAAGTTTTACAACTAAAGCTGTTTTTTATTCAGATGATACTGCTGCACGATCTAAAGGTGGTAAATACACACTTAATAGAAAACGTCCTCAAATGGTTAAAGAATTTCGTGATGTAGCGTTCTCATTACAAGAGGGTGAAATCTCAGAGCCTTTTGAAACAGATTTTGGATTCCATATCATTTTATTAGAAAAAATTAGAGGTCAAGAATATGATGTGAGACACATTTTATTGCGTCCAGAAGTTACAAATGAATCTGTAAAAGCTGCCAAAGAAGAAATTACTAAAGTAAAAGAACGTATAGAATCTGGTGATTTAACATTTGCAGATGCAGCTCGTGAGTTTAGTGATGAAGAAGAAACGAAGTTTGAAGGCGGACAATTAATTAATCCATACACACAAGATTCTAGTTTAGAGTTAACAAAAATGGATCCTGAATTGTATGGCCAAATTCAAGATTTAGCAGACAACGAGATTAGTTTAGTGCTGCAAGATCAAGATAGAGTTAATCCAATTAAATTTAAAATATTAACCGTTACAGATAGAACTGAAGATCACCAAGCAGATTTTGCTCGTGATTATCTTAAAATTAAAGCACTAGCTTTACAAGAGAAACAATTTAAAGCTATTGAAAAGTGGCAAGAAGAAAAGATTTCTGACACGTATGTGAAAATCAATGATGATTTTAAAAGCTGTGAATTTAGTAGTAACTGGTTAAAAACTGAAAAAGAATAATATTTATGTCTGACGTTGCTGCAATAGAACAGTTTGTAAAAAAGTATAATGCCCTAAAAACCGAAGTTGCCAAAGTTATTGTTGGTCAAGATGAGGTTGTAAATCAGATTTTGATTTCTATATTTTCTGGTGGTCACTCTTTATTAATTGGTGTTCCTGGTTTAGCAAAAACCTTAATGGTAAACACGATTGCTCAAGCTTTAGGCTTAGATTTTAAACGTATTCAATTTACTCCAGATTTAATGCCTAGTGATATTTTAGGTAGTGAAATCTTAGATGAGAACAGACAATTTAAATTCATCAAAGGTCCAATATTTGCCAATATTATTTTAGCAGATGAGATCAACCGTACACCTCCAAAAACACAAGCTGCATTATTAGAAGCGATGCAAGAACGCTCAGTTACTGTTTCTGGTCATAATTATAAATTAGAATTACCGTATTTTGTATTAGCAACTCAAAACCCTATTGAGCAAGAAGGAACGTATCCTTTACCAGAAGCACAATTAGACCGTTTTATGTTTGCTATTAATTTAGAATATCCATCATTTGCAGAAGAAGTGCAAGTTGTGAAAGCAACGACTTCAGATCATAAAGCAACTGTAAACGCTTTGTTTTCTTCACAAGAAATTATAGATTTTCAAAACGTGATTCGTCGTATTCCTGTTGCAGATAATGTGATAGAATACGCTGTAAAAATGGTAAGTAAAACAAGACCAAAAACATCTACTTCTTCAGAGCTTGTTGCAGAGTTTGTTGATTGGGGAGCAGGACCTAGAGCCTCACAAAACTTAATCTTAGCAGCCAAAACTCATGCTGCTATTAACGGGAAGTTTTCTCCAGATATAGAGAATGTTCAAGCTGTAGCCTCAGGGATTCTACGTCATAGAATTATTAAAAATTATAAGGCAGAAGCCGAAGGTATTACAGACGAACAAATAATTAAAAGCTTATTTTAAAATGAATCTAAGAAAACTTATTCCAGCAGCAATCATACTACTTTTAGGAATTGGAGCAACTATTTTAGGAGCGCTTTTTAAAATTCAACATTGGCCTTATGGTGCAATGATTTTAACTTTTGGGACATTTTTAGAATTAATAGCAATTATAATAGCTATTTACACGCTTATTAAAATGTACAGAAGTAAAAGCTAGTCGAGCAAGCTTTCAATATCTCGTTTTAAAAGGGTTACCTCTTCATCCAACAAAATATTATAGAATCCACGTATATACTGTTCTTTATCAATTAAAGCAACATAGCTAGAGTGGTAAAAATCAGTACCATCTTCATTAGGTTTGAAGTTCGTTTTTAATACACTTGCTATGTCTTCTAGTTTTTCTTCGGAAGGTGCTCGCAGTAAATTCCATTGCGTAGAATTGATGTTGTGAAGCTCAGCATGTTTTTTGAGTTTATCCACAGTATCATTTTTAAAATCTATAGAAATTGAATACTGTTTGAAATTCTTTTCTTCGGAAAACGTCTCAGCAAGATCCTGTTGTTTAATTCGCATTGGCGGACAAATAGAAGGGCAACTCGTGAAGAAGAAATTCATGGTATGCACTTTCCCTTCCGTAGAAGATGACGTTACAGTTTCTCCATCCTGATTTGTAAATATAAAATTATCAATTTTATAGAGTTCCTTTTTTCCATCGATATAATTAAAACTCAAAACAGGAAGTTTAGGAGTTTTGTTTTTGCAAGACATCAATACAACTAGAACAACTAAAAGGAATTTAATTTTCAAAAGCTATAATTTTAGTTCTTTGATTTTATGATCCATGTCAGCATCATAATAAAAAATAGCCATACTAGCCATCATCTCTTGGTCTTTATCAGTTATATTATCAACTTCTAGAAGCATTTCATAGGTATGATCTTTATACATCCAAATTCCTTTTTGATTTGAGAAAGATGGTGTATTTTTTAATCCAATCTTATCTGTAAAATTTTCACTTTTGCAATCATAAATGACTTCTCCTGTAGTTTTATCTTTCAGTTTAAAACGGTCAGCAAAAGGATGTAAATGTGAGGTAATTTGATGCAATCTAATACTATCTTTTATCTGTAATTGCTGAGAAGTATCATAAGAATAACTGTGTTTTCCTGGCGTAATAATCCAATGACCAGAAAGTGCGTTGCCATCGTTATCAAGATATGAATGGTTTTTCGTTTCAACAGGAATACATGCATTTGGTAACATTTCTGTTGGACCTTCAAATGGGTTTTGAGGATCATAAGGAAACATCATAAAAACTGTTTTTGGTTGTAAAGGAATTAGTGTTTTGTCACTATTTTTTGTAAAACCAATTTTTATTTTATGCTTTATATTAAAAGTAGAATCTGTAATGTTATGATTGAGCGCTTGTGCATTAATAAAAAGACGCTCGTTTGAAAATACAGGGAAACCAAATCCATCTGGCAAATCAAAAGCTTCAACACCATTACTTATAGATGTAATTCTTGGGTATTGAGAATTGATGCGCTCTGTCATGTTCCAACGGTTGTAATGCTCTGCATCACGATATTCAAAATTAGTATGACATACAAAATCATTAGACATTTTTCGTTGCTCGTCAGATGAAACTGCATTGGTTTTAAAAGACGTCAACCATAGTAATTCTTCTTTACTATCATCAATCATGAGGTATTGGTCAGATTTTGGACCTTCCATAGATTTGTAAATATTACTAATCACAAAAGTAGGAGAGGTGAAGGTGACACTGTTATCGGTTAATTCCGTTTTCCACTCAGAATCCACGATACCTAAAGTATAAAAGACTTTAGATTTTATTAATTCCTGATGTCTTGTCTTTAGGGATTTGAAATAAATAAAACCACCAACAAGAATTAATACTAGAAAAATTAATATAAATTTAGATCTTCTTTTCATATATAATCAAATGTAATGAAACCACATTTATAAAAAAAATGAAGATAAACTACGATAAGCGAATTTTTGGACTCGACATCATGAGAGCAGTTGCCATTTTGTTGGTGGTTTGCTCACATGCGGTTTGGATTTTTCCACAGACAAAAAACATACTCACAGATTTAATGAGTTTGGCTGGTGTTATTGGAGTCGAAATCTTTTTTGTGTTGAGTGGATTCCTCATTGGAAGACTAATTTATAATCTTTTTGTGTCTTCGGAATTTACGCGAAAACAAATCACCTATTTTTGGGTAAGACGTTGGTTTAGAACCTTACCTAACTACTATTTAATTCTTGTGTTTAATGTTGTTTTGGCGATCATGTTAGGTGTAAGTATGCCAGATAATTTATGGCAATACTTCTTTTTTATGCAAAACTTCTCATGGGAAATGCCTTTGTTTTTTGGAGAATCTTGGAGCTTACCAATTGAAGAATTTGCTTATATTATTGGACCATTACTCTTGTATCTCGTGTTGTTTCTGAAATTGAAAATCAACAAGTCTAGATTATTTTGCATCGTTACATGTCTTATAATACTTTTCTTTATGATGACAAAAGTGTACTATAACATCAGTCATCGAGGAACAGGTATGATGTTTTGGAATGTCAACCTAAAGGCAGTCACCATATATAGAATAGACGCTATTTATTATGGCGTTTTAGCAGCTTGTATTTCTTTAGTTAAACCCAATTTCTGGAGACGATTTAGAGTCTTGTTTTTAATCATTGGAGGACTAATATTTGTAGGACTAAACTTTATAATCCCAACTCAGCAAATCTTTATAGAAAGTCATCCATTTTTTTGGAATGTCTTGTATTTACCAATTAATTCTATAGCCATTGCTTTGACGCTTCCTTTGTTGTCACATATAAAATCAGCTCCTAAATTAATTGTTGTGCCAATTACAATTATTAGTTTAATCTCGTATTCAATGTATTTGATTCACTATTCTGTAGTGATGCAATTGATGAAATTTTTTTTTCCTACGGAAGGCTTATCAAACTCAAATCTCATGATATATCTTTCAATTTATTTTACAATTACTCTAATTGGTTCTTATGCGCTTTATGCGTTTTTTGAAAGACCTATGACGAATCTTCGTGATACAACCAAAATTAAGAATCGTTTTAAATAGTGTCTAGTTGTTAATTTTATAATTTTCGCCTAGTTTAATTGTTAAATCATCAATATAGTGATGAGTTTTGACTCTTTTATTGACATATCTGCACAGTATTCTACATTTTGTTACATATTTTAGAGTCTCCTTTAAAATTCGTAAATTTGCTACACTAAAAAAAATAAAAATCAACCTTATAAATAATACATATGGCATTTGATATTGACATGATAAAGAAGGTTTATTCTAATATGACTGAGCGTGTAGATGCAGCTCGTGATATTGTAGGTAAACCATTAACGCTTTCAGAAAAAATATTATACTCTCACCTTTGGGAAGGAAAACCTACCAAAGCGTTAGTTAGAGGTAAAGATTATGTTGATTTTGCGCCAGATAGAGTAGCATGTCAAGATGCAACAGCGCAAATGGCATTGTTGCAATTTATGCAAGCTGGTAAAACTAAAGTAGCAGTACCAACTACTGTGCATTGTGATCACTTGATTCAAGCAAAAAACGGAGCTTCAATAGATTTACAGCATGCAATAAGCACAAGTAATGAAGTTTTTAATTTCCTTGAATCTGTTTCTAATAAATTCGGAATTGGTTTCTGGAGACCAGGTGCAGGAATTATTCACCAAGTTGTTTTAGAAAATTATGCATTTCCTGGAGGAATGATGATTGGTACAGATTCTCATACTGTAAATGCAGGAGGATTAGGTATGGTTGCCATTGGAGTTGGTGGAGCAGATGCTGTTGATGTAATGGCTGGTATGGCTTGGGAGTTGAAATTTCCGAAGTTAATAGGAGTAAGATTAACTGGTAAATTATCTGGTTGGACAGCGCCTAAAGATGTGATCTTAAAAGTTGCAGGAATATTAACCGCTAAAGGTGGTACTGGAGCTATCGTAGAATATTTTGGACCTGGAGCAAAAGGAATGTCTTGTACAGGAAAAGGTACCATTTGTAATATGGGAGCTGAGATTGGAGCAACAACTTCAACTTTTGGTTATGATGAGTCTATGGAGCGTTATTTACGTGCTACAGATAGAGCAGATGTTGCAGATGCTGCAAATCAAGTAAAAGAATATTTAACAGGAGATGATGAAGTTTATGCAAATCCTGAACAATACTTTGATCAAGTTATTGATATTAATTTAACAGAATTGAATCCATTATTAAATGGACCATTTACTCCAGATTTATCAACTGCAGTAGGTTCTGCAATGACTGAAAAAGCTAAGAAAAACGATTGGCCATTAAAAGTAGAATGGGGTTTAATTGGTTCTTGTACCAATTCATCTTATGAAGATTTATCTCGTGCATCTTCTGTTGCGCAACAAGCTTTAGATAAAGGTTTGAAGATGAAGTCTGAATTAGGGATTAATCCAGGATCTGAAATGGTAAGATATACCACAGAAAGAGATGGGATTTTAGAAATTTTCGAAAAATTAGATGCTAAGATTTTCACAAACGCTTGTGGACCATGTATTGGTCAGTGGGCTCGTTATGAAGATCCAAAAAATGCACCAAAAAATAGTATTGTACACTCATTTAACAGAAACTTTGCAAAACGTGCAGATGGAAATCCAAACACGCATGCTTTTGTTGCGTCTCCAGAAATAACTGCTGCAATTGCCATTGCTGGTCGCTTGGATTTTAATCCAATGACAGATAAGTTAATCAATGAAAATGGTGAAGAAGTGATGTTAAGCGAACCAACAGGATGGGAATTACCTCCAAAAGGTTTCGCAGTTGATGATAATGGGTATTTAGCGCCTATGGCAGATGGAAGTGGAGTGCAGATTACTGTAGCTTCAGATTCTGAAAGACTTCAATTATTAACACCTTTTGAACCTATTGGAAACGATATTTCAGGAGCAAAATTATTAATTAAAGCCTTTGGTAAATGTACTACAGATCATATTTCTATGGCTGGACCTTGGTTACGTTTTAGAGGACATTTAGATAATATTTCTAACAACTGTTTAATTGGAGCAGTTAATGCTTTTGGTAAGAAAACAAACTTTGTTAAGAATCAATTAACTGGTGAGTTTGGTGGAGTTCCTGATACTGCAAGAGCTTATAAAGCTGCAGGTGTTAAATCTATAGTTGTGGGAGATCATAATTATGGTGAAGGATCTTCTCGTGAGCATGCTGCAATGGAGCCTAGACATTTAGGTGTTGTTGCTGTAATCGTAAAGTCTTTTGCACGTATCCATGAAACAAACCTTAAAAAACAAGGAATGTTAGGATTGACATTTGCTAACGAAAGTGATTATGATTTAATTCAAGAAGATGATACATTTAACTTCTTAGATTTAAATGAATTTGCTCCAGAAAAGCAATTAACAATTGAAATTGTTCATGCAGATGGAAGTAAAGACACTATTAAAGTGAATCATACGTATAACCAATCTCAAATTGATTGGTATAATGAAGGTTCTGCTTTAAACTTAATTAAAAAAGAAAATGCAGCATAATATCTGTATTTGAATTAAATATGAAAAAGCCTTAACAATTCTGTTAGGGCTTTTTTTATGGATTTTATTGTAAGGTATTTTATATTCAAACGACTGCTATAAGCATCTAACAATAAAATACGCATCATGCATTCACTCTGGTTTTTTGACGATGTTAACCTTTTTAAGGTGCTTTGTCCACATAAATTTAAGAAGTATAAAAAAGAGCATGACTTCGATGCTTATAAAAAGAAAGACTACATCTACTTTGAAGATGACTCTGCTAATAAAATTTATCTAATAGAAAACGGGAAAGTTAAAATTGGATACTACAATGAAAATGGAGATGAAGTCGTAAAGGCTATTCTGTCTAAAGGCGAATTGTTTGGTGAGAAAGCTATTTTAGGTGATAATGTTAGAGACGAATTTGCACAGTCTATTGATAATTCTACTTCTATATGCCCTATTGGTGTCACAACGATGCATGACTTAATGAGAGATAATCAAACCTTTAGCTTCAAAGTCTATAAGTTTATTGGTTTTAAATTTAAAAAATTAGAACGTAGATTACAATTATTGATGTTTAAAGACACAAAAACGAGACTAGTAGAATTTATAGATGAATTGTGTGCTGATTATGGTTATGACTGTGAGAAAACTGGAGATAATGTTATTCTACACCCTTATACACAAAAAGATATTGCATCTTTAATTGGTACTTCTCGACCTACACTTAATATCCTTCTCAATGAGCTTAAAGAAGAGAACTACATTAATTTCAATAGAAAAGAAATAAGAATTTTAAAAAAATCTGCATAAAATTTCACTTGTGTTAGCTAGCTAACATTTTATGATTCAACTAAGCTATAATTTTGAAGTATAAATAATAAAATTATAAAGCGATGATTAAAAAAATGTTTTTAGCAGTTTTGGCATTAGGAATTTTTGCCACATCATGTGATAGTGATGACGATGGAGTTAGTATTCCTACAAATTCAGATTTGACTCTTGATCTTGATGGATTAGAATCACTAGGAAGTGATTTTGTATACGAAGGTTGGATAATTGTAGATGGAGCGCCTGTGTCTACAGGTACATTTACGAGTGTAACTTTTCCTCAGACATTCTCTGTAAATACAGTACAATTAAATAGTGCAACAGCATTTGTGCTTTCAATTGAACCATCTGTTGATACAGATCCATTACCAGCAGCAACAAAAGTTCTTAGCGGTGAATTTTCTGGAAATTCAGCAGCAGTAAATACAGGTCTTATTGGAGATTTTAGTTCTGCATCAGGCGAGTTCTTTTTAAGAACACCAACAGATGAGACGGGAACAAACAATATGAATGATCAAAATGGTGTATGGTTTGGAACACCAGGAACACCACCATTACCAAACTTCAACTTACCAGTTTTACCAGCAGGCTGGGCTTATGAAGGATGGGTAGTAGGTGAAACAGGACCAATAACAACAGGAACATTTACTGCTTTTGATGCAGTAGATAGTACAAATGGTTTTAGTGGAACAGAAAATAATGTAGGACCTCCAGTACCAGGAGAAGATTTTTTATTAAATGCACCAGCAGGCGAAACGTTTCCTTTAGATGTTAGAGGACGAACAGTTGTAATTTCTGTAGAGCCAGTACCAGATAATTCTCCAGCACCATTTGCTTTGAAGCCATTGGTAGGAACTGCAGGTGATGAAACTGCACCAGCAACGCATGCTTTTGATCAAAACTTAGGATCTTTACCAACAGGTTCTATTTCAAGAAACTAGTTTGAAATTAGTATTAGACAAAATTTATAATTTTGTTGTTAGATTTGAAACGCATTACCGACTATGGTAATGCGTTTCTTAATTTTAATATATTATGGCAAAGTCCAAAAAATCAAAAGTATTTAATCTTATAATTTTAATTGTTATTGCGTTGATGATTATTCCGCAAACAAGACAGCCTATTCAAGTGTTTTTACAAAAGGGAATTGCAATGATTGTAAAACCTAGTGTTATTGATACTTCGGAAAGAGTTAAACTTTCAAGCTTTGACTGGAAATTACAAGATATTGAGGGTAACAACTTTGATTTCTCTTCTGCTGAAGGAAAAGTGATTGTTATTAATTTTTGGGCAACTTGGTGTCCGCCTTGTATTGCAGAAATGCCTAGTCTTGAAAAGTTGTATCAAAATTATGAATCTAATGATGATGTGATCTTCTTGTTTGTGTCAAATGAAGAAACTACTATAATAAATAATTTTATTAAAAAGAAAGGCTACACTTTTAATGCCTTTCAACCTTTAACTAATTATCCTCAAGAATTTAATGTATCTTCAATACCAAGAACATTCATTATAAGTAAAAAAGGAGAGATCGTTATTGATAAATCTGGAGCTGCAGATTGGAATAGTGAACGTGTAACTAATACTATTGATGAGTTGCTTAAAGCGTTTTAAAAAAAGCCTTTATAAAACTCCAGGAAAATAAAGACATCATGATTTTAAGCTCTTCTCTAAACGAAGACTCTTCATCTAAAAACCTAAACAACGTTTGTACTGAGTTTTTTGCATAGAAACTTTCAAAAATCCATTCGCCTTTGTGGTTTTCGTCTTTGAGGACTTTAAGAAAAACTTTATCGTAAAACTTATATTTTCTTCGGAATAATCCATGAGATGGTATTCGTCCAGTTTTTAAGTTGTCTATAATTATGGCAATTTTCTTTTCGGTGTGTTTAAAGGAATAACCGGTTGACCCTTTTACCCAACCACCTCCTGTGCCAATTTTAGTTATTTTTTTGGTGTTAAATTTTGAGAAATTATAATTGGTCATTGGTATTTGACCAGCTTCGGTTTCTAAGATAGAGTAGGAGTCTATTTTTAAATACTCTTTGATATAGGTTTTAATATAGGTGTCATAAACCAATTCGTCTACAGTATTTGCTGTGAAATAGGTGAATTCTACTAAAGCTTCCCTTTTTGAAAATGGCAAGACGTAAGTGAATGTGGTTTGATTTCCATCCTTTAGACGATAGTCCATCATGGTCACTTTATCTTCATCGAAAACATCAGATTCTGTTTTAATTATCCAACCTTTAAAATGCTGAATGATAGAAATGCTGTCATTTGCTTCGGTAGAAAATTCTTCAGGAATTCTACTATCAAAAACGTGAGTAGAAGTGTAAGAATTTTTATTCGTTGTTACAGTAACTTGATCTTTTTCTTGTACAGAACTCACACGCTCTTCAATAAAGTAAATGTTGTCCTTCTGGTTGAGTTGTGCTTTAGCTTCCGTGTAAAAATCTATAGCACATATCGTCTTGTAAGAATAAGGTGTGAGGTTTAAATTGGTTGTTTTTTTTGAAGTAATTATAGAAGCCTTATTCCAAGATTTATGAATGATTGCATTCCATTGTGAAGGCTTAGTTTCCCAGAAACTCCATGTTTTATCATTGGTAGTCTTATCTGATGGATCAATTAATGCGATAGTTTTTTGGTCAAAGGACGATTCCGAAGTCAACTTTAAAGCCAATTGAAGTCCTGCTAGTCCGTTTCCAACAATGATAAAATCGAAATGGGAAGGCGTTGTCATAGATAAGGTAAACTGCTATTTTTTGAAATATTTGAAAGGTACAAATAACATTCCAAAGCATTCTCCATCTCCTTTACCTAAATGCTTATGGTGCATTTTGTGAGCACGTCTCACACCTTTTGCATACCAATTATTAGCATTTCTAAACAGTTTAAATCGTTGATGAATAAAAATATCGTGCACTATAAAGTAAGTTACACCATACGTCATTATACCCAGTGCAATGGGCAAACAATACCAAACGCCTTCATAACTCCATAAATAAAAACAGGTCATGCTCACAATGGCATAAAATATAAAAAAGGCATCATTGCGTTCAAACCAACTATCATGGTCTTTATGATGGTGGTCTTTATGTAAGCTCCATAAGAAACCGTGCATTACATATTTGTGAGTAAACCAAGCCATAAATTCCATGGTGCTAAAAACGCCTAAGAAAATTATTATCCAGTATATAGTATGCATTCTATTATAATAAGTTTAATTGATATTTGACATAGCTTCTCGTGAGTAACTCAATTTTTTTATAGTTAGGCACTCTAATTCTTGTCGATTTTATTTCTAATGCTGGTGTTTTCTTTAGCTTTTTAAGCAACTGACTGTAATATCTATAGGCTACAAAAACACCAAATTTTGCTTCTATTGGTAATCTTTTAATACCATGTAGTCCTTTTGCAAAATCATTTTCTATATCTTCAATAATTGCTTGCTTAGAGATTTCATCTAGTTGGTTTAAATCTGTGTTTGGAAAATAGCTTCTACTTAAATCTTCAAAATCTGCTTTTAAATCTCTTAGAAAATTCACTTTTTGAAATGCAGATCCTAAGCTCATAGCTGAGTCTTTTAATGATTCATACTTTTCTTGATCACCTTTAACAAAGACTTTTAAACACATTAAACCCACAACATCTGCAGATCCATAAATATACTCTTTGTATTCCTCATCTGTTAAATACGTGTTTTTATGCAAGTCTGTGCGCATACTTTTCATAAACGAATCAACGAGTTTTTTATCGATACTGTATTTATGATAGGTTTCTTGAAATGAATTTAAAATTGGATTTAAACTGATTTTTTGTTCTAATGCGAGTTCTAAATCTTTAGTAAAATTATCAAATAGCATCTGTTTGTCATAATCATGAAAGGTGTCTACAATTTCATCTGCGAAACGAACAAACCCATAAATATTGTAAATATCTTGACATATGGAATTAGACAACATTTTTGTTGCTAATGAAAAAGAAGTACTGTAAGATTTTGTTACAGTCTTACTACACTTGTGGGAAACAGAATCAAAGATTGATTTCATACTAGTTGCTATGATGTTTTTTAATAAGCTCTGCTACTAATTTTCCTGAAATTAGTGATGGCGGAACTCCTGGTCCTGGAACCGTTAATTGTCCTGTGAAATAAAGATTATCTACCTTTTTACTTTTTAATTTAGGTCTTAAAAATGCAGTTTGTAATAATGTGTTTGCCATACCATAAGCATTTCCTTTATATGAATTATAATCCTTTATAAAGTCATTGACGCAAAATGACTCTTTAAATATAATATTTTTTTTGACGCTTTGAGAAGTTAAATTTTCAAATCTGTCAATTATTTTTTTAAAGTATAATTCTCGTAATTCTTCGGTGTCTTCTAATCCTGGAGCTAACGGTATTAAGAAAATACCAGCTTCTTTACCATCTGGAGCAGAACTCGCATCTGTTATAGATGGAAAACTGGCATAAAACAACGGATCGTCTGGCCATTTGGCTTTGTCATAAATATCTTTTGCATGTACATCAAAATCTACATCAAAAAATAAGGTGTGATGGTTGACGTTTTTTAATTTTTTATCAAAGCCTACATAAAATAATAGTGATGAAGGCGCAAATGTTTTTTTCTCCCAATAGTTTTCAGAATATTGAACATATTGAGAATCCAATAAGGTTTCAGTATGATGGTAATCTGCTCCACTCAAGATAACGTCACTTTTATATTCAATACCATTTGAAATCAAAGCGGTTGCTTTACCATTGTCTACGATAATTTTATCAATAGGGTTTTCTGTGAGTATTTTTACTCCTAAGCTTTTTGCTAAGGTTTCCATAGCAAGGATGACTTGATACATTCCTTTTTTAGGGTGAAATGTGCCGATACCAAAATCGGCATAATTCATAAAACTATAGAATGATGGTGTGTTATCTGGTTTTGCTCCTAAAAATAGCACAGGAAATTCGAGGATCATAGCTAACCTATCATTCTTAAATTCTTTTCTTACATCTTTTTTTATAGTGCTAAAAAACTGACCTATTTTTTTTATAGTTACTGGAGTTACTAACTCAAATGGTGAAACACCAGGTCTATATACTAAATCTTTAATGGCAACGTCGTAATTATTTTGAGCGTTATCAATGAATTCCATTAGTTTTTTAGAACTGCCTTTCTCTTCATTTTCAAATGCTATGCAAATTTTTTCTAAGGTGTCTTCTATCGTTATAAAATCCTCTTTTCCGAAGTAAACACTGTAAGCAGGATTTAGTTTTTCTAAAGTATAATAGTCTTCAGGTGTTTTATTGAAATCTGCAAAAAAACGTTCAAAGACATCTGGCATCCAATACCAGGTTGGACCAATGTCAAAGGTGAATCCGTCTTTTTTGAGTTGTCTAGCACGACCACCAATAGTTTTGTTTTTTTCAAAAATGGTAACCTCGTAGCCCTCTTTTGCTAAATAGCAAGATGCTGCAAGAGCTGAAAATCCAGAACCAATAATAGATATATTTTTATTCATTGTTTAACAAATGTAATGCAAAGTTAAACAAAACTGACTTTTGCTGAAGTTTTTTTATAAATTTTTAACTAAATTTTCAATAGAGTCAAAAGTTGTAACCTGTTTAGGGAGTGTTTTTAAATCGAAATCGGTTAACATTCTTCCTAAAACCCAGAGTTTAATAGATTTTTTGATTAGTAACTTTTCTGAAAACTCCTTGAGGTAATCTACTAGATGTTCTCTCTCTGGTTTGACTGTGAAGTAAGATAAGAAAGTGATGTCATCGTAATAGTTGAGTAGGTCTTTTAAGCTATCTAGAGGAACGCTTTGCCCTAAGAATATAGATTTATATCCATTGGCTATTAATTGATAGTTAATAATCATTAATCCCAATTCATGAACTTCATTTTCGGGAAGATATAGAACAAAGACCTTGTCGTTTTCAATTTGACTTTGAGATTGAATTTTCTCAGTATTAACTAAAATTTTCTGTCTAATTAATGAGGTTAAAAAATGTTCGTGTGCTGGTGTAATGGTATCGGTTTGCCAAAGCATGCCAATTTCAGAAAGTAATGGGATGAAATCTTGATAGAACATTTCAAGAAATGATTTCTCTTTTATTAAAGTTTCATAAGTATCATAAAAGAGTTTTTGATCAAAATTTAACATTGACAGTTTAAATATATCAATCGCATGATTGTTTGTGAGGTCGTTTTGGGCAACCTCTTTCACTAATATGGGTATTTGCTTAGCATGAAGTGATGCAATTTTAGATATTTTATATCCATTACTGTTTAAGTAACTAATGTTTAAAAGCTTTTGTAGGTTAGCTAAGCTATAGTATCTAATATTAGTGTCTGTGCGTTCTGGTTGGAGTAGGTTGTATCGTTTCTCCCAAATTCTAATAGTATGTGCTTTGACGCCTGTTAGGTTTTCAAGATCTTTAATACTAAAAGTACTTTTTATATTGTTCATTTTTAACTTAGAAATGTTAAACAAAAATAGTATTTTTTTGGAGAGACAGCTAAATTTTTATTTTTTTAATACTAAGCTTATAAAAAAAACAGAAATCAGATTTTAAAAAATAAAGAAAGTAAATTAAAAATACACAAGATAATTCTAAGGCTTTTGAATTAAAGTATTAATGTGATTTGGATTTGAAGAGATTTAAAAGTGCGCACGAGAAGACTCGAACTTCCACGGACTAATGTCCACCAACCCCTCAAGCTGGCGCGTCTACCAATTCCGCCACGTGCGCATTATTTAAATAAAGGTAAAAAAAAAGTTAAGCATATGCTTAACTTTTTTTTGTTGTGACCAGTCTGGGGCTCGAACCCAGGACCCTCTCCTTAAAAGGGAGATGCTCTGCCAACTGAGCTAACTGGTCAATAAGTTTCTCTAACGAGGGTGCAAATATAAAACGATTAATCAATAATCCAAGCCTATTTTAAAAATTTTTTTTGTTTTTTTGTTTTATCATTAATTATGATTTTAATAATCAATATATAATAATAGTATGATGTTTTTTTTAGTTGGGTATATGGGGTCAGGTAAGTCCGTAATAGGCAATAAATTAGCTGAAATTTTAAAGTATGATTTTATTGATTTAGATGAATACATAGTTCAAAAAGAAGGCATAACTATCAAAAAAATATTTGATAAAAAAGGTGAAATTTATTTTAGAAAAATTGAAAATCTTTATTTTAAAGAGTTAATTGGTTCAAAAAACACAGTAGTTTCTTTGGGAGGAGGTACACCATGTTATGGAAATAACATGAATTTAATTCTAGAATCTGAAAATTCATTAAGTATTTACTTAAAAGCATCTATAGGAACATTAGTAGATAGATTGTATGAAGAAAAATCGAAAAGACCTTTAATAGCACATTTAGAATCTAAAAGTCAACTTACAGAGTTTATAGGTAAACATATATTTGAACGAGCTCCTTTTTATGAACAGTCCAGTTTAATTATTAAAACAGATGGTTTAATGGTAAAAGAGGTTGTAGATAAATTGGTTCTAAAATTATTTTAGAAAAGCTTGATATGCTTTACTAGTTAAATCAATTTCAACGTGCTCATGAAGCGATGTTGATAAAGAAATCCCTTTAAAATCTGCTTTCACAGGATATTTCTTGTGATTTCTATTTACTAAAACAGCGGTTTTGAATTGTTTTAAAGGCACATCTAAAAAATGTTTTACACCGTAAATTAAAGTGCTTCCTGAGTTTAATACATCATCAATTAAAACTATTGATTTATTAGAGTATTCTTCTTTGGTGAGTGATGTTTTTATATCATTAAGCGGATTCTTTTTATCAATAGTAACTTTACAGAGAACAGGTGTAATATCAGAAATTTTTTCTAAAACTTGTTTTAACTTTTTTGCCAGAATGAATCCATTATCTTCTATACCTGCTAAAATTATTTCTTCCTCCTCAATATTACATTCATAAATTTGATAAGCAATACGTTTTATTTTATGTTGTATTTCCTGATGATCTAAAATAATGTTCTTGGTAATGCTCATAGGTGCTTTCCTTTTCTTCAAAGATAAAAAAGAGTTTTCTTAATCGTCCTTTAAATTTTAGATATCTTCTTCTGGTGTTTCGTGAAAATCGTCAATATCCCTTCTGTCTTTCTTTGTTGGTCTACCAACTCCTTTCTTGCGATAATAATCTTTTGAATATTTAAGCAAATCTTTAGCATCAAATGCTTCTTTGGGAGTTACATCGGTCACGTATAGATTAACAATTTTAGCACCAACACGACTTTCGGGTAGATCATTAACAACTAGCTGGTACTTGACTTGGTCCTTTCTAAATTCAATTTTATCTGTTGCATAAACATCTCTACTTGGTTTAACAACTTGACCATTGACTTTTACATGACCTTTTTTACATGCATTTGTTGCAATACTTCTCGTTTTGCAATATCTAATGCACCAAAGATATTTATCTATTCGCATATTAAAACTGTGAAATTGACGTTAATTGTATTGTGCAAAAGTATTATATTATTGTATCTTGCGCCTTAAAAATAAGCAATATTGAACAATTCAAATTTAATTTGAATTAAAGAAAAATTAATCACCATGAATTCTAAATACATAACAATTTTAATTGTCATTTTGTTTGCAACACTTGGGGCTTGTACTCCAGACGATACAGATGTAGTTATTGTGCCAGCTCGTGATAGAGGTGAGCAACAAATCGTAGATAACGATTCTCTTTTAGATTATTTACAGACCCATTACTACAATAAATCTTTTTTTAGTGACTCATCTGCAGACTATACCAAAGAAGATATTATCATTTCAGAATCACCAACAGATGGAGATGGTAATCCAAATGAGTTATTGATAAATGATGTTGTTACCTATACAACATCATACCAAAGTCAAGTCTATGAATATTACGTTTTAGATTTAAATCCAGCATTATTTGATGGAGATGGAGGCCCTAAACCAAATTTCACAGATGACGTAAGTATTAGTTACACGGGGTTTGAGCAAGATGGGGATGTTTTTGATAGTACTGTTAATCCAATAACATTAGATTTAATTGGTGTAATTCCAGGTTGGAGAGATGTAATACAAGATTTTAAAACTGCAGAAAGTGGACCTGTTATAAATGAAGATGGTACAGTAAGTTATAGTAATTATGGTTTAGGTGTTATGTTTTTACCATCAGGTTTGGCATATTTTAATTCACCTCCATATACTATTCCAACATACTCCAACTTGATATTTAAGTTTGAATTATATACTTCAGAACCTAATGATCATGATGGTGATGGTGTATATACACATCTAGAAGATCTTGATGGAAATGAGAACATAACAGATGATGA
Organism: Psychroserpens luteus; assembly: GCF_015319355.1. Lineage (GTDB taxonomy): Bacteria > Bacteroidota > Bacteroidia > Flavobacteriales > Flavobacteriaceae > Psychroserpens > Psychroserpens luteus. Next base: position 22,912 of record NZ_JADILU010000009.1, on the reverse strand, counting down.
TACAGATGGTGATGAGATTCCAAATTATATTGATATTGATGATGATGGAGACGGAGTATTAACAATATATGAAGATTTAGATAATGATGGAGATCCAACTAATGACGATTCTGATATGGATGGAATACCAAACTATTTAGATGAGGATTCAACTGAGTCTAATCAAATAGATAGTTAATATAGATCCTATTTTAAATACAAACAAAAAAAGACGCTAAATGCGTCTTTTTTTATACTATAACTTTTACTGATGAATTATAAAGCAATAGACAAACTCAAAATTAATTGATCTGGTCTTGTGTCAATTCTACTCACAACGCCTTCTCCTAAATTATTACCAATAAATGTGGCTTCATTGTTACTAAATCCTCTTTCGTATCTTAAATCAATACCAATTTTGTTGAAGTTTAATCCAACACCAAAATTTAGTCCAACCGAAAAATCATCTTCTACATTATCAATATTAATACCATCAAATTCAGTATCTAGAATATATTGTAAAGATGGTCCTGCGAAGACACTAACTGGTCCAATAACTTTAATACCTACAAGTAAAGGAGCGTCAATTTTTTTCATTGTGAACTCATCACTGTCGTAGTCACTTTTTGTACTTGTGTACATAAGTTCTGGTCTAAAATATAATTGGTTTCCAATTTTACCAAAGACACCTAGATGATAACCAACATTACGATCTGGATTTTGTGCATTCTCACCAATAGATTCAAAATAATCTCCATTCGCATTGTAATTAAGTCCACCTTTTATACCAAATGAACTTCCCTTTTGTGCTTGAGCACTGAAACAAATTAACGTTAATAAAAACGTACTAATAACTAATTTTTGCATAATATTCGTTTTTTTTGATTTGGATGTATAATATCAAAAACGTTGCCAAACGATAATTATTTCTTTATTTCCTGAAATTTGCCAGATAATATTTACAAATAAAAATAAAAAAAATCTAGCTGATTAGAGCTAGATTTTTAAGTGTTACTTAATAAGAGAAGTCTTAATTACTTTCTTTTTGTGACCAATTCTGAAGCTTTGATAATAGCATTCGCATTTAATCCATATTTTTCCATGAGTTGATCTGCAGTTCCAGATTCTCCAAATGTGTCTTTTGTACCAACAAATTCTTGAGGAGTTGGTTGATGTTGAGATAATACTCTGGCAACACTTTCTCCTAAACCACCTATAACGCTATGCTCTTCAGCAGTAACGACACAACCAGTTTTTGCAACAGAGTCTATAATGGCTTTGTCGTCAAGAGGTTTTATGGTGTGTATATTAATAACTTCTGCAGAAATCCCTTTTTCATTTAATGTCTTTGCAGCTTCAAGCGCTTCCCAAACTAAATGTCCAGTAGCAAGAATGGTAACATCATTACCTTCGGTTAATTTTACAGCTTTACCTATTTCAAAGTTTTGATCTTCTGGAGTAAAGTTGGCTACTTTTGGTCTTCCAAAACGTAAATAGACAGGTCCATGATGCTTTGCTATTGCAATAGTTGCAGCTTTAGTTTGATTGTAATCACAGGTGTTAATTACAGTCATTCCTGGAAGCATTTTCATTAAACCTATATCTTCAAGGATTTGATGAGTTGCTCCATCTTCTCCTAATGTTAATCCTGCATGAGATGCACAGATTTTTACATTTTTATCAGAATAGGCAACACTTTGTCTTATTTGGTCATAAACACGACCTGTAGAAAAATTCGCAAAAGTTCCTGTAAAAGGAATTTTTCCTCCAATAGTCATTCCTGCTGCAAGACCAATCATATTAGCCTCTGCAATTCCCACTTGGAAAAAACGTTCTGGATGGTTTGCTTTGAAATCATCCATTTTAAGAGAACCAATCAAATCGGCACAAAGTGCAACAACGTTTTCATTTGTTTGTCCTAATTCTGTTAATCCTGCTCCAAATCCTGAGCGTGTATCTTTATTTCCTGTATTTGTATATGTCTTCATGTAATTTCTAGATTGTGATGGTTAGTAGTCTCCTAAAGTTTCAGCATTTTGAGACAATCCTTCGGCTAATTGTTCATCATTAGGTGCTTTACCATGCCAAGCATGCGTGTACATCATAAAATCTACACCATTACCCATTACTGTATGTAGTAATACACATACAGGTTTTCCTTTACCTGTTAGTGCTTTTGCTTTAGCCATTCCTTCTAAAATAGCATCTATATCATTTCCTTTTTCAATATCTAAAACAGTCCAACCAAAAGCTTCAAACTTAGTTCTTATACTACCCATTGGTAATACAGTATCTGTAGATCCATCAATTTGTTGTCCGTTTAAATCTATAGTAGAAATAATATTATCTACGTTATTACCAGCAGCATACATGATACCTTCCCAGTTTTGACCTTCTTGTAACTCACCGTCACCATGTAAACTATACACCAAATGGTTATCACCATTTAATTTTTTAGTTTGTGCAGCTCCTAAAGCGACGCTAAATCCTTGACCTAATGATCCAGATGCAATTCGTACTCCAGGTAAACCATCGTGAGTTGTTGGATGGCCTTGTAATCTTGAGTTAATTAATCTAAATGTATTTAGCTCTTCTACAGGAAAATATCCTGATCTAGCCAAAACACTATAAAAAACAGGTGAAATATGACCGTTTGATAAAAAGAATAGGTCTTCACCAATTCCATCCATATCAAAAGTGTCTTTTCTATCCATAATCTCTTGATAGAGTGCTACTAAAAATTCGGCACATCCTAATGAACCTCCTGGGTGACCTGAGTTTACTTTGTGAACCATTCGTAAAATATCTCTACGAACTTGGGTTGTTAAATCTTGTAATTGTTGTGTGTTTGGCATATAAACAGTGTGAATATTTTAAGCATCAAAAATAAAGTTTTCAAAAGGGGAATCAAAAATAGAGAGGATGCACTTATTAACGATTTCAATCATTTGCTAACAATTTTTATTCAAATGAAATATGAAAACTAGATTTAAAGTTTCCGAAGTCATAATTTTATTAAATGTTTAAGACCATAATACATCGAGATAATTATCTTTGTCCACTTACGAATACGTTTTATGAAATTTGAATTAAAAGCAAGTGACACTCAAAGTAAAGCTAGAGCTGGTGTAATTACAACAGATCATGGTCAAATTGAGACTCCTATATTTATGCCTGTTGGTACTGTTGCATCTGTGAAAGGTGTGCATCAACGCGAACTTAAAAATGATATAAATCCTGATGTAATTTTGGGAAATACTTATCATTTATTTTTGAGACCTCAAACGCCTATTTTAGAGAAAGCAGGAGGTTTGCATAAGTTTATGAATTGGGATAGAAATATCTTAACAGATTCTGGTGGTTACCAAGTCTATTCATTATCTGATAATAGAAAGATTAAGGAAGAAGGAGTGAAGTTTAAATCACACATTGATGGTAGTTATCATGTATTTACTCCAGAGAATGTGATGGAAATTCAACGTAGTATTGGAGCAGATATCATCATGGCATTTGATGAATGCACACCTTATCCTTGTGATTATAATTATGCAAAACGTTCTATGCATATGACACATCGTTGGTTAGATCGTTGTATATCACATTTAGAAAAAACGCCATTTAAATATGATTATGAGCAAACTTTTTTTCCAATAGTTCAAGGTAGTACATATAAAGATTTACGTCAACAATCTGCAGAGTATATTGCGAATTCTGGAGCTCAAGGAAATGCTATTGGAGGATTATCTGTTGGAGAGCCAGCAGAAGAAATGTATGCCATGACAGATGTTGTTTGTGAAATTCTCCCTTGGGACAAGCCAAGATATTTAATGGGAGTTGGAACACCAATTAATATTTTAGAGAATATTGCTTTGGGTGTAGATATGTTTGATTGTGTGATGCCAACGCGTAACGCAAGAAACGGAATGTTATTTACAGCTCATGGTTCTATAAATATTAAAAACTTAAAATGGGCAGATGATTTTTCTCCTGTTGATGAAATGGGAATTACGTTTGTTGATTTAGAGTATAGCAAAGCATACTTAAGACATTTGTTTACTGTAAATGAATTATTAGGAAAACAAATAGCAACAATACATAATCTAGGATTCTATTTGTGGTTAACACGAGAAGCTAGAAAACATATTATAGCTGGAGATTTTAGAGCTTGGAAGGATAAAATGGTGAAACAAATGGATAAAAGATTATAATACGTGAAGATTCTCGATTGGTACATATTAAAACGCTATTTGCTCACATTTTTAATGATGTTATTACTGTTTATTCCTATTGGGATTACAGTAAATCTCGCTGAGAAAATTGATAAGATTTTACAACAAGAGGTTCCTTTTGTGGCAGTAGCTCAGTACTATCTAGATTTCACAGTTTATTTTGCCAATTTATTATATCCAATATTTTTATTTATATCAGTAATTTGGTTTACATCTAAACTAGCAAATAATACAGAGATTGTTGCTTTTTTAAGTTCAGGAGTGTCTTTTTGGAGATTTTTGAGACCTTATATGATTGGAGCTACAATTATTGCTGGTTTAGCGCTGATAATGGGATTGTATCTAGCTCCTAAAGCAAGTAAAGGGTTTAATGAGTTTAAATATAAGTATCTTAAAAAAAATGCTCAAATTACTCAAACCACAAACATTTATCGGCAAATTAATGATAATGATTATATCTATGTAAGTAGTTTTAATCCTGTGACTAAACGTGGGAGTAACTTTACTTTAGAACATTTTGAAGGTAATAAACTTACCTACAAAATTACTGCGTCTTCTATTGTTGACCAAGATTCTACATATCGTTTGAATAACTACACAAAGCGTGTTTTTGGTACAGATAATGATCTTATTGAGACTGCTAGAAGAAAAGAAATGAATTTTGAGTTTGATACAGATGATTTAACTCCAGAAGAATATATTGCCGAAACCCTTCAATACGGAGAACTCACCAGATTCATTGAAAAAGAAAAACGAAGAGGATCTTCAAACATTGGTCGTTACGAGGTCGTGAAATACAAAAAATGGAGTTTACCAGTTTCGGTATTTATTTTGACTATTATTGCGGTTTCTGTATCCTCAATTAAACGTCGAGGAGGTATGGGAATTAATCTAGCTTTTGGGATTACAATTGCTATGGTTTTTGTCTTTTTTGATAAAGTCTTTGGTGTGATGGCAGCGCAGTCTAGCTTTTCGCCAATAGTAGCAGTGTGGTTGCCCAATTTAGTTTTTGGTATATTAGCTGCTTATCTGTTGTTCAATGCCAAGCGTTAAGTTTAAAAATTATCTCCATTTACATTTTCTGGTTTTTATAGCTGGTTTTACAGCTGTTCTTGGAGAATTAATTTCTATTGGTTCGTCAGCTTTAGTTTGGTATCGCATGCTCATTGCAGGCATTTTAATGTTTTTATATATCAAAATTATTAAGCTGAAAATACAAGTCTCAACAAAAGCCAAGCTTAAGTTTTTTGGAGCAGGAATTATTATTGCATTGCATTGGATTACGTTTTTTGAAGCCATCAATCAATCCAATGTTTCTATAACTTTGGCGATGTTTTCTACAGGTGCTTTTTTTGCTTCTTTTATAGAACCTTTGGTTTATAAACGGAAAATTATATGGTATGAAATTCTCTTCGGAATAATTGTCATACTAGGCGTTTTTCTAATCACACAAAGTGAAATCAAATATCTTAATGGGATTTTATTAGGCATCACCTCAGCATTGTTCTCCACATTATTTGCTGTCATTAACGGAAAATTTATTGCAGAACATCGCGCTACAGTCATCTCATTTTATGAATTTATAAGTGGTGTTGTATTTCTCTCTTTATTTATTCTATTATTTCAAGGTGGTTTTTCTGCGGAATTTTTCATCCTATCAACATCAGATTGGATTTACATTTCAATACTAGCATCTATCTGTACAGCTTATGCATTTATAGGCTCTGTAGATGTGATGCGACATTTAAGTCCGTATACTGTAATTCTCACCTACAATCTAGAACCTTTATATGGTATTGCTTTAGCTTTATTGTTATTTCCTGAAACCGAAACCATGAGCACACAATTTTATTATGGTGCATTTTTGGTATTAGCCACAGTATTAGCAGATGGCATTCTTAAAAACTACAAGAACCATAAAAACCGAAAGTCAGTAACAAGCAAATCTTAATAGAACTTTAGTATTAATTGGTGTGTCAATAGAATCATTGTGATTTATTTTGGCTCATTTCCGAAGAAAACAAAATTGAAAACAATATTTCTTTTCAAGTATATTCAATCTTTAACTGATAGAAAGTTTTTATATTTGTACTAACTAACTACAAATTTAACTAATCAAAATTTCTATGGAATATTTAGATTTTGAACTACCAATAAAAGAACTTCAAGACCAACTTGAAAAATGCCAAATAATAGGCGAAGAGAGTGAAGTTGATGTGACACAAACGTGTAAAAAAATCGAAAAAAAGTTACTCGAAACTAAAAAAGATATATATAAAAACTTGACTGCATGGCAACGTGTACAAATGTCAAGGCATCCAGAAAGACCTTACACATTAGATTATATCAAAGCGTTATGTGGAGATTCATTTTTAGAGTTACATGGTGATCGTAATGTTAAGGATGACAAAGCGATGATTGGTGGTTTAGGTAAGATTGGAGATCAATCATACATGTTTATTGGTCAACAAAAAGGATTTAATACCAAAACTCGTCAATATAGAAACTTTGGGATGTCAAATCCAGAAGGCTACCGTAAAGCATTGCGTTTAATGAAATCTGCCGAAAAATTCGGAATTCCTGTAGTCACCTTAATTGATACTCCAGGAGCATATCCAGGATTGGAAGCAGAAGAACGCGGACAAGGAGAAGCAATTGCTAGAAACATTCTAGAGATGACACGTCTTAAAGTGCCAATAATAACAATTATTATTGGAGAAGGCGCATCTGGTGGAGCTTTAGGTATAGGAGTTGGAAATAAAGTATTGATGTTAGAAAACACATGGTACTCTGTAATCTCACCAGAATCTTGTTCATCTATTTTATGGAGAAGTTGGGAGTATAAAGAACAAGCAGCAGAGGCTTTGAAATTAACATCACCAGATATGAAACGCCTTAAATTAATTGATGAGATAATTAAGGAACCATTAGGAGGAGCACATACAGATAGAAAAGTAACATTTTTAGCAGTTAAAAATGCTATTGAAAAAAATTATGAGGCCCTTAAAAACTTATCACCAAAAGATTTAGTGAATCAACGTATGGAAAAATACTTAGAGATGGGAGTTTATAAAGGCTAATCCTTATAAAACATAGGCTTAAAAAAAACTGAAACTTTTTGTTTCGGTTTTTTTTGTCGCTATTAACAATATAATCAAGTTATTAACAGTTAAATTGTTGATGACCTGTTAAGATTGAGAAATTTCAAATTCATTATTAGAATACATTTTATTTACTTTCGCACTTATGAAGCAACCCAACCAAATACAAGGATATCCAATAGATAAAAGCACAATTATTAGCTTAGAGAAAGGTAAAATACCTCCTCAAGCCCTTGATTTAGAAGAGGTTGTGCTTGGCGCTATGATGATTGATAAAAAGGGTGTTGATGAGGTTATTGATATTTTAAGTGTTGATGCTTTTTACAAAGATGCTCATAAACACATCTTTGAAGCAATTTTTAAATTATTTGAAAACAGTGAACCTATTGACTTATTAACCGTTTCTAGTCAATTAAAGAAGGACGCAAAACTAGATTTGATAGGTGGTGATTTTTACTTAATTTCTTTAACCCAACGTGTATCATCTTCTGCACATATTGAGTTTCATGCTCGTATTATTCTGCAAAAATATATTCAGAGAAGTTTGATTAAAATTTCTAACGAAATTATTGAAGAAGCTTATGATGAAACCAAAGATGTTTTTGATTTATTAGATACTGCAGAATCTAAACTTTATGAAGTTACCCAAGGTAACGTTAAGAAATCAACAGAGTCTGCTCAAAGTTTAGTAATTCAAGCAAAAAAGAAGATTGAAGAGATTTCTAATAAAGATGGGACGAGTGGTATTCCAACAGGATTTACCAAATTAGATAAATTGACTTCAGGTTGGCAGCCAAGTGATTTAATTATTATTGCTGCACGTCCAGGTATGGGTAAAACAGCATTTACTTTAACAATGGCAAGAAACGTTGCTGTAGAGAGTAATATTCCTGTAGCATTTTTCTCATTAGAGATGTCATCTGTACAATTAATTACACGTTTAATTTCTTCGGAAACGAACCTATCTTCAGAAAAGTTAAGAACAGGTAAATTAGAAAAGCACGAGTGGGAACAATTGAACGTCAAGGTGAAAACTTTAGAAAAAGCACCTTTATTTATTGATGATACGCCTTCGTTATCTATTTTCGATTTACGTGCAAAAGCAAGACGTTTGGCGTCTCAATACGGAATTAAAATGATAATGATTGATTACCTGCAGTTAATGACAGCAGGTGGAAGTCAAAAAGGAGGAAATCGTGAACAAGAGATTTCAACCATTTCTCGAAACCTTAAAGCATTAGCAAAAGAATTAGCGATTCCTGTAATTGCATTATCACAATTATCTCGTGCAGTAGAAACGCGTGGTGGAAGTAAGCGTCCATTACTATCAGATTTACGTGAATCTGGAGCTATTGAGCAGGATGCAGATATTGTATCCTTTATTTACAGACCAGAATACTATAAAATTGACGAATGGGATGATGATGAACGCTCACCAACCGAAGGTCAAGGAGAATTTATTGTCGCTAAACACAGAAATGGTGGACTAGAAAGTATAAGACTTAAGTTTATTGGACATTTAGGTAAGTTTGATAATCTAGATGATTTTGATACACCATTTGGAGAATTCCATTCTAAAATGAATGCAGCTTCAAATGATGATTCGTTTACTCCAGATAAATTCCCTTCTGCTTCTGATGCTTTTGGAACTCCAGAGGAAGATGATAATGATGTGCCTTTTTAAAATGAAACAAGTAGTTACTTTTTTATTGCTTTGTATTTGTAGTAATGCTTACTCTCAAGATGATAACTATTTTGATAGATTACAAGCGGTTATTAATTCAAATGCTGTTTTTTATAATGTTGATGGTATAGATATTACTTCAAAATCTTTTAATTCAAAATTCAATGAGAAGGATTTAAAAAAAGTTTTGCGTACCTATAAAATTAAAAAAAATGATCCAAAGTCTAAAGACTCAGAATTAGCAGTAGATAATTACGTGTATGATAAGTCAGAAATTCTAACAGAAAATCTAAAATTAAATGTCGTCTATTACATTCTTGATAATAATACAAAAGTTACCATCATTTCATTCACATACACAAAAGAAAGAGATCTGGTGTTTGAAAGACAGTTTGTAAATGATTTTCTTACAGAACACATACCTGAAAAAACTTTTGTTTCTTCTTCTATAGATAGTATAGAGTTTGCTGGAAGGAAAATAGGCTTAGGCGGTAATTGCAGATGGATGAATGTAAGAAATATGCAATGTCCTTATTATGGTCAAATGAATTGGTCTATTCATAAAACAATAGAAAGCGCAAAACAAAATGTAGAGGAGCAGTTTCTTGTCACAAAACACAAAAAAGGAGGCAAAGTTATTTCTGAAAAATCTATTACAATTATTTTTGAAGGAAAAGAGACGATTGCTAAATCTGCTGTTTACGATGTGACTGGAGTAAACTCATTACTCGTAGGAATGTCTGGAGCTAAGACACTTACAATTTATTATGTAGCAGAAGAGATTAGAGGTCGTTTTGTAAGTTGTGTATTGAGCTTCTGGAATAATGATGCGATAAATGAATCAGGTTTGCCAGCTCTTTTAGAAGAAGTAATGTCTCTAAAACAATGAATTTTTTAACATTTATTTATTAAAACTCGTTTCGTTTTCTACCTCAATAACAACATTTTCCCCTAAATTTGCTTTTCAGAATTTATTTTGATTTTTAGTTTTAAACCGAAAGGTTTCGCTTTTGTGATGTAATGAAGCTGTTTTTTATTTAACATAGCATCGCTACGTTAAATAAAATAGCGAAATTAGAGTGCAAAATGGAAATTTTGCAGGTAAAAGACAAAGTCAAAATGAATTCTTGATTAAGAAACAAACATTGCCTCATGTTAGAACAAAGACGAACAACTAATATTCTACTATTATTTATAGTGGTTCCTGTCGTATTTTATTTACTCAAAATTTTATCATTTATATTCATTCCGTTGATATCTTCAATGTTTATCGCATTATTGTTTTTGCCATTAATGCGTTGGTTGGGAAGACGTAATGTGCCTAGATTACTCAGTATTGTTATTGTATTAGCTCTAATTGTAGCTGGTGTGATGATAGGAGTGGAGCTTGTGCAATTGTCAAGCAAACAAATATTATCTAATGATACTAGCTTTTTTGCAAAAGCAGAAGTTAAAATACATGATCTCATGCTTTATATGCATGATCGATTTGGTATAGATTACAATCAAAATGGTAACTTCTTAGCTCAATTTTTTGCAAAAGAGAACATAGGTTCTACATTTGATTTTATTAGAAAGTTTCTTACCAATATTTTAATGATAGTCTTCTTTACCATTTTATGGTTATCAGAATCTATCAATATGCACAACGTATTAAATAATACTATTTTAAAACGAAAGCATACCTCAATAAAAGCATTTATGAGAATTGAAAGAGACTTAATTACTTTTATCAAGGTTAAGTTTTTGGTGAGTTTATTGACAGGGATTTTTACAGGATTAGCTTGTGTATTCTTTGATGTGAGTTTCCCAATATTTTGGGGATTATTTGCATTCTTAATCAATTTTGTTCAAATGGTAGGTTCGTTTATATCTGTCATATTGCTATCTATTTTTGCTTTTGTGGAATTAGATCCTACAAGCACATTATTCTTCTTTATTGTTTCTATTACTGGAGTTCAAGTAGTATTTGGAGCCATATTAGAACCTGTGTTTATGGGGAAATCATTTTCTATCAATGTAATAGCTGTATTAATTATGTTAATGCTTTGGGGATTTATTTGGGGAATTCCAGGATTAATTATGGCAATCCCAATTACAGTATTTATTAAGATTATTTTGGAACAATTTCCAGGAACCAAAGTTATTGCATCATTGCTTTCTGGACCAGAACCTACTATTAAACCACGTAGAAAATAGATTTATTTCTAGTCTTTAATCTTTTTTCTTACTTCTAATTCAAACTCTATATTCTCTAAACAGATAAACTTTTATCTCAAACTGTCATACAAAATAATTATCTTTCTAGAATCATCTCTAATTTAGAAAACATGGTTCATGGAACGCATAATGCTGTCGCAGATGACAGAAACAAAGACATCAAAATTTATATTAACGGAGAATATTTCCGAAGAGAAGATGCTAAAATCTCAGTATTTGATAGTGGTTATCTTGTAGGAGATGGAATTTGGGAAGCGTTACGTTTACACAAAGGCGTATTGGTTTTTATTGATGATCACTTGGATCGCTTATGGACATCTGCAGCAACTGTTGGTATGAAGTTTCCGTTTTCTAAAGAAGAACTAATAGCTATAATTTGGGAAGTGCTTAATAAAAATAATATGACAGATCATGTTCATGTTCGGATCATGATTACACGCGGAATAAAAAAAACACCATCCCAAGATCCCAGACTAACAATTTCTGGACCTAATATTGTTATTATTCCTGAATATAAAAAAGCTTCCGAAGAAAGTAAAGAAAAAGGAATTACCCTTTTTACTTCTACAATAAGACGTGGTTCTCCAGATTATTTAGATCCTAGATTGAATTGTCACAGTAAACTACACGAAGTTCAAGCACTTATTCAAGCTATAGAAGCTGGAGCAGATGAGGCGCTAATGCTAGACGTTAATGGTTTCGTGTCTACGTGTAATGCAACTAATTTTTTCATTATAAAAAATGGAGAAGTATGGACATCAACTGGACAATATTGTATGAATGGAATTACCAGAGCGAAAGTTATTGAAGCTTGTCATATCAATGGAATAACGTGTCATCAAAAAGATTTTTCTCTATTTGATGTCTATGGTGCTGATGAAGCTTTTGTTACTGGAACTTTTGGTGGTTTAACACCTGTAACTAAAATTGATGGTCGCCAAATAGGTTCTCAATCTTATGGTGATTTTACCAGAAAATTAAGTGCTCTTTATCATGAACTAATTGAGGATGCTGTGGCTTATGAGAAATGATGGTGTAAAACGAATTTCGGTTTGGTCTGGACCTCGAAATATATCAACTGCCTTGATGTATAGTTTTGCTCAGCGTAATGATACAAAGGTTTTTGATGAACCTCTTTACGCTTATTATCTAAAAAAATCTAATGCTAAAGAATATCATCCTGGAGCTGAAGATATTTTGTCAACTATGGAAAATGATGGTGATAAAGTATTAGAAATGATGATGAATTCTTCGGAAAAACAAGTCCTATTCTTTAAAAACATGACGCATCATTTGTTAGATTTAGATCGTTCATTTATGAAAGGATTGACCAATGTGATTCTTACTAGAAACCCTTTGGAAATGTTACCCTCTTTTGATAAAGTCATTAAAAACCCAACTATTGATGATGTTGGCTATAAATTGCACATAGATTTAATTCAAGAATTCAGAAAAAATAATATTGATTTTGTTGTACTCAATTCTAAGAACGTATTATTAAACCCTGAAGGTGTGTTGAGACAATTATGTGAGCACATTGGGATTCCGTTTGATGAAAATATGCTTAAATGGAAACCATCTCATCGCAAAGAAGATGGAGTTTGGGCAAAATATTGGTATGATAATGTGCATAAATCTTCTGGTTTTTCAGAATATAAACCTAAATCAGAACCATTTCCGAAGCATTTAAAACCATTATTACAAGAATGTTTGCCTTATTATAAAGAACTCCAAAAGTTAGCATTGACTTAAATGAATACATTTGTGCTAAAAAATCTATAAAACTATATTAAAGGGTTTAGCTTCGGAATAATTTTTGAGTATATTTCAAGTATGAAACGAGCATGTTAATAGCGTTATCATTAAAGAGAATGATTAATCGTAAACAACGTATGACCGTTTAAAATTTTACATATAATACATGAAAAAGACAATTATAGTATTGGTTTTGTTTCTTTTTTCCATTCAAGTATATGCCTCATATATTTTAATCCCAATGGATTCTGAAGGTCAGGGCAACCATTTAAAAGCCTATGGTATTACGTATTGGACATTAGAAAAACAATTAAAAGTCAAATGGCTTTTAAATTATAAAGGCGGATCTTTTTTATTACCAGATTCCGAAGAAATTCAAAGAGAATGTCAAATTAGAGGTGTTACTTTTGAGGTGATATCCAATTCTAAAGCAGAAGAAATTTTAGAAATGATTGCTAGTCCGTCACAAAATATGGAAGCAGTCGTATTAGAAAAAGCACCTAAAATTGCAGTTTATACACCAAAAGGTTTGCAACCTTGGGACGATGCAGTGACTATGGTATTGACGTATGCTGAAATTCCTTATGAAACCATTTATGACGAAGAAGTACTAAATGATGCTTTGTTATTATATGATTGGTTGCATTTACATCATGAAGATTTTACTGGACAATATGGTAAATTTTATAGAGCTTATCGTTCTGCATCATGGTATATTCAAGAAAAGAAAGATGCAGAAGCATTAGCGACGAGTTTGGGTTATTCTAAAGTTTCCGAAGAAAAATTAGCAGTTGCTAAAAAAATTAGAGAGTATGTTATTGGTGGAGGATTCATGTTTGCCATGTGTAGTGCGACAGATAGTTTTGATATAGCATTGTCTGCAGATGGAATTGACATTTGCGAGCCTATGTTTGATGGTGATGGAAGTGATGCTGGATATCAAAACAAGATTGATTATTCTAAAACCATGGCTTTTAAAGATTACTTATTAGAAACAAGTCCTAATGTTTATGAGTTTTCATCAATTGATATGACTAGAAAACGTCGTATCCCAAAAATTACAGATTATTTTACGCTTATGGAATTCTCTGCTAAGTGGGATCCAATTCCTGCAATGCTAAATCAAAATCATACAGCTTTAGTTAAAGGTTTTATGGGACAAACAACGTCTTTTACTCGTGAAGAAATTAAGTCTAACGTCTTAGTTTTGGGAGAAAATAAAACCAATGGAGAAGCTAAATATATTCATGGTATTAAAGGAAAAGGTTTTTTTACATTTTATGGAGGTCATGATCCAGAAGATTACACACATAAAGTTGGTGATCCAAAAACTGAGTTAGATTTGCATCCAACGTCTCCAGGATATCGACTAATACTTAATAATGTATTGTTTCCTGCAGCAAAAAAGAAGAAGCAAAAGACTTAATTCAATTTGTTTTTAAATGTATATTTGGATTCAAAAAAGAAATTACTCAAGAAAATTCAAATTGTCATTACTAATCATTTCAATTCTCCAGAAAGAAGCATTGGCATTTTTAGATAAGGCTAGTGGTGATAAATTGTCAAAAGGTGAGATTGTTAAACTCTTATAATAAGCAGAAATTAGCGTTTTCATTAAAGGTTAAGTCGCATCAATGTTAATTGAAAGTTGGGATAATGATGGAGATGAACCATTAATTGGAGAGAATTTAAATTTGTTATAGATGAAATATTAAGTAAAATACATAATGTATAATCTCAAACAGTTTACAAAACAACTATTTTTCGCTATTATCTTTTGGGTGATAGCTTTTTCTGTTTTTATACTTATTCGTTTTATAGCGCATGGAGAAGAACAAGGGCTTACTTATATAAACCCAAAAAATGATGTACCAATCACAGAGTGGATTCACTTTGGTATTATCCTTGGTATTTTAGTAGGAGTTCTTTATGCAATCATTGAATTCATATTTGAAAAACTCATTACGAATAACATCTATTTAGGATTGTCAATACTATTAAAAACAGTATTATACATCCTTGTTTTAATATTTTCGTTAACATTTATTATTACTCTAATAGAAAATGAGATGGATGTTGATTTGCAAAATGAACGAGGTTGGTGGAAAAATAGTGCACTTTTTTGGTTAGCAACATCATATTTCTTCTTAGCATCTTTTATTTTTTTATTTCTGAAATTGGCCTTAGAGAAATTTGGTAAAGGTGTATTGTTTAATATGCTTATAGGTAAATATAGAAATCCAACAGAAGAAGACCGTATTTTCATGTTTATTGATTTAAAATCATCTACCACAATTGCAGAAGAGCTTGGTCATAATAAATACAGCAAATTATTACAGGATTGTTTCTTCGATTTAAATAAAATTGTAACTCGATTTGATGGTGAAATATATCAATATGTTGGTGATGAAGCGGTCATTTCATGGAAATTAAAAAAGGGATTAAAAAGTAATAACTGTATAGGATTGTACTTTGCATTTGCAAACCAACTAAAAAGGCGCTCTAAATATTACATTAAAAACTATAATCTCGAACCCTTTTTTAAAGCAGGTGTGCATGGTGGTGAATTAATTATTACTCAAGTAGGTACAATTAAAAAAGAATTAGCATTTCATGGAGACGTTATTAATACAACAGCAAGAATACAAGACGAATGTAACAAATATGATGAGGCTTTATTAATATCTGATGAGCTTCTAGACCAAATGCAATTAAAGCCTAAATATATTTCAAAAAGTATTGGTGATATTTTGCTCAAAGGCAAGCAAGACAAATTAAATATTATAGCCATCAATGAAAAATAACAAAAAACCGATTCATTTCTGAATCGGTTTTTTGTTTTAATGAGCACCTACATGGCAACCACAAGCACCTCTAGTGAAACTTTGTGTTTCTTCATGCCAAGGGAATGCTTGATTGTATTTAGAATTTTCCCAATAGAACTGTGTTCGTTCTTTGGGTTCATTACCAATTTCATTCATCGTTTCAGTATCATACATACGACCATTAATCATGGTATAAATAATGCTTTCAGAATTTCTAATGTCTTCTAAAGGATTGTCATCCATGACAATTAAATCTGCCAGTTTACCTGTTTTAAGAGAACCAATATCATTACCAGCACCAATATAATTAGCACTATTAATAGTCGCAGCTTTAAGTGCTTCATGATTTGACATGCCACCTTGTTGTAACATCCATAATTCCCAATGAGCGCCAAGACCTTGTAGTTGTCCATGGGCACCAAGATTTACTTTAACACCAGCATCACTTAATGCTTTAACAGTTTTAGAAACCAATATATGTCCATTTTCATATTCTTCATCAGGTATCATAATGCGATGTCTTGAGCGAGAATCAATAATAGCTCTAGGAGTATATTTCAAAAGCTTTTCATTTTCCCAAACGTTTGTATTTTGGTACCAGTACATTTCGCCATTCATTCCGCCATAATTTACAATAAGCGTAGGCGTATAACCTACATTACTTTGTCCCCAAAGTTCGAGTACATCCTTATAAACTGGAGCCACAGGAATATTGTGTTCTACACCAGTATGCCCATCCATCACCATAGTGATGTTATGATAAAATGTAGATCCACCTTCAGGAACGACGAAGATTCCTTCTTCTCGAGCTGCTTGTAAAACCTGTTGTCTTTGTTCACGTCTTGGTTGATTATAACTTTTTACCGATAATGCACCAAATGCTTTTGTTCTTCTAATAGAGGATCGAGCATCTTCTAGATTATTAATGACCGCTTTAAAATCACCGTCTGCTCCATATAAAATAAACCCAGTAGAGTAGAGGCGAGGACCAACGAGTGTTCCATTTTTTTGTAATTCTGAAAGAGCAAAAACTGTTTCAGAGTTTGCCGAAGGATCATGAGAAGTTGTTACACCATAAGCGAGATTAGCATAAAATTGCCAATGTTTTTGAGTTGTTAATCCAGAACGAAACCCTCCAATATGCGCATGTGCATCAACCATTCCAGGCATAATTGTTTTTCCAGTAACGTCATATACCATGGCATCTTTAGGAATTGAGATTTCTAAAGCTTTTCCTATAGCTTCAATTCTATTATTATTGATAATAATCGTTCCATTTTCAATGACTTCATCGCCTTCCATTGTAATAATTCGAGCACCTTTTAAAGCAATTCTCCCTTTAGGTTTATCGGTTTTTACTTCTAAATTGATCTTCGTACCTATTTCTACAAGTTTTATATCTTCGGAAACTTTAGATGAATAATACATATTGCCTAAAGTCCAATGTATAGTCTTACTATCTTTTGACCAATGCAAATTAATACCTGCATCTTTTGAAAGTTGCGTAATTGGGACAAATTTAGATTTGTCTGTCAAATCCAAAGTTGTTCCAACTTTAGGCATTGGAGCTATATATACTTTATGTAAATGAACGAAAGCTATCCAATTTCCGTCAGGACTAGGAACTAGAATATTTCCATGTTTAGATTTTACAAGGGTACGTTCGTCAAAACCATTAAGGTCTACACTTTTTAATTCTTTAGTCAATGCTCCAAAAAACTGACCACCTTTTTGATAAATAATTCTTGTATCATCAGTATTAAACATAGCATAATCACCTTCTTTTGAAACACGTTTAGGATCAGATCCATCAGCATTCATAAGATATAAACCAGTTTTCTTGGTAAAAGTTCTTCCTTGTTCATTGTTTCCACCTTCTTTTCTGTACACAATATGTTTTCCATTATGTGCATACGACAGATTTCTATAGATACCTTTTTCCGAAGATAATTTTATTGGAGTTCCACCATTTGTAGATACTGAATATATTGCTCCTAAATTTTCATCATTCCAAGTCACATAAGTTATTATATTTCCGTCAGGAGAGAAGGCAGGTTCAAATTCAAAATCGGTTCCAGTAGTTAAACGTTTAGCTTTTCCATTGGGTAATTTCTGAGTATATAAATATCCCAAAGCATTAAATACAATTGACTTTCCATTAGGAGAAGTCACAGCATGACGAATCACTTTAGCATCAAAAGTTTCTGGAGCTACAGGAGTATCAAATTCAATGGCTTTTGCAATTTTGATTGTAGCATCAACTTGAAATGGAATATCAGAAACCTTAAGTGTCTTGCTATTAATCTTGTTTATTTTTCCTCCAGACCAAATTACAATGTCTTCGTTATTTGGCATCCAATTGAAATTGGTGTAAACACCAAAAATTGCCCATGCCTCTTGTTGATCTTTATTAAGTTGATCATAAATTGGCCACTCTTCACCAGTTTCTAAGTCATGAATATATAAAACAGATTTGGTTCGAACTCTTTTTATAAAAGCAATTTTTTTACCATCTCTTGAAATTTGTGGACGAGCAGCTCCTCCTGGACCACCTGTGATTCTGTTAATTTTACCGGTTTCCATGTCATAACGATTAATCACATAGATTTGACTGTTTGGATCTTTATTATATTGAAAGAAACCGCCTGGATATACACTTTCGCTATAATAAAGATATTTGCCATTTGGAGACAATGTTGGCTCATTGACGTCTTGTTGATCATTTTTCTTTTTAGTTAATTGAATACCGCTTCCCCCTGTTTTATGATACATCCACATCTCACCAGCACCAAGTGAGCGACCAGAAGTGAAATGTTTTCTGGCAATTAGGTAATTTCCATCTGGTGTCCAGATAGCATTATTTAATAATCTAAATTTTTCTTTAGTGACCTGTTTTGCATTAGAGCCATCACTATTCATAATCCAAATATTATCTCCTCCACCAGCATCACTAGTAAAAGAAATATATTGTCCATCTGGACTAAAACGTGGCTGAATTTCAAAAGGAAGTCCTTCTCTTAAAATCGTTGCCTTTCCACCATTAGTATCTAGTTTGTAAATATCTCCTAATAAATCAAAAACGATAGATTTACCGTCTGGACTTAAATCAAGATTCATCCATGTACCTTCATCAGTAGATAGTTTTAATTCTTTAAAATCCCAATTACCTTCAGGGTTTGAAACATCCCAAGGCTTTTTCTTTTCTTTGTCTTTTTCATCGTCTTGACTAAAACTATTTACAGAAAGAAGGAGGAGGAGGAGTGTGATGAGTTGAATGCGTTTCATTTGATTAGTTTTATTTAAACTGTAAGTTACTTAAAAAAATGAAATAGTTATCTAATCTACTTTTAGCGAGCAGATCTTAATAGGAAAAGTTAAGGCATAAAAAAAACCGATTCATTTCTGAATCGGTTTTTATAAGCGAATTGTTGTTATTGTTTAGGCAAACGCCTTACTTTACTTTGTTTACTATTGCTTCAAAAGCTACAGGATTATTCATCGCTAAATCTGCAAGAACTTTACGGTTCAATTCGATGTTATTAGCTTTAAGTTTTCCCATAAATCTTGAATAGCTCATTCCATGCTGTCTAGCTCCTGCGTTAATACGCATGATCCATAATGAACGGAAATTTCTCTTTTTTACTCTACGGTCTCTATACGAATATTGCATCGCTTTGTCAACCGCATTTTTTGCTACTGTCCAAACGTTTTTACGTCTTCCAAAGTAACCTTTTGCTTGCTTAAGAACCTTTTTTCTTCTGGCTCTCTTTGCTACTGAATTTACTGATCTTGGCATTTTTTTAATTGTTTTTTGTAGTAGGCGGTCTTTACGACACTTGCTAAATATTTTTGCCTAACTCCAGGGTTTATAAATTTGTTTTAACCGATTAAAACAATGTTACTTTAAACGTAACATTACTTTAATATTGTTCTCATCTGCTTTATGTACTAAACCATCATGAGTTAATTTAAGCTTACGCTTTTTAGACTTCTTTGTTAAGATGTGACTCTTAAAGGCGTGCTTTCTTTTAATTTTACCAGTACCTGTAAGCTTAAAACGCTTTTTAGCACTAGATTTTGTTTTCATTTTAGGCATTGTTTTCCTATTTTATTTACGATTCGCTTATTATCTTCAAAACTGTTCCGAAGCGTCGGTTCAGTTTATTTTACTTTTTTTGGTGCGATGAACATTGTCATACGCTTACCCTCTAATCGAGGCATCTGTTCAACCTTACCTAATTCTTCTAGATCTTGAGCTAATCTTAATAATAAGATTTGACCTTGTTCTTTAAATATGATTGATCGTCCTTTGAAAAACACAAATGCTTTCAATTTTGCTCCGTCTTTTAAAAACTTCTCAGCATGTTTCTTTTTAAACTCGTAATCATGGTCATCTGTTTGAGGACCAAAACGAATTTCTTTGATTGTTACCTTTGTTGCTTTAGATTTTAGAGCTTTATCACGTTTCTTTTGTTCATAAAGAAACTTCTTATAGTCCATAACCTTGCATACAGGAGGATCAGCTTTTGGTGAAATTTCAACAAGATCAAACCCTTGCTCGTCTGCAATGGCTAGTGCGTCTTTAGTTGCATAAATTCCTACCTCTATATTATCACCTACAAGTCTTATCTTTTCGGCTCTAATTTTAGAGTTGATTTTGTGTTGATCTTCTTTTACTACTCTCTTAGAGTTGTGTCTTCTACGTATTGCTATGGCTTATATATTTAAGTTAAACTAATTTTTATTTAAACGTTTTTAATGTTTTATTTACTTCATTTGTAACGATTTCTGAAAACTCATCTACACTAATCATGCCTAAGTCTTCTCCACCATGTTTCCTTACAGAAATCATATTTTCACTCTCTTCATTCTCTCCAATGATAATCATGAACGGTATTTTGTTCATTTCCGCTTCACGGATTTTCTTACCAATAGTTTCATTTCTGTTATCTACAAGGGCGCGAATTTCGTGATTTTCTAGCAAACTTAAAACTTTTTCGGAGTATTTTTCATATTTCTCACTTAATGATAATATAATTGCTTGTTCTGGCATCAACCATAATGGGAAATTACCACCTGTATGCTCTAGCAAAATAGCAATAAAACGTTCCATACTTCCAAAAGGAGCACGATGTATCATTACAGGTCTATGTAGTTCATTATCACTACCTTTATATGTGAGGTCAAAACGTTCAGGTAGATTGTAATCTACTTGAATTGTTCCTAGTTGCCAGTTTCTGCCCAAAGCATCTTTGACCATGAAGTCTAATTTTGGACCATAAAAAGCAGCTTCTCCAGTTTCGACAACATAATCCAGACCTTTGTCAATTGCTGCACTTAATATAGCATCTTCTGCTTTTTTCCAATTTTCATCACTACCTATATATTTGTCTGGATTTTCAGGATCCCTTAAAGAGACTTGAGCCTTAAAGTTCTCAAAGCCTAATGAACCAAAAACATAAAGAACTAAATCAATAACATCTTTGAATTCTTTATCTAATTGATCCGGCGTACAGAAAATATGAGCGTCATCTTGTGTAAAACCTCTAACACGCGTTAATCCATGTAATTCTCCACTTTGCTCATATCTATATACAGTACCAAACTCAGCAAACCGTTTTGGTAACTCTTTATATGAAAATGGTTTTGCATTATATATCTCACAGTGATGAGGGCAATTCATTGGTTTCAACAAGAATTCTTCACCTTCATTTGGTGTATGGATAGGTTGAAAACTATCTTCACCATATTTTGCAAAATGACCAGATGTTACATAAAGTTCTTTTTGTGCAATATGAGGCGTAATAACCATTTCATAACCAGCTTTTTTCTGAGCTGCTTTTAAAAAGTTTTCAAGACGTTCTCTTAATGCAGCGCCTTTTGGAAGCCAAAGAGGAAGACCTTGACCAACTTTTTGTGAAAATGTAAATAATTCTAATTCTTTACCTAGTTTTCTATGGTCGCGTTTTTTTGCTTCTTCTAATAGATGCAAATACTCGGTTAATTCTTTTTGCTTCGGAAATGAGATACCATAAATTCTTGTCAGTTGCTTGTTGTTCTCGTCACCTCTCCAATATGCACCAGCGACTGACATGATTTTTATAGCTTTAATTATTCCTGTATTTGGAATATGTCCACCACGACATAAATCAGTAAATGTAGAATGGTCGCAAAATGTAATTGTACCATCTTCAAGATTTTCAATTAATTCAACTTTGTATTCATTGTTTTGAGACTTATATAATGATAGGGCTTCATCTTTAGTGACAGCTCGCATTTTAAAGTCATGTTTTCCTCTTGCGATTTCAAGCATTTTGTTTTCTATAGACTTAAAGTCTTTTTCTGAAATGGTATGATCTCCAAAATCTACATCATAGTAAAATCCGTTTTCAATAGCAGGTCCAATAGATAATTTGATTCCAGGATATAATTCTTCTAACGCCTGAGCTAACACATGGGATGTAGAATGCCAGAAAGCTTTTTTACCTTCATCATTAGACCATGTATAAAGAACTAAAGAACCACTACTATATAAAGGAGTAGAAGTCTCTATAGTTTCTTTATTGAATTTTGCTGAAATTACGTTTCTAGCAAATCCCTCACTTATACTTTTAGCAACTCCCATTGGAGTTGTTCCGTCTTCAAAAGTTTTAATAGTGCCATCAGGCAAAGTAATATCTATCATAATATAGTAACCTAAGTAATTAAGTCTACAAAGATAGTATCTTAAATAGTGACAAACAATAGTTGTCATACTTAATCTTAGATGTTGTTATTCTACCTCAGAAATTAGACTTTCTAATTAAATTATGAGTTTGTCATCTTCTAACACATTCATTAGTAATGCATAGAGGTTCTCTTTAAAATCTATTCAAAAAAAGGTTGCAAAAGATTAGGATAGAAAATAAAAAGGGTAGTATATTTGCACCCGCTAAGCGCAAGACGATTAGCAAAGTTCTTATAAAAAGGTATTGATTTAAAGCTTTAAAAAGTTTTTAAAAATAAAATCAAAATAGAGTTGTGAGAAACAAAAAGGGTGGTATATTTGCACCCGCTAATCGCAAGACGTTTGGTTAAGTTCTTATAAAGATTTATTGATTTTAGAGTTTAAAAAATTTT
>NZ_JADILU010000008.1 GCF_015319355.1 Psychroserpens luteus | reverse complement strand
GAAATTGTTTAATTTTTAGTACTCAAAATGGTTTATTCTTTTGTCTGTAAATTGTCGTTTCCAACTCTTTACTTACGCTGTCAATTCAATATGTTAATGAACTTTTTATCTCTTTTCTAAAGCATCTTATTGCCTTAGCGGGTGCAAATATAAAACCCTTTTTCTATTCCTACAATACTAATCAATTTTATTTTTAAAATTTTTTAAACTCTAAAATCAATAAATCTTTATAAGAACTTAACCAAACGTCTTGCGATTAGCGGGTGCAAATATACCACCCTTTTTGTTTCTCACAACTCTATTTTGATTTTATTTTAAAAACTTTTTAAAGCTTTAAATCAATACCTTTTTATAAGAACTTTGCTAATCGTCATACGCTTAGCGGGTGCAAATATACCACCCTTCTTCTTTTCTATCCTAATTTTTTCTAATCTTTTTTTGAATTATTTCTAAACTAAACTTCTACTCCTTATCAATGAGTATGTTAGATAACAGGAGCTAAAGAAAGAAATTCCAAACTAACCCTAAACGAATTGAAAAGTCCCTGTAAGGGTTATTAGGTGCAGAGAAATAATCGTATCCTGTAAATGAAGAATTAAAATGTTCTGCTTTTAAAAATATTCTTGTTTGCCTAATCTTAGCGTTAATAAAAAAGTCTAATCTAGGAAAGCCGCCAAGTTTTTCTTGGTTTTGATTATAGAATTCTGCCAGTAATGGATCATAACCATCCATATAGTAGTCAGAGAAGTAATTAAAAGTGATTCCTGTTTGTAGAAATAACGCTTTATTTTTAAAAAAGTGATTTGAATAGTAGATAGTATTTCTAACAACTAATTCTGGCAAATTAAGTGATTGACTGTCATCATTTACTTTTTGATATAAAATTGAATTATCTAAAGCAAACTTACCAAATTTTATTTCTTTATCTAATCTAAGTTTATATAGATTAATAGATTGTTGTAATTGCTCTGGGTTTATTGTGTTAGAATCGCTTTCCGAAGAAAAAAATGAAAAATTATCAATAGTTACATACTGTAAAGAGAACTGAAAAAGTTTATTTGAATTAAATTCAAATTTAAAATCATAATTATTTTGGTTCACAAAACTTTGAATATTATTCCAATTGTAATTAATGTAATTACTTTGATAAAGTAAGAGATTGTAATTGAGAGAATTTGAATTATAGCCTATATTTCCTCTTATATAAAAATCATCTTGAATGTCATAAATGATTTCAGCTAGAAAATACTCATTTTCGAATTGACCTGTAATATTAGTTCCTATTTTTGAATTTACACCAAGGTCTCCAAATTGATTAAAATACTGAGCTTCTAAACTAATAACATTATCTTTAATTCTATTAGGTATTTGTTCACCATTTAAGATTGTAACTTTATCATAACCATAATTAATATCATTATAACTTAAGCCTACACTAATATCTCCTACAACTGGAGCCTTGTAATTGATTGATAACTTAGTTTCAAAATTTTCTAATGTCACTTTATCTCTTAGATTATTTTGATTAAATGATTCCCCTAAGAAAGTGTTATTATCAGTTTGATCAAATTGAAAATACTTATCTTCAAAATTGATACTATTTTTTATAGATAGAGATTTAGCAGTAGAGTCTTTTTGTGGTATAATCACATATCTTTGATCTAAATAAAATCTTTTACCAACCAAAATATTTTCTGCATCGTTTAGGTTTGGGTCAAAAACTGATCTATCAATGAAATCTTCATTACCTGAAGTAAAATTTATCACATCTTCGGAAGTGAGACCTCCATTTTCTTGATTCAATAAATCTTGAGTTACAATATGTGCTTTTGCTGAATAGCGTTCATCTTTGGACTTAAAATTAGATGTAAAACGTAAATTACCTGTACTTGTTAATGCTTGCTGGTAATTTCCTAATGAGCGCATACCTTTGTATGCAATAGAAAAGTTAAATTGTTTTGATGTATTAACAGTAAAAAACGCATCAAGTAATTGTCCTTGTTGAAATGCTGTTTTATAAAATAATTCTGTTAAAGGTGTAGGAACTTCATAATATTTAATATCCTCAACTTCAAAATAATTAAAATGCCTGGCCCTTGCACCAAACAAAGGTACTAAGTTAGTATTCCCAAAGTCTTTTGTTAGACTACTATATGTTTGTCCTAGGTTTGCAAACTCGATAAGACCAAAGTTATCTTTTCTTAAATAATTGAAGCTATACTCTTTTTTTATACTTAATGTAGTATCAACTATACTAACATTATTTTCTAAATCATAAATTTTATAAAGATTAATGTTTGGCTTATTAACTTGTGAATTGGAATCACTATACGATAGTTTAGATAAACTATCATTCTCAGTAGTTAAAGTCTTCTTCTTTTCTAAAGGTTTAAGATTTTGACCTTCTAGAGTACAACAAAAAGTTATTGATATAATTATTAATATTACCTTAATCATTCATGAGTAAATTGAATTCAAAAATAGAAATAAATAAAATAATTAAATATGATTTAACATTTTAAATAAAGAGACATAGTTAAGAATTAAAAGTATTTAACAAAAAAAGATCGAGAAAATTCTCGATCTTTTTGTTAATAGTATAGTATGAAATTGTTTTTTCTATTCTTACTGTTTTGTTAAAATAAACTGATAAGGTCCAAAATTCCCTAATTCACCATCTGCTGTAATTACAGCTGGTGATTCAGTATATGAAGTGGAAGTTACAGCCATATCAGCAAAGCCTCCACCCAAACTTAAAGGACTAGTAAAGCTAACTGTACCATTACATGTATCTAAAGTAGCAACTGTTCCAGCACCAAAATACTCATTAAATCCAATTGAATTGGTAAGAATAAATTTTATTTGTGTTGGATCATTTGGATCTAATACAGCTTCTACTTGATAAGATTCTCCAAAGGCAGCTGCTAAAGACAAACCTTCATTAGTACCAGATGTAAAAACCTCATCAACACTATAAATTCCTTGAATCGCATCCACATCCAAAGGACAAGGAGTAGAAATTCTATAGCTTGTAATACTATTTTCATCTAATCCAATTTCAACACCATAAACATCTGTAGCAGTTAATACAACGTCAAAAACTATAGTTTCTGTTAAGTCTGCAACACCATTAAAAACTAAAGATATTTGTTCAATTCTAGGATTAATAAAAGGATCAATTACTTCTGGCTCAGCAACTATGGATGAACCTGTTGTAACTATACTGCTGAAGTCTCCTTCAACAGCTTGTAATTCATAACTTATTGTTATACCGTCTTGGTAAACAGGAACTCTTATGTCAACTGGGATTAAAAGTTCTTCAGTAATGATAGTAATCGTTGTACCCGCTGTAAGAGTTCCAAACTCTACCCAACCACTTGTTGGATCATTTGAAAACCTTGAAGAAGAATCATCATCGTCACAAGAGAATGTTAATACTAACAACATTATAGGCAAAAGTTTTAATATATTTTTCATAATGATTTATTTAATCTTTAGTTTATTCATTAATACAGAAATCTGTTGATGCACTTGCTCCGAAATTTCCACTACCAGAAGCATAAGAAACTACAGTTTGTGCTTGACAGAACAAATCATAATTACCTGTTACATTTCCATCGAAAAGCCCATCACCATAAGAATCATATATAGTAAATGTATAACAACCAGCTGCCAATGACACGTTTATTGATTGAGTAGATCCTGCTACACCATCAGTGTAAGGACCACCTGAAATCACTACAGCACCAGAGTCATCTGTAATATCAAAACTAGTCTCACTACCATAATCATCTAGTAATATTTTTAATTGTAAATCTGAACAAACAAAAAGGTTGATATCAAATTCTCTTAAAAATTCAAATTCTACAGAAGATGTAGCAGTTAATGGAGAAACACCGTCAGGTAAATCTAAATCAACAACTAAAGAATATTCAGTAAAATCCTCCAATCCATCAAAGTTTATGGTTACGTCCACAGACCCTTCATAAGAATTAGCAGGAATCACAACAGTTCCAAAACTATAGTCTGCAGAAGTAAGTTCTTCTGAACTAGCCTCTGTATTAGCTGAAATATTAAATGAACGACTTTCAGTAGAGAGCGTAGTTGAAACAACTCCCAATGTATAAGTAATACCTTCTTCTGGAATATCTAATTCAACTTTACTTTCATTAAAGCCAATTCCTGTTTGGCCATTTATAGGATCAAAAGTAATAGACTCTGTTTCATCACAAGAAACTAAGACCATACATACGATCATTAATTTTATTATATTTTTCATAATTTCTAAATTTCTTTAAATTAATAACCTGGTGCTTGTTGGGCAGCGATTATTTGGTTAGCATTTAACTCACTTGTTGGAATAGGAAAAATAAATTTCTCTGAGTCATCTGGCAATGTACATGGGACAGAACCTTCACAATCTGATGGTTCTCTGTTAATACCTTCTCCAGTAATATCTCTAACTCTCTTAATATCTGTATATCTATGTCCTTCAAAAGCTAGTTCCAATCTTCTCTCTGCTATTACATCTTGAACAGCCTCCAATACAGAACCATAACCTAAAGGACCTTGATCTGAACCAAATCTTGCATTTCTAACACTTAAAACATCTTGAGCAGCTTGACCAAATTGAGATTGTCTTGCATATGCCTCAGCACGTATTAAATAAATCTCAGAAATTCGCATTGCCTTAAAATCATTGATAGCGTTAGTATCTGCATTTGGTGGATACTTCCCAACAGGATATATCATAGCATCATCATCACTAGTAGCATCAAGTACGACAGTTCTACGAATATCTGATTCATCTAATAATCCAGCTAATTCATCAGATACCTCAATAAATGGACCTTGCCCTGTGAAGTTCCAAATGAAATTAATTCCATAATCAAAACCTTGTACATTATTATAACGAAAAACTACCTCTGTAACATCAGCATCTTCATTAAACATGTTGAAATACTGAGCTGTATTTGCTAATGGATAGCTATCAATCAAATCATTTGCATAGGTTATTGCTGCAGGATAGTTTCCTGTTTCTAAAGCAATTCTAGCTCTAAGAAATGTCACAAAATCAGGAGTTGCAAAGCTGATATCATTAGTGCCATCAGGAAATAATGACAAAGCTGCGTCCAAATCTAATTGTATAGCTGCAAGCACATCTCCAGTAGTGTTCCTTGCTGGAGTAGCATCAGGTGACACATAATCAATATAAGGAACCCCTAAAGAACTAGCATCCCTATTATTTAATCCATAATACAATAGAACTTCATAATGAGCTAATGCTCTAAAAGCATATAACTGAGCTAAAACATTATTATAAGTATCAACTTCCTCCAAATCTATAGGGTTAGGTGTAATGTTTTCAGAAGCAAGTAACACTCTATTTATATCATTAATCACACCATATCTACTACCCCAAAGACCACGATCTCCAGTATCTGCATTTAAAATCTGATTAAGTGTGTTTAATTCTTGACCTCCAGAATCATTACCAAGTTTACAATTATCAGTAAATATGGAATTAAATCCAATTATAGGATTAAAATTATAATTTCCTACTGCACCATTTAGACCTCTTTCTAGATCACTAGTTGTTTGATAGGCTGTACTGGCTATTAAGGAATCAATAGGATTTCTATCAAGCTGATCGGTACATGCTGTCAAAATTAAGACAACACACGACATTGTTATTATTAAATATTTCTTCATTGCTATTTTATTTTTAAAAAGTTAAATCAAACCCTAAACTAAACGTTCTTGGCACTGGATATTCAAAAAACGTAGAGGTTGTTGTACCCTCTGGGTCAAAGCCTCTAAATTTAGTCCAAGTTACTAAGTTAGTACCCTGCACAAAAACTCTTATACCAGTAAATACATTTGTTTTTGCAAGAACATCTTGACTAACATTATACGAAAGAGACACATTTCTTAATCTTAAGAAAGAAGCATCTTCTAAATAACGATCACCATCAACTGCTCTAAGACCACCATAAGACAATGCTGGGATATCAGTAATTTGACCAGGAGTTGTCCATGCGTTTAACATTGACGTTGATAAATTTAAGTTTGCACCTAAACCAGCGTCTTCAATTAATGCTAAAGAACTATTTTGTTTCCATCTATCTGCTTGAAAAGCGAATAAAGTATTTAAAGAAAATCCTTTATATCTAATATCTGCTCCAAAACCACCTGTATAAGTTGGATCGAAATTTTTATCTAAATATACAGCGTTGTTAGGATCATATTCGTTTGTAATATTTCCATCAACGTCATAATAAAGGGGCTCTCCATTTGCAGGATTTACACCAGCCCATCTAGGTAAGAACCATGTAAAAGCAGATCTACCTTCAGCAACTCTAAGTGTAGTACCAGTAAAGCCAGCATCACCAGGAATATCTGTAACTTCATTTTTATTATAATTAGCATTAGCATTCAAAGTAATACTCCATGGGTTAGAATCTGATTTTCTCAAAATATCATAAGATAGTTGTAAATCAATTCCTTTGTTTACCATATCACCTACATTAGTATTTACTGTAGCAACACCAGTACCAGCTTGTGATCTCAAATCTTGCTGAAATAAATCTACTGTTTCAAAATTATAAACATCTAGTTCACCTGTCAAACGACTTTGCCAGAAACCAAAACTAAGACCTAAGTTCAATTGATTAGTAGTCTCCCACTGAATCTGTGGATCAACCAAACCACCTAGCGTATATGAATTACCTAATTGATAACCTGATCCTGAGGATACGGTTTGAATTGCTTGATAGCGATTTGTACCTACAGCTTGATTACCTACCTTACCATAACTAGCTCTTAGCTTTAAGATACTTATCCAATCAACACCTTCCATGAAGCTCTCATTATCGATATTCCATCTACCAGAAACTGACCAAAATGTACCTTCTCTATTAGCAACAAATCTAGAAGTTGCATCTCTTCTTACAGATGCAGAAAGTCCAAATCGCGTGTCATAATCTAAATCAAGAGTTGCAAAAACAGAAGCTAGTGCTAATTCACTCTCAAACGAGAATACACTTGGTATGTAGTTATATATATCACTATCATCACCTTCAGTAGTATTACCACTAGTAAAACCATTACTTGAACCTATTAAAGCTGGATTAATACCTAATGCTGTAAAACCAGCATTTTGCGTGTTTTGATAATTATATTCTGCAAATACTGCTGCATTTAAATTTATTTTCTCAGTAATATCATTGTCATATCTAATGAATGCATTTGTAATAAAACGAGCATCTCTGTAAAAACCTTCACTTTGAGAACCTTTATCCAAAGATCCTTCATTAGGTGTAATTAAACCACGAATACTATTAGGAGTAGTAATATTTAAACTTTCAATGTTAGTATAATCAAGACCAACAGAAACACCTGCTACTAAATTTTTAGCAAAATTATAATCTGCTGCAATTCGGCCAATTATTTTTACTTCAGATTCTTGATCTGTATTTAAAGCTGCTGTATTTAAAGCAATAAAAGGCGTATTTTTAAATCCATTAGCAGTATCTGGGTTAATTGTCCCATCTGCATTGTAAGCACCAGAACCACCTCCAGCGGTAGGACCAGTTCCCCAAATATTAATTGAACCATCTGCATTGTAAGGTGATAAATATGGTAAACCAATGTAAGGAACAATAAAAGGGTTATCTAATTGCCCTCCAGTATTAGTTCCTCTAACCGCATCTACTACGAAATCACTAATAGAATAGTTAAGCGTGAAATTTGTAACAAAATTAAATTTATTATCACTTGAATTTAAATTAAAGTTATTTCTAAAAGAAAAACGTTTTAAATCACTACCTAATGTTATACCTTCTTGCTTATAATACTGAACTGAAGAAAAAGATGTTGCATTCTCTCCACCTGTTGTTACAGACATTTCATGCGAGATAGTTCTACCTTCTCTAAAGAAAATATCCGTCCAATCTGTATTAGTCTGTGCAGCTATTGTTGCAATTGCAGCATCTGACAAACCATCTCCAAATTGACCAGCATCTCCTGGAAGTAAATCCCTTTGAAAAGTTAAAAACTGACTAGCATTCATAACACTAAATCTTTGTTTAGGTTGCTTAGCAACACCGTATAGATTTCTGTATTTTACTTGAACACCAGAACCTTTCTTCCCAGTTTTTGTTGTAATAAGAATCACACCACCAGCACCTCTATTTCCATAGACTGCTGTAGCCGCTGCATCTTTAAGGACAGACATCGTTTCGATATCATTCTGATTAATACTACGAAAGTTATCCTGATCTACAGGAACCCCATCCACAATAAATAATGGCTCAACATCTCCATTAAGAGATCCTCTACCACGTATTAAGATTGTAGCACTCTGTCCTGGCTGACCAGAACCTGTACTAACATTCACACCTGCTGCTTGACCCTGTAGTAATTGATCAACAGAGTTAATTGGCACTGACTCAATTGATTCAGCAGATACCGTTGCAACAGCAGATGTTACTCTAGAACTATTAGTAGCTCCAGCATAACCTGTAATAACAACTGTTTCAAGTTCAGCTAAATCCTCAGCCATTGCGAGATTTAATGTTGAACTCTGTCCAATTTTCTTTTCTGATCCTTTCATACCTACAAAACTAAATACTAGTGTTTCACCAGTACTTGCTTTGATAGAGTAATTACCATCAAAATCTGTTTGAACTCCACGCGTAGTTCCTTTTACTATTACACTTACACCTGGCAACGGAAGTCCGTCTGTAGCTGATGTAACTGTTCCTGTGACCGTTTTCTCTTGTGCGAAAGAGAGTTGCATCACAAACGCCATAAATAGCGTCATTAACCATGTTAACTTTAATTTCATAAAACAATTATTTGAGTTAGTCTTCCGCAAACATCATAATAATATATTAAATAAACAAGTATTTATGCTAAAAAAATGTTAACAAACATTTAATTGTCACAAAGCGTTTTTACTAAGTTAAACCTTAGTGTTACTAGTAATTAGATACATAAATTGTAAATAGGTTGCGTTAAAATTTTAACTTTGTTCAAACTTTAACATTTTGGGACTCAAATCGAAGTTTTCGCAATTTAATTTAGAATGTGGCACAGATGAAGCTGGAAGAGGCTGTTTAGCTGGTCCAGTAACAGCTGCTGCAGTTATTTTTCCCATAGGTTTTAAAAACGGTATTATTAATGACTCCAAGCAACTTTCAGAAAAAAAAAGAAATATTTTAAAACCAATAATTGAAAATGAAGCGACAACATTCTCTTTCGCTCATATTTTCCCAACTAAAATTGACACCATTAATATATTGAATGCCTCTATTTTAGCCATGCACAAATCTATAGAGCAACTTAAAATAGCTCCAGAGTTTATAATTGTTGATGGCAATAGATTTAAACCTTTTAATGACATACCTTTTGAAACTATTATTAAAGGAGATAGTATATACACATCTATTGCTGCTGCATCTGTTTTAGCAAAAACTTACAGAGATGCATATATGGAAGAAATTCATAAAGAATTCCCAATGTATAATTGGAAAAAGAACAAAGGCTACCCTACAAAAGAACATAGAGATGCAATAAGAAAGTATGGAATAACAAAATACCACAGAAAATCTTTTAGATTATTACCAGAACAATATCAATTGGACTTGTAACTTTTTATATTTGTAAAAATCTTTTAAATGAAAAAAATCTGGCTTGTCCTTTTTTGCTTGTCGCTACTTTTTAATTGCGAGAATTCTAAATCCAAATCGCTAAGTCCACTTTCATTAGTTCCTGATCAAACCGAAATTTTAATTAAAATAAATTCTTCGGAAGGCTTAGAGCATGGATTAAAGAACAATCTATTAGCAAATACTTTAGAAAGCTACTCAAAAATTAAAAACTTCAAGTCTTTACTAGCTCCTTTGTATGATATAAATAAAAATCACAGCTTGATTGCGCTTTCTAAAGACAGTAATGATAGTTTAGAAATTAGTTATATCATCCCTTTTTCAAAAGAAGGCATTACTCTGGACTCTATTAGAAGTATTAAAATTGATTCGACCTATAAAAGTCAAGATGGTATTAATAAATTGCTATATAACAATCAAACTTTTTACAGCATCATTATAGATAGCATCTTATTTGCATCTAACAAACTAGAAATTGTTAAAAACCCTAAAACAGAAAACATAATTAATCCTGAAATTAAAACCATTTACGATACGTCAAATAAAGACAAAATGGTATCAATATTAATAAACCACAAATCATCCTTTTTTACTCCTAAAATATTTAAAGACTCTACTTTAAACGCACTCAAATTTTCAAGCTACACCATGATAGATGGTGATATTTCTCAAAACGGTATAGTTTTCAACGGAATAACAAAAGCAAACGACTCTACAAACAGCTTGATTAATATTTTTAAGAATACAATTCCGCAGGAAAACAAAGCAGCAACCATCCTACCTCTTGATATAAAAGGTTTTAAAAGTTTAACTTTTGATAATTATGATAGTATTAAAAACAATTTACTGAGACATCATCTCATTGACACTACAATTACTCAAGATTTTAATTTTCAGAATATTTTAGAAATTTGCCAGGCAAACACAAAAACTCAAGAAGCCATTTTAATTAGATCAATTGACCCAACAATTACACTAGAAAATCTTGATTCTAAAACTAATATTGATACCTATAGGAATGTCAATATTTTTTCTTCGGAAATGATTCCGTCTTTTTTAATTGATTTTAAATTCTTTTTAAATTCAGAAGCGTCAAAGTATTTTATATCAATTGATGATTTTATTGTGTTCTCTGGTGATATAGACTTCTTAAAATCTATTATTTCAAGTGTTCAAAATAATTCAGTCTTATCAGAAACCAATTCTTACAAGAATTTAAAATTAAATCTAAGTGATGAATCATCACTATTGATTTATGGAGATGATTCAGAATTAAACAATGTATTAAACTTAAATTTCACTGACGATAAAAAATTAGATATCTCAAAATATAAATCTTCAGCGATTCAGCACATTTATGATACAAATTTCGCACATATCACAGCTGTTTTTGAAACCTATAAAAACAAGAATAATAACAACTCTGTAACCGAAGAATTTAACATCTCTCTTGACACAGACTTGTTAACACAACCTCAATTAGTTAAGAACCATACTAACAACCAAATGGATATTATTGTTCAAGATCTAAACAATAATTTATATCTTATATCCAACCAAGGTAAAGTCTATTGGAAAAAACAACTTGAAGGAAAAATACTAGGTGAAATAAATCAAATTGACACCTATAAAAACGGAAGATTACAACTCGTTTTCAACACCTCAAAACGTCTCTACGTTTTAGATAGAAACGGTAAAGATGTAAACAAGTTTCCATTAAAATTTAGTGATGAAATTACACAACCTGTTTCTGTATTTGATTATGACAAAAAGAAAAACTACAGACTCTTGATTACCCAAGGGAAATCTGTATTAATGTACGATAAAAATGGAGGCCCTGTAAAGGGATTTAAATACAAATCGGCAAACAATCTTATCACATCTCAACCAAAACATTTTAGAATTGGGAGAAAAGATTATATTGTGTTCACTCATGGCAACAAACTAGAAATTTTGGATCGTATAGGTGTGCCAAGAATAAAAGTAAATGAAACTATTAGTTTTTCTAAAAACGAAATCTATTTGTATAATAACAACTTTACAGCCTCTAACACTAATGGAGAACTCATACAAGTAGACACTAAAGGGAAAGTTAATCACAAAAACCTTAATCTAAATAGTAATCATAAAATAGCAACTACAAGTCGAACATTTGTATCCTTAAGCGATAATAAACTGACGATAAAAACTAAAACAATAGAATTAGACTTTGGAGAATATACCGCTCCAAAAATCTTTTACATAAATGATAAAATCTATGTTACGGTTACAGATTTGCAATCTAAAAAAGGATTCCTTTTTGACAGTCAGGCAAAACCAATTGCTAACTTCCCCATATACGCAAACTCTCAATTAGAACTTAATAATATTGATAAAGACAACTCATTAGAAGTGATTACAAAAGGAGATAAAAATATGATTATTGTTTATGAAATAAGATAAAAATAAGTTCTCATTACTACCAAATACACACAAAACCCTACAAGATATACATCATTTTTTGTCAATCGAATAGGTTTACATATCTTCAAACATACTACTAATCAAAACATTAGTATTCATGTTTTATAAACTATTGTATTCTAAATTTGCCATAACAGTTTTAGCATTTTTATTTTTTATTCCATTATCTCACTCACAAACCAAAAAATTAAAACGCCCAAAAAGCAGAGTAGGAATTTCTAGTGTAGATACATTTGTACAAGAATCCTTTGACCTTTATGAAAAAGTCTACAAATACGATGGTTATGCTCAAGCAGGAACACCATTAGACGATGAAGATATCGATGTCTTAGAAGAAGCACTTACTGAAATGACAGCTTTAAGCGATAGCGCATCAAATATTATATCAGACTTGGATGGAGTAGGAATACTCAAACAAGGAAAAGCTACACTTCAAATAAATAAAGCAAAGAAAGCAATAAAGTACAGCATAAAAACTGCGAAAGAATTGCTTTTGGGAGAAAGAAACAAGAAAGAAGAGGATGATAATGAGGTTGAAAACTCAAGTGATGACGACAATAATGATGGAGATTCAAATTCAGAAAATGAAGAGAATGACACTGATAATAAAGACCCTGAGAACATATCACACGATCTTGAAGTATTAAGTAAATTTGATTTTGTACCTGGCAATAAAACCATATTTTTTGATGATTTTTCGCAAGATTTTATTGGCGATTTTCCTTCAAAATGGAACACTAATGGTTCTGGTGAACTCGTTAAGATTAATGATTCGCCAAATAATTGGCTTAGGCTTATTTCTGGTAGAAATACTAAGTATATTCCAGACATCAAAAATCTTCCTGACACCTTTACTTTAGAGTTCGATATGCTTACAAAAGGTTTAAACAATAAAACGTCTTCACAGTCTTACTTTCAAATATTAATCTCAGATAACAATACATTTAATAAAGACACTAATTTCGCAATGGTCGAAATTCCTTTGTGTCAATTTATAGATCGCGGATTAATAGTAGAAAATAGTATTAATGGCAAGAGGGAAATTCGCAATGAAATACAAGTGGACATCAGAAAACAGGTTACTAAAAGAAATCATATTTCTGTGGCCATTAACAAACAACGCTTTAGAGTTTGGATTAATGAAACAAAGTATGTGGACATTCCTAGATTACTTCCAGAAAATGTGAGCATGAAAAGTATAAAGCTACATTTAAGAGGATTAGATATCAATAAGGAAAATCTATATGTGAGTAATTTTAAAGTTGCTGAAGGTGGTGTCGATTTAAGACGAAAACTACTCGCTGATGGAAAAATTTCTACTAATGGTATTCTTTTTGACTCTGGCTCAGCAAACATAAAACCACAATCTTATGGAATCATTCGTCAAATCTCACAAGTATTACAACAGGATGATGCTATAAAACTAAAAATCGTTGGTCATACAGATGGAGACGGTAATGATGATACAAATTTAAAACTTTCAAAATCTCGTGCAGAAGCTGTGAAACATGCTCTTATTAATGTATATAAAATTGATGGAAGTAGGCTTATTTCCGAAGGAAAAGGAGAAAACGAACCTGTTGCAGATAATTCAACTTCAGAAGGAAAAGCACAAAACAGACGTGTAGAATTCATAAAACAGTAACTCATTAACTGCAATAAAATAGATGCCTAATTTTTAATGAACGCATCAAAGAGTTTTCTTTGCATTTTTGATAATATGAAGTCAAAATTTAGTAGTATTGTGACTCAAATTTTTGACTATGATTAAACGTAATAAAGCCTCAATTTCTAAATGTATTCTTCATAAAGTAGGTAACAAATTCAATAGTACTAAAAATGCTTTTTCAGAGCAAGTCATTGATTTTGAAGAGATAAGCTACGACTTAATGCTCCCATACTTATTGAGACCTTTTACAAGTCTTGCGGAATCTTACAGGTTTAATCACCACTCCAATGTTGATCTTAATGAAATTAATAGTTACGCCACTCAATTACTAGAAGGAGATTCTGATTTTGTTGACATCTCAAAACACATTGTAACACATTTATTTGAACAATCTAATTCTTCTCAAATAAAAACAGGTGATGTTATTATTTGCATGTTTCATGATATTCAATATGAAGATTATCAAACGGATGCTATTGGAATTTTTAAAATCGAAAACAAATCTCATTTCTTCCAAACTTATTTAGAAGAGGGCAGTTATGATATTG
This sequence comes from Psychroserpens luteus, assembly GCF_015319355.1. Lineage (GTDB taxonomy): Bacteria > Bacteroidota > Bacteroidia > Flavobacteriales > Flavobacteriaceae > Psychroserpens > Psychroserpens luteus. The sequence continues at coordinate 213,886 of NZ_JADILU010000008.1, read as the reverse complement.
TTGCACAAAAAGGAATTTCGACTAAAAAAGTAGATAAAGGCGTTTTAATCCTTAATGCTGCAGATACTGAAGGCAAGATAGTACTAAGTGTCGACAACAATAACTATGATGCACAATATTGGATTAAAAGCTTCTTAAACATTAAATATCCTGATGATTCTAATCAGCATACTAAGAATTATATCGAAATGTGCCGAGATTTCTCAAAAGAGGTCATGCAACCTCAATTTGGCGGACAACAACAAAGTAACTTCTTAGCTAAAACTGTAGATTTTTTCAAAGAAAACGAAATCGTGAATGTAGAAACATTTAAAGAAGAAGTTTTTGATGAAGAAGATACCATACAGCTTTTTGAAGATTATAAAAAAGTATACGAGACCGACCATAACATACTCATTAGAAACCAATTTGATGTGTCTGATGTGGTTTTAAAGAAACAAAAGCAAAAAATCAAAACCGAAATCAAACTCGATACTAACATTCAAATCAAACTTGATGTTGATGCTCCTGATGCATCTGCAGAGTATCTAGAGCGTGGCTATGATGACGAGAAGAAAATGCACTTTTACAAAGTGTTTTTTAATGAGGAAGGATAAATAATAATAGTTTCTATTTAGCGTTAAGAAATAAAATCTAACTAACATGAAATATCCATTTTACTTCATTCTCGTTTTTTTAGTTTTTAGTTCATGTAATGCGGTAAAAACCTTACCAAACTCTTCTTATGAAAGCGAAAAGTATAGAAGCCAAGAAACCATTACCAAATCATTGTTCAACTCTTCAGGACAGACGATTTCCGAAGAAAACATTCCTTTAATACTCAATGGCAACATAGAGCTTGGAGACTCTCTTAAAGTTGCTGTTTTCAACTACACTAAAGATTCTAACCATAATACGTACTATGGTTATCGTGATGAAGAGTTTCTAAAAAATCAACAGTCTTATGTTGACGCTTTAAAATCTAAAATCCAAAGTTCTCAAAAAGTGAATAAAACTATTTTAATGCCATCTATTATGGCAGATAAAAACTCTTCTATTGTGAGTTTGAGAGATATCTCTATTCGTTTGCAAGCTAACCTCCTACTCGTTTACAATATTAGAAGTGATACGTACTATAAATACAAAACGTTCTCTGCAAATGAAACAAAAGCCTTTGCTACTGTTGAGATTTTTTTAATGGATACTAAAACAGGAATTATTCCTTTTACAACGATTTCTACTCAAGAAAGTTTTGGTCAAAAAACGTCTAAGGAACTCACAGATTCAGAATTGCGTGAGCAAACAAAATCTAAAGCAGTATTAAAAGCATTAGAGGTTGTTGGTAGTGAATTATTAGAGTTTTTAAATACAAGTAAATAAGTAAAATTAAACAAACTCAGCCTCAAAAAGCGCACTAAAATGCTTCAGAAGTTTTTCTTTAACTTCGGCTTCATTTATTTTTTCAACACCTAACTCAACCTGTAAAGACGTGACTGCTTTGCCACGAATTCCGCAAGGTATAATGTTATCAAAATAACCTAAATCGGCATTGACATTTAGTGCAAAACCATGCATGGTCACCCAACGACTAGCACGAACTCCCATGGCACAAATTTTTCTGGCAAATGGTGTACCAACGTCTAACCAAACACCTGTTTCACCAGGACTACGTTCGGCTCTTAATCCGTATTCATCTAACGTTAGAATGATCACCTCTTCAAGAAATCTTAGGTATTTATGAATATCAGTGAAAAAATTATCCAAATCCAATATAGGATAACCAACAATTTGACCAGGTCCATGATACGTGATATCTCCTCCTCTATTTATTTTGTAGAATGTTGCTCCTTTTTGAGTCAATTGCTCTTCAGAAAGCAATAAATTAGACACATCACCACTTTTACCTAAAGTGTATACATGAGGATGCTCAACAAACAGAAAATAATTATCTGTTTCTAATCCTGCGTCTTCACGCCTATTCTTGATTTTAGTATCTAAAATACCTTTAAAGATTTCCTCTTGGTAATCCCAAGTTTCTTTAAAATCTTTAGTTCCTAAATCTTGGAGTTTTATATGTTTATTCACACTATTTATCTTCTAAAACAACTTCAAAATCCAATAACTCAGGATCTTTAAGCATGTCCATAAATCCAACTTCAAAAGTCACCGTTTTTCTATCCTCACTATACATTGCACCTTCTTTAGAGAATGATTTAACAGCTCTAGGAAAATGATAATTAATCGTGTATTTAGAAGACCCAAACATCATAGCAGATTGCCCTAAACTATCTAGTGACTGTTGGTGTAATTCTTTATCAATAATCTTAGACGATCTCTTAAACACGGTTCCATCATAAGAATATTGCACATCTGTAGACCCATCTTCTCCAATACCAGAAAAAGGACTCGATGGCGTATTTTGTTCAGCTCCACCTTTACCTTGTAGGTTACTAAAGCTATTCATCGCCTTAAACATATCTTGAAGATTATTTGCATCTTTAAAATCTGTAGATAAATCAAACACCATTTTTTTGGTTTCAGGATTCATTTGCATGTGCATTTTAAAATCCTTTAAAGCCATTATTTTTTGTTGCTCCTCTGGTGATAAGGTTGCGATACTATCTCTATTTTCTTCAATAAAATCTTTAAAAACTATTGTAGAATCCATTGCTTTATCCATTCCTTTTGAAGACTCTCCATCTCCCATTTGAGATACCATTTCCATCATTTCTGAGGCATCCATAGAAAATTCCATTTTACCGCTTCCATCTTCGTTAATATAGATGTTTTCAGAAAACTGACAACTCGTTAAAGTCAATGTTAAAGCGCACGCAATGAGTGTGAAAAATTTATTCATTTTAAAATATTTAATGGTTTAATACAACAAAGATACGGTTTTATCTTTCAGGATTATTAAGAATTACTAGTGCTGCAATGACACCAGGAACCCATCCAAATATCCAAAGTATAAAGACAATTAGAATAGAACCACACCCTTTTCCTATAACAGCTAAAGGCGGACAAATAATAGCGAGAATAACTCTCCAAAAACTCATATGTAATAATTTTAATGATGCCGAAATGTGCTCGACATGAATTGACTGATGTAATTATAGGACGTCATTTGAGTTTCTTTGTTACATTTAAACCTGAGTTCGACTTAAGATTTAATTTTCAGAACCCCAATAAAAGTGAGATTTGAAGTGTGAAATTATTGGAATATCGAGATAATTTTAAACAATAAGATTGCATTTTATCAAGGTTTCTAAAAAGATTTGATGATTTTTTTCCAATTATTGTTCTAATTTTTCAAATTAACCAGTTAGTCTTTCAAAATCATAACTGCTAATAGAATAAAAATTCATTCAAACTGAAAACAAATGTTAGGTCGAACTCAGGTTTTCAATAAAATATAGTAGTTTAGTGCTGTGAGATATTTAGTATATGTTATTATTTTTTTCTTCGGAAATGTTGCGGTTGCACAACATCATTTCCAAGGACACATTGACAATGAACGTTGGCAAAGTGAAGTCTATCTTTCGGTTATTGAAGACTACCGAACACTCGATGGCATCAACGATGAGCAAATTATCACTAAAGTAAAAACCGATTCTAGTGGCTTCTTTAAGTTTGACCAGAACCTGCTTGATATTCAGCAAAAAATCTATAAACTACACGTTGACAATTGCACATCATCTAATCAAAGTAGCAATCATTTTGATGGTCATTGCACAGATTATAAGGATATTTTATTCATTGCGAAACGTACAGACTCCATAACGTTCCCATTATCTTTTGATGCTCAAATGTTTTGCGATATTGATTCAAACAATCCAAAAACAAGTGCTTTTATCCAAATTGACTCTCTAAAAGAGGAAATGAGATTTGCTTATTCTGAATTTAGAAGCAAAGCAAACCGAAATTTAAACAACAAAAAATGGTTTAAAACATTACAAAATTATGGTAAAGATCTTGACGAACCTTTAGCAGAACTTTACATCTACGCTTTTCTATCTGATCGTGGTAATCAGTTTCATAATTATTATTTAGAAGATTTAAAAACGAATTCTTATTATGATGAATTGTTGGAGCGATTACAAGATTCCTATCCAAATTCATCTTACGCAAAACAGTATGAGGCAGAATTAACCTCAGATAAGTTTATTGTGTTTCCTTCGGAAGAAAAATCAAGCTTTAACTGGTCTTACCTTTGGGTTGGCTTACTTATTGTTTCAGTTCTATTAAACTTGTGGTTTCTCATTTCAGCAAAAAACAAAAAATCAAAACAACATATCGAAGCTAAAGAGCAATTGACAAAACAAGAACAAAATGTTTTAGACTTATTGTTAGGTGATAATACGAATAAAGACATAGCAGAAACGCTTTTTGTAAGCGTAAGCACTGTTAAAACACATGTAAATAACGTTTATAAAAAATTAAATGTCAATTCCAGAAACGAATTAAAATCACTGTTTACCAAATAGTTACACAATTCAACCTAAGGACTAGTACTCATTTCAACCTCCTATTTTTAAGATTTCCCAAAGTAATTAATGATGTTTGTGACTTAATAATCAAAAAAACAAATATCATGAATTTCATTACACTCAAAACAAACAGTTTAAAATCAATTTTCAATTGCGCACTAGTTGCAATCGCCTTATTATTTACAAGTATGTCATTTGCACAAAATGAGACTTCTGGCGTTCTTACTTTTGAAACTACAACTATAGATTATGGTACCATCCAACAAAATGCAGATGGTGTTAGAGTGTTCACTTTCAAAAATACAGGAGATGCTCCAATTGTAATTTCTAATGTAAAAACATCTTGTGGCTGTACTGTACCAACATATCCTAAACAAGCAGTTCTTCCAGGAACTTCTGCAGAGATTAGTATTAAATATGCAACTAACAGACTAGGTAAATTCTCAAAATCTATTACAGTAATGTCTAATGCTACTGAAGGAAATAAAATATTAAGAATCAAAGGTGAAGTTTTGAAGGATTTAGATAATCAACAATAAGCCTCTATGAAACTTATAGTTAAACACCTCTTTACAGTACTTGTTTTTGCAAATGCATCATTATGTTTCTCTCAAATTAATTATTTAGAAACTGCTTCTAAAATACTTTCTAGTAAATCAGAAAACGAAGTTCTACATGTTAATTATACCGAACAAGAACACCTACTTGGTCATAATTCTAAACCTTGGGAAACAAATGTTTATAGTATTAAAGGAGAAGTATGGATTAACAAAAGACATTTCTCAAAACGAGATAGTTTAACTACGAATAGAAACCGAAATTACACTTCTAAAACTGATATTGTGAATTTCAATATCCTTAATTTAGATTATGGTGACCAAGAGATTAGATCTGTATCTTCAAAATTTGTGTTCGAAAAACTAATGAATACAGCAAGATATTCGCCACTAACTTTAATTGAATATGTGATTAAGAATAATAGCGCTATTGAAATAAAATCAACTGATGACACGATTTGTTATTCAACAAAAATAAACGAGTTTTTAACTGAAATTTATATCAATCGCGCTAATAATCTAGTAGAAAAAATCACTTACACTGGTTTTGACGAACTATATGGTGATGTTACGACGACATTTTTATATTCTGAATATAGAGAGTTAGAACAAGTATCTTTTCCAAGAAAAATTACTGTCGAAAAAATCAATGGAAAAATCATAGACCACATTGAAATTACAGATAGTAGTATTACCTCAAATTTACCTAAACTTTTATCCGAACCCATAGGCTATCAAATTGTAGAAGATGAAATCATTCCAGAATTAAAAACGACAAAATACAACGACTTCATCTACTTCATAGATCTATTACATACAGATGATAAAGTTATGGTTGTCGAATTTGATGATTATGTGTTGGTTGCTGAAGCTCCAATAAACAGCAAAAATGGGGAGCTTATTATTTCCGAAGTAAAAAAAATCATCCCAACTAAACCAATAAAATATTTTGTATTTGGACATCATCATCCGCATTATTTAGGTGGCCTGAGAGCTTTCGTTCATGAAGATGCTACAATATTATGTACTTCAATTAGTAAAGAATATGTTGAGTTTATAGCCAATAGTTCACACACGATTGAACCAGATAATTTAGAGTTAGAGCCAAAACCTTTAAAAACTCAAATCATTACAGATCATTTGATTTTAGGTTCAAAAAGAGAGATGGAAATCTATTTTATTGGAGAAAAATCTGCGCACACTGTAGATTATTTGATTTACTATTTCCCAGAAGAACAATTATTGTTTCAGGATGATTTATGTTGGATTCCCAAAAACGGAGACATTACAAAAGCTAGCGCAAGACAATTGGGATTATACAATAGTATTAAAGCGCTAAATTTGAAGGTAAAAACGATAATTCAATCGTGGCCAATAGAAAGTCATAAGGTAAAAACGGTTTTTCTATTTACAGATTTAGAAAAATCTGTTTTGATAAACTAAATCAATGTAAAAAGTAGTTCCCTAATTCTTGTAAATAATGTAATTTTGCACCTGCTTATCGTGAAGATAGGTTATCATAAATATATTTAGCATGCAGCTTTCAGAACAAGAATTAGTAAGACGCGAGAAACTCGCAAAATTAAGAGCCATAGGCATCAACCCTTATCCTGCAGATTTATTCCCTGTAGACCACACTTCAAAACAGATTAAAAACAACTTTGAAGACGGTAAAAAGGTCATTATAGCTGGTCGATTAATGTCTCGTCGTATTCAAGGAAATGCAAGTTTTGCTGAGCTACAAGATAGTGCTGGCAGAATACAAGTCTATTTTAACAGAGATGAAATTTGTACTGGAGATGACAAAAGCAAATACAACGATGTCTATAAAAAACTCTTAGATATTGGAGATTTTATAGGTATTGAAGGCGAATTATTCACCACTAAAGTTGGTGAAAAAACAGTCATGGTTAAAGGTTTTACGTTACTTAGTAAAGCTTTAAAACCTTTGCCTCTACCAAAAACAGATAGTGAAGGTAAAACCTTTGATGAATTCAACGATCCAGAAATGCGCTACAGACAGCGTTATGCAGATTTGGTTGTAAATCCACACGTTAAAGAAGTATTCGTAAAACGCACAAAGTTATTTACTGCAATGCGTGATTTTTTCAATACAGCTGGATATTTCGAGGTTGAAACACCAATTCTTCAGCCAATTCCTGGAGGTGCTGCTGCTCGTCCGTTTATCACTCATCACAACAGTTTAGATATTCCGTTGTACATGAGAATTGCTAATGAGTTGTATTTAAAACGATTAATTGTTGGTGGTTTTGATGGTGTTTATGAGTTTTCTAAAAACTTTAGAAATGAAGGTATGGATAGAACTCACAATCCTGAGTTTACTGCCATGGAAATCTATGTATCTTACAAAGATTACAATTGGATGATGGATTTCTGCGAACAACTTTTAGAACACTGCGCAATCGCTGTCAACGGAACAACCGAAGCAACATTTGGAGAGCATAAAATTAACTTCAAAGCACCTTACGCTCGTGTAACCATGGCAGATTCTATCAAACATTTTACTGGTTTTGATATCACTGGTAAGACTGAGGCAGAAATTCGCCAAGCAGCAAAAGACATGCACATTGAAGTTGACGATACCATGGGTAAAGGAAAACTTATTGATGAAATTTTTGGAGAAAAATGTGAAGGAAATTACATCCAACCAACCTTTATTACCGATTATCCAAAGGAAATGAGTCCTTTATGTAAAGAGCATCGTGAAAACCCAGAATTGACTGAGCGTTTTGAATTGATGGTCTGCGGAAAAGAGATCGCTAACGCATATTCAGAGTTAAACGACCCAATAGATCAAAGAGAACGATTTGAGCACCAACTTAAACTGGCTGCTAAAGGTGATGATGAAGCTACCGAATTTATAGATCACGATTTCTTACGTGCTTTAGAATACGGAATGCCTCCAACATCTGGAATGGGAATTGGAATGGATCGTTTAATTATGTTTTTAACGAATAATCAGTCTATTCAAGAAGTATTATTCTTTCCTCAAATGCGTGCAGAAAAGAAGAAAGTTGAAATGAGCGAGGAAGAAAAAGCAATTTTCGCTATTCTTAAAGCAAATTCACCAATAGCACTTAATGATCTTAAAGTACAATCTGGTTTAAGTAATAAAAAATGGGATAAATCTATAAAAGGACTCACTGCCAAAAGTGTAGCCAAAGTTCTCAAAAATGATGATGGCCTATTTGTAGAAATAGCTTAACACAATATTTTAAACACTTGTTAGTTTAGTATCGAAATACAATGACTTTGAAACTAAATTTAAGACAAAACTATAAAGCATACCTCCTATTTGGGTATGCTTTTTTATTACTAGTTCACTTTCTAATTAAAGATAGAATTTTCCCACTGAGCATATTGTTTTATGCATCTCCAATGCCTATTCTTATTTTAGTTGGACTTGTACTTTTGGTTATATGTTTCCGAAGAAAAAAAATTAGAATCTCTTTAATTATTGTCTGTGGTATTTTAATAGCGTTGTGGTTCAAAAATGATTACCAAACAACCAAACCTGTTTCAAACAAAGAGTCATCAAAAGTTCTATTCTGGAATTTAGCAAAACGTGACCAACTCCCAATTGATGTTCTTAAAGAAAGCGTTGCTAATTACCAACCAGATATTCTGGCTTTTGTAGAAGCTCCCAAGGAAATTTTAACCAATTTTGAAGCATTAAAATTAGAACTCCCAGACTATAATTTTGAGGTTTTAGGTGGTGCAATGCTAATTGCTGCAAAAGGAAATATTACTCTATTAGATTTTGTATATGAAGATGACATTCAAACTTCTGCTGTTTTAAAAATCACCTTGAGACATAAAAGCGTAAAGATGATGATTTCAGATGCGACCTCTAATTTGTTAGTTGACAAAAAAGTCCCTTTAGGACACATTTTAAATTTGGCAAATCAAAACCAAGTAGACTACATTGTTGGAGATTTTAACATACCTTACGAAAGTGCTTTTTTTGATCTATATAAAGAAAATTTTGAAAGCTTTCACTCCTGTAATGATGGATTTACTGCGACATGGCCTATGGGAATTCCGCTGTTAGAACTTGATCATGTTTGGTTATCAAAAAAGCATAAACCTATTGTTTTGAAAAAAGAATACTCCAATGCTTCAGACCACGCTTTAATTATTGCAGAATACCTTTAAAACAAATGACATAATAAGATCAATGAAAAAAAAGTATTTTTTCATGGTTAAAATCCTACCTAATAACGATTTAATAGATATACTAAAAAACTTTTTTATTACATTCGCAATACGCTATTAATCAGAAAAACAACCCAAATGTTAAAAAAAATAAGCTTACTCCTTCTTGTTACAGGTTTTTTATTTGCTTGTAATGATGATGACGATATGATTGCTGCTTGTAACGCAGTTACTAATGTATCATCAAATACAGTGACAGATAATACTGCAAATATAACTTGGAATGATGCTAGCAACATAGGATCTTATATTATAGAATATGGCACTACTGGGTTCCCTTTAGGTGGTGGAACTTCGATTTCTACTACAGATGCAACTATTGCTATTTCAGGATTACAAGGCAATACAACTTATGATGTATATGTACAAACTATTTGTTCTGAAAACAACATAAGTATGTATACAGATGTTTACAGCTTTACAACGTCTGTGACACCATGTATAACAGTTACAAATGTAGACTCAAGCATGATTACAGATACTTCTGCACTTATTACTTGGAATGACAATACTAACACAGGTAACAATTATAAATTAGAATATGGTACATCTGGATTTGGCATCGGTTCTGGAGCAACAATCACATCAAACAATACATCTTTAGAATTAACAGGTCTATTACCAAATACAAATTACGACCTTTATGTTAAAGCTGTTTGTTCTGAAACTAACATGAGTTCAAACTCTCAAGTGATAACATTTACAACATTAGCAATTCCTGTAATTCCAGAATTTAGACCAACACTTTCAGAATTAAACCTTTATGTTGGTGATTTAAACAATTTAGAGATTACTCCTTATGGTTTTGAATACGATTTAAATTCAACATTATATACAGATTATGCTTCAAAACAACGTTTCTTCGTTTTACCTACAGGTCAAAAATTAACCTATAACGGTGAAGGCTTACCTATCTTTCCTAATAATTCAATCATAGTAAAAACCTTTTACTACAATATTGACGATAGAGATACATCTTTAGGACAAAACATTATAGAAACACGAATATTGATTAAAATTGATGGATCATGGGAATCTGGAGATTACAAATGGAATGACGCTCAAACAGAAGCTATTTTAGACTTAGCTGGTAGTACTGTTCCTGTAAGTTGGATTGATTCTAATGGTGATTCTAATAGTATTAATTATGAAATCCCTTCAGATGCAGATTGCTTTACTTGTCATCAAAATGGAGCATCAATGGTGCCAATAGGTCCTAAAATGCGTACTATTAATTTTAACTTTAATGGATCAAATCAATTGCAACAGTTAATTGACAATGATATGCTCGATGGTCTAGCAGATCCTACAAGCGTAAGTCTATTACCAAAATGGGATGATGCTTCTGTGTCTTTAGACAGACGAGCAAGAGCTTATATGGATATCAATTGTGCTCACTGTCATACTGTAGGTGGTTTTTGTGAAGAGCAATCAAATTTAAGATTAGATTACGAAATCCCTTATGAGGAATCTTCTATCTCTGAGAGTCGTTTCAGTATTCTAACAAGAATCCAAAATACTATTCCAGAATATGGAATGCCATTAATAGGCACAACCTTTGTTCATGAAGAAGGTGTTGATTTACTTATTGAATACATTAATTCATTAGAGTAAAAAATAACATTTAGCAAAACAAAAAAGCCACGAGATCGTGGCTTTTTTGTTTTAAAATATGAACCACTGATTCTCAAATATATTCTACCTCATGTTTTCTCAATATTTTCCAAATATTAAGTTAAAATAGTAACAAAACTAGCCTATATTTTTCATCCCATTGTGGGATTTATTACTTTAGAAGACTAATTTAAAAAATCAACCACTTTGAAACACTTTTCTATCAAACTACTTCTTGTAGTTTCCGTATTTTTTGTTGCTGTGTCATGTTCCACAGCAAAAAAAGCAAGTAAAAAAGATGCAGCGACTGCTGCTGCTAAACCACCAGGAAAAAAACCTGGCAAAGATGACCCAAAACCTTACAATAAAGTCATTACTAAAGATGCAAAAAGTGATGTTGGACTATTTACAGTTCATACATTAGATGATAAATATTACTATGAAATTCCAGATTCTCTTTTTGATAGAGAAATGTTAATGGTGACTCGTATTTCTAAAACTGCAAGCGGATTAGGTTTTGGTGGCGGAAAACAAAACGAGCAAGTATTACGTTGGGAGAAAAAAGGCAAAAAAGTAATTGTACGCGTTGTATCTTATAACGTTGTTGCTGCTGATTCACTTCCGGTTAGTGAGGCGGTAGTGAATTCAAATTTTGAGCCTGTTTTATATACATTTCCAATTAAAGCATTCAGCAAAGATTCTACGAGTACTGTAATTGATGCAACACCTTTATTTGAAAAAGATGTAAAATCATTAGGGTTACCGTTTTTCCGAAGAACACCTTATAGAGTTACACGTTTAGAAAGTGACAAATCTTATATTGAAAGCATAAAAAGTTACCCAAGAAATATTGAAGCAAGACACGTAAAGACCTATGCTGCTGGACGTCCACCTTCTAACTCAAGTACAGGTAGTATTTCTATTGAAATCAATAACTCAATGATTTTATTACCAGATAACCCAATGAAACGTCGTTATTTTGACGAGCGTGTTGGTTGGTTTACAAGTAGCCAAACAGATTACGGACAAGAAGATCAAAAAAGCAAGGAATTAGAGTTTCTTGATCGTTGGAGATTAGAGGTTAGAGATGAAGACATGGCAGCCTTTAATAGAGGAGAGTTAGTTCTTCCGAAGAAACAAATCGTATATTATATTGATAGAGCAACGCCTGTAAAATGGAGAAAATACATCAAACAAGGTATTGAAGATTGGCAAGTCGCATTTGAAGCTGCAGGATTTAAAGAAGCAATTATCGCTAAAGATGCACCAACAGTTGAAGAAGATCCAGAATGGAGCCCAGAAGATGCACGTTACTCTGTTGTACGTTATTTAGCATCTCCAATCCCTAATGCAAATGGACCTCACGTAAGTGACCCAAGAACAGGAGAAATCTTAGAAAGTGATATTAACTGGTACCACAACGTCATGTCTCTATTACGTGGTTGGTTCTTTGTACAAACTGCAGCCATCAATCCAGATGCTCAGAGTCCGCAATTTAAAGATGAAGTTATGGGACGTTTAATTCGTTTTGTATCTTCTCATGAAGTTGGTCATACATTAGGTTTACCTCATAATATGGGAAGTAGTGTTGCGTATCCAGTAGAAAAATTACGTGATGCAGCATTTACACAAGAATTTGGTACTGCTCCTTCAATTATGGATTATGCACGTTTTAACTACGTAGCTCAACCAGGAGATGAAGGTGTTGCACTAATGCCAGATATTGGTACTTATGATAAGTATGCAATTTCTTGGGGTTACAGACCTATCTTCGGAAAAACTGCGGAAGAAGAAAAACCAATCCTTAACAGTTGGATTATGGAACATGCTGGAGATCCAATGTATCGTTTTGGACACCAACAAGCTGGAGATGTTGTAGACCCAAGTTCTCAAACTGAAGATTTAGGTGATGATGCCATGTTAGCAAGTAGCTATGGAATTAAAAACTTAAAGCGTATTGTACCAAACTTAATTGAATGGACTACAGAAACTGGTGAAAATTACGACGATTTACAAGAAATGTATGGTCATGTGGTATCTCAATTTAACCGTTATATGGGACACGTTTCAAATAACATTGGTGGAGTTTATGAGCATTATAAAGCTGCAGGTCAAGAAGGAGCGGTTTATACTGCTGTACCAAAAGCGAAACAAAAGGAAGCAATGCAATTTATCCAAGATAATTTATTTACAACACCAGATTGGTTGATTAATAAAGACATCTTTGATCGTATCGAGTTTACAGGTTCGGTAGAGCGTATTCGTGGTTTACAAGAGCGCACATTAAAAAACATCATGAGCTTGGGTAAAATGCAACGTTTAACAGAAGCAAATACCTACGATAGCAAAGCATATTCACTACCTGATATGATGAGTGATCTTCGTAAAGGAATTTGGAGTGAATTACGTACAGGTAAGAAAATTGATACTTACAGACGTAATTTACAACGTGCACATATTGACAGATTAGGAGAAATGATGACTGCGGAAAATCAAAGTGGTAGATCACGTAGTCCTTATGTTAAAGCGACTGCTGTTAACACTAGTCAATCTGATATTAGAGCTGTTGTTAGAGCTGAGTTAAAATCGCTACGTAGTCAATTAAGATCTGCACGTGGAGCCGATACATTAAGCAGAATGCATATTGCAGATGCTCTTGAACGTATCGACGCGATATTAAATCCTAATGGATAATATTTTAGACGTTAGATTATCATAATATTTAAAAAAAAGCTTCAGAGAAATCTGAAGCTTTTTTTATTTGTAATCATTTTATGTAAAAATGGAGACAAATAATTACCCAAGGACACTTGTAAATCAAGCAATTGTGCCAATAAATATTGCTATGTTACATATGTTCTATACTTTGTAACATAACTGATATTCCCTACAATGCTTCACATGTAATTTTGATGAAACAAAAATTTATAATTTAAAATCATGAAAAAACTAAAAGCAACAATGAGAACTACAACGTATTTTATTATCGCCTTATTAATAGCATTCACATATTCTTGTGAAGCAGAAGATGGCACTGACGGAATTGATGGTATTAATGGATCTCAAGGAGAACAAGGTGAAGCAGGACAAGATGGCAATGCTAACGTGCAAACTTTTACGTTTGACGTGTCAGCAATAAATAGCACTAATTTTTCAATAAATTTTCCAGAATTAACTCAGGATGTTATTGAGAATGATGCTATTCTCACTTACATAGCAAGAGAAAGTACTTATTTCACTATTCCTGGAATTAGTTTTAATGATATGATGGAAGTGGAATTACAACCATCTGATCTAGATATCTTTTTTTATGATAGAATTACAGGAAGTACAACAACTCCTGTGGTTGGACTTTATGACCTAGTAAAGGTCATTATTATAGAGTCTTCTAACACAAATAGAATGAATGAGCCAAATGATATTTACAGTCAATTAGAGAATGCTAATGTAGACATCAATAACTATCATGAGGTTTGCAATTACTTCGGAATTAAATATTAAAATGCCTTGAACTTAGTCTAAAAAAGCTTCGGAGAAATCTGGAGCTTTTTCTTTTTTTAGTTTATATCTTTGTCGGCTAGATTAAAGAAATGAAAATAACAAACCAAAAATACCCAAGCCACAACCTAGCCAATGAAACGGAACGTGGTGAAAATCTAGGAATTGATTTTATTCTATCCTCTATTCTGGGCATTTTAGTCGTTTTAATTATTTATTTTATTTACCCATCAATCAATCTTGGCTTTACAACATACCTCAAAGCGTTCGGGATTTATTTAGGTGTTAGATTTATATATTACTTCATTTTTGAATTGCTATATAGTAGAACTCCAGGTAAATTTCAGACTCAAACAAAAGTCGTCGATAAAAATGGCAATAAGCCAAGTGTTTTTCAATTATTCATAAGAAGTCTGAGCAGATTTCTAAGTGTACTTTCTGGAATTAGTGATGATGAAAGAGCTGTTCATGACCAGATCTCAAATACGTTTGTAGTAAAAGACGCTAGTCTTTCAAGAATAGAATCTAGAAAATACATGATTTTACTATTTAATGTATTGTTAGCTCTATTATGGATTTACTATTTCACAGAGACGACTTTTAAATCATCAGCTAAATTTGCAATGCTTACTGCGCTAATCCTCGCTACAATTTATGCATTTACTGTTATGTTTAGAAGAATTGGCAAGAAACAAATCTCAAAAAACAGAGATAAGAAACAACTATAGCACAAAGTTAATCTACTTTTCTACAAACGTAGCGATTGGTATTTCATTAATAAACACATTGTTTAAAACAGCATCACCATTTTTAATATACACTAAAGCATAGGTATTATTTGGCAATGAATCTCGTTGTGCTTTTCTATGCGCCAACTCAGCATCGTAAGCTTTAGTTTCTTCCATATAAAACTCATTAAAAGGCAATGAGAATCTTAAAATATTATCTCGCTCTGAATACCAATTCACATTTGCTTTTACAAAATCGCCTACCTTAGGGATTTCTATACTTGCAGAAATCGCTTTTACAAAACCCAAGCTATCATTTGCGATAGAAATATAGACGTCTTGTTGTCTTTGCCAATCTTTATCATCGGTTTTGACGTTATCAACATCATAACTTAGAATGATATATTTTCCTTTGAATGGATCTGAAGGGTCTACAGGTTCGGTTTTAAATTTAAAAGCAGTTCCTGATTTTAAAATGGATTCACGTCCAAAAATCATTTGTGCAGGCACTGCAATTTGCGCAATTGCAACAAGAATAAATAGTATGAATATGTGTTTACGTTTCATGATTTAGTGTTTTAAAGATTCAACTCTTGATTTCTGTTTTTTGAGCATGATATAATTGGTAAGAAAGAATCCTAAACCAACAAAAACAAATAGCAATCCTCTAATAACGAAGCTCATGTTTGTATCAAAGAATCTGCA
Organism: Psychroserpens luteus; assembly: GCF_015319355.1. Taxonomy (GTDB): domain Bacteria; phylum Bacteroidota; class Bacteroidia; order Flavobacteriales; family Flavobacteriaceae; genus Psychroserpens; species Psychroserpens luteus. Next base: position 198,082 of record NZ_JADILU010000008.1, on the reverse strand, counting down.
GGTTACTAATGCAGTGATTATTATTAATCCGTAATTTAAAATTCCGAAGTGAAATTTATCCGCTCCAATTTTAATGGTTGTAATTCCTAAAGCCAAGACCATCAAATTAACTGCTATTGTGCCAATAATTGGAATATTTAATCCGAAAACATATAACATAGAAAACAGTACAAATATGTATTGAAACAAGTTAAACGTCTTTAACCATCCTTTTGAATAAGAATATATAAGCAAACCTAAATTAGCGATGAAAAGAATCGTTGATACGTACGTTTCTTGCGCATTAAAAAAGAAACGCTCCAAATACCAAAAGCCATCAAAACTCATGGTTAAGATCATAATCACAATTCCTAAAGACCCGAAAATGAGATACCCATTGCGTCTTAATTTTTGTTCATCAAAAAATGGAATCTTACCAATATTATAAAGCAAACTAAAGAGTAAGAGATACATGAGGAAGCCTAATTCTGAAAGTTGATCTACAAACGCTCCTAAAACAATGGTCAAACTTAATGGAAACAACCAATTGAATATTGACGTCATATTAGCATTTTTATGATGTTTCAATAATCTATAATAATGTGGAGCTATTAAAGCCATCATCACAAGATATAACCATGGAGATTCACCAAATGAACCAAAACTATAACCAACTTCACAGGCATAATAGGTGATCGCAATCATATTTAAAATGGCGACTGCATTTGATTTTAACAAATAGATTAAAGGCAAACTCAAAACAATCCAAGTGAGTACATACGTGCTTAAATTGCCTGGAATATTATATATCTGACTTACAAGCGCAATACTAGATCCTATTGTAAAAAACAAGAAAGTACCCGAAGACTCTTTCCAAGCATTACTTTTCTTCTTCCAAATTGAAAACGCAACAAAACATTGACCTATGACTAATGGTAAAAAAGCTAAAAAAGTTTTTGTACTTCTCGCAAAATCATCCCAATTATGCGCTAGAATAAGAATAATACCTAAACCAACCAAAAGCGACCCTAACACTCCAAATACTGTAAATAATCTATTTGGTGTTTGGTCTTGTTTGTTTAAAAAGTAGTCTTCTATTTTTGAAGCAACTTCTTGAGAAATCACATCATTTGCTAACAAATCTGGTAATTCTTTAATAAGTTTTGAATTCATAATGAATTAGTTTAAATATTTTAAAAACACATCTGCAAATGGATCTTGATTAACGACAGTGTAATAAAACAAAGCACCTAACCAGCCATGGAATAAGCCCAAGACGTACAAGTTTTTAGATTTCAGATAAATATATCCATAGAATATGGCTAGAATAAATGTGCCAATTAATAACCAAACAGATGGATAATGTACCAAAGAAAACAAAATAGCAGTAATTAAAATGACAATTCCCTTTTTAAGTTTTAGCGATTTTAATGTACTCAAATTTCCTGCTACCAAACCAATCGTTAGAAATTGCTGGACTGTTCCCCAAATAGGATATGTGATAAGTAATGGTATGATGTGCCATGTTGGATTTAATGTTCCTTGAATAAACCCAATCCCAACAAACGCTAAAATGGAAACTAATGCAAATGGCAGTACTAATCTTAAAACAGATTTAAAATTATCTTTCCTGAATCCCCAATCTTTTAAAATTCGATGGTCTTTTTTATAGCGATATCTTACATACAATGACCAAAATAAAATGGCAACAATTACAAATGGCAGTCTCCAATTGAGATAATCCATAAAGATAAACTTGCCTGCTCCAGTGATTACAACTGCTAGAATTTCTAGCAATCTAACCTTATCGCTAATTGGTCTTGTTAAATTGAAATTTGAGAAGTCTGTTAGGTATTTTGTGAGTTTTTGTTTCATGATAATAAATTTTTAAAACCTCTCAGGCTCTTACACCTGAAAGGTTTTGGGTTACTAACTAACCAATCACCTGTGTTGAACTTGTTTCAGTATCAAAACAAAAAAATCATATAGACGATAATACCTTCGGCAATTCCTGTGATGATGCTCATGCCCAGAATATCTTTGATTTTACTCCTCAAAAAGAATACTGCACTTAAAATTGCCATTATTGCTGCTAATAAAATCTCTAAAGCATCAATTCTTGAAAGTAAATAGGTGATTCCTGTAAATGCGATAGTGATACCAACTGTAATGAGACAGAATTTTATAATCTCATCTTTAGTATAATTTCCTTCTTGAAAGCCTTTTCGTAAATCTCTAAGAATAGATAAAATAAATAGTAATGGCACAACAGATAGAAATGGAGCAAAAATAACTTTGATTCCTTTTTCAATTTTTAAATCAAAGTAAAAGAAAAACGCAATAGCTGTAAAAGCTAATAAACCGGTTACTATTATGGATTGAAATGTAAATAACAATTCCCTTTTGTTTGAATTACTTCTCGGTTTTGGAGGTTGAATAATTGGATTCATAATTTTAATTTTTTGATACTGAAACAAGTTCAGTACATGTTGATTTATTAATTTTTTATTTTAAATTCTTCGCTACGCTCTTAATGACATTTTCATGAAAATTTGTAGCAGCTAAGCGGTTAGAAAAAACACATGAATAGCTAATGAGAGCAGGACACCACTTAAAATTCCGTTGACTCTCAAATTGTTGTACAAAATATAATTAAGCACATAGCTACTTATTGTTGTGGAGTTGATGAGATGCGCAAAAACGAGATGGCTTTCTAATTTTTGACCTGTCATCCACTCTATTGTCTGCATACTCACAACACCTACAACTACACTTGCCACAAGTAATATAGTTGCTGGTTTTTGGTGTTTTAGTTTATATTCGTCTGTATTTTGTGGCAAAAAATGTTCTATCAATAGAAAGCGTACAAAAAATAACATAGGTAATGGGAACAAAATTGATGCTATAATTTTCACAACATCTTTTAAGGTTTTGATTTCGTCATATCCCAAAAACACCAAGTAGACAAACACAATTACTGAGACTCCTGTAGTGACAATAAATGCAGTATTTAACTTTTTGAGTTGCATCTTAAAAACCAATTGGGTTTGAACTTGTTATTGTTTTACTTGCCAATTGGTCAACGCAATTATTATAACTGTCTACAATTTCATTTTGAATCTGTTTTGAAAAAACAATCATTGCACTAATCGCAATTATAAAGGCTGTGATTTTAATAAACTGTTGCATAATATTTTGATTTGTTGATTACAAGGCAAATATGCGACAGTTTACAAGGTTCAGAAACACAACTTTCACAATAAACTGACGATTAGATATTCATTAATACATCATTTAATATTATATTTACTGAATGTATCATATTTTAACTGACGATTAAATGACAGACTTAAACGCGATAGTTTCAACGTTTTCTTCGGAAGATGAGCAACGTTTCATTAATTATCTAGAAAAAAAGAATAAACGTAACGACACGAAAAACATAGAACTCTTTAAGCTTTTAGCTCAAAACGAACTCTCATCTAAAGCGATTTGTAAAACCGTTTATAAAGCAGATAACAAAGTCGCTTATCACGCACTCAGGAAAAGACTATATCAATCACTTATTGATTTTATAGCGAATTTGAATCTAGAGGAAGAGAATTCAGTTGACATGCAAATCATCAAATACATATTAGCATCACGTACTTTTCTCATTCATAAAAAACCAGAAATAGCTTATAAAATCCTTGATAAAGCCGAAGGTTTAGCACAAGAACATCAGCTATTTCCTATTTTAAATGAAATCTATCATACCAAGATTCAGTATGCTTATATGAATCCTTCCGTGGATATTGATCGCTTGATTTCCAATTTCCGAAGTAACCAAAAACATCATTTTATTGAAGAAGAATTAAATATCGTTTACGCCAAGATTAGGCAAACCTTAAGTGACATGACTTACAAAGGGAAAATTTTAGACTTTGAAACGATTCTCAACAACACTCTTAAGGAGCATAATATCGAAATGAGTGAGACACTTTCTTTCAAATCGCTTTATCAATTAATGACTATTGTAAGTTTATCTGCTTTTGTAACTAATGACTATTTAAAAATTGAGCCTTTTTTAATCGCCACCTACGAGAAAATTAAAAATCACAAAACTAAAGATAAGCAGTTGGTGTATCATATTCAAGTAGTTTATATGATTGCGAATACGTTATTCCGGAATAAAAAATTCATAGAATCTTTAGATTATTTAAAGATAATGAATGACCTAATGTCTCAACAACGAAAAAAATATTATGCTTCATTTAAACTGAAATACGCCTTACTCACTGCACTCAACTATAATTACAATTACGAGCAAGATCAAGCTATTTCGCTTTTAGAATCTGTAAAACAAACCAAACATGGAGATTTAGAATCGTTATTAGATATCAATTTGGGTTTAGTGATGTTCTATATGCAAAAAGCAGATTTTAAAAATGCAAAAACCATCTTTTCTAAATTCTACCACACAGATAAATACTACATTGAAAAAGCCGGAAAAGAATGGGTTATTAAAAAAAATATAGCTGAAATCATTCTCTATGTAGAACTTGGAGAATTAGATTTAACCGAGTCTAGAATTAAAAGTTTTAAACGTTCATACTTTGATTATTTAAAGCAAATTAAACAAGAACGTGTTGTTACCTTTATAAAAGTAGTAGAGTCTTTTTACAAAAAACCAGAGCAAGTCACATCTCAAAAATTTAAAGACAAAATAGAGCTATCCTTTACTTGGATTAATGAGAAACAAGAAGATATTTTTGTAATGAGTTTCTACGCATGGTTAAAAAGTAAAATGGAAAACACAACACTATATGAAACCACATTAGCTTTGATAAAAAATGCACAACATGTTAATTAGAGGTTAAAATTTTGACCTTAATTAAACCTAACTCCTATAATGGAGTCCAAAGTACAATTGATTAAAAAACAAAAACAATAATTAAATTAGAAACATTATGAAAAAATTAATTTTAATAGCAATGGCATTTGTAACCTTACAAGCAGTTGCTCAAGACAAAAGAAAAGGCGGAGAAAAGAGTGAAAGAAAAATGATGAAAGATCTTTCTCCAGAAGAGATTGCAACGCTAGGATCTAAAAAAATGACTTTAGAGCTAGATTTATCAACTACACAACAAGCTCAAGTAAAAGCAGTGCTTTTAGAACAAGCAACTACTAGAAAACAAAAAATGGCAGAGCGTGAAAAAATGAGAAATGGTGATGATAATAAAAGACTCACAAAAGAAGAACGCCTTGAAATGACTAATGCAAAGTTAGATAGTCAAATCGCCATGAAAAAAGAAATGAAATCTATTTTAACAGCAGAGCAGTACGAGAAATGGACCAAAATGGAAGCCAGTCGTAACCAAAAAGGAAAAAGTAAAATAGGTCGTAAAATGAAAAATTAAAACTAACAGATTAGATTAGATTTATTAATAAGCATCGATTTTTTACATCGATGCTTATTTTTTATCTCAAAAATCACTAATTTTATATCTTGTAGAACAATTCACATCCCAAGACAATGAAAAAAATAATTACACTTTGTGTATTTGCAATGACATTACTGCTTAGCACTCAAAACATAACTGCACAAAACACATTAGAAATTAATGCAGAAGCAAATACTAAAACTAAAGAACTAAGAAAGATCATCAAGTTTGAAGAAACAAAAATGGATGATGTTTATAGAGTTTATCAAAATTACGGGATTGCTTACAAAAAAATAAGTAACAACTTAGGAAAAAATGAAGAACGTCTAAAAAAGATCAATGCCAATTTAGACACTAAATTAAAAGAAATTCTTACCGAAGAACAATACACAACTTATTTAAATCACTTTAGAGATACAACCATTTAGAAATTTATTATAACATAAAAAAAGCAACTCAAATGAGTTGCTTTTTTTTATGTTATAAGGTCTGAGCCACTTTTTCAACAGCTCTAATGGTTTCATCCAAATCGTCATAAGACAAAGCATCTGTTATAAACCAAGTCTCAAATGCACTTGGCGCAATATAAATCCCCTCGTTTAGCATACCGTGGAAAAACGTTTTAAACGTCTCATTATTCCCTTTTGCTGCACTTTCAAAATCTACTACTTCTTCTTCGGAAAAATGAATAGAAATCATTGACCCTCTTCTATTGATAGTATGCGTCACATTATATTTATTCAATGCTGCTGCACAACCTTTATGAAGATATTCAGTTTTATCTGCTAATCTTTTAAATAAGTCTTTATCATTTTCAATCGCAGTTAACATCGCCATACCTGCAGCCATTGCTAATGGATTTCCACTAAGCGTTCCTGCTTGATACACACTTCCTAAAGGCGCCAAGTGATTCATAATCTCATTACGAGCAGCAAATGCTCCAACAGGCAATCCTCCACCTATGACTTTTCCGAAGCACATAATATCTGCATCAACTCCGTAAAGTTCTTGAGCTCCACCTTTAGCCAATCTAAAACCTGTCATGACCTCATCAAAAATAAGTAGAATACGATGTTCATCACATAATGTTCTCAATTTCTGTAAAAAATCATCTTTTGGCGGAATACATCCCATATTACCAGCCACTGGCTCAATAATAATACAAGCTATTTCATTTGTGTTTGCTTCTATTAACGCTTTGACATTATCAATGTCATTATATATTGCCAACAATGTATCTTGAGCTGTTCCTTTTGTTACACCAGGACTATTTGGACTTCCAAACGTTACTGCTCCACTTCCTGCCTGGATTAAAAAAGCATCACTGTGACCATGATAACAACCTGCAAATTTTACGATTTTTTCTTTCCCTGTATATCCTCTTGCTAGTCGCACTGCACTCATACAAGCTTCCGTACCAGAATTTACAAAACGTATTTTATCTACATTTGGCACCATTGAAACTGCTAATTCTGCGATTTTGGTTTCAATTTCTGTTGGCATTCCAAATGATGTTCCTTTTTTAGCTTTTTCAATCACTGCATTCACCACAGGTTCAAAAGCATGACCTAACAACATTGGTCCCCAGGAATTGATGTAATCAATATAGCGATTATCATCCTCATCATATACATAAGCACCTTTCGCAAATTTTGCAAAAATTGGTGTTCCGCCTACTGCTTTAAAAGCTCTTACTGGAGAATTTACACCTCCAGGTATAACGTTTTCTGCGTTTTTAAATAACGCACTACTACGTTTATATAACATGTTAATTTGATTTAATTATGAGTTGCTGACCTAATGAAATCTCATTAGAATTGAGACGATTAAGACGTTTAAGTTCGTCTACTGTAGTATTATATCTTCTTGAAAGCGAATATAATGTATCGCCTTTTATAACGACATGTTTTATTTCAACAGCAGCAATAGCGCCTCTATTTCCTAAAACCATATCATCATATTTATCAAGATTATAACGCTCAATGAGACTTATTAATTTATCTGGATATTTTCTATCGGTTGCATAACCTGCAGCTCTTAATCCTTTTGCCCAACCTTTATAATCATCTGGTCTAAGATTAAATAATTTTGCATATCGACCTCTTCCTGTTAAAAATGCTGAGTGATCTTCAAAAGAAGAATCTGCATGATTGTATTTTCTAAAACACTCTTGTGATTTATCATCATCATGATAGATTTTTTTACCAGTCCATCCATGACATTTTATTCCGAAGTGATTATTAGCCTCAACCGATAATCGACCTTTACCAGAACCAGACTCTAAAATCCCTTGAGCCAAAGTTATACTTGCAGGTATTTTATATTTACGCATTTCTTCCATAGAAATTGCGTTATATTTAAGAATGTAAATTTCTACAGCACTAAGATTTGAAACATCAGAAGCAGTAGGAGTTTTAGCAGAAACACTAGGCTCAGTCGTTGTTTTTGGAGTCACTACAACTTTCTCTGTTTTTGTGCTCCTTTTATCTTTTTTAGTCACTATTCTTTTTTTAGAACCGCAACTAAAAGCCATAAAACCCACTAATAAAAACACAATAATTTTCTTCATAATCTTCAAACGATTAAAGGCTTATTTTGTTGTCTTAATCTTTGATTCATTCCTTCAACACCTTGTAATCCACCTGTATGGATTGCTAATATTTTGGATTTCTTCGGAAAAAAGCCTTTTTCAATTAAATCGTAAATTCCAAACATCATTTTTCCAGTATAAATAGGATCTAACTGAATATTGTTGGTGCTCTTAAAATTATTGATAAACTCAATTAATGTATCGTTAACTTTTCCGTAGCCACCAAAATGATAATTGGTCATTAACTCCCAATTTGTATGGGTTGCAAATTTAGTGATTTCTTCAGTTAAAAAATCACCTTTTAAAGCAGGAAATCCTATTATTTTTTGATGCGGTAGTGCAGAATTAATCAACCCAGAAATTGTACCACCTGTCCCAACAGCGCAACAGATATAATCGAAAACTTTATCTGTCTCTGTTAAAATCTCTTCACATCCTTTTACAGCTAAAGCATTTGTTCCACCTTCTGGAAGGAGATAAAAATCACCAAATTCTTTTTGCAACGTGGAGATAAAATCTTCACTTGTTTTATTTCTATAATGTTCTCGTGAAATGAATTTTAGTGTCATTCCGCAAGATTGAGCATAACTTAACGTAGGGTTTGAATCAATTTTTGAAACCAGCTCTTCCCCTCTAATAACACCAATAGTTTTTAAACCCAATAACTGCCCTGCAGATGCTACAGCTGAGATATGGTTTGAGAATGCACCACCAAAAGTCAAAATTGTGCTTTCACCATCTATATCAGCCTCTATAAGGTTGTATTTTAACTTTCTTAATTTATTACCAGAAACAGACTCATGATTCATGAAATCAGGTTTCACAAACACCTGATTATCAATTTTAAAGTTCCTGTAATCGGTTATTTTTAACATGTTAACGAATCTTTAATAATTATTTAAAAAAATGTTAAAATTCTAATTATTTTTAATACTTTAACGTTTTCATTACCAAATCTATACCTAATAGCACCTACTATTATAATAACACTAACAGCACTATAATTAGGGTGTTTAAAGATATAGATTATGATTAAAAAATTACTCTTAAACTTCACTTATACTAAAAATAATTTACAAGTATTAATACTAATCATTGTAACGAGTTTAACATTTAACTCTGTAAGTTATTCACAAACAACTGTTATTAACCCAGCTGGAGATGGTGGGTTTGAAAATGGAGCTACATTTGCTGCTAATGGATGGACAGCTACTACTGGTACTCCAACTCAAAATCAATGGGTTTGTAATACTGGAGCAACAGCTGGTTTTAGTGGTACTCGAGCTGCTTATGTCACTAATAACACTGCTACAGCTCCTCCACCTCATACTTACACAAATAATGTCACAGCTAATACCCACATTTATAGAACCATAACTATACCTGCTGGAGAAACTGATATCCAACTAAATTTTGATTGGATAGGTGTTGGAGAAGGTGGTTGGGCAAACTTTGATTATTTAAGAGTTTGGAAAGTACCAAATAATAATGCTGCTGCTAACTTACCTAATTACGGTACAGTTCTAAATAACGCTAATGCCAATAGAATAATATTAGCAGAATTAAATGAACAACCTACATGGACTAATCTCAATATAACATTACCAACTAATTTAGCAGGTACTACATTTCGTTTAATTTTTGAATGGCGCAATGATGGTTCTGATGGAGGCAATCCACCAATTGCTATTGATAATATTTCTTTAATTTCTGACATACCACCTCCTGCTCCAGTTAATGACAATCCTTGTAGTGCAACTCCCTTAGCAGTTAATACTACCTGCAGTTTTGCAACTTACACAAATGCAAGTGCAACAGCAACAACTGGTGTTCCAGCTCCCGTTTGTGGATCTTACGTTGGTGGTGATGTTTGGTTTACTGCTGTAGTTCCTGCCAACGGAATACTAATTGTAGATATGAACACTGGAGTGATGTTAGATTCTGGGATGGCTTTTTATTCTGGCACTTGTGGAGCTTTAACACTAATAGAATGTGACGACGACGACAGTCTAAATGGCGCAATGTCATCAATTACTACAGCTGGTTTAACACCAGGTCAGACCATATTTATTAGAGTATGGGAATATGGTAATAACAACAATGGCACATTTGATATTTGTGCAACGACATTCTCTCCATGCAATACACCAACGGTAACTGCCACAACTTCTATTGCAATTTCTACCGCAACCATTAACTGGACCGCAGCAACACCTGCTCCAACAGGAGGTTACCAATATATAGTCTCTCCAGATAACGCAACTAATACTCCTGCTGGTGATATCACTGGAAATACAGGCGCAGGAATAACCACTGCTAACGTTACTGGCCTAGCACCTAATACAACATATTACGTTTTTGTTAGAAGCAACTGTGGCTCAGGTAATTTTAGTGCATGGGATGGTCCAATTACATTTACAACACTTGTAGCGACAGTTCCTACAAATGACGATCCTTGTAACGCCATACCTTTAACAGTAAGCTCTAGTTGTAGTTTTTCAACATATACCAATGAATATGCAACAGCATCAACAGGTGTTCCAGCTCCTGGTTGTGGTTCTTATTCTGGTGGTGATGTCTGGTTCACTGCAGTAGTACCTGCAACAGGAATATTAATTGTAGATACGGATACAGGTGTGATAGCTGATTCTGGAATAGCTTTTTACTCAGGTACTTGTGGTGCTCTAACTTTAATAGAATGTGATGATGACGACAGTGACAATGGTGCTATGTCCTCAATAACCAGAACTGGTTTAACACCTGGACAGACGATATTTATTAGAGTTTGGGAGTATGGAAATGATAACAATGGTACATTTGATATTTGTGCTTTTACACCAACACCACCTCCAAATGATGATTGTAGTGGTGCTATTTCCTTAACTTCTGATACCTCATGCTACACCACTCTTGGTACAACAGATTATGCATCTCAATCCCAAGCTGGATGTATAGGAACTGCAGATGATGACGTTTGGTACTCTTTTGTGGCAACAGGCCCTGAGCATACAGTAACAGTAACTTCAGGTACTATATATGATTTAGTTCTACAAGTATTTTCTGGTACTTGTGGATCTTTAACAAGTTTAGATTGTGAAGATAACAACTATCCTGGTGCGTGGGATCCAGATGAAGAAACCATTAATTTAACAGGTTTAATTGCAGGCAACGTCTATTTTATAAGAGTTTACAGCTGGGATAGTTTCTCTTCTGACACTGGCTCTTTTAATATATGTATCACAGAGCCTTGTGTTACTCCGCCTATAGACAACACACCTAATTCTTGTGAAATGATTATTGACGAGGTAGGCACAGATCCTTTTGCCATAACACCATATAATCCTAACCCAGGCTTTATAATAGATTGTAGTATAACCTCTATAGAATTAGCAACCAATGCACAAATGCATGAAACAACATCTTATGATGTTGTTAAGATACCATATACATATATAGCTAGCTTAGGAGCGACAATTAATAATGCTCCTATTGCTGACGATGATTTATGGGCAGATACTCCTACCGCCTTAGGGTTTCCATTTTGCTTCTATGATTCATCTTACAGCGATTGTTTAATTGGAGCTAATAGTATCTTGACTTTTGAATATGACGCTAATGCTACATCATTTACACCAACTCCAGGAGAATCTAGTGGTTATTCATTTGAGAATAACCTTCCATATGTTGGTACAGATTTAGGTACAGATGATGCTTTGTTTGAACAAGCAATATATGGCGTATATCATGATATAGATCCTAGAGGGCTTCCTGCAAATGCTATTACTACAAGAACCCAAGGGGTTGTAGGTTGTAGAAAATTTATTGCAGAGTGGAAAGATGTACCAATGTATAGTGATCCTACCAGGTTATATTCTGGTATGATGGTATTATACGAAACTACAAATATTATTGAAGTATATGTTGAAGAAAAAAGAATTGAAAATGGTGACAGTTTTCCATGGAACGACGGTAATGCCATAGTTGGTATACAAGGAGATATTACACCATTGGGACCAAACAATCAATATGCTGTTGCACCATGCAGAAACGGTTTAGATACCAACTGGGAAGTTACTAATGAAGCTTGGCGCTTTGTACCTAGTGGTAATTCTAGACTAACAGGTGTAGAATGGTACATAGGAACTGATACTTCTGGAACACCTGATGCAACAACCAATACATATACCGCAACTACTGCTGGAACTTATACTGCTATATCAACGTATGCTACATGTGATGGCTCAACTGTCACGCTTACAGATGAAGTTATAATAACAGGTGGTAGTAAAACATGGAATGGATCTGTGGACGACAACTGGTACATCGCTAATAACTGGACTCCAACAGGCGTACCTAATAGTAGCGATTGTGTTGTGGTACCAGCTACTGCTGTTTCCAATGGTAATGCTCCAATAGCTGATATTGTTAACTTAATCCCACTTCCCCCTTCACCAGCATTAGCTAGAAATTTAACTTTATTACCTAATTCATATCTTGAGGTTGGAACTAACACAGAATTGATTGTACAAGAATGGGTAACTGTACAAAATACAGGAATTTTAAATCTAAAAAGTAGCTCTAGCTTAATTCAAGTTGATGATAGCGCTGTTAACACAGGCAACATTCATATGCAACGCTCACCTAATTTTGATGAAAGTGCTGTATTGGGTACAGAGTATATCTATTGGTCTTCACCAGTAGCAAGTTTTCAGGTCACCAATATTTCACCCTCTTCTAGTCAGCTTTTTGGTTGGACTCCAACAGTAGGTGGAAATGGAGCAGGTAATTATGGTGAATGGTTTAACGCTTCTGGTGCTATGACAGATGGTACCGGTTATATTGTAAGAGGACTTGGAGGAACTCCACCAACGATACCTGCAACTGCTTATGCTATATCAAGCAATACTGCACTGTTTAGTGGAGTACCAAATAATGGTATTATTAATAAACCAATATTTCATGGTAATTATAATGGTGGACCATATGCAGGCGTTGGAAATACAGCTACAAATGAAGATGATAACTGGAATCTTCTTGGTAATCCTTATCCATCAGCAATATCAGCAAATGCATTTACAAACTTAAACACCAATATCAATGGTACGGTTTATGTTTGGCCTCATAATTCAACATATTCTGCAGCAACCATTGATCCTTTCTATGAAGATTATGTTTATAACTATGACGGTAATGATTACATAGAACACAATAATACAGGCTCTAATCCACCAGGCACAAGTGATTTATTCATTGGCTCAGGACAAGCGTTCTTTGTAATGATGAATCATGGCGCAACCTCTGGATCAAATATTACTTTTAATAATGGCATGAGGTATGACAATACCCTTAACGATCTCATCATTAATTATGACAATAGTAATTTCTATAGAACGAATACTACTGAAAGTAACGAAAACACCATTGAACGACACAGGATCTGGTTAGATTTACTGTCACCAAATAACATTACCAATACCATATTGGTCGGTTACGTACAAAACGCAACAAATAATTTTGATCGTTTATTTGATGGCTATGACTTTAGTAGTGGTGATAACAGTGGTTTCTATTCTGTTTTAGAGAATGAAACATTATCTATCCAAGGTAGATCATTACCTTTTCTCCAAGAGGACACTGTTCCATTAGGCATTATAGCCAATGAAACTGGTAGTCATACCATAGCCATAAATACTATAGATGGTCTTTTTAGTAACGAAGATCAAAATATTTATATAGAAGATACAGCATTAAACATCATTCATGATATTCGTCTATCTCCTTATAGTTTTACTATAGAAGCAGGCGTACATAATGATAGATTCATTTTGAGATATACAAACGAAGCTTTAGGCGTAAACCAATTAGATGATAATGATAGTATTTCAATATCTGCTCCTAAAAGTGAATACATAAAAGTTACTTCGGAAATTGGAATCATCAATTCTATAGCTATTTATGACATTGTAGGCAGAGTGATTTTTACAACTAAAGACATCAATCAATCAGAGTTCATTTTAAATGAAACAAGATTATCTGATGGAACATATATAGTAAAAGTTCAATTATCTAACGGAAAGCAAAAAATTCAAAAAGTAGTATTAAAAAAATAACTTTAAATACTCAACAAACACTTAAAAGATCTTAATTATTTAAAATTAAGGTCTTTTTCTTATACATATGTTTCACATATAAATGAAACATATTGAGATCCTGAAGACCATTTACAACTATTTATTAAACTCTACGATATAAAACAAATATCACTGTTAGACCTAATCACCAACTAAAACAAACTTTTTCATTATTCATTAAAGTAGCTTTTTATCACAGATTATAATATTTCAGAAAAACTAACGAAAAAAAATAATGACACTAATACTTTCTCTTGAAATCAAAAAACTTTGTAAATAAGCAGTGTTGCGTTTTCGTTTCATAATTAATGTTAAGAAAACAATTCCGATACAGGAAACTACTTTTATCTCACATCACAAGCTAATTGTCCCTTAACAAAACCGACTACCAAATACGTATTTCATCGATAAAGTGTATTTTAACCATGCATTTCATCGATAAAGTGTACGTTTTGTTAGTTTAAGTGTATTTTTTATTTATATTTGTTTATTAATTAAAATTATGTCACCTATAACTAGCATAATTAATTAAAATAAAAGTCAATTAATGCCCCAAATATTATGAAACAACTGTACTTTTCAAAAAGGTCTTCACATGTTTTATGTGTAAAATTTAGATTTACATTCTTATTTATTCTATTTCTTTCGGTCTCAAATAGTTTTGGACAAATTATCGTTCCTAATTCGGGTAACAATATCACGACTACCTGTTCTACTGTAGTGTATGATAACGGAGGAAGTGGAGGTAATTATGCAAATAATTCAGATGGTTATTCTGTCATTAACCCTACTCCAGGTAATTATGCTCAAGTTACTGGCTCAATAACAACAGAAGCAGGCTGGGACTTTTTAACAATATACGATGGTGTTGGTTTGGGAGGAACTTTGTTATGGGGTGGATCAGCACATGGAACAGGAATTTCTTGTGAAACTTTTGTACTCCCTACTATTACTTCTATTAGTGGATCACTTACCATACAGTTTGAATCAGATTTTTCAAATAATTGTGGAGGTTTTAATTTAAGCACGACCTGCTCAACAACTCCAGGAACACCAGCGTATTGTATACCATCAGGAAATAATACAACAAATAGATATATTGATGATTTTACAGCAACAGGAACAGGAATATTAATCAATAATAATACTGGATATTCTGGTGGTGGTTATGGCAATTTTTCTAGTACACATAGCGTTTCACAAAACCAAGGAGGAGCCATAAACTTTTCTGCAACATTAAGTGGATTCGCCTATAGATTTTTCATTTGGGTCGATTGGAATAATGATGGAGATTTTGATGATGCAGGTGAATTAGTAATTAATCCTAGTACAAGAGATTTTGTTCATACTGGAACCTTTAATGTTCCAATAACTGCTTCTTTAGGCGATCATAGAATGAGAATTAGAAACTTCTACAATGACCCTTCATCTTGCGGGACAAATGAAAGAGGCGAAGCTGAAGATTACACATTAACTGTAACTTCATCATCACCATGTTCTCAGCCAACAGCACAGCCAACAGCTTTAATATTAAATCCTTCAGATGCAACTATTACAGGCAGTTTTACAGCTGCCTCTCCTGCACCTGATAGCTACTTAGTGGTATATAACACCACTAATACAACACCCAACCCAATAGATGGCACAGCATATACCATTGGCGATACAATAGGTGCTGGAAATACTGTAGCTGACACTGACGGAAATACAAATTTCTCAGTATCTGGTTTATCAGGTGGCACTACCTATTATTTCTTTGTTTTTTCATATAACAATTCAGCTTGTTCTCCAAATTATTTATCCACTAGCCCTTTAACCAATTATACAACTACATTAGTTAGTTATTGTATACCATCAGGAAATGATACAACAAATAGATATATTGACGATTTTACAGCAATAGGAACAAATATACTGACTAATAATAATACTGGATATTCCACTGATGGTTATGGCAATTTCTCTAGCACTTATAGTGTTTCGCAAATTCAAGGAGGAGCTATAAACTTTTCTGCAACATTAAGTGGCTTCGCCTATAGATTTTTCATTTGGGTTGATTGGAATAATGATGGAGATTTTGATGATGCAGGTGAATTAGTAATTAATCCTAGTACAAGAAGTTTTATCCATATTGGCACTTTTAATGTCCCAATAACTGCTTCTTTAGGCGATCATAGAATGAGAATTAGAAACTTCTACAATGACCCTTCATCTTGCGGGACAAATGAAAGAGGAGAAGCTGAAGATTACACATTAATCGTAACTGAATCATTTCCATGTTCTCAACCATTAACACAACCAACAGCATTGACATTAGATGTCTCAGGAACTACTATTACGGGTAACTTCACAGCTGCTTCACCAGCACCTGATAGTTACTTAGTGGTTTATAATACCACAAATACTACACCTAATCCTATAGATGGCACAACATACATTATTGGTGATACAGTAGGTGCTGGAAATACTGTAGCAGACAATGATGGAAACACAAATTTCTCTGTATCAGGCTTATCAGGCAACACAACGTACTATTTCTTTGTTTTTGCTTATAATAATTCAGCTTGTTCTCCGAATTATTTATCCACTAGTCCCTTAACCAATAACGCAACAACATCGGTTAGTTATTGTACACCAAGTACAACTAATTCAGCAAATACAAGATACATAGATGGTGTTGAATTCATTGGTACATTAAATGATGTTTCGAACTTTAGTAATGGTTGGTCAACAACCACACCTGGTTATCAAGATTGGACTGCTTTGACAAAATCAACACAACAACAAGGTGAAGGAATAAATGTTTATGTTGAAGGAGATGCAAGAGGACATTTTAAAGCTTGGGTTGATTGGGATATAGATGGAACTTTTGACAATAGCGAAGAAGTATATGACTCAGGCGGAATTGGTACAACCTCAACAACATTTGGATATGTAGTACCAAGCACACAGGCTTTGGGAGATTACAGATTACGTATTCGTTTTTACAATAGTTACAGACCCGCTGAATATTCTGGATATGATTTTGATGCTTGTGAAACTTTTGACACAAATGGTGCATATACTGAATATGGTGAAGCAGAGGATTATCTATTTACCGTTTTACCCAGATGTGATGCACAAATTACAAGCATAACAAATGGTGAAGCTTGTGGTACAGATGAAACAGTAGACTTAAGCGTTACAGGTAGTGCTGGTGTCTCGTCATTTAGGTGGTACGATAGTGAAACTGGTGGCACATTACTAGACACGACTACAACAGGTGATTGGACAACACCAAATATTACTGCAACAACTGTTTTTTGGGTTGAAGCGTATAATGGTTGCTGGTCTTACGAACGCGAACGCATAATAGCCTTTTTAAATGCTCCTGCAACTCTAGAATTCACCCCAACAATACCTATAATTTGCGGAGAAGATAGCCCTCCAATTGAAATTGAAGCCAGTTCAAATACGCAAATCGATTATCTTATTGATGAAGATTTCGAAGGTGCTGGTTTAGGAAGTTTTACCGGAAATAACATAACATCCAATGGAGCCCCTTATGATGGCATTTCACAATGGCAGCAACGTACTAGTGCTTTTATACCATCTGAAAACGTTTGGTTTCCTGCGATATCTTCAGGTTTTGGTGCAGATAAATTTGTTATGTCTAATGCCGATTCTGCTGCTATACCTACAGAAAATGAGCTAGTTTCAGCAGTTTTAGATGCTTCTTCATATCTCAATTTAACATTAGAATTAGACATGTACTTTTCAAGATATAATTTAACAGTTGATGAAAATGTTAATATTGAAGTATCTACTAATGGTGGCACTTCTTGGAGTATTATTGATAATATTACTGATGACGTTGGCTATGGAACACGTTTTGACCATTTGACATATGATTTATCAGCCTACGCTGGAGAAACTAATTTAAGAGTTAGAGTTTATTATTATTCAGATTGGGGAGATGGTGTTGCAATAGACAATGTAGTACTATATGGAAATAGTACAGTAAGCCCATTAGCAACATGGTCTACAGGTTCAACCCTTAATGTATTCATAGATCCTGCAGGCACAGTACCATATACTGGTATACCTATTTCTACTATTTATGTAGTTCCAACAGTTGCTGATTTACAATCTTCAATAGTATGGTCGTTCTCTGCTACTGTTACTTTAGCAAATGGCTGTTCTGCATCAGGTAGTGTTTCGTTAGAAAACAGAACCAGATATTTTACAGGAGCAACTGATGATTGGAATGATTCTAATAACTGGAAACCAGCAGTTGTACCTACCCCTGAAAACTGTGTAATCATACCTGATACTTATACAAGTAATATTAATGGAACAACAGATGGTGATGCTCTTAATGTAACGATACAAAACGGAGGAAGTTTAAATATAGAACCTAATGGTTCACTAACTATTGTAAACTTCTCAGACATTAAACCAGGTGGTAATTTTGAGATTGAAAATGGAGCAAGCTTGATTCAAGTTGATAATGTAACTAATACAGGTACTGGTGATGTTAAAAGAAATTCTGCTAATGTAAGAGATACAGATTACATATATTGGTCTTCACCTGTTAATGCTTTTAATCTCTCAAGTATTTCTCCTAGTTCTCCCTACAAGTATCAATGGATTCCAACAGTAGCAGCTAATGCTCCAGGAGGATTTGGAGATTGGACATCTGCCTCTGGAAATATGACACTTGGTAAAGGATATATTGTGCGTGCTGGCACAAACAGTAGTGATACTTCTGCAGATACTGCTGTGAATTCTATTTTTAGAGGTATTTTTAACAATGGAAATATTAACATGCCTATTTCTAGTGGTACATATAATGGTTTTGATTATACTGGACCATCTAGTACTACAGTTACTAGAAATGATGATAACTGGAACCTTATAGGAAACCCTTATCCATCTGCAATAGATGCCCAGGATTTCCTAGCTGCCAATACAAACATTGAAGGGGCTGTTCATATTTGGACACATGGTACGCAAATAGGCACATCTAATCTTGATCCATTTTACGAAGATTTTGGTTTAAATTATAGTGTAAATGACTACTTAACTTATAATTCATCTGGTGCTTCATCTGGCGCTGGCACATTTGGTGGTTATATCGCTTCAGGTCAAGGATTCTTTGTCATGATGAATCACGGAGCAGCAGATACAGATGTGAATTTTGATAATTCTATGCGTCATAAATTATATGATAATAGCGAATTTTACAGAACTCAACAGTTAAGAACTACCAATAACGAATTAGAAAGACATAGAATTTGGTTAAGCATTATTTCACCTTCCAATGAAACAGCTACGAGTTTAGTTGGTTATATTGAAGGAGCTACACTTGCTAAAGATCGTATGTTTGATGCTTATGGATTAGAAAACAATGCCATGAATTTATTTTCTCTAATTAATGATGAACGCATGCTTATCCAAGGACGTCCATTACCTTTTAATGTAAATGACCAAGTACCTGTTGGAGCTGTTTTTCCTGATGCAGGAAATTACACCATTGCCATACACAGTGTAGATGGTTTATTTGAAGATGAGAATCAAAACATTTACTTAGAAGATTTAGAATTAAATATTATTCATAATTTACGTAACCAACCTTATAGTTTTAATACTGATAGTGGCGCAATAGAAAACCGTTTTATATTACGTTATACAGATGACACTCTAAGTACTGAAGAATTTAATAAAATTAAAGATTTAAGTATTTCTGCTCCTAAAAATGAATATATCAAAATAACATCAAACAAAAATGTTATAAAAGATATCGTCGTTTACGATTTATTAGGAAGAGTACTAATAGAACGTAAAAACAGTCTTAAATCTGAAGTTATAATTAATGACATAAATAATGCATCAGGTACTTATATTGTCAAAGTCACTTTAGTCAACGGACTTCAAAAAACTCAAAAAGTAATATTGAAATAATATTTAAAAATAATTTCTAAAACTCCAAAAAGACCTTGATTTTAAATAATTAAGGTCTTTTTCTTTTGTAAACGCTTCACGTTCAAAAGAAATATTTTGATATGCCAAATACCATTTCTTGTATTGTATTAAGCGTATTGAAAACTCAACAACATAAAAAACATAAAAAGGAATCACTAACAATTCTAATTGCTGTCTCAAATGAATCTTCTCATGATTCATTAAAACAGCATTTGATTTCAAGTTATAATATTTCAGAAAAATAAACGGAAAAATAGTGATACCTATGTATCCTCTAGGAACCAAAAATTTTGAAATTATTACCATATTAAACACTACTCAAAAATCTTTCCAATTTACGTAACTTTGTAATATATGAAGAAAATAATCCCTTTAGAAGACGGAGATTTCTATTTAACACCAGAAGGCTATCGTTGTTTTACAGAGCAATATCTTTTAAGAAGAGGCTATTGTTGTGAAAGTGGCTGTAGACATTGCCCATATGGATTTGACAAAAACACTTTAAAAAAAAAGTAATGCCAACGAATAAAATATCATTTCAATATCAAATAAAAGAAGGAATCCCAAGCGTTTTACCTGAACCTAAACCGTATGATTCATCTATAAATCATGCACCTAAGCGTAAAGCTATTCTTTCTTCGGAAGAACAAAAATTATCATTAAAAAATGCACTTCGCTATTTTGACAAAGCACATCACGAGACCTTACTTCCAGAATTTAAAAATGAATTAAACACCTACGGAAGAATTTACATGTATCGTTTACGTCCAGACTATAAAATGTATGCACGACCAATTGAAGAATATCCTGCCAAGTCAAAACAAGCAGCAGCAATAATGTTAATGATCCAGAATAATTTGGATCATGCTGTGGCACAACATCCGCATGAGCTCATCACTTATGGAGGAAATGGAGGTGTGTTTTCTAATTGGGCACAATACAGATTGACAATGAAATACCTTTGTGAAATGAATGATGAACAAACACTTGCCATGTATTCTGGTCATCCAATGGGATTATTTCCAAGTCATAAAGGAGCGCCAAGAGTTGTAGTAACCAACGGAATGATGATCCCTAACTACTCAAAACCTGATGATTGGGAAAAATTCAATGCGCTAGGTGTTACTCAATATGGTCAAATGACAGCTGGAAGCTTTATGTACATTGGTCCTCAAGGCATAGTTCACGGAACCACAATTACAGTTTTAAATGGTTTCAGAAAAATCAAAAAAGAGCCTAAAGGCAATTTATTTGTGACATCTGGACTTGGCGGAATGTCTGGAGCACAACCAAAAGCTGGAAATATTGCAGGCTGTATTACCGTTTGTGCAGAAGTAAATCCTAAAATCACTCAATTACGATTAGATCAAGGTTGGATTAATGAAAAAATCACAGATTTAAATCAGTTAGTTGAGAGAGTAAACAAAGCTAAAGCAAAAAAAGAAACTATATCAATTGCATACTTAGGAAATATCGTAGATGTCTGGGAAAAATTTGATGAATCAAATATTCATATTGATTTAGGAAGTGACCAAACTTCACTTCATAATCCTTGGGCTGGAGGTTATTATCCAGTAGATATATCTTTTGAAGATGCTAATGATATGATGGCTAACAATCCTGTTCTTTTTAAAGAAAAAGTTCAAGAAACATTGCGTCGTCATACGAAAGCTATTAATAAGCATACTGCTAAAGGAACCTATTTTTTTGACTACGGAAATGCGTTCCTTTTAGAAGCTTCTCGAGCTGGAGCAGATATTATGGCAGAAAACGGAATAGATTTCAAATACCCTTCATACGTTCAAGATATAATGGGTCCTATGTGTTTTGATTATGGTTTTGGTCCGTTTAGATGGGTTTGTGCTTCAGGTAAACCAGAAGATTTAGCAAAGACAGATGCTATTGCTTGTGCTGTTCTTGAAGAAATCAAAAAGAATTCTCCTGAAGAGATCCAACAACAAATGGCTGACAACATCCAATGGATTAAAGGCGCTCAAGAAAACAAATTAGTAGTCGGTTCTCAAGCAAGAATTCTATACGCTGATGCTGAAGGACGAATGAAAATTGCTGAAGCGTTCAATAACGCAATTAAAAATGGTGAGATAGAGACTGTCATCCTAGGAAGAGATCATCATGACGTCTCAGGAACAGATTCTCCTTATCGTGAAACCAGCAATATATATGATGGCTCTCGTTTTACAGCAGACATGGCAATTCAAAATGTTATTGGAGATAGTTTTAGAGGAGCCACTTGGGTTAGCATTCACAATGGTGGAGGTGTTGGTTGGGGCGAAGTCATAAACGGTGGTTTTGGTATGGTTCTTGATGGTAGTATAGAAGCAGAAAAACGCTTAAAATCAATGCTCTTTTGGGATGTCAATAACGGAATCTCAAGACGAAGTTGGGCAAGAAATGAAGAAGCGATTTTTGCCATCAAACGTGCCATGGAAAATGAACCAAATTTAAAGGTAACACTTCCTAACATCGTTGATGAAAAATTATTGGAATCATTATAATAACTCAAATACAAAAGATATGAAACATTTAAGAAATGTTCACGAACACTTAAAAAATATAAGTGATGTGAGTAAAAGAATATTAAAATTACTTCCTATTTTGATTGTGACTCTCGCGATAACATCATGCAGCTCTGTACAAGTTGCTGCAGATTATGATAAAGAAGCAAATTTTGCTAATTACAAAACCTTTGCCTTTTTCAAAACAGGTATTGATAAAGCAGAAATTAGTGATCTTGATAAACGTAGAATTCTACGTGCTGTTGAAGCTGAACTTTTAGCTAAAGGCTTTACAAAATCTGAAAACCCAGATTTATTAGTTAGTATTTTTACTAAATCTAGAGAACGTGTTAATATTTACAACAATGGCTATGGATCTTACGGTTATGGTTGGGGATGGAATCCTTGGTATTGGAACAATTATAACAACACCTCAGTTACAACAAGAACAGAAGGAACTCTTTACGTAGACCTTATTGATGCTAATAAAAAAGAATTGATTTGGCAAGGTATGGGAACCGGACTTTTAAGTAGTAGAAGTGTAGAGAAAAAAGAAGCCAAAATAAATGAGTTTGTCTCTAAAATTATGAAAAAATATCCTCCAGTATTTGAAGAATAACATTTTTTTCTGAAATAAAATAAACGAAGCATCATCTTAAAAAAGGTGATGCTTTTTTTGTGTTAAACGCTCTCTATTTGTGCTTCATTTCAAAAAGCCTATCTTTGCCGACTTTTAAGAGACGCTTATTATGATATTAGGTCAAAAAATGATCAAAAAATTTACTCAAAACCCAAAGAATGACATTCTTGCAGGTATCACTGTATCATTAGCAATGATTCCTGAGGTTGTCGCTTTTGCTTTTGTAGCACAAATAGATCCTTTAGTCGCATTATCTGGAGCTTTTATTGTTGGGCTAATAACAGCTGTGTTTGGAGGACGTCCTGGATTAATTTCTGGAGCTGCAGGTGCTGTAGCTGTTATTTTTGTTAATCTTATTTCAGAAGGTCACTCTAAAGGACTTTTATTTGATATTCCTGTTGACAACATGGGCTATTTTTATTTATTAGCTGCAGTAATATTAATGGGAGTCATTCAAGTAGGAGCTGGTGTATTAAAATTAGGTCGTTTTGTACGTTTAATTCCACACTCGGTTATGATGGGATTTGTAAATGGATTGGCAATTGTCATTTTTATGGCTCAAGTTCGTATGTTCTCTCATAAAGAATTGGAAATAGGAGTTGATGGCTTAAAGAAATATATTGATATCCCTATGCGTGGGTCTGAATTATATGTAATGCTTGCATTGGTTGGACTTACTATGGCTATTATTTGGTTACTACCCAAAGTAACTAAAAAAGTTCCAGCTGCATTAACCGCTATTCTGGTTACAACTGGTATTGTTGTTTTTGGAAATTTAGATGTAAGTACTGTTGGATCTTATATTATTGAAGGTGGTGGAGATGGTCTAAAAGGCGAGTTCCCTACTCCTAACGCTGAACTTTGGCAAAATTTACCTTTCAATTTAAATACGCTTAAATTCATTCTTCCATATGCATTTTTGGCAGCTTCAGTAGGACTTATTGAATCTTTAATGACTATGAATCTCGTAGATGAACTAACAGAAACACGAGGTGACGGAAACAGAGAGTGTGTTGCTCAAGGTGCTGGAAATATTGTGAGTGGTTTATTTGGAGGAACAGGTGGTTGTGGTATGATTGGTCAAACTGTTATTAATATTAATGCTGGTGGTAGAGGACGTTTATCTGGAATTATGATGGCATTAACCTTATTAACTTTTATCCTATTTACAGATGAATATATTGAACAAGTCCCTATCGCTGCTTTAGTAGGAGTTATGTTTATGATGGTTATAGAGACATTTGCATGGTCTAGTTTTAGAATTATTAGAAAAATACCGCTTTCAGATGCAGTAGTTCTTGTAATTGTATCTGCTGTTACAGTAATATTTGACCTCGCAATTGCTGTTTTTATTGGTGTCATCGTATCTGCTTTAGTATTTGCTTGGAAAAATGCAATAATGATTAGAGCACGAAAACGCATAAAAGAAGATGGTACAAAAATTTACGAAATATGGGGACCATTATTCTTTGGCTCAATTCAAAATTTCAATAGCAAATTTGATGTTAAGAATGATCCTCAAAATGTAGAAATAGACTTTGTAGAATCACGAGTGAGTGATCATTCAGCTTTAGAAGCAATCTATAATTTGGTAAACAAATATGAAGCAGAAGGCAAAACCATAAGACTAAAGCATCTGAGTGAAGATTGCAAGATATTAATGTACAAGGCAAGCCCTAAGTTTAAAGAAGTTATTGTCGAGGCTATTGATGATCCACGCTATCATTTAGCAGCAGATCCTGAAAAATTCACAAAGCCACTTTCAGAATATAAAATATAAAAAAAAAGACCATAATAAATTAATTTATTATGGTCTTTTTAAATTTAAAGCTGTCGCAAATTACTTCGCTACTGTATTTTTTAAATATATGTCATATTGCTCTTCATTTAGAACATCTTTCAATTTACTATTAATATATTCTTGCATTTTAGCTCTCTTAGCATTCTTTTCAGAAGCATCTTTAATAGCATCAACTCCTTTCATCTTTCTCTCTAAAGAATAATATATTTGATATACATCTTTCTTTTGTCCTTCATTTAACTTGTTAGTTCTCTCTAGCATATTAACAATTTGCATTGTCTTCTCCTTTGGAGAATTTTGAATTGTTGCACTAGAAGACACTACAGGAGTCTTTGTTTTTGTTTGAGCAAAAGACAATTGGCTTCCTGCAAACAGAAAACATGCAACGCTTAATATTAAAAGTTTTTTCATGGTTATAGTTTAATAAATTAAAGGTTCAATATACAAAATTCAAATAATTAAATTAAAAATTTATCGTTTTTAATAACTCAACAACATTTCAATCTTATCTTTAACCTTTTCCGAAGAAGGAATCATAGTTTCTTCTAAAATAGAATTTAACGGTATTGCAGGCATATTCTCACTACCAATGGTCATAACTGGTGCATCTAGGAATTTGAAGCATTCTTCCTGTATTTTTCCAGATAATGCTCTTGCGAAACTATTGTTTGAAGGCTCTTCTGTAACCACTAAACACTTTCCTGTTTTCTTAACCGATTTCATAATGGTGTCTTCATCTAAAGGAAATAAGGTACGTAAATCTATGACTTCAATTTGATCTTGCATTCCTAATTCTTCAGATGCATTCATTGCCCAATGCACTCCCATTCCGTAAGTAACAATAGTTAATGTTTCTACATTTTCTTGTTTCCAAATTTCTTGTAAAACCCATGCTTTTCCAAAAGGCAGTACATAATCTTCACTAGGCTCAACAGATGTTGCGCCTTGCGTTCCTTTCACCTTAGACCAATACAAACCTTTGTGTTCTAAAATTACAACAGGATTTGGATCATAATAGGCTGCTTTCATTAAACCTTTTAAATCAGCTCCATTACTTGGATACGCTATTTTAATACCACGAATATTGGTAATCACACTTTCTACTGAAGAAGAATGATAAGGCCCACCACTTCCATAAGCACCAATTGGCACACGAAGAATCATGCTTACAGGCCATTTTCCGTTAGACAAATAGCAACTTCTACTTACTTCTGTAAATAACTGATTTAAGCCAGGCCAAATATAATCGGCAAATTGCACCTCAACAATTGGTTTTAATCCAACTGCACTCATACCTACTGTAGAACCTACAATAAAGGCTTCTTGTATTGGTGTATTAAAAACGCGATCGTCTCCAAATTTTTGGGCTAAGGTTGCAGCTTCTCTAAAAACACCACCAAGTCTTCCTCCTACATCTTGTCCGTAAAGTAAACATTCTTTATGCTTTTTCATCAGTTCTTCAACTGCGAATAAAGCACAATCTACCATCACTACTTTATCTGCACCTTCTGGCGAACGAGTTCCTTTTTCTTCTGTTATTGGAGTTGGCACAAAATCGTTTGTAAATAAATCTTCAGGTTTTGGGTCTTCGGCTAATAACGCTTTTTCAAAATCGGATTGTACTTTCGTTTTCGCGGAGTTCTCTATTTCTTCAATTTCTTCGGAAGTAAATCCGTTGTCTAATAATTGTTGTTTTATTACCGGATAAGGATCTCTAGAACGTGCTTCTTCCAAATCATCACGATACCATTCCATTCTTACACCAGAAGTATGATGATTTAATAAAGGTACTTTTGCGTGTACCAAAAACGGTCTTCTTTCAGTACGAATAGTTTCTATTACTTTTTCTAATGCTTCGTAGCTTTCTGTAAAATTTGCTCCATCAATAGAAATTGCGTCTAATCCTTTAAATCCTTGAGCATATTCAAAAGCATTTTGCGCTCTAGTTTCTGCTGCATTTGCACTAATATCCCAACCGTTATCTTGTACTAAATACAAAATTGGCATTTGCTTTAAAGCTGCCATTTGGAAAGCTTCTGCTATTTCACCTTCGGTTACTGAGGCATCACCTAAAGAACATACCACAAATGGTAAATCTTTAAGTGTTTTATCGTCTAAACCTTGTAATTCTTTATACTGCATTCCCATTGCAACTCCTGTCGCTGGAATGGTTTGCATTCCTGTTGCTGAAGATTGATGTGGGATTTTTGGCTTATCATCATCCCTTAAACTAGGATGTGCATAATACGTTCTTCCTCCAGAAAACGGATCGTCTTTTTTAGCCAACAATTGCAACATTAAATCGTAAGGCTCTAAACCGAACGATAACAGCATAGCATCGTCTCTGTAATATGGAAATGCATAATCTTGAGGTAATAATTGTAAACCTAAAGCTATTTGAATAGCTTCATGACCTCTTGAGGTTGCATGTACATATTTTGAAACTTGTTTAAAATTAGCTTCGTATAATTCTGCCATTGCTTTGGCTGTGCAGAGTTTTGAAAATCCTTTTTTTAGTATATCTTTTTTCATATCAAATGCCTGCGAAAGCAGGTATCTTTTTATTTATTCTGTTTGTCATTCAGAGCAAAGCGAAGAATCTCGTATGAGATTGCCACGTCGTTTCTCTCCTCGCAATGACAATTCAATTATATTTCTCTATCTACATCAAATTGCTCAAAATAGTCTGCTACTCGTCGCACAAAGCTTCCTCCTAAAAAACCATCTACTACTCTATGATCAAAAGAAAGCGATAAATACATCATACTACGTATTGCAATTTCATCACCTTTTTCAGTAGTAATAACTTCTGGTCTTTTCTTTATGATTCCTAATGCTAAAATAGCAACCTCTGGCTGGTTGATTATTGGTGTTCCCATAACGCTTCCAAAAGTTCCTACGTTAGAAATCGTAAATGTGCTTCCTTTAATATCTTCGCCTACTAAATTGTTTTCTCTAGCTTTTCCTGCTAGACCATTTACAATACTAGCAATCTCTATTAAATTTTTAGTATCTGCATTTTTAACTACAGGAACTATTAAGTTTCCGCTTGGTAATGCGGTTGCCATACCAATATTGATGTCTTCTTTTACAATAATATTGTTACCATCTACGGATGCATTGATATTAGGAAAATCTTTCACTGCTTTAGCTACTGCTTCTACAAATAATGGTGTGAACGTTAAACGTTGTCCATGCTTTTCTTGAAATGGCACTTTATTAGCATTTCGCCAATTCACCATATTGGTCATGTCTGCTTCTACATACGCAGTCACGTGTGGTGATGTGTGTTTAGAATACACCATATGATCTGCAATCATTTGACGCATCCTGTCCATTTCTATGACTTTTCCTTTTCCTTTATCGAAATTTAACTGCGGAATTCTATAAGCTGTTGGATCTTTTTCTGCAACTGGTTGTGCAAACTTGTATGGTCGTCCTTCTTCTATATATTGAAATACATCGCTTTTACGTAATCTGCCTTCGTTTCCTGTTGCAGGAATTCGTGCTAATTCTTCAAAACTAATATGATGTTCTTTTGCTATTTTGATTACTAATGGAGAAAAGAAGGTGTTTGTATTGTTTACTGAAAACGATTTAGATGAAGATTTCTCGACCACGCTAGGAATGACAGTACGTTTCTTTTTTATTTCTTTCTTATTATTCTTCTGAGATTCTTCGCTATCGCTCTGAATGACATTCTTCTTGTTTGAAGAATTAATTTCTTCGGAAACATCCAAGATTGCCATTATTGCTCCAACAGGTACAACATCTTTAGCTTGAAACATAGTTTTTACTAAAGTTCCTGCTGCTGGTGCAGGCACTTCATTATCTACTTTATCTGTTGCGACTTCCAGAATAATATCTCCTTCGTCAAAAGAATCCCCTTCTGCTATTAACCAATTAATAATGGTTCCTTCTGTTATGCTTTCACCCATTTTGGGCATTTTTAATTCGAATTTAGACATGGTCTTTTTTCTTGTATATTATAGATTCTGCATCGACTGCAGAATGACAAAACGCATTAACTAGCGTTTGTTAGTTTATTCTATTTTATTTGACACCTCACAATCTGCGTTAGCGATTGAACGGTATGCTTGAGCTCCTTTTTGCTTTTCGCTAAAAGAGCGAGTAGTGAAAGCGCGACCCTTGTGGTAACGCCCAACTATTTCTTTAAAAAATCGCGAAGCGTATCATATGCTCCATCTTGCATTTTCATGTTTTCTGGCACTTCTCGTAATGGCTCGACAGGTTTTAAACTCTCGTGGCAATCTGCTGGTAATTGCTGATATAATTGCGTGCCTTTTGTTTTCCAAGCGATCATCTCATCACTAACTTGCTTGATGACTTTTGCAGGATTACCAACGACCAGACTTCGGTTAGGAATTTTAGTTTCAGCTTTTACAAATGCCATGGCTCCTACTATTGATTCGTCCCCAATTTCGGCATCATCCATAATTACGGTGTTCATTCCAATTAGGCAATTTCTACCCAAATTTGCTCCATGGATTATTGCTCCATGACCAACATGTGCGCTTTCTTTAAGCGTAATGGACTTACCTGGAAACATGTGTATTGTACAGTTTTCTTGGACGTTTACACCATCTTCTAAAATGATTTGTCCCCAATCTCCACGAATGGCTGCTCCTGGACCAATGTAACAGTTTTTGCCAATAATGACATTTCCTGTTACTGCAGCCAATGGATGCACGAAACTAGATTCGTGAACAACTGGTGTATAGCCTTTAAAACTGTAAATCATATTTTTTAATTATGTCATTGCGAGGGCGAAGGACGTGGCAATCTCATATGAGATTCTTCGCTTTCGCTCTGAATGAGAGTTCTATTTAAATCCTTTTAATTTTTCTTTTGTAAAATCGCTTAACACTAGTTTTCCGCTAGTTGCTGCACGTTCTGCTAATAATGCATCCCAATTATCTGTTCCTGTCCAAAATACTTTTTTCATCTCCAACATAGCTTCTGTATTGTAAGTACATAAGTGCTCTGCTGTTGTTTTTACAGCTTCGTCTAACTCCTCTGTGCTTTCGTATACTTGCGTGAATAATCCTTTTTGCTTTGCCCATTCTGCGGGATAAAATGTGTTTGCATCTATTGCAATTTGCGACATGGCACTTAATCCCATTTTACGTTCTATTGCTGGTCCAACTACAAATGGTCCAATACCAATATTTAATTCACTTAACTTAATAGCTGCAAATTTTGAAGCCATACAATAATCGGTTGCAGCTGCCAGTCCAACACCTCCTCCAACGGTTTTTCCTTGGATACGACCAATAATAAATTTAGGACATTTACGCATCGCGTTGATTACATTAGCAAAACCTGAAAAGAAAACTTTTCCTGTTGCAGCATCATTGATATTTATGAGTTCTTTAAAACTTGCTCCTGCGCAAAATGTTCGGTCGCCTCCACTTTTTAAAACAATGACTTTAATCGCATCATTTGTTCCTGCATCTGTAATGGTTTGCGCTAATTTTGCTAATACATCTCCTGGTAAGGAATTATGTGCAGGATGGAAGAATTCTATGTATGCTACTTCGTTTTCTATATCTATTTTAACGTATGGGTCACTCATGTTTTTTATTTTATCATTCCGCACTTGATGCGGAATCTATTATTTTTTCTTTACATTCATTTTGTCTTGAAACAAAACGAACCAAAAATTCAAGTTGAAATGAGGAATTTTTAAATCCTGTTTCACGGATTCAAAACCTAAAAATAAAATCTAAATTTTCTCCAAGGCTTCAAAAATTCTTCACGATTTTATTTTTTTATTCTGCATTTCAACATTCGGCTATTCATTAATGCTTTTGTTATTATCTACTTCAATACGATTTAAAACATCTCTAAACGTTAAATCATTGTAACGCATACCGTAAAATTCTAAAATCGCTTTATCCTTATCATCACTATTTTCAAACCCAACAATTATTTTATAAATTTCTTTTAGTTCGATACATTTCAAATCTTCTAAATCCTCACAAATTCTATCACGAATTTCATGGGAGTCCTCATCTACCAGCCTATAATCTAGATTATCCTTACAACCAAACGTGCAAATTATTAAAGCAAATAGTAAAACCTTTTTCATATCAATCCGAATTGTTCGAAATGATGATTCAAATGTTTTCTTTCTAATAAATACGATTCGTATTTATTCAACTCTCCGAATACTAGATTCTTTAGTTTAGCCTCTGGGTTTTCTTTGAAAAACTCTAAATACTTTTCGCGTTGTGCTTTAAACTTTTCTATAGCTATAGCTAAATCGGAATGCTTTAATGTATCTAATGTGTCTTTTTCTAATTGAGGAAATTGAGAGTTTTTTGGAAATTTATCAAAGTTCCATAAACTGTTATGCACCTTCTCTAAAATCTTTTCTGGTGTTGCTATTTCAAAATCTTGAATTTCTCCTGAAGCTATTTTATAAGTATACTCTAAATGCTCAATCATATGTTGAGGTGTCATAATTCCCCATCTAGGTTTTGCATCTTCTTTTAATGCATAAAGACATTCGTTGATTTTATCCTCAGTCATTTCAGTTAAAACTTCTTGCTTTTTCTGAACCATAGTCAAGACTGTTGCGAAAGCTACTTTCTCATCAGTATTTGCATCAAAAATTTCTGCATACCATTTTACTATTCCGCTTGGATGTTCAGCTGAAGCGACATCTCTATCTACTTTTTGCTTACATGTTAAACGTACGTAAATAGTATCGTTGTGATATAATGGACGTAAGAATCTACATTCTTCTAATCCGTAATTTGCTGAAACCGGTCCTTTATTTGGGTATACAAATAATCCTGCTGCAGCTGAAATAATGAAATAACCATGTGCAGTTCTTTGTTCGAAAATACTTCCGTCTAAAGAAGTAATATCTGTATGTGCATAAAAATGATCCCAAGTGACATTTGCAAAATTGATAATATCTGTATCTGTAAATGTACGTCTGTGCGTTTTCATAGACATTCCTGGTTGGATGTCTTCCCAATGGTATTTAAATGGATGCATTTCTGCTTCCTTATATTTTGCATTTTGCTGGTAAATACCAGTAATTTCTGTAATTGTTGTTGGCGAACCTTGAATGGCAGTACGTTGTAAATAATGCTTTATTCCACGCATTCCTCCCATTTCTTCTCCTCCTCCAGCACGTCCAGGACCTCCATGCACTAAATATGGTAATGGCGAACCATGACCTGTACTTTCTTTAGCCATATCACGATTTACAACCATGATTCTTCCATGATGAGATGCTGCGTTAATAACATACTCCTTAGCAATCTTATCATCGTTTGTTGCAATTGAAGATACTAAAGACCCTTTACCCATTTGCGCTAAAGTAATCGCTTCGTCTAGATTTTTATATGGCATAATGGTACTTACTGGACCAAAGGCTTCACGTTCATGAATGATTGTATTTTGAAATGGATGATCAGAACGTAATAAAATCGGACTAATAAAAGCACCTTTTTTAGCATCTGCTCCAATGGTGTTTATCTCATCTAAACTTCCATAAACGATTTGTGCTTCTTTAGATAAATCATTTACAGAATCTCTAACTGCTTGTACTTGTTGATGACTTACCAAAGATCCCATTCGAACTTCTTTAAGTCTTGGATCTCCAATAGTCACTTTATCTAAAGCTTTTGATAATGCAGTTTGCACATCTTCCACTAAATTTTGCGGAACTATAATTCTACGTATTGCAGTACATTTTTGTCCTGCTTTTACTGTCATTTCTTTTCTGACTTCTTTGATAAACAAGTCGAATTCTGGTGTTCCAGGAACTGCATCTTCTCCTAAGATCGATGCGTTTAAAGAATCGGCTTCCATTGTAAATGGTACAGATTCTTGTATCAATTGTGGATGCGCTTTTAATAAGCGTCCTACTTTTGCTGAACCCGTAAAAGTGACTACATCTTGAGACTCTACAGTATCTAAAATGGTTTTTACGGTTCCGTTTATGATTTGTAATGCACCTTCTGGCAAAATACTTGAAGCGATTATTTCTTTTGCTACAGCCTCTGCTAAATAAGAAGTTGAAGGTGCTGGTAAAACCACAGCTGGAACTCCAGCCATCCAGTTTACTGCACACTTTTCTAACATTCCCCAAACTGGGAAGTTGAATGCATTAATATGCACTGCTACTCCTTTTTTAGGCACCATGATATGATGCGCCATAAAACGTCCGCCACGAGATAAATCGATAGCATCACCTTCTACATGATATGGCTGATTTGGGAATAGTTTACGTAAGGAAGCATTAGCGAATAAATTCCCGAAACCCCCTTCGATGTCTATCCAACTATCTACTTTGGTTGCTCCTGTTCTGTAACTTAATTCGTAAAATGCATTTTTCCTTTTAGTAAGATATAATGCTAAACTTTTAAGCATGTTTCCACGTTCTTGGAAAGTCATTTTTCGAAGGACTTCTCCTCCTTTTGTTCTTCCGTAGTTAAGAATTTCTGGAACGTCTAAACCTTCGATAGCAATGCTTGTAAAGACTTCGCCAGTTACTGCATCTAGAATTGGTGTTCCTTCTTCTTTACCTGTTGTCCATTGTCCTTGAACGTAATGTTGTATTTTATTCATAGCAAATGCCTGCGAAGGCAGGTATCTTTTACTTGTTAATTCTAAACTCTCTATTATCTAAATTCCAATTAGCGCTTATATCCGACCAACTTGGATTCATTTCCTCTATCAATTTGATTTTCCAATCTCTTTTCCACTTCTTGAATTGTCGTTCTCTAACGGATGCTTTTTCTCCGTTTTCAAACGCTTCAAAATAAACAAGGCTTTCGCAATTATATTTTGCTGTAAAAGATTTTGGATAAATCTTATTTTTATGTTCTCTTACTCTTTCTTCAATACTATCTGTTACACCAATATAAATTACTCCATTCGGTTTACTTGCCATTATATAGACGTACCAATGTTTCATTCTTTTTTATTATGAGATTCCTGCCTGCGCAGGAATTAGACTCTTTCAATAATGGCTGCATAACCTTGACCAACACCAATACACATCGTAATCAACGCATATTTCTTGTTCTGCTCCTGCAACTCTAAAGCTGCAGAATACGCAACTCTAGCTCCTGTAACACCTAATGGGTGACCGATAGCAATCGCGCCTCCATTTGGGTTTATTCTTGGATCGTTATCTGCTAATCCCCAAGCACGAATACACGCTAATGCTTGCGCTGCGAATGCTTCGTTAAGCTCAATCACATCCATATCGTTCATGGTTAATCCTGCTTTTGCTAATGCTTTATTTGAAGCTTCGACTGGACCAATCCCCATTATTCTTGGTTCTACACCAACAACTGCCGAACTTACTATTCGGGCTAATGGTTTTAGATTGTATTTTTTTACTGCATCTGCCGATGCTATAATTGTTGCTGCTGCACCATCATTTAATCCTGAAGAGTTTCCTGCTGTTACGCTTCCGCCTTCTTTTTTGAAAGCTGCTCTTAATTTCCCTAATACTTCTAGGGAGGAAGTTGGTTTTATGAATTCGTCTTTTGAAAATTGAATAGGATCTTTTTTACGTTGTGGAATTTCTACAGTTACGATTTCCTTTGCTAAACGTCCGTTTTCTTGTGCTTTAGTCGCTTTCTCCTGACTCCAAAGTGCGAACTTATCTTGGTCTTCTCGTGAGATATTATATTTCTCAACAAGATTTTCGGCAGTATTCCCCATGCCATCAGTTCCGTATAACTTTTCCATTTTCGGATTGATAAAACGCCATCCGAAAGTTGAATCATACATTTTAGAATCGCCTCCAAATGCGGTTGATGGTTTTGCCATAACGTATGGTCCACGCGTCATATTCTCGACTCCTCCAGAAATAAACACATCTCCATCTCCTGCTTTTATAGCACGATTTGCATGAATAATTGCTGATAATCCTGAGCTACATAAACGGTTTACGGTTTCTCCAGGAACCGTAAATGGTAAACCTGCTAACAGAGATGACATTCTCGCTACATTACGATTGTCTTCTCCTGCTTGGTTAGCGCAACCCATAATGACATCATCATAGGCTTCTTTTGGAATACTTGGATTACGTTTTACGATTTCTGAAATTACTAATGCTCCTAAATCGTCTGTACGAACAGCAGACAATGTGCCTTTGTAGTTTCCTATTGGTGTTCTTATTCCGTCTATTATGTATGCTTCTTTCATAATTTATATTTATGGATTCCGCATCAAGTGCGGAATGACATATCATTTTTAATTTATTCTTCCCAATCTTTATTTGTTCGATAAACGACACCTTTAAAAAGTGCTACCATTTCATCTCCTCTTTTGACTTCAATAATATTGAAGCCTAATTTATTTTTTACAGTTTCTATAACAGATTCTGCAACGATATAATCACCTTCGTTTAATGCCTCTATATGATTTATACTTGTTTCAATAGAAACTGCATATTTACCATGCGTGTTTGCTGCAAATCCGAAAGCTGTATCTGCTAATGAATAACTGATTCCACCATGTGCTTTGTTCATACTGTTTAGCATTTCTTTTCTTATGGTCATTCCGACTTTACATCGTCCGATTTCGCATTCTAGAATTTCTATTCCTAGCCAAGTGCTATAAGCATCTTGTGATAACATTTTATGTGGAATTTGTTCGCCTTTCATGTTCTGTTTTGTCATTGCGAGGACAAAGGACGTGGCAATCTCATTATGAGATTCTTCGCTTCACTCTGAATGACACTCTAATTAAAAAATGTTTTATTTTCTTTATTCATTTTACGTAATAATGGGCTACAACGGTATCTATCTTCGTGATATTCGTTATACAATGCATCTAATTTTGATACACACCAATCGATTCCTTTTTCGTCTGCCCAAGCTAATAGTCCTTTAGGATAGTTAACCCCTTTAGTCATTGCGCTATCTATATCTTCAGCTGACGCGATATTTAAAAATAAAGCATCTGCTGCTTCATTGATTAACATTACTAATACACGGTCGAAAATTTGATTTTTAAGAACCATTTCCTCTTCATAGGTTTCAAAAGTTCTTGAATTAGTGTGGTTGGTGTTCATTATTTTCCCATTTTGATCATAGTCGTAATAACCTTTTCCTGATTTTCGACCTAAATAGCCTGCTTCTGAAAAGCGTTTTTGGGTTAATGACGGTTTGTATCTTGGATCGAAATAGAATGCTGTAAAAACAGTTTCGGTTACTGTATAATTAACATCGTTTCCTATGAAATCCATAAGTTCGAATGCTCCCATTCTAAAATGGCCTATAGATTTTAAACTATTATCAATGGTAGCAAAATCTGCTAATCCTTCTTCGTAGATTCTTAATGACTCTCCGTAAAATGGTCTTGCTACTCTGTTTACTATAAATCCTGGAGTATCTTTAGCGACTGCAACTACTTTTTTCCAATCCTTAATAGTTTGCATTGCTTTTTCAAGCACTTCTTTTGATGTTTGAATAGCTGGAATAACCTCTACCAGTTTCATTAAAGGTGCTGGATTGAAAAAATGAATTCCAACACAACGTTCTGGTTTATTTAGTGATGCTGCAATGGATGCTATAGACAAACTAGATGTGTTTGATGCTATAATACAATCGTCTGAAACATAGCTTTCTAATTCTGAAAATACTTTTTTCTTGATGTCAAGGTTTTCAATAATTGCTTCAATAGTCAGGTTTGAATCTGCTAAATCTTTTAGGTTGTTTACGTAAGAGATGTTTGCTTGAATTCTTTCTTTTTCAGAAGTATCAATTCTTCCTTTTTCTATTAAACGCAATAATATTTTTTCAAGACTTGCCTTTGCTTTATCTAAAGCAGCTTGATTAGTATCGTATAACTTTACTTTACAACCAGAAGTTGCAGCTACTTGTGCGATGCCACTTCCCATTGTTCCAGAACCGATTACTCCTATGTTCATATTTTTTATTTTATTATGGATTCCTGCTTTCGCAGGAATGACAAAACTGATTATTTATTTTAATGAGATCCTGAATCAAGTTCAGGATGACAAGTCATAATTAATTTCCTTGAAAGTTTGGCTTACGTTTTTCGATAAATGCTGCAACACCTTCTGCATAGTCATTACTTTGAGCTGCTTCTATTTGTAATTTAGATTCTAAAGCTAATTGCGATTCTAAATCATTTGTCATCGACTTATTGAACAATTCTTTAATCATACCAAGAGCTTTTGTTGGCATATTTGCCATTTTTAAAGCTAGTTTATTAATCGTTTCGTCAAATTCTTCAGTTGGAACACATTTATAAATCATTCCCATTTTTTCAGCTTCTTCAGCTCCAATTTTATCCCCTAACATCGCTAATGCTAATGCTTTTTGAAATCCGATTAATCTTGGCAAAAAGAAAGTCCCAGCACTATCAGGTACTAAACCTATTAAACTAAAGGCTTGAATGAAACTTACTTTTTCGTGTGCTACAACAATATCACAAGCCAAAGCTATGTTTGCTCCTGCTCCTGCTGCAACGCCATTAACAGCAGCAATAACTGGTTTTTTAATTGCACGTATTCTTGTTATAATTGGATTGTAATGCTCTTCTAGTATTTTTTTAAATCCTGGGTTTAAATCTGGATCTGTAACTTCTTTTAAATCTTGACCAGCACAAAAAGCTTTCCCATTTCCTGTAAGAACGATTGCTCTCACTTCTTCATTTTTTTCACAAGCATCTAATGTGTCATGTAACAAAAACGCCATTTCACGATTGAAACTATTAAAGACTTCTGGTCTGTTTAGCGTTATGTATGCTACTTTGTTTTCAATTTTTAGCTGTATGCTTTTGCTCATTTCTTTTCTTTTATGTGGTTTCCGCATGGAGTACGGAATGACAAATTCTTCTATTTATAATCTCACTTCTGTTTTGTGAGATTCTTCACTTTGCTCTGAATGACAATCTAATTATGAGATCCCTGTCTTCGCAGGAATGACAAATATTATTTGAGACATTTAAAATAGTCAAATGGTTCTTGGCAATCGTCACACTGAAACTGTGCTTTGCATGCTGTCGAGCCAAACTGACTTACTAATCTTGTATTGGTGGAACCACATTGTGGACATTTTACAATTCGTTTTCCATGTAACAACACATCTTTATCTGCTTCTGCATTTAAAGGTGCTGCAATACCATAATCTTCTAATGCTTTTCTTCCTCTTGGTGTAATCCAATCGGTTGTCCAAGCTGGAGCTAGGATTAATTCTATTTCTGAATTATATCCTTCTGCTTTTAATGCTGCTTTAATATCGTCACCAATAACATCCATTGCTGGACAACCACTATAGGTTGGTGTTATTTGAACTTTTACAATATCATTTTCTATAACAGCTGTACGAACAACTCCCATATCCATAATTGATAATACTGGAATTTCAGGATCTGAAACTTGTTCCAGAATTGGAATTAAGATTTGGTCTATATTTTGTTCTGTTGTTGTCATATTTATTTTGAGATTCTTCGCTATGCTCTGAATAACATTCTATTTTATTTGTTCTCGATGTAATTTGCTTAAGCTGCGCTTAGCTATTTTCAATCAAAATATATTTTGATTTCAATAATTTCACAAAGCACTCGAAGTGACATTTGGTTTTTAATCGAATAACTTTTCTTTTTCGATTATGAGATTCCTGCCTTCGCAGGAATTTTACCATTCCATATTAGGATAAGCGCGCTGCATGTACTGAAGCTCTGCTAATAAATAACCTAAATGTTCTGTGTGAATTCCTTTTTTTCCTCCTTTTTGGAACCATTTAGATTCGGGAGTTTGTAATGTCGATTCGTCTAAAATGGCTTTTACTTTGTTATAGTATGCATCTTTTAATTTAGTAACATCTACACCTATTCCATCTGAAACCATTGCTATATCAGCTTCTGTTTGATGAAATAACTCGTCTGTATACGTCCATAACCCATCAATAGCATCTTGCATTTTTTGATGACTAACTTCTGTTCCATCACCTAAACGTTTTATCCAATCTGAAGAAAAACGCAAATGATAACTTACTTCTTTTATCGATTTGTTTGCTATTGCAGACAATGTTAAGTCTTTACTTTTCTGTAATTCTTGTAAAAAAAGTAAATGATACACATCGAATAAAAACTGACGTGCCATTGTGTATGCAAAATTTGTATTTGGTTGTTCTACCAACAATACATTTACATATTCTCTTTCTTTACGAAGCATTGCAATATCATCTTCGGTTCTATTATCTCCTGCAATTTTAGCTGCATATTGATAATAGCTTCTCACTTGTCCAAATAAATCTAAAGACATATTTGTACATGCAATATCTGTTTCTAGACTTGGTCCATGACCTGTTAACTCTCCTAATCTTTGTCCGAGGATTAGTGAATTATCTGCGATACCTAGAATGTATTTGTATAAGTTTTCGTTTTTCATCTTTCTAACAATTGAGACTCTTCGACTGCGCTCAGAGTGACATTTAGATTCTATTTGTGATTTACTTTCAATAATGAGGTTCCTGCCTTAGCAGGAATTTACATGTGCTTTACTTCGTCTGGTAA
Organism: Psychroserpens luteus; assembly: GCF_015319355.1. Taxonomy (GTDB): domain Bacteria; phylum Bacteroidota; class Bacteroidia; order Flavobacteriales; family Flavobacteriaceae; genus Psychroserpens; species Psychroserpens luteus. The sequence continues at coordinate 158,491 of NZ_JADILU010000008.1, read as the reverse complement.
ATCGTAAAATGTTGGATGACGATATACTTTATCGTGAGCTGGCTCAAACATTTCGCCATTATTCTCAGGATTTGATGCTGTGATGTTTTTAGATTCTACAACCCAAATACTAACACCTTCACTTCTTCTTGTGTACACATCGCGTGCATTTTCTAAAGCCATATCTTCATCTGCAGCGTGTAAACTTCCGCAGTGACGATGTTCTAATCCGTTTTTACTTCTTACAAAGACTTCCCAAAGTGGCCAGTTTTTTTTATCAGACATAATTTATATGTGTTTTTTCATCTTGTTCTCGATACAAAACTGCTAAAATGCAATTTCACTAGAACTGACAATGAAATTTAAATTGCTTGTTTTTGTTTTCTTTCTTGTTTCTTCTCTGCGTAAGCCATTGCTGCATCACGAACCCATTCTCCTTCTTCCCATGCACCAACTCGTGCTTTCATACGTTGCTTATTCATTGGTCCATGACCTTTTACTACTTGCCAGAATTCGTCCCAATTGATTTCTCCGAAATCGTAACTTTGACGCTCTTCGTTCCATTTTAAATCTGAATCTGGAATTGTCAATCCTATTAATTCGGCTTGAGGTACTGTTTGATCTATAAATTGCTGACGTAAATCGTCGTTAGACTTACGTTTTAATTTCCATTTCATAGATTGTTCGGTATGTATAGACTCTGCATCTGTAGGACCCAACATCATTAAACTTGGCCACCACCAACGGTTTAAAGCATCTTGAGCTAATTCTTTTTGCTCAGGAGTTCCATTAGCTAGCTTTATCATGATTTCGTAACCTTGACGCTGGTGAAAACTTTCTTCTTTACAAACACGAACCATTGCACGTGCATATGGTCCATAAGACGTATTACATAATGGTACTTGATTTATAATTGCTGCACCATCTACTAACCAACCTACTGCTCCCATATCTGCCCAAGTTACTGTTGGGTAGTTAAATATTGAAGAGTATTTTGCTTTTCCAGAGTGTAGTTGCTCGTATAATTCTTCGCGAGAAACACCTAGCGTTTCGCAAGCAGAATACAAATACAATCCGTGTCCTGCTTCGTCTTGTACTTTTGCCAATAAGGCTACTTTACGACGTAAAGAAGGCGCTCTTGTAATCCAGTTTCCTTCTGGAAGCATTCCTACAATTTCGGAATGTGCGTGTTGCGACATTTGCCTAATATGCGTTTTGCGATATTTTTCTGGCATCCAATCTTTTGGTTCGATTTTCTCGTCTCTTGCAATACGTGCTTCGAATTGCGTTTCTAGATTTTTTATTTGCTCTTCACTCATATTATTAAGCTTTTAGCTTCTGGCTTTTAGCCTTTAGCGTGTTGAACTTCTTTTTTTTTGGCTATTGGCTGTTGGCCTTTAGCTGTTGGCGCGTTAAGGATTGTAGCGACATCCTTTTTTATTTTTCTTAAAAAAGATATAGCAAAAAGCCTGACCCTTTAGGGTAACGCCATTATTTTAAACATCAAAGTCTACTACGACTTTGTCTGTTATTGGTACTGCTTGACAGCTTAACACCAGATTTTGTGATACTTCTTTATCGCTTAATGCGTAATTTACTTTCATTTCGACTGCGCCTTCTTTGACTTCGCATTTACAGGTGCTACAAACACCTCCTTTACATGCGAATGGCAAATCTGCACCTGCTCCTAAAGCTGCGTCTAGTATGTTGTCGTAGTCTTTGGTCATGGTGAATGAGAATTCTTTTCCGCCATCTACAATGGTTACCTCGACACCTTCTACATTTTGTTTTGCCAGACGTTCTGCCCTTTTTATGTCTTCATCTGAAAGTCCTGTAACGAATAGTTCATAATGCACTAATTCTTTTGGTAATCCTGCGTTTATTAAATACTCGCTTACGTAATTCACCATTTTTTCTGGACCGCAAAGAAAGACTTCACTAGTGTCTGGAATATCGATGAACGTTTTTGTCAGCACTTGCATTTTCTCATCATCGAATCTACCATTGAACAACTCGATATCTCGACGTTCTTTGGTTAAAAAATAGTAGATTTCAAATCTGCCAAAATATGCATTTCTAAGTTGCTCTAGTTCTTCTTTAAAGATAATGGATTTTGCTGTTTTATTTACATAAAACAATTTGCAAGTTGAATTTGGCTCAGCCTTAAGATGTGTTTTTACCATTGACAAAACTGGCGTAACACCACTGCCTGCTGCAAAGAATAAATAATTTTTTGCTTTTTCTGCGTTGATTTCAACTCCAAAATTTCCGCTTGGTGACATGACTTCAAGCTGGTCACCTGTTTTTAATTCGTCATTGACATAGGTTGAAAACTTACCATTTGGAATTAGCTTTACAGCGACTTTCCATTGGTTATCTAATGGACTTGAACAAAGCGAATACGAACGACGAATATCTTCACCACCTATATCTGCTTTTAAAGTTAAATGCTGACCTTGCCTAAATTTAAATGCATCTTGCAATTCTGATGGAACCTCAAAAGTTACTACTGAAGTATCTTCTGTTTCTTTGTATATATCTGCAACTTTTAAGTTGTGAAATTCTGCCATTTTATGACACGTATTGAACGTGCAAACTTTTAATTAAACTTTCTATTTTCATTAATAAGATTCCTGCTTTCGCAGGAATGACAAACTAAACTAACACTTGTTAGTTTAGAGAACAAAGATACAAAATATAATTCTTAATTAGTTGTTAATTCCGCCAATGAGAACTTCACTTAGGCTATTAGCTAAATCGTTTGCGTTAAGATCTTCTTTTTTTGGTATCCACAAATACAATGACCGCAAAGTGGTTAGCATTGAAAACATGATGATTTCGGGATTGCTATTCTTGATTTCTGAAGCAGAAATACCTTCTTTTATGATATTAAGAAAATTATCCTCGTACTCGTTACGAAGTTGAAGATAATAGTCTAATTGATCTTCGAGATGCATCCAATCATTATTAAGGGATGCCATTCCGTTAGTATTATTTGCTGTAATATTTACATGCAACGTTACAATACTTTCTAATTTTGAAATATTAGATGTTTCTGATTGAATGATAGTATTCATTCCGTTGGTAAATTCTTCAGCTATAGAAATGATAATAGCTTTGAGGATTTCTTGTTTAGAATTTATATGATTGTAAAGGCTTGCTGCTTTGATTCCCATTGCTGTTGCCAAATCACGCATAGTCACAGCGCTGTATCCTTTTTCTTTAAACAGTTTTGATGCTGTATTTATGATTTCGTCTTTTCTAGTTTCTGTTTTCATATGGTTGAGGAAGATAAAAAAAATATGTTGTAACTAATGTTACTTATCTTTTGAAATAAATGAAGGTAATTTGTAAAAAAAATAAATTATGGGATTATTAAATACATTATTTGGTAACAAAGGTGATAAAATTAAAGATTTTCAATCAAGAGAAGCAGTAATAATAGACGTTAGAACAAAAGGAGAATATAGTCAAGGTGCAATTCCTGGATCTAAAAACATTCCTTTGCAAGTGATTAACAGCAAAATAAGTGACATAAAAAAACTGAATAAACCAGTGATTACCTGTTGTGCAAGCGGAATGCGTTCTGGCAGTGCTGCAAGTATTTTGAAAGCGCAAGGTATTGAAGCAATTAATGGTGGAGGCTGGTTAAGCTTAAGTAAAAAGCTATAGTTCCCATCTTTTAACGTTTCCGAAGTAAAAGAAACTCTTGCGATAAACTTTTAAGTTCTATTGGTAATTTGTAAATTTAAACAAAAAGACGTTATGGGATTTTTAAGTTTTATTTTTGGCGCTAAAAAGCGACAAGTTGAAGAATACATTAATAATGGAGCGGTTATTTTAGATGTGAGAACGCAACGCGAATGGGATAAAGGTCATGTTGAAAATTCGGTTCATATTCCATTAGATGAATTGAATAATCGTGTTAACGAAGTCAAAGCACTAAACAAACCCATTATTGCATGTTGTGAAAGTGGTGTTCGTTCTGCAAAAGCTGCTAAATTTCTAAACCTTCATAATATAAACGCTATTAATGGTGGTGGCTGGGCTAGCGTTAAGAATAAACTATAATTTCAAGCCTTGAAATGCTTCTGTTGATTCTATAGGATTCTCATTATACTCTAAGGTCCAACCCATGGTATTGGTGAGAATGTAAAATTTAGCTAGTTCACTAATTAACCTATTTTTTGCGTTTGATTTTAAATCTGAAGCTTCAATTTTTTTCATTAGTGATTTGTTCACTGTTTTTTTTATTTCATTATAATCTTTAGCTTCAAATTGATTTAGAAAATCTGCTTGGATGTCATAATATTCAAAATCTGGACTGATTTTTATTTCTTCCTTTGGAATACTTACAATGCGAACTGTTTTGGTTAACTCATCAACTTCATATTCAATAAGGCTTAAATCATAACTAATAGTAACATCTGCATTTACGATGACTATTGCTCTTTTTTCTGCTTCTAATAAATCGCCAAAAACTGCTTTTGAATTTTTATATGTGAAGACTTCACTAAAATGACCTTCAGTCACTACAAGTTTACCTACATTTTTTATTTGCTCTTGAATGAGCGCTGTATTTTCTAGAAGTGTGATTTTTTCCTCCTTTTTATCTTCACAATATTTAAATGTGAAGAGAACCACCAATGTAATAACGACGCCAAAAAGAGTTTTTCTCATATGCTAAAATAAAGAAAAATCTTTATTTTTAGATTCTTGCTTTCATAGGAAAGACAAATTAAAATAAAAGTTAGACACAAGAGCATCTAACAACGTTAGTTTTTTTTACATAAAAAAAACATTAGTTTTCTTCGACATATGAAGCCTAACTAACGTTTTTTATTGAATTGACAGCAAAGCAAAATTAATAAGATTATGAAATAGATACGTTATCTAAATATTAACCAATTATTAAATCACTATTTTTCTTTGAGTTCTAATTTTTCAGCAAAATAATCACAGAAATCTTTCATTGTTGCTGACATTTTTTCATCCTGAGTCGCTCTTTGAAACGTATTACTCATTTCTACAAGCGTTTGATGAAAAAACTGTTTCATTTCATCAACAGGCATATCTTTTGTCCACAAATCTATACGTAACGTTTCTTTGGCTTTTGCGTCCCAAACTGAAAGCATCATTGCTTTTGCTTCTTGGTTTGAAATCCCTCCATCTTCTGCGGTCCAATGTAATTTTTCTGGAACTTTGTTTTCGTCAAGCTCTATATTAAGTTCTATTTTTGATGTATGTTTTGCCATTATTTGGATGGTTTATAATTTGATTTGTTAAATATATCTATTGCATCGGTTTGCATCATTTCTTGTAAAGACACCTCATTATTTTTCATATATGCTTTTACTATTTGCCAACCAATGAATTGCCCAAGTCGTCCTGGAGTTTCATTATCTAATTCTAATTGAAATTTTGAAAAAGGCGCATCTGCAATAAAACGCGCAGGCAAAGAACTATCTGTATTATAGAGCATTTCATTTTCCACAAATTCTGTCCAAATCATATCCTCATTCGTATTTGCAAAATCTAATTGCTCTTGCGTGTATCCAATTTTTTCGGCATCGGTTTTAAATGGAATGACCTTATCTTTGAAATACAGCTGTTTTCCGAAGAAAATCATCTCATCCAGAAACGTCTTTTTTTGTGATTGAAAAATTTGTTTTTCGGCATACTCCTTCGCCAAATCGACAACTAATTGAGAAGGCTTAAGGTTTTGAGCTATATATTTAGGAAAATTCCCATAAAACTTGTGATCTGCTCCTAAATAATTATCAACTGCTAAAAGCACCACGGTATCTGTGACCACTTGCTTCTCTCTGTAATGAACATAATTTGTGAATACAATAACACGTGGTTCTTTAAATGTCTTATTGTAATATTTTAAATGCTGAAATAGGCCTTCAATTTCATTTGTTTCTGTTTTGAAATCACCAAATTTCTCTTTTGCAGCATTATTAAGTTCAATTTGAAAAGAATCTTTCATTTGCTCAATAAATACTGAATCTGGAATTCTAGACGAAAAGAAAAAAGGAAAGGTCTTTTTAAGCTTACCTAAATCTTCTGGTTTAGCCTCTGCAAAAGCACGATCAAAACGTTCAACCGTAACATTGGTATCAATTTTTGAAATTTCTTCTTCTACAGCATCTTCATTTTTACAACTATAAAAAGCTAATAGAGTAAGTGTAAATAGTATTATTTTTTTCATGTATAGGGTTTTCAAAAACTTCATAAAAAGTAAATATGTTTTACTAACGTGATTTTTGAACTTATCTTATTATTTTTGTTGGACAAAGGTACTATTCTTTAAATAAAAACTCATTACAATGCAAACAGAAAAAGTTGTTGATCATATCGTAAATTGGCTAAAAGACTATGCTACTAAAGCAGGTGTAAATGGTTTTGTAATTGGTATATCTGGAGGTGTAGATTCTGCAGTAACCTCAACATTATGTGCAAAAACTGGCTTAGATCTTCTTTGTATTGAAATGCCTATTCACCAAGCAGCTAGCCATGTAAGTAGAGCTCAAGAGCACATTACTCAATTAAAACAACGTTTTTCTAATGTAAAAGACACAAGAGTTGACCTTACTCCTGTTTTTGAAGAGTTTAAAACCGAAGTTTCTCTAGAAGGCAAACAAACTACTGTAGACATGGCATTGGCTAATACTAGAGCTAGATTAAGAATGACTACACTTTATTATCATGCTGGACTACTCGGACTTTTAGTTGCAGGAACTGGAAATAAAGTTGAAGATTTTGGAGTAGGTTTTTATACAAAATATGGAGATGGTGGTGTTGATTTGAGCCCTATTGCAGACCTTATGAAATCTGAAGTTTATAACATAGGTGAATATCTCCAAGTGCCAGAATCAATTATGAAAGCTGCACCAAGTGACGGTTTATTTGGTGATGCTAGAAGCGATGAAGATCAAATAGGAGCTTCTTATCCAGAACTAGAGTGGGCTATGACTATGAAAGATGAAGGGAAAACAGCAGATGATTTTGAAGGACGTCAAAAAGAAGCTTTTCAAATTTTCATGAGGTATAATCGCTCTAATACCCACAAAATGATAGCAATACCGATTTGTGAAATTCCTAAAAATTTAAAATAATAGCTGAGATAATCACAAAAAACAGTTCACTCTATTGGTTTTTTTTGTAATTTTGTATTGCAAATCTCCACACTCTTGAATTTATTTAACATAAGTTCTGGTATTCTATACTAACTAACCAATTTAAATATGTATCATGATTAAGGTATTAGTCGTTGACAACCATCCTATCGTAACTACTGGATTTCAATTATTGTTCGAAAATCATGACGAGATTCGAGTGATAGGAACTGTTGCTACTGGTGTTGAGATTTTTGATTTTGTAAGAAATAATGACGTTGATGTTATTGTTTCTGAAATTGAACTACCAGAACTCAATGGAATAACCGCACTAAGAGCTATCAAAAAAGAATATAGTAAGATTAACATTATCATGTTTAGCTACCATCCTGAAGAGATTTATGCCATTAGCACAATTAAAGCTGGAGCTTCTGGTTATGTTTCAAAATCTGAATCTACAGATGTTATCATTAAAGCAATCAAGAGCGCCTATAATGGTGAAATACATTTAAGTGAAAAGATGTCTAAGCATCTTAATTACAATGATACTAAACAATCAAAAAGTAGAATCTACAAGCGCTTATCTACTCGGGAAGTTGAAGTTTTAAAATTATTGTCATCTGGTAAAAAGAACAAAGAAATTGCTAAAGAGCTTGATATCAACGAGAAAACGGTAAGTACTTATAAAGCGAGACTTTTCAAAAAACTAAATGTCACAAACCTTATAGATTTAGTGAATCAAGGTAAGCATATGGATTTAACCTAGACTTTTCCACCTACAACTTTACCCAGCTTTCTAGAGAGTAGCATTTTTAAACCTAAATAATCTTTAACGTCCTCTAAAATACTGCGAGTATTTGCACCTTCTCTTAAGGTGTCATTTTGATATTCAGACACTTTTTTATCAATCAAGTAACAACGTAAGGTTAATATTGTTTGTGTTACTAATTGGGCAATTGACTGTGATTTTTCTTTCGGAATAATATGATTACGCTCCCAATCATGCAATGTGTAACGCTCATCATTCATTAAAATAGTCGTCACATCATTTGCCAACTCCTGATCCAATTTATTAACAAAATTACTTGTAGAGAATTCAGGTTCTTGATGCAAAGTATCTATGATTGAATAATACAACGTCTTAAAATTGGCGTTTGTAAACTGCATCTCGTCTTCTTGTAAATCCAAATATATTTTCTCAAATACTTTTGCATTATGAATTACGGGTTCTAATTTTAGTTCTCCACCGTCTGATTCTTTTAAAACCAAATCTTCAAAATCCTCAATCTCTGTTCCGTAGAGCAATAGAATTTCAATTATTTTACGCTCTAATTCGTATTGCAAATCTATTTTTTGAGCTTTAGGCTCTGATTTTACAACTTGAAATCTATTTTGTTTTTGCTCATTTTTATAGCTTTTATTGGTTTCTTGAACACCTTTTTTATTTATTTGAGCTAGAGTAGTAAATAAGACATCCTCACTTATATCCATGATACGTGAACATTCTTGAATATAGATTTCCTTTTTTATTTGGTCTGGAATTTTAGAAATACTATTTACAATATCTCTAATTGTTTCTGCTTTTTTTATGGGATCATTATTAGCCTCTTTTACCAACAATGAAGCTTTAAATTGAATAAAATCCTTAGAATTTTCGTCAAGATAAGTTGTTAACTCTTCTAATGTATTTTGTTTTGCAAAACTATCTGGATCCTCACCTTCTGGAAAACCACAGACTTTTACATTCATTCCTTGTTCAAGAATTAAATCAATACCACGAATAGATGCTCTAATTCCTGCAGCATCACCATCAAAAAGTACTGTTATGTTATTTGTTAATCGGTTTACAAGTCTTATTTGCTCTGGAGTTAAAGCTGTACCAGAAGATGCTACCACATTTGTAATTCCGGTTTGATGAAATTGAATCACATCTGTATAGCCTTCCACTAAATAACAGTTATCTTCTTTAGCGATTGATTGTTTTGCGTGATAAATTCCGTAGAGAATTTTACTTTTATGATACACTTCACTCTCAGGAGAGTTCATGTATTTAGCAGCTTTTTTATCAATTTTTAAAATGCGTCCTCCAAATCCTAAAATACGACCACTCATACTATGAATAGGAAACATGACACGTCCTTTAAAACGATCAAACTTTTTATCTGGCTTAACAATTGATAATCCTGTTTTTTCAAGAAAGTCTAATTGATAGCCTTGTTTTAAAGCCTCATCAGTAAAAGCTTGCCACTCGTCAAGCGAATACCCTAAATTGAATTTCTTTATAGTTTCATTTGTAAATCCACGTTCTTTAAAATAACTCAAACCAATAGCTTGACCTTGATCTGTTTTAAATAAGATACGTTCAAAGTATTGTTTTGCAAATTCATTAACCAAGTACAAACTCTCACGCTCATTAGCTTCTTGCTTTTGCTCGTCTGTTTGTTCGGTCTCTTCTATTTCAATATTATATTTTTTGGCGAGGTATTTTATAGCTTCCGGATAAGTAAAATGTTCATGCTCCATCAAAAAGGTAACTGCGTTCCCTCCTTTTCCACTAGAAAAATCTTTCCAAATTTGTTTTACAGGAGACACTACAAAACTCGGAGAGCGTTCATCACTAAACGGACTCAAGCCTTTAAAATTAGTACCCGCTTTTTTTAACTGGACAAAATCGCCAATAACCTCCTCAACGCGAGCGGTTTCAAATACTTGTTCTATAGAGGATTTTGATATCATTTTTTGTTATTATGAATGCAGAAATTTGACCTGAATATGACTATTTTTTGAGGTATCAAATTTCTGAAGAAAGAATATGTAAATGTAAAAAAAAAGCTCCATTACTAAAGTAAATGAAGCTTTTAATTGGATATTAAAATAGACTAATCCAAATCAAATCTTAATCCTATTGATAGATTGTGCTGATCAAACGTTTGATCCTCAAATATAGGATTCAAATCATATTTTGCATAAATACCTAAACCATCATAACCTACATAAGCACTCAAACCATAAACAAAAGGAGTTGCATTATAACTACGTCTTATTTTTTGTTTAACGCGATTTCCATCTTCTTCATATCGTAGTTTTTGTTGTGTACCAATATTAAAACCTGCATATCCTCCAACACCTACTTTAAAATGATTTTCTGTACTGTATCTAAAATAATTTTTGCGTTCTATTTTTTTAGATGGTCCAAACTCAAAATGAATTGGGAAAACTAAATTTGTTATTCTAAATTCTGATTCTTTTAATTCACTTGGAAAAGCTTCTAAAGTTGTTACATTTCCGTCTTGAACAAAATAACGATCATTTTTAGGTGTTAACTTATTCCATTGAAATGAGAAACCGTATTTTAAACGCACTGCGTTAGACTCTTTAAAAAGTCTTGTTTTCCAGGCAACACCTAATTCTATAAATCCAGATCCAGCAAAAGAGTATTCATCTCCAATATCTTGACCTTCGCCAATAGCATTATTAAATCCTGCTGCTAAAACTAAATCACTGCTAGTTCGCTTGTCATAAACTCTGGTTTTATTTTTTGAATTTATATTGATTCCTGTGAATCTACCTATACTAATCCCAAACTGATTTGTTTCATCAGAATATCCAGCATCATTTCGTTCTAACAAAGCAATCTTATTATCAATAATTGCAATGCGATTCTCAATATTTAGAGCACGTTTTTTTGCTGCTTCTTTTTTTAATTTTTGAGCTTCAGATTCGGTTATATCTCCAGCCTCTAGTCTATTATTAATGTTTTCTACTTCTGCTTTTAAAAACTCGCGTTCTTCGGTTTCAATGGTCTTTTTAAGTTCAATTAACTTCTCTATTTCAAAACCATTTTCCTTCCATGAAATACTAGTTTTTGTCGAGTCTTGTTGTGTTTCTTGTGCACTTACATTGCTTACGATTAAGCATAGGAATAGTAGCACTACTGTTTTTGTGATAGTGTTCATAATGTTTGTTTTTAAATTGATGATTATTTAATTGTTGCGCTCAGCCACTGCAGTTTTGACTGATTCGAAACCTGATTTTAAGCCTTCAAATACTTTAGTTCTAAACGATTGTTCCAGATCATCTTCAACGTCTTGAAGTAAAGCATCTGCATCTACCGTTCTTGTAGTTTCATTATATATTCGTTCTCTTAAAATATCTCTTTCTGCTTGTTTTAATAGGTTTTCAATTTCGGTATCTGTAACTATACCATTTTTAATTTCTAACTTTTTAATTTGGTTAACAACCTCTATCGCTTTTGCTTCTTCAAAGGTTAGTATACTTACTGGAGATTGAACTTTTTTATTAGTGTCTGTATTTAAATTTGCTACAGCTTGTTTTGTTTCATTTACACTAATAAGTTCATCTTTTATTGACTTATCAATCTCATTTTCTGTTTTATTATTTATAGATTGATTAGAAGTCGTAGCTAACTTAGGTTCGTTTTTGATTGATGATTTAATATGATTAATTTCTTTTTCGACTTTATTCTCTTCGGAAATTTTAGTAACAACTTCCTCTTCAACAGCTTCATTAGTATCTTTTGCATCCACGTTATAAGGAGACGTTTTGATATTAGTATCGACTATAGTTGGTTCTCCAAGTTGATTTTCCGAAGAATTAAACATTACAGTAGTTACTAATAACACACCTATGATACTAGCTGCGATACTTATATAAAATAATAAGCCTCTTTTATTTTTTTTATCATTTGCATTAAGATCTGTAGACAATTTATCCCAAGCTCCAATTGAAGGCTGTACGGTTCTCTTCTCTAACTTATCTTTTATATTTTCTTCAAACTTAATTGGTGCCATAACTTGTTGTATTTATGTCCTTAATTTTTTTCTGAAGCATTTGTCGTGCTTTAAATAATTGCGATTTTGAGGTACCTTGAGAAATATTCAAGATGTCTGCAATTTCTTGATGCTTGTAACCTTCAATTGCGTACATGACAAATACCATTTTATAACCTTCTGGAAGTTCATCAATGATTTGTTGAATTTGAGCTACTTCAATTTGTGAATCTACATTATTGTAATGCTCTTGATGAATTGTTTCATCTTCAACCGAAAATTCTACATGCTTTTCTTGTCGTAAAAAAGAAATAGATTCTCTAACCATGATGCGTCTTAACCATCCTTCAAAACTTCCTTCATTTTTGAAATTTTTAAGATTTGTAAACGCTTTGAAAAACCCTTTTAACATCACTGACTCTGCATTTTGCATGTCTTTTATATAATAGCGACATATACTAAGCATTTTTGGTGCGTGAATTTCAAACAGTGTGTGTTGAGCATCACGCTTGCCTTTCGCTGCTCTTTTAATGAGCGTCGTATTATTTTTATGATGTAATTGAATTACTTTCAAAATAACTGTCGTTTGGTCTTCTATTTATAAAGACGCAATAGTTGTGCAAATGGTTGCCTTGAGATTAAAAAAAAAGTTAAATTTTAATCTTAATATTTTTAATTATCTGAATAACAGTAAAATAAACTTTAAATAATAAAGCTATTTTTTTCTATTAATAACATAATTGACCATTAATTCTAATGATGTTTTGTATTGAGATTCGGGATATGTGTTTAATATACTTAAAGCTTCTGTTTGAAATTGTTTCATTTTTTCAATGGCATAATCAAGTCCATTGTTAGATTTCACAAACGTTATAACTTCTTTTACTCTTTTTTTATCCTTATTATGATTTTTAATAGAATTGATGATCCAAGACTTTTCTTTTTTAGAGCAGTTATTTAGAACATGAATTAAGGGAAGTGTCATTTTTTGTTCTTTGATATCAATACCTGTTGGTTTCCCAATTGCCTCATCACCATAATCAAACAAATCATCTTTGATTTGAAATGCCATACCAATGAGTTCTCCAAACTTTCGCATAGATTCTACGTGTTCTGAATTTGGCTTAACTGAAGCAGCACCTAAACTACAACAAGCAGCAATAAGTGTCGCAGTTTTTTGCCTGATGATTTCGTAATAAATATCCTCAGTAATATCTAATTGTCTTGCTTTTTCGATTTGAAGTAATTCTCCTTCGCTCATTTCGCGAACAGCAACCGATATGATCTTTAATAAATCAAAATCATTATTATCTATTGAAAGTAACAATCCTTTAGAGAGCAGAAAATCACCAATAAGAACTGCTATTTTATTTTTCCAAAGTGCATTGACTGAGAAAAAACCTCTTCTACGATTACTATCATCTACAACATCATCATGAACTAAAGTTGCTGTATGTATTAATTCAATAACCGAAGCCCCTCTGTAAGTACGTTCACTAACCTGACCATTATCGACCATTTTAGCAACTAAAAACACGAACATTGGTCGCATTTGTTTCCCTTTTCGGTTTACTATATAGTGTGTTATACGATTTAATAACGCAACCTTACTCGACATAGATAGTAGAAACTTTTGTTCAAAGAGTTCCATCTCATAGGCAATAGGTTGTTTTATTTGTTCGGTTATTTTCAAGTATATATACTTTTTTAAGTTGATTTTACAAAATTACTAATTAAGACCTTACCGTTTTGAATTACTGATAATAATTAGTTAAAACTTATGACTAAGTTAAATCTCTAATGTATTTTTTTTATATTTAATTATTAATCAATTTAAAACTCAAAATTTATGAAAAAAATTACTCTACTATTTTTAATGTTATTAGCATTTACTTTTGGTAATGCTCAAGAAACAATCTCATTTGAAGCTCCAGCCTATACGCTTGGAGATGTTTATGGTCAAAATGGCTGGACAACTACAGGAGATGGTGCAGGAGGCTTTATTACTAACCAAGTTATTAGTGATGAACAATCTTCAGATGGCTCATATTCTGTGAAAATTGTTCCAGAAGCTGCATTTGGCGGTCAAGATGCTCCTGTAGTAGGGGCTTTTTATGATTATGCTACTCCTGTTTCTTATGTTGATGCTGTTTTCTCTGCAGATTTATATCTTGATACTTTTGATTCTTCAACTACTTCTGATTTCATTTTTGGATTTGTAAATTTAACTGATGGTGCATATATTACTTATGTAAGATTTACTTATACAGGTGACATAAGTGTATTAGCAGATGATGGTACAGGTACTGATACAATTATTCTTGATGACACTTTAACAGATTGGACACCTCTAACTTGGTTCAATTTACGTACTGAGTTTACTGCAGGTGGTGGTATTGAAGTTTTTATAGATGACGTATCTATATATACAGGACTTGTTGCTACTCCAAACTCTGATGTAGAACAATTCAGATTTTCTCATGACAACTATGGAGGTTTTGCTCACATGGATAATTTTAGAACTAATGATGAAGAACTTTCTATTGCTGAATTTGACCTTAATTCATTTACTCATTTTTACAATAACAACACTAAGCAGTTAAAGTTAAACTCTCCTCAGAACAATCTAAATAACGTAGAAATTTATGATGTTCTAGGAAAACGTGTTATCAATAAAAACATGAGCGGAAATGAGGATTCTATTGAATTATCAACACTTAAAAATGGTATTTACTTAGCTAGAGTAAATACTGAAAATGGTACTAAAACCATTAAATTTATAAAAAGTTAAATACATTATATTACAAAAAAAGCGACCAAATGGTCGCTTTTTTTTATGCTTTATTAGCAAGTTGCCCACAAGCAGCATCAATATCTTTACCTCTAGAACGCCTAACGGTTACCGTAATATTATTAGCTTCTAACATAGACACATACATATCTATTGCTTTTGATTTTGCTTGCTGAAATTCGCCATCATCAATAGGGTTATATTCTATTAAATTAACTTTACTTGGTGCAAATTGACAGAATTTAATCAAGGCTTCAACATCATTTTTAGTATCATTTATACCATCCCAAACGACATACTCATAAGTAATTCTATTTTTGGTTTTCTCATACCAATAGACTAATGCTTCTCTTAAATCTGCCAAAGGAAACGTCGCATTAAATGGCATTATAGATGTTCTAATTTCATCAATCGCAGAATGCAGAGATACAGCTAATTTAAATTTCACCTCGTCATCTGCCATTTTCTTGATCATTTTAGGCACACCAGATGTGGAAACCACAATACGTTTTGGCGACATTGCTAGACCTTCTGGTGATGTAATTTTATCTATGGCTTTGAGTACATTGTTGTAATTCATGAGAGGCTCTCCCATACCCATAAATACAATATTACTTAAAGGCCTATTATGGTATAATCTACTCTCTTTATCTATAGCAACGACTTGATCATAAATTTCATCTGGATTAAGGTTTCGCATACGTTTTAAACGTGATGTTGCACAAAACCTACAATCTAAACTGCAACCTACTTGACTAGAAACACATGCAGTGGTACGGTTTTTAACAGGAATCAAAACAGATTCTACAATTAACCCATCATGCAATCTTACAGCATTTTTAATGGTACCATCACTACTCTTTTGCATTTGATCAACTTTGATATGATTAATAACAAAGTTGCTTTCTAACATGTCTCTAGTTGCTATGGAGAGATTAGTCATATCTTCAAAAGTATGAGCGCCTTTGCTCCACAACCATTCGTAAACTTGATTTCCACGGAATGCTTTATCTCCTTCTTCAACAAAAAAGTCTCTTAATTGCACTTTTGTTAATGCTCGTATGTCTTTCTTTTTAATATCCATAGATGTCTTAATTATTTAAGCTCAAAATTCACTTTAATAATAATGCAAAGGTAATCAAACCATTTTTCTGTTAATGATATGGCTTAAAAGTTTAAAATTTCCGAAGCATAAAAAAAGCCTTACTGTGACATAAGGCTTCTATTTATAATTTATAATGATGTTTTAGATAATCAACATCGCATCACCATAAGTGTAAAAACGATATTTTTCTTTAACCGCTTCTTCGTAAGCTCTTTTCATAAAATCATGACCTGCAAATGCAGATACCATCATCAATAATGTAGATTTTGGTGTATGAAAATTTGTAATCATACTGTTAGCGATACTAAACTCATAAGGAGGAAAGATAAATTTATTAGTCCATCCTGTAAACTCATTTAATGTTCCGCTAGACGATACACAACTTTCTACAGCACGCATTGCAGTTGTTCCTACAGCACATACACGTCTTTTTTCAGCAATACCTCTATTAATGATATCTGTAGCTGGTTTTGTAACATAAATCTCTTCGCTATCCATTTTGTGCTTAGATAAATCTTCAACCTCAACTGGGTTAAAAGTTCCTAAACCAACGTGAAGCGTTACTTCTGGTAAGTGAACACCTTTAATTTCTAAACGCTTTAGTAAATGCTTAGAAAAGTGCAAACCTGCTGTTGGTGCTGCTACTGCGCCTTCATTTTTAGCAAAAATAGTTTGGTAACGTTCTGCATCTTCTGGCTCAACTTCTCTTTGAATATATTTAGGAAGTGGAGTTTCTCCAAGCTCAGTTAATTTTTTTCTAAATTCATGGTAAGAACCGTCATATAAGAAACGTAATGTTCTACCTCTTGAAGTTGTATTATCAATAACCTCAGCAACTAAAGTTTCATCGTCACCAAAATACAATTTATTACCAATTCTAATTTTACGTGCTGGATCAACTAAAACATCCCAAAGACGTTGTTCTTCATTTAGTTCTCTCAATAAAAAAACCTCTATTCTTGCACCAGTTTTTTCTTTATTACCATATAAACGTGCAGGAAACACTTTGGTATTATTCAAAATCATCACATCACCTTCATCAAAATAATCGATGACATCTTTAAATAGTTTGTGCTCGATGGTTTGATTTTTTCTATCCAAAACCATTAGTCTTGACTCGTCTCTAATATCTGAAGGACGCTCAGCTAATAATTCATCTGGAAGATCAAAATGGAAGTGTGATAATTTCATAAGTTATTGTTTAATTATTTTTATGTCGAATATAAATTTAGCAATTCAAAAAAGTATCAATTTCTAATACTTGTTACTAATTGCAATTATATCGCATACGTTTTTACAAGTCGCAAATATACAATCTCAACATAGGCCTTGTCAAGTAAAACGCAGTATTTATTTAGAAAATTTAAAACCGAGTGTTTCTAAGTCATCCCAAAACGTTGGATATGATTTGGAAACCACCATATAATCTTCAATATTTAAATGAGTTTTAAGAGCTAAAGGCGCAAAAGCCATTGCCATTCTATGGTCGTTATATGTAGCAATAGCAACGTTTGTATTGATTTTTGACGTTTTGTATAATGTTAGAGAATCATTGGTAATATCAATCTTAGCTCCTAATTTTTGAAGTTCATTTTGAAGCGCGACCAATCTATCGGTTTCTTTGATTTTTAAGGTATGTAAACCAGTAAGATGACATTTAATCCCTAAACCTAAGCATGTAACTGCAATTGTTTGAGCAATATCTGGAGAATTATTAAGCTGAAATTCTACGGAATCACTTACTGACTTCTCCCCTTTTTTAAGCAAAATAGAATGGCCTTGAAAAATGGCTTCTACTCCAAATGATTTATAAATTTCTGCTAATACAGAATCTCCTTGCAAGGATTTTTCGTTATATGATGATAATTTCACTTCTGTCCCAACAGGACTTAAAGCCACAATACTATAAAAATAGGATGCAGAAGACCAATCTGACTCTACAGTAAGGCTTTTTGTTTTAAGCGCGTCTCTTTTTGGCTTTACAACAATTACTTGATCTTCAAATGTTGTTTGTATCCCAACCTGATTTAATAAATCAAGTGTCATATTTATATATGGAATAGATGTTATTTCACCATCAAGAGTTAATTCCAGTCCGTTTTCTAAACTCGACGCTATTAATAATAATGCTGAAATATACTGACTACTCACATTAGCATTTAAAGTCACCTTAGATTTAGTAAGCGTTTTCCCCTTTATACTAATTGGCGGACAACCATGTGTTTCTAAATAAGAAATCTCTGCTCCTAATTGATTCAAAGCATCAACCAAAATCTCAATTGGTCTCTCTTTCATTCGTTTAGAACCCGTAAGCACAACTTCTCTACCTTCTTTACTCGCAAAATAGGCAGTTAAGAAACGCATCGCAGTTCCTGCATGGTGAATATCAATTATTTTTTCTTCGGAAGCTAAAGCCTTTTGCATCACCTCAGAATCGTCAGAGTTTGAAACGTTACCAACCTCTAATTCTGGATATAATGCTTGAAGTAATAACAATCTATTAGACTCGCTTTTAGAGCCAGTAATTGTAATCTTAGATTGTTTCTTTATTGAAGATTTGTGAAGTTGTATTGTCATAAATAGATACTTGCAACTTTTAACTAGTCAATGACTCGAAAAACAAGTTTTATTTTAGTTTATCATTATTGTGATGCCTATCGTGATCTCGTTTGGTTTTTAAATCTAATTTTTTATCGAAAGCACTTTGTAAATCAATACCTGTTTGATTTGCCAAACACAAAACTACAAAAACCACATCTGCCAACTCTTCTCCTAAGTCTTTATTTTTATCGCTTTCTTTTTCACTTTGCTCACCATAGCGTCTTGCAATTATTCTTGCGACCTCACCTACTTCTTCTGTAAGTTGTGCCATATTAGTAAGTTCGTTAAAATACCGTACACCATGTTCTTTTATCCATGTGTCAACTTCTAATTGTGCGTTTTTAATGTTCATGATTTTCGTTTTCTAGTAAAAAACAAAGTTACCAAAATTATGAGGCACGGAATAGCTATATATTTAATTTCACTCAAAATAACCCTAATTCCCCATTCTGAAAAGAATTTTTCAACTCCTATTGGTGATACTTTTATCTCTCTAAAAGGAAAGAAATATCTTGAGTTTTCAAAAGGAATAAAAAAACCGACACCTTTTCCTCCACTTGTCATAGCATCTAATAGACCATGAGAAACCGTTGACAAAAATAAAACAACAGCAAAAATTAGTTTTCTAGACTTTCCTAAGAAAAAAGCAAGTAATGCGCTCCAAAGCAATGCAAATAAAATGGAATGCGTAAAACCTCGATGACCTAAAGGATGTAAATAATCTATACCAAAGGAAAACCCTAAAACATCTAAGTCTGGTAATATGGAAGATCCAATTGCTAGAAAAACTAACAATTTACAGGACTTAAAATCTACAACTTTTGCAACTGTATATGCGACTAAACCGTGTCCGAAAATTGATGCCACTACTGCTTATTTTTGGTATCGACAATTATGGTAACTGGACCATCGTTGAGTAATTCAACTTTCATATCTGCTCCAAATTGACCAGTTTGTACTTTCTTACCTAAATCTGTTTCTAATTGTTTCACGAATGCTTCGTAAAGTGGAATAGCAACATCTGGTTTTGCTGCCAGGAGATAACTTGGTCGATTTCCTTTTTTTGTACTTGCATGTAAAGTGAATTGACTCACAACAATTGCATCACCTTGGGTTTGCAGTAGTGATGTATTCATAATCCCATCTTCATCTGAAAAAATTCGAAGGTTAGAAATTTTATTAGAGAGCCATTTTATATCTTCTTGAGTATCATCATCAACAATACCTAGAAGCACTAACAAACCAGAATTGATGTTGGCCACTTTTTCACGTTCAATAATTACTGAAGCCTTTGAGACACGTTGTACGACTGCTTTCAAAATATTTTAAGATTTAAAATCCAGAGTTAATAAAAATTGAATTAATTATTTTTCTTCCCAATTATCTGTCCTGTAATGCTCATCTTCGCCTTCTAAAATTTGAAGATAACTTCTATATCTTGAAATAGCAATTTCATCTCTATCCAATGCGTCTTTAACAGCACATTTAGGCTCTTCTTTGTGAAGGCAGTTATTAAACTTACAATCTTGTTTGAGTTTAAAAAATTCTGGAAAATAATCGGCTACTTCTTCTTTATCCATATCAACAATCCCGAAACCTTTAATTCCTGGTGTATCAATAATTTTAGCATCAAAACTTAAGTCAAACATTTCTGCAAATGTGGTTGTATGCTGACCTTGACTATGCTGTGACGAAATGGCTTTTGTTTTTAAATCTAAACCAGGTTCAATGGCATTAACTAAAGTTGATTTACCAACTCCAGAGTGACCTGCAAACATACTTACCTTGCCTATCATTAATGCTTTGACCTTGTCTATGTTTTTTCCTGTTTCCGCAGAAATACCAATACACTCATAACCTATATTTCTATAAACATGAGCTAAATATCTCACCTCATCTAAAGTCTCTTCACTATAGGTATCTACTTTATTAAAAAGTAAAACTGTTTTAACATGATAAGCCTCTGCTGTGACCAAAAATCGATCTATAAAACTTGTGAATGTTGGCGGATTATCAATGGTAACCAATAAAAATACTTGATCTACATTAGATGCAATAATGTGCGTTTGTTTGGATAGATTGACCGATTTACGAACAATGTAATTAGTACGCTCATGAATATTATGAATCACTCCAGTTTCATCATCGTTATTGGTTTCCAATTCAAAATCAACAATATCTCCAACCGCAATAGGATTAGTACTTTTGATACCTTTTAGTCGAAACTTGCCTTTGATTCTACATTGATAAGTAGCACCAAGATTAGTTTTAACTGTATACCAGCTTCCTGTAGATTTATAAACGAGTCCTGTCATTATAACAAAGATGCTAATAATAAGTGTTTAAACCAACAAAAAAAGACCATCGATTGATGGTCTTTTATATAAGTAAAATAAAAAGTTAGTTTATGATCATACGACCTAACTTATCTTCAGATCTTCTTGAAGAATAAATAAGATACTCTTTATTAGTTATGATATGATAAACTCCTGGTCTTAGAATTAATTGATCTTTTTGTAATTCTTCTGGATCAATCCTTGTGATATCTCCATTATCTTTATTGAACATAAAAGCTGTTGGAATTGCTTTATTGTAGTTTCCTAGACTTTTAATTTCTTCAATATCTGTAACTCCCATATTTTTCTTGTTGTCATTAAAAACAACTGTAAGTTCTCCATTGGTATAAATAGGAATGGCTCCTAAATACTCAGGTCCTTTTCCTAAAACCGCTAAAGGAACTGTTACACCAACTCCTACTGAAAAATTAGAACCACTTGAGAAACCATACATCCCAACAGACATGGTTGTAAAACTTGCTTTTTGGTCTTTTGCAATAACATTAGCCCATTCTACAGAACCATCAGCATTTAGTGAAGTCACGATAATTTCATTAGTAAAAAATGTAATTGGCGTAAATGAAATACCTAAACCTCCAATACCAATTCCTGATGATCTACCTATGATAGATTGTCTGTATTCTGCAAGAAAAATTAAACCTCCATCTTCTTTTTCAATTAAACTATGCGTTGAATAATAAGGCGGAATATCTTTATCTTTTTTAGCTCTACGCTCTCCAATAAGTTTAGCCTTTGTTTCAAAATCAAAAACATTAAATTTTAAATTGGTTACTTCGTTTGAAGAAGCGTTTATAGTTGCAGAGTAAATACCTTTTAATTTCCAATTGGCTTTTCCACGTTTATTAACACTAGAATAAAAACCAACTAAATTAAGTGTATTATTTGCTGTCATCAACATTTCACAATTAATAACTTCTTTTCCTGTAAAGTCAATATTTATAACTTCTTGGTTATAATCACTTGCTTTTTTAAAGGCGTGAACTTCAAATTTCTCAATATTCTTTTTTGCTTTTCTATCTCTATAACTTTCGTTAATGACAAGAAATATGTCGTCTTCAAATGTAAGATCAAAATCTGCAATTGTAAATTCTAAATCTTTTCTGTCTTCAAATGATACTCTTTCTAAATGTGATGTCACAATATCCAGGTTTTCATTGACCAATTTAATTTCATATTGCATGATTTCCTCTTTATCAAATAAAGACGCATGCATTATTAAAAGTTTATCTTGGTTAGGTGAGTGCTTAAAATAGAATGCCCCTTTTTCTCTGTTTTTGGTCACCTCAGTTGAAAACAACTTAATTGTGTTTGTTGTTAATTTTCCGTCTTCAGAAATTTCTACAGCTAACAAATTGTTGATTTTATTTTTTCTGTCATAAACACTACCAATAATGTAAATTTTATCATTTAAAACAGCTATTTCTTCAAAAACAGGTTCTTTATCAATAAAATCGTCCATTTCAATTTCATTAACCGAAATTAAATCCATGTCTGTAGAGTTAAACACTTTGATATAAAAGTTTTTACCTTTAGTTGCTAAGGTGTAAATTTTACCATTAGCCTCTCCAGCTATTTTAACAATTTTCTCTTTGTCTGCCTCAATTTCTTTTCCGTGAGTAATTGTTATTGGTCCTAATTCTCCTTGAGCAATTACTGCAGTGGATGATGCTACTAACAGTAACAATAATGTAATTTTTTTCTGCATAAGTATGTTATCTAGTTGTTGAGTGAGAAAGAATATTCTTTCGTAACAAAAATAGACTTTTAATTGACTTTTCGATTTATATCAATAATAATCTAGATTCTAATTGCTTTTTTAGAAGCAATTTGCGTGCCATTAGAAGACACATTAATAATATAAATCCCAGTTGGTTGATTTGATAAGTCTACAACAAAATTAGAATTGAGTTTACTTTCTGCTCTATTTAAAATGATACGACCTGTTAAATCTGCAACTATAATTTTTACTTCGGAAACATCTTCTAGAAGCTTAATATTAAAGATGCCATCCTTTGATGGATTTGGGTAGAGCTTGATGGTTTCAGAATCATTAATTCTTTTACTGTGTTCATCAGTCACATAAACTATATGCCAAGAACATCTTATAACACTAGCACAACTAGCTGATGAATAGCCTACTAATACAACTTCATCCAATTCTTGAAAACCATCTAAATTAACATCAATTCTTTTTAAGTTACCAATAATCACATCCACAGGCTTATAACCAATATGAGTAAATTGCAAAGTATCTGTTGGTTTTGCATTGACGGTATAATTCCCATCTATATCTGTAAAAGTTCCTGTTTTTGAGTTTTTAACGGTCACATTTACTGAAGCTATTTGCCCTAGTAAATCTGTAACTGTTCCTAAAACTTCATGTTGCCCGAAAGCAAATGAGGTCATTAAAATGGAGACTAAAAGTAATAGTGATTTCATAATGTTGGTTTTAAAATTATAAATCAAACCTACTAGAAACTCTTACATATTAAAACCAACAATGAGCAAACAACACTTTTCAATGAGTAAAGCGCATAAAAAAGCCTCAAATTAATGAGGCTAAAATATTTACAGGTTAATTTCTAACCATTAATAACTTTCTCTTGATGATTAATTGACTCCTGGTGAATCGCTTTAAACATACGTAAGATAAATTCTTCACTTAGTCCTTTTTCATCACCATCTAAAACCATTTTACCTAAAATCTCATTCCAACGTTTGCTTTGTAAAACTGCAACGTTTTTTTGTTTTTTAAGTCCTCCAATACCATCGGCAACTTTCATTCGTTTACCTAATAACTCAATAATTTGACTATCTACAACATCAATTTGAGCTCTTAAATTATTAAGCTCTTTGTTATATTCAGCTTCAGGATCAGATTCTTTTCTAATTTTTAAATCTTCCATGATTTTAACCAAAGACTTTGGTGTTACTTGCTGCGCTGCATCACTCCATGCGTTATCTGGATCAAAGTGTGTTTCTATCATTAAACCATCAAAATTAAGATCTAATGCAGTTTGAGACACATCAAAAATCATATCTCTCTTACCTGTGATATGCGATGGATCATTGATTAATGGTAAATCTGGAAATCTATTTTGAAATTCAATAGCCAATTGCCATTCAGGAATATTTCTATATTTAGTTTTCTCATACGTTGAGAATCCTCTATGAATAGCTCCTAAATTTTTAATTCCAGCAGTATATAACCTTTCAATACCACCTAACCATAAAGCTAAATCTGGATTTACCGGATTCTTTACTAAAACTATTTTATCTGTTCCTTTAAGAGCATCTGCAATTTCTTGCATTATAAAAGGACTCACTGTAGAACGTGCTCCAATCCATAATAAATCAATATCATGCTCTAATGCTAATTCTACGTGGTTTCTATTAGCAACCTCTGTACAGGTTTTCATTCCTGTTTCTGCTTTTACTTTTTGTAACCACTTTAAACCTAAAGCACCAACGCCTTCAAAATTCCCCGGACGTGTTCTTGGTTTCCAAATACCAGCTCTGTAATAATTAACGTCTGTATCCTTTAGCTCATGTGCTATTTTTAACACTTGCTCTTCGGTTTCTGCACTGCATGGTCCTGCAATAACTAATGGGTGATTTAACCCTAAGTCATCCAACCATGTTCTCATTTCTTTTTTGTTTTCCATTGCTTTTGGTCTTTTGAGTCCGTTTTCCGAAGAAAACAAAGTCCGTTCTTTTTTACTTAATTTTTATTTTGGTATTACTGTTATCTTAAACCAATCCTTTTAAAATGTCTTTAATATGGTTTGTATTTTTCATTTCATTATAAATGGCATCAAAATCATCTGCTTCCATAAGCGTTTTAAAATGCTTGAGGTTATTGATGTATTCATCTAGAGTTTCTATAACATTTTCTCTATTCTGCTTAAATATTGGTGTCCACATTGCTGGCGAACTTTTTGCTAATCGTACTGTACTTTCAAAACCACTTCCTGCCATATCAAAAATATCGCGCTCATTTCTCTCTTTATCAATCACTGTTTTACCCAACATAAATGAGCTAATATGTGACAAATGAGACACATAGGCAATATGTTTATCATGAGCCTCAGGATTCATGTAACGAATACGCATCCCTAAGTCTCGAAAAAGTTGTAAAGCTTTCTCTTGAAGCTTAAAAGTTGTTTTTTCTACTTCGCAAATGATGTTTGTTTTCTTTTGAAATAAATTAGCTATCGCTGCTTTTGGTCCAGAAAATTCAGTTCCTGCAATAGGATGTGTTGCTAAAAAATTGCGTCGGTTTTTATGATTTTCAACAGACTTACAAACGGGTAATTTTGTAGAACCAACATCTATTACTAAGGTTTGTTCTCCAATCACGTCTAAAACTTTTGACAATTCTATTACTGCTTTATCTACAGGTATTGAAAGGATGACCAAATCTGCATGATGCAAATCATCATAAGTCGCTTTTTCATCAATTAAATTGATACTCAATGCCTCATCTAAATGATCCTCATTAGAATCAATCCCAAAGATTTTAGCATCTACATAATTAGACTTGATGTCTATTGCTAAACTTCCGCCAATTAACCCAATGCCTATGATGTATATGTTATTCATGTTTAAATTCCTTTTTCTTCGGAAATTTTATAATTCACTCAGTGCTTTTCTTCCGAAGAAAAAAAGATATTTTTTATTTTAATCTTGCTAATGCTTCTTCTAATTCAGCTACAGGAGCACACAATGAAAATCTTATATAGCCTTCACCATTGCTACCAAAAATGGTTCCTGGTGTAATAAAAACCGACTTTTCTTTTAGTATTAAATCTATATAGTCTTCTGCTTCTATATGCTCTGGCAACTTAGCCCAAACAAATAATCCTGAAGCGCCTTTATTGTAGGTGCATTTGAGTGCATCTGCAATTTGCCAAACGATTTTTCGTCGTTTTTCATACACGCTATTTAAGCTTTTAAACCACATATCTGAACTTTTCAAAGCCTCAATAGCTCCTTTTTGGATGCCTAAAAACATCCCAGAATCCATGTTACTTTTTACACGTAATACTGCGTTTATGTAATCATGTCGCCCCAATAACATTCCTACTCGCCATCCTGCCATATTAAATGTTTTACTTAACGAGTTTAATTCTAGACACACATCCTTTGCACCTTTGTATTTTAGGATACTTCTAGGGAAACGATTAAGTATAAAACTATATGGATTATCATTAACAATCAATATGTTATAACGTTTACCAAAGCGAATCAATTCTTCATACAGTTTTACAGATCCATTTTCTCCTGTTGGCATATGAGGATAATTAACCCACATAATTTTCACGTTTTCAACACCTCTTTTTTCTAAAGCCACAAAATCTGGACACCAGTTTGACTCTTGTGTTAAATCATAGAAAACAGGAACTGCTCCAACTAAATTTGTCACCGATTTATAGGTTGGATAACCAGGATTTGGAATTAAAACCTCATCGCCTGGATTTAAAAATGCCATAGAAATATGCAAAATCCCTTCTTTACTTCCCATTAATGGAAGCACTTCGGTTTGCGCACTTAAATTGACATCAAAATGTGTTTTATAAAAATTAGCGATGGCTTCTCTCAATTCGGGAATACCTTGATAACTTTGATATTTATGTGCTGCATCGTCTTCAAAGGTTTCTACAAGTGCATTGAGAACAGCTTCTGGAGGATCCATATCTGGGCTACCAATACCTAAATTAATAATTGGCTTACCTTGAGATTTAAGCAAACGGACTTCTCTTAACTTTTTAGAAAAGTAGTATTCTTCTACATTTTGTAAACGTTTTGCAACCTCTATCATAGTCTTGCGTTTTTATATTCTCCTAAAACTTTTAAGTCTTGCGCCATAATTTTCATAATTGATTTTGCTTTGTCATAGTCTTTATAAGACTCAAAAGTGACATCAACAAAAAAGGCGTATTTCCAAGGGGTTTCTATTTTAGGAAGTGATTGAATCTTTGTTAAATTTAACATACAATCACTCAATACATTTAAAATAGTTGCTAAACTTCCTCTTTTATGATCTAATTCAAATTTTATAGATGCTTTGTTGATTTCATTTTCTGGTATTTCAGAATTTTTCGTCCTTACAATAAAGAAACGTGTTTCGTTATGCTTTATGGTTTGAATGCTCTCTGAAATGATATTAAGTTCAAACAATTGAGCTGCCAAACGCGATGCAATAGCTGCTATATTTGTAGTTTGATTTTCCTGAATTCTTTGTGCTACTTGAGCGGTATCAATATCTTCTATTAATTTAATATGAGGATATTGTTTAAAAAATGCTTTACACTGCAACAAAGCCATAGGATGTGAATATACTTCCTTAATATCATCTATCGTCTGGTTTGGCAATGCCATTAAATGATGTTGAATATCAAGATAGTGTTCTCCTACGATATGTAAATTATGAGTATCAATAAGTGCATAATTTGGTATAATTGATCCTGCAATAGAATTCTCAATTGCCATAATTGCTGCATCACTTTTATCTTTTATGATACTATCAATTACAGCATCAAATGTCATACACTCGTCCACCACAATATTCTCATCAAAATATTGCTGTGACACAATGTGATGAAACGATCCTTTAACTCCTTGTATGGCTACTGATTTAATCAATCTATTTTAAATTTCTAAAATTATTCTATAAAAAAAGTCTCGATTTTCATCGAGACTCATATTATATTTATTACCTATAAATTATACATATAACGTCTCTTACTTTTCGCTAAAAAAGAAATAAAACCAGTTATAATATGTATTATTTGATGTATTCATGTCGTTATTATGATGCTAATGTACTTATATTTTTAAGAAATCAAAATTGTTAGACTATTTTTTTTATGTTTTGCATTTCAGAATTAAAGAATTCATAATTTAAAGTACGTCATTAGCAATAATTAGTATTTTTGAATAAATAAATTAAAATATGTCTATTGAGGTTGAAAACATTTCAAAAGTTTATGGCGATCAAAAAGCCCTAAATAATATTTCATTTTCTGTTAATACAGGAGAAATTGTTGGTTTCTTGGGACCTAATGGCGCAGGAAAATCGACATTAATGAAAATCTTAACGACTTACATTAACGCAACGCAAGGTGTTGCCAAAGTCAATGGGTTTGATGTTGAAACCAACAAGCAAGATGTGCAAAAAAGTGTGGGTTATTTACCAGAACACAACCCTTTATATCTAGAAATGTATGTCAAAGAATACCTCACATTTAATGCTGGTATTTATAAAACTGCTAAAACCAGGATAAATGATGTTATTGAACTCACTGGTTTAACACCTGAGGCTCACAAGAAAATAGGTCAGCTTTCTAAAGGATATAGACAGCGTGTTGGTTTGGCTAATGCTTTACTTCACGATCCAGCAGTTTTAATTTTAGATGAACCAACTACTGGATTAGATCCTAATCAATTAGTAGATATTAGACATTTGATTAAGAATATTGGTAAAGATAAAACGGTATTTTTATCAACTCATATTATGCAAGAAGTTGAAGCTATTTGTGATCGTGTCATCATTATAAATAAAGGTGAAATCGTTGCAGATAAAAAGATTAAAGATTTACGTGATGAGAAAGAACAAACCGTTATCGTAGAGTTTGATTACCGTGTTGAAGATGCTTTTCTACTGAAACTTCCTAACGCCAAAACCGTTAAAAATACACATGATTTTATTTATGAAATCACATTTTCTACTGGTAAAGATATGCGTTCTCACGTGTTTGATTTTGCTCATGATAATGAATTGAAAATTCTTCAGCTAAATCAAAAAAATGCGAGTTTAGAGAGTTTATTTAGGGAGTTGACGAGTTAAAACTAAATAGATGGAGAAACGAACAAGAATATCTGCAAACATTAAGTTTAAAAAGTATTTTATGTCTTGGTTTGTAATCTTAGTGGCATATATAATCACTAGCCTTTTTAATTTGAATCAATTTTGGGATTATGTAACTTGGACTTTAGCTATACTTGTTTTTTTATTATACGCTTCTTAAAAAAAGCTTGAATATACAGATGCAGCAGTCTTTTTTAACAATCAACATGTTGACTACAAAAGTATAACTGCATTAAAATCATTTGAAATAAATGGAATGACTTATTATCTGTTTAAAACAACATCAAATAGTTTTCTAAAAAGATTTTACTTTACGCAATTGGAGGGCATAGGTTACTTTTCTATCCTTAAGATCATCTTTTCAAAAAACAACAGTAAAGAATTACCTATTGCTGAGTTCTTGATGCTACTTGATGAAAAGTCAAACATTTCAAAAAATTAAATTTTAATTATTAATCCTCAAAAATAAGTTGTCCAGTATAAAACTGCTCAACATCAATAGTTGGAGGTGTATTAACCAAAATCACATCACCTGTGCTTCTAATTTCGCCAGTTAAGGATTGTTGTGCGTTTATAACAAAGTCATTACTACTACGATGAAAAACATGAACATCTTGAGCTATTAAATTTCGACCTTCAAAACGTGAATCACCAGAATAATATCCTAAAAACAGATTATTAACTTCGCCACTAACAAAAACAGATGACAAATTATTAACCACTACATTGAGCCTATTACAATCAACTTCTAATTGAAAATTACCATCTGCATTTACTGCGTCATCTTCAGAAAAATCTTCAGAGAT
Organism: Psychroserpens luteus; assembly: GCF_015319355.1. Taxonomy (GTDB): domain Bacteria; phylum Bacteroidota; class Bacteroidia; order Flavobacteriales; family Flavobacteriaceae; genus Psychroserpens; species Psychroserpens luteus. Next base: position 129,071 of record NZ_JADILU010000008.1, on the reverse strand, counting down.
CAATTTCAAAACTTCGTAACTCAAAACACCTTGACTACTCACAGTGAGACTAGAACCGTTTCTAATTTCGGAAAGATTTGGAGTGGTCACAAAAACTTTTGTGAGACTATAATCACGAGTGAGATTACACGCATTATTATTGTATAATTCTAAGCGACCACCTTCTACTTTAACTTCAATATCACTCATTAAATATTCACCAGTTTGTACTAGAACACTTTGTATTGGTCCATCTGTGACGATTAATTCAACACGAGGAAACACAGTAATCTCAGTAAACACTTCAACATCAAATTCCTTTTCAATAATATCACCTGAATTCTGAAAACAGTCTGGTGCATTCTCACCATTGCACGATAATAGAAGGATTGTAAACACTGTATAAACTAGTCTTTTCATAATCTTATACCTATTCCAAATTCAACTGCTTCTGCTTTTGCACCATGAGATTTAAGTGTAATAGCTCCAAATAATTTATCACCAAAATAACGTTTTAAACCAATTCTGTTGTACACGCGTCCTTCAAAATCGTATGGATAATATACATAATAACCCAATTGCGCAACAAAAGACATTTTATTGATAAATAACTCATGACCAACAAAAACTCCAACACGTTTCCAGTCTTCATTACCAGTAACATCTAACTCAGGAAAAGCAACAGAGTAATATGTAATCAATTCTTCTAAAAATTTAGAAAAGAATACATCTGCTCCAACTTGAATGGCACTTTTTCTATTCAATCGTTTATCTGCATAAGCTGAAACGATGTAAAACGGATACTGACCAACACCAATTACATCACTTTCATTGATACCACTTCTTAAAGCAAAATTATACTTTATGTTTTCCTTGTATTTTTTTTCTTCGGAAGTTGGGATGTAATCTGGTTCTTTTTCATAATTGAACAAATAGTTAGCTCCAACATTAAATACTAATGTATTAGTAGATGAGTTTGGTGCTCTAAAATTGGCATTAGAATAATGTATGACCGATAATCCTGCTTGCACACCAAAACCTTTAACGATATTCTCTTTTTTATAATTAAACTTTAAATAAGTAGAACTCATCAAATCTGAACCATAAGCATTATTCCTATAGTTGGTATTCTTATCATAAGGATTCGTTGTATAAGCAATCCCTTGACCTATTCTAAAGTTAAGATTTCGATTTAAAAAATAAAAATTATAATGCGCATATAAACTATAGTTCTCTCCCAAAAACTTATTTTTCATATCTTGATAGATGAATGAAAACCCATAATCTGGATAGTTGTATCTGCTTTCCCAATCTTTAAATCCGAAGGTTTTTTTATTGTAGCTTAAAATCAATCCGCTTGGATGATCTGTGATTAAATGAGAAATATCTGGATTGTGTTCTAAAATTGTTCCGTAGAACAAACTCGCATCTAAAGTAAAAAGATTAGGATCTTCTTCTTGTGCAAAAGCAAAGGTGCAGAACAAACAAAATAGGTAGGCTAAAAAACGATTCATAGATTAAAATAGAGCGCAAAAGTATGTAAATAATCCTAACGCTTTAAAAAGCATACGCAAAAATGAAAATTAGAGTTTTAAAATAGCGCTTCGGCAATCGCTTTTATATTATCACTTTTACCCATAGAATAATAATGTAACACAGGAATTCCAGCTTTTTGTAATTCTTTAGATTGATTAATACACCACTCTATACCTACTTGTCTCACTTGACTATTGTCTTTACATTTTACAATTTCAATAATTAAATCTTCTGGTAAATCGACATGAAAACGATGCGGAATTAAATTTAACTGCTTCCTAGTAGCAATAGGTTTTAATCCAGGAATTATAGGTACTGTAATACCTTCGCTCCTGCATTTATCTACAAACTTGAAATATTTATCGTTATCAAAAAACATTTGTGTGACAATGTACTCTGCTCCACTTTTAATTTTCTTTTTCAAAAAATGAATATCGCTATCCAAACTTGGAGCTTCCATATGTTTCTCTGGATATGCGCCAACACCTATACAAAAGTCAGTCTCAGAACAATTTTGTAATTGGTCATCCAAATACACACCATTGTTTAATTCTGAAATTTGATTCACCAACTCATTTGCATACGCATGACCCTCTTTTTCTGGCTTAAAATAGGTTTCCGTTTTTACTGCATCACCACGTAAAGCCATAACATTATCAATACCTAAAAAATCTAAGTCTATAAGAAAATTCTCTGTATCTTCTTTTGTAAATCCGCCACACAAAATATGAGGTATTGCATCTACTCCATATTTATTTTGAATGGCTGCACAAATCCCAACGGTTCCTGGTCGTTTTTTTACGATTTGCTTTTTTAACAACCCATTACCAGCATCTTTAAACGTATATTCTTCACGATGATACGTTACATCAATAAATGGTGGATTAAACTCCATCAAAGGATCGATGTTATCAAAAATAGATTGAATATGTTGCCCTTTTAAAGGTGGTAAAATCTCAAAGGAAAATTGTGCATTTCCGTTAGCATTTTTTATATGTTCGGTTACTTTCATTTTATCATGTTGACACGAAATAAGCTGCTAATAAAGACACTGTAGTTAACAGTATTAATTGCAATACAAATCTTATTTCTATTTTATATTTTTTCATTGTCTTGTATTTAAAATTTAAATACAAGATTACTATTTAGTTTAAATGTAAATATGTTCTCAATTCTAAGAAATTGTTAAGTTTCTGCAAGGTTTGGATTCAACCATTTCCTAGCTTCATCTTCACTTATGTGTCTTCGTTTTGCATAATCTTTTAATTGATCTTCTGTTATTTTTCCTAATCCGAAATACTTCGCTTCTGGATTTCCAAAATAATAACCACTTACACTTGCTGCTGGCCACATTGCTAAACTCTCTGTTAACTTTACGTCAATATTTTCTTCAACATTTAATAATTTCCAGATGGTTTTCTTTTCTAAATGATCTGGACATGCTGGATAACCAGGTGCAGGACGAATCCCTTTATACGTTTCTTTGATCAACTCAGCATTAGTTAGATTTTCTTCGGAAGCATAGCCCCAAAATTTTGTTCTAACTTCTTTGTGCAAGTATTCTGCGAAGGCTTCTGCTAGTCTATCTGCCAATGCTTTTATCATGATTGAATTATAATCATCATGATCTGCTTCAAACTGTTTTGCTAATTCTGCAGTTCCAAATCCTGTTGACACACAAAATGTGCCCATATAATCTTTTACTCCTGAATCTTTTGGAGCAATAAAATCAGCCAGAGCAATATTTGGGATGCCTTCTCTTTTGCTTAGTTGTTGACGTAGCGATAAAAATGTAGTTTTTATATTTCCGTTGTCATCATAAATTTCAATATCATCATCATTAACTGTGTTTGCAGGAAATAAACCGAAAATAGCTTTTGCTTTCAACAGTTTCTCATCAAAAACTTGTTTTAAAAGTTCTTTTGCATCTTTGAATAACTCTTTTGCTTGTGGTCCAACAACGTCATCTGTTAGAATATCTGGATATTTCCCGTGGAGATCCCAACTTCTAAAAAACGGACTCCAATCAATAAAAGATTCTAATGTTGTGATGTCAAAATCTTCTATAATTTGAATCCCAAGCTGTTCAGGTTTTACAATTTCCGAAGTACTCCAATCTATTTTAAATTTGTTTTTTCGAGCATCTTCAATAGTGATATAATCCTTTTTCTTACCTCGTTTTAAAAACTGATCTCTAAATTTATCGTACTCTTCACGTATTTGTTCTTTATAAACTCGATTGTCTTTTTGGAGTAAATTACCAACAACAGTCACTGCTCTAGACGCGTCATTAATATGTACAACTGTATTACTGTATTTTGGTGCAATCTTAACAGAAGTATGTGCTCGCGATGTGGTTGCTCCTCCAATAATCAACGGAATATTTAAGTTCTTCTTTTCCATTTCTTGAGAGACGTAAACCATTTCATCAAGTGATGGTGTGATTAATCCGCTTAATCCAATCACATCTACATTTTCTCTAATAGCAGTTTCAATGATTTTTTCTGGTGGTACCATAACGCCTAAATCTATAATTTCGTAGTTATTGCATCCTAAAACGACACTCACGATATTTTTACCAATATCATGCACATCACCTTTTACTGTAGCCATTAAAATACGTCCTGCAAATTCTTGTTTTCCGTCTTTTTCTGCTTCAATAAATGGTTGTAAATAGGCAACTGCTTTTTTCATGACACGAGCAGATTTCACTACTTGAGGTAAGAACATTTTCCCACTTCCAAAGAGATCTCCAACAACGTTCATCCCTATCATTAGATTACTTTCAATAACTCTTATTGGTTTGTCTGCTGCTAATCTTGCTTCCTCTGTATCTTCAATGATAAATTGATCAATACCTTTGACAAGACTATGTGTGATTCTATCTTGTAAGGATTCACTTCGCCATTCTAAAACTTTAGTAACATCTTGTTTTTTATTGCCTTTTACGGTTTCTGCAAAATCTAAAAGACGTTCTGTTGCATCTTCATGTCTATTAAATAACACATCTTCAACACATTGTAATAAGTCCTTCGGAATTTCATCATAAATCTCCAACATAGTTGGATTCACAATACCTAAAGTCATCCCATGTTGAATGGCGTGATATAAAAATGCAGAGTTGATAGCTTCCCGAACGGTATTATTTCCGCGGAAAGAAAAAGACACATTACTCACACCTCCTGACACATTTGCGTATGGGAGATTTTCACGAATCCATTTGGTGGCATTGAAAAAATCCAGAGCATTTAAACGATGCTCGTCCATGCCTGTTGCGACAGGAAAAATATTAGGATCAAAAATGATGTCTTGAGGTGGAAAGTTGACAATGTTTACCAATATTTTATAAGAACGTTCGCAAATTTCTATTCGTCGTTCATAAGTATCTGCCTGCCCTTTTTCGTCAAAAGCCATCACAATTACTGCAGCTCCATAACGTTTCACCAATTTTGCTTGACGCTTAAACTCAGCTTCACCTTCTTTTAAACTTATAGAATTGACGACGCATTTACCTTGAGCCACTTGCAATCCTGCTTCAATGATTTCCCATTTTGAGCTATCAATCATCAACGGAATACGAGCAATATCTGGCTCAGACGCAATAAGGTTTAAGAACTTCACCATGGCATATTTACCATCGAGCATGCCTTCGTCCATATTGACATCCAGAATTTGCGCACCACCTTCTACTTGATCTCTAGCTACACTGAGTGCTTCATCATATTTTTCTTCTTTTATTAATCTTAGAAATTTTCGTGAACCTGTTACATTCGTTCGTTCTCCTACGTTTATGAAGTTACTTTCTGGAGTTACTACTAAAGGTTCTAAACCGGATAAGGTTAAATATTTTCTACAGTCACTGTCTGCCATTATGCGTGCACTTTAGTTTGTCTTGGTTGATAATTTTTTGCAACGTCTGCAATGGCTTTTATGTGCTCTGGATTTGTTCCGCAGCAACCACCAATAATATTGATTAATCCGTCTTTTAAATAGTCTTCAATTAATGCTTGCATTTGTTTTGCAGATTGATCGTATTCTCCAAAAGCATTTGGTAAACCTGCATTAGGATGTGCAGAGGTGTAAAACTCAGTTTCATGAGATAATCGTTGTAAATAAGGCTTGAGTTGTTCTGCTCCTAAAGCACAATTAAAACCAATACTTAATAAAGGAATATGAGAAATTGAAGTTAAAAAGGCTTCTACAGTTTGACCAGATAATGTTCGTCCCGAAGCATCTGTAATCGTACCAGACACCATAATTGGAATCTCTATTTGGCGTTCTTCTTTCACTTCTTCAATAGCAAACAAAGCTGCTTTGGCATTGAGCGTATCAAAAATAGTTTCTACCAAAAGCACATCAACACCACCATCAATTAAAGCTTCAACTTGTAATTTGTAGGCTATTCTTAATTCATCAAATGTGATGGCTCTGTATTCTGGTTTATTGACATCTGGAGACATACTTGCTGTCTTATTTGTTGGCCCAATACTACCTGCTACAAAACGAGGTCTATTTGGATTTGTTTTAGTAAATTCATTAGCAACTTGCTTGGCAATTTTTGCAGATTCGTAGTTTAATTCGTAAACCAAATCTTCCATATCATAATCTGCCATAGCGATTGTTGTTCCAGAAAAGGTATTGGTTTCTACGATATCTGCTCCAGCTTCAAAATACAGTTTATGAATATCTGCAATAGCCCGAGGTTGCGTTAAGGATAACAAATCGTTATTTCCTTTTAATGACGTTGGATAATCCTTAAAACGTTCTCCTCTAAAATCTTCTTCGGAAAAATTATAACGTTGCAACATGGTTCCCATGGCACCATCGAGGACTAAAATTCGTTTTTGTAAAGCTTGTAAAATATCTGACATTTATAAAAATTTATATATAAAAATGTCATCAGGAAAGTAAGAGAATTTACTTTTGTGTTGTTTATCTGTCCTAAAACTCTGTAACAACAGAATTAAGGTAGAATTTAGCACCTTCTTTATAGATAAAGGGTTGCTAAGGCTTCAACGGGTCTAATCCCTCGGCCTTTCATGATAACATATCAATAATAGTATGAACTGAAATGTAAATTAACGCAATAAAAATTTAATAAAAGAATTTAATGGTTTAAATATAGGATTCCACATTCTGCCAAGGCCCTCCATTAATCACTTCGAAATCTTCATCAAGTAATATATCCTTTGCTCGTTCACTTCTTGCACCACTTCTACAACATGTGATTATTGGCTTTTGAAGTGCTTTTAATTGGTCTATTTCGTATTCTAATTCATCTAATACGATGTGTAAGGAATTCTTGACATGCCCTTCGCTGTACTCTGCCTCAGTTCTCACATCTAAAATGATAGCGCCTTTGTCTAAATATTCTTGAATACCTTTAAATTCTGAATTATCTTTACTCATAATTTATTTTTTTAATTGAATGACTACACTATTGCTTTTACAACTGCTTTAGGCGATTCTTTTCTAGAACCATCAAAACCATTGATCCCACTAACTGTTGTATATTTTAATACAAATTTCTTTCCTGGATTTAATATTTTATAAGCCGATTGGCACATTAAAGTCGCTTCATGAAATCCGCAAAGAATGAGTTTCAGCTTCCCTTCGTAAGTATTGACATCTCCAATGGCGAAAATGCCTGGAATATTAGTTTGGTAATCTAATGTATCTACTTTTATGGCATTTTTTTCTATCTCTAGTCCCCAATCTCCTATAGGTCCTAACTTTGGAGAGAGCCCAAATAACGGAATGAAATAATCTGTTTCTAAATGAATATTTTTATCTCCTTTTTTAACTGTTATCGCTTCAACATGATCATCTCCATGAATATCTACAACTTCAGCAGGTGTGATAAGATTTATTTTACCTATGAGTTTTAATTCTTGTACTCTTTCTACGGAATCTAAAGCTCCTCTAAACTCGTTTCTTCTATGAATCAAAGTCACTTCTGAAGCAATATCAGCTAAAAAGACACACCAATCTAATGCAGAATCCCCTCCTCCAGAAATCACAACACGTTTATTTCTATAGACTTCGGGATCTTTTATGAAATATGAAACGCCTTTATCTTCATAATTAGTAATATTTTCTATTAACGGTTTTCTTGGCTCAAAACTACCCAATCCTCCTGCAATAGCAATTATTGGTGCTTGATGTTTTGTGCCTTTATTAGTTGTTACAATAAAACTACCATCTTCTTGTTTTTCTATAGTTTCTGCACGTTCTCCTAAAGTAAATCCTGGCTGAAACTGTTTGCCTTGCTCTAATAAATTTTTTGTTAAATCACCTGCTAAAATTTCGGGTAATCCAGGAATATCATAAATAGGTTTTTTTGGATATAATTCAGAACATTGTCCGCCAGGTTGTGGTAACGCATCTATTAAATGACATCTTAATTTCAATAAACCTGCTTCAAAAACTGTAAACAAACCCGTTGGTCCTGCTCCTATGATTAATATATCTGTTTGTATCATTTTACTTCTGTATTAAATTTTCGGTAATTTTGTTTAAAGCAGACACTTTTTCTTCAAAATCTCCTTTTATTGTTTTCCTATATGCGTTTAAGTTTTGAACCATTTGATTGATATCTTCTGGAATTACAGACTCAAAAAACTGTCGTAATCGTTTGGCTGTTGTTGGCGATTTTCCGTTAGTAGAAATTGCAATTTTCACATTGCCTTTGGTGACAATACCTCCTAAATAGAAATCACACAAATCTGGAGTATCTGCTACGTTTACCAATAAATTTCTTCTCTTTGCGTCTTTATATACTTGATGATTAACACTTAATTTATCTGTTGCTACAATAGCTAAATCTTTATCACAAAGAAAAGATTCTTCATAAGCCATATCATACATTTTTATTTCAAATGTTTTTGCCAATGCTTTTACATCTTCTCTAAAAAAAGGCGCTATCATTGTAACATTAGCAGTTGGGCTCGACTTTAATAAAAATGTTAGTTTTTCTAAAGCAACATTACCACCTCCAACAATAAGCACTTGTAATTCGTGCATTTTCAAAAATATTGGGTATAAATTATTTCTTTCCATGTGTGTGATTTTTTATGCGAATTGTGATTCTACTTCTTGCTGAATAGAGTTTAATGTTACACGTTGACTTACAACCTCACCAATAACAATAATTGCTGGAGATGATAATTGTTTTTTGGCAACAATAGATTCTATAGTTTCAATGGTTCCTATGCCTACATTTTCTCGGTCTGTTGTTCCGTTTTGAATAATCGCTATTGCTGTATTGTTTTTATTTTCCGAAGAAAAAATCTTTACAATTTCACTCAATTTCCCCATTCCCATTAAAATAACAACGGTTGCTGAAGATTGTGCTGCAAGTGCAATGTCTTTTGAAATTTGATGTGATTTTGTTGTTCCTGTAATAACCCAAAAGCTTTCTGAAGCACCTCGTTTTGTCAATGGAATACCTTGATAAGCAGGTACTGCAATTGATGATGATATTCCTGGAACGACATAAGTTTCTATGTCAAATTGTTTGGCGTAATCTATCTCTTCTGCTCCTCTTCCGAAAATAAAAGGATCACCTCCTTTTAACCTCACAACATGACCATAACTTTTTGCTCTACTCACGATAAGCTCATTAATTTGGTCCTGTTGATAGGCGTAGCATCCTTTACGTTTACCTACAAATATGAGTTCTGCTTTTGGTGAAGCATATTTCAATAATGCTACATTGATAAGCGCATCGTATAGAATAACATCTGCAGATTTAATAGCCTTAACACCTTTTAAAGTAATTAATTCTTCATCTCCTGGTCCTGCTCCAACTACTGTTAATTTTGCTACTGTCTTCATATTCCTATCCTTTTTTTATGACCTCTTGTGCTCGTAAAACTCTTACAACTTCTAAAAACTCTTGTGCGTTTTTTATATATGCTTTGGCAAATGTTTGGGTTGGTGCATGTGCTCTAATTTGATACACTAAATCTGAAAATGACATGTCTAAATTTAATTTTTTGGTATCGACAATGAGTTCATCAAATTGTTTAATAATTCCTGCTTGTGTATTTGTTGATATATCTTCTGAAAGTAAAATTGCTTTCGCAGAATTCACCATAGAACTGTAGGCATAATAAATAGCACTAGAGTACACTTTGTTTTTAAATGCTTTGCTTGCTTCTTCAATTTTTTCTTCGCTTTCTAGAAATAACGTCGCTATTAAATCAATAACTACACCAGCACATTCTCCAACTCCTATGGCTTTTACATATGCTTCCTCACTTCCCCAATCTATAAAGTCGTCTTGAGTTAAATTTTCAATACTTGACAAATCTGTCAACAACTCGTAGAAATATTTTTCGCCTTTTTGAGCATAATAATCTTCAAATTTTTGTTTGCTGGCAAACTGCTCATAATCATTTAGGATTCTACGTAATGCTTCTGGCCCTCTTTTACTTGGTATTTTCACAACTTTATCTGCAAAAACACCTTGACCATTTCCTTTATTCCCACCTCCAAGTAATACTTGAAGTGCAGGTGCTACTAATTTATCTTTTGTACGAATAGACATCCCTTGAAACCCAATATTTGCCATATTGTGTTGTCCACAGGCATTCATACAACCACTAATTTTAATGACTAGATCTTCATTTTTTAAGTATTGCGGATACTCGATTTTTATAATACGTTCTAGTTCTTCGGCTATTCCTGTACTACTTGAAATCCCTAAATTACAAGTGTCAGTTCCAGGACAGGCTGTGATATCTACTGCTTTGTTATAGCCTAATTCTGTGAATCCTAATTTTTTTAATTCGGAATAGAAAAAAGGTAATAATTCTTCTTTGACAAACGGAATGAGAATATTTTGTCTAAGGCTTAATCTAATTTCTCCTGCAGCATAATTCTCTACTAAATCTGACAACAATCTGGCTTTATCTGTATAAAAATCACCTAATAATACTTTGATTCCTATCGCAACATATCCATCTTGTTTTTGCTTAACGATGTTAGTTAATTTCCACAATTCGAAATCTTTAGTATCATCAATATTGACATTTGGTATGTCTACGGAAATTGGAGTTGAAACTGGATAAGCTTCTGCATCTATCTCAACCGTTTTAAATTCGATCGCATTTTGTTCTTCCTCAACTAAAGTTTTGAATGCTTCTAGACCAATATTCTTGATTAAAAATTTCAGCCTTGCTTTTGCTCTACTTTTACGCTCACCATGACGATCAAATAGTCGTAAAACACCTTCCATCAATGGAATTATCTTATTTGCAGGTAAAAACTCGTATAATAAATCTGCATGTCTAGGTTGCGAACCTAAACCTCCACCTAAAAGCACTTTAAACCCAAGTTCTCCATTTTTGATTTTAGGGATAAATCCTAAATCATGCATGTAAGACAAACCTGTATCTTCATCTGAAGCAGAGAAAGAAGCTTTAAATTTTCGTCCCATTTCTTGACAAATTGGGTTTCGTAAAAAGTATCGAAATAAAGCATCTGCATAAGGTGATACATCAAAAGGTTCGTTAATATCTATACCTGCTGTTTCACTTGCTGTTACATTACGTACTGTGTTTCCACAAGCTTCACGTAACGTCACATTATCGCGTTCTAATTCTTCCCAAAGTTGAGGCGTACGATCTAAGTCTACATAATGAATTTGAATATCTTGACGTGTGGTAATGTGTAAACGACCACGAGAATATTCATCTGAAACATCTGCGATTCTTCTTAATTGATTACTCAATACCTTTCCATAAGGTAGTTTGATACGAATCATTTGAACACCTTGTTGTCGCTGACCGTAAACACCTCTTGCTAATCGAAGACTTCTAAACTTTTCTTCATCTAATTTCCCTTCATGAAAGAGTTCGATTTTATTGGCTAATTCAATAATATCATTCTCTACAATAGGGTTTTCTATTTCGGTTCTAAAACTTTGCATAACACTTTTTTTATTGCAAGTGGATACCACACTCTCTATTTTGTAAGGCTTTTATTGGATCAAAATACTTATGGTTTTTAGGCAAATTGTTTGCTTCTAAATAGGTATCTAATTCAGCATCTGTCCAATAGTAAAATGGACTTATTTTCAAAATACCATCTTTACTATAACTTAAAATGTCTTTTTTATTTCTTAATTCAGTTTGACGCACTCTAATATTAGTGAACCATAAATCTGGTTGATGCTCTTTTAATGCTCTTCTAAAAGGCTCTAGTTTTACGACTTCAGAAAACTCAGCGTGATTGTCATCTTCTAAACTTGGCAAACCAATGGTTGCATCAATCTCTTCCTTACTTTTTAGAGATTGGTATTTATTGATTTTCAAATCATAATTTTTGATAAGATTTGCTGCATGTTCATAAGTACTAGGTTGATTATATAATGTGTCGCACCAAACAACTTTAATATCTTTGTCATGCTTGGACATTGTACTCAATAATATTGCTGAATACATGCCAAAGCTTGTTGTTACTATTCTTTTTTCTGATAAAGTTAAAGCCCACTTTATGATTTCGTCTGGTGCTTTATGTTTAAGTTGCTTATTTAATTTTTCTATATCAATATCTATCATCTTCCCCATTTTATTTTATTCCAAGTACGTTCATGAAAATAATACAGTACTAATTTTGAAATCAATTCTATAAATCCAATAGAAAAGGCTAAGGCTAATGTTCCTGTTATTGCATAAGAAATAACGATTGTTGCTATTGTACCTAAAACTCTCCAACTTATAGTTTTCACAAGTGTTCTTTTTACTTTTTCCCCAGCTTGTATTAGAGATATTTCTTCTGTTTTTATGTCGTCATTTTGACTCAAAACTGTATCCATTTTTTATATTATTTAATTAATTATCTAATACCCTATCGGGTAAGTAGGATAATAATACAAACCTATACTATATTTATTAAAAATCATTGAGTTATTTGGTAAAAATATTAGGTATTGATTGCGAATATGCTAATTCGAGAGATCAGCTAATGTTGTATTTCTAAATACTTCAAGTGAATTATCTCTTACTTGGATCATTAATCTATGTACTGCGCATTTATCTTCATCTGGACAATCATCACATTTTTCATAATAATTTAAACTTACACATGGCATCATAGCTATTGGTCCTTCTAAAACTCTCATGACCATAGTCATTGGAACATCTTTAGGGTTTTTAATTAAATAGTAACCACCTCCAATTCCTTTTTTTGATCCTAAAATGCCATTTTTTCTAAGAGTTAACAAAATGCTTTCTAAAAATTTGACTGAAATATTTTCACTTTTAGATATGGTTGCAATTGAAACAGGATTCTTAGTTTCTTGTCTTGCCAAAAAAGTAAGTGCTTTGATACCGTATTTTGTTTTCTTTGATAACATGAATGCAAAGATACTTTTTTATACGTTACTCTAAAGCCTGATTTAAATCAGCAATTATATCTTGAACATGTTCTAATCCAACCGAAATTCTTACCAAACCACCACTGATACCAACCTCTAATCTATCTTTTTCTAAAAGTTTAGCATGTGTTGTTGATGCTGGATGCGTGACTATAGTTCTAGTATCTCCTAAATTAGCAGACAATGAACATAATTTAATCTTATTTAAAAATTGACGACCTGCTTCTACGCCTCCTTTAATTTCAAACGCAACAACATTGCCTCCTAATTTCATTTGCTTTTTAGCGATTTCGTATTGGGGATGAGATTTCAAAAATGGATATTTCACCAAATTAATTTTTAAATGGCTTTCTAAAAACTCAGCAACCTTTAAAGCATTCTCACAATGTTTATCTACTCGCACTGCTAAAGTTTCTAAACTTTTTGATAATACCCAAGCATTAAATGGTGATAAAGCTGGACCTGTATTTCTAGAAAACAAATAAATCTCTCTAATCAAATCTGCTTTTCCAACAGTAACTCCTCCTAAAACTCGACCTTGTCCATCAATTAATTTTGTAGCCGAATGAATGACCAAATCTGCTCCAAACTTAATTGGATTTTGTAAATATGGTGTCGCAAAACAATTATCAATGATTAATAATAAATTGTCTTTTTTCGCAATTTGTCCTAGTCGTTCTAAATCGAGAATATCAACTGCAGGATTTGTTGGACTTTCAGCATATAAAATTTTAGTGTTTGGTTGAATTAAATCTTCTACACTATCCATCGCATTAACGTTGAAATAGCTTGTTTCAATATTCCATTTTGGTAAAAACTTTGTGAATAACCCATGAGTAGATCCAAAAATGCTCCTTGCAGAAACAATATGATCACCTGCATTTAGTAATGCTGCGAATGTTGAAAACACTGCAGACATTCCTGTTGCGAAGGCATAACCAGCTTCAGCTCCTTCCATTTTACAAATCTTTTCTACAAACTCAGTAGTGTTTGGGTTTGTAAAACGACTGTAAATATTACGTTGTTTTTCTTCGGAAAACGACGCTCTCATATCTTCGGCATCTTCAAAAACAAAACTTGATGTTAAGTATAAAGGTGTAGAATGTTCTAAAAATTGAGAACGTTCGGTTTGCGATCTTATCGCGTCTGTTTCAAAATGACTCATGTTTTATGCTGTTATGCGTTTTTTATAGCACTCTAATTCAAAATATTTGGTTTCTTTTCGAGCTTCAAAAATGGGTGTTAAAAATTTAGATAATTGTGCAAATTCAATTAAAAATGCATCATGACCATGAATCGATTTGATTTCATTAATGCAAACATTCTCTTTAATTAATTTTAAGTCTACGTAAGTTTCCCAATTTTCTTCAGCCTTAAAAAAGAGATCACTATTAATCGTCACAATATGAATATTTGAATTGATTTTTGAAACCACATCATTAAACGAAGTTCTATCTCTAGTAATATCAATAGTCCTCAATATTTGATTCATTAATTTATATGCTGAAAGATTAAAACGTGTATTCAAAGCTTCTCCATGATAATTTAGCCAACTCTCCACATTAAAAAGCGAACTCGATTTTGTGGTACGATTAAACTTACTCGTTAATGATTCTGGTGATCGATATAAAGTCATCGCATGCATTCTTGCGTCCTCTAAAGGCTTACAAGAGTTATTTAAAATGGCATCTTGGATATGACAATTCGCAATTAACCAATCTGTAGATTTCCAATCTGTAGCTATAGGAATAAGGTGATCTATCAAATCTGGTTGCAGTGCTGCAAGTTCCCATGCAATTCCGCCACCAACAGATCCTCCAATAACAGCAAAAAGTTCTTTTATATTTAATTTTTTTAGTCCTTCGGAAAAGATCTCTGCAATTGTTCTTGCTGTAAAATCCTTATAGTTTTCAATTAGATTTTCGTCGTTATCATCAAATCCGTTTCCAGGAATATTGAAAGCTAAAACCGTATAGAAGTTTGTGTCAATGCATTTGTTTTCACCTATAAGATCATTCCACCAACCCTCTTTTCCGCAGACAGTAGAATTACCCGTTAATGCATGATTCACCAAAACTATTGGTGCATCGCTTAAAGGCTGACCATATATTTGATATGATAGCCTGATATGTTGTGATTGTCCATTTTCGGTTTTAAAACTGGAAATCTTAATATATTTTAATGACGACATAAACTTACTTATTAGAATAGCTATCGCAAGCCAGAACGACTTGAAATAGCTATTTTGACTACTATATTTTTAGGATAAAATAGCTTGTTTCACCACTGCGAAAGCTTCTTTTAAATCTGCTTTCAAATCATCAATATTCTCTATACCAACAGATAAACGAATCAAATCTTTAGTAACACCTGTAGTTTCCTGCGCTTCATCACTTAATTGTTGATGCGTTGTACTTGCAGGATGAATAATTAAAGATTTAGTATCACCAATATTGGCTAATAATGAGAACAACTTGGTTGTATCTGCTACTTTTTTAGCTGACTCATAACCACCTTCAACACCAAAGGTCACAATTCCACTTTGTCCTTCAGGTAAATATTTTTTAGCTAAGTCTCTATATTTACTTGTTTCTAAACCAGGGTAATTAACCCAGTTTACTTCTGGTTGCTCCTGTAACCATTTTGCTAATTCTAACGCATTCTCACTATGCTTTTTAATACGCAATTCTAAAGTTTCTAAACCTTGAATAATTTGAAACGCATTAAACGGACTCAAAGCTCCACCATAATCACGTAATCCTTCAATTCTAACTTTTGCAATAAATGCTGCTGGACCTATGGATTCGCTATAAACCAAACCATGGTAACCTGCTGATGGCTCTGTGAACTCTGGGAATTTTCCGTTAGTCCAATCAAAGGTTCCTGCATCAACTATAATGCCTCCTAAAGATGTACCGTTACCATTGATGTACTTTGTCAATGAGTGAATGACAATATTTGCCCCATACTCAATTGGATTTAACAAATAAGGTGTTGCCACAGTATTATCTACAATTAATGGCACTTTATGCGTTTTGGCCTCTTTAGAAATGGCTTCGAGATCTAAAACATCAAGTTTTGGGTTTCCTAAAGATTCTACGAAAATTGCTCTGGTATTTTCTTGAGCTGCTTTTCCGAAGTTTTCAGGATCAGAAGGATCTACAAAAGTTGTTGTAATACCATGTCTTGGCAACGTAACGCTCAATAAATTATAGGTTCCTCCATACAAACTGCTTGACGCTACTATATGGTCTCCAGCTTTTAAAAGTGTTAACAATGTTGTTGAAATAGCAGCTGTACCAGATGCGGTTGCAACTGCTGCGACGCCACCTTCCAGAGCAGCAATACGTTGCTCTAAAATATCATTGGTTGGGTTATTTAAACGTGTGTAAATAAATCCTGGAACAGACAAATTAAAACGTCCTGCTGCATCATCAGAATCATCAAAGACATAAGCTGTAGATTGATAAATAGGAACAGCCCTTGTACCTCCATTTTTACTAACATCGTGTCCTGCGTGCAACGCTTTGGTTGCGAATTTTTGTGTACTCATTTTTCTAAGTTTTTGAGTTAATTAATGATTAAACCAAAAGCCAAATAAGCTTCATTTACCCTGAGTATTATCTAAGGCTGAAGCATACTTAATAGAAAAATGTTATAAGAAAATATATAACTACAGATGAGTAATTACATTTTGGTTATCTATCTAGTTTGTCGATAAATGAATCGAAAAACTGAGTAGAATTTAGCACCTTCTTAATAAACTTAAGGGTTGCTAAGGCTTCATCGGGTCTAATCCCTCTGCCTTTCTTGATAACATTTTTGAAAAATTTTAAAAATTAAAATCTTTCTTTTCAGTAAGTGTTTGAACTTTGTGAGCACAAATATTGCAAAATTTAAATTGGACGACCAAATTAAACAGAATATTTTTCTTAAAAAATAATATATTCTTAATTAAACGGAAAATTATTCTATTAAATATAATCAATACAGTGGTTTATTCTAAAATCTTTAAATTGAAGATAATCGCATTTGTACCAAAAAATGCTTTTAGAATTTAATAATTACCATTCCATAATGAATGTAATAATTTTATTAACTAGAACGTTTTACAAAATCATTCTTTAATAATCCTATGAACAGTTGTACGATCATCAATCTCGACAAAAACAACATACAATCCTGAATTTAATTTGGAAATATTAACTTTTTCATTCGTCATATTTGACTCAGAACTTAATACTTCCTTTCCTAAAATATCAAATACTTTAACTCGAGTTATAGGTCTAACAGATTCTAAATTTAAAATATTACTCGTTGGATTTGGATACAAAGTGAATTGATTAGATATGTCGTCCTCAATTGATAACGTTTCTGCTTGAATAAGAATATCAAATAATCCTGGAGTATCTTTACTCCATACTTGTAAATAGTAATTTGCATTAGTAGTTACAGGAATATCACTTAAAAAATCTGTATCACATGCACCGCTTACTTGACTTAAGCTTTCACAAGCCCCAGTCCAAAGCTGTAAATTATATTGAGCTGATACGATAATATCAACAGAAGAAAATCCTCCAGTATTAAATGTAAACCAAACATCTTCTCGATTCATGTCATTACATGCGGGCACCTGTAGTGATTCTGTAGCATATTCATTATAAGCCTCTAAAGACTCTCCTATAGTAAGGCTTAATGCATTATTGCAGTCATCATTGCTTGGCACAAGACTGCAAGAAAATGCTACTTCCGGTACATTATTACAACCAGTAGCATTATTTTCAAAATTAACATAAGGACTTGATCCACCACAACATTGATAAATTTGATCTATTCTACTACAAAAAGGTACAACATTACAAACTGATAAATAAGGATTATTTAGAACTTGAATGTTAAATATTGGATTCGGGCAATCATCTAATGCTGAGATATCATTCAATAACGCATTATCCTGAATTCGTATACCATCTATATAATCAAAACCTATGTTTCCAAAACTTTGCAATACATCATTATCTGCTACTATAAAATAATTATAACAAAATAAATTATTACCTAATCCGTCTAAATTCAACAAAGAGTCATTATTGGCAATAGTGATAGAATCAAGAAAAGCATCATTCCCTTGAAGTCCATTTAGACTCATCAACAAAGGGTTATTTGAAATATTGATTGATGCATATTGATTGTCATATACCATATTTGACAATGCACTAATATCTGTTAACAAATCATTATTCCTTATTCTGAGACCATCAAATGAAAAATTTAATTCCAAAAGATTATTTAATCCTTCTAGGTTTGGTAATACAGCATTGTTTTCTATTAGTAATCTTGAGTTAATAGAAGTTATTCCTAATAATGGTGATAAATCTGTAATATCGTTACCACTAATAGTTAAACCAAGTATTATATCAGTACAACCAGGATAATTTGTAGTAAAAGCATCTACATCCGCTTGTGAATTTAACATGATATGAGCCTGAGGACATTGACTAAAACCAAAAGTTGGCATTATAACCATTAAAAAGTTTAGAAATAAAATATGTAGCATTGTTTTCATAAGACAAAAATTTTAATTAAACATTTAATAATCAACATGTTAAATATAATAAATATACTCTATCTATCAAAGTTTTCTTAAAATAATTGAATGACAATTCACAACCTACAGTAACGGTATTTTAATTAAAATAGTGAGATATTCAATAACAACCTACCATTTTTGTTTGTTATCTTCTATTAACTGTTTACATTTGTACTTTCATATACAGAGGAAAAATTTGTTCTGATTGCAACCTCATTAAAAAAATGCTAAAGCAGTTAGTTTTCGACTTCTCTAGCGACCAAGCAATCTCAATTTATTTTTCAGAATTATAAAACTAAAGAGATTTATGTCATATTTATTTACTTCGGAAAGTGTCTCTGAAGGCCATCCAGACAAAGTAGCAGATCAAATTAGCGATGCGTTAATTGATCATTTTTTAGCATTTGATAGCGAATCAAAAGTAGCTTGTGAAACCTTAGTTACTACTGGTCAAGTTGTTTTGGCTGGTGAGGTAAAATCTAATACGTATTTAGACGTTCAAAAGATTGCACGTGATACGATAAACAAGATTGGCTACACAAAAAGCGAGTATATGTTTGACGGAAATTCATGTGGTGTATTTTCTGCAATTCATGAACAATCTGAAGATATCAATCGTGGTGTTGATAGAGCTAGTAAAGAAGAACAAGGTGCAGGAGATCAAGGAATGATGTTTGGTTACGCAACTAGCGAAACCGAAAATTACATGCCTTTAGCATTAGATTTATCTCACAGAATCCTAAAAGAGCTTGCAGATTTAAGACGCGAAAATAAAGACATTACTTATTTACGTCCAGATTCAAAAAGTCAAGTGACTATTGAGTATAGCGATGATAATGTACCTCAACGTATTGATGCCATTGTGGTTTCAACTCAGCATGATGATTTTGACGAAGACGAAATCATGCTAGCCAAAATTAGAAAGGATATTGTTGATATTTTAATTCCAAGAGTGGTTGCTAAATTACCAGAACACATTCAAGTATTATTTAACGATCAAATCACATATCATATCAATCCAACAGGAAAATTCGTAATTGGTGGACCTCATGGAGATACAGGATTAACAGGACGTAAAATAATTGTAGATACTTATGGCGGAAAAGGTGGTCATGGTGGTGGTGCTTTCTCAGGAAAAGATCCAAGTAAAGTAGATAGAAGTGCTGCTTATGCAACAAGACATATTGCAAAAAATATGGTTGCTGCAGGTATTTGTGATGAAATCTTAGTACAAGTGAGTTATGCGATCGGTGTTGTAGAGCCTACCTCTATTTATGTGGATACGTATGGCACTTGTCCGTTTAATATCACAGATGGAGAGATTGCTTCAAAAATCAAAGGTATTTTTGATATGCGACCAGCAGCCATTGAAGAGCGTTTAAAATTACGTCAACCTATCTACAGTGAAACTGCAGCTTATGGTCACATGGGAAGAACCCCTGAAATGGTTACTAAAACTTTTGAGCAACCTAATGGAGAACCAATTACACTTGATGTAGAATTATTTACATGGGAAAAATTGGATTATGTAGATAAGGTTAAAAAAGCGTTTGACTTGTAAAACATATTTATATAAGATTACTAAAACCTCTGAATTTTAATTCAGAGGTTTTTTGTTTTACAGAGAGTCCTTATATTGTTTAAAAATCTAAGCTATGAAATTCAAAACCCTAGAATCTTCAGAATATAAAAATCTATATTTCCATAGAACTGAAGCATGGGATTGGATGTCTAGCGAGATGATTAGAGTTGTTGATAGTAAAAGTCCAAGAGTGATAACCATGGATCCTTGGCCTCAAAAAATATTTTTAGAAGCACTGGGACAATTAACAGTAGAAGATTATGTGCATACTGTTGCTAAAGAATACCCTAAAGGCAATACTCCAGAAGATCTAGATGTTATCATATTAGAAATGTTAGAAGACTTGGTTTACGGTGAAAAAATTGTTTCATTTTCTGATGTTCCTGTAACTTTAGATGCTTCAATTTTAAAACCTATGACAGAAGAAGGTACCATTAACGTTAAAGGTATTTGGAATGGTACTTATCAATATGCTCCACGAGATGAATTTAAAGACGACAAAATGATTGATGTCAACTTTACAATAACTATTGATAACGTAAAAAAGAATACATTTACTGGAACTGTAAAAGATGACTTATCAACTGGAGGCACACCAGGAACTGGAATCATTAAAGGGAAATTTGATAATGACCGTATGTATTTCACCAAGAAGATGCCTATTTCTTCTACAATAGATGAAACAGGAAAACGCAACAATGACACCAATAAAAAACACCCAACGTTAATATACGAAGGTGCTTTTTCCAGAAGTAAACAAATCATAACTGGCACATGGAAATTCAAAACAAAAGCCTTGTATTTTAAAGGCTTTATCCCTTACCTATTTTCTAGAGGGACTGGAACTTTTGTAATGAGTAAATCCCAAAACAGTTAGAAAAATCAAATTAGCATGGTTCATACTTTTGTACTAAATTGTAGTCCTTTATCTATAATTAATGTCAAAACTAAAACCTAACTTTTTTCTAGATTCTATTGCTCATTTAAGAGCTCATGGACATCTAATTATTAGCGACGACTTACTTAAAACGACTAAAGCAGAAGACGAAGACATCGTATTATATCTAGAACAAGATTTTGAAAAAGAATGTTTAAGCTTTCCTTTTAAGGCTCCAAAATTTAATCCAAAAGCTGCTTTATGGGCAAGTAAAATTGTCTATTATGCAACACTTTTATTATTACATCGCAAAGACACCAAAAAAGATTTGGATACCATGTTTACAGATTATACAGGTGTTGTGGACTTGTCTGCTATACTTTCGGTAGATTTAACCTTACGCTTTTTACCTCAAGTTCTTTTAGAGTTAGAAGCTATTGACCCTCAAGACCCTTTGGTTCCTATTTTGAAACAGATTTTAAATACGTGGCAGTTTTCAGCAATACATCAAACATTTAAAGTTGAAGAGATTGATAAGCATATTTATTTAGACACCTTAGACATTAAACAACTATTCTTAAACAGAATTATAGATAAAAAAGCAATAAACTGGGCTAATGATTCACAAATAAATGACATTTTAATTAACCATTTAGGTTATTATAAAAATGACATTTGGAAAGCTCTTCAACCTAAAACAGTAACTAATGAACACGAATAATATAGAACAACTCAAAGCGGTTTTAGATCATATCAAAGCAACTTTTGTTGGTAAGGATGATATTATTGATTTGCTTGGCATTAGCTTAATCGCTAGAGAAAACACTTTTTTATTAGGACCTCCAGGAACTGCAAAAAGTGCCATTGTAAAATCATTATCTAAGGGAATTGAAAATGGTAAAAACTTTGAATATCTCCTCACAAGATTTACAGAACCTAATGAATTATTTGGACCATTTGACATCAAGAAACTTCGTGAAGGCGAATTGGTGACCAATACAGATGGGATGATGCCAGAAGCCTCTATGGTATTTTTAGATGAAATTTTCAATGCCAATAGTGCTATTTTAAATAGTTTGCTCATGGCATTAAACGAAAAAGTATTGCGACGAGGTAAACAAATTTTAAAACTACCAGCATTGATGTTTGTTGGCGCAAGTAATGTATTGCCAGAAGACGAAGCTTTAAACGCACTTTTTGATCGTTTCTTGGTACGTGTTAAATGTGATTATGTGAATCCAGATTTACTAAATCAAGTGTTATTAGCTGGTTGGAAATTAGAAAAAAACGCAACAGGTGACATTCCAGTGATACAACCTGAAAACATAAAAGAATTACAAGGCGAAACCAAAAAAGTAAATCTTACACCTATTATTTCAACTTATGTTGATGTGATTCATAATCTGAGAAACACAGGTATTAATGTGTCTGACAGACGTGCTGTAAAACTTCAAAATCTAATTGCTGCGAGTGCTATTTTCTGCGGAAGACAAGAAGCAATCCTCAGTGATCTTTGGGTGTTGAAATATATTTGGGATACCGAAGAACAGATTGAAATCTTAGAAGGCATCATCAATAATGTCATAGAAAAAGATATTACAGATGATTCTCATCCGCAAGCATTATACAACAAAGCTCCAAATCCTGAAGAAGTCATCAAAGAAGTCAACGCGTTAAAAGAACGTTGGAAAAATGACACCTTATCTTTTGAAGAACAAAATGTGATTAAAGACAAATTACGATTTACCCAAAGTCGCGCAGATTGGATTAACAACGACGAACAAAAACAATTTATCAAAAACGAAATAGATGCATTATGGCAAAAAATTCTGCAGACATTATAGAATTTTTAGTTAGGATAGATAAGTCAGATCTTAATACTTTGGCCCAAATTCGTCATTTTGAGAATTTAAAACTTGCTCAAAATGAAAACGATATATGGGTTAAAGGCTTTAGTATGGAACAAATTGATAGTGTTGCTGTTAAAACGCTTCCGAAGAAAAATATATTTTACATTAAAGATTCTAAATTGTTCCCTAAAGAAAGTCTATTACCAATTGGGAAACTGCCATCGTCTTTGCTTTGGACACCAATACAAATGGCACTTTTGTTAGAAGAACCTCAACTTAATCACAATTTTTTTGGCATTCATGAGACTATTGACATTCAGCTCTCACCATTTTCCGAGGAAAAACAACTATTTGCAACGTTAATTAATTTAGACAACACGACTAAATCAACCATAGAAAGTTCTCCAAATTTCAGATTAGAGCATCTCAAATATGTGCTCGTTAATACATCAAAACTTTTAATTATTGGGCATCCAACATTAGGTATTAAAGGACAGTCATTTTGGTTTCACAATGATTTTTTACTACCAAATGGATATCATTTTAAATTCCCAATACTTACTAAAAGTATTAAGAATGCCATAAACTCAAATGGAGAACATTATGTATTATGGCAAAAAAATAACAGCTATGCTTTGATAAAAAAGAGCGATTTTAAACCCATGTCAATAAGTTCTTTTAGGCGAACTTTAAGTCTGCTTGATATCCATGCATAACTACTTTAACACATATAAAGGCTATTTTTGGCATTGGGATTGTGATGAGGAGCATGTGAATGACGAAACTCATTATTTAGCGACGATTACAGACGGTCAATCCATTGCTTATTATCCTAAGATTAAAGGTCTTCTAGAAGATTTAAAACATCAAGGCCTACCTCCTTTTGGATCAATTTTATTAGTCTTAATTGCTACTAATGAAAACATAGACGAAGTCACGTCAAACCACCTAGAGCGTTTATTATTAAACATTGATGATTCTAAAACGACGCTCAATGCGATAGAAGTCTTAGATCTTATTAAAAATTTACCATACAGACTTAAAACGGGTTCCAATCTTAGTTTACTATTACAAACGCTATTTAAAGAATGTCATAATAGAATGGCAATTCCTAAATCTAAACAACTTCTCAATAATCTAGAAAATACATACTATAATTATTATATAAGCTTAGAAACTGTTGAGAATAAAAACCAAAGTATATTTCATAAAGACATAAGAGCCATCTCATTACTTATTAGGCGTTTTAAAAGCACTGAAGACATTAGTAATGCGATGCAAAACATCCCTAAAAATGATTTAGCGGAAACTTTAGAACTCGAAGAAACCATCTCTAAAGAAGACAATGTAGATAAATCATTAATTGAGCAATTAACCGAAAACAAAAGCACTTACCAGATTGGAAGTTTAATTAAACGTATTTGGTCTGGACTCAATATCCCAATGCACAATAATTTGCCAAGTTCTCAACCTTTAGGAGGCGTGTCTGATATTACAAATAAGGGAGATTTTAGCAGATTATTAATTTCCGAATTTGCTTACGACGACGACACTTTCATGTCAAGAGTCACTAATAACGAAGCACTTTACATTGAGAGAGAAACACCTCCAGAAACCAATGATAAGCATCGCGTATTTTTAATTGATGCGTCTTTAAAAAATTGGGGAATCCCTAAAGTATTATCATTTGCAACGACTTTAGCAATTGCTCAACACCCAAAATCTAATTATAAATACAGTGCTTTTATTGTTGGGCAAGATTATGAAGAGGCACCTATTCAAACATTAGTTGATGTTATTGACAGTCAGCAAGTCCTTTCAGGAGGTTTGCAAGCTTCTCAAGGTTTATCAAAATATTTTCATGATTTTGATGATGATTCTAATCGCGAACTTTTCTTTTTAACCGAAGCAAAGAACTTGGAGCATCCAGATCTTCAGAATATAATGTATCAGTTTCACGAGCAATTTAATTACATCATTACTACACAAACCAGTGGTGACATCGATTTTTATAAACACCAGAATAGAAGCAGGAAACATTTTCAGCATATTTTATTGCCTTATGAAGACATTTGGAATAGTGAACGTCCAAAAAACAAAACTTCTAAACCTATTACGAGTAGTGACATTCACATTGATCATTTATTATTAGAACCTATAGATATTACATCTGTTAAGATTATTCCGTTTGAGGAAACGTATTATTTAATACAGAATTCTAATGTATATTCATTGACATCTGCTGGTTTTGACAAAGGTTTACAATTGGTTATGGAGGACATTCCCTATAGCCGAGACTATCAATATACAATTGTAAGACATGAATCTAAAGCGCTCATTTTAGTTGTTTTTTATTTAGCTGAAAAACGCCTTACCAAAATCAATCTAAAGACAAAAGAAAGCTCGTCTAACATCATCGCAAATAAAAGTATTTCAAATTATCAAACCGTATTATTTTCCGAAGAAAACAACATTATAATTTCTAGTGACAATTCGTTTTGGAACATTACTGAAGATTCAAAATCATTCTTTAAACTTAAAGGAACTGTGGCATTTTCAGAATCTATGAACACTTATTTTGATAAAATTCATGAGTTTAGACGAGAGCTGAGACTTCATAAGGTAAGATATGACATTCTCAAAAACCTTGATCACATTAGAGCAAAACGAGGTTCGAATGCAATTCTCTACTTAATTATTAATGATTTCTTACTTGAAAACGAATACATAAAAAGCACCAATCAAAGCAGATATCAATATGCTTTAAGAGCAGGAACATCTGTTTATATTGAAAAAAAGCAAATCCTTATTTTAAAAAGAAGAGGCGACAAACCTCTGAGTGTCGTAAAATACCTCAAAGAAAATTTAAAATTTAATTTAAAACAAGCTAAAGAAACCGTTGAAACATCTCCTTGTGTGATTTCAAAACAATTATCTTTTGATGAAGCAGAGCGATTCAAGAAAGAAATTGAAAATCTAGGAGCAACCTGCTATTTAAAAACAGATTATTTTGAAAGTAAAGATGGTAGCACGATTCATATAAAAAATGGTCAACTCATTTTTAATAGTAGTAAAAAATTCATTCCAGCCTTTTATATTACGTCTGTTCTTAATCAACGCATTGCTATGGCTACTCAAGGAGAATTTGCAGGAAACACGTATTATTTACCAGTAAATCATAAGCTCACAGCTATAGAAACTCAAGAGTTTTACAAAAAATATATTAATCCGTTTCTAAATCAAATTCTAGAATATGAAGATTAATATTACACCAACAAAACGTAACACATATCCTAAAAAAGGTATTTTAATTAGAAGCGCTCATCCTTATGAGTGGATCCAAGAATTACAAAATTTAGGCATTGATTTAGAAACCGTAAACGCGTATGCTATCCCAAGCAAAATCGCAAATCAAATCTATGGTTGTTTTGTGGTTTTAGATAGCTTAAAATCTAATACTCACATTGCCAATGTTGCCATTTTTCAATCGATTAATGATGTGATTTATATTCCTGAATTTTCTAAAATAAATCCAAAAATATCATTAGAAGAAAGTCAAAAATTATTAAAATCACCACATATATTTCATCCAGATTTTGGTTGGTTTTCTCTTGAGACAGAAATCAACTGGGCTAATCTCATTGCACTAAGAGCGCCTCTACCTTTACAAATTACTGTTCCTGAGGATTCTGTTTTTATTCCTTCGGAAATTTTAAGTTTTCAATTAATTTCTAAATCTGATGAAGAGATTACAAAAGATTTAGATTTAAAATTAGAGAAACCAAAAAAGGAAAAACTAAGTGCTGTAGATAAAATAAAACTCAATGTTCTAAAAACGCTATTTTCAGCAACACAAGGAAATAATGGAAACTTTAAAGTTGAACGCAACGGACTTTTAAAATGGTTAGATAATTTAGGTGGATCTCAAGGTAAACCTCAAAGCAAACGAAGCTCAAAGTGGGAAAAGAATTTAGAAAAACTCCTATATAAAAACCAAAAAGAAACAGACAAACTTTTGAGATTATTACGACTCAATCCAAACGCAGCATTAAAATTTGCGATCCCTATAGATTTAGCAGGATCGTCTAGAGATTCAGGAAATAGAAGTTTGAGTATTTTCTCTAAAAATGGTGATGGCGATAGTCGGTTTTCTAATTTTATTTTTAAAGCACTCGCCTATTTTACTATTATTACAATTGTATATTTATTATTTAAATTCTTTACAGGAATAGCTAATTCTAATTTATATCCGTTTTTATGGACCTTATTAAAAGCTGCTGGTTATATAGTTGCAGTAGTTATTGTAGTCGTCATTCTAGAACGTTTATTTGAAAACAATGACAATGGAGGTTCTGGTACTGTGGATAATGAGCGCTTAAATGCTTTGAGAGAGCAATATGAAAAATTAGCAAAAGATGCCATTGCTAAAAAAGACTACAAAAAAGCAGCCTCAATTTATATCAAGCTTTTAAAAAATTACTACTCTGCAGCAGAAGCCTTAGAAGAAGGCCAACTCTATCAAGAAGCTGCGCTTGTTCATTTAAAATATAATAAAGACAAGCATAAAGCTGCAGAGGTTTATGAGAAAGGGAAAATCTATGACAAAGCCATAACACTTTATAAAGAATTAGAAGACCACGAAAAAGTAGGTGATGTTTATAAGACGATGCGCAAAAAAGAAGATGCTAATACTCATTATCAAATGGTGATTGACAATTATATTGAAAATTCTCAATTTGTAAAAGCCTCATTAATTTATAAGTATAAAATTGAAGATGCTCCAAAAGCTCAAACCATTTTATTGCAAGGTTGGAGAGCAAATAAAGATGCTTATAACTGTTTGACAAACTATTTTAGCAATTTCCCAAATACAGATATTTTAAAAAAGGGTATTGAATTTATTTATAAGAAAGAAACTAAACCAGAAAATCTCACTTTGTTTTTAAAAGCTTTAAAAGTAGAACATCAAAAGCATGAAAACATTCAAGATTTCACTCAAAACATTGCCTACGAGATTGTAGCCAACAACTTGAGTGATAATCCTGGAATTACTTTTGAACTAAAGGCATTTAATACAGATAATCATTTATTACAAAATGACGCGACACGTTTTGTAAAGCGCACGAAGTACAAAAAGTAACTAAAAATCAATATTTTATAATTTTTGACGCAACCATTTTATAAGTTTCGCATCTAAGCTATAGAACTCTATAATAAAATCAATCAAAATATGAAATTATCAAAATCACTTTTACTCGTAGCTTTAATGTTTTGTTTCTTTTCTTGTAACAAAGACGATGACCAAAACAATCCTCAAAATCAAGACCCAGATCCAGATCCAAACCCAATAGCATTTGCTCAAAATTTTGGAAGTGAAATCTCAAGAACATTTTTGGGGACTGTAGTTGACATCAACAATAACCCAATTGAGAATGCAACTATTAGCATTGGTAGCTCAACAGCATCAACAGATGCCAATGGAGTTTTCATCATTAATAATGCTACTGTTAATCAACGCTTCGGATATGTAAAAGCTGAAAAAGCTGGCTTCATACATGCCTCTAGAGCTGTTGTACCAAGTGAAGGCACAAATAAAGTTCGCATTACCATGTTAGCCGAAACGGTAGTTGGTACAACCTCAAGCGGAACAGAAGAAACCATTACTTTACAAAATGGAGCATCTGTTGCTCTTGATGGAAACTATATAAAGCCAGATGGCTCTACTTACTCCGGAAATGTGACTGTCATTATGCATCATTTAGATCCAGCAAATGAAAATATGGCAGACCAAATGCCTGGAATGCTGTATGCTGCTAATGCACAAAATGAAGAACGCATGCTACAAACTTATGGCATGTTAGCTGTTGAATTAAGAGGAGACAGCGGAGAAGATTTAAACTTAGCAGAAGGTTCTACAGCAGAAATCACAATGCCTGTAGATGCCAGTTTAATGGCAACTGCGCCAAGTTCAATACCACTTTGGTATTTTGATGAAGTGAATGGGTATTGGATTGAAGATGGTGCAGCCACTTTAGTTGGTAACAATTACGTTGGAACGGTGTCCCACTTTTCATTTTGGAATTGTGATATTCCTGCTGAAGCAGTGAATTTGTGTATCACTATTAAGGACGAAAATGACAACTTATTATCTAATTTGTATGCTCAAATTACTAGTACACAATATGGTGCAAGAGGAGGAAATACAAATCAAAATGGAATGGTTTGTGGTTTAGTGCCAAGTAATGAGAGTTTAGAATTAATTGTATATGACGCTAGTGGTAACATTTGCGAAAACAGTCTATATAATGGTAATATTGGTCCATTTACCTCTGACTCGAGCATTGAAATCACAACAACAAATAATAGTGGTGAATGGATAACAGAAACTGTCACTGGCAATTTTACAGATTGTAATGAAAATCCAATTTCTGAAGGATATATCAGGCTTACTAACAATGTCAACAGTTTTCTAGATATGAATTTTGTTGAGGATGGTGAATTTGAATTGTCTACTGTGAGATGCAGTTCCAGTTCAAATATCTTTAAATTATATGCTGTAGATTATGTTAATGCTCAAGAAACAGATTCTATTAGTTTCACCTATACCTCTCCAATTACAAATATAGGTACCATTGCAGCTTGTAATACTGTAGATGAATTTATCACTTATCAAGTTGATGGAGGAGACACATATACTGAGTACTTCGGAATTCAAGGTGGACTTGATGGAGAATCTTATCTAGTCGTCTCTTATTATGACAATATCGGAAATGTAAATAATCAATTTAATATTGGAATTTCAAATGAAGATGGAACACCAATAACAATTGGTGTGTATACACCTTCAGAAAACACCTATTTTAGTTTTCAGGATGGAACAAATGCGACTGGACCAAATTCAACTGGAAGTGATACTTCTATTACTCTAAACATTTCTGAAATTGGAGAGGTTGGAGACTACATAGATTTGACTTTTAGTGGCACTTATCTAGATATAGATTTGGTTGAGCATACTATTACAGGTACTATTCATGCTTTAAGAGATTATTAAAAATCATTATTTAAACAAAAAAGCCTCCTCATTTATTGAGGAGGCTTTTTTGTTACTTCGGAAATTGGCTTAATCAATTATCCTCTAGGTCGTCCACCCATTCTTTGAGATCTAAACTCTTTCATTTTCTCAACAATCGTTTCTTGATACTCTTTCTTATTCACTTCTTTTCCTTTACTTGGAGCTTCTATTTCAATAGATTCTTTTGGGTTAATAACCAATTTAGAACATAACATCGTTGTATCTCCTGCGCTTACTTCTAGAATTAATCCTGGAAGTCCCCAATATTCTGATGGTCCATGACTAACAGGGATTTGTGGAGAGTACCATGCTTCTACTTCCGTCATATCAATTTCTAACTCTTCTGTTTCTCCACTTTCAGTAACAGGAGCACTAGGTCTTAATTTTCCCCATGAAAATGAATGCCAAGTCAACTCATCTGTTGGGATAGATGCTGTGGCTTTAAAACACATATATTTTCCTATTGGCTTGCTTTCACTTCCTAATTTCCAATTAATTGGTTGAAGGCTATCTTTTACTAAAAAACGTTTTCCGTAGAATTCTTGGTCTTGTATTTGTGTATTGGTCTTCACATTTTTATACTGATCACCTGCTGCAAAGTTTTTTCCCCAAGAATCTGTTGCTCCAGACATGGCGTCTAACATATCATTCTCTGTGAAGTAAGATTCGGTTTTATTGAAGGTAAGCATGTATGTTTTTTCTAGTCTATTTTTTAATCGTGCCTTTACTTCCTTTTTTTGCTCTTCACTCATTCTTGCTCCCCAACTCCCTAAATCTAATGAAGATTTTGCCATGTACGTCGCTTGACCTTGAAATTCTCTAGTGTCTTGTGTTTCAATTGATTTTATTTTTTTGTCTGGACTTATTATCATTAATCCCATAAATAATAACAAAGAAAATGTAGTGAAAATTGTTTTCATAATAACCAATATTTTGTTTAACAAATTTAATTAAAAATTAAACAGTAAAATATTTTTATTATAACATTAACATCTAAACAACTGATTATCTGTAAAAAGAAAAAGCCTTCTCAAATAATGAGAAGGCTTTTTCTTTTGCGTTAAGGATTACTCACGAATTATTATTCTTTTGTATCGAGTTCGTGAACCTAAAGGTTTGTAGCGACATCCTTTTTGTTTTTCTCAAAAAGATATAGCGAATAGCCTGACTATTTACTCATACCTACAAGGTTTTGAAAACCTTGTAGGTATGAGTAAATAGTAACGCCCAAAATATTTTACAATGTATAAATCACTCTAAAGGTTACGAAACGTGGTTGAATAAAAGTTTCTGAACTATAAACTGAGATATTACTAGACCCATTACTAATATTAGAATCTATATCTAATAAGTTAGATGCCTTGACTTCAAATTCCCATTTTGCATCTTTATCTTTTCTATAAGCTAAACTCGCATCCCAAGTTTGGAATGACTCTGCTGGTCTTAAACCATCATCTTGGTTTGTATAAGTATAATCTGTTCTAAACGTAAATGCTTTTAATATGTACGCATCAAACTCTACAGATGGTGCATTAACTTTAAATGTTGTAGAACTTGCGCCTTGATTATTTTCAGTAACTGTGTAAGCATATCTCAATCTTACATTAGGAGCTGTTTTAAAATTAGTACGAATTTCTGGTGTATAACTTTGTCTAAAACTTTCATTGACAGATCTGACATCTTGTATAAATTGATTGCTCTTACTATATGAAAAATTAACATTTAAGCCTGCACGAATCTTTTTAAAAGTACGTTGCACACGACCAAATACACTAGCAGATTCATCTGCAAAATTAGAATTGAAATACGTACTCGTTCTAATAACGTTATCAAATTCTGTTTGACTTCTAATTTGATCAATATTCTTAGAATAAGAAGCACGCGCAAAAACATTTGTATAATTAAATAGATTAAAACTAAAATAATTTAGACTCACATTATGTGATAATGAATTTTGAAGTTCTGAATTTCCATAACCTATGTTATTATAGTTATTTAAAACCAAGCCTTCTGCCAAACTCGTTACATCTGTAAATGAGTTGCTCATGTTATAATTAAAAGTCAAACTTTCACTCTTTTTAAACTGAATACGTGTTTCAAAATCTGGTAAAACTCTAAAGAAATTGTCTTTATACGTTTCATTAAATTGAGTATTCTTATTTCCGTAGGAATGTAAAGAGAAACCAGGTGTAATTGTGAATTTTCCAGTTTTTAATCTATAGTGAAATCCTAAATAGACATCGCTAAAATTGTAGTCTGTATCGTTTTGATTTATTAACACGTTGCCTTCACCATCTTCTAAAGTAGCTATTGGGTCAAAAAATGTCCCATCGTCTAAAAACTGAAATATATTAGAATTAAATTCTTGTTTACTTAATATGGTTCCTAATGTTAGGTTGATATTACTCTTATTATTTAAAATGTGGTAATAATCTACTTTGGCATCTAATTGATTGGATTTAATACGTCTATTTTGATTAAGGTTATAACCAAATTGATTTTGATCTAAACCTAAACCTTCTGCTGTATTGTCAAATGCATCATCGTCACTCGTTGGGTCATTTACTAATAAAGCATTATAAAATGGATCTTCATCTTTAATAAGATGTTGCGCTTCTAAAGCAAAAATATTTTTATCATCTAAAGTGTAGTAATAACTTAAGTTTTGATTGATACTAAAAGGTTTCACTTTATCAACTTGATTTGTACTACCTACTACTGAAGAAAACAAATCTTGAACTTCTGTATCATTTGATAAACGACCTAATAGATCATAATCTAATTGGTTATTAGAATTTGGTTTGTAAGTAGCGCTCAATTTAGCTAATGCTTGGTTTGATGCTTCTTTTCCTATTTGTACCGTTTCTTCATCTGGAATACCTAATTCTGCATCTGTGTAACGTACATAACTCTCTTCTCTAGTTCTTAATCTACTGCTATTGTATATAAAAAACCCACTAAGATCTAGATTTTTTTGTGGTGCATAACTAAAGTTAGCAGCTCCTAATTTTGTTTCTACTTTTTGAGCATTGCTAACATTGGTCAATCCACTAAGACCATTATTTCCTAAATTAATATTAGTACCACTACTTCTAGATGGCGATCTAAATCCACCTCCAAAATTTCTAATATCACGATTTGTCAATGCAACTTCTCCAATATTATTCATATCACCAATAAGGTTGATACTATATTTTGGACTGTAATAAAATAATTTAGGTTGTACGAGGTAGAGTCCGTCGTTGTCTGCAACTCCTGTTCCTGCTGTAATATCTCCAAACCAAAAATTCTCTTTTCCTTCTTTTAGTTTGATATTAATAGCAACATTATCTTGATTATTACTGACACCACTCAATTGACCAACTTCAGAATAATTTCGTAACACTTGAATTTTATCTACAGCATTAGAAGGAATATTTTTTGTAGCTAATTTTGAATCACCATCAAAAAAATCTTTTCCATTTACCATAAGCTTTGTTACAACTTTTCCCTCGACTTCTATTTGTCCGTCAGCATTAATCTCAACACCTGGTAATTTTTTTAAGACGTCTTCAAGTTTTCTTTCGCTACCATCTTTAAATGAATCTGCGTTATAAACTAAAGTATCACCTTTGATGGTTACTGGCATTTCATAAGTAAGCTCGACTGCAGCAAGTGCATTGTCATTTTGAAGTGTATAATTTTTGGTAAGATCTTCTTCTTTGGTAGTAATCGTTTCTGAAACTGTTTTCATCCCAATATAACTAACCTGAACAGTGTAGACTGTATTTTTATCTAGATCAAGCTTAAAAACCCCTTTATCATTGGTAATAGCATAAGATGCCATGGCTTTTGTTTCTTTGTTGATAGCAATAATATTTGCTAATTCTAAAGTGTCGCCAATACTGTCTTTTACGACACCTTTTACGGTAACTTGGGCACTAGAAATTCCTGCTATTAAAAGCATTAAAACAATAAAAATATTTTTCATTTGGTTGGTTTTTACTTCCTTATTATCTTCGGAAGTGTGGGAATATTAGTTAATTAGTTGATTAATTTCTTCGTCCGCCTCCTCCACGTCCGCCTCGACCACCATACATCTCTCTCATCTCTGCGATCTTGTCTTTCATGATTTGATTGTATTCATCGCGAGTTACTTCTTCTCCTTTTTCTGGTCTGTCTATTGATTCTTTGTTTTGAGGATTCATTACAATCTTAGTACATAACATCACTGTTTTATCTGCTGTTACTTCTAAAATTAATCCTGGAAGTCCTTGATATTCACCTGGACCTGTACTCACAGGTATTTGTGGCGTGTACCAAGCGGTAACAATGACAAATTTTGGAACTTCGATATCCTCAAAAACATCATTTGATTCTTTCTTAGTAGTATCTGCTTTTTCCTCACCTTCTTTCTTTTCATCATCTCGACCTCTTCTACGCATACTCATAAAGTCCATTTCATCAACAGGCTTTGTCGTTGTTGCTTTAAAGCAGGTATATTGTCCAATTTGTTTGGTTTCACTTCCTAATTTCCATTCTAATTTTGGTAGAGAATCTTTTACGAGAAATTGTTTTCCGAAGAATTCTTGTTCCTGTAAAATCAAAGATTCTTTTATATTTTTATATTGTGCTCCACCAGTGAAGCTGCTCATCATTCCGCCAAAACGACCTCCACCACCAGCACCTGGAGCTTCTAACTTTTCTTCTTCTGTATATGTAGATTCGCTTCTATTAAAATTAAGTACGTAAGTTTTCTCTAACATACTTTTCATGCGATCTGCAATTTGTTTTTTTCGTTGCTCACTCATTTGATCTCCTCCAAAACCACTCATATCCATAGTTGTTTTAGTTTGATAAATAGCTTGCCCTTGAAAATCTTGAGCAGAAATTGAAACACTAACTAATAATAAAAGTGCAGTGCTAAATGTGATAATAAATCGTTTCATATTATTTAAAGTCTTTATAAAAGAGGTAAAGTTAAACCCTTACATTCCAATTAGACTTTAAAAGTTAAGATTAGTTAAATCATGAAAAGTTAAAATTTTCTTAAGAAATTAAACTAGCCTCCAATTCTTATCTCAATGCTTTCTCCATCACCTCTTCCATTAGGGCTGTAGCGTTCTTCCATTTCTTTCAGCTTCTTTTCTAAAATATCATCAAATTCTTTTTGAGTGACTTCTTTTCCTTTTGTGGGCTCTAGGATTTCTTTAGACTTTTTAGGATTAATAATAATCTTACTACAAATAATCGTTTGGCTACCATCATTAGTCTCTAGAATTAAGCCTGGAAGTCCATGATATCCTGCTGGACCAAAACTCACAGGAATTTGAGGCGTGTACCAAGCAGTAATTGTAATGGTCTTCATTTTAGGTTCAGCATTCTCATCTTCGCTTAAATCATTATCTCCATTAAAACTAATACCACTTTGTACCTCTTCAATTTCTCTGGTCATAGTGGCCTTAAAACAAGTATACTCTCCAATATTTTTTGTGTCTGACTCTAATGTCCATTCATGTGCTTTCAAATCATCTTTGACTAAAAAAAGCTTACTAAAAGTCTCGGTTTGGTTGGTTTTGCGTTTTTCTTTTATGTTTTTATATAAAATGTCTGATCCTCCAGTGCCAATCATTACCATTTCCATGCCTTGCGGATTTGGAGCACTAAGTGATTCTTCTTCTATATATACAGACTCTTCTTTATTAAATGTAAGAATGTGCGTTTTTTCAAATTGCTTTTTCAACATTTCCATCACCTGCTGTTGCATTCCTGTATCCATCTGTGTGCTATCTAACTTAACGTCTATTTGTCGTTTAGATTTATAGGTTGCTTCGCCTTTAAACTCTTGAGCGTTCATTTTTCCGAAGAGAAAAAGTGTAGATATGATAATTAATTTTACGATTGTATTCATCTTTCTAATTTTTGATTTATTAATATTCACTTTTTATTATCGTAATATTTAATGGCTGCTTTTCTAATTTTCTTTATGCTTTTAATAAACCCTTTTGTGTCACTTGAATTTCCTGTTACGCGATAAGAAACTTTGCTAGTAACTCCATTTGAAATCTCTTCTCCATTACAAGTAATTTCAAATGAGAGATCTTCATTACCTTCAACTTCATTTAATATTTTCTTAATGTCTTTCATATTAAATGTAGATTCGACTTCTTCTGCGGAATCCACTGTTACAGAAACACTCAAATTTATTATCTTAGTGTCTTGAGTGGTAACGTTTGCTTCTAAATTTTGTGCCTGACTAAAGTTAACTGTTGCTACTAATAGTCCTAAAATTGTAAATACTGTTTTCATGTGTTTCTTTTTATTATTTTTTATTCGACACATGCAGTTCGCCATTAATAACCTCTTTAAGTGATAAAATTTTGAAAATGCTCGTGTCATGATATTTGATTTTTTATGAACTCCTCTTAACTTTTTATTCTACCTGCAAAACATCCGTTTTGCACTCTAATGAGTTTATTTTTTATAACCGTAGTGATACTATGCTAAGAAAAAATAAACTCATTAGAATACAAAAGCAATATTTTTCGGTTTAAAATAATAATTCAAGATTAGTTCGATTAATACACTACAAATGTAATTGGGACTTGAGTAGATTATAGTTAACCAGTGTTAACGTGTGTTAACCGATTAGTTTTTAATGGTTTTAACATTTACTTTTGAAATATGAATGATTCAAAACACAGATATATACTATATATAATTGTCATTGTAATACTATCTACAATTGGGATTCAAGCCTATTGGAACTACAAGAATTATTTGTCCAGCAAACAGCAACTCATCAATGATGTGCAAACAAGCCTAGATAAAGCTGTTGATGATTATTATGCTAATTTGGCTGAAAACAGCACCATTGGTTTTAGTCTTAAAGGGATGAGTCAAACCGATTTTATTAAAGATGGTAGGTTTGATAGTGTTCTAAGTTCTATTAATGAATCTAACATTAATGGATTTAATGGTATTGATTCTATTAATCCCAATCTATTAGAAGGAGTCGCTATAGTAAAAGGACCTAAAGCAGATTCTATCATTAACCAAATGCAACTTAAAAGTATTATTGAATTTAAAGATTCATCATCAACTGTGATTAATCATATTCATATAGATTCTTTATCTAAATACTCTAAAAATAATGATTCAAAGTTTTCTGAAGAGGACCTTAAAACCTTTACCTCAAAGATTATTATTTCTATGACTACAGATTCATTATCTCTAAGAGGAATTGATACCTTATTACAATCTGAACTCCGCCGAAAAGACATTGGCATCAATTATACTATTAAATACAAAGACCCTTCAACTGATATTGATTATTACAATTCGGTAGAAAAAGACATAGAGTTTATAGACTCTGTAAAGTTGAAATCATTTTTAAGCACGTCTTCCAAATCAGCGTTACTCCCTAAAAAAAGTGAATTGAGTATTTTATTTAATAATATCTCAAACGACGTTTTTAAGCGTATAATTTGGGGAATTGTTATTTCTACATTTTTAGTTTTAGCGGTAATTAGCTGTCTCTTTTATCTCTTGCAAATTATAAAGAGACAAAAGCAACTAGCTGAAGTCAAAAATGACCTCATCAGTAATATTACACACGAGTTTAAAACACCTATTGCAACTATTGGTGTTGCGTTAGAGAGTCTTCAAAATTTTAATATGATTGATGATGAGGAAAAAAGGATGACCTATTTAGATATGTCGCGTTCTCAATTATCAAAACTAAATACGATGGTTGAGAAATTACTAGAAACTGCAACCTTAAACAGTGATAATTTAGAGCTCAATTTTGATACTTATAATATTTCTGAAGTGATTACAACAATTGCAGAGAAACATAAATTTCAAGACAGCACTAAATCTATTTCCTATACAATTGCAGATGGTATTTATACTCATGTGGATATTTTTCACTTTGAAAATGCTATTAATAATATTATTGATAATGCGTGTAAATATGGAGGGAATGACATTCATATTGATGTAAAACGGAATGATAATCAAATAGATATCTCTATTTCAGACAACGGAAAATCGTTAACAAGAGCAGATATAGATCGTATTTTCGAGAAATTTTATCGCGTACCAAAAGGAAATACACATGACGTCAAAGGTTTTGGGATTGGATTATATTATGCTAAGAAAATCATAGAAAAACATAATGGCTCAATACAACTAGATCTCAAAAAACAACTCACAACTTTTAAAATCCAACTGCCAAATGTCTAAAACCACCATTTTACTTGCAGAAGACGAGCCAGCATTAGGGCAAATCATTAAAGAAAGTTTAGAAACTAGAGATTTTAATGTATTGCTTTGTGAGAATGGAAACATTGCAATGGATGTGTATCACAAAGAATCTCCACAAATATTAGTGCTTGATGTGATGATGCCTAAAAAAGATGGTTTCACATTGGCTAAAGAAATTAGAGCTATTGATGATGCAATTCCTATCATTTTTCTAACTGCAAAATCACAAACTAAGGATGTGGTAGAAGGTTTTAATATTGGTGGTAATGACTATTTAAAAAAGCCATTTAGTATGGAAGAGCTTATTGTTAGAATAAATAATTTACTCAACCGTACACAGATTCAAAAATCTTCGGAAATTTTAAAAATTGGAAATTATTCCTTTGATTTCCCAAAGCAAATACTACATTTTGATGGCATTGAACAACAACTCACACATCGAGAATCACACTTATTATTTCACCTGGTTCAAAACAAAAACAAAGTCTTAGATCGCTCGCTTATACTCAACAAACTTTGGGGAATAGATGATTTTTTCACTGCACGAAGTATGGATGTATTTATTACCAAACTGAGAAAGAAACTGAAGAAAGATGACAGCATTCAAATCATCAATGTTCGTGGATTTGGATACAAACTAGTATTCTAAACCAAAACCATACACAATCTATAATCACAATTATAGTTATCTAAATAGTGGTTCAATTTTTGTACTTTTCAGTTCTGTAAAACACCTATGGCTCTATTTAGATATATTTTCTTAATTTTCTCTTCAATGGCTGCTGCTCAATCTCAAATTGACTTGACTGCGATAAATTCTACAGCCATAAAAGCAGATCAAATTATAGGAGTAGATAATTTTGAAACGATTTATTACACTATTGGCAATATTCTGTATAAAAAACCCACAGACAAACCTGCCATTAATTACAGTAATGTGCAACTGGGATTCCCAACTACAGTTAATGCTTTTAATCCATTAAAAATAAATGTGTTTTACCAGGATTTTAATACAATTATAATTCTTGACAATCGTTTAGCCGAAATTTACAAAGTTGATTTCAATACCAAACAGCCTTATAAAAACGTATCACACATCTCAACGGGTTATGATAATACGCTTTGGATTTTCAATCAAGATTTACAGCAATTAGAACTTTACGATTACAAAACCGATAAATTAAGAGCTACAACGGTACCTGTTCAATCTAATGTTTTGCAATTATCGAGTGATTATAATTATTGTTGGATGCTTACTGAAAAGTACCTGTATCAATATACTTACTTCGGAAGTTTAATCTCTAAACTACCAAACAAAGGCTACACATCATTTGCTGTAGATAATGAAAACATCATTTTAAAAACAGAAACTGGTCTTTTTTACAAATCGAAAAAAGCCGAAACTATTAGTACAATCACAATGCCCAAATTGTTAATAAATCAGTTTTTACTAACCAATGAAACCTT
This sequence comes from Psychroserpens luteus, assembly GCF_015319355.1. Classification (GTDB taxonomy): domain Bacteria; phylum Bacteroidota; class Bacteroidia; order Flavobacteriales; family Flavobacteriaceae; genus Psychroserpens; species Psychroserpens luteus. The sequence goes on along the minus strand of NZ_JADILU010000008.1, from coordinate 89,488 downwards.
GTATATTTACGATTCGAAAATACTCCATAAATACCAACTAAAAATCAATTAAATATGCACGTTGCAGTCGCAGGAAATATTGGTGCAGGTAAAACTACACTTACTAAATTACTAGCTAAACACTACAAATGGGAACCACAATTAGAAGATGTGGTTGACAATCCATATTTAGATGATTTTTACAATCAAATGGAACGTTGGAGTTTTAATTTACAGGTTTATTTTTTAAATAGTAGGTTTCGTCAGGTATCACAAATTCGTGAAAGTGGAAAAGATATCATTCAAGATAGAACCATATATGAAGATGCACACATTTTTGCACCCAACCTTCATGCCATGGGATTAATGACCAATCGTGATTTTGAAAATTACCGTTCTCTTTTTGACCTTATGGAATCTTTTGTTGAAGGTCCAGATTTATTGATTTATTTACGTAGCTCAATTCAAAATTTGGTAGCACAAATTCACAAGCGTGGTCGTGATTATGAAAACACCATTAGTATCGATTATTTAAGCAGATTGAATGAACGTTACGAAGCTTGGATTAGCAAATATGATAAAGGTAATTTGTTGATTATTGATGTTGACGATTTAGATTTCGTTGCAAATCCTGAAGATCTAGGTGATATCATCAATAAGATTGATGCTCAAATTAATGGATTGTTTTAGCATACTTGTAAAAGGCAATTGTGTCATTTTATTTCAAATCCTCTACTAACTCAACAAATTTCTTATAAGTATTTGCTGGCGGATTTTCATAATCAATATACCCAATATTTGTTTTTAAGAATTCTTTCATTTTTAACAAGCACGTATCTATGGTTTTGGTGTTGAGTTCTCTATTTGTCTCTGCGTTTTGTGATATTCCAAAAATCATGCAGCCATCTTTTGTGTAAAAAATCATTGCATGTTTATTTAGATTTTCATCCACTGTGCTTTCCCAATAGATATTTTGTGCGTATTCACGATTTGATTCTAAGAATATCATTAGTTTACTTACATTATCAAATTTATGAATTGGATTTTCTGAGTATTGAGGTATAAAATATTCATCAGCACTTTCTTGTCGATTAGGTAGAAAGGTATTCAAAAAATCAATTCCAATTTTTCTTGACCTTGATTTCTTAATTACATATATGTCGGCTAAATATCCCATAATTACTTAACAAACCCATGCTCTCTTGCATGCTCAATAGCCTCATCGCTACTTTCTACCAATAATACAGGTATTTGCTTATAATGCTTAAACAGAGAGGAAACTCTAAGCATTTTCTTTTTATGCTTTACACTTCGTAAATAGATGGCTGCAACCTGTTTAGGGAATTCATTTGCGATATCTATATAAATATCTGCATCATGTTCTCCACTATCACCTATTAATATAAACTTAAGCTTAGGATAAGTTTTTAAAATATTAACGATTTCTATATGTTTCCGTGGTCGATCACTTGTTTTCTTTTTAAATATATCTGCAAAACTTCTGAGTAGAATTGGTCCTTTAGGGAACGTATTCTGTTTTAAAAAAAACTCGAGATATCTGTATAAATTCCAAGGACTATGGCTCACATAAAAAATCGGGTTGGCATTCTCTCCAGATCCTCCTCTATGTAATTTATGGTAAAAATCTGCTGCACCTTCTAACGGAATTCTACTAGTAGCACTTTTAAAAATGCTATTGATTAAGACTTTCCATTTGAGTGTTGACACAACTCCTGTATGAATAATAGTATCATCAATATCACTAATAACTCCAAATTGAGAGGCAACACAAGGAATTAATAATTCTCCTGAAAATCGATTAGAATTTTGAATGCTTCGTTTTATATTAACATCATCATAAGCCATCTCAAAACTAAGCCACCCTTCATCATTTGCTAAATCACATAAACCTTCTAATTGCTCATCAACTTTAAAATAACCATGATCGTCTGTAACTGTTTTTAAAATGGTTCCGTTTGGCAACGTAAGTTTAAGCTCAGCATGTTTGATTTCATCACTTTCAAAACGCTTCCAGGAATTGATTAATAAACCAAACAAACCTTTCTGTTCTAGGTTGATTGTTTTATCCTCTAGAGCACGTCCACGCATGTAAAAATGGGTATCTGTACCATAACTTTGAAACGTAATAATTTGTAAAGGGTCTTTTTTAAACACTAACCTATTGAATTAGATGTTCAAGATACTAAAATCAAGAAAATTAAAATCTTAAATGTTGCTGTAATTAACTTTGGCTTTTATAAGTTGCTCAATATCAGATTTGATTTCTGAGAGTTGATTCATAAGCTGTTTATGTTCTATTTTTATTAAACGTAATGAGTGTTCTAGTTTATCTTTTCCGTAGGTATCAAATTTCAACTGACAAACTGCTATATCGTGTTCCAGGTTACCAACTTTGTGATCTAAAGCGTAAATCTCAGTGACCACCAATTTAAACTCATTTTTAAATTCTGAAATTTGACTCTTGCATTGAGGTAATGCTGTTTCCAGTTGCTCTAAAACACGCTCAAAATTAAGGTTAACCCCAGAATGCGCACAACCCAAACGTTTTTTTCTATGCGTAGCATCACATAGATTCACGCGATTAAAAACAATCGCATCATCGAGTAAATTATGAATAGGATTTGCATCAACATCTGTAACTACTTTTTCATGGTACATTTGACATTGCACAATATGAAAGGACTGAACGGTCTCAAGTATTTGAAAAATATTTTGTGAAGTATGGCTCATTTCATTACTAAAGATAAATGACTTCAAAACAACTCACAATAGGTAAAAATACCTGATTATTAAACATAAAAAAGCCACGATAAACGTGGCTTTTTTTAATATATGTGAAATGGTGTTACTCTTTAATAACGTCCATCTTTTTAATCACTTTTTTAGCATCACCTTCAACAGTAGACTCTGTCTTTTCGAATGCTTTTAATTTTGCGTCAACCTCAGCTTCAGTGCCAGAGAATGTTTCTTCTTTAGTGACTTCCACTCCATTTTCAACCATTGTGTAACTAATTGTTGCTTGCGCTAAATCTTTAGAAGCACCAATAATTGTTTCAACCTCAACTTCAGCATTGGTTAATACAGTTTTCTCTCCATGACCTCCTAAAATTGGAGCAATTACCAATCCAATTAAACATGTTAATTTAATTAAGATGTTCATTGATGGTCCAGATGTATCTTTAAATGGATCTCCAACGGTATCTCCAGTTACTGCTGCTTTATGCGCTTCAGAACCTTTATAAGTCATAACTCCATTAATCTCTACACCAGCTTCAAAAGACTTCTTAGCGTTATCCCATGCACCACCAGCGTTGTTTTGAAAGATTGCCCAAAGCACACCAGATACAGTAACACCAGCCATATAACCACCTAACATTTCTGCAACTAGCATGTTATTTTCTTGATATACTATTTTACCTATTAATACAACTAGTATTGGAAAACCGATAGTCAATAAACCAGGTAGCATCATTTCTTTTAAAGAGGCTTTTGTTGAAATATCAACACATTTATCATATTCTGGTTTCCCAGTTCCTTCCATAATTCCTGGAATTTCTCTAAACTGTCTTACCACTTCGTTTACCATTTCCATGGCAGCTTTACCAACAGCATTCATTGCTAATGCAGAGAATACAACTGGAACCATACCACCAACAAATAACATAGCTAATACTGGCGCTTTAAAGATGTTAATTCCGTCAATTCCTGTAAACGTTACATAAGCAGCAAATAAAGCTAATGATGTTAATGCAGCAGATGCAATAGCAAAACCTTTACCAGTTGCAGCAGTTGTATTACCAACAGCATCTAAAATATCTGTTCTTTCTCTTACGATTGGATCTTGTTCACTCATTTCAGCAATACCACCTGCATTATCAGCAATTGGTCCAAAAGCATCAATCGCCAATTGCATAGCAGTTGTTGCCATCATAGCAGAAGCTGCTAAAGCAACTCCATAAAATCCAGCTAAAGCATATGATGTCCATATTGCAGCAGCAAATAATAATACAGAAGAGAATGTAGAAATCATACCTGTAGCTAAACCAGCAATAATGTTTGTTCCTGCTCCAGTACTTGATTGTTGTACAATTTTTAAAATTGGCTTAGAACCTAATCCTGTGTAGTATTCAGTAAATGCAGAGATTCCAGCACCTACAACTAAACCAACTAAACATGCATAGAATACACGCATTGAAGAAATATCTTGAAGACCTTCACCGTAGAAATTCATTTGCATTGTTTCTGGTAACATCCAAGTTACTAATCCAAAACATGCAGCAGCAACCATTACGATTGATGCCCAGTTTCCAATGTTTAAAGCTTTTTGTACATCAGCTTCTTTTGCATCGTTAGATGAAATTTTAACTAAGAAGGTTCCTATAAGAGAAATGATAATTCCTACACCAGCAATTGACATTGGTAATAAGATTGGACCAATACCTCCAAAAGCATCAGCAATAGATCCACCCATATCTTTTATGACATAGTTCCCTAATACCATTGCAGCTAAAACTGTTGCTACATAAGATCCAAATAAATCGGCTCCCATACCTGCAACATCACCAACATTATCACCAACATTATCAGCAATTGTTGCTGGATTTCTTGGATCATCTTCAGGAATATCAGCTTGAACTTTACCTGCTAAATCAGCACCAACATCTGCAGCTTTAGTATAAATACCACCACCAACTCTTGCAAATAATGCAATAGACTCAGCTCCTAATGAGAAACCAGCTAATGCTTCTAAAACGATAGTCATGTCTGCAGTATTAGTCCATTCTCCTCCCATAAACAATTGAAAGAATATAATAAAGAAAAGGGTTAAACCTAATACAGCAAGACCTGCAACTCCAAGTCCCATAACAGTACCACCACCAAAAGAAACTTTTAATGCATTTGGCAAACTAGTTTTTGCAGCTTGTGTTGTTCTAACATTAGTTTTTGTTGCTATTTTCATTCCCATATTTCCTGCAAAAGCAGAAAAAACAGCTCCTATAATAAATGCAACTACAATTAAATAAGTGCTATCCATGTAAAAAGCAATACCTGCTAAAACAAGACTTGCTCCTATAACGAAGAATGTTAACAAACGATATTCTGCTTTTAAGAACGCTAAGGCTCCTTCGTAGATATGATCTGAAATTTCTTTCATTTTACCATCTCCAGCATCTTGTTTCATAACCCATGATTTCTTAATAACCATGTAAATTAATCCTATAAGTGCCAAAGCAATTGGCATATAAATCATTAATGACTCCATATTTTATTTTTAAATTGATTAGTTTTTTAACTGGGCAAAAGTAGTAAAATCAATCATATTTTACCAAAAAAGCAATATCAATTACTTGATATTGCTTTTTTAATAGAATTTTGTTAAAAAAATCTTTGATTCTTAAATTGTAAACGTGCGTTTCTTTTTATGCTCACTTTCATCATAACGCAGTACACATTCATGATAGATTTTTATAGCTTCTTCAGCATCTCCCCAACCACCTGTATCAACTTTTTTCTTTTCTAAATCTTTGTATACTTGAAAGAAATGTTCAATCTCTTTTAATCTATGCGGATTCAAATCACTTATATCCTTATTGTTACTCCAAATAGGATCTGAAACTGGTACACAAATAATTTTTTCATCTGGTCCTTTTTCATCTGTCATATGAAACACACCAATTGGTCTTACTTCCATTACAACCATTGGGTAAGTTGGTTGATGACCTAAAACCAAAACATCTAAAGGATCACTATCTAAAGCTAAAGTTTCTGGAATAAATCCATAATCTCCAGGATACATCATAGATGAAAACAACATACGATCAAATCTAATCTTATGTAATGTAAAATCATATTCGTATTTGTTTCTGCTTCCTTTTGGGATTTCTATTAATACATCAAAAGTTAATTCACCAGGTTCTGACATGTCTTCTATTTTTTTCTACGGAAATTGGATTCCTAATTTTATTTCATCTAACTACGAAATTCAAAACGCTTTTAACAAGTTGAATTTCGGGATGCAAAGATAGTGTATTGTTTGAATTTTGGCAATTTATTTTAGTTGAGTTTATTTAAAAAATAGTCGAACTTAGTACATTATAAAGTTTCCTAATTATTATGAAAAGAAACGTATCTATCACAATAATCTTAATTCTAACTTTCAATTTATACATGAAAGCGCAAGATTTATCAAAACATCAATGGAAGAATAGAGTCTTGCTTATTATAACCGAGAATATCGAAGACCAAGAATTTAAAAATCAAATAAAGAAACTTCAAAACAATCAAAAAGGCCTTCAAAACAGAAAACTTATTATTTATCAAATGACACCTACTCATTTTAAATTAGGAATTTCCGAAGAAAATGAATGGATCAAAAGACCTGAACTTTACAACAACTTGAAATCAAATGATAAAACATTTGAAGTTATACTTGTTGGTTTGGATGGCGGAGAAAAACTAAGACAAAATAGTGTATTAACTACAGATAAACTATTTAGCCTCATTGACGGAATGCCAATGCGACGTGCTGAGATAAAAAACAAAAACTAGTTATATATGATAGAAAAAACAACAAACGAGATTCTAAAATGGTGGGAACCTAAACGATTATGGTTTAACATCGTTGTTGGACTATCTGGTATTTTAGCCATACTTTTAACTGGTGAGTTTGAATTTATAATATTTGATATCATTGGAATATTTATTTGGGGAGTTATTGCAAATATTCTTTTTTCAACAGGTATTTTAATTGAAATTTTAGACGATTATTATTTTAAAAGTAAATTAAAACTATTTAATTTTAGATGGCTTTTCTATATCGTGGGAACTCTTTTGTACTGTATTGTAACTTTTGGATATGCTGTTCTTTATTATTCGCCTTTTGCTGACTTCTAATTTCTACGGATTTTTCTCTGGTTCGTTTTGTTTTACTAACTTAGTTCTTGCCAACACAACAATTATACACGAACACGTCAGCAGTAATTAAATGAAACTCAAAAATGATTGAATAAGAATACATTGAGAAGATTAATTATTTCTATTCTTGGTTCAAAAGATTCTTCGAATTATAAAGTTTCTGATGAAAGAATAACAAAATGGAAAGAGAAACGAGAGATAGAAATTAAAAAAAATAGAGGAATTTCATTTGAAAACAGACTGATTTATTACTCGGATTTCTATGATTTGAGAACAATTATCTCTAAAAACTGGGAATCGTTTTTACCCATATTAATAAATAAGAAACGATTTGAAATATTTTTTCAGAGATTGAGAATTTCAGAAACACAATAGCTCACGGAAGAAATCTCACATCAAGTCAAGAAAGCTTAGCAAACGGAATCACTTCGGATTTAAAAAATTTAATCACTATTTACCACAATAAAAATAAAATGAAAGACGATTATTTTATTGAGATTATTAAAATCAATGATAACATTGGAACAATATGGGAAAAAGGTTCAAGTCCAAAAAAACCTGTAATTAGAGTTGGTGATGAATATGAGTTAATAGTTGAAGCTAACGATCCTAAAGGAAGAGAAATTGAATACGAAATATTTGTTATTACTACCGATTTTAAAATTACTCAAAAAATAATAGATTTAAATTCATAATTGAGAATAAATTAGTCTCTAGAACATCTCAGTTTTATGTTATTGCTAGAACGCCAAGTTCTGAATATGAAAATGATGACTGTGAAATTATTTCATTAACAATCTTGCCTAAATAACTACAGCCAACATCCATATATAACAAATAGCAATAAATTTTAAAGAGTAATATCTCATAATACTTAAAGAATTAACAAAATCCTCCTTAAAAATTAAACCCAAAACTACCAGTCACACCAAAAGGTCTCGCATCTGGATTGTCTAAATAATTTCCTCTAAAGTTAAAATCTATACGTAGTATTTTAAAGATGTTACCAACACCAACGCTATATTCGTAATACATTTCGTTTGTTGGTGCTACTAAAGGCGTTTCTATTGGATTCCCTGTGGTATTGAGAGCAATATTCTCTGCAGACAAATCTCCCCAAACACCTCTAACACCAACAATGGCTCTTAGATTATATTTTTTAAGAAATGGAATTCTTGAGAAAAAGCGACCATTAAAATTATGTTCTAAATGCAAAGACGTGTAGGTATCTGTTACAAACTCATAGAAATCTAATTGTGGGAATGTATTATAGATAGAAAAATACGATTGATTTCCTGGCACCACATTTAATAATCCCAAAGGAACTTCACCAAATGTTTTTCCTGCTTCAACAGTTGTGGTTAAACGTCCAAAGCCTCCAATTTGCCAAGGCTGTATATAAGAAAACTGAACTTTAGTATAATCAAAATCACTATTAAAAACACTCTTATCTCCACGTGTAACTTGTGCAAACAAACTAGCAAAACCATCATTAGCTGTACGACGCTCTACACCAAAACCTGTCATTTTTCGCTTAGGAAAGTATGATAAGGACAAAGTAGTCTCAAACTGTTTGACTTCCGAAGAAATACCAGTAGGAGATCCTGGATCATTATAATCTAAACTAAAAGTTGGTGATGCAGATTCTAAGGTTCTATAAGTTCCACTAGTTCTAATCACAAAGTTTTTACTCGGTTCTATTTCTAGAGCCAACGTAGTAAGATTCACATTGGTTAGTTTGTCATTGGTGCTTGTTCCAACCACTGCAGATGAGGCTAAACTTCTACCTAACACATCTGTAGATGCGGTAAGATTTGCACCTATTTGCTCGATATCTCGTCTGTTTCCACCAGAGATTATAAGTCGGTGCTTTTTATCTACAAGCCACTTACCAGAAATACCATATTTAAATTTGTCATCTCTAAACCCATAAGCTAAAAACCCTTCTACTCTCCAAAGGTCATTTGGTCCAAAATAGGTTCGTCCACCTCCACGAATTCGCATACCTTCTACCTCATTATATCCAAAAACAGAAAAAACAGGTCCAATGTCTAAATTGAGACTTGGTACTTCAATGTAACCTGAGGCTAGAATACTTCCTACATTATAGAGTCGCTTAAACTTTTTAACGGTTTTAAGCGTGTCTAACATTTTGTAAACCCCTTTTTCGTCTTTGTTTAAGGACTCCATTCGGTTTTGTTCCCAGAAATCATCATCGCGATTATAAGCGTCTTCGTTATAGTTATAGACTTCTTCATCGTAAAATTTCTCCTCCTTAGGTTTGTCAAATTGGTAATTATCGTATAAAGTTGTTCTTTTTCCGTAGACACCACGAGACTTTTCCTTTTTATTCAGAGCAAAATCTGAAAGCATATAATCACGCTTAATCAAAAAGAGTGTATCATTTAAAACTTCAAATTCTTGTTCTATATAAATCTCTTTGACCCAGTTTATGTTTGCACTTTTTGACGCTTGAAGATTGATATCTTTAATCGCGTAGGTAGAATCGTTAACCCAAAAATCACCTTTAAAGGTCAATTCATTTTTACGTCTTGGATAGTAAACAATATTGTAGCACCATTTATTATCTATAAAAGCACTGTCTGACAATACATAATTATACGTTTGAACGCCTGTTCTAGACAACGGACTCACAAAACTCTTATCAAAAAACTTTAGGTAGTTATCATAAATATCAAAATCTGCATAGAGGTCATCAATAAAATCGATGATGATTTGATTATTACTAAAGCCTGAGTTTTTATTACCTTTTAAATCTTCCTTTTCCTTTTTTAATAAATTGTCGCCATAAACTTTAGCAACAGACTCATTAATAAATATTGGCAAGTATGTTTTACCAGTAATATTAGACGTATCAACCTCTTCAAAAACAAACTCCATCCCTTTAAACAGCTTACTTTTTATGAGTGCACTATCTATGGTATTGAGATCAAATTCTACTTTTTCGTATTTATCGTACTCGTATTGCTTGAATTGTTTTAATCCGTTTTTCCGTTTGCGTTCCCAAATTTTCTTTAGGATTCTAATTGCAGGATTTTCAGATGCTTTTTTAGATTGTTTCCCTGTGATTATAAGTACTGCATCTAATGCTCCAGCTTCTTCTTTTAGAACAAATTTTAAATCGTAATTAACTTTGTTTTCTAGTTTAACTTCTTGACGTTCATAACCTAGAAAGGAGACAACTAAGGTTTCCCAAGTATTATCAGACTCCAGATAAAAGCGTCCATCTTCGTTAGAAATAGTACCTTCTGTAGACCCTTTGAATAGAATGTTAGCAAAAGCTACAGGCTCATTAAATTCATCATAGACATATCCACTTACTTTAGTTTGCGCGTATGCGAAGCATATTCCGAAGAAAAATAATAAAATGAGGAGCTTCTTTTTCATAATTATAGGTCTTTGCAATGTATACTTTTTTGGGGCTCAAATTGCAGTTGCCAGTTTTTAACTGGATTAAGTTTTTAAAACTAAAAAAACTTCATCAACAATCGCGCTAATGAAGTTCGTTTAAATATTTTAACGCAAATAATTGCGATTTATTTGTACATCACTTTATTTACTGCTTTAATAACTTCTTTGTAGTCTGGTAACCACTCTGCTAATAAAACTGGAGAATAAGGTGCTGGTGTATCTGCTGTATTAATTTTAATAATTGGAGCATCTAGATAATCAAAAGCCTCAGATTGCACTAAATATGTGATTTCTGTTGCTACGTTTCCAAATGGCCAAGCTTCTTCTAAAATCACTAAGCGATTCGTTTTCTTTACAGATTTCAAAATAGCATCACGATCCATTGGACGTACTGTTCTTAAATCGATAATCTCACAAGAGATCCCTTCTTTTTCTAATTCGTCTGCTGCTTTGTATGCTTCTTTTATAATTTTTCCGAAGGAAACAATAGTGACATCTGTACCTTCTCTTTTAATTTCTGCAACGCCTAATGGAATGGTGTATTCGCCTTCTGGCACTTCACCTTTATCACCATACATTTGCTCACTCTCCATAAAAATTACTGGATCGTTGTCTCTAATCGCAGATTTCAATAAACCTTTCGCATCATAAACGTTTGAAGGTATCACCACTTTTAAACCAGGTGTATTTGCAAACCAGTTCTCAAAAGCCTGAGAGTGTGTTGCTCCTAATTGTCCTGCAGAACCTGTTGGTCCACGAAAAACGATTGGACATTTAAACTGCCCACCAGACATTTGTCTAATTTTCGCAGCATTATTTATAATTTGATCAATACCAACTAAAGAGAAGTTGAAGGTCATGTACTCAACAATAGGACGATTTCCTGTCATTGTAGAACCAATCGCAATACCAGCAAAACCAAGCTCTGCAATTGGTGTATCAATGACACGTTTTGCTCCAAACTCGTCTAACATTCCTTTTGAAGCTTTATAAGCTCCATTGTATTCTGCAACTTCCTCACCCATCAAATAAACGCTTTCATCTCTGCGCATTTCTTCGCTCATGGCTTCGCAAATTGCTTCTCTAAATTGAATTGTTTTCATGTATTCCTTTTTTTAAACGAATAGCAAAAGTAATAATTATTGATAATACTATCACATAAATATAGGTACGAAAACAGAAATCAAATACAATAAATACTATATGTCTGATAAATTCAGATTATTTTCTTCCGAAATGAGCCTCTCCGGAAAAATTTATAGGTCTTAATTTTACATATTTAATGATTTAAGACCTCAAAACTTATCATATTACTCATAAAAGGATGGAAAATCAAAATTTTATAAAATTTTATTATGCACGCATAGTAAAATTTGAAATTTTATAATTATCTTCGTGAACTTAAAATTCTAACTAAAAGATAATTTTAAATGAAAAAAAATATACTCTTAATCTGTATTGCTTTATTCTTTATAACTAAAGGATTTTCTCAAGACAAAAAAGTGGCAGTAGTAAGTTTTTATGGAGATAAAATCATTGGTTTTAGTGAACTAGGTTTAGGTGGTGAAGAACTTTTAGCAAGTGTATTAGAGCTAAGAGACAATCCAGATTTTGATTTAAAACCTATTATGGATCAATTTCATGACGAATTCTTTAATACGTATTCTAAGAAATTCCCATTTGAACTACTTCCAGAAACAGAAGTTACAACAAATGAAGAGTATATAGCATTCACGCCAAAATATGAAAAGAATGAAGATGAGCTTAAACGCTACATTGTTCATGATGGCTATAAATATATTCACGAAGGTTTTTTAGGTCAAGCCAATGAAGTAGCAACTGCTAACATGTTTAGCGACAAAGCAGATGGTGTTCTATTTGTTGAAGTTCATTTTGAACTTACCAAAGGCTTTGGTATTGGCGGTACTGCAACTGTTAAGATGAGAGCTTATGCTAGAATAGCACTATATGATAAGTCAGGAAAAAAAGTATTTGCTATAAATGAAGGCGCAAATTCAAAAAAGACAACAGTAATGGTTGGTGGAATTCCAGTAATGTCAACTAAAAAAATATTACCAATGTGTGAAAGCGCATTAGAAAAATTGATGAAAGACTTAGAAAAACGTCTTCCAAAAATTATTAAGAAAGCAGATAAATTATAATAAATATACACTCAAAATAATTCGATATGAAAATATTAGTATGTATTAGCCACGTACCTGATACGACTTCAAAAATTAATTTCACTGATGGCGACACAAAATTTGACACCAATGGTGTACAATATGTGATTAATCCAAACGACGAGTTTGGTTTAACTCGTGCTATGTGGTTTAAAGAAAAACAAGGTGCTCAAGTCACTGTTGTTAATGTTGGTGGACCAGAAACAGAACCTACACTTCGTAAAGCTTTAGCTATTGGAGCAGATGCTGCAATTAGAGTAAATACTGAAGCTAAAGACGGTTTTCAAGTTGCTAAAGAACTAGCAAATGTTGTTAGTGATGGTGGATTTGATTTAGTAATTGCTGGACGTGAGTCTATTGATTACAATGGCGGAATGGTTCCAGGAATGATAGCAGCTTTAACAAATGCTAACTTTGTAACTAACTGTATTAGCTTAGAAGTTGATGGTACAAATGCTACAGCAATTAGAGAAATTGATGGTGGTAAAGAAACTGTTGCAACAAGCTTGCCTTTAGTAATTGGCGGACAAAAAGGATTGGTTGAAGAAAGTGACCTTCGTATTCCTAACATGAGAGGAATTATGATGGCTCGTAAAAAACCATTATCTGTTGTTGAACCTATCAATGCTACTGCTGAAACTAATTCAGTTAAGTTTGAAAAACCAGTTCCAAAAGGTGCAGTTACTCTAGTAGATGCAGACAATCTTGATGAATTAATCAATTTACTTCACAACGAAGCAAAAGCGATTTAATTAACCCTTTAAAAGAAAAAACATGTCAGTTTTAGTATATACAGAATCAGAACAAGGAAAGTTCAAAAAAACAGCATTTGAAGTTGCATCTTACGCTAAAGCAGTTGCAGACCAAATGGGCACAACTGTTACAGCAATAACTATTAATGCAGCAGACACATCAGAGTTAGGAAACTATGGTGTTGATAAAGTATTAAATGTTAGTAATGGTGATTTAGACAAATTCAATGCCAACGCTTATGCAAGCGCTATAGCTCAAGCAGCTAAAAAAGAAGAAGCAAAAGTCGTTGTTGTAAGCTCTAGTGCAGATAGCAAATATTTAGCACCAATTCTTGCCATTGGTTTAGAAGCTGGTTACGCATCAAATGTTGTTGCAGTACCTTCTAGCACATCTCCTTTTACAGTAAAACGTTCAGCGTTTACAAATAAGGCTTTTAATATGACAACTATAGATACAGACATCAAAATAGTTGGTGTATCTAAAAACGCATTTGGTTTGGTAGAATCTAGCGGATCTGTTTCTTCGGAAGACTTTTCGCCAACATTACCAAGTCTAGGAGTAACAGTACAATCTGTAGATAAAGCAACAGATAAAGTGACTATTGCAGATGCTGAAATAGTTGTTTCTGCAGGTCGTGGACTTAAAGGTCCAGAAAACTGGGGAATGATAGAAGAACTAGCAGAAGTACTTGGAGCAGCAACAGCATGTTCTAAACCAGTATCAGATTTAGGATGGAGACCTCACAGTGAACACGTTGGTCAAACAGGAAAACCTGTAGCTGCAAACTTATACATTGCTATTGGTATTTCAGGAGCTATTCAACATTTAGCAGGTATTAATTCTTCAAAAATAAAAGTGGTTATCAATACAGATCCAGAAGCGCCTTTCTTTAAAGCTGCAGACTATGGAGTTGTTGGTGATGCCTTTGAGGTTGTACCAGCTTTGATTGAAAAATTAAAAGCTTTTAAGGCTCAAAACGCATAATTTTTTATAAATTGTAGCTTGAAAAGGGCTGTTTTGATTTGGTTCTTTAAACATAAATCTGCATTTTGCAGTTGTTAAAGTCCGAATTAAAACGGTTCTTTACGTTTTATAAATTATGAGTCTAGTTAGATTAAATATTAAAGGAATTTCATACAGCCAAACTCAAAATGGCGCGTATGCATTGATTCTGAATGAAGTAGATGGTGACCGTAAATTACCAATCGTTATTGGTGCTTTTGAAGCGCAGTCCATAGCGATTGCGTTAGAAAAAGAAATTAGACCTCCAAGACCTCTTACCCACGATTTATTTAAAAATTTTGCAGATCGTTTTGATATTGTTGTCAAACAAGTCATTATCCACAAATTAGTTGATGGTGTATTTTACTCCAGTTTAATTTGTGAACGCGATAAAATTGAAGAAATCATAGATGCTAGAACCAGTGATGCTATTGCTTTAGCATTGCGTTTTAAAGCACCTATATTTACCTATAAAAATATCTTAGACAAAGCTGGTATTTATCTTAAAGTCAATCCTAAAAAGGATGGCGAAGAGCAAGATCAAGATTCTATTCTTGTAGATGACATGGTCGTTGAAGAGATAGAAGCAAGTATCCAAGATAATTATATGGATAAATCACTTCAAGAATTACACACACTCTTAGATGAAGCTGTCAATAATGAAGACTACGAAAAAGCAGCTAAGATTAGAGACGAAATTGACAAACGATAATACAGTTTTATTATGAAACGAGCATATAAAATTTTATCACTTAAGAGAATGATTTATCGCGAACAGCATGTGACCATTGAAAAAAATAAATATAAACACATGAAACATTTTCTTCTAGCTATTGCAGCTATTTTTTTTGGTATTACATTGACTTTTGGTCAAGATACTCAAGAAATTTCAACAGACAGTCTGCCTAAAGTAGTAAAATTTCAAGATATTAAAAACAATGCCAAAGAAGTTAATTTGGTTATTAACAATTGGCAATTATTATCACACGAAACTTTTGACAATTATCCAAATGATAAAACTGGTGATATTGATTTCAATAAAGGTAAAGAGTTTTTAAATCTTGGCAAAAATGGAGAATACGAATCGATTTTAAACAATAATTTCAACAAAGGGTTTTGGCTTCAGAATAATAACTTAATAGTTTTTAAGCAGAAAGTTCCAACGACAGTAGATGTTTATTATGAGATTGTAAGTAAAAAAGAAACAGAATTAATTTTAAAAAATTCTAATGATGTTTTCACATTTATATCAGATAAGCATCCTAGCTTTATTGCTCAAGGAGAAGCTATAGACGACATAGTAAAAAGTCAAGGTTATAGTTTCAATAGTATTTGGCGTGGCGTATTAGGTATGATAACTTTACTTGTCATTGCCTTTTTATTTAGTAGTAATAGAAAAGGTATCAATTGGAAAACAGTTGCAATTGGCTTAGCATTTCAACTAATCATTGCAATCTGCGTTTTACAAGTTGATTTTGTAAAGGATATTTTTGAATCAATAGGTCAAGTTTTCATAAATATACTTGACTTTACTAGAGCTGGAAGTGAGTTCTTATTTAGTGGTGTAATGGATATTAATTCCTATGGTTTCATATTCGCTTTTCAAGTACTACCAACTATTATCTTTTTCTCAGCATTAACCTCTGTTTTATTCTACTTAGGAATCATTCAAAAAGTAGTAAAAGCAATGGCTTGGTTGCTATCTAAAACGCTTAAAATATCAGGTGCAGAAAGTCTAAGTGTAGCTGGAAACATATTTTTAGGTCAAACAGAAGCACCTCTTTTAATCAAGGCATACCTTGAGAAAATGAATAAATCAGAAATGCTTTTAGTTATGATTGGTGGTATGGCAACAGTTGCTGGAGCTGTGCTTGCAGCATACATTGGGTTTTTAGGTGGTGAAGATGAAGCCTTACGTTTGTTCTATGCAAAGCATTTATTAGCAGCTTCTGTTATGGCAGCACCTGGAGCAATTGTGATTTCAAAAATTCTATACCCTCAAACAGAAAAAGTGAATACTGATGTGGCTGTTTCGAAAGAAAAAATAGGTTCAAACATTTTAGATGCTATTGCTAATGGTACTACCGAAGGTCTAAAATTAGCTGTTAATGTAGGTGCAATGTTACTTGTATTTGTTGCCTTTATTGCTATGGCAAATGGTATTCTAGGTTGGGTTGGAGACATTACAAATTTAAACGATTGGGTAGCTGGAAACACAGCTTACCAAAGTTTATCTCTCGAACTTATTCTAGGTTATATTTTTGCTCCATTAATGTGGTTAATTGGTGTTGCTACGGAAGACATGGCGCTTATGGGACAACTCTTAGGTATTAAATTAGCAGCTAGTGAATTTATAGGCTACATTCAATTAGCAGATCTTAAGAACGCAGCAAATGCGACGCATTTAAAATATGAGAAATCAATTATTATGGCAACCTATATGCTTTGTGGCTTTGCCAACTTTGCATCCATTGGTATTCAAATTGGTGGTATTGGTTCTTTGGCTCCTGGTCAACGTAAAACCTTATCTAAATTTGGAATGAAAGCTTTAATTGGTGGCACTCTGGCTTCGTTGATTTCTGCTACTATTGCTGGAATGATTATAGGATAGAAAAAACTAAATAAAAATAAAATGAAAATCTTTACAATTATCGCTATCGTATTCTTAAATGTGACTTTTGCACAAACAAATGTTGAGATAGAATTCACCAAAGATAAAGAAGTAGTGCTTAACGAAACAACATTAAATACTAACACATCATTAGAAGAGATCACAAAAATATTGGGCACTCCAACGGTTTATAAAGAATATCCTACTGGGAAAATTAATTACCATTACAAGGAGCATGGTATATCTATTCACACCGTTAAAGACAAATTAATATTTATAGGATTAAACTTTAATTGGGATGGTGATAAAAATTTCCCTGAAACATCATACTCTGGCACTTTTAAAATTGATGAGTTATCAATAGACAAAATATCTAATAATTCTATAATTGATAACATTAAATTTGTTGATATAGTAGCTGTTATGCCTAATTTATATATGTCAAATCCAAAAGTAGAATCAACACCAATCGTCATTGGATTTAAAGACAATTTAATAACTCAAATTGGTTTTGAATTTCACTAATTAAAATTAGAATATAGTTAATAACTTTTAATATTATAAAGGGTTGAAATCGTAAAGATTCAACCCTTATTTTTTACTTTTATTTTCTGAAATTTTACGTTTAATTAAAAGAGTTTTCCGTTGTCACAGAAAGTGAACAAGAAATGAACAGACTAGAGAAATTCGTATACATAGAATTTATTTTTTTGCGAATTACACCTGAGCACTAAAACACAATTGACATTAACAGATGAAACAATACCACGACTTAGTAAAGCACGTTTTAGAACAAGGAAACGAAAAAGGAGATCGTACAGGAACAGGAACAAAAAGTGTTTTTGGACATCAAATGCGATTTGACTTGAGTGAAGGTTTCCCAATGGTGACTACTAAAAAATTGCACTTAAAATCTATCATTTATGAATTATTATGGTTTTTAAAAGGAGATACTAATATTAAATACCTAACGGAAAACGGAGTTAAAATCTGGAATTCTTGGGCTGATGAAAATGGAGATTTAGGTCCAGTATATGGTCATCAATGGCGCAATTGGAACAATGATGATATTGACCAAATAAAAGATGTTATAGAAACGCTTAAAAACAATCCTAATAGTCGTCGTATGATGGTGTCTGCTTGGAACCCGTCTGTAATGCCAGACACATCAAAATCATTCTCAGAGAACGTTGCGAATGGTAAAGCAGCTTTACCTCCTTGTCATGCATTCTTTCAGTTTTATGTTGCTGATGGTAAATTATCATGTCAGCTATACCAACGTAGTGCAGATATATTTTTAGGCGTCCCTTTCAATATTGGGTCTTATGCATTGTTCACTATGATGATTGCACAAGTTTGTGGTTATGAAGCTGGAGAATTTATACACACTTTTGGTGATGCTCATATTTATAGCAATCATTTTGAACAATTAGAATTGCAACTATCAAGAGACATCAGACCATTACCTAAAATGAAATTGAATCCTGATGTAAAAGATATTTTCGAATTTAAGTTTGAAGATTTCACTTTAGAGGATTATAATCCGCATCCACACATCAAAGGTACTGTTGCTGTTTAAAATAATTATATGAAATACTACATTTTTATTATATCCATCTTATGTGGAATGCTTGTTCATGCGCAAGAAAAAACAATAAGTCAATCTGAGTTAGATTCTTTATCAAATAAAAGTGATTCAAAAGTATTACATGTTATTGAAAACGTCCCTATTTATAAAGGCTGCAAAAGAGAAGACGGAAATGCAAATAAAAAGAAGTGTATGTCTCAGAAAATTGCAATGCTTTTTCATAATGAATTCAACACGACACTACCCAAAGGCTCAGAAATTGAAGCTGGGCTTAAGCGTATTGTAGTCATTTTTAAGGTTGGAAAAGATGGTAAAGTTATAGACATAGATTCTAACGCAGAAGATGAATTCTTAAGAGATGAAGCCAAACGTGTTGCTCAAATGATTCCACAAATGACACCAGGAATGCAAAGAGGTGAACCTGTTATTGTACCCTATGCGCTTCCTCTAAGAGTAGAAATGAATAATTACACAGATAAAGATTTAAGATATCCTATTTATAGAGGTTGTGATAAAGAACCCACTAATGCAGAATTAGAGACATGCTCTAAACGAAAAATAACGAACTTTATTAAAATGAGTTTTGATATTGAAATGGCAAGTCGTGCATTACCTTTGGCGAGATCAACTCAATTTCTTTTAGAATTTACAATTAGTAAAAACGGAAAAATAAAAAACATAAACGCAAAAGCAAATCATAAAGCCATAGCTATTGAAGCCATTAACGTCGCTAAACGTCTTCCAAAATTTAAGGCACCAAGAACGCTTAATGGTAAACCTGTTGATACGCCTTTCAAATTATTAATGACTGTTTATTTTTAAATAACAATTTTACCATGAAAGTATTTTGCACCTTATTTTTCATACTTATTTTTGCTTTGTCTTATGCTCAAGACAGTATTCCTAAATCTGAATTGCCAGTAAAATTGATACAGCAAGATGGAAAAATCAAAGTAGTTCCTTTTGCAACAGTAGAAAAAGTTCCTGTTTATATGGGTTGTGAAGAACAGCTCTCAAATGAAGAGCTAAAAAAATGTATGAGTGATAAAATCACTTTGTTTATTCATAAGAAATTCAATGCTAATGTTGCAAAGAGATTAAAACTCAATAAAAAAGATGTAAGGATAACCGTGCTCTTCAAAATTAATGAACATGGAGACATTGAAAATATTATGGCAAGAGGACCACATCCTAAATTAGAACAAGAAGCTACTAGAGTTGTAAAATCTTTACCTAAAATGTCAAAACCAGGAATGCAAGATGGCAAACCAGTGATTGTTCCATATATGTTACCAATTCTTGTTACTCAAAAAAAACGTTCAAGTAACTAAAGAAAATATAATTAAATAAAAAGAGCCTTCTAAATTTAGAAAGCTCTTTTTAATCTGTCAAAACGGATAATTACACGTTTAAAACACCATTCTCTGCACCTGCAAAATCGCTCCATGCGTAAGCATCTGCTTGGTCATCGTTGATGTAAGTTCCATCAACAACATATCTAAACTCATAAGAGTTGTCTTTTTCTAAATCTACAGTTCCTTTAAAAGTTCCGTTTTTTAATTTTTTAAGTTGAACAGCTTTCTTCTCATTCCATTCATTGAATGATCCTACTACTGATACTTTTTTTGCTTCCTCTGCTGGTAATGAAAATGTTACCTTACAAACAGGCTTGCTTTTTAAAAATTGTTTTGTAATTGCCATAATACTTATGAATTAATTTCTTGGTCAAATGTATAAAAGAATCATTGATACTCAAACGCATACCTTATAGCAAAATAAAGAATTATCATTTTCTTAATGAATGAGGACTAATAATTCTAACTATTAAAAAAAAAGCGCCTTAATTTAAGATATCTATAATAAAAATAACCACTCTTATATCTTGATTTTCATTAAGTTAAATACGATAACGTTTTCGTGTTTTATTGTTTTCCGAAGAAAAAAATAATTACAACGTTTACGTTAAAAACTGTAACTTTACATTTATAACTATTTTGATTTATGTTCGGAAAAAAGAAAACAATTCCACAGATAGATAAAGAGCAATTAGCGCTAATTAAATATGCAGAGAAACGCATTAAACAAAAACGACGTGTTTATGTTCATTTTGTTGTGTTTTTAATAGGTGCTGTCTTTTTAATTTTAGCAAATACTGTTTTAGGTATTGGCAAAGATTTTACCATAGCTGGACTCGATTGGTTCGTTATTGCCATTGTTATATGGTTAGCATTTTTCATCTATCACTTTGTGAGTGTTTTTATAACTCATAAATTTATGGGTAAGGACTGGGAAGACCAACAACGAGAAACACTCGTTGCTAAACAGAAAGAACGTATAGAAAAAATAAAACAACAGCTTTTAAAAGAGGAAACCGAAATTGCAAAAACTGAAGTATTTAATGATACTTTAATTGAGCAAACGCCAACCGAAAAAAAAAAAACTGAGCGCACCATCATTGTAGCTGCAGGAGATGACAATGCCATTGGTAAGGATAATGATTTAATTTGGCATTTAAGTGATGACCTAAAACGCTTTAAATCCTTAACAAATGGACATTGTATAATCATGGGACGGAAGACTTTTGAGAGTTTCCCAAAACCATTGCCTAATCGTACACATATTGTGATTACTAGACAAAACAATTACAAAGCTCCTGATGGTATCATTGTTGTCAATAACATGGAAGATGCGCTTGATGCTGCTAGAAACGACAAACAACCTTTTATCATTGGTGGTGGAGAAATCTACAAACAATCTATGGGTTTAGCAGATAGGATTGAAATCACTCGTGTGCATCACAAATTTCCAGATGCTGACACTTATTTTCCAGAGATTGATATGTCAAAGTGGAAAGAAACTGCTAGAAAAGAACATTCAAAGGATGACAAGCATGAGTTTTCGTTTACTTTTTTGACTTATGTGAGGAAGTAACATCTAAATTTAAATCAATCCCTAATTATGAGGTTCTTTCTATCTTCTGTACTATTTATCATGCTTGGTCATATTTATGCTCAAAACTCTAACCCATATATTATTGACAATATATTACATGTCGATTACAAAGATCTTGCTGAGTTAAGAATTGACTCATCATATATACATGAAATTAAATTCATCACTAGTTCTAAAGATCTCAGCAATCTTGGTTTTCCAAATAAAGATAGTATCGTTTCCATAACTACGAAAGCTTACTTTAAGAGATCTGATAGCTTAAAAAACATACCTTCAACCAATAATATGGTAAATCAAAATGGCATCTGGTTAATTGATAACAAACCATATAACGGAAAATATATTAATTACCATCTTAATGGATTAAAAAAAAATGAAGGCAATATAAAAGCAGGTAAAATTGATGGTTTGCTTTATGAATATTGGGACACTGGAGAATTGAAAACCAAAATCACTATTCGTGATAATATTCAAAATGGTGAGTATTTAGCCTATTATAAAAATAGCAATCTTCGTGTTAAAAGGTATTTTCTTAATAATTCAAATGTTGGTACTTCTGAGTTTTATTACCCAAATGGAGCGTTGAATTCAACTTCCATTTATAAAAATAAAAATTTTAGAATCAACGAAAAACAATATTACTCTAATGGCACTTTTAAAGATTTAGATAGAAGCAAGTACAAATTAGTCTTGAAATTTTTAGAGTTTGTTTCTAAAAAAACAGAAGGAGAATATCGTTTATATCCTGATAAAACAAAAAACGTATCCAAACTTAATAGTTACATCAAGAAATTTTCTAAAAAAATTGAGGTAGATCAAAGTTATGATGAGTATTACTCTTCAAGAGGTGAAGCATACACATTAAAAGGTGATTTTGAAAATGCTTTAACAGACTTGGATAAAGCATTAGAAATAGAGCCATTCAATTATAAAGCTCAGTTTGTACGAGCGCATATTCTACTCAAAAAATATGAAAATTCAAATAATATTCCATCAATCGACAAGAAGAAAATTTGTAATGCACTTTCTAAATATATAGTAGACGACGTTCATCGACTTGGCAACTCAACAATAAATAAACTTACAGAAATCTGTAGTAAATGATCAAACAACTCCAACTCCGCATTAATTTACATGAAGAAGGAAAACCAAATGGATTGCTTTATAAAGCAGCTTATGATTTGGATGTAAAATCTTCAGAAATTACTGGAATTAAAATTCTTAGGAAGTCAATTGATGCTCGTAAGTCGCGTATCATGTTCAACTATAAGGTAGAGGTTTACATTAATGAGCCAATGCCTGAAACTTCGGCTTACGTATTTGATTACAAAGATGTTTCTAAAGCAAAACCAATTCATATCATCGGTTTTGGACCTGCAGGAATGTGGGCAGCTTTGCGATGTATTGAACTTGGATTCAAACCCATCGTTTTAGAACGTGGTAAAAATGTACAAGATAGACGACGTGACATCAAAGCCATTAATCAAAATCACTTTGTCAATGAAGACTCTAATTATTGCTTTGGAGAAGGTGGTGCTGGTACGTATAGCGACGGAAAATTATATACTAGAAGTCTCAAGCGTGGTGATGTAAGAAAGATCTTTGAAAACCTAGTATTTCATGGCGCAACAGATCAAATCTTAGTTGATGCACATCCACATATCGGAACAAATAAGCTTCCAAAAGTAGTGCAAAATATTCGTGAAACGATCTTGAAATATGGTGGTGAAATTCACTTTGAAACACGTGTGACAGATTTCAATATTAAAAATAATAAGATTAAATCTCTAACACTTCAAAACGGAAATGAGTTAGATATTGAAAAGGTGATTTTAGCAACAGGACATTCTGCTCGTGATATTTATTATTTACTAAATGAGAAAAATATTCAGTTACAAGCAAAATCATTTGCCATGGGAGTTCGTGTGGAACATCCACAACAAATTATTGACGAAATTCAATACCACTGTAAAGGCGAACAAAGAGATGAGTTATTGCCTGCAGCTTCATATAGTTTAGTAAACCAAGTCAACGACAGAGGTGTGTATTCATTTTGTATGTGTCCTGGCGGATTTATTGTACCTGCAGCAACTGCAAATGGAGAAGTCGTAGTCAATGGTATGTCACCTTCAAGACGTAATAACGAGTTCGCTAATTCTGGTATTGTTGTAGAAATTAACGCAGATAGAGACCTATTTAAATATGAACAACATGGTGTTTTAAAAGGTTTAGAATATCAAAAAGATTTAGAACGTTTAGCATTTACATCTGGTGGAAGATCACAATCTGCACCTGCACAACGACTCACAGATTTTGTAGAAGGTCGATTATCTAATGATTTAAATTCTACCTCATACCAACCAGGATTAAAATCTGCTCCACTACACTCTTTATTACCAAAATTAATTGGAGGTTCTCTTCGGAAGGGTTTTAAAGCCTTTGGAGAAAAAATGCACGGTTATTACACTGCTGAAGCTAATGTTGTTGGTGTGGAATCTAGAACCTCATCTCCTGTCAATATCCCAAGAAACGAAAATTTAGCACATCCCGAAATAACAAACTTATTCCCATGTGGTGAAGGTGGTGGTTATGCTGGTGGAATCGTTTCTGCAGCCATGGATGGCGAACGATGTGCTGAGGCTGCTTGTGTTTAACTTTTTCTTCGGAAATCGGCAGTTTTCAGTAAAATAATTATTCCTATTTTTGCAGCTTAAATTTGATTACTATGAACGCATATATATTTCCAGGTCAAGGTGCTCAATTCTCAGGAATGGGACTTGATTTATACGAAAACTCACCATTAGCTCAAGAGCTATTTGAAAAAGCAAATTCTATTTTGGGTTTTCACATCACAGACATTATGTTTGAGGGTTCTGCAGAAGACTTAAAAGAAACTAAGGTAACACAACCTGCCATATTTTTACACTCTGTTATATTAGCTAAAACTCTTGGAGACAGTTTTAAACCAGATATGGTTGCTGGTCATTCACTAGGAGAATTTTCTGCATTAGTTGCTGCTGGAGCATTAACTTTTGAAGATGGTTTGAAACTCGTTTCTCAACGTGCGCAAGCCATGCAAAAAGCATGTGAATTACAACCAAGTACAATGGCTGCTGTTTTAGGATTGGATGATGACATCGTAGAAAAAGTTTGCGCTACAACAGAAGGTGTTGTCGTTGCTGCAAATTATAACTGTCCTGGTCAATTAGTGATTTCGGGAGATGTAGATGCTATCAATAAAGCCTGTGAAACTTTGAAAGAAGAAGGCGCTCGTCGTGCTTTGGTACTTCCAGTTGGAGGTGCTTTTCATTCGCCTTTAATGGAACCAGCTAGAGAAGAATTGGCTGCAGCAATAGAAAATACAACATTTAGCAAACCTAATTGCCCAATATATCAAAACGTTACTGCTACTGCGATAACCGATGAAAATGAAATTAAAGCAAATTTAATTTTGCAACTAACAGCTCCTGTGCGTTGGACTCAGTCTGTGCAACAAATGATTGCAGATGGTGCTTCTCATTTTACAGAAGTTGGTCCTGGTAAAGTATTACAAGGATTAGTAAAAAAAATCAATAGAGAAGCACAAACTGCTTCAGCAACATTAGGACCTAACGCATAATTTTTATGAAAATATCTAGAAACATAGGTATCATTCTTCTTATAATTTTAAATATTGCTATTGACCAAATTTCAAAAATCATAGTAAGAGATTCAATTGATCCTAGTGAGCGCATTAACGTTATTGGTGATTTTTTCCAAATGATGAATGTTGAGAATACTGGTGCATTTTTAGGAATGGGAAGTGATATGAACCCAACTTTAAAACTCATTTTCCTTCTCATTTTACCTGTTGGAGTTCTTGGATACCTTATTTATTATACCATAACAAACAAAATGCTTGATAAGGTTAGTATTGTTGCTTTAAGCTGTATAGCTGGAGGCGGTATTTCAAATGTATTTGATAGAATAGCTTTTGGATCTGTTACAGATTTTTTCTACTTACACATAAATGACACTCTAAGAACTGGTATTTTTAATGTTGCAGATATGTCTGTAACCTTTGGAATGCTTACGCTATTATTCACGATAATATTCGCTAAAAAAAAGTGATACCATTTTTAGTTAAAACTATCTCAATAAGAAATAGAATGAAATAATAAAAAAACCTCTTCAAATTTGAAGAGGTTTTTTTATTATTTTGCTAAACTTATATTTTCACAGTCTTTAATTTTACCGTAGTACGTTTCTCGATATTTATGAACTGTTTTGTAAGGGATACTCAAGAATTGTTTCTTAATATATGTTACGTTTGTTGTCAATACACCCATTCTTTTTGTGAACCTGGCTTCTGGCTTAGTTTCTCTTTTAATACTAATCAATTTCATTGGTTTTCATTTATCATTAGCTCCAAAGAAACAAAGACGAACGACCAACACCAAGTTTTAAACATTAAATCATTGTTAATCAATTTGTTAAATATAAGACCCTTAAGAAAAAGGTGTTATTGTTGTCATATTTATAATTAATTGGTCTTAAATTATGAAATTTACAATTCGTTTTTATAGACTTTTCCTTCTTTCATGACGAAAATCACGTGTTCCATCGTAGAAATGTTTTTTGTAGGATCTTCATCTATTGCAATTATATCTGCAATAAACCCTGCTTTTATTTGCCCCAATTGATTCTCCATATCTAGTAACTTAGCATTCGTTACTGTTGCACTTTGTAAGGAAAACATTGGTGACCATCCAGCATCAACCATGTATCGAAATTCTTTAGCATTATCTCCATGAGGAAACACACCAGCATCTGTTCCAAAGGCTATGGGAACACCTTCACTAATGACCATTTTTATAGTTTTATCCAAAATAGCCATAGTACTTGTTATTTTAGGGATAATCACATCAGGATAATAATTTGGAATCTTTGCCTTCTCCTCTACATAACGTCCAGCAGATAAAGTTGGCACCATATAGCAATTGTTTTGTTTCATTAAAGTAGCAACTTCTTTATCCATAAATGATCCATGTTCTATCGTTTGAACACCAGCTAATACAGCACGTTTCATACCTTCTTTACCGTGAGCGTGAGCTGCTACATTCATTCCATATTCTTTAGCTGTTTTTACAATCTCATTAACTTCTTCTTGAGTAAATTGAGCGTTTGCACCATTTTTAGCTACACTTAGAACACCACCTGTTGCTGTAATTTTTATGAGGTCTGCTCCATTTTTATAGCGTTGTCTCACTGCTTTTCTAGCATCTTCAGGACTATTGATTACACCTTCGTCTGGTCCAGGATCTCCCATTAAATCTTTTCTCATTCCGTTTGTTGGATCTGCATGTCCTCCTGTTGTTCCTATTGCTTTTTCAGCAGTAAAAATTCGAGGTCCAGGTACTTTTCCGTTAGCAGTAGCATCACGCAGTGACACATTTACACCACTACCTCCAAGATCTCTAACCGTTGTAAAACCTGCCATTAATGTTCTTTTAGCTATTTCTGCGGAAGTAAATGCGACATCTGCTTCATTCTTAGTAAACGTCTCTAAATATCTTGTCGGACTTGTTTCACCTTCAAGATGAACATGCATATCTATAAGTCCAGGCATAACCGTTTTTGATTTTAGATCGATGATTTTATCTTCTGAAGTCTTTCCGTTCACATATCCATTTTCAATAGAAACAATTTTATTTCCAGAAATAATAATCGTTTTTTCTTTTAAAATAGTCCCATTTTTTGTATCAATAACTTTTCCGCAGTGCAAATAAGTATCCTGTCCAGTTACTGAAATCGTCAGTAAAAGGATAATAAGTTGTAATACTCTTTTCATTATATATAGTTTATAAATTTCTTATTTTCTGTTCCCATTTCCATGCTGAACCAATAGCATCATTAAGAGAAGACTTAGCTTTCCAACCTAAGACAGTATTTGCTTTTTCTGTATCTGCGAAAGCAGAAATCACATCACCTTCACGTCTTGGAGCAAATTTATAGTTTAGAGATTGGTTAGATACATTATCAAAAGCAGTAATCACTTCTAAAACCGAACTACCAACTCCTGTACCTACATTAAAAGTCTCAAAATTTGAATCATTTTTATTATCGAGTAAACGCTGTAAAGCAATTACATGTGCTTTTGCTAAATCTACAACGTGAATATAATCTCGTATACATGTACCGTCTGGAGTAGGGTAATCATTTCCAAAAACAGATAAACTTTCCCTTAGTCCAGCACCTGTTTGTGTTATATATGGTACTAGATTTTGTGGGACTCCAATTGGCAACTCTCCTATATTTGCACTTGGGTGTGCTCCTATTGGGTTAAAATATCGCAGCGCAATTGCATTTAAATTTGGACTTACTTTACACGTATCTGTTATAATTTCTTCACCTACTTGTTTAGTGTTTCCGTAAGGAGATTCTGCAGGTTGCGTTGGAGCTTCTTCTGTAATTGGCATTTTCTCTGCTTGACCATATACTGTACACGAAGAGCTAAAAATAAAGTTGGACTCTTTTAAATTGAGCACCTCTTTAAGCATGTAAATAAGTGTATTTAAATTGTTCTCGTAATAAAGCAGTGGATTTTCAACACTTTCTCCTACAGCTTTACTAGCTGCAAAATGAATGACACCAGAAATATCATTGTGCTTTTTGAAAAAGTTTTCTACTGAAGATTTTTCCTTTAAATCTAATTTCTCAAAAAAGGGCTTTTTATTTGTAATAGATGTGATTCCATCTAAGACGCTTTCCGAAGAATTTGATAAATCATCAATTATAACAACTTCAAAACCTTCATTTTGAAGTTCAACAACTGTATGAGAACCTATAAAACCCAGTCCTCCTGTTACAAGAATTTTTTTCATATTAAGAATTAATAAAGTTAATGACTGTTGATGTAATAAACTCAATTTGTTCGTCATCTAACTCTGTGTGCATAGGTAATGAAATCACCTCTTTAACTAGTTGATTGGTCACTTTAAAATCTGCTTCATTGTAACGCTCATCTAAATATGCTTTTTGACGATGCAAAGGAATTGGATAATAAACTCCACAAGGAATCCCTTTATCATTTAAGTGTTTTACCAAAGCATCACGATCACTATTTATGATACGTAATGTGTATTGATGAAATACGTGACAATCACAATTATCGCAAATCCCATTACACACGTCTTGACCTGTAGGTGTAATTATATTTGCTTGTTCCTTAAAAGCCTTATTATATGCTCTTGCAGCATTTTGCCTCGCTTTATTATAAGTATCTAATCGTTTTAATTTTATATTTAAAATCGCTGCTTGAATAGAGTCTAATCTAGAGTTTACACCTACAACATCATGATGGTAGCGCTCGTACATACCATGATTAACAATACCTTTAATAGTATGTGCTAAATCATCATCATTGGTGAAAATCGCACCTCCATCTCCATAACAACCTAGATTTTTTGATGGAAAAAATGATGTTGAAGCAACATGACCAATAGTTCCTGCTTTAGCTTTTTCTCCATTACTATATGTATATGTAGAGCCAATTGCTTGAGCATTATCTTCTATAACAAACAAATCATGCTCTTTAGCAATTTGCATGATTGCTTCCATATTGGCACACATACCAAATAAATGAACTGGTACAATGGCTTTTGTTTTAGGTGTAATTGCTTTTTTAATAGCGTCAATATCAATATTAAAATTTACAGGATCTACATCCACCAAAACCGGAGTTAATTGTAGAAGTGCTATTACCTCAACGGTTGCTGCAAAGGTAAAATCTGCAGTGATGACTTCATCTCCTGGTTTTAGACCCAATCCCATCATGGCTATTTGCAACGCATCTGTTCCATTTGCGCAAGGAATCACATGTTTTACTCCTAAATAGGATTCTAAATTTTTCTGAAACTCATGAACTTTAGGTCCATTGATATAAGCTGTAGAATCTAATACCTCTAAAACAGAACTATCGACCTCATCTTTTATTTTGCTATATTGACCTTTAAGGTCAACCATTTGAATTTTTTTCATAGGTAACGAATTTACGAAATTCATTAGCATTAAGCAATGAATTTATTTCAAAGAACCCTATTTTAGCATGAATAATAGAATTTAAGCATTGTACAATTTAGGCATATATATACTTTCTTTTTTTTTAAGGATTATTGCTCCTTTTAATTGCAAAATTAAATTGGGTGTTGACGGTCGCAAGCAAACCTTTGATATTCTGCAAAAAAACATAAATAAGACAGATAAAACCATATGGTTTCACTGTGCTTCTTTAGGCGAATACGAACAAGGTCTTCCTGTTTTTGAGAAGTTGCGACAAGAATATTCTCAGTATAAAATAATACTCAGTTTTTTCTCTCCTTCAGGTTATGAAATTAGAAAAAACACTAAAGTGGCAGATCTTGTAGTTTATCTTCCTCTAGATACCAAATCTAATGCTAAGCGATTTATTGATATTGTACATCCTGAATTCACAGTGTTTGTGAAGTATGATATTTGGGCAAATCTACTTTTGGAGCTCAAAAACCAAAACAGACGTGCAATTTTGATTTCGGCAGTTTTCAGAAAAAATCAAATTTATTTTAAGGGTTATGGAAACTTACAAAAATCTGCACTGTTTGCATTTGAGCATATTTTTGTACAAGATGAAAACTCTAAAACTTTACTTAACAACATCAACTACAATTCTGTAAAAGTTTCTGGTGACACGAGATATGATCGCGTTTCTAATCAATTAAATCAAGACAATAAACTTGATTTTATTTCAGAATTTAAAGGTAATAGCACATGCATTGTTATTGGAAGTTCTTGGGAAGAGGATGAAGCGCTACTCATACCATATATAAATGATAATGCTTCGGAAAGTTTAAAATTCATAATAGCGCCTCATGAGGTTAACACTAGTCATATCAATGCTATTAGCTCTAAACTAACTCCTGTTACAGTCTTATTTTCTGAAAAAGAAGGAAAAAATTTAGAAGATTATAATGTGTTTATTATTGACACTATTGGTTTACTAACTAAAATATATAGTGATGCAGACATTGCTTATGTTGGTGGAGCTATGGGAAAAACAGGTTTACATAACATCTTAGAACCAGCAGTTTTTGGAGCACCTTTAATTATTGGCAAAAACTATAAAAAATTCCCAGAAGCGTTTGCCATGATTGAAAAGGCAGGTGTTATTTCGGTAGAAGATAAAACTGGTTTAAAAACAATCTTAAATTCTCTTATTACATCACATCAACTACGTGATTCATTAGGTAAAAAAAATGCTGCTTTTATTAAAGAAAACAAAGGAGCAGTAGTCCAAATCATGAATCACATACGTATATAGTGCATTGATGAAAGGTTATCATTTTTTATAAATGTTAAAATTTTAACCATATATTCAATTTAAGTTATTAATTTTGAACTTTAACAATAATTAACACTAAAACTATTACAATGAAAAAATTAATTTTAAACATCGCATTAGTATTGGCACTTGTAGTGTCTGTAACATCATGTAGAGAAACTAAAGAAGGTGCAGAAAATGCTGCTGATGCATTAGAAAATGCTGCTGATGAAGCAGGAGATGCAATCGAAGATGCTGCTGATGCAACTGGTGATGCTATTGAAGATGCTGCTGACGCGACTGGAGATGCTATTGAAGATGGTATTGACTCTGTGAAAGAAGGAGCTGAAGATGCTAAGGATGCTGCAGGTAATGCTGTTGACTCTGCTGGAAACGCAATCAAAGAAGGAGCAGAATCTGTAAAAGATGGTGCTAAAGATTTAGCAACAGATACTAAGGACGCGGTTAACAAAGCTGCTGCTGATGGAAAAGAAAAAGCTTCTAGTGCTATTGATAAAGCTTCTGATAAGTTAAAAAAGAACTAAGATTAACAACTAATCTTAAATACAAGAAAAGGTCTGATGAAAATCAGACCTTTTTTTATTGCTAATAAATATAATTAAAAGTATTTCGTAATTAATTGTATTAAAATACGCTTCAACTTACATTATTGAAACAGCACATTTACCTTTTAACAACCTTAAAGGTTTGAACTGTTGTATCTGTTTTCAGTTTTAAAAAATAAATACCTGTACTCAAAGACGATGTATCAATGCTATAATCTGCATTTAGCTCAACTACCCTTTGATTTCCTAAAATATCAACGATTTGAACAGCTATTAATTCGCTTTCCGTAGTAATCTGAATCGTATCTTCAAAAGGATTAGGAAATACTTTTATACTCGACAATTCATAATCTTCAGCTGATAAAGCTCCACAAAGCGGATTAGTTCCTGCTGTGGTAGTAAAAGTTCCTGCTTCAATTGACCAGTTTCTCCATTCTCCTCCGCTTCCAGTTTCCCAATCTGACAAATCAAAATAATTAACTCCACTCTCAGTTCCTGGCACTTTATAAACTTTAATTGCTTCGTTATTTCTATCCCATGTTAAAGGTGATCCTGAGACACAAGTTTCTGGCTCAAAATCTGTAACACAATTAGCTTGTAAAAAGTAAGCAAACTCATCATAAGCTGGATATTCACCATAGACATAAGCTTTCCCGTCTGGCTCTACGCAAACTGCTGTGTATTCATTACAAGCAATTCCGAAGGAACGTGTAGCATTATCTGTAGCTATTCTAGCTAACATTACACTATGTCTTGCTCTTCTATCTGGATCGTCATAATGAGAATCTGTAATAACATTATTCAAATATGGGATATCCAAAAAATCATTTTCTCCTATGGCTACTCTAGGATGATAAGGGTTACTTAAAGCTACTGCATTAGTAAGCGTGCCATATTGAGCAGAAAAATAATTACCACCTAAAATTGCAAGTCCTGCACTTGTACCTCCAATAACTCCTTGTTTTACATTAACAAAATTATTGAGTGCATCTTCCATTGCATTGTCTTTAAAATAGCTTACATAATCATATTGATCGCCTCCTGCAAACCAAATCGCTTCTGCATTTTCTACGCTTTGTAATACATAAGGATCTATAGCTCCTGCTACATTATCAATCACAAATGTGGTTACTGAATTAATTGTAACACCCAAATCTGTATAAAAATAATTATTATAACCATCGCTTCCTGATGCTCTCAATACTACAACATCTCCTCCATCTGCTTTATTTAAAAACCAAATCATGGCATCCTCTTGTTCTGTAGCTCCTCCCATCAAACAAGCTCCAGGTTGGTGATTGGTTATAACATCTGTCGTACTTCCTGTTTGGTATTCGGTATAATTTTGAGCTACAACAATGTGTATACTAAATAAAAATAATAGTGTAATTTTTCTCATTGTTTTTTTTGATTTATTACAGTTTAGAATTTACTAATCTGTACATTAATACTGCTGTTATTTTTGCTTGAATAGCGACAGTTTTTAAATTTCCAGTTTCATTAATAGTATGGTCTCCTCCTCCACCTGTAAGTCCAAGACCATCAATTGCCATGTCTACATATTCTGAAGTAAATGATATATCTGCTGCACCAGCATTTCTTGGGTTTACAGCAGTTACTGATCCAAAACCTAAATCTTGACTCACTATATTAAAATACTCTAACAATTGCGTATTTCCTTTAGTTAAAGTTAATGGTGGATAAGCGCCTTCACCAAAAATAAGTTCAGCATTCGTTTTTGGATAGTTTTCTGAAACAATTTTTTTCATTGTCGCTTTTGCCTTTATGAGTTGATTTAAAGACACAGCTCGTAAATCTCCTCTAACAATAGTTTCTTGTGAAACGACATTAGTTTTTCCAAAAGCAGAACCGCCAGTTTCATCTGCTTCTGGCTTTAAGGTTGTACCTCCAATAATAAATCCTGGATTAAACGTTAAGTCCTTCTCTTTTGATAATTGAAGATAAAATTCATTTAAAATTCTTGAGGTTTCATATATTGCTCCTGCTCCAATATCGTCGGTGAAAATTTGAGACGAATGTGCAGGATTACCTGTAACTTTAAGTTCCCAATCTGCAGATCCTCTTCGAGACACTACAATGGTTTTTGGGTTGTTATCTCCATTTTCAAAACCTAAAGCAATGTCTGCACGTTTAGCAGCATCAATCAAATCTTTTTTAGAAAGTTCTAATGGATCTCCACTTTTTTCTTCATCGCCAGTCATGACAATTTCTATAGACATATCATCTAAAACACCTGCTTCTTTTAAGGCTTGCATTGCTAAAATTATAATAACATCTCCACCTTTCATATCTGCAACTCCTGGACCTTTCATTATAGAATCGTTGAGCATGGTATACTCTTGCAACGGACTTTCTAATTCAAAAACGGTATCTAAATGACCAATTAAAAGAAATTTTGGTCCTTTATTTCCTTTTCTAGTAGCTACTAAATGTCCTGCTCTACCATAAGCGTCTCCATTGGTAAGCTCTGTTTTAAAACCTAATTTGTCAAGTTCTTTTTGAAAAAGAGCTCCTACTTCTCTAACACCTTCAAAATTCATTGTACCACTATTTATGGTAATGGCTTTTTTCAATAATGTAATTGAACTTTCAGTATGATTATCTACAGCTTTTATGATTTTCTTCTCCTTTTTATTGTTTTGAGAAAAACCTAAAAGTGAAAAGCAAAAAAGTAATGTAAAAACTAAACTTTTATAATTGAATTTTAAAATCATCATATTAATCTATTGTAAATGTTTCACCTGGTAAATATATATTCAATATAATACCTTGAGCACCAAGTTTGTCATTAAATGTGTTTTTTGATTGTTCCGGATTTTTAAAAACAATCACTTGAGAGTCTCCAACAACTTCCATAGTATTACCTGTCACTAATATTGCTGTGGACTCATCTATACCAATTCCTACTAATTCAGGATATTCGATTATTGCTGTTAACAAACGATTATATCTACTTCGTTTTACAAAATGCTGGTCGACAATAATAGTAGTTATCAGACCTAAACCTGTTTTAGTTTCTATGTTTTCAGATTCTAAATTTCTGAATGTAGAAGCATATTTAGGATGCTTTAATTCGGTTCCAGTAATCATCATTTTACTCATTACCGCTGCTCCTGCACTTGTTCCCGCTATAAGTGATCCATTTTTATACGCTTCATGAATTGCTTTTTCAATATCTGTTCCTCCAACAATATCCATAAATCTATTTTGGTCGCCTCCTGAAATATAAATAAGTTTTGCGTTTCTAATAGAATCGAGTTTTGATGCTGTTAATTTTTCATCTTTAATAAACTGTAAACCATAAACATTTTTGACTCCTTGTTTATAGAATTGATTAGTCGCATAATAAGCAGAAGAATCTGGTATTGAGCTGGACATTGGTAACACAATTCCGTAACCACTTTTATCAATGCCAGATTCTTTAACAATACGATCTACCATAGATGCTGGTCTTGAGCCACCACCTATGATAAATAGTTTTCCTTTTACTTCAGTATTTTGGGCATTACCTTGAAGCATGAACCCAAAAAACAAACTAAGTAGTATTATTTTTTTTATTATCATGCTATTCTAATTCTCCAATAACAATTCCTCTGGTATCTCCTGTATGCGTAAACCATACTTCTGGACTAGAACCATCTAAATTAGCTCTCATCATCACATCTGTATTACGATCTCCCCAATAAATTTTATCTTCGTTAGCATCGTAACCTATTCCATAAACAACTCTACCAATATTAACTGCTATAGTTGTAATGTTAGTCCCATCTAAGTCTGCAGATTTTAACCTAATATCTCCAGAAGCGACATATTCATCATAAAAAATTCGATTACCAACGACTAACATGCTTCCTCCTTCAATAGCTGGAATTAGTTCAGACTCTCCTGTACCATCTAAATTTTTCACCCAAACGCCTCCATTGTAATTGATCCAATAAAGTGTTCTGTTTACTAAATCTATTGACAATCCGTCTGGATCATTAGCTTGTCCTGTGACAAAATCTTCTACTTGATTCACATCTGAATCATCAATATCTCCTCTTTGAATTCCAGAACTAGTATCCCAATAAATTTGGTTTTCTTGGTAATCAATGGTCATTCCGTTAGGTCCATCGACGCCAACTCTAAAGTCTTCAAAATTACTTCCATCTAAATTGGATCTGTAAATTTTATCTGCACCATAATCACTAATGTAAAGCTTACCGTTCACATTATCAATCACCATTCCGTAAGACGATTGTGCTACGACACCATTTAAAGGCGTAAAAATTGGAGCTTGTGTGTTTATTAATCCTTGATAAACCTGAACACCATCAATAAAATATATAGGTACTCCTGTTGCATTTGGATCTTTAATCACAATTGTTTTTGTGACTTCGTTTATTTCTAAAGACTCAGAAGTTGTCACAACCAAATTCACACTATAAGCTCCAGGCTCAGTATATAAGTGCGTTGGATTTTCTTCGGAAGTAGATTCTCCATCACCAAAATTCCAATAATACGTAGCTGCACCAACATGGGTTGGCACAATAGAATTATTTGTGAACGTAACTGTTGCAGGTGCAAACTCATCGTTATCAATTACAAACGTAAATTCAGGAACTGTACTTGCAGGTGGCACTGGAAAATCATCATCAGAACACGACTGAAACATCCCAACAGTACAACACATTGTGATTATAAAAATTAAATTTCTCATCTGTTTAAACTATTATTTTATTAAAGCTATTCCTCTAGGGCTTGCGATTCCTGTTCTTAAAACTACTCGATCTGTACCATCTAAATTTGCACTGTACAATTCTCCAGAGTCACGTCCAGACCAATATAATTTTCCAGCTTCGTGATCAATTTGCATTCCATAAATCCTTGTGCCTTCAGCATCAATAGTTTGAATATTTGATCCATCTAGATTAGCCACTTTAAGTAAATCATCATTTTGATCATCAAAATAAATTTTGTCATTTACGGTATCAACTAGAAGTGCATAACCATAGTTTCCTGTGATAATTACATTAGGGTTTGTTCCGTCTAAATTAACTTCATAAACCTCTTCAATATTTACATCATAAACATACATTTTGCCATTTTCAACATCTAAAGAAATTGCTCTCCAGTTCACTCCTGGTAAATTAAAAAATCCGATTTCCGGATTAGAACCATCTAAATTTGCTTTTGACACATTACCCTCATCATCAACCCAGTAGATTTTGTTTCCAGCAACATCTAAAGCAATCGCATAAGGATCACCAATATTTGTCGCAATAGCTTCAATTCCTGTTCCGTCAAGGTTCATTCTCCAGATATTTCCGAAGGGGTACGTATCAAAATCACTGAAATATAATTTCTCATTCACCTCATCATAAGCCATACCAACACCGCCTTTACCAACAGCATCATAAACATCATTTACAGTTCCTGAACCATCTAAAATCAGGTTTCTAATATATTCATCTCCAATTGCCATATAATATAATTCGGCTGGTGCTTCTGGAGCTTCGCCTATAACAACGTCTTTTGAAAATATTTGTGAACCAAAAGCGCTACTTGCTGTTAAACTTACTGTAAATGTTCCAGCAGATGGATAAGCAAACTCTGGGTTTTCTTCTGTTGACGTCGAATTATCTGCATCACCAAAATTCCAAGAATAACTATCTGCACCTTCAGAGATATTCACAAATTGAACTGGTATTGTTGCAATAAGATCTTCTTCATTTTCTACGGAAAACAAACTTGCAGGTGTTACTGTAATCTCCATATTAGAAATTGTAGAACCACCAGCTCCTGTTGACACTAAGCTCACTAAAAAGACATTACTAGTCTCATACGTTTTTCTTGGTGACACTTGATTTGATGTTGTACCATCTCCAAAACTCCATGCATAAGCTGTAGCATTTTGAGAATTATTAGTGAATTGAATTTCCTCACCAACAGCAACTTGAGTTGCACTAGCAGTAAATTCTGCTTGAGATTGTGGTGGTACAGTGTCATCGTCTTCACAAGTAAAAAATGTGAAAGATAATAGAGCTATAAAAATGTAGCTGAAATATTTAGTTGTCATAAATTTTATTTTAATCATGATGAGTCGTTTTTAGTATCCTGGATTTTGAACCATTCCTGGACTGTTATTAGTTTGAATTTCGTCTGTAGGTATTGGAAAAAGCATTTGGTTAGTGCTATTTACATTTGGTAATACCGTAATTGCGCGATCTGTTCTTACAAGATCAAACCAGCGTTGACCTTCAAAAGCGAATTCTATTCTTCTTTCGTCTTCAATAATTCTAAGTAATTGTGTAATAGAAGATTCAGATGTTGGCTGCAAGTTTGCACGAACTCTAATCTCGTTGATATCAGATTGAACAGATGATACATTTGGCGCTTGCAAACTCGCTTCTGCTTCTGCTCTAATAAGATACATATCTGCTAATCTTAGCACAATAAAGTTTCCTGTTCCTAAACTTAAATCGTCGTATTTAATGGCGTAAGCTTTATCACCTTCAAAAGCAATACTCGCTTCAAATCTTTCGTCATTAGCTTCGTAAGCGTCTAATAAATCTTGCGACGGTTCTACTTCTCTTCTTCCATTAAGTGAAGTAGGAAAATTATACTCTGCAATACGGTTTCTTTCTAATTCTGAAAATGA
Organism: Psychroserpens luteus; assembly: GCF_015319355.1. Classification (GTDB taxonomy): domain Bacteria; phylum Bacteroidota; class Bacteroidia; order Flavobacteriales; family Flavobacteriaceae; genus Psychroserpens; species Psychroserpens luteus. The sequence continues at coordinate 51,491 of NZ_JADILU010000008.1, read as the reverse complement.
TATTTCAAAAATAGATTCGTCTGATTCATCATCTTCAAATACATCACGATAATTATCTGGTAATGTGTAACCACCATCTGATATCACTTCCGAAGCCATTAAAATCGCTAAAGGATATTCTTTTTTATACAAATATACTTTTGCCAATAACGCTTTAGCAGCAGCATTAGACGCTCTAATTTTTGTACTAGATACAGGAAGATGCTCGACAGCAAATATTAAATCGTTTATAATTTGATTATACACTTCTTCTTCAGTATTTCTAGGTGCATCCAGATTATTAACGCCAACAGTTGGTGCTACTTTGATTGGAACTCCTCCAAAATAGTTTAACAGATTAAAATGATTTAAAGCTCTAATAAAATATAACTCTGATAAAGCCTCATTCTTTTCTTGTTCTGTCATATCTGTAATAGTTGGTACTTTATCAATGACATTGTTGGCGACATTAATACCATCATAAGCAATACTCCAAATCCCATCTACCGATCCATTTTCTGGTAGAATACTATTATTATCAACTTCTGCGTACGCTGTAGCTGTAGCATCAACAGGATGTGAAAGGTTATCTGCAGCTAGGTCTGAAAATATTCCAAATGTTCTTCCGTAGTAACTTAAACTCTGAAACGATGCATAAGCACCTAAAATTCCTTTATCTATATCTTCTTTTGTATTAAATGCTTCTTCCGCAGAAATAGAATTTTGAGGTTCTACATCTAAAACATCACACGAAAGTGCTGTACATAAGATTAAGGTTATAAAAATTATCTTTTTCATCTTTTAAAATTTTAAATTAACACCTAGAGTTACTGTTTGCGCTTGTGGATACGTAAAGAAATCTGTACCAATAACAGAGTTATCATCACCTCTATAATTCACCTCTGGATCTAAACCTGAATAGTTTGTAAACGTGAATAAGTTTTGTGCACTTACATACACACGTAAACTAGAGAACATTGTTTTCTCTAACACCTTTTTATCAACCGTGTAACCAAGCGTTACATTTTTAACTCTCATGTAAGAACCATCTTCAATAAAACGAGATGACACGCGCTTATTTTGTGCTGACGCAATAGGATCTGTGGTTGCTCTAGGAATATCTGTAATATCTCCAGGCTGTTGCCAACGTCTTGTTATGGATGCTAATTGATTATCACCTCCTTGTAAAGATTCTAAGAACAATCTAGATCCATTGAATACATCGTTACCATAAGAACCCTGTAAAAAGACACTTAAATCAATGCCTTTATAAGAAAAGTTATTTGTTAAACCGAAAATGAAATCGGGATGTGGATTACCAACTATTGTTCTATCTGCTGATGTGATTTCACCATCAAAATTAGTATCTGCATAAACAATATCTCCTGTAGAAGGATCAACTCCTAAAGACTTATAACTATAGAAAACACCTATAGGTTGACCTTCCATAATTCTATTTCCTCCACGACCAATATCATCAATAGGTTGACCATTATAAAGCTCTAATACTTTATTTCGGTTGCCAGAGATATTAAAATTTGTATCCCAAGTAAAGGTTTCTCCAATAAAGTTATTAGTCGCAATTGAAATTTCAATTCCTTTATTTTCTACGCTACCTACATTTTCAGTAATTGAAGAAAAACCAGAACTAGAAGGCAACGGTCTGCTTAGTAATAAATCTTTGGTTTGTTTATTATAATAGTCTGCAGTTATGGTGATTCTATCATCAAAAAGCCCAAAATTCACTCCTAAATTAAACTGCGCAGTACTTTCCCATTTTAAATCTGGATTTGGGATATTACTAGGGTAAATAGCTGGTTGTCCACCGTAAGATGTATTTCCGTAGAGTTCTGAAAACAAAAACGGACTAATATCATCGTTTCCTGTAAGACCATAACTCACTCTTAATTTAAGATCTGAAACAATCTCTTGATTTTTTAAAAAGTTTTCTTCGGAAACACGCCAAGCTACAGAAGCAGCTGGGAAAAATCCAGTTCTATTATTCTCACCAAACTTTGTCGATGTATCAAAACGACCAGAAACTGTGGCAATGTATTTATCGTCAAAATTATAATTTACTCTCCCTAAATAAGATCTTATACCAGCATCTGATGCATTAGCACTTGCAGAAACTATTGTAGAAGCAGAACTTATATATTCTAAATTATCATCTACATAATCCTGACCTCTAATAAATGAAGATCTGTATTGGTACTTTTCAAAAGTATAACCCACTAAGGCTTCAAATTTATGGTTGTTGATTTTCTTATTATACTTTAATAAGTTGTTAGATACAATATTTGAAACGTTACTATAAGTTTCAAAACCTAAGCCATTATATTTTGCACCTTGAACCGTTTTAGTAGACTCATAAGCATGTTCTCTAAAATTTAAGAAATCAATTCCCCATTTTGTTGAAAAGGTTAAATCTTCAAAAATTTCATAGTCTAAATAAATATTAGAATTCGTTCTATAAGAAAAGTTTTCATTAATAGCTTCGTTTGCAATAGACACTGCATTAGAATATGGACCACTTTGATTATAAGATCCATCTTCATTATATACCGAATATATTGCTGGTGTCGAGATTCCATTAGGTAATGGACCATGAAGCGTTTGATCGCTTTCTACACGATTTGTTTTTGCATAAGTCAACCCTATACTTGTTCCTATTTTGACTTTGTCAGATAATTGATGATCTACATTAACACGCGCATTTATTCTTTGATAATCTGTACCAATTAAAATTCCTTCTTGATCAAAATATGTTCCGCTCATAAAAAATTTCGTCTTTTCAGAACCTCCTATTGCAGACAACTCGATACTATTTATTGCTGCGTTTCTAAAAATAACATCTTGCCAATCTGTATCTACTGTAATATTATTCATTTGTTCTTCAGTAAAAACAGTGCTATTAGTAAGATCATTTCTATACTCCATCCATTCTCTAGCATTTAACATGTCTAACTTATTCCAAGCACGTTGTACACCAGAATACACATTGACATTAACTACAGATTTTTGCTCTTTACCACGCTTTGTAGTAATCAATACAATACCATTTGATCCTCTAGCTCCATAAATTGCAGTTGCTGATGCATCTTTCAAAACACTTATAGATTCAATATCACCTGGATTTAAATCTGCAAGTGCACTTGAGCCTTGACCAGAGTAACCAATTTGTCCAAAATCACCAGTAGTAACTGGTATTCCATCAATAATATAAAGTGGCTGATTAGAACCACTGATAGAACTTAGCCCACGAATTCTCACAGACATTTCTCCACCTGGAGTCCCAGAATTTTGTTGTACTTGTACACCTGCTGCCTGACCTTGAAGAATCCCATCTACTGACGAAACTGGCAAATCTTTTACTTGTTTAGAACTGATAGAAGTTATCGCATCACTTAATAATGCTTTTTTCTCTGTACCATAACCAATAACCACGATTTCATCTAAAGCAGCATTATCTGGCATCATTTTAACATCAATAATAGTTTTGCCAATAATCTCAACTTCTTGAGGAGAATAACCTAAATAAGAAATAACTAAAGTTGTTGTATCATCAGGAACCGACAATTCAAAATTACCATCAAAATCTGTGATGACTCCAGTGTTAGCGCCTTTAACCATCACTGTTGCTCCAACCAAAGGCATACCTGTATCATCAACAACCTTACCTGTAATGGTTTTTGTTTGCTGAGCACTTTTAGAATTATTAGCTTTTACATTAACATCTTCTTTAATAACAACTTGTCTTTCATCTACTTTATAAGTTAAATTAGTCCCTGCTAATGCAGTGTCTAAAATTGTAGAAAGTGTTGCGTCTTTAAGATTTAATGACACATTATATTTTAAGACATCGTCTTTGTAAAAAAATATAAATTCGCTTTTACTCTGTATATCTTTAAATAATTCTTCTAAAGTTACATTGCTTACGTTTATATCTATTTTAGTCTGAGCATTTGTAGTATTTGCAAAAGCAGAACTTAAACCAATGGTTATTAATAATAGAAAGATTCTCATAATATTTACCAAATAGTATCTTAAAGGCTTTGTGCGTTCAAAAGCACAAAGGTTCTTATTTTTATTCATAATTTTGTTTTAGTGGTTAATATTACTGCTTCATGCAGTTGTGTTAATTTTTTAAGCTAGAAGGTGTTGGCGCATCTTCTAGTTTTTCACTTCTACTGATTTTGTTTCATAATAGCTCGTTTTTTAATTTATGATTAGTTGATTGTTTTTTGTCAGTTCATATGTAAAGGGAGACGTTTCTGCCTCATTAATGATTTGCAATACATGATCTAAATCTTCATTTACATCCAAATAGCCTGAAAATGTTTGATTAGATAAATTATCGTCATTGATAATGATATCTACATTATAATACCTTGATAGTTTTTTCATTATCGTCTTTAAGGCATCATTTTTAAAGATAAAAACACCGTCTCTCCAAGAAAAATAGGTTTCTACGTCTACCGTTTTTGTGAAAACATTTTTATCTTTTTTATTATAAGTTGCTAACGTATTTGGAACTATCTTTAAATGACTTTTAGATGAGATTAGGTTGTCATTATTATAGTGTATTTGAACGCTTCCACTTTTAAGTACTGTGAATATAGAATCATCATCAGCGTAATTACTCACATTAAATATGGTACCTAATACCTCAATATCTTGATCTTTTGATTTTACTATAAACGGTTGTTTTTTATTGTGAGTCACTTCAAAAATAGCTTCTCCTTCGAGATAGACTTCTCTTTTTTCTTTGGAAAAAGAAGCAGGAAACACTAATTTTGAACCAGAATTTAACCAGACCTTACTACCATCAGACAATACAATTTCTGAACGTTTGCCATAAGGGACAATTAATGTATTAAAGACGATTTCTTTTTGTGCTGAAAGCTCTTGACTTATAGTTTTAGAATTTCCGAAGGAAACATTTTGACCATTATTAGAATAGGTTATGGCCGAATCATTTTCGGGAATTTCAATATCCTTTGCATCACTTAAAATAAGTTTTACTTCATTTGATTTGCCTTGATCCTGTGTTGTGTTTACAAATTCCTCTATAGGAGAAACATCTTGTTTCATGTAATTAAAAACACCTATAGAAAATAAAAGCACTACTGATGCTGCAACAAAACTCATCGTATATTTTACACGACGTTTTTTCTGCCTATGGAGATGAGCAGAGTTTATTATTTTATCTTTTAATTGAGATTTCTCTTCTTTAGATATCTCATCAAAATTCATTTTATATGACCTATTATCTTTCATCTTTTTCTAAAACTATATTTAAGACACACTGATTTAAAATATAAAACCTAGTGGTCTCTATCATAATAAGTCCAACATCTAAAAGACATAGACAAAAAAAATGAGAAATTTTAATAAAAAATTTGAAACAGAGAAAATAAAGAGGCTAACATATTCTTTCTTAGAGATTTAATCGCTCTATAAATAATAGTTCTGGAAGTTTGCACAGAGACATTCATAATTTTAGCAATGTCTTCATAATCCTTTTCTTCGTTAAACCTTAAAAACAAACCTTGTCTTTGCTTTTTACTTAACAAGTTTATGGATTTAGATAACCTATGAGTGCGTTCGTTTTCAATCTCACTAACAATAATTTCTTCTTCTGCGGAAGCACTAAAATCTGATAAAGAAAGAACATTATCATCAATAGACTCTATTTGGAACGTCCTTTTACTCTTTTTAAGTATTTGATTTTTTAATGATCGTAGTAAATAATATTTAACGTGATTTGTATCTGCCAGATTATTTCTGTACTTATAAAGGTTTAAGAATACATCATGGATACTATCCATAACCTCAGTTTTATTATAACTAAATTGAATCCCATAACTAAATAAATCATCAATATAAAGGTCATACAACTTACCTAAAGCCTCAATATTTCCGTCTTTGAGTTTTGCCCACAAAAGAAGATCTATATCTTTTTTAGATTTCAAAATTATATAAGCTTTAGATTAATTAATTTAAAATAGTGATAGGTAGACAGCTATTTACTTCCAAATATATAAATAACAATAATGATATAGAACAAAACCAAGAGATCTAACCAAGATACTTTGAATAATGACATTTCATTCTAATATGGAATATACCAGATTTTAAAAAAACTAATGGAACTCCAGGATATAAATGGTTAAAAATGTGATATTACTATGTATTATTGAAGTCTTAAGAATTTTCTAAATTGGTCCTGAATAGTAAATAGAATGCTCAATAAAATAATGGATATGATTCTTAATTCATATAACCTTTCTCAATATTTAGTAATTGAAATATCTGATTCTTATTCTTGATGTAAATAATTCTTTTATCTACTTCAATAATCCCTTCATCCTTAAACTGCTTGAGACTCCTGCCCAAACTTTCAGGTGAAGTGCCAATAATATTAGCCAAATCCTCACGTGTTAAATCAATACCTCCTTCTTTATAATGTTTTTGGAATCGATTTTCTAAAATGAGCAAATTAATAGCTAATCGTGCATTTAAATTCTTTTGAGCTAGTACTGTGATAATATTAGCCAAAACCCCGAACTCATGACCTATATTTTTTATAAAAGTTCGTTGTAAAGCAGGAATATCCTGTAACAATTTTAAAAAAACATCTTTAGCTATGAAATTAACTTCCATGTCCTCTAAAGCTTCACAAGAATCTTGATAACGCTCTTCTCCAAATAAAGCATGATATCCTAATACATCACCAGTTGTGTAGATATAGAAAATTTGTTCTGTTCCAGAAAAACCACGTTTAAATTTCTTCGCTTTCCCTTTCTTAATTTGAAAAATACCAGTAGGAACACCTTCTTCATAAAACAAAAGGCTTCCTTTCTTTATGATTAGAGGCTCCATTGAATTATACACTATTTTTTTTTCTTCAGAAGTTAAAACCTCGAAAAGTAATTCACTTTGAAAATCAAATTGCGAATAAAAATTTTTCATCGTCCAAATATATAATAAATAACATATAAAAATATAACATTTGTTATGTTTTTATATAACATTTAATGTATTTTTGTATTAAATTGAACATCTACGAATTATGAATGAAAGCAACATCTATCTCATTAATGAAAAATTACATGTCCCAAACAAACCCATTATCCCCTTTATTGAAGGGGATGGTATTGGGTCAGATATTTGGAAAGCTACCAAATTAGTAATTGATAGTGCTGTACACAATGCCTATGGAAATTACAGAAAAATTAAATGGAAAGAAGTGTATGCAGGTGAGAAGGCTTTCGAAAAAACAGGTGAATGGTTACCTAAAGAGACCATAAAAAGTATTGAAAAATACTTGGTAGCGATAAAAGGTCCATTAACAACACCTATAGGAGGTGGTATGCGATCGCTTAATGTGGCTTTACGTCAACAACTGGATTTATATGCTTGTGTACGACCAGTAAAATGGTATGAAGGTGTGCCCTCTCCAGTAAAGCATCCTGAAAAAGTAGATATGGTTATTTTTAGAGAAAACACTGAAGATATTTATGCTGGAATAGAATGGTTAAATGGTACTCCCGAACTTGAAAAAGTAAAAAACTTTCTAATCAATGAAATGGGTGTAACTGCAATCAGGTTTCCTGATACCGTATCTATTGGTATTAAACCGGTCTCAAAAGAAGGAACCGAGCGTTTAATGAGAGCTGCTATTCAATATGCTATTGATAATGAAAGAAAATCGGTCACAATTGTTCATAAAGGCAATATTATGAAATTTACCGAAGGTAAATTTAAAGAATGGAGCTATCAATTAGCCAAAGATGAATTTGGCGCAAAAGATCACGAAGGAGGTCCTTGGCAAGTTATTACGAAAAACGGACATCAAGTAATTATCAAAGATGTTATTGCCGATGCATTTTTGCAACAAATCATTTTAAGACCAGAACAGTATGATGTTATTGCAACTCTTAACTTAAATGGTGATTATATTTCTGATGCTTTGGCTGCTATCGTAGGTGGAATAGGAATTGCACCAGGTGCCAATATAAATTATCAAACAGGTGTTTCTATATTTGAAGCAACACATGGTACTGCACCCAAATACAAAGACCAAGATAAAGTGAACCCTTCTTCCGAAATTCTTTCTGGTGTCATGATGTTAGAATATTTAGGCTGGCAAGAAGCAGCAGACTTAATAGTTAAAGGATTAAAGGGAGCTATTCATAAAAAAACTGTAACCTATGATTTTGAGAGATTAATGAAAGGTGCTACACTACTTAAATGTTCTGAATTTGGGGAAGCTATTGTTAACAACATGTAAGTCTATCAAAGCCAAACATTTGATATCATCACTCAGAAAATAGTCTATGAAAAAGGGAACCAAGCTTTACAGTATTTTAAAATTAAAATGTCCACGCTGTCAAATTGGAAATTTATTCAGCAATCCAGGATTAATCGTGTTTTCAAGAATTTTAGAAATGCCTGACAAATGCCCTCATTGTGAACAGAATTTTAAATTAGAACCTGGATTTTATACCGCTGCTTTATGGATTAGCTATCCCATTGTTCTTATTGTTCTTATTCCATTATTAACATTAGGGTTTTTATTGGATAGCATGAATAGTTTTTTCAAACTTCTTTATCCATTAATTATACTATTTAGTTTCATGTTACAGATTCCATTAATGCGCATTGCAAGAGCTATTTTACTCAATATGATCATCGATTATACAACGAAGTGGTAAACTAAAGTGAAAGTTTAATAAGAAATTAATCAATAGTACGATGTACAAAGAATTTGTCCCAAAGCTTTTTTCTCTTTTAAAAGAAGGCATTTCGAAAGAAATAGTAACAAAAGATATTCTTTCGGGAATAATAGTGGGAATCGTTGCTTTACCCTTGGCAATTGCTTTTGCAATTGCCTCTGGAGTCTCTCCTGAAAAAGGAATCTTAACCGCAATTATTGCAGGTATAATCATTTCAACATTTGGCGGTAGCCGAGTTCAAATCGGAGGCCCAACAGGAGCTTTCATTGTAATTGTTTATGGTATTGTTGAACAATATGGGACAGATGGTTTAACCATAGCCACTTTTATGGCTGGTTTTATTATCATTGGATTTGGATTGGCAAGGTTAGGTAATTTATTAAAGTACATCCCATATTCTCTAATTGTAGGCTTTACCAGTGGGATTGCACTCATTATTTTTAGCTCACAAATTAATGACTTTTTTGGTCTCCATATTTCTAAGGTTCCAGCAAATTTCATAGATAAATGGACGGTATATTTTAATAATATTCACAAAATAAATTGGTATGCTATTAGTATTGCTCTCGTAACTATATTTATTACTTTATATTTTCAAAAACTAATAAAAAAAATCCCAGGATCTATTGTAGCTATAGTATTATCAACCATAGTTGTATTGCTATTTGACATTCCTGTAGATACTATTGAGAGTAATTTTGGGACTATTCCAAATAAGTTAGGGCTTCCGCATATACCAAATGTTGATTTTGACACCATCAAATCACTTATCCAGCCCGCATTTGCCATTGCTATATTAGGAAGCATAGAATCGCTCCTTTCTGCTGTGGTTTCAGATTCAATGATTGGAGGAAAACACCGTTCAAATATGGAATTAGTAGCACAAGGAGCAGCGAATATTATGTCATCGCTCTTTGGTGGCATTCCTGCTACAGGAGCTATTGCCAGAACAGCTACCAATGTTAAAAATGGAGGAAGAACACCAATTGCAGGTATCGTCCATGCTTTAGTCTTATTGGCTATTATGCTTTTATTTGCTCCTTACGCGAAATTAATTCCTATGTCATGTCTAGCTGGAATTTTAATGGTTGTAGCATATCATATGAGTGAATGGAAACAATTCAAATCTATTTTAAAAGGGAATAGAATGGATATTATTATTCTGCTCACTACTTTTTTTCTTACCGTTATTTTTGACTTGGTAATTGCCATAGAAATTGGAATCGTATTATCTAGTTTCATGTTTATGAAACGAATGAGTGAATCAGTTAACATTCAAAATATTTCTTCTAAAAACAAAAACAAAGAACACCTTTTTGATGAAGAGCTACTAGATATACCTAAAGGAGTATTGTTATATGAAATTAATGGACCTCTATTTTTTGGAGCAGCCAGACAATTTCAAGAAACTATTACCAATACGCAACTGCAACCTAAAGTTATCATTATTAGAATGCGCTACGTACCGTTAATAGATGCTACAGGATATCAAAGCATAAAAGAAATATTAAAAACCTATAAGGCACGAAAAATAAAAGTAATAATTTCGGGTATTAAAAAACCATTGAGGAAAAGTTTTGAAAAAAATGAGATGTTTTTATTTATAGAACATGATCTTGTTGTTGAAAATATACATACTGCCATTATGAGAGCTAAAGAAAATTTATAGTATTATTCTTTTATACTTCACGTAATCTAGTAACGAATAATTTTAGTTCTTTTATTGCAATAATCTCATCTTTATTAATAGGGTTAGATCTGTTTTTCAGAAAACTTAAAAAATACAGCTGATAAATGTCGTCAGTTAAAATATTAAGAATGGTAACATTTTCAAAACCAATGATTTTAAGCTTTTCAACACCTTGTATTAATAATTCCTTCTTGCTTTTTTGAATGTGATTTTCATGTTCATTCATAACAATCAAAATTTCTTTTCCCAAAAATTTAGTTTACCATTATAGGCTGTAAATTCTAAATCAAAACCCTCTGGAATTTCCGACCACATACTCCAATACGTAACAAGACGTGTTCCTACAGGTGTGTTTTTCAATTGATTTTCTACATATTCTGAATATGAAAAATATAATTTTTCATCTATAATAACTTTATTGTCTATTAAAAGTGAATCGTCTATGTTTTCATAAAAGGGATTATAAAAATAAAAGGCATTATAATCGGAAAAAGATATTTGTGTAATGTTGGAGTGAATGAATTCTACGTTATTGACATTATTTGTTTTCGCTATCTTTTGAGATAACTTTACAAGACTATCTCGTTGCTCAACACCATAAAAACGACCTTTTGTTGTGGAAGCTCCTATCAAACAAAACTTTCCTGCTCCAGAACCAATATCTAAAACTTTGCAGTTTGGTTTATCTACTAAGTAATCGGCAGCCAGTTTAGCTACTTCTACAGATGTCCAATGTCGCTCAGAAAGCTTTTTGATTCGTAAAGGGTAAAGTGTATTAAAAAGGTGATCATTAATCTCTATATTTAAATGTAGGTTTTTGAATATCATAACTTTAACTGTATAATCTTTAAAATCAATAGAGAAACTGGATCTATTTCTATTCGTAATCGTTTATGTTTAAATTGTTGAAGGTGTTATTAATTGTTTTTTTTGCGATTTAGGACATGACACATCACTATACACACAATATACACAACAATCACTCATATTGTTTATTCCAAAAACAGTATGACAAAAAACACATTCACTATTGATGTGCTTTCCTATCTGTGGCATTATTTTTTTGTATTTAGAACCACAAATAGGACAGCTCATTATAGCTTCCTTATTAATTTTAATCATGTACTATGCTTTTTCGAGATTGACAGCTACTTTAGGTGCTCCAGATCGGATTTCACCATTCGCAAAAGATTGATACATTTTAAAGTTTTCATTGAATTGTGCCGCAAGTTTTTCTGCAGTTTCATCATATTTTTGCGGATTCTCCCAAGTATTTTTTGGGTTTAGTATATTGGATGGCACACCTTCACACTCTATTGGCATTTGCAAACCAAAAACAGTATGCTTCAAATAATCAACTTGATCTAATTTTCCGTCAAGCGCAGCTATAATCATTGCTCTCGTATAACTTAATTTGATACGTTCTCCAATTCCGTAAGCACCACCAGACCAACCTGTGTTAACAAGCCATACATTTACATTATTTTCTTTCAGTTTTTTCCCTAATAATTCTGCATATTTTGTTGGATGTAATGGTAAAAATGGTTCTCCAAAACATGCTGAAAACGTGGTTTGAGGCTCTGTAATCCCAGCTTCAGTTCCTGCGACTTTTGCAGTATACCCAGAAATAAAATGATACATCGCTTGCCCTACTGTTAATTTAGAAATTGGAGGTAATACTCCAAAGGCATCACAAGTTAAAAAGAAAATATTTGTAGGTGCACCACCAATAGAAGGGTTCTTTGCATTATCTATGAAATTAATTGGATAGGCAGCTCTGGTGTTTTCAGTAACTTGAATATTATCATAATCAACGATATCTGAACCTTCATAAAAGCGAACATTTTCAAGTAAGGTTCCAAAACGCACAGCAGAAAATATTTGTGGTTCTTTTTCTTCACTTAAATTTACACATTTCGCATAACAACCTCCTTCAAAATTAAAAACATTTTCTGAATCCCAACCATGTTCATCATCACCTATAAGCGCTCTGGATGGATCTGCAGATAAGGTTGTCTTCCCTGTTCCTGAAAGTCCAAAAAAGACTGCTGTTTTTCCATCTTTACCAATATTTGCAGAACAATGCATTGATAGTACATTTTTATCGTGTGGTAAAATATAATTTAAAATAGTAAAAATTCCTTTTTTTATTTCACCAGTGTACGCACTGCCTCCAATTAGGATTACTTTTTTTGTAAAATTGATGATTGTAAAATTGTGTTGCCTAGTTTTATCTATTTCTGGATCTGCCTTAAATTCTGGAGCAGCCAGTATCAACCATTCGTGTTCAAAAGTCTCCAATTCCTTTTTTGAAGGTCTTAAAAAAAGATTATTCACAAATAAACTTTGCCAAGGCGTCTCTGTAATAACACGAACATTTAATTGATACTCTTTTTTACTTCCTGCTTGTGCATCTTTAATATAAATTTCTCTATCAGAAAGGAATGCTGTAACACGGTTGTACAAATTATCAAAATCTTCTGTTGAAAACGGATGGTTTACATTTCCCCACCAAATAGAGTCTTCAGTAACACTATCCTTAACAATATATTTATCTTTTGGTGACCTACCTGTAAACTCTCCAGTATCACAAGCTAAAGCTCCTGTGCTTGTCAATACACCTTGCTTTCTTTGAAGGGTATGTTCTACTAATTTAGAAACTGGTAAATTCCAGAAGTATTCTTTTCTAGGATTAATTCCAAGCGCATTTAATTGTTCTATTTTTTTCATAAAAATGATAATTTCATTGTAGTTACAAAACTACAATGCTCAAACACAATAGCTATTGACTCAAATCTTGGTAAAATTTGATTTAAATCAAATTTTAGATTAAAAAGCAAATAAGACGTAACTTTGAAACTCAATTATGATCACTAAATTCACATTCAATAGCCAGTATATTTTAAGCGAATTACCTTTGCCTGACAGAGAATTTCTTGAAAACATTATGGTTGACAAAAAGTATCGTAAAAACCAGCCTATATTCACAGAAGGCACATTACCTTCTGGTATTTTTTATTTACAAAGTGGTAAAGTAAAAAAATACAAAATGGATAATGATGGGAGAGAACAAATAATATACATTTATAATGCAGGTGAATTTTTTGGCTATTCATCCGTTTTAAGTGAAAGCACTTATGGAGATACAACAGTTTCCATAGAAAACTCTATAATCTCATTTATAACCATAAATGATTTTAATAAAATACTTGAAAATTCTTCGTCATTTTCACGTTTGCTACTAAAAAGTTTAAGTCACGAATTTAGTGTTCTGGCAAATCTTATGGCAGTATTATCCCAACGTACCGTTAGAGAAAGAGTAGCACTTAATTTATTAATTTTACATGATAAGTATAAAGTTGATAATGTAGATATCACTTATATCATGCTTTCTCGCTCTGATTTAGCAAATATGACAGGCACTGTTATTGAAACCTTAGCTCGTGTACTACACGATTTCAAAGATGATAGTCTCATTTCTACAGATGGTCGTAAAATTGAATTACTAAATATTGAACGTCTTATCCAGATTGCTAATTTTTATTAAAAATCTCATTTACAATAACATTAGATAAATAAATTTTAAGCAATAGCAGTTTAATTGCAGAGTTGTAAGCACATAAATTGAACACTCAGTTGCTCCTTTTATACAAATTTTCAATGAATAATAAACTTTCAAAAGATCCTATATTGATCATTTAGTGGCTCAATACAATACATACTTGAGGTTCGATTTACAATTAAGATAAAGGCTCTGTTATATAATACATTAATCTATTTTTGAATCAATTTGTTAAATTAATCAAGAACTTATATGAGTTTTTTGGATACAAAAAAAACTTCTAATCTATAAAAGATTGAAGGTTTATCTCTACTGAAGACTTAAATTGACTGCGTCGAATCCTATATCAATATCTTAAGAAAATCGGATTCAAAAAATATTAAATTGTTTTTTTTGTTTAAAAAAGCTTCCTTGAATGCAAGCATGAGCTGTTTTAATATAACAAAAACGGGAATTGACTGCGTCGAGTCCCATATCAACTTCTTGAGAAAAGTCTATTCAAAAAATTGAATCACTTTTTTGGTTTCAAAAAGCTTCCTTGAATGCAAGCATTCGGAAACTTTTTAAAACCAAAAAAGTCGAAACTTTCGTTTCGACTTTTCATCTGTACTGAAGACGGGACTTGAACCCGTACGTCCTAATGGACATTGGATTTTAAGTCCAACGTGTCTACCAATTCCACCACTTCAGCTTGGTATATTTTAAAGTTGTAGAGCGAAAGACGGGATTTGAACCCGCGACCTCCACCTTGGCAAGGTGATGCTCTACCCCTGAGCTACTTTCGCATTATAGCAATTTATTAAATGAACGTTTGTAGTAATTGCGAGGGCAAATTTAAGATTTTTCTTTTAAAAGCAAAGCCTTTTAAAAGAAAAAATAAACTTTTTTTATGCACGCTTCTTTTTCAGCAACATACGCTTGATTTCATTGAGTTTCATAAGTGCTTCTACAGGTGTTAATGTATCAATATCTATGTTTACAATCTCTTCTTTGATCTGTTCTAACAAAGGATCATCGAGATTAAAGAAACTTAACTGCATTTCATCATTCAAAGTTTTCATCTTATCTGTCAATTCTTCGGTAGAATGTGATTTCTCTAATTGCAACAATATTTTATTTGCGCGATGGATGACTTGTTGTGGCATTCCTGCCATTTTAGCAACGTGAATTCCGAAGGAATGGTTACTACCACCTGCGACTAATTTCCGAAGAAATAATACATTATCCTTTAGTTCCTTGACAGAGACATTGAAGTTTTTGATACGATCAAACGTTTCAGACATTTCATTAAGCTCATGATAATGCGTTGCAAATAATGTTTTTGCTTTACTTGGATGCTCATGTAAGTATTCGCTTATCGCCCAAGCAATGGAAATTCCATCATAAGTACTTGTACCACGACCAATTTCATCGAGAAGCACTAAACTTCTATCTGAGATATTATTCAAAATAGAAGCAGTTTCATTCATCTCTACCATAAAGGTTGATTCTCCCATAGAGATATTATCACTCGCTCCTACTCTTGTAAAAATTTTATCGGTTAACCCTATAATAGCTGTTTCCGCAGGAACAAAACTTCCCATTTGAGCTAACAACACAATTAAGGCTGTTTGTCTCAAAATTGCTGACTTACCAGACATGTTTGGTCCAGTAATCATAATGATTTGCTGCTCCTCTCTATCTAGATATACGTCATTAGCAATGTAAGGCTCGCCATGAGGTAATTGTTTTTCTATGACTGGATGGCGACCGTTTTTGATATCGAGTTCATAACCCTCAGTTAAGGTTGGTCTCGTATAATTGTTTTCTATAGCGAGTTGTGCAAAACCAGTTAAACAATCTAGTTGTGCTATTAATGCTGAATTTTTTTGAACTGGCTGAATAAAATTAATAATCCAATTCACCAACTCTCCAAATAACTGTTGCTCTATTAATAAAATGCGTTCTTCGGCTCCAAGAATTTTGGTTTCGTATTCTTTAAGTTCTTCGGTGATATAGCGTTCTGCACTAACGAGTGTTTGTTTTCTAATCCAATCTTCGGGAACTTTGTCTTTATGTGTGTGACGCACTTCAATATAATATCCAAATACATTATTGGATGCTATTTTAAGTGAAGTGATACCAGTGCGTTCACTTTCGCGCTCTAGCATTTTATCGAGATAATCTTTTCCGGAAGCCGATAAACCACGAAGTTCTTTTAATTCCGAAGAAAAATCTGATGAAATCGTATTCCCTTTTAAAATATTTACTGGAGCTTCTTCATTTAAAGTCGCTTTAATTCGAGTACGCAACTCCTCACACGAATCCATTTGTTCACCTAACTGTTGTAATGCTTTATTTTTAGTATTGAGTGCTAGTGCTTTTATAGGAACAATCGCTTCTAAAGCATTTTTTAGTTGAACAACCTCACGAGGTGAAATTTTTACTGTAGCCACTTTTGAAATGAGTCGCTCGATATCGCCAATTTGTTTTAATTGCTGCTGAAATTTGCCCAACATCAAACTATCGCTTTTTACATACTCAACCACATGATGACGCTGATTTATTTGCGCCAGACTAACCAATGGCAACGCTAACCAGCGCTTAAGTAATCGTCCACCCATTGGTGAAATTGTTTTATCAATTACATCAACAAGCGTTACTGCATTTTGGTTTGTAGATTGATATAACTCTAAGTTTTTAATCGTAAAACGATCCATCCAAACATGCTCTCCTTTTGTTAAGCGCTGAATAGATGTGATGTGTTGTAATTTATGATGTTGCGTTTCTCCTAAATAATGTAAAATTGCTCCAGAGGCTACGATACCTTCGTATAAATCCTCAATCCCAAAACCTTTTAGAGACTTTGTATTGAATTGTTTCAACAACGTTTCATTAGCATAATCATCTTGAAACACCCAATCTTCCAAATAGAATGCATGAAAATCATTACCAAAAGCCTCGTTATACTTTTTACGATTAGGTTTTGAGACTAATACTTCACTTGGTCTAAAATTTTGAAGGAGCTTATCTACATATTCGCTATTACCTTGAGAGATAAAAAACTCTCCTGTAGAAACGTCTAAAAATGACACACCAACGCTGTTAAAAACCGTTCCGTTAGATTGCGAAGCAGAGCTTGTAGAAGGAAAATAAACTGCAGCTAAAAAGTTATTTGTTTTAGAATGTAAAATATCATCATTAAGTGCTACTCCTGGAGTTACTAACTCTGTAACACCACGCTTTACAATATTTTTGGTCAGTTTAGGATCTTCTAATTGATCACAAATTGCAACACGTTCACCTGCTTTTACCAACTTTGGTAAATAGTTATTTAATGAGTGATGTGGAAAACCAGCCAACTCAATTTCGCTCTCGCTTCCTGCACTTCGTTTGGTTAAAATAATGTCTAAAATCTTAGATGCTTTTATAGCATCCTCACCAAAGGTTTCATAGAAATCTCCAACTCTAAATAATAACAATGCATCAGGATATTTTACCTTGATGGCATTATATTGCTTCATTAAAGGCGTTACTTTTTTTGCTTTTTTAGCCAAGTTGCTTCTCTTTTAAATTATGAAGTAATTTAAGCCTTTTCCCATTCGCTAAAAAAACGCTTTTTCACCCACTTTTTGTCTTTTTGTATTTGCGTAGCGATGCTATGCAAATAAAGAAAGTCTTCAATTGGTCAAAAAATCAATAATTTTCACTTAAATGCTAAAAGTTTAAATCACTTCCTTGTATTTTTACTTCGGAAATTCTCAAAACCGTAAGATTGCTAAAGTACTTATATTTTGATGTTTTCTGAAATGTGAAACCTAGAAGTTATCTACAATTATTGGTAGATTTCAACAATAATTATCATTCTTGTCCAGACAGGAATGACAGATTAAAAAAGAATACCGCTTTCGCGGAAACTAAAGATGAGAAAACTAAAAAATAGCGAACTCGATAGATTAAATGTGGACGAATTTAAACAAGCCACAAAAACACCTATCATTATAATTCTTGATAATATTAGAAGTCTAAATAATATTGGCTCTGTATTTAGAACGAGTGATGCGTTTTTGGTTGAAAAAATTTATCTCTGCGGAATTACAGCAACGCCTCCACACAACGATATTAGAAAAACCGCTTTAGGAAGTACTGAAACGGTAGATTGGGAATATGCTGAAAACACAATAGATGTTGTTAATAAACTAAAATCTAAAAACGTCAAAGTGATTTCTATTGAGCAAGCAGAACGTGCAACGATGCTCGACACATTTCAACCTGAAGCGAATCAAAAATATGCACTAGTTTTTGGAAACGAAGTAAAAGGTGTAGCTCAAGATGTGGTTGATACTAGTGATCTTGTGATAGAAATCCCTCAGTTTGGAACAAAACATTCGCTTAATATTTCTGTGAGTTGTGGTGTAGTGGTTTGGGATTTGTTTTCTAAAATGACTTTATAAAAATTATCGATGTCATTCAGAAGGAGGCACGACTGAAGAATCTTTTTAATTTAGTAAGACAAGAGATTCTTCGCTGCGCTCTGAATGACAGAATCACAATTTTTATATTCTTTATTCTAACGTCTAGCTTTCTCCTTCGCAATTATTTATCAGCCCAGTGCTCAATCTTAACCAATACTTTATCTGCCCATTGGATTTGATTTTTATCTATAACTTTTAAATAGTGGTTTCTCAAAATAGTTTTTCTCAATTCAGAATTAGTCATTTTAGGAATTTCGACCCTGAAATTATTATTTTTCAAATTACTTATAGCAAGGGTTTTAGTTGTAATTTCCAGTTGTTTTCTTTTATCAAGAAAATTCATAAATCCAATCCTCGCAAATACATAAAACTCTTCAATACTTTCAGCTTTAACATCATTTAGCTCAAAAACATTTGAAGTACTATTTTCTAAAAAATTATTATTGCTGTAGCCAGAAATCACAAAAAACAAAGAACTATCAAGTCCTTTTTCTTTTAATTCACTAATTAACGGGCTAACTATCTCAATTTTTACTCCAGAAATATCCGGATTATAGGATTCAAATAACTTTGTATCAAATTCATTATCATATTTATCTATTTCCGAACTTAAATTAAGAAAACCATTATCTAATTTATATGAACCATTTGATAATGTATCTATTTTTGAAGTAGGAATATCATAACTTAGTAAATAATAATGACCTGAATTATCAAATTTTAAAGCGCCAATATAGACATCATTACTATTATAATAAGTCCCAACAAATGCATTTTTATTTATAGAACATGATAAACACAAAATACCTAATACAATTATTAATATTATTTTTTTCATAGTTTATATTCTAATAGGTTAAATCAAATTTACACTCAGTAGTTAGACTACTTTTTTATTTAAAAAACTAGAGATTCTTCGCTTCGCTCTGAATGACAAAACGACAATCTTCTGTCTTTAGACTTCAAACTTCGGTCTTCTGTCTTCTAGCTTCTTTCCTCTCCACAAATCTCACCCAAAACCCATAAATAGTCTGCACGATTATTCACGAAATCTCGATCTGAAATATCGATGATTTTTACATTGAGTTCGCTTTGATTTTTTAAGAAGTCTAAATAACCTGAGTTGATTTTCTCAAGATACTCATCGTCTATATTTTGCTCGTAATCTCGTCCGCGTTTTTTGATATTTTCTTGTAGTCGTTCTGTATTTTGATACAAATAGACATACAATTCTGGTTTTGCGATGTCTTTGTACATTAAATAGAAGAGTTTACGATAGAGCTTAAACTCATCTTCTGGTAAAGTAATTTTTGAAAAAATTAGTGATTTGTAGATATCATAATCACTCACGATAAAATCTTTAAACAAATCTAATTGCGATAAATCATCACTAATTTGCTGATAACGATCTGCTAGAAAAGACATTTCTAAAGTAAAGGCATAACGTTGTGGCTCTTCATAGAATTTTGGTAGAAAGGCATTATCTGCAAAACGTTCTAAAATTAGCTTTGCATTAAAATCTGATGCGATTTGATTTGCCAAACTTGTTTTCCCTGCACCAATATTACCTTCTATTGCAATGTAATTGTATTTTGAAAAATCAAATTGCTTTGAAGGATTCTTTAACCATATATTAATTGCTTCTACATCGCTCTCATCTTCGCAAGACTCTAAAAGCTGCGCAACGGTTTTTTCTAGTTGTGGATGTTTCAGTTTTGAAGCGATGTCGTGCAATGGTTTCAACACAAACTTGCGTTTTGGTAGTTGAGAATGTGGTACGTTTAAATTTTTAGAAGCAATAATATCACAATCAAAAAGCAGGATATCTAAATCTATGGTTCTTGATTCATAACCTTCGGTTTGTTTACGCTCACGACCTAATCGTTTTTCTATAGTTTGGAGTTTTTCTAAAACTTCTTCCGCAGAAAAAACAGATTCAATATAAATACAAGTGTTTAAAAAATCGTCGCCTTCAAATCCAAAAGCTGGTGTATTGTAGACTTTTGCAATAGCGTTTACCTTGCCTATTTCAGCAAAAATAGCATCAACAGCGTCTTGCAGATATTTTAATCTGTCGCCTTTATTGCTTCCAAGAGCGATGTAAACGTGGTGGATCGTATTCATATTGAATCTTCAAATTAATGAAAACAAAATGGTATTAACGTATATTTGCACCAAGTTTTTATTCACAATTTATGACCATAAAAGACAAACTTTCTGCTCAAAAAATTTATTTATTTCTTGCTGCACTGTTTATCACGTCTTTGGTGGTTTCAAATTTAATATTTCAAAAGTTTTTTTATTGGTATCCTTTTGATATTGAAATTTTTGGTTCTAAGCTTTTTGAAATTTCGGTTGGGATTTTACCTTATCCTATTACGTTTCTAATTACAGATTTAATTAGTGAGATTTATGGGAAGAAGCGAGCGAATCAAGTTGTAGTTGCTGGAATTTTTGCTTCGATATTTTCGTTGCTTATTATTTTTGTAGCAGATAGTGTTCCTGCAATTCCTAATTCTCCAGTTCAAGATTCGCTATTCACTAAAGTTTTTGGCAATTCAATTATAGCTGTGTTTGCGAGTATGAGTGCTTATTTGTTTGCTCAGTTTATTGATATTCAAGTGTATCATTTTTGGAAGAAACTCACAAAAGGGAAACATTTATGGTTGAGAAACAATTTCTCAACATGGTTTTCTCAATTTATAGATACGTTTTCTGTATTATTCCTATTATGTTCTTTTGAAATTCTACCTTGGACAAGTTTCAGAGGTCTATTAATTAGCGGTTTTATATTCAAAGTGCTTGTCGCCTTTCTTGATACACCATTTTTATATTTTGGCGTTTATTTATTTAGAAAACGCTTTAATTTAAAAGTTAATGAAGAAATTGAATTAATCTAACACATCAATAATCATTTTAAATGGGTTAAAGTTTTATTAAACTTTTGTTTTTATTGGGCTTAATATCTACTCTAGACGTATATATAGAACCAACTAATCGTTTTCTTCAAATTACGAAACCGAAAATAAATATTAAATGAGCCGAACATGCTAAAAATACTATTAGTTAAGAGAATGATTAATAGCAAACAGCACGTGACTACTAAAATACAATATATATAAACACATGAAAAAAGCATTAAAAATAATTGGTATTACTTTATTAATTATCCTAGCCTTATTAGTCGCTATTCCTTTTGCCTTTCAAGGTCAAATTAAGGACATGGTTAAAACCTTTATCAATCAAAACCTCAACGCCAAAGTTGAGTTTAGCGATGTGAGTTTGAGTTTTATTAGAAGTTTTCCGCAAGCTCATGTAAGCGTAGAAGACTTGGTAATTACAAATTTTAAACCTTTTGAAGGCGAAACTTTTGTGACTGCAAAAAATATTTCTTTTGACATGTCTATTAAAGAACTCTTCAAAAATGCAAGTGAAGATCCAATTGTTGTAAATTCTATTTCTATTGACGAAGCGTTGTTAACTTTAAAGACCGATGCTTTAGGGAATAATAATTATGATATCACTAAAGAGAATGAGAATGAGAATGCTCAAGCAACTACAGATTCTTCAAGCGGATTTGCTTTCGATATCAAAGATTATAGTATTAATAAAAGCGCATTAACATATATCGACGAGAAATCTAAGACCCAAATGTATATTACAGAGCTTAATCATTCTGGTAACGGGACGTTTTCCGAAGAAAAATCGCAACTCGACACAAAAACCGAAGCGAATGTGAGTATGAGCATGGACAGCGTACAATATCTAAATCAAAATAAGATAAAATTAGACGCGCTTATTGGGATGAATCTCAAGGAGCAAAAATACACGTTCATGAAAAATGAAGGTATGATCAACCAATTACCTCTTGTTTTTGATGGCTATGTACAAATAATAGAAGGTGGTCAAGATATTGACATCACGTTTGAAAACCCTGGATCAACGTTTAAAGATTTTCTGGCTGTAATTCCAGAAACGTATTCTAAAAATGTTGAAAATGTAGAGACTACAGGAGATTTTAAGGTTAAAGGTATTGTGAAAGGGAAAATTACAGAAGAAACAATCCCAACTTTAGACATAAATATTTCATCAACTAATGCATCATTTAAATATCCAGATTTACCAAAACGTGTGAGCAATATTAATATTGATACGTCTATTAAAAATACGACTGGTAATGTTGATGACACATTTGTAGAGATTAAGACACTCAACTTTAAAATTGATGAAGATGTTTTTAAATCTAACGCTGTCATCAAAAACCTAACTAAAAACATGTTGGTTAATGCTAATATTGATGGCACTTTAAATCTAGCGAATATCACCAAAGCCTATCCTATTGACTTTGATAAGGAATTGAGCGGGATTTTAAAAGCAAAACTCAATACATCTTTTGACATGAATGCGATTGAGACTAATGCTTATGCGAGAATCAAGAACTCTGGAAGCGTAAATATTAGTGATTTTATTTTTTCTTCGGAAGATATTGTCAATCCAATACAAATTAATAAAGCAGACATGACATTTAATCCTGAAAGCGTATCTCTCAATAGTTTTGACGCCAAAACAGGAACTAGTGACTTTAAAGCTACTGGAACCATTAAAAATATTCTTGGGTTTCTATTAAGCGATAAAAAACTACAAGGAAATTTCAATTTAAATTCTAATAACTTAGTGGTTAGTGATTTTATGGTTGAAGATAAAGATGCTTCGGAAACATCTAATAAAACAACTTCAGCTGCTCAATCAATGAAAATTCCTGATTTTCTAGATTGCACAATCAATGCGAAGGCAAATACTGTTATATATGACAACCTTACTTTAAAAAATGTTGACGGAACATTATTAATTAAAGATCAAGAAGCAGATTTAAAGAATCTAACATCTAATTTATTTAATGGTGTTTTAGCCTTAACAGGAAAAATATCTACAAAAACAGATACACCAGTTTTTGATCTTAATATAGGAGCAGATGGTTTTGACATTGCTCAATCATTTCAAAGTTTAGAATTACTGCAAAACTTAGCACCAATTGCAAAGATATTACAAGGAAAACTTAATACTGTAATCAAACTCCAAGGAACTCTAGGTAGTGATTTTACGCCTAATCTAAATACAGTTTCTGGTGATGCTTTTGCTGAGTTATTGACAACAAGCATTAAAGAGAATGAATCTTCTGTTTTAACCAAGTTAGATGGCGCTTTAAATTTTATAGATTTTAGCAAATTAGATTTGAAAGACATAAAAGCCAAATTAGACTTTTCTAACGGTCAAGTCAACGTTAAACCTTTTGATCTTAAATACAAAGACATCAATATTGTAGTTTCTGGAAGTCATGGTTTTGACAAAACATTAAAATATAATGCTGTTTTTGATGTACCTGCTAAATATTTGGGTAGCGATGTCAACCAATTGCTTGGCAAAATCAGTGATCCAGAAGTTAATAAAATTACAATACCTGTAACTGCAAATATTACTGGAAGTTATACAAACCCAAAAGTGCAAACCGATTTAACTAGTGGTGTTTCAAATTTAACAAAACAATTAATTGAGATTGAAAAACAAAAACTTTTAAATAAAGGTAAAGATAAGGTCACCGATTTATTAGGTGGACTATTAGGAGGATCAAATAATGGAACCACAAAAGATTCTGCCACAATAAAAACAGATTCCACAAAAACCACAACCACTAATACAGTAACCGAAGGTGTGAAAAACATTTTAGGAGATTTATTAAATAACAAAAAAAAGAAACAAGATTCAACCAAAAAACAGTGATTTTAGGGGTCTAATGTTAAAATATTCATAAAAAATCGTCTTTTTTAGCGAATTTTCATAAAGAAGACAACTTTTATTTGCTTTTGTCAAATTAAAAGTTACATTAGACTCTTGCAAACTTTTTAAAACAAGACAGAATATATGAGGCAATTAAAAATTACCAAGCAAGTTACCAACCGTGAATCAAAATCATTAGATAAGTACCTACAAGACATTAGTAAACTCCCAATGATTACTGCTGAAGAAGAAGTTGAATTGGCTCAGCGTATTCGAGAAGGTGATCAAGTTGCACTTGATAAGCTCACGACCGCTAACTTACGTTTCGTAGTATCTGTTGCAAAACAATATCAAAATCAAGGACTTACACTTCCAGATTTAATTAATGAAGGAAATGCAGGACTTGTAAAAGCAGCAAAGCGTTTTGATGAAACCAGAGGTTTTAAATTCATTTCTTATGCTGTTTGGTGGATTAGACAAGCAATTTTACAAGCTTTAGCAGAACAATCTCGAATAGTTAGATTACCTTTGAACAAAATTGGTTCTATAAACAAAATTAATAAAGCATTTTCGTTTTTAGAACAAACGCATCAAAGACCTCCTAGTGCTCAAGAAATTGCGCAAGAATTGGATATGACGGTTTCAGAAGTGAAGCAGTCTTTAAAGAATTCTGGGAGACATTTATCAATGGATGCACCTTTAAAAGAAGGTGAAACATCAAGTTTATATGATGTTGTCAAATCTGGTGAATCACCAAATCCTGACAATCAATTGATGAAAGAGTCTTTAAATGTTGAAATTAACAGAGCATTAGACACATTATCACAAAAAGAAAGTGATGTGATTCGTTTAAACTTTGGATTAAGTGATGAGCCACCAATGACACTAGATGAAATTGGAGCTACATTTGATTTAACGAGAGAGCGTGTTAGACAAATTAGAGAAAAAGGAATCAAACGTTTACGTCAAGATTCAAAAAGCAAAATATTAAAAACGTATTTAGGATAGTCCTAAACCAATAATTACAAGTATTACAATGATTAAAATTTTAGTAAAAGAAGGAGAAAGCATTGAACGTGCTTTAAAACGTTACAAAAGAAAACACCGTAACGTAAAGACGATGCAAAATATACGTGAAAACCAGTTTTTCACAAAACCATCGGTAAAAAGAAGACGTGAAATCCAAAAAGCTGGATATATCCAAAACATGAGAGATCAGGAGGATATTTAGTAGTTTTTTTGCTTTATAACATATATAAAAGGTGCATCTAAAATAGATGCGCCTTTTGTTGTTTTTTATTGTTTGTAAGTTTTTCCGAAGAAAACCTACCAACACTACATGGTTATTTTATATTTTTTAATAGGAGTTTTTGCGAGTTTTATTGGAGCATTGCCATTAGGTGCTTCTAATATTGCAGTCATTAACACAACCATCAAACAAAATGCAAAGCAAGCTTTCAAAATAGCTATTGCAGCTGGTGTAGCAGAAGTACTATTGTCATACTATGCACTACATTGTAATATGATAGTGAGAGATTTTTTTGATCGCAACATGTGGATTCAAATTGTAATCGTCATTATATTAATGTTTGTTGGTAGCTTTTTACTTTTCAAGAAAGAAAAAGTTCCTGAAAAAAGTAAATTTACATCCTCAAAATACGTAACTGGGTTTCTTTTAGGGATATTAAATCCGCCAGTTCTAATATATTGGATTGTCGCTTTCGGTATCATTAATAACAATAACTTAATGTTATCACTAAGTTCTCCCTTATTGGTGCTTTTCTTATTTTTTACAGGTGTTTATCTAGGTAAGACATTAACATTATATCTCTATAGCAAGTTTAGTATAAAACTAAAAAGTAAGGTTCAAAATATTGGGCTTATAATCAACAAAGTTACAGGGATTTTACTCATCGTTATTGGAATTGCTCAAGCAATTAAATTAAGTCTTTAGATAATTATCATACTCTCTAATAGGGTGATCTTCGTAATAATCTTCAAAGCTTTTATTTGTTGTATAATTATCTTTTAATACTTTATAAACCATAATCACTACAAACATTTGACCAATACAAGTTAAATAAAAGATCCAATTTAGAGGTGTATTTAAATTGACTGCAATAGTAATAATTACTAATAGCAATGTCGTAATTGCGACATATAACATAACAGGAATTTTCATATTGTTTTATTTATAAGATACTAAATAACAATAATTTAACACAATATGGTTTTATAAAATTTCGTTAATATTTAAACGATAGAAAATCTAACCACCAAACCCTCATTACCTCTCACGTTAAAAACTCTATCATCTTCAAAAATGAGGTATTGCCCTTTTATGCCAACTAGTTTACCTGTGTAAGATTGCTCTTTCTCAATATTGAGACTTTTAGGTTTTTCTGGATATTTTATAACAGGAAAATTAATATTAGTTTCTGTATTAGAAGCGATATAATAATCTTGAGCTTCCGCAGGAATAAAACCCTTTAAACGCTCTCTCCATTCTACTAGATTTTCATCTTCGATATCATTTTTCAACATTTTTCGCCAATTGGTTTTATCTGCAACATGATCTTTTAGAGCAATCTCAGTAATACCAGCAAGATATCTATTTGGAACTTCAACAATTTCTATTGCTTCATGAGCACCTTGATCTATCCATCGTGTTGGTACTTGCCCTTTTCTGGTGACACCAACTTTGACATTACTAGAATTAGCTAAATAGACGATATGTGGTTGCAATTGAACTTTCTTTTCGTATTCTAAATCACGATCTTCTTTTCCTAAATGTGCAGTACTTAGCTCTGGTCTCATAATCCAATCTCCGGCTTGTGGAATATCGAAAAAATCATCTTTACAGAAGCCTTGACGGTAAATAGGTTTATCTAATCCGCATTTTAAACATTGGTGTTTTACGAACTCCATTGTGATGGTTTTACCTAGTAACTGATTCATATTCAAGAAATCATTCTCCAAGATTAAGTAATATTGAATGGGCTCAGCGAACTCTGTTTGCATTTTTGTTAAAACACCTTGATAAAACATATGAAAAAAAGTATTATTTTTAAAGCAGAAAGATAATTAAAATATGTCGATTCCATTAGTAAATTCTATTGCTTCGTGGTTTTTAAAAAAACGATTTCATCAAATTGAATTGTTTTTAAAATACCCAAATGAAGTCCAAAACGAATTGCTTTTTCAGCTCCTCGCAACTGCAAAGGACACTGAAATTGGAAGGAAGCACGAATTTAGCACCATTTCCAATTACAAAACATTTAGTGAGCGTGTTCCTATTTCAACTTATGAAGAGTACCAACATGTGATTGAACGTTCTCGTCAAGGCGAGCATAATATTTTTTGGCCTAACCCTATAAAATGGTTTGCTAAATCTAGCGGAACAACAAATGCAAAAAGCAAATTCATACCAGTAAGCACAGAATCTTTAGAAGATTGTCATTACGCAGCAAGTAAAGATTTACTATGCATGTACCTTAATAATAATGAAGACTCACAATTATTCACAGGTAAAAGTTTACGTTTAGGTGGTAGCAAAGAGCTCTATAAAGAAAACGGGACAGCCTTTGGAGATTTATCTGCAATACTAATTGACAATATGCCATTTTGGGCAGAGTTTAGTAGTACACCAAGCAGTAAAGTGTCCTTAATGAATGATTGGGAACATAAAATGCAAGCCATTGTTGAAGAAACCCGAAATGAGAATGTAACCAGTTTAGCTGGTGTGCCTTCATGGATGCTTGTATTACTTAACAATGTTTTAGAAACTACAGGAAAAGATAGCCTATTTGACATCTGGCCTAATCTAGAAGTCTATTTTCATGGTGGTGTGAGTTTTGTACCATATGTTGACCAATACAAAGCTATTTTACCTAAATCTAATTTTAGGTATTATGAAATTTATAATGCTTCGGAAGGATTTTTCGCCATCCAAGACCAGAATAGTAGCAGTGAATTATTGCTGATGTTAGACTATGGAATTTTCTATGAGTTTATCCCTATGGATTCCTACGGAACATTGGACCAAAAGGTTATCCCGTTGAGTGACGTTGAAATTGATAAAAACTACGCAGTAATTATAACAACTAACGCAGGACTTTGGCGTTACAAAATTGGAGACACTGTAAGATTCACATCAATTAACCCTTATCGTATTAAAGTTTCTGGACGTACCAAACACCATATTAACGCGTTTGGAGAAGAACTCATCATTGAAAATGCAGAAGACGCACTTAGAGAAGTTTGCAGTACGACACAGTCTGAAATTGTAGATTATACTGCTGCTCCAATTTTCATGAAAGGCAGAGACAAAGGATCACATGAATGGTTAATAGAATTCAAAACACCTCCTCAAGACCTCAAGACCTTTAATGAATTGCTAGACACCAAACTCAAATCGCTAAATTCAGATTATGAGGCAAAACGTCTTAATAATATGACCTTGAATATGCCAACTGTTCATATTGCTAGAGAGCGTTTATTTTATGATTGGTTAAAACAACATGATAAACTTGGCGGACAACATAAAATCCCTAGACTCTCTAATAGCAGAGAATATATTGATGAGCTTTTACAATTGAATACAACTTCTTAATTTTTTAGGAATTTAACTGTTAAGAAAACACTTTAATTCACAAAACAGCTTTAATTACCGTTAAAAATATAAAGGATTTCAATAAATATTCGACGAACAACAACTTATTTTCCCAAACAACGAGAATATATTAGTGTTCATCCAAAATGAGTGGAAGTCCTTTTTTTTATGGACTTAATGCAGTTATATTTACAAAGTCTTATCTAAGCAAGTATATAGAATTACTTGTTATAAGACCTAAATTAGAAACAAAGTATTCAAAATATTGTTAAGCAATATTAATTATTAAATCCAATAAAAAACCACTCTCGGGAAAAGAGTGGTTTTTTTATATGTATTTAAAGCTATATTTTTCTACGATACTGCTTTCAACTTTTTAATTGTTGTTTTAGACAGTTTTCCCTCAGCATAAGATCTTGTTACATTCAATTTTTCATCATCATTACTAGGCATTTCAAACATCGCATCTGTTAAAATTTCTTCGCATAGTGAACGTAGTCCTCTTGCTCCTAACTTATACTCTATAGCTTTTGTAACTATGAAATCTAAAGCACCTTCTGTAATAGTCATTTCTACATCATCCATCTCAAACAGTTTTTTATACTGCTTGATAATGGCATTTTTAGGTTCGGTTAAAATTGCTCTCAATGTTTTAGCATCTAATGGATCCATGTATGTCAAAACAGGAAGACGACCAATAATTTCTGGAATTAAACCAAAATCTTTTAAATCTTTAGGTATGATATATTGTAATAAATTAGTTTTATCTATAACCTCACTGTCATTGGAAGCAGCTTTATATCCCATAGCTGCCATATTTAACCGTTTTGAAATTTTCTTATCAATACCATCAAATGCTCCTCCTGCAATAAACAAGATATGCTCAGTATTTACTTCAATGAACTTTTGGTCTGGATGCTTTCTCCCACCTTTTGGAGGTACGTTAACAACTGTTCCTTCTAAAAGTTTCAATAACGCTTGTTGTACACCTTCACCAGAAACATCTCTAGTGATAGAAGGGTTATCACTTTTACGCGCTATTTTATCAATCTCATCAATAAAAACGATACCTTTTTCTGCCTTTTCTAAATTGTAATCTGCAGCTTGAAGTAAACGTGTTAGAATACTTTCTACATCTTCTCCAACATAACCAGCTTCTGTCAATACAGTAGCATCAACAATTGCTAATGGCACATTTAACATTCTAGCGACAGTTTTTGCCATTAGAGTTTTACCTGTACCTGTTTCACCTACCATGATAATATTTGATTTTTGAATCTCAATATCATCATCACTTGGTGGTTGTAATAAACGTTTGTAGTGGTTATAAACTGCAACAGACATTACTTTTTTAGTGTATTCTTGACCAATAATATATTCATCAAG
Organism: Psychroserpens luteus; assembly: GCF_015319355.1. Taxonomy (GTDB): domain Bacteria; phylum Bacteroidota; class Bacteroidia; order Flavobacteriales; family Flavobacteriaceae; genus Psychroserpens; species Psychroserpens luteus. Next base: position 21,292 of record NZ_JADILU010000008.1, on the reverse strand, counting down.
AAAGTTTTTTATCTGTTGTGGTTTTTTAAGCATTAAATCTGAAGACAACTCTTCATTACCAGCTTGTTTAGATTCTTCTATAACAATACCATGAGCTTGCTCGATACAACGATCACAAATGTGTGCATCTAAGCCTGCTATTAATAAACTGGTTTCTGGCTTTTTTCTTCCACAAAACGAACATTCTAATTCTTCCTTTGCCATTCTTTAAATTTAAAATTTATAGTTTATAATTCTTAATCGAATTCAACTACAACTTTCTTTTTATTGTTTTTATATATTCGGAAAACATCAAAACTCTCAAAATCGTAATGCTATTACAAGATGTTTGAGAATTCCAATTTCCGAAGTAAATGATAGTTTATCCTCTTGATAATACTTCGTCTATCATACCGTATTCTTTAGCTTTATCTGCTTTCATCCAGTAATCACGATCACTGTCTTCATAGATTTTGTCGTAATCCTGACCAGAATGCTTACTAATTATTTTATATAATTCCTCTTTAAGGATTAATATCTCACGAGCTGTAATTTCTATATCACTCGCTTGACCTTGCGCACCTCCTAATGGCTGGTGAATCATTACACGAGAATGTGTTAAACCACTACGCTTACCTTTTTCTCCTGCACATAACAACACTGCTCCCATTGAAGCTGCCATTCCTGTACAAATCGTTGCTACGTCTGGCTTAATTAACTGCATTGTATCGTAGATACCTAAACCTGCATAAACACTTCCTCCTGGAGAGTTAATGTAGATTTGAATATCTTTAGTAGCATCTGCACTTTCTAAAAATAATAATTGTGCCTGTATAATATTTGCAATTTGATCATTGATTGCAGTACCCATAAAAATAATACGATCCATCATCAAACGTGAAAACACATCTAATTGAGAAATATTTAACTGACGTTCTTCTATAATATAAGGTGTCATACTAGTTGGATACATACTGCTAACAATCTTGTTGTAATATGTACTGCTGATACCTTGATCTTTTATTGCGAATTTTTCAAATTCTTTTCCGTAATCCATATATCTTTTTCTGAAATTTTATTGTGAAACAAAAAAGCGTAAAACTTATAAAGTTCTACGCTCAAATATACTAATTATAAATATAATTTTTTAGCTATAAAACTCTTTTACGAATTCGTCGTAAGTTATTTCTTTTGTCTTTAAGTTAGCTTCTGCTTTGTAAAGATTTAACAGTTTAGTGCTCATTAATTGTTCAGATAAACGCTTCACCTCATCTTTATTAGATAAAATTCTTGCTGCAATCCCGTCTAATTCTTCATCACTAGAATTCATTTGACCAAATTGTGCCATTTGCACTTTAATCATTTCTCTAGCGTGAGCTTGTAAATCTTCAAATTTTACTTGAAGTTCATGCTTCTCAATTAATTTACCTTCAATTAATTGGTAACGCATGCTTTTTTCTGACTTTTCGTATTCTTCTTTAGCTTGATCTGCATCCATTTGAGTCTCACCTGCAGTTTGCATCCATTTTTGCAAGAATGAAGCTGGTAAGTCAAATTTTGTGTTTTCTACTAAATTTTCGGTTACGTCATTTAATAGTTTTTGATCACCTTGCTGTAAAAATTGCTTTTCAGAATCTTCTTTGATTTTGTCTTTAAGCTCTGTTACTGATGTTACAGCTCCTTTTCCGAAGAGTTTATCAAACAATTCTTGATCTAAGTCTGCTAATTCTCTCTCATTAATTTCATTAATTGTGAAATTAACTTCGATATCTAAACCATGAGCATCATCATGAGATACTTTTAAAAAGTTCATCAAGTCATGATCGTCATTAAATAATCCTTTAGTTTTTAAAGTAACAACATCCCCTACTTTAGCACCTATAAATTGCTTCTCTGTTGATTTACCTTTAAATTTATCTAAGGTAATCATTATAGAGTTGTTGATTTCTTTTTCTTCGTTTTCAAAAACCCCAGTAATCTCAGAGTCTTTTGCTACTTCTGTTTGAGGTGTTATTTTACCGTATTGTTTTCTAATATGAACAATTTGGTCATCAATCATTTTTTTATCTGCAACGATATTGTAATGAGTGATTGCTTTTTTACTTTTTAAGTTGACTTCAAAATCTGGTGCTAAACCTAATTCAAATTCAAAAGAAAAATTATCGCTATCCCAATCTAAATCATCTTGAGGTTTTGGTAACGGGTTACCTAAAACATCTAATTTCTCTTCTGTTAAATATTTACCTAAAGCATCTTGTAACAACTTATTAACCTCATCTACCAATACAGCTTTACCATATTGCTTCTTTACCATTGTCATTGGCACATGTCCTTTTCTAAAACCAGGTATGTTTGCCGATTTACGGTAATCTGCTAATATTTTTTCTACTTGATCGCTATAATCTTCTTTAGCGATGTCTACTTTTACAACTGCATTTAATGCATCGATGTTTTCTCTTGTGATGTTCATTTTAAATCATATCAAAATTGGGCTGCAAAAATACGTATTTTTTTGCAACTCGACAATAGTTTAACTTCTGTATATCAGACTATTTTTTATCGTCGCTCAAAAGCGAATAGGCAATAGATTGACAGATGGATAATAAAATACTAAACAGTAAGGCGATCCAGAAACCGCTCACGCCAAATCCATCAATAAAATTATCTGCCAGTAAAATGATACATGCATTAATGACGAATAAAAATAATCCCAATGTCACAATGGTAATTGGAATCGTTAAAATAACAAGAATTGGTTTTACAATAAAGTTAAGTAGTCCCAATACAATGGCAACAATAAGAGCTGCAACAAATCCTGTAACTTCAACACCTGGCAGAAAATGTGCCAAAAGCATTACAATTCCTGCTGTAACTATAAGTCTGATTAATAAATTCATTTTAAAAAAGTTTAATTGATTATGAGTTTAAGGTAATAAATTTAATCACAGCGTCATAGAAATCTGTTGGGTTTTCTGCATGCAACCAGTGACCTGCATTACTTATGGTTTCTATTTCTGCTAATGGAAAATGTTGTTTTATGAGTTTCTCATCTGTTGGCATCACATATTCGCTTTTATCACCTCTTAAAAATAAAGTTGGTTTTTCAAACTTTGAATGGATTGGTAGAGCTTCTCCAACCTCAGCAACATTATCTTTTAATACATCAAGATTAATGCGTAGCGCAAGTTGCCCTTTTTCTATCCAATATAAATTTTTAAGTAAAAACATACGTGTACCAATCTCGTGTACATATTTAGATAATTGCTTATCTGCTTCTCCTCTACTTTTTACTTCGGAAAAATCTAAAGCAGACAATCCCTCTAAAATAGCATCATGATGAACTGGATAAAAACGCGGACTGATATCTGCTACCAACAATTTAGAAACTAGTTCTGGATATTCTGTAGCAAAAAGCATTGCAGTTTTTCCACCCATGGAATGACCTAATAGAATAATATCTTCAAGGTTGTGGTCATTGCAATAGGTTTTTAAATCTTTTGCTAATACTTCGTAACTAAAATCGTCATCGTGGAAACTTCTACCATGATTTCTTTGATCTACAAGATGCACCTCAAAACCTGCTTCACTGAATTTATTTCCTAAGGTTTTCCAGTTGTCGCTCATACCTAAAAATCCGTGGAGGATTACGAAGGGTTGACCTTGTCCTATTATTTGGGAGTGTAGTTTCATTTTTTCTTTTTAAATAATGAGATTTCTCATAAGCTGTACTTAGCTACTTTCAATAAAAATTACTTTTCACTTCAGAAATGTTCAAAACGACAAAAATCAAGATTTTTTATTTAAGTCTCTGTAAATACATCTGTACTACATTTTCAATCCCTAAGTATAAACTTTCAGCAATCAAAGCATGACCTATAGACACTTCTAATAATCCTGGAATATTGTCTTTAAAAAACTTTATGTTATCTAATGACAAATCATGTCCTGCATTGATACCTATACCTATTTCATTAGATAACTCTGCAGCTTCAGTAAAAGGTATAATTGCTTTTTCGTTTCCTAGACTGTATTGATGCGCAAAACTTTCGGTATAAAGCTCAATTCTATCTGCTCCTGTGAGTTTTGCACCTTCTATCATTTCTAGTACTGGATCTACAAATATTGAGGTACGTATTCCGTGGGAATTAAATTCCTGAATCACTTCTGTCAAAAAATCTTTGTGCTTAATCGTATCCCAACCAGCATTCGACGTCAACGCATCAACAGCATCTGGCACTAAAGTAACTTGCGTTGGTTTTACCTCTAAGACCAAATCCATGAATGATTTTATCGGGTTTCCCTCTACATTAAACTCTGTATAAACCTCTGGTTTTAAATCTCGAGTATCTTGATACCTAATATGTCTTTCATCTGGTCTTGGATGAACCGTAACACCTTGCGCTCCAAAACGCTGCACGTCTTTTGCAAACTGCACCACGTTTGGTGTATTACCACCTCTAGAATTTCTTAGCGTAGCAATCTTATTAATATTTACACTTAACTTAGTCATATATTCATAATTTACAGATACAAAAATACAAACAAGTTGATGCTTATTGTGGTTATTTTTAATTAATTTGCAATAGAATTAAACACGAATATGCCATTACAAGAATACATCATAAACGATATAAAACCGCTTAACATTAACGAAAAGGTAAGCGATGCTCAACTCCTGTTTAACGAGTTGACATATTCTCATATCCCAGTAGAAAGAGATGGAGTTTACCTAGGCTGTATTTCAGAAAATGATGCACATTGCTTTGAGTCACAAAAAATTATTGCTGATTGTAATTATTCTATTGAAGGCTTCTTTGTGAGACCTGAAACTAATTGGTTAGACGTTCTTGAAACCTTTGCTCAAAACTCGTGTAATATTATGCCTGTTCTTGACAAAAACAATAACTATCTAGGATATTATGAGCTTGGTGATATTATTGGTTTGTTTAATGAAACACCATTTTTTGCAGAACCTGGTGGTATACTAATTGTTGAAAAAGGAATACAAGATTATTCGTTTAGTGAAATTAGTCAAATTGTAGAATCCAATGACGCTAAATTATTAGGTGCTTTTATCTCTAAAATGGATAATGATTTGGTTCAAATCACCCTTAAAATTGGCAATACAGGACTAAATGATGTGGCACAAACTTTTAGGCGTTACAGTTACAATATCATTTCTGGTCATGAAGAAGATACATATATAGAAAATTTGAAGGAACGGTCTGACTACCTCAAAAAATACTTAGACATATAATTATGAAGGTAGCGGTTTACAGTTTGTATTATCCTGAAAAATCTTTAGAATGTTTTGAAGAGCTTATTGATGTTCTTCGGAAAAATAACGTTGACATCCATATTGAGAGTAAATTTTATGAACAGCTCGTTTCCGAAGAAAAAAAAACGGATACGATCCAGACGTTTTCAAAATTAGACGAAAGTTTTGACCTCTTAGTTAGTGTTGGTGGTGATGGTACTATTTTAAGAGCCATTACCTTTGTTAGAGATTTTTCTATTCCAATTGTGGGAATTAACACTGGACGTCTTGGTTTTCTAGCCACTATTCAATCTGATGAAATTGAAACCGCCATTGAACATATACTAAATGGTAACTACAAAACATCTGATCGCACTTTATTAAGTGTAGAAACCAATACTAAAAATGAGGCTTTAACCGAAACAAATTTTGCGCTTAATGAGATTGCTGTAAGTAGAAAAAACACAACCTCTATGATAACTGTAGAAACACATCTCAATGATGAGTATTTGACGTCTTATTGGGCTGACGGACTTATTGTAGCTACACCAACAGGGTCTACAGGGTACTCCTTAAGTTGTGGTGGTCCAGTAATCACACCAGATGCAAACAGTTTTGTATTAACACCTATTGCTCCTCATAATTTAAATGCAAGGCCATTAATTATACGAGACGATACAACGATACAATTACAAGTTGATGGTCGTGAGGATCAACACTTAATGTCTTTAGATTCTAGAATCATTACGCTAACCAACGCAACCGTCATTACAATCAAAAAAGCAAGTTTTAAGATAAAAATGGTAGAACTGCTTAATGAGAGTTTTATTGATACCTTAAGACAGAAATTACTTTGGGGAGAAGACAAAAGAAATTAAGAGTTAAATACGCAATAAATCCTTATATATTCTGTTTTTAGGAAGACTATTTGCCTCAAATTACCAAAGGCAATTCAGAATTATTATATTTGCAAACTTTTAAAAATTTATGAGGTATTTAATCTTATTTTTATTGGGTCTATTTTTCACACAGACAAGCCACTCTCAAATTTATGAGGTTGGAGTGTTTGCTGGTGGAAGTAATTTTATTGGTGATATTGGTTCTACAACTTACATAGCACCAAATGCACCAGCACTTGGCGTTATTTTAAAATGGAATAGAAGTCCAAGACATTCTTGGAGAGTCTCTTTAATATATTCAGATTTAGTAGGTGAAGATTCAAAATCTGATGATCCTAGACGAAAAGCTAGAAATTATTCTTTTGATAGTAATTTACTAGAAATTTCAGCAGGAATGGAATATACGTTTTGGGATTTTGATTTGCATAAAAGTGGATTAAAGGCTGTTCCTTATTTATATTCTGGAATAAGTACAGCTAAATATAATAACTATTATTTTAATTCGGTAGGACAATATACATCTGAAGGAACAGATAGTTGGGCTTTTGGAATCCCAATGGCTTTAGGTATCAAATCTAACATTACTAATCATTTAATTTTAGGATTTGAGGTTGGTGCACGATATACGTTTACTGATGAATTAGATGGTAGTGTTCCAGATGCAACAGAACTAGAAGGATTTTCCTTTGGAAACATAAACAGTAATGACTGGTATGTATTTACTGGTTTTACATTAACTTATACATTTGGTCAACGACCATGTTATTGCAATTTTTAAATGGATTTGAAAGATCAAATACAACTCAATAAATTACCTCGCCATGTTGCTATCATCATGGATGGCAATGGTCGTTGGGCAAAAAAACAAGGATTGCTTAGAGTCATTGGTCATGAAAATGGAACAAAATCTGTAAGAGATGTTATTGAAGCTAGTGCCGAAATTGGCATTAAAAACTTAACGCTTTATGCTTTTTCTACGGAAAATTGGAAACGACCAAAACTAGAGGTTCAAACCCTTATGAAGCTTTTAGTAAAATCATTAAAGAAGGAAATCAAAACACTCCAAGATAATAACATAAAATTATCTGCCATTGGAAATCTAAATGATTTACCTAAAAACGCTCATAAAGAACTTTTAGAGGTTATTGAAAAAACAAAAGACAATACTCATATGACCCTAACTTTAGCACTTAGTTATGGATCAAGAGAAGAGATTGTTAACGTTATCAAAGAATTAACATATAAAGTTAAAAATAATATAATTTCTATTGAAAGTATTGACGAATCAATTATTAATAAGCATCTTTACACGCAAAATTTACCAGATGTTGATTTGTTAATTCGAACCAGTGGTGAACATAGAATAAGCAATTTTTTGCTATGGCAAATCGCTTATGCAGAATTATATTTTACAGATATTCTTTGGCCTGATTTTAAGAAGAAGGACCTATATGAAGCTTTGGTTAATTATCAAAAAAGAGAACGACGATTTGGAAAAACAAGTGAACAACTTAGCTAACAACTTACTTTTGAAAACATATATTAAGCCACTGCTTACAGCATTTATTTTTATTACATCTTTTGTAGTAACTGCACAACAATCTGATTTTAATCAAGGTAAGAAATACATCTTAGAAGATATTCAGGTTACTGGCAATACAAATTTTAATCCATCTACAGTTATTTCTTTTTCGAGATTAAAAGTAGGCGAAGAAATTGTCATTCCTGGAGAAGAAATTAGTAATGCAATTAAAAAGCTTTGGGATTCTAACCTCTTTAGTAGTATAGATGTATATCTAGCCAAAACAGAAGGCAACAAAGCTTACTTAGAAATTAATCTTGTTGACTTACCAGAATTAAATGAGGTGACAATACAAGGTGTCAAAAAAGGTAAAATTGAAGGTCTAATAACTGAAAACAGCCTTACTAAAGGAGCTAAAGTAACCGAAAACTTAGTAACAACTACACGTAATTATATTTCCAATAAATATAAAAAGCAAGGTTTTTTAAATGCTAAAACTACAGTAACTACTAAAGAAATTACTGGTGATTCTATTGAGAAAGCAAGAGTAAATATGCTTGTTTTTATTGATAAAGGTCAAAAAGTAAAAATTGACCATATTAACTTTAATGGTAATGATAAGATTTCTGATAAAAAACTCAGGAAATCCATGAAGAATACCAAGCAAAAAAATCCAATTCGTATTTTAAAACGTTCTAAATATATTAAAGAAGATTACAAAGAAGATTTAGTAAGCGTGATTGATACTTATAAAGAAAATGGTTATCGTGATGCGAGAGTTATTGGAGACTCTATTGTTTATCGAAATGACAAGACTGTTAGTCTGTTTATAAATGTAGAAGAAGGTGAACAATACAAATTTGGTAAAATTAAGTTTGTAGGTAACGCTGTATTTACTGACGAGCAACTTCATTCTATTTTAAGGATTAAGGAAGGTTCTACTTACAATGGAGTAGAATTGCGTAAACGTATTGCAGATGACACTAAACCTGATGCAGTTGATATAACAAACCTATATCAAGATAATGGTTATTTATTCTCTACTATAAATCCAGTAGAAACAAGTGCTGTAGGAAATGTTATTGATATGGAGATTAGAATTTCCGAAGGAAAACCAGCATACTTTAATAATGTAAGTGTTAGTGGTAATGATAAAACAAACGATCATGTTGTTTATAGAGAATTAAGAACTAAACCAGGGACATTATACCGTAAAAGTGATGTGATTAGAACTATTAGAGAACTAGGTCAACTAGGATTCTTTGATGCACAACAATTAACTCCTAATATGAAAAACTTCAACACACAGGATGGTACTGTTGATATTGACTATGAAGTTGTTGAGCGTGGATCTAGCCAGATAGAACTGCAAGGTGGCTATGGTGGTGGAGGTTTTATTGGAACTTTAGGATTATCATTTAACAACTTTGCAATAAAAGATATTTTTAATAAAGAGGCTTACAAACCAATACCATCTGGTGATGGTCAAAGTTTAGCTTTACGCTTACAAGCTTCTCGTTTTTACCAAACCTATAGTTTCTCATTTTCTGAACCTTGGTTAGGAGGAAAACGTCCTGTTCAATTATCAACATCTATATCGCATACCAAACAATTTTTATATAATGCAGTAACTCAAGACGCAGATAAGGATAAACGATTTAATATTACAGGGATTTCTGTAGGGATTGCAAAACGTTTAAAAGTACCAGATGATTACTTTACACTATCTCAAGCAGTAGCATTTCAACATTATAACTTAAAAAATTATAATACTGGTCTATTTACATTTGGAAATGGATATTCTAACAACCTATCTTATACTATTGGTTTATCTAGAAACAATTTATCTGTCGATCCTGTTTATCCAACAGGAGGTTCTAGTTTTTCTATTACAGGAAAATTATCATTACCATACTCATTATTTAATAATGTTGATTATGAAGCGCTAATTAATGAACGTGATGAACTTGACGCTACAGATGCAGATGATTTGGTTAGAATTGGAGAAATAGATCAAGAACGTTTTAATTGGTTAGAATTTTATAAAGTAAAACTCAAAGGAGATTGGTACACTAGAATTTGGGATAAATTGGTTATCAAATCTGGAATGGAATTTGGTTTCCTTGGTGCTTATAACCAAGACAGAGGTGTTGTACCATTTGAGCGTTTCTTCCTTGGTGGTGATGGCTTAGCTAATTATGCACTAGATGGAAGAGAAGTTGTTCAACTTCGTGGATATCCAAACCAATCGTTATCTTCAACAGATGGTGGTACGATTTACAACAAATTCTCGATGGAGCTACGTTATCCAATTACATTAGGTGCTCAAGCAAAAATTTATGGTTTAACCTTCATAGAAGCAGGTGCTTCATTTGATAACTTTAGAGATTATAATCCATTCGACCTTCAAAGATCTGCAGGTGTCGGACTTAGAATCTTCATGCCAGCATTTGGATTATTAGGTATTGATTTTGGTTATGGATTTGATGCTTTACCTGGAGAAACTCAAAAGAATGGTCAAGAAATTCACTTCATTATTGGACAGCAATTTTAATCTTGGCACGATATTTTCTATTAACAATTTGACGATTTAATGTGTGTGTTAAAATTTTTCTAAATATATTTCGTTAATTTGAAAAACTAAACACAATGACAGAATCGTAATTTAATCTGTCTTTTTAAAAGTTTATAGTAAATACATAACTAATAAAATTATACAGATGAAAAGTAAAGTTCTTTTTTTAGTGGCCATAATAAGTCTAATGAGCTTTGTTTCCAATGCACAACGTGGTGTTAGAATAGGTTATATAGATACTGAATATATTTTAGAAAATATTCCAGAATATCAACAAGCTAATTCTCAACTAGAGAGTAAAGTTCAACAATGGAAAACAGAGATTGAGCAACGACTTACTGCGATTGATTCTAAAAAGAAACAATTAAATAGTGAAAGTGTTTTATTAACCAAAGAGTTATATGAAGAACGTTTGGAAGACATTTCATTTGAAGAAGCAGAGGTTTTAGACTATCAACAAAAACGATTTGGACCAAATGGAGATTTGATGATTCAAAAGAAACAGTTGATTCAACCTATCCAAGATCAAATTTTTGCTGCAGTTCAAGAAATTGCAGGTGGTAAAAAATATGATTTCATCTTTGATAAATCTGCAGATGTTGTGATGTTGTACTCAGCAGAGCGATTTGACCTTAGCGAGCTTGTTATAAGAAGTATTACAAGATCTTTTAAACGAACACAAGCAAAATCTAGATCTGAGCGTAAAGAAGCAGAAAAAGAAGATGTTGTACCTATTGTGAATAAAGAATTAGATGAACGTCAACAAGCCATTGAAGATAAAAAATCTGCACGTGAATCTGAAATAGCTAAACGTCAAGAAGCACAATTAAAAAGAAGAGATTCTTTAAAAGCTGCTGCTGCAGAAAGACGTCAAAAAATATTAGACGAGAGAGCAGAGGCTAAAGCAGAAAGAGATAGTACAAATGGTGAAAAAGTTCAAACCTCAGAAAAAGGTGAAAACACTAAAAAACAAGATTCTAGTAAAGCTAAAGTAAATACTGGAACTAAAACTCCAGCTCAAGTAGCCGAAGAGAAGAAACAAAAAAAAATAAAAGATCGTGAAGAGCGTAAAAAAGCACTCGAAGAGCGAAAAAAGAAAATATTAGAAGAGAGAAAAAAAGCAAAAGATGAACGAGAGGCAAAACAAAAAGAAACTGACTCTGTTCCTGACGATAACTAAAAATAATAATTATAACACGTAACAAATTTAAAAATGAAACATTTAAAAACCCTTGTATTAGCAGCTATACTATTTGTTGGAACAACAACTCTTGCAACAGCACAAAGTAAAATTGCACATATCAACACTACTGAGTTAGTACAATCTATGCCAGATATGAAAGCTGCTCAAGCTGAAATTGAAAAATTATCTAAGACTTACGATGCAGATTACAAAACGATGGTTACTGAGCTTCAAAACAAAGTAACACAGTACAGAGCAGAAGTTGATACTAAAACTGAAGAAGAAAACACAAAACGTGCTCAAGAAGTTCAACAAATGGAACAAAGCATTCGTGAGTACCAAGCAGGAGCTCAAGAAGATCTTGGTAAAAAAGAAGCAGCTTTATTAAAGCCTATCTTTGAAAAAGCTAAGGCTGCAATTACTAAAGTATCTAAAGCTCAAGGTTTCCAATATGTATTAGACTCTACTCAAGGTGGTGGTGTACTAGTTGCAGATGGTAAAGACCTTTTAGCAGATGTAAAGAAAGAATTAGGATTCTAAGAGAATTCTAAAATAAATCACAAGGAAGCCACTTTTAATAAGTGGCTTTTTTATTTTTGTTATATGAGTAAACAAGCCATAGGTGTTTTTGATTCTGGAATTGGAGGCACATCCATATTCAAGGAAATCAATGCGCTATTGCCTCATGAAAACACCATCTACTTAGCAGATAGCAAAAATGCGCCTTATGGTAATAAATCAAAGGATGAGATTATTGCTTTGAGTATTAAAAATACAGAGTTACTCCTAGAGAAGAATTGTAAAATTATTGTTGTGGCTTGTAATACAGCTACAACAAATGCTATTTCTCATTTACGCGAAACCTATAATATTCCATTTATTGGTATAGAGCCTGCAATTAAACCTGCTGCTTTAAACACACAATCTAAAGCCATAGGGATTCTTGCTACAAAAGGAACGTTAAGCAGTGCGCTATTTCATAAAACTACAGATTTATATAGTAATGGCATCAAAATTATCGAGCAAGTTGGCAAAGGTATTGTAGAATTAATTGAAGCGGGAGAAACGAATAGTGATGAGATGAAATCACTTTTACACGTATATTTAAAACCAATGCTTAGAGCAGATATTGACTATCTCGTTTTAGGTTGCACACATTATCCATACCTTATTCCATTATTATTGGAAATCCTTCCTAAGCATGTCAAAATTATCGATTCTGGTTTGGCAGTTGCAAAGCAGACCCAGGCTGTTTTAAGGCAACATGAGCTTCTAAATATGACGACTCAAAACACTGAGAATATTTTTTATTCCAACGGAAATGTAACTGTCCTGAAAACTATTTTAGATGATAAGTTTATTGTGAAGAGCTTGGATTTTTAGTAATCATCCCGATAATTATCGGGACCGAAGTTATTTTTAAAAGAATAATTATCATTCAGAGCGTAAGCGAAGAATCTATTGATAAATATTAGATTCTTCAGTCATTCTTCCTTCTGAATGAAATTTCAACTATTCTTTAAACCAACTAGAATACTCCAAATAATTATCTGCAATACGATTAATCTCACCAGAAATTAATTCTTGACTAATATCCTTTACCTTTTTTGCTGGAACGCCTGCGTAAATACTGCCAGACTCTACAATTGTATTTTTAGTCACTACTGCTCCTGCAGCAATAATACTATTGCTTTCTATGATGCAATCGTCCATAACAATGCTTCCCATACCAATAAGCACATTATCTTGAATGGTGCAACCGTGAACTATCGCGTTGTGACCAATTGAGACATTGTTACCAATAGTTGTAGGGGATTTTTGATAGGTCGCATGAATCACTGCTCCATCTTGAATATTAACCTTATCTCCTATTTTAATAAAATGTACATCACCTCGAATAACAGCATTAAACCAAATACTACATTGTTTTCCTATAGAAACTTCACCAACAATGGTTGCGTTTTCTGCGATGTAACAATCATCTGAAATTTGTGGATGTTTTCCTTTTACTGGTTTTATAATTGGCATATTATTCCTTTAAAAAAAGGAATCTCTTTTGGTTTAGATCATTCCTTTCTGATTAGACTATGTTTTAGTTTTTCTATTATGAGATCCCTTTTTTCAAAGGGATTGATTATTTAAAATAAGACAACAAATCTGATTTCTTAGAGGCAGATACCATAATTTCCTTTCCGTTGCTTAAAACAACGCTTCCTCCTTTTCCTTTGATGTATTTGGTAACTTCATTAACGTTGACCAGATAACTTTTATGAACTCTTGCAAAACCACTTTCAGTCAATGCATCTTCAAAATACTTTAAGGTTTTACTAACGAGTTTCTTTTTATTATTATTGAGATAGATTTCTGTGTAATTATCATCTGCTTTACAATACATAATGTCTGCTGTTTGTAGAACTTCAAACCCATCTTGTTGTGGAATGGTAATTTTACCATTGACAGTATTCATTTTTGGAACTAGAACTTGATCTTGTAGTGCGTCTTCTTTTGTTCTGATTTCGGTCACATAATCTACCGCTTTAATGAGTTCATCTATAGAAATAGGCTTCATCAAATAATACGAAGCATGTGCATTTAAAGCATCTATTGCATAATGATTATAAGCGGTTACAAAAACCGTTTCAAAATTTACATCACCAACTTTATCTAATAAGTCAAACGCATTACCATAAGGCATTTCTACGTCTAGAAACACTAAATCTAATTCTGTATTACGAATTAAAACCAAAGCCTCTTCTACATTTGCTGCCTCTCCAAGCACTTCAACATTTGGGCAATACTTGTTGAGATAATTCCTGAGGATTTTTCTGCTTGTTTCTTCGTCTTCTACGATTATTGATTTTAGTTTCATAGTTTAAATCCTTACTTTAAGATAATAGTATTACCTCTTTTAATATTTTCTTCCGTTTTGGTAATAAGTCTAATGAGGTTTACACTAACATTTTCTTCGGAAGTTTTAATTTCTTCTACAGAAACCACCATTATAAAATGTTCATCAATCAAAAAGTCATCACTTTTAACATTAAGTATAGTTTCATCTAATTGAAAAATTTGTGGTAGATCATTCAATTCTAAATGAGTTCCAATAAAATCCTTCAAGGAAATTAATTTTGGCTGATAACCATCAACTAAATTGATAAATATTTTTCCAATATATAAATCATCATTAATTGTTATTGAATCTTTTTCTACCGATAAAGATTTAATCTTTTTTGGATTAATAGTTTTTAATATTGAAGCATTACTTATAAAATCTCCATTTATATAAAATGCTACTTTAGTATCTTCAAGTGTGCTTTTACCCGTATTGTGATACACTTTTATTTTAGAACTATCAGAATACACTACTCTTTTCTCAGTATGCGAGGTTATTAGTTTTTTATCTGTTTGACTAAATAAACTACTTGATGAGAGCACCAAAAACAATAAAATCTTAAAACTCATATAATTAGTTAGTTTAATGAAAATTCATTTAATCTTTTTTTAATGTCACTACCACTTTAGTTCCTGCATCTTCTTCCGCAGAATTATCGTCAATAAACACATCAACCTTATCTTTATACATATCGTTAAGAATAGCCACACGTTTTTTTATGTTACCCATTCCTTTTGACTTTTGTTTCTGTTGGTTTTCGGTTTTTAAATCTTTGGATCGCGTTCGTCCAATTCCATCATCTGCTACTGTGATTGTTATTTCGTTATCACTCTTTTTGGCGACGGTAATTTGTAGATGGCCTTTTTCGGTCTTATAACGTAATCCATGCCATACCGCATTTTCTATGTAAGGCTGTAATAACATGGGCGGAATTTGATACTCACCAACAACCACATCCTCATTAACCGTAATATCATAATCAAACTTATCTTGAAATCTGAAATGTTCTAACTTGGTATATAATTCTAAAAGCTCAATTTCTTTTTGCAACGGAATAAAATCTTCTTCACTATTCTCTAAAACTGCTCGCATTAGATGTGAAAAATCTGATAAATATTTATTCGCTGTGCGTTCATCATTACTCGCAATAAAGCTATTAACCGAGTTTAAAGCGTTAAAAATAAAATGTGGATTCATTTGACTACGCAAAGATTTTAAAGCCAGTAAGTTATTTGCTAAACGTTGCTGCTTAATGTATTTGTACATAAAAAAGGCGGTAACGGTCAATAAAACCAAACCTGCAATTAACGAATAGATAATCAATTCTTGGTTTTTACTACGCTCATTAGCCAAACTAGAATTAAGCTGTCGATCACTTTCTAGACTAGTAATTCTATTTTGTTGTTCAATAATATTACGTCTAAAACGATCAGATTGTGAGAGCTCTTGCTCTCGTTTTATATATAATTCATCAACAACCAATTTATAAGCTTCAAAAGCCAATTTTGCATTTTCAAAATCACCTGCATCTACATAAACATCTGAGATTTTTCGTATTGCATCTTTTTTTACGACCAAATCACCCTTAGCATCTGCTTCTTCTCTACTTTTTTCTAAATAAGGGATAGCATTTGCATAATCTTTTTGCAAGAAGTAGGCATTACCAATTTTATAGTTTTGTTTTTGTAATGTGAGTGCACTTTCGTTTTCTACTATAGAATCACGTTCTACATCTTCAACATCCTTTACAATTTCTTTTCTAAGTTGAATTTCTTCGGAATAATTGCGATTAATATTATTGAATTCTGCTACAGTTTCTTTCTCTTCTAAGGCACGTTTTTTACTTCCTTCTTCAGCAAGATTTAGAGAATTATCAAAAAAGTATCCTGCTTCAACAACGCTACCATTACTATTATAGGATTGTGCAATTTTTGAATTTAGATCTACAACCTTTGGTTTTATTAAATGTGTATTAGAAATTTCCAGTCCTTTTTTATAAGCTGTAATTGAAGCATCGTAATCCTTGATACTAAAATAAGTATCTCCCAAACCTTCATATAGAGATACCAACTGATAATTACTCAATTCCTTTTTATCAATAGCTTTATAAGTGTCAATACTCTCTTGATAGTTTTTATTACGTTCATAAGCCTTTGCTAAGCCTAACTTTGCTTCATTAGACTCTTGATTTTGTAGACTTACTCTATAATTTGTTAGTGCCAAATCGTATTGTTTCCAATACATGTAAACTTCTGCTAAAACCAAATAAGCTTCTGCATTTTGTTGCTGAGATCCACTTTGAGATAAAGCTTCACCAGCAAAATTTATACTTTTTCCAATATCTACCTTTTTGTATTTGCTTATAGAATCTACTAATGCATTAAAAGTTTTTACATCTGTTTTAAACTTTGATCGAGATTGTTTGCTTTTAGTCGCTGGCTCTACTTCTACTGTAATACGTTCATCATCTTTAATGGTATAATAAACAGTCTCAAAATCTTTGTGCCTAATGACTAATTCGTCTCCTTTTTTGGCTCTAATAATAAAAGCACCATCAATACTCGTCATTGTATAAGCGCCTCCATTAATTTCAATATTTACTTTTGAAATTGGCTTGTAAGTATCACTTTCTCTAACCGAACCTCTAATTGTAAATAATGTAGCTTCTTTTTTATCGTAAGCTTTATCATCTTGTTGAGCTGTTAGATTTCCGAAGGAAAATAACAGTAACATTAAAAAAATATATGTAAGTATTTGCTTCATTTCATGCCCATTAATTGGGTCTATTATTATTGAACGGAATAAACTTACATACTTTAATTGATTAAATAAAATTGCGTTGAGACGATAAATCACATTTACGTAGCAAAATGTGCAAGGTCACTCATTTATAAATCTCATTGCCTAAACCAAATGACCATTTTACTCATTCTCGTTTTTTTTCAAATTAAGATGCTTCTAAATTTACGGTTCAAATCAAAAAACACATCAAAAAATGAAAAACAACATTTTAAGCCTGTTACTAATTTTAATTTTCTTCGGAAATGTAACAGCACAACACAAAGGAAATTACGATCAAATTTCTCGCCAAAATGTTTTACACTCTGGTAATGCAACGATTTATAATCCAACAGTTCAACAACAAATTTCTAAAACACTCAGTCCAAGTACACATGTGCTTATTGATGTCAAAGCATTACAAAATGTTGAAGCCACAACCTATACTGCCATTTTTAATATCTCTCAAATTGGACCAACTGCAGATAGTACAAACCTTTTAATCAATCAAAGAATTGATAAAATCAAAAGTCAGTTAAAATCAATAGGAATCACAGATGATGATTTTGCTGTAGATGTCATTTCATTTGTTCCAAACTATGAAATTGAAGTACAGAAAAAATTGTTTAGTAAAACTTATACCGAAGTTCCTAATGGGTTTGAATTACAGCAAAATTTACACATACAATTTACAAAAACCAATCAATTTGAAACCATTTTAACTGCTTGTGCCAAAAGTGAAATATACAATCTAGTAAAAGTTGATTATTACATTGAGAACATTGCAGAGGTCTATAAAAACCTACAAACAAAACTTCTTAAACTCATAGAGGAGAAAAAAGCCTATTACAAAGTTTTAGGTTTTGATTTAACAGATTATAATGTGGCAATTGCAGATGACCAATATTGTTATTTCCCAAAAGATTTTTACCAAAGCTACCAAGCTTTTAACAGTGTTTCTTTTGAAGCTATTAAAAAGAAAAAAGGTGTTACTACTGTAAAAAAACAAACCTCATATTACTATCAACCCTTGTCTTATGAAAACTATGATGTGGTTGTGAATCCGTCAATTTTAGAACCTGTTGTACAAATAGGCATGAACATAAGATTGCAATACTCACCAAAACCTAAGGAAACTAAAGTAGAGCCAGTGGTAAAAACAGAAATCAAGCACAAATATTATGTTGTGTCTCCAAACGGAACTATAGACATCAAAGCATTACAAACCGATTAAAATGATAACCATGAAAACAGTATTAATATTATTATCCGTTTCGTTATTAATGTGTTCCACTTCGGAAACTCAAAAACTAGACTTCCCTAAAGCTAAAGTAAGTTATAGCGACTTTGAAGGTTTAGTAAAAGTGGTAAAAGAACACAGAGAGCATAGACTGATAAGCTTTAATGAATTTTCAGAAAAAAGCAAAAAACCAAATGTCATTATTTTAGATACACGTTCTAAAGATATGTATGATAAAAAGCATGTAAAAGGTGCTTTGCATTTAAACTTTTCAGATTTCTCTGTAAGCAATCTAGCTAAGATCATTCCAGATACAAACACAACCATCTTAATTTATTGTAATAATAATTTTGATGGCGACGAGGTACATTTTATGAGCAAAACTTTGTTAATTCCACCTTCCGAAGAAGAAAAAAAGAAGACTTTATCATTGGCTCTCAATATTCCAACTTATATCAATTTATATGGTTATGGCTATAAAAACGTCTATGAGTTAGATGAATTAATTTCCTTTTTTGATCATAGAATCGTGTATGAAGGCACTTCAATTAATCAAGAATACACAATACTAAATAATAAATAACAAACAGATGAAAACAAAATTTAAAACACTCGCAATCTTATTCTGCATGATTGGATTTATGTCTTGTAATGCAAATGAGAAGAAAGAAACAAAGCAAATAGCACTTTTAGAAACTGAAACACATCACCCAAATAAACAATCTATTAAAGTTGCATTATTATTAGACACAAGCAATAGTATGGATGGATTAATTGATCAAGCGAAAGCACAACTCTGGGATATCGTCAATGAATTGTCTTATGCAAAATGTGGTGATGAGCAACCAAACCTTAACATTGCACTTTATGAATATGGCAATGACAATCTCAATGGCGAAGAAGGTTTTATAAGACAAGTCATTGCTTTTAGTGATGATTTAGATGAAATCTCAAAGCAACTATTTTCTCTCACCACAAATGGCGGAAACGAATATTGTGGCCAGGCGATTCAGACCTCTTTAAATCAATTAAAATGGGGAGATAACCAAGATGATTTGAAACTTATATTCATTGCAGGCAACGAGCCTTTCTCACAAGGTAAAATAAGCTATCAAGATGCAGCGAAGCAAGCTCATAAAAATGGAGTTAGTATAAATACTATTTTTTGTGGTGATTATAATCAAGGTATTTCTTCCTATTGGAAAGATGGTGCAGATCTCGCTCATGGTGATTATATGGCGATAAATCATAATCATACAACAACTTATGTTGCTACACCTTATGATGACAAAATTTTAAAATTAAATCAAAAACTTAATAGCACTTATGTTGCTTATGGCAACAATGGACGCAAAAAAATGGCACTCCAAGCAGAACAAGATGATAATGCTCAAGGTTATAGTGATGAAAATGCAGTAAGTAGAACCGTAAGTAAAAGTTCACACTTATATAAAAACTCGTCTTGGGATTTGGTGGATGCCGAAAAAGAGAAAGATTTTAAATATGATTCTTTAAAAAAAGAAGAATTACCTGCAGAACTAAAAGATAAAAACGCAAAAGAAATAAAAGCTTATATCGCAACAAAACGCAAAGAGCGTGAGGTTATTCAAACAGAAATTCAAAACTTAAATGAGAAGCGTAGACTGTTTATAAAGACGCAACAAAAAGAAGGCTCTAATGATTTGGAAAATGCTATGATAAAAGCGATTAAAACACAAGCAAAAGAAAAAAAATATACTTGGTAATTAAGAATAAAACACAATAAATATATTCAACAAAAAAGTCTCGATTAATAATCGAGACTTTTTCTTATTTATAGAAAAGCAATTGTTTTAATTAATTGCAGGACAATTACATTCGTATTTCTCTCTTCTAACATTAAAGTTATAACCCAATGTTATTTGATGAAAACCTCCATTATTAAACACAACCGAATTTGCTTGGTAAGAATATGTATAAGCAAAAACAAAATTATTATAGTCTACACCAACAAAAGGTGTGAAATATTGTAATTTTTGGCTACTTACACCAGACCCATCTAAAAACTCAGCACCATCTAAACTTCTTCTGTAAGATAATCCTCCCCAAACTTTACCAAAATCCATTTTTTTGTAAGCTTTTGCATTGATATCTATAGAAGCTTCTTCAGTTGCATCTTTATATAAAAACATCATAGATGGTTCAAAACTCCAATCGCTATTGTATTTACTAAATGTATTTCCTGCAGAGAATACATAGGTTCTTAAATTATTATAGCTTAAACCTTGTTCGTTAAAATTGATACCATCGTTATTCAATACGTTTTTAACCGTTGCATGTGCATAAAAATCAATTAAATGATATGAGAATCCTACGTCAACATTAAAGTTAGTTGCACTTTGCTCAACACCAGCAATAATTGGATCAAAACCATCTGCTAAAAATTCTGTTTCATCTAATTTATACTGAATAAACCCAGCACTTAATCCAAAGGATAACATATTTAAATCAATCTCATTACGAGAAAACATTAAATGATGTGCATACGTAAAATACGCACCTGTTTGAGAATGATATCCATTCTTATCATTATAAACTATACCTCCAATTGCAGATTGAGAATCTCCTATTCTACCATTAATACTTAAAGTTTGAAGATTAGGCGCTTCATCTTGCCCAAACCATTGTGCACGAGCGGTTAATCTTACTTTAGCAGAATTCCCTACACCAGCCATAGAAGGATGGATTAGGTAGTAATTATCAGTTAAATAATCAGAATAAATGGGTAATCCTTCTTGTGCAGTTCCGACTTGACTGAACAGAATTAAAATTGTTATTAAACAAAACTTTTTTAGATTCATATCGATTTATCTTTTCAGGGTAAAATGGGCTTTAAATTCTTTACGGTCACCTGTATTAGGTTCATTATACTCTACTACAAACCAGTAGTCGCTTGTTGGCAATTGGTTACCATTGTAGGTACCATT
>NZ_JADILU010000007.1 GCF_015319355.1 Psychroserpens luteus | reverse complement strand
TACGGTTTGGTGATGATTTAAGACCTCTTTTACACAACGAAGTTTAAATTCATAATTATACTTGACTTTTCTTTCCATAAAAATACCCTCAAATAGTGTCTAACTTTTTGGGGGCAGTCTAAAGTCCGCGAGGACTTTCGTAAGTATGCGAGAAGCCAGCAATAAATTATATACGGTGTTGCCATTAGTGCTTTCTATTTTAATTCAAAAAGTCTGTTATTAAAGTCCTCAAGAATATAAACTTTTTCGAATTCCGTTTTTAAATTCATTTCAAAAGGATTATATAAATTATATGAACTTTCTCCATTACTTCCAATTACAATAAGCAACCATTGATTTTCTCCACTATTTTTTCTGTATGAAGCTAATTTAGATTCTTTTTTTCGAACTGCTGATAATATAAGTTCCTCTGTTATATCTTTCACCCACCAAGCTCCTAAATTGACATTTAGACTTTTTTGAGAATGATCAGTCATCATTATTCTTTCAATTATTGGATTTTCAATTAGTTTTTCAGATAATATATATTCTTTTACGACTCGAACAATTGTTTTTACTAAATTTTCTTTTTCGTTAATTTTAAAATTCACATATGGAATGGGATAACAAGTAATTAAAAAATTGGGTAAATTTTTGTCAGAATTTAATTCTTTTTCAGCCATTGAAAATATGTTCTCATAAAAACCTTCTCTCTCTTTTGATTTATTGTCAACTAATATTTGATGTTCTAATCCAATTTTTCCAAATTCTCCTTTTAAAATAAAATCAGGCTTTTCGGATAATTCGTTAATTTGGATTTTATTATTAAAAAACATTAAAAATTTTCCAACGTGACATAGCTCTAAAATTTTTTGTTTGTTTTTTCCTTTTTCAGGCATTAATAATTCAAGATGAGAGTTTATTAAATTTCCAAGGGTATTTCTACTTTCTGTAATGGATTTATTGTTCTGTATAATTTTCATTTTCGCATTAATGGCAACAATTGGATATACACTATAGTCTATATCCACAGCAACCCGAAAGTTCGACAATTTTCCCGAGAAAATCAACCTAAATACTGCTATCCCCTAAATTAGCACTACCTTTGCGCACAACAGAAAATGACGCTTAATACACAGAAGGTCATTTAAACACTAATTTGACCAAATATATTATATGTCATTTAAAGATTTAGGCCTATCTGAGCCTTTACTAAAAGCTATTAGTAAAAAAGGATACACAACTCCAAGTCCAATTCAAGAAAAAGCAATTCCTCCAGTATTAGAAGGACGTGATGTATTGGCTTCGGCACAAACAGGAACAGGTAAAACTGCAGGTTTTACATTACCATTATTACATTATTTATCTGAAAATCCTAAAACTAAATTTAGACCAATTCGTGCTTTAATCTTAACACCAACGCGTGAGCTTGCTGCTCAGGTTCATCAAAGTGTTATGGATTACAGTGAATTTTTAGATATTAGAAGTGCTGTGATTTTTGGAGGTGTTAATCAAAAACCACAAGCTGCTACGATTCGTCGTGGTGTGGATATTTTGGTTGCAACACCTGGTCGTTTATTAGATTTACACAATCAAAACCTTTTATCACTAAAACGTGTTGAGGTTTTTATCTTGGATGAGGCAGACCGTATGCTAGACATGGGTTTTCTTAGAGATATAGAAAAAGTGATGAGTGTTATGCCAGCAAAACGTCAAAATTTGATGTTCTCGGCTACATTTTCAAAAGATATTAAAAAGCTTGCTAATGGGATTTTAAATAATCCTGTACAAGTAGAAGCAACTCCAGAAAACACAACCGTAGAAGCTATTTCTCAAAAAGTGTATCGTGTTGCTAAAGGAAAAAAGCCAGATTTGTTAATTAAGCTCATTTCCGAAGGAAACTGGAAACAAGCACTTGTATTTTGTAGAACTAAACATGGTGCGAATAAGTTGACTAAAAAACTTATTTCATCAGGTATTAGTGCTGCTGCCATTCATGGTAATAAAAGTCAAGGTGCCCGAACTAAAGCACTTGAAGGTTTTAAAAGCGGAAAAGTAAGAGTCATGGTCGCTACAGATATTGCAGCTCGTGGATTGGATATTCCGTTATTACCACATGTTGTGAATTTTGAATTGCCTAATATTTCTGAAGATTACGTTCATCGTATTGGTAGAACTGGTAGAGCAGGAGCAGATGGTAAAGCGATATCGTTGGTAAGTGCAGATGAAACTACATATTTACGTGATATAGAAAAACTTATTGGTGAAAAGATTGAAGTAGAAATTGTTGAAGGTTTTGAACCAGATCCAAATGCATCTACTGAGCCAATTAAACAAGGTCAAGGTAGACAAGGTGGAGGAAACAGAAACCGTAATTCTGGTCCTAGAAACTCAGGAGGTAACTCTGGAGGAAATAGAAGTAGCTCAAACCGAAGTAGTAGTAATAGTAGTAATTCTAGACGACGTAACGATAGACGTAACTAATTAAAGTGTTATTGCATTTTAATTCATTTTAGTATGACAACAGTCTTAAAGCAAAAAATTGTAGAAGTTTGCAATCATAAGATTGCCCAAAAGGGAGACAACGTTGGTATCTCTTTTTACGCTTTTTTCAAAAATAAAAATGATACTCCAGAGTTATTGATGGAAGCTGCTATATGGTGGATTAAAACACACCAATTAGATCATTTTGAGAAAGCTGTGAAAATCAAGAAAATGGTAGAACAATTGTAATGGAAACACAAAAGAATAACCCTTTACACGGAATTAAACTAGAACAAATCGTCACAGATTTGGAAGCTCATTACGGTTGGGAATACATGGGAACCATCATTAATGTTAGATGCTTTAATGATAATCCATCAATTAAATCCAGCTTAAAGTTTTTGAGACGCACACCATGGGCAAGAACCAAGGTGGAGTATATGTATTTAAAGATGCTTCGTAATAAAAACAGGTCACAAGACAAAACATAAAAAAAAGCTCCAATATTTGGAGCTTTTTTATTTTTTATTATAGTTGACTTATTAAAAATTAAAAAAGTTTAATCCTCATCATCTTCTTCAAATTCTATAACTGTTGCATCAAACTCTGCATCGTTAAACTCGTCTCTACTCATCCAATATTCTGATGTTGTAAGCACATACGATGTATCACCTGTAGATTTTAAATCCCAAACAATAGCTTCGGCTTCTTCAAAAGATGCTTTACCAGCCAATTGATTTGAAAACAAACGTTTAATAACGTTGTTGCCAGCCAATGTTTTGTCAAACGCTTTAAGTACGACTTCTTTATCTACGTTTTTATTTGGAGTGATTTCAAATTCTATAATCGTTGCTTTTGCGCTAGGGAAAGACCCATTATAAGCTTTATGCAATAATTGGTTGATGTTAAATAACTGATGATGAAGAGAAATATCTGCGTATTCTTCAGAAATTTTATCCAACAACATGTCGTGAGACATTTGCTCAATTTGGTTTTCGTTTAAATGTTCACTTAACTTATAGGTCAATAGTATCACTGCAGCTTCATTCGGCTCAAAATCTGAAATTGCCATGAATAATAATTCTAATAATTCTGAAGGATTTGAACTTTCTGTATCTTCAAGTCCAAATTCTTTTAGTAATTGAATATAATCATCGTTTGTCCAAGCATTTTGAAGCGCATCAACAGTCTTTACACTATTAATAATAATATGATATTTCATGGTTTATTTTTTATTGAAGATAATCAAATAAACCTTGTTTTTTAATAATGTTATGCTAATTTAATTAAGCTGTCGTAAACCTTCATAGGTCACAATACCAACAGCATTAGCTAAGTTTAAGCTTCTTATATGTTCGCTGTATAAGGGTATTTTGTAAAGGTGCTCTTCGTAAGTTTCTATTATAGATTTAGGTAAGCCAGCCGATTCTTTTCCGAAGACCAAAAAAAGATTCTCCTCAAATTTGATATCCCAATGTGATTGCTCGCCATGACTAGAAAAGAAAGCAAACTTTGCGTCTTTATTTTTACTGAAAAACGCCTCAATAGACTCATAGATAATCACATCTAAATGTTGCCAGTAATCTAAACCAGCACGTTTTAATCTACTATCACTTATTTCAAAACCAAAAGGTTTTACTAAATGTAATTTAGAGCCAGTGGCTAAAGCCAATCTGCCAATGTTACCCGTGTTATTTGGGATTTCGGGTTCGAATAAAACGATATTAAGTGACATTTTTTTATTTTTTTATTTTCGTATTTAAAACAAGTTTGACAATTATCAAGCGAATTAAAAGTACCCATGGGAATCCATGAAGTAATACATCAAACCAGTCTTTTAATTGCATCCCATTTGCGCCACCAGCAATCCATTTTAATTTCCCCCAAATATGAGGTTCTGGAAAAAAAGGAGCTAAGCCCAAAGTGAGGCATAATAATATAATAATTCTAAAATCGTTGAGTAGTTTCATGTGTTTTCATATATTATTTTTCAATTGTCACATACTGTTCGCTATTAATCATTGTCTTGGTTACTAAAGCTTTTAAAAAAGCTCGTTTCATGTGTTATTCTTCTAGTTGACCTATATCGTCAATTTCATCAAAAGCCTCTCCTTTAGGATCAGGACCATAGTTGTTTAATCCATATTCTCCCTCTGTTGCAACAAGAACAATATACCAAATACGACCAATTACAGGAATAAAATTAATAAATATATAGGTACCACTTTTTCCTATATCAT
Source organism: Psychroserpens luteus (assembly GCF_015319355.1). Taxonomy (GTDB): domain Bacteria; phylum Bacteroidota; class Bacteroidia; order Flavobacteriales; family Flavobacteriaceae; genus Psychroserpens; species Psychroserpens luteus. The sequence goes on along the minus strand of NZ_JADILU010000007.1, from coordinate 247,871 downwards.
GAAGTCGCCTTACGTTTAATGCTAGCCAAGGAACTAATGTTGCTAAGAAGTATATACCTAAAACAGACCCAACAATAGGTGTATCAAAAAAATCATCGACAAGAGATGCATATGATAATACTAATATGGAAATGATGATTTGTACTAATACAAACATCCAATATTCTTTACGTCTTGCACGTCCAGAAAAATTAGCATAGTTCTCTTTTATTACTTTTAAATACCAATGCATTGTTTTAAGTTCTATTATTTATGATCTAAATATCAAAAATAAATTTAAGAGTCTCTTAGTTTTTGAGCAAAAAAAACCTACTCTTTTGGGAGTAGGTTGAAATTTTATGAGATGAAATTATTCAATCTCTTTAGTACCGATTGTACTAATTTCTTCGTTATCTGCCGATTTTGGATCAGGACCATATTGGTTAGTTCCTCTTTCTCCTTCAGTTACAAATAAAACGATAAGCCAGATGCTTCCAATAATTGGTATTAAACCTATAAGGTAAAACCAACCACTTTTGCCACCATCATGCAAACGTCTAACAGCAACAGCTAAACTTGGGATTAATACACCAAGTAAATAAATCATATACAATCCCATAAAAGCAGGTGCATCAAATAGACCAGCTAATACGCCAGATACCATAGCAATGGCAATAATGAAAATAAGGTTGAATAATACGAACATCCAATATTCTTCTCTTCTTGCTCTTCCGTTGAAATTTGCGTAATTATCTCTTACGACTTTTAAATACCATTTCATATCTCTTAATTTATTAGTTAGTTAAACCAAATATAGAATTTAATTCAAGATTGAAGTTGTAAATTCTGAAATTTTAGATAAACGGTTATCCGTTAGAAATTTTATAAAAGCACTCCCAATAATTGCACCTTTGGCGTGTTGAGTCGCTTGAGTAAACGTTTCGTTATTTGAAATCCCGAAACCTACAATTTGCGGATTTTTAAGGTTCATATCTGCAATGCGTTTAAAATAAGCGGTTTGTTCATCTCCAAAACCAGAGTTGCTTCCTGTAACGCTTGCACTACTTACCATGTATATAAATCCTTCGGAAATAGAATCAATAAACTCAATACGCTCTACAGACGTTTGAGGTGTGATTAAAAATACATTGATCAAACCATACTTCTGAAAAATGGACTTGTATTGCTCATTATAAACATCTACAGGTAGATCTGGAATTATGAGTCCGTCGATACCAATCTCTTGACATTTTTTACAAAATGCTTCTACTCCATATTGAAATATGGGGTTAAAATATCCCATTATAATCAAAGGAATTGAAACCGTTTTACGAATGTCTTTTAATTGGTTGAAAAGAATATCTGTAGTCATTCCATTTTTTAAAGCTTGCGTAGAGCTTGCTTGTATGGTTGGTCCATCTGCTAAAGGGTCACTAAATGGTAATCCTATTTCTATCATATCAACACCACTTTTCTCTAAGTTTTCAATGATTGAAATGGTATCGTTGAGGTTTGGATATCCTGCGGAAAAGTATATGGATAATAACTTTTTGTCTTCTTTTAGTTTTTGGTTTATTTTATTCATGGTTATTCATGGTTATTCATGTCGTCACCCTGAATTTATTTCAGGGTCACATTATTATTTACTTGTGTGATGCTGAAACAAGTTGAGCATGACGCTATTCAATTACTCTTCTCTCGTGTGATACTGAAACGAGTTCAGCATGACGTTACTTGATTATTATTCGTCAATATGGACTTGTTTCTGGTTTTCATTAGAGTACTAATTATTGTTTTTTTATTTGTGTGATGCTGAAACAAGTTCAGCATGACGCTGTTTAATTATTCTTCTTTTGTGAGATACTGAAACGAATTCAGCATGACGTTACCTGATTACTATCGTCAATCTGAACTTGTTTCTGGTTCTCATTAGAGTACTTATTATTGTTTTTTTACTTGTGTGATGCTGAAACAAGTTCAGCATGACGTTACTTGATTACTATCGTCAATCTGAACTTGTTTCAGATTCTCATCAGAGCAATAGGGTTATAAGACTTGGATTCATCTCTTTTATGAGGTTTAGCTTCCAATCTTTCTTCCAATTTTTAATTTGTTTTTCTCTGGCTATTGCTTGATTGATATCGTTGAATTCTTCATAGTAAATTAAATCTTTCAGATTATACTTTTTAGTAAATTCTGAACCTATTTCATTTTGATGTTCAACTACTCTTTTATTTAAATCTGAAGTTACACCAACATAAAGTGTTGTTCTATATTTATTAGTTATTATGTAGATGTAACTGCTTTTCATTTTCTTCTTTTGTGAGATGCTGTAATCAAAGATTCATGAATACCTTAATTTACAAATAGATATTGATGAATAAACAAGTTCAGCATGACGAGTTTGATTGTTTTTCTATTTATTATTTTGAATTTTTTAGAGGTTTAAATTATTCATAATTATTAATTTCTGTTCTTGTGAGATGCTGAAACAAGTTCAGCATGACGTTACTTGTTTATTATCGTCAACCTGAACTTGTTTCAGGTTCTCATTATTTATGTTTTCTGCGTTAAGGATTGAAAGGTTTGTTTGAGCTCATCTTTGATAGCGAGCCTTGAAAGCCTGACCCTTGTGGTAACGCCATAATTCTACAACTTAAAATAATCTATATAATTCTGTAAATCTTTATCGCCTCGACCAGATAAATTTATCACAACAATATCATCTGGTTTAAACTGCTTCTGATTAAAAATGGCTAAAGCATGTGAGCTCTCAATTGCAGGAATAATCCCTTCTAGCTGACTCAGCTCCAATCCTGCAACCATCGCTTCATCATCTGTAATTGACATGAATTCTGCACGTCCAGTCTTGTATAAATGCGCGTGCATTGGTCCAACACCTGGATAATCTAAACCTGCCGAAATAGAGTAAGGTTCGGTTATTTGTCCGTCGTTGGTTTGCATCAACAGTGTTTTGCTACCATGGATAATGCCTTCTCGACCTAAGACAGAAGTTGCAGCACTTTCTCCACTATGAATCCCTTTTCCTGCAGCTTCAACTGCAATAAGTTTCACATCTGTATCGTCTAAATAATGATAAAAAGCACCTGCAGCATTACTGCCTCCACCAACGCAAGCAACGACATAATCTGGCTTTGTAGTACCTTCTTTATCTTTAAGTTGCCATTGAATTTCTTCAGAAACGATTGCTTGAAAACGCGCTACCATATCTGGATAAGGATGAGGTCCTACAACGCTTCCAATGATATAATGTGTGTCTACCGGATTATTTATCCAATCGCGAATGGCTTCATTAGTCGCATCTTTTAATGTGCGACTTCCAGACAAAGCTGGTCGTACTTCTGCGCCAAGCATTTTCATACGAGCAACATTTGGAGCTTGACGAGCAATGTCAATTTCTCCCATATAAACAATGCATTCTAATCCCATTAGAGCGCAAACAGTTGCTGTAGCAACACCATGTTGTCCTGCTCCAGTTTCGGCAATAATTCTGGTTTTATTTAAACGTTGCGCCATTAAAATTTGACCAATCGTATTATTGACTTTATGTGCACCTGTATGGTTTAAATCTTCTCTTTTGAGATAGATTTTGGTATTGTATTTTTCTGAAAGGCGCTTAGCAAAATAGAGAGGAGAAGGACGACCTACATAATCTTTTAATAACTGATCAAATTCTTCTTTAAAAGAAGGCTCTGCCATTATTTTGAGATAGTTTTGTCTTAACTCTTCTACGTTTGGATAGAGCATTTCTGGAATGTATGCACCACCAAATTCTCCATAGTAACCTTTTTCGTTGATGTTGTATGTCATTTGTTTCGTTTTTCGTCACCCTGAACTTGATTAAGGGTGACACCTTATAGCTCTAATGTTTTTTGTTTAGGATTCCTTTCTTTAATTAAATTAAGCTTCCAATTTTATTACCAATTCTTTTTTTTTTTTCATTTTTATGAGATGCTGAAACAAGTTCAGCATGACGTAACATTAGGCTTGAATTAATTTTTTGAATCTTTTTATTTTATCAGTATCCTTCAATCCAGCTTCAATTTCAAATTTGCTATTGACATCAATTGCATGACAATATCTAGATTCCTGCTTTTGCAGAAATAGTAAAACTTGATCAATTTCATTCAATCCTATTCCTCCACTTAAAAAGAAGGGTTTTGTTGATGGATAATCTTTTAAAACATCCCAATTAAAGGTATAGCCATTTCCACCAGGTAATTTTCCTTTGGTATCGAATAAAAAGTAATCGCAAACAGCCTCATATGCCTCTAATACTGAAAAATCGAAATTGTCTTTTATGCTAAATACTTTAATAATTTCTAGTTTTTCGTGATGAGATACTGAAACAAGTTCAGCATGACGTAATGTGTCACAAAACTCAGGAGATTCACTGCCATGTAATTGAACCGCTTGTAAATTGTGAGTTTTAATTTTCTCAATTATAAACTCTAAGGAAGCGTTAACAAATACTCCAGTTTTTTTTATTGATTTTGGTAACTCTGGAATGTTTCCATCAAAAAACCGACTGGAATTTTCATAAAATATAAAGCCCAAATAATCGGGTTGCAGTTGTGCAACTTCGGTTGTATTGTCTTTGTATTTCATTCCGCAGATCTTCAGTTTCATCTTCTTGATACCGTTTTTTCGTTCCTTAAAATCATTTGTAGTGACTTTGGATTGTTTATTTTTTTGTCATTTTGAAATGAGCACAGCAATTGTAAAGTCTCTTCTATAGATTCTTCGTCTTACTCTGAATGACACTTTATCTATTTAAATTATTTATAAATTGTGTTGCACTCTCTCCTGGATCATCAGTTTTCATGAAATTCTCACCAATTAAAAAACCTTTGTAACCATAAGGTTGCAAGATTTTAATGGCTTCAACATTGCTAATCCCGCTTTCTGATACTTTTACAAAATCGTTTGGTATGAGTTCACTTAATTGCTTACTGGTTTCTAAACTGACTTCAAACGTTTTTAAGTTTCTGTTATTAACACCAAGCATGTCTAAACTTGGCATTATAGATTTGTATAATTCTTCTTCATTATGAACTTCTAGTAATACGTCTAGATGTAATTGTTTTGCTAATTCCGAAAATTGCTTGATTTCAGCTTTGGTTAAAATAGCAGCAATGAGTAAAATAACATCTGCTCCATAAGCTTTTGCTTCTATAATTTGATACTCGTCAATGATGAATTCTTTTCGTAATAATGGCAAATTGCAACTTGCTCTTGCTGTTAAAAGATCATCAAGACTGCCTCCAAAATATTTTCCATCTGTTAATACCGACATTCCGCAAACACCTGCGTTTTCATAACCTTTTGCAACATCAAAACCATTTAAACCATGATTGATAATTTGTTTTGAAGGCGAACGTCTTTTATGCTCAGCGATAATTCCTGTGTTGCTTTCTTTTAATTTTTTTGCTAAGGATATAGTTTCTCTTTCAAATAGAATAGATTGCTCTAACTGTTTGATTGGAATGAGTTGCTTGCGAAGGTTTACTTCAATGCGTTTGTCTCTTGTTATTTTGTCTAAGATGTTCATGTTTCGTCAACCTGAACTTGTTTCAGGTTCTTATTATTTGTGTGGTGCTAAAACAAGTTTAGCATAACATAGTTATTTACTCATTTCTACTAATCTTTCTAAACTTGCTTTCGCTCTTCCGCTTTCTAGACTTTCTTTGGCTAGTTGAAATCCATCTAGATGAGAAACTCCATTTACGGTTGCAATTGCCAATCCTGCATTGGCGCAAACAACATTATTTTGGGCATCAGTACCTTTTCCGCTAATAATATTTTTGAAAATTTTTGCAGCCTGTCTTACTGTTGATCCTCCAAAGATTTCAGATTGTTCTATTCTGTCAACATTTAAATCACTCGGACTTAACATCGTCTCAGTTGCATTTGAAATGATTTTGGTGTTTCCAGTAAGTGAAATTTCATCATAACCATCTAAAGCATGGACTATACTGTAATTCTTGTCTGTGTTTTGATATAGATAACCGTAAATACGCTGTAATTCTAAATTGAAAACACCTACCATTTGATTTTTAGGGAATGACGGATTGACCATTGGTCCCAACATATTGAAAAATGTTTTTACACCTAAATCCTTTCTAATTGGAGCCACGTTTTTCATTGCTGGATGAAATAAAGGTGCATGAAGCACACATATTCCTGCTTGGTCTATCGAGTATTTTAAAAAATCTGATTTATTAGAAAAGTGAATCCCTAAAGCCTCCATAACGTTAGATGATCCAGATGCTGATGATACACCATAATTTCCATGTTTAGCTACTTTTACTCCAGCTCCTGCAGTAACAAAAGAAGCCAAGGTTGAGATGTTGAATGTGTCTTTACCGTCACCACCTGTTCCGCATAAATCAATTGCATTAAAGTCGGATAAATTTACAGGAATGCAAAGTTCTAATAAGGCATCACGAAAGCCTTGTAATTCTTCTAAAGTGATACTTCGCATCATATAAATAGTGAGAAAAGATGCGATTTGGCTTTGGTTGTATTTTCCTTCGGAAATATTAACCAACACATTTTTTGCTTCTTCAGTAGAGATGCTTTCGTGGTTTATTAATCTGTTTAGTATGTGTTTCATATACATTTCCCACGAAAGTGGGAATCTCTTTAATTATACTTTTTTTCTTCATTGATGCTTCCTCCTTCAATTCCTTAATAGGAATTTATTTAGCATTTTTATGCATCTGAGTAAGCACTATTTACTGCGACTACAAATTGCTTAGTGTCTCACCCAATTCTCTAAAATTTGTTTTCCGTTTGGTGTTAAAACACTTTCTGGATGATATTGCACGCCTTTAACATCATAAAATCGATGTCTTAATGACATTATTTGTCCGTTACTGTCAACAGAAGTCGCTTCTAATACTTCTGGTAAATTTGGGTTCACAACCCAAGAGTGGTAACGACCTACTTCTATGATTTTATCCATATTATTAAAGAGCAATTCATCATCAACTGTAATTTCAACTTTGGTTGCAACTCCATGGTATACTTCGTCTAGATTAATGAGTGAGCCTCCAAAAACTTCGCCAATGGCTTGTTGACCAAGGCAAACACCTAAAATACTTTTTGTTGGTGCATACCTTTTGATGATGGCTTTTAATAATCCAGCTTCATCAGGAACTCCTGGTCCAGGAGAAAGTACGATTTTTTGAAAATCATCAACTTCTTCAAGTGTAAGTTTGTCATTTCGTTTTACGGTGACTTCGCAATTTAGGTCTTCTAAATAGTGAACTAAATTATATGTGAAACTGTCGTAGTTATCTATTACTAGTACTTTCATATTAATGCCTGCGAAAGCAGGAATCTATTTTGTTAAACTTTTATTTCTGCAGATTGATGTTTTCAATTCTACGAATTGATATGGGATATGAATTTTTATAATGTTTTCTTCCCAATGTTTTCTTTTTAATTTTGCTTACTGCTAGCTAAATCTCTTCTGCCATTTTAATAGCCTTTGTCAAGGCACCTAATTTATTGTAAACTTCTTGTAATTCGCTTTCTGGATTTGATTTTGAAACTAATCCTGCTCCTGCCTGCCAATGTAGTTTGTGGTTTTTACTCATAAAAGTTCTAATCATAATGGCGTGATTATAATTACCATTAAAATCCATAAAACCAATAGCTCCTCCATAAAATGCTCTGCTGGTTTTTTCGTATTTCTCAATAAGTTGCATTGCTTTGTGTTTTGGTGCTCCACTTAGTGTTCCTGCAGGAAATGTATCTGCTACAACTTGCATAGTCGCAGTATTGTCATTGACCTTTCCTGTGACTTTACTTACTAAATGTATCACATGAGAGAAGAACTGGGCTTCTCTATAGGTTTCCACTTTTACTTGGCTACCGTGTCTGCTCAAATCATTTCTAGCTAAATCGACTAGCATAACATGTTCTGCATTTTCTTTATCGTCTTCAGCTAGTTTTTTTGCTAGTTTTTGATCTTCTTCATCGTTTCCTGTTCGTTTAAATGTTCCTGCAATGGGATGAATTTCTGCTCTAGATTCATTGACTACAAGTTGTGCTTCTGGAGAACTTCCGAAAATTTTAAAATTTCCGTAGTCAAAATAAAACAGATATGGAGAAGGGTTGATGCTTCGCAATGCTCGGTATACATTAAACTCATCTCCTTTAAAGGCTTGAGAGAATTTTTTGGAAAGTACTAATTGAAAAACATCACCTCTAGCGCAATGTTTTTTTGCTAATTCTACATGGTCTTTATACTCGTCATCTGTTAAGTTTGATGAAATATCAGAATCTGTTTTAAACGTGTAAGACGCAAAGTTTTTAGAACTTATGAGTTGTAACACTTCATCAATATTGTTTTCGGCTTCGAAACAATGTGCAAAAACATAGGCTTCATTTTTAAAGTGATTGATTGCAATGATGTTTTGATAAACTGCATAATAAATATCTGGAATATCTAGGGAGTCTGGCTTTTGGCTAATTTCAATATCTTCAAAATATTTTACAGCATCGTAAGCTGTGTAACCAAAAATACCGTTATTGATGAATTTAAATTCTTCGTCTGAGTTGACTTTAAATCGTTTTGTAAACTTGTGAATTTCCTCAGTAACAGAAATATTTAGTGCGTTATTAGTTTTCGAACTCCCATCTGGATAATGCTGTTCTATCACATTCTTATCTACTTTAATAGAGGCAATTGGATTGAAACAGATGTACGAAAAACTATTGTCGCTAGCATGATAATCACTACTCTCTAACAGAATACTATTTGGGAATTTGTCTCTTATCTTTAAGTAAATGCTCACAGGAGTAATGGTATCTGCTAATATTTTCTTGTAATGTGTGTATAAACTAAATGTTTTCATGTGTGCTGATTTACTTGTGCTGAATTTATTTCAGTATCAATCTCTTAATTATGAGATTCTGAAACTAGTTCAGAATAAAAAAAAAGGCTTGTCGTGAATGACAAGCCTTTTTTATATTTTGTTTTAAATATACCTATAGGATTAGTTCACGACATTTGCGTTTCGAGAATTCCACCACCAAGTATGATTTAAATTTGTGTTCATTATAATTGTAAAGTTCAAATATAGAAATCAAATTTCAGTTTTCAAATTTAATTGAGCGAAAAAAGATAAAGATTCCCGATTTAATTCAAATCTATTTAAAATTTCAATGTCACGTTTAGGTCAAATTCATCGTAAATAGCCTTGTCTTTTAATCCGTCAAAAAAGCTTGCAGAACCATATTTGATATCATATTTTGTTCTATCTACTTTTAATTTAGCAGTAGCTGTGTCCTCATTTACAATCATCTCAAATGTTGTTGGATGAGTTTTTCCTTTAATGGTTAAGTCTCCAGTAACTTTGTAGTTTCCATCTTTTCCATCAACGCTAGTAATTCCTAAAACTGCTGTTGGATGATTGCTTGTGCCAAAGAAATCATCAGATTTTAAATGACCTTCTAGTTTTTCTTTTCCTTTACCTGCTTCTAAATCAGTTACGCTAATAGAAGTCATGTCAATTACGAAACTTCCGCCTGTTAAAGTTTTGTCTTCAAATGATAATGAGCCATCAGTCAAGTTAATTAAACCTTCATGTGAGCCTGTAACTTTATGGCCTTTCCAAGTAATAGTTGATTCTTTTACTTTTAATTCTTTCTTGAAAATTGTAGTAAATGAAGCAAATGATAATGCTAATACTACGATAAAAGCTGATTTTAAAATATTCTTTTTCATTGTTTTGTGTGTTTAAATTTGTTTTCTTTTATTGAATTTTATTTAATAATCTGTTTAATTCTTCTAATTCTATCGTTGTTAGTTTTGAGGTTGTTTTTTCTTCTGTAGAGTTTACTAAAGGATCTAATTCTAACAGTTTATCAAGCCCATCAGATGTGATATAAACCTCAATTTTCCTTCTATTTTGTTTGCACTCTGTACGTTTTACAAACCCTTTTATTATTAATTTATCAATAAGACGTGTTGTGTTACTCATCTTATTAACCATACGTTGTTGTATATCTTGTAGGTTAAGAGGGTTTCCTTTTTGACCTCTTAAAATGCGTAATACATTAAATTGCTCAAGAGATAAGTCGTGAGGTTTTAAGACGCTTAGCATTTCTGTTTTAACTACATTATAGGTTAAGAACAGATTAATTACAGTTTGCTTTGCTAAAGGTAAATCTGTGTTTGTTTTTAATTTTATATTTAACTCTTTCATGTACAACAATTGTATATACAAATATAATCTAATTTTTAGTTGTTATGATTAATATTTTGTTAAATTTATTTTCAAGTGTTTCTTGATTTATAACTTTATAGGATGAAGTACATTATTCTAGTATTCTCGGTTGCTTTTTTTTCCTTCGGAATGACAAACAATCATGTCAATTCTTCCGAAGACATAAAAATAGAAAGGAGTAAAGATCCTCTAAAAGTTTTCAATTATGATGAATTGGAGAAATATCTAACCTCTAAGGATGATAGCAAGACTTACGTTATAAATTTTTGGGCAACATGGTGTGCGCCTTGCGTAAAAGAGTTGCCTTATTTTGAAGAATTGAATGCTAATTACTCAAATCAAAATGTTGAAGTCATTTTGGTGAGTTTAGACTTTCCGAAGCAAATAGAAACAAAACTCATCCCTTTTTTAGAAAAAAAAGATTTAAAGAGTGAAGTTGTCGTTTTAGATGACGTTGATTCTAACACATGGATTCCTAAAGTAAATAAAGATTGGTCTGGAGCAATACCAGCAACAGTCATATATAATAAGAGTAAGACTAAGTTTTACGAACGTTCGTTCAACTATCAAGAATTAGAAAAAGAATTAAAACAATTTATTAAATAAATTAATGATTATGAAAAATACATTTAAAACATTTTTAGCGTTGATTGTGGTTATAGCAACTTCTGCATTTACAATAGTAAATACAGGATATGATGTTGGAGATATTGCAACAGATTTTAAATTAGAAAATATTGATGGTAATATGGTGTCTCTGGCAGATTACAAAGATGCCAAAGGATTTATTGTCATTTTTACATGTAATACGTGCCCTTATGCAGTAGCTTATGAGGATAGAGTAGAGGCTTTAAATAAGAAATATGCAGATAAAGGTTACCCTGTTATTGCGATTATGCCAAATAATCCAAATGTTAAACAAGGCGATAATATGGCAGCAATGCAAGCAAGAGCAAAGGCTAAAGGTTTTACGTTTCCTTATTTGATGGATAAAGGCCAAAAAATATATCCGCAATATGGAGCAACAAAAACACCTCATGTCTATATCTTACAAAAAACTAAAAAAGGAGCACAAGTAAAATACATTGGTGCCATTGATGACAATTATCAAGACGCAAGTGCGGTAACTAAAACCTATGCTGAAGATGCTGTAAATGCATTATTAGAAGGTAAAGAAGTGCCAGAAACTAAGACGAGAGCTATTGGTTGTTCTATAAAAGTATAAACGCTTTTTATTGAAATTTAACGATCCGAAGTGTAACACTTCGGATTTTTTTTCGTCTTTATGTTAAGTTATGCTAACGAAACGTTAAATTTGCATGATTATTGATGTATAAAAAACTATGGCAGATTTAACACAACAAGAATGGACTTCTAAATTAAATGCAGATCAAAATGCAGTCATTTTAGATGTAAGAACACCCGAAGAAGTAGCACAAGGGATCATACCAAATGCTATTACTATTGATATTTATAAAGGTCAAGGATTTGTTTATGAAGTTGAAAAACTAGATCCATCTAAAACCTATTATGTGTATTGTAGATCTGGTGGACGTAGTGCCCAAGCTTGCAGTGTTATGAATCAGTTAGGTTTTAAAAACACGTATAATCTTATTGGAGGCTTTATGGAATGGAAAGGTGAAGTGGCTTCAATTTAAAAATCAATTAAGATGAAAAACAAAATACTAATCTATTGTTTTGCACTTTTTGCATTTGCATATAGTTGTAAAGAAGAAACACAAGGTGAAGTTATAATGGTTTCTGCGGAAGAAATGCAAGAACTGTTAGAATTAGAAGATATACAACTTGTAGATGTGAGAACACCAGAAGAATATAAAACTGGTTATATTGAACATTCACAAAATATAGACTACACATCTCCAACTTTTGAGCAGGATTTGGTTAAATTAGACAAAACTAAACCAATAATGGTTTACTGTAAATCTGGCGGACGTAGTGGTAAATGTTCTAAAAAACTGAAAGAAGCAGGCTTTATAAAAGTCTACGATTTGGAAGGTGGAATTGCCAAATGGCAATTTGATGGTAATGAAATTAAAACTTTCGAATAAGAATTATAAACCGAACATGATGTTCGGTTTTTTTTTTGCTTTAAACCAAACCAAGTAGTCGTGTTAGAATCACGTTAATACTATGGCTAAATCCCTTTGTTTTTCATAAATTAGCGTCTTTCAAAACCTAATTACCTCTAATGAAGAATTTAATCATTACACTTTGTAGTTTTCTATCCCTAGTAATCACTGGAAATGCTCAAATATTAGAACCTGTTAAATGGGAGACTTCTGTTGAGAAAATTTCTGATACCGAATATGATTTAATTTCTACAGCAACCGTAGAAGGTGGTTGGCACTTATATTCTCAAAATGTACCAGATGATGGTCCAATACCTACAACATTTCTTTACAAAGCAAATGCAGATTATGAGCTAACAGGAACAACCTCTGAAGAAGAAGGCCATACAGTTGATGATCCTGTGTTTCAAATGCGTATTAAATTCTTTGAAGATAAGGCAGAATTTAGACAACGCATTAAAGTATTAAATCAAGAGTTGTCTATAGTTGAAGGCGAAGTCGAATATATGGCTTGCGACGATGAAAAATGTTTACCTCCAGATTATATAGATTTAAAATTCAATTTGAAAGCTTCAAGTTCTTCTGAAGTTTCATTCAATGCTAATGCAGACGATAATGTAGGGATTTTAGAACCTGTGAAATGGTCAACTTCCGTAGAAAAAATATCAGACACTGAGTATGTTTTAGTATCAACTGCAAAAGTAGATGATCATTGGCATTTGTATTCTCAAGAAGTTCCTGAGGATGGACCAATAGCAACAACATTTGATTATACTTTAGGTGAAGGAACTGAGCTTATTGGGAAAACGATTGAAGAGAAAGGTGTCACTGTTGATGATAAAATCTTTCAAATGAAAGTGAAGTATTTTGAGAATACTGCAGAGTTTAGACAAAAAATAAAGCTTTCTAATACAGCTATAAAAAGTGTAAAAGCTGAGGTTGGATTTATGGCTTGTGATGATACACAATGTTTATCTCCAAGTTATTTAGACTTAGAATTTGATATCACTAAAAGTGTAGCAGCTAAACAAGATGCAGATAGTAATATTGAAAAAGAAGAAGGTGGAAGTAAAGAAGGGTTATGGACAATTTTTATTCTAGGATTAGGTGCTGGTTTTATAGCTTTATTTACGCCTTGTGTATTTCCTTTAATTCCAATGACAGTTAGCTTTTTTACTAAGCAGAGTAAAACTAAAGCAGAAGGTATTAAAAATGCAGTTGTTTATGGTTTATGTATCATCGTAATTTATGTGATTCTGGGAACTGGTGTTGTTGCGATTTTTGGAGCAAGTGCAATTAATGAATTTTCTACGAGTGTTGAATTCAACCTTGTTTTCTTCGCAGTACTTGTGATTTTTGCTGTTTCCTTTTTAGGAGCATTTGAAATTATGTTACCAAACTCATGGGCAAATAAAATTGATAGAAAAGCAGATAGTGGTGGATATACAGGTATCTTTTTCATGGCTCTAGCCTTGGCTATAGTGTCCTTTTCTTGTACAGGACCTTTTGTTGGGAATATTATAGTGCTTTCTGCGTCTGAAGGAGGTTTGGCTCCTATGATAGGTATGCTTGGATTTTCATTAGCCTTAGCATTACCTTTTGGATTATTTGCTGCATTTCCAGGTTGGATGAATTCGCTTCCAAAATCTGGTGGCTGGTTAAATACAGTAAAAGTTGTTTTAGGGTTTTTAGAATTAGCTTTTGCTTTCAAATTCTTATCTCAAGCTGATTTGGTATTGCAATTACATTGGTTAGAAAGAGAGGTGTTTATCGCGATTTGGATTGCTATTTTTGGAGCGTTGACTATGTATCTCTTCGGAAAAATCCAACTACCTCACGATTCTCCTTTGAAGCACATTTCCGTAGGAAGATTATTATTAGGATTATTGACCTTATCATTTACCGTTTATATGATTCCAGGACTTTGGGGAGCGCCTTTAAAATTGATTAGTGCATTTCCACCACCTTTACATTACAGTGAATCACCTTATGGTGTAGGGAACTCTAAAGGAGGAGGAACAACAAGTACTGAAAATCATGGTGATTTACCAGATGGTGCACATTTATTAGCACCACATGATATTTTAGCGTTTGATGATTATGATAAAGGTTTGGCGTATGCTAAAACTGTTGGAAAACCAGTGATGATTGATTTTACAGGTCATGCTTGTGTGAACTGTCGTAAAATGGAGCAAAATGTCTGGATAGAGCCTAAAATACTTGATAAGCTCAAAAATGATGTCGTTTTAATATCTCTATATGTTGATCAAAAAACAGGTTTCCCAGAAGGAGAAGTTCCAGATTCTAAATTGAAACCTGGTAAAAAATTAAGAAATGTAGGTCAAAAATGGAGTGAACTTCAAACCATTAAATACAAAACCAATTCACAACCTTATTATGTGTTGATGGATCATGAAGAAAATAATCTAAACAAACCTGTGCCTTACACACCAGATGCAGATGAATATTTTAATTGGTTGAGTGATGGGATTGATAAGTTTGAAGAGTAAACTAATTCCAAGCCAAACCACTTCTTTCATTCCAATATTCATTAGAATCTATTGTTAAAGATTTTAGAAGTTCAAGTTCCTCTAAAGAGAGTTTAAAATTAAGCGCTTTTAAATTTTGAGTTAAATGATTTATGTTTGATGCACCACTCAATACCATGTTTGGTTGTAATGTGTCTATCACGAATCTAAGAGCAATGGCATCTATACCGACGTTGTGAGTTTTTGAAAATATTTCTAATTGCTTTTTAGTCTTACTATTTGTAAATACTCTTCCATTAGCTAAAGCTTCTTTGATGATGATTGTTTTTCCAGAGGCTTTAAGGTTTTTTAAAGTGTCAAAAGTAGACTGCTCAAAAATATTGTAGGTCACTTGATAACTATCAAAAAGAGATTCATTGTTTACTGTGATGTCTTTTGCGATGTTCAAAATTTCAGATTGATTAGAGCCACTTGTTGAGATTCCTATTTGTAATCCGTATTTTTTTTTCAACTGAAATAGTCGCTTATGAATTGACGTATCTGTCAAAATACCACTCTCTAAAGTTGCAGAATGTACCTGATAGATTTTCAATTGCGGAAGCAAAGCTTTAGACGTTTCCCATTGTTCATTCAATTTAGATAAGGAGTGTTCTTTAATTTCGTGTTTGCCATCATAGCCTAATTCCCAATTGGCAACATAGGTATAACCCCATTTTGTAGATAAGATAATATCTTGGTATTGTCTTTCGTTTTTCCAATCTAATAAAAACTGTTCACCTAACCCATAAGAAGGAGCTGTGTCAAAATAGCGTATGCCATTCTTGTAGGCTAAATCCATAACCTCAAAAGCATTGTTTTTAAATGCGATTTTTGATTTATCAATATTAGAGTTCTGTCTAATATTGATATAGTCTGGTCTTCCTAATGCAGCTAATCCTAATCCTATTTGAGTTGTAGTCATTTAATGTGAATGGTCTTATTTAGCTTAATGTGTTTTCCTTACTGAGGTATTAATTTACTTAACCACTTTTTTAGTTCTTCAGATTTTGGGTTTCTTAATTTTTTAGACCCAATAGTAATTGTAGGAAAGTTAAGCTTTCTATTAGTATATAGACCACGCAATTCTTCTGCGTGGTCTTCATTTATTTCAACATCTAAAAACTCATATGATAATTCAGTTTCATTTAAGAAATTGATGTAGAATTGCGTTTTATGGCATCTATCTGCACCATAGAGTTTTATTATTGCATTGTTGTTCATTTGTATTACAATGTTTTTAAAAATGAAATTACTGCATCTAGATTTAAGTGAAAACCTAAGAAAACATCGTTATCATATTAGATAATTTGTCATAACACTGGAACACGATTTATTTGGTATTCGAATCTAATTGCATAGATTCTGAATTAATGCAATAACGCAATCCGCTTGGCTCTGGTCCATCAGGAAATACATGCCCTAAATGACCGTCACAAGTATTACACATGACTTCTACGCGAACCATACCAAAAGAAGAATCTTTATGATATTTAATCGCATTAGGTGTAATAGGTTGGGTGAAGCTAGGCCAACCAGATCCAGATTCAAATTTAATTGTCGAATCAAATAAAGGTGTGTCACAACATACGCAGTTGTATTGACCTTCGTCATAAATACTACAAAGCGCTCCAGTGTTTGGACGCTCTGTCCCTTTTTGACGTGTGATTCTAAATTGTTCTGGAGTTAATTGTTGACGCCATTCAGCATCTGTTTTTTCAACTCTACGATCTGGTGTAGGATTTCCATTTACGGAGAAATTTATGAGGTCTTTCCAAGTTAACATAATGTATTGTTCTTTCTGTTTTTAATTTATAATTACTGGTAGTATTGGTCGAAATGCAATTGAATTTCTTACAACTTACAAACACTATTTACAAGTCTCTAATTAAGAAATATTAAACCAAATAAAACCATAACTAAATAAATTAAAATTGGAAGAATTAGAATAAAAATAATTATAAATGTGTTTTTCCGAGTTCTTTCTAGCTTATTTAAAATAACATTCTGATTATATAAAATCTCATTGAGAATTTCACTTTTGCTTAAATCTTTATGTAATTCCAAAAATTTGATTTTATCAGCATTTAATGTTGGTTTGTTATCATTCATCTTTAAGCAATAAAAAATTTTAATTACAAGTTATAAATAATTCACAGTTCTACTTAGATTTTTTTTGAAATATAAAACATCGATTCTATTATTTCGTTCGTATATAAAATACAACCAACTATTAAATCCTATTTATGAAATTTACAATAAAGTCAGTTTGGCTTAAACGTTTAATGCAAGCCTCTTTGACTGGACTGTTATTGTTAGGGTTGTTTTGGTTTTCGGTATATGCAGGTCTTTGGGGAAAACTACCAACTAAAGACGATTTAAAAGATATCAAACAAGCAGAAGCTTCTGTATTATTAGATGCTGAAAGTGAACTACTCGGTAAATATTTCATTTTTGATAGACAAATTGTGCAGTATGAAGATTTGCCAAAACATTTGGTAGATGCATTAGTGGCTACTGAGGATTCTCGTTTCTATGAACATGGTGGAGTAGATTATACAAGCCTATTGCGTGTGTTTTTTAAATCTATCTTAATGCAAGATAATTCTTCGGGTGGTGGAAGTACTATTAGTCAGCAATTGGTTAAAAATATCTACGGAAGAGAGCGTCATGGTTGGTTCTCAATGCCAGTGAATAAAGTAAAGGAGATGATTATAGCCAAACGTTTTGAGAGTATCTATTCAAAACAAGATATCATCGCATTATACTTAAATACAGTTCCTTTTAGTGAAAATGTCTTCGGAATAGAAAGTGCATCACAACGTTTTTTTAGTAAAAAGACAAGTGAGTTAAATCTTTCAGAATCTGCAACTTTAATTGGGACTTTAAAAGCACCTCATGGCTATAATCCAAGATTGTTTCCTGAGCGAAGCCAATTGAGACGTGATGTTGTGTTACAGCAAATGGAGAAGTATGAGTATCTCGATGAAGCTTTAAAGAAGGAAACTAATGAGATTCCGTTAGAAACAAAATACCAAAAATTCAATTATACAGAGGGTGTTGCTCCATATTTTAGAGAGAAAATACGATTAGAGGTAAAAACGTTACTTGATAGTTTGAATACGAGTAATGATACATCGTACGACTTATATGAAGACGGATTAAAAATACACACCACATTGGATATCAATATGCAACGCTATGCAGAAAATGCCATGCAGCAGCATATGAAAAAACTCCAAAAGCAATTTGAAAATGCCTACGGAAAAAACGCACCATGGCTAAAGAACAATGCATTAATTGAAAATCAAATTAAGAAATTAGCGCTTTATAAAACGCTTAAAAAACAAAAGCTTTCAGACAAAGCCATCATGGATAGCTTAAATGTGATATCTAAGTTTACAGGCTTTTCTTGGGAAGAAAATGAGGTCTTTGAAGGCTCAATTTTAGATAGTTTAAAACATACTTTAAAATTTTTAAATACAGGTTTTGTAGCGTTAGAACCTCAAACAGGAGCGATAAAAGCATATGTTGGAGGTATTGATTTTGAACATTTTAAATATGATCATGTCTCTGTAGCAAAGCGTCAAGTTGGTTCTACATTTAAACCTATTGTTTATACAACTGCTTTAGAGAATGGAATTGAACCATGTACATATTATTCAGTAAAAGAAGTGACTTATACCAATCAAAAAAATTGGACACCAACCAATGGTGGAAAAGAAGAAACCGATAGGCATCTTAATTATTCTTTAGAAAAAGCATTAAGTGAATCTGTAAATACCATCGCAGTAAAAGTACTTGAAGATGTTGGGATTAATGCTGTGATTGCTCAAGCGAGAAAAATGGGAATCACTTCAGATTTACCAGAAGTACCATCTCTAGCTTTAGGTACTGCGGAATTATCCATGCTCGAACTCATTGGCGCTTATACAAGTTTTGCTAATGAAGGAAAAGTTTCAAAACCATTCTATATCACTAAAATTGAAGATAAGTTTGGAAAAGTTATATACGAAAGTGAAACAGTAGAAGCTTTACCAGAAGCATTTTCTAAAGATACACAACAAATGATGGTTGAGATGATGAAATCTACAATCAATTCTGGAACAGCTTTACGTATGCGTTCTCAATACGGACTCAAAAATGATTTAGCAGGAAAAACAGGAACTACTCAAAATAATAAGGATGGTTGGTTTTTAGGCATTAGTCCTAAACTGGTGATGTTATCATGGGTTGGTAATGATGATCATCGTATAGGGTTTAGTAACACAGGTATTGGTCAAGGTGCAAATTCTGCATTGCCAATAGTTGCTTTATTTTTGAAGCAAATGAATGGAGATCAAAAATTCAATACCATTACAAAGGCTAAATTTGAAACACCTTCAGAAGATATTTTAAACGCATTAGCATGTGAAACTGAAAAACGTGACGGATTCCTAAAACGTCTCTTCAAAAAAGACCAAAAGGAACGTGAGTTTGATGCAACTTCCGAAGAAAACAAAGAGAAAAAGAAAAAGGGTTTGTTTGGGTTTTTAAAGAAGAAAGATAAGCAAGAAAAAAATAATTAAATAGTTCAAACTCCATTGCTTATATTTATCATACAATTTTTATAATTAAATTGATTTGGTATGAAGTTTTTCCGTTATTCCTTTTTAGTATTATGTATTGTTGCAATATCATGTAAAGAACAAAAGGCTACAAGTATTGTCACAGAATCAACTGATTCAAATTATATACTGCTTGAAAACGCGACAATTCTAGATTTGGATAATCTTGGTTCTACTACAAATGATATTGTAAAAGGCTGTTTGTTAATTAAAGACGACCAAATTGAATGGGTTGGGAAATGTGCAGATAAGCCTAATATACCAGAACACACAAAAATTATTGATGCTAGTGATAAGTATATAATTCCGGGTCTTTTTGATGGATTCGCAGCCATTAATAATCAATCCTATTGTAATGCTTATCTCTATATGGGAGTTACAAATATCATTTCTGTAGATGGAGGAAGACGAGGCGATTTTTATGGAGAAGGCAAACCAACTCCTAATATGTATAGATTAGAAGGCGTTGGATTAGAAAAAATGTCTACTGAGACTATGATTAGTGAAATAGATACTTTAAAAGCTAGAGGTTATGATGTGCTTTTATTAATGTATGGTTTAACTCCTGATCAAATACAAATTGCGATTGAAAAAGCAAAGCAATTAAACATGGCAACCATTGGCGAAATGGGTAATACAACATATAAAGAAGGTATGGATATGGGAATTCACGCTTTTGTTCATACTACTCGATATTCATTAGATGTAGCCTCAAGAGAAATGGCAAAAAGTATCGCTAATGAACCATTTAGCAACGAGCTTGATAGTCCTAAATGGACCTACTATAAGTTTTTAACGCAACTAAAAAAAGACTATCCACCACTTCAAGAACATGCCAAAAATCTAGGACAATCTAATTCTTTTATTATACCAACTTTAAGTTTGTCTTATTTAGATATACCAGACCATAAAAACCCTTGGGATGAAACAGTATCTTCTATTTTAAATCCTGAAGATATTAATCGTCCTGCAGATTCTAAAACAGGAAATCATAAGGTTGATAGTTTAGAGCAAAATGCATATACTAATTTAATAATGAACGAATTAAATACTATTGAGCCTGTCTATTACAAAAATGGAGCAAAGTATTTGGCAGGAAGTGGTACAGACGTTTGGGGAACAATGCCAGGAATCTCTTTACATACAGAATTGAATCTTCTTCATAGAATGGGATTGACTAAAAGAGAAACTATTGCTGCTGCAACCACTAATTTTGAAAAAGCATTTGGTTGGGAAAATGGTGTTATTAAAAAAGGATATACAGCTAATATTTTAATCTTAAATGAAAATCCTTTAGAAGATTTAGACCATTTAAAGGATATTGAATTTTTGTTATTAAATGGTGAAATAATAGATACAGCGCAACTATTAAACTAATCTTTATTAGTAAATAACGCTATCATTTTTTCTATACCGAAATGTAAAATGCTTTCATTAATTTTAATGTAGAAGCAATTGTTTTTAGCGTTAAATTCTGGAAAGTCTATTCCTTTACTTAGTAATTTTTCTCGGAAAACAATTGGATTTTCATTGTCTAGACATAGTTTGTAAACATTTGTGCCATTTTCAAGTTCTTCAAAACTGAAGTTACTGTGTTTAGAAAGTAGGTTTAAAAAAGTTTTTCCAATCTCTTGTGCTTTTGCAAAACGCTCTTCAAAACCAGTTAGAAAAAAGTCTGCTACAATAATATTTTCCCAACAAGATCTTAATCCACCACCAAACATGCGTCTTTCATTATGTAAATCATTGATTTGCTCTTTTGAACCAGCCAAAATTGCACCAGATATCGAGTTAAAATGTTTGTACAATGAAAGATAAACGGTATCAAATAAAGATGTGAAATCTTCAACTTTCTTGTTTGATAAAGCTGCAGCACCTATAATTCTTGCACCATCAAGATGTAAAGCGATGTCATTTTTTCTTGCAAAAACAGAAATATCTCTCATTGTATCAAAACTAACATTCTCTAGATTGTTTCTTCTTACAGGTGTTTCAATAGCTATAGCGCCAAGTTGTGTTGTGATTTTATCTTCGGAAGCATCTTTGATTATTTTTTCAATGTGTTCCGCAGAAAAAGAAAAATTAGTAGTTGAAATTGGAATTAAAGGGATTCCGCTTAAATGAGAAATCGCATTTCCGCAGTCTCTATACATATGACTTTGCTCATGAACAACCGCATTTTGTTCTCTAGAACAATGCAATCGCATAGCAATATGATTTGCCATCGTACCTGTTGGCATATAAATAGCTTTTTCCTTCCCAAGAACTTGAGCCACCTTTTGTTCAAAATTATGGACAATAGTTCCTAAACCGTAAACATCTGCTTTAAATTGCTGCTTTTGGGTAAGATAAACTAGTAATTTAGCATATGAAACTGGAGATAATTGTAGACCATCTGAAGTAAAATTTAAACTCACCTCTAACTTTTCATTGGTCGTGTCTTGATCAACTACATGTTGATTTAGATCTTGTATTCTAAGAAGAATATTTCCCATATATTTATATCATTAATAATCTCGAAGTCATCTTACTATGTTGCAAAAAAAATATATCTTATTACTGATTGTGACGCTATCAGTCGCAAGTTTGTTTGGACAAAATACTAAAATTTTATCAAGAGAACCTTTAAATATATTTAAAAATGAGGAGCTAGCAAATCGTATTAGTGTGTTGAAAAATGATAAGCGTGTTTTAAAACCAAATTTTAGATATTTAGATAGTGTTAAGATTGAACAAATCACTTATTTAAGTGACGGACTCAAGGTGAAAGGATATCTTTCAACTCCGCTTTTTGGTGTAAAACACCCATCAGTTATATACAATCGTGGCGGAAATGGTGAGTTTGGATCACTTAATGAATTTAAAGCAGTTTTCATTTTAGCTAAAGTAGCAAGTTGGGGATATGTTGTTGTTGGTAGTCAATATCGTGGTAATGTTGGTAGTGAAGGTGTTGAAGAGTTTGGAGGAGAAGATGTAAATGATGTATTAAATCTCATTCCTGTGTTGAAAGAATTGGAAAAAGCAGATACGAGTCGTATGGCGTTGTATGGTTGGAGTCGTGGAGGTATGATGACGTATTTAACATTGACAAAGAGTTGCGAATTTAAAGCTGCAATTGTAGGTGGAGGATTGTCTGATTTATGGAAATGGATGGAAACCAGAAACGACACCATTGAGACTGTTTATGCTAAGAATATCCCTAACTATGCGATAAACACAAAAGAAGCCCTTAACGCTCGATCTGCAATACAGCAAGTGGATAAGATGTGTAAAACAACACCTGTTTTAATGCTTCATGGAACTAATGATTTGAGTGTGGTGCCTGAGATGGCATTGGATTTATCTTATGAATTTCTAAAGAAAAAAATCCCACATCAATTGATACTTTTTAAAGATGGAAATCATGGATTAAGTGAACACAGAACAGAAGTGAATTATCAAACAAAGCAATGGCTTGATACATATTTGAAATACTAATAAGAACTAATTTTTAATTTAGAAATTCATTAAGGTTTCTTTTTTATCTTAAATGATTTAACTTCAATACTGACTAATATCATAGAGACTCTCGATTTTGTTTACTATTTTAGTTTATCAAAAAATCAATTATGAAAAATGTTCTTTTACTTACCGATTTTTCCCAAAACTCGGTAAATGCTATACACTATGCTTTAAATTTATTTGAAGAGGATAGATGCACTTTTTTTATCCTTCATGTTCAAAAATCAACATCATATACTACAGATGACTTAATGTTAGCTGGAAATGAAAGTGTTTATGATTCTATAGTTAAAGGCGTTGAAAACCAATTAGATGATTTGGTTTTTGCATTGAAAAAAAAAATTAACAATAAGAATTTTAAATATGAAACTATTGTGGACTATGATGTTTTGACAGATGCTATAAAGCAAGTTAAAACATCAAAAAATATAGATGTAGTAGTCATGGGAAACAATGGTGTTTCTGGAGCAAAAGAAGTTATTTTTGGCAGTAACACACTTAATGTTATTAGAAAAGTTGATTGTAATGTTTTAGTTATCCCTGAAGATTTTCAATACAAGAAACCTAGCGAAGTTTTACTTCCTCTTGATTCAATTGATTCTATGAGCGGAAAAGCTTTTACCAATATTTTGAAATTTGTTAAAACGTATTCTAATACATTACATGTTTTAAGAGTAAATGAAAATGGAAGCATACCAGATACTCAAACTAATGATCTTGAGCATATGGAGTATTTCTCAAAAGATTTTCCTGGTACTTATCATGTCATTAATAATGTGCCTATGCATTACGCTGTAAGTAGTTATATACAAACCAATGCTATTGATTTAACCATTCTAATCGAGCAGAAAGAATTACTGTTTGAGCGTTTCTTTATGGGTTCAACAACCACAAAAATAGGAAACAATCTTGAAGTTCCCCTTTTAGTTTTCCATAGCAAGTAATAGAAAATTTTAATTTTAAAACTGAAAAAAGCCTCAGTAAGTAATTATTGAGGCTTTATCTTGTTATTTGAAATAATTGTGCAGTCGCTTTTACTAATTAAAAATAGCTTAACTTTTTTCTTCTTTTGTTATTTCTAAAGGATTAATAAGTAGCTCTTCCTCTAGAACAACTATAACTAATTTAACATAATCTGTCACCGTTTTTTCAATAGATCTTGGGTCTGTGATGTTGATATAACCTTTCCATATGAGTTCTCTGTCTTTAGTTGGACAAATACAATACACAGTGGTTTCTGCTTTGTAAATTTGAAATTCTTCATAGTAATCAGGATTATGAGATATCTCTTGATACTTTAAATACTCATCTTTAAATCTCCTATACGTTTCATCATAATTTTTGTAATCTCTACGATAAGGTGTTTTATTTTCAACACCTACAATTTTAGTGAGTAAAATAGTGTCAAAACCATCTGCAATAAGTTTGCTTTCTAAAGCATCTAAATCTTCTACAGTCATTTTGTCTGTGTTAGGAGTTTTATCAAACACATCAAAACTTACCATAGCCTCATAACCTCTAAGCGCTAGTTCACTTTTTAGTTTTTCTTCGAATTGCTGTCTTGCTGTTTCGTCTGAGGTTAATCCTATCACAAGAACCTTATATGGCTCGTAGGTTTCAATATCTAGATTTTTCCAGCTTTCTACTAATTGAGTAGAAGAGCAGCTCATTAAAAATGCAATTAATAGTATTGAGATTGATTTTTTCATCACAGATTTATTTTAGCTATTTTTTATCAATCATGTGTCTAAATTTATCTTCCTTTTTAATATTTTTTATAATATCAAAGAGTTGTGTTTTCAAGGATTTATATTCTTTTAAAAAGTCGGAAATTGCAATAATTAAATCACTGTGTTCTTTGGTGTATGCTTTTTCTTCTTTTAGCTGATCTATCCCATCAACCATAATTTGAAGTTTATTTTCATGAACTTTAACAGCCTCAATAAGCAGATTATTTTGTTTATCAGATTTATTTATGGCATCAGCAATTTCCGTAGTATCAGAAAATTTTCCAGATTCAATTATTAAAGAAGTATAGGTTGTTATTAAATCTTCAAAAAATAGGTGCTCATCTTTTATGAATCTTAATTCAGATAACCACTCTTTTGAAGCGTCGTGCATTTCTTCTGCACTTAGCCATTCTACATATTTTACCTGTGTTTGTATCGTTTTCATAGTGTGATTTTTAGATAAGAAAGCAGAAAGTAGTCCCTCTAACTACAGTCTGCTTTCTTGATTATTATAAAATTTTAATCATTTTTTTAAATCGATTAATAAGTAGTAATTTACTAATTAAACTTGCCTTATAAAATGATAAATGTCAGTATGACAACTTATTATTTATGTTTTTTAAATCATTACTTTTTCAACATCTGTCAATTTAGGAATAGTTACATTCCAACCATAAACATCTTTTATTTTCACTCTAAACGCATCTAGTGCTGTGGGTTCTCCATGTACTAGATAGATTTTCTCTGGTATGTTTTTTATAGTACTCATCCAATTAATTAAATCTTTTTGATCTGCATGAGCCGATAAACTTTCAATATTTTTAATCGTAGCGTTTACAGGGTAATACTTTCCGAAGAAACGAATTTCGTGAGCACCTTCTAGAAGTTGTCTTCCACGAGTACCTTCAGCCTGATAACCAACGAGCAAAACTGTGGTTGATGGTTCATCAATGAGTTGTTGTAAATAGGTGAGTACTCTTCCTCCTGTAACCATACCGCTTCCTGCAATGACTATTTTAGAGCGCTTATCATCAATGGTTTCCCACGTTTCTTTATAGGATTGGATGATGTTAACATGATTACACATGGCATTATAATCGTCCATAGATAATTTATGCCATTTAGGAAAACGTTTAAATACGTCTAATACATTATTACCCATAGGACTGTCTATAAAAATTGGAATATTTGGAATTTTATTCTTCTTATACAGTTTCCAAAGAATATACATGAGTGTTTGGAGTCGCTCAACAGCAAAACTTGGGATAATTAAGTTTCCTTTTTTATGAATGGTTTCTTTAATGATTTCAGATAAAACATCTTCAACATTGTCTATTGGATGAATTTTATTTCCGTAGGTACTTTCTATAAATAAAAAGTCTGCCCATTCTGGAGTTTTGGGATCGTTTAGCAAGTAGTCATTTTGTCGACCAATATCTCCAGAAAACACAAAACGCTTACCATTAATATCAATTTCTATAAATGTTGCACCTATGATGTGACCATTATATTGAAAGCGATAAGAAATGTGCTCTGATAGAAAAATCCATTTATCTTCAATTTCTACCTGAAATAATTTTATAGTATTCTCAGCATCTTTAATAGTGTAAAAGGGCAGAGCAGGATTATGTTTACTATACTTTTCTTTGTTTGCTTTATTGGCTTCTTCTTCATGAATTTTAGCGCTATCCTTTAGTATGATTTCTGCTATTGCTAGAGTGGGAGCTGTCCCAATAATTTTCCCAGTAAAGCCTTGCTGTAATAAGCGAGGTAAATACCCAACGTGGTCTAAATGGCCATGAGTTAATAGAACAATATCAATAGATGGCACATCTATAGGAAGGTCACTCCAGTTTAATTCTCTAAGCTCTTTAAGACCTTGAAACATACCGCAATCAATGAGTATGTTTTTTTCTGAAGTTTCGATTAAATACTTTGAACCAGTGACAACTCCAGCTGCTCCTAGAAAGTTAATTTTTACAAATTGTTCCATTTTTTTTCTATTTATTTAACCACATAGTTGTGAAATTTCATTTAGAATTTTCTCTTTTCTTGTTTCAGAAACCCCTAAATGATCTAAGAAAAAACTATCATTTTTTAGTTCTCTACAGAGCACAACATCTCTACTTAATAAAAACTGTTTTTCTCTATTTGTAAGTAGTGTAGATACTGTTATTGGGTATAATCCTAATCTATCAATTCTGTCTTTTAGACCATTGTTATTTGGATGATCCCAGCTCAATAAATACAAACCACAGCAATTACCATATTGTAATGCATCTTTTGTGAATCTAGTGTTAGTTACAACCCATCCAGGAGTGAGTACTTCTTCATTTTTTGAACTTTTAATCCAATGCGCTTTAATGTCTTGAAATCGTGAGTTGATATACAATGGGATTTTGACATTGCAATTTAGACCTTGTTCACTATGAAATTTACATTCTATAATAGTTGCTTCGGAATTTTTAAAAGCTATAACATCTATTTCGTGTGATACACATTCACCTTGTAAAATGGTACCAACCTTAGTCTCAAATCCTGAATATCTTAAAATAGCACTCACAAAACGCTCAAAAGGAAAACCAGTAGGTCCTAACTCATAAATAGCTTTTTTGAGTTTGTATTTTGAAGCGAGGAAACTTTTGTTTTTTTTAAGTAAAGCAAAAGCTCTGTTATAAATCTCTTTGGTAGAAATGCCTTGATATAACTCATCACGAACTTTATCTAGAATTTGATTAACAATAGTGTCATCTGCTCCAGTTCTCTTTAGGGAGGATCGTAGTTTGTCTAGTGAGAATTTTACTTTTTCACCAGACGATTTAATGATTTCTATATTCTGAATGTCCATACTTACATTTTAGCCTCGCTAACTAATAAAGTTATCAAATTTTAATTTGATAAAAAGAAATCTCTTGTCCAGGCTTTTACTTGATTGTCTGTCATGCTATCTGTCTTTCTCATTCCTTTTATTTTGGTACTCAGAAGTTTGTAGTTTTCATGTAATTCATCACTAAACTTTTCATTTGTTCCTGCAGGACCAAAAAGGACCAATTCGTCACTATCATCAATTTTAGTTGTGATATCCTTAAAATACTGTTTTAGTTGATGTTTTTCTCGTTCTAAATATTTACTGTCTTGCACAACGTCTTCTGGTCCACCTTTTTGTCGTGTTCCTGAGCCACCATGAATTTTATAGTGCTCTACGTTTGATGAAACAATTTGAAAGGTTTCATTTTCATTTTCTATGGTTACAATGAGTGCTTTGTCTTTGTCTAACCAGATACCTGTTTTTTTCATTTTTATTTATGTTTTAGTTTCTTAAATCGTGCATTGCTAATATGGGTACATTTAGATGAAATGAGATTTCCTTTACCAAAGCATTTGTGAGTATACTTCCAAAAAAAGTATGTTTTTTGTTAATAAAAGAAACCATGTTACTGCCTCTACTTTCAACAAAAATATTGATAGAACTCATTACATTATTATGGGATAAATCATGAAATTTATAATTGCATCCTTCCAAAATATCTTCTAATAATTGTTTGTTTGCTTTTTGAGTTTGATCTAACTCATTTTCTTCACATACATGTAGAATAATGATTGTGGCATCACTGTTTTTAGCGATGTCTATTAAGTAGCTTAACTCTCTTCTTTTATAATGCATTTTGTAATTAGTAGGAAAAACAATTTCTTTTGGCAATTCTATTTTTGCTTTTTGAGGCACAACTATTACAGGGCAATTACGTACTTTTTCCATGACATATATTGCTGTACTGCCAAAGGCTGTTGCTCTAGAATGTGTTTCACCTTTTGTACCCATTACAATCATCTCAATATCCTTTTGATCTACAATGTTTTTAATAGCTTCAATTGGGTTGTTAAAGACAGAGACTGTTTTAAATTCATGCTTTGGGTTTTCATACTCAGTCATAGCAATCATATCATATGTTTTTGCTAAGCCATTTTCTGAGTTTAATTTTGCAGTTTCGTATAACTCGCTTCCAGGTTCCATTCTCATTATGCTGTCCATAAAATTACTTGGAGAAGAGAATACATTAAGTAAATAGAAAATACAATGGTCATTTTTGTACAGCTCTATCGCATAATGTAAAGCTTGAGTAGCGTTCTTTGAAAAGTCTGTTGGTATTAAAATTTTTCGTTTCATGCTGATTGTTTTAGTTTGTACATAAAAATACATCACATAAAACACGCTTAAAATGATATATATCAGATTTTTAGGCTGGAATAACTAAAAAAGGAATTAATGGATTAAATCCAATATTTTTTATAATAGGTTCTTTAAATAAATTTTCAATAAAACTGTGTTTGTAGTTGACCATAACAAGTATATTTATACCTAGTTCTTCAATAAAATCAGTAATTTCAACTGTCTTTTTTGCATAATTTGGCATGAAATGAAAACTTGTATCATAGTTCTCTAATTGGCTTTTTAGTGTAGCCATATTATACTCTTCAATATCAGTAAGTTTTTCTTTGGTAAGAATACAAACTGGCATAATTTTAGAATTGTATAATGCTGTTAATTCTTTTAATGGTGTTAATTCCTTATCGCTATAAAAGCGACTAAAATCTGTAGGAAATGCAATTTGTTTTGGTTCTATAAAATCAAACTCATCTGGAACGACTAAAACAGGACAGTCTTTTATTTTTTTTACAACCTGAATAGTATTACTTCCCAATAAAAACTCCTTAGCACCTGTGGCACCTTTTGTACCCATTATTATAAGATCTATTTTGTGCTCTTTAACAGCAGTTTCAATAGTGTCTAGAAGTGATTCAGAACTAAAAATAACTTGAAACTCATGATTCGAATTTGTATTAACAATTTCTGCTTGTTTTTTCAAGTCTATTAATTCTTTTCTTGCTTCTTGCTTTAATTCATCTATAAGATGTGAAGTGATATAGGTTCTAGTTGTTGATTTGGAAAAGGACCATGAGTTTAGAAAGTAAAATGTGCACTCCTCATTGGCAAATAACTTTAATGCATAAACAGCAGCACTCCATGCATTGTCTGAAAAATCTGTAGGTAGTAATATGTTTTTTTTCATGGCTAAAAGCTTTAATTTATCTTCGGAAATTAGAGTTTATAATTACATTTTGAAATGATGTAAATCAGTAATGAACTATATTTTTGAAGGCAATACTAAAAACGGAACATTTAAATGAAATCCAATTTGGCTTATGGTATTCTTAAAAAATAAATTTTCATAAAATGAATGTTTATTATTAATCATCGCAAGTAAATTTATTTTATGCTTTATTTGAAATTCATTAATTGCTTCTGTAATATTCATGCTTTTAACATCGTGAAACAAAAAGGCAGTATGTTTGAAAATGGATTCTAAATTTGATTTATTGTTTTTTTGAGCTTCAGTTAATTCATTACCCGTTGAAATGTGCATCGCATTTAATCTAGACTGATTATTTACAACTATTTCATTAAGAATATTAATTTGTGTGTTTTTATAGTTTACTTCTAAATCTGTTGGAAATAAGATTTCATGTGGTGCTTCATATGTGAAATTTGAAGGAATCGCTAAAATTGGACATTTTACTTGTTTAAATACATGTACTGTGTTTGAGCCAAACAACACTTCTTTTGATCCAGTAGCACCTTTAGTTCCCATGACTATGAGATCTATATTGTGTGTATTGACAAACTCTTTTATACCCGAAGTTAAAGTGTCAAATCTTGCAAAGCTTTCAAATTTGTGCTTTGCATTGTTTCCAAACTCATCTGAGATTTTTAAAACAAACTTTTTCAGGTTTTCTTGAGAGGTGTTTCTAACAACATCACCTAATCCTAATTGTGCTGGATAGCCAAGTACATATTCAGCATGATAAACAACAGGTGTATATGTGTTTAGTAAATAAAACGTAGACTCTTGATTTTTAAATAGTTGTATTGCGTATTTAATGGCATTCCAAGAGTTTTCAGAAAAATCTGTAGGTAAAAGAATATGTTTCATAATAGTGATTTTTAAGTTTTAAAATCTAGCTGTATTTTGCATTGCTAATATTGGTATTTCTAACCCAAGACTTACTTTATCAATTGTAGAAGGAAATAGCATATCCTCTAAAAATGAGTGTTGAGTGTTAATCATTGTGATCATATCAATATTATTTTCTTTTATATGAGTTTTTATAGCATCTGCTATTTTCTTACTGTCTTTATGACAAAAATTAACTTCATTGTCACGTAGTGTATCTTTTATGAAGTCTTTATTATCTTCTTGTCGTATCGATAAATTATTACTTTTAGATACGTACAATACGTCTATTGTACTTCTATATGATTTTGCTAATTCTGATAATAGTTTTAGCTCACGACGCTTATAAGGAATTAGGTAGTTGGTTGGGAATAAAATACGTTTAGGTTGTGTATTGGTATAATTGGAAGGAACTGCTAATACTGGACATTCTACATATTTTAAAACTTGAAATGTCTGACTTCCAAATACGATATGACGTTCATCAGATTTGCCTTTTGTTCCCATGATAATCAAATCTATATTTTTATCATGAGCAATTAGGTTAGCTTCTTCTACAAGAGTGTTATATGCCGAAATGATATGATAAGTAAATCTAGGGTTTGGTGCAATCTCTTTAACCGTTTTTAGTAGCTTCTCTAAATTGTTTTGAGATTCGTTTCTAACGCTGTTCAAAATGTCGTCGTAAACTTCACGAGAAAGCAATTCGTCATGGTCGTAAAATTCATTTTGATATGCATGCATAAAATAGAATTTAGTTTTTTGGTATTTAAAAAACTCTAAGGCATATTTAATAGCATTCATTGAATTCTCAGAGAAATCGGTAGGAAGTAGTATAGATAACATCGTGATTATTTTTAGTATTCATTAGTAAAATTAAATAGTTAACTACATAAAAACTATGATATATATCAGATGTACATTATTAAGTAACCCTTACTATTATTACAACCACTTTTTTGAGGAACTTTATAATCTTTGCTTTCATATCTATAGATGGTAATTCCTTTTAGTTTGTAGTATTTTGTTTAAATGAAGCTATTTTTTTCAGAAATAAATAATAAACGAAGATGAGTTTTTGGGAATATTATTAAAAAAAGGAACCCAAATATTAATATTTTGGATTCCTTTAAAATTAATAGCAACTTCTTTTTAAGAATCCCTATTCTTAATAACATAGTAAATTTAGGACTTATAAATTTAATTGAAATGATATATATCAGTTTGAATTTTG
The DNA here is from genome assembly GCF_015319355.1 of Psychroserpens luteus. GTDB lineage: Bacteria > Bacteroidota > Bacteroidia > Flavobacteriales > Flavobacteriaceae > Psychroserpens > Psychroserpens luteus. The sequence continues at coordinate 215,932 of NZ_JADILU010000007.1, read as the reverse complement.
CTTCTTTATATAGTTAAATATTAACGCTTTGGTTAACTCTCGCGTTTCTGTATTTACTGTTATTATATTTAAGTTCTATTTGTGTGTCTTAATTTTAAGGTTTACACGGGAATGATATTATAAACCACGTTAAGCAAAAAGATACCTACAAGAAATAATAAGGTATAAACCACTTGCACAAGCTTAATATTTGTGATTTCTAACCAAACCACTGTTTTTTTTGGAAACACAAATAAAGCTAAACCTAGATATAGTGATGACCAACCTATTAAAGTGATAATAACTTTATAGTTTGATTCCCAAATATTATGAAATAAAATATTTAGTAATCCAACAATAATAGCCAAGAAAGAAAAAATGATTAAGAATTTTTCATCATTAAGATCATTGAATATTTGTTTAATACGTTTTGGGTTTAGGCTTAATATTAAAAAGAAAATAATAAGATACCAGCCCCAAAACTTTGCTAAAAAAATTGATTCATTCATAATTTAAAGTTATTTATTCGTGTAATACTAAAAATGGAATATGTGTATGATATGTTATTTTTTCTACTTTGGAATGGAATAATATACTTTGAAAATAATTTAGGTTTTTGGCAACCATAACTATCATATCAATGTTTTTGCTCTCAACAAAAGATTGAATAGCATCTTCTACTTTTTTATTAATAAGAGAATGAAAACTTGTGTTGAAATCTTCAAAATAATCATTCAATACATCTTTATTTGTGAGTTGTTCAGTATTTAGTTTTATGTCTTTTTTATTTATATGAATAATATGCAAACTAGCTTTTATAGTATTTAGAATATCTGTAAAAGGTTGAAGTATATTTATATTATAAGTGAAGTCGTAATCTGTTGGGAATGCTATTTCATTTAATTTAGAAAATTTAGCATGTTCTGGAACAACTAGAGTGGTACATTTTACTTTGGTAATAACATCGCCAGAATTACTACCAATAATATATTCTTTGAGCCCTGAGGCACCTTTAGTACCCATTATTATCATATCAATTTTTTTGTCATCAACATACTTTCTAATAGACTCTACAAAAAAGCTGTAATCAACCATGGTGTAAAATTTGTGCTTTTTGTTATGCTCAAGGTTATCGCTAATTTTCTTTAATAATTCTCTTAGTTTTTTCTTAGATGGTTTAGTGTAGATGTCTTCTATGACCTCTTGATTAGGTATGTAGCTAGCATCTCCAATTATAACATTTTCTAATCTATTAACATGAATTACATAAAAATTACAGGCTGTATTTTTAAATAATGCTAGTGTATACTCAATAGCATTCCATGAGTTGTCAGAAAAATCTGTAGGCATTAAAATATTCATCATTTAAATTTCTTTGTATAAACAAATCTAAATGCAAGTCAGTTAAAAAAGAATGATATTCGTCATATTAGAAAAATATGCAATATACTTAGGAAATATCTTGTAATTTCTGAAGATTTAAAACTCTAATATTTCTACCTTCCATTTCTATAAGACCTTGTTTTTTAAAATCAGATATGGTTCTAATTAATGTTTCTGTAGCTATGCCAGCAACGCTAGCCAAATCATTCCGTGAAATTTTAATGGGATCTTCTGGTTTTGAATTTATTTTATCAGCAAACCTTAAAATAGTAGAAGCGGTCTTTTTTTGTACAGAACTGTATGCCATTTGTAAAAGTTGATTTTTAACACCTGTAAGATCATCAGTTAACATTTGAATAACTTCTAAAGTTAATTTATGATTGTTATCTAAAACCTCTTTTAAATCTGTTTTAGAAACACCTACCATTTCTAAATCCTTAATAGCTGTTGCTGTTTCCCTGTAAGGGGTGTTTTGTGTAAAAGAGGTGTAGCCAAAAAGATCATCCTCTTTATGAAGTGCTGTAGTGAGTTCTTTTCCTTTTTCATCAAATTTAAAACACTTTACAGCCCCATTAGTTATTAAATATATGAAATTAGAATTATGACCTTCTTTATAAATTATATCATTCTTTTTATAATTAAAAATGGTTCCATTATCATCAAAGAAATTTTTTAAATCATTTAATGTTCTTAATTCATTTTCAGCATTAGAAGTCGTATTTCCAAAAGATTCCCTCTCATCTTTTAAGATAGACGCTTTAGCAATCCTACTTTCAATAGCGCTTATAATTTCATCTTCACTAAAGGGTTTTGTGATGTAATCATCTGCACCTAAATCCATACCTTTTCTTACATCTTGACGTTCGGTTTTTGCAGACAAAAATATAAAAGGAATAAACTTTGTTTCATCTTGTTTAGATAATCCCTCAAGTACACCATAACCATCAAGAACAGGCATCATGATGTCACAAACAACAATGTCTGGTTTATGCTTTTTTGCCATTTCAAGACCTATTTGTCCATTACTTGCTGTTAGCACTTCATAGTCTGACAGTTCTAAAATCTCGGCAGTATTTTCTCTTAATACTGTATCGTCTTCAATCAATAGTACTTTTTTCATTATTGCGCTTTGTTTGGAAGTTCTATAGTAAAAATTGAGCCTTTATGTTCTTCACTTTCAAAAGTAATAGAGCCATTTAAGTTTTCCAAATGATCTTTAACGATATTTAGTCCAATTCCTGTGCCTTGTAATAGTAAAGCATTTTCTGCTCTAAAATAACGATTAAATATATTCTTTTGATCCTTCTTTGGAATACCAATTCCATTATCTATTATTTTGAAAATAGTATTGTTTATGTTTTGAGTAATATCAATATCTATAACCGTGTTTTCGGAGGAGTATTTGATAGCATTATATATCAAATTTGATAAAACTAATTCTAAAATTTTTTCATCTTGATATAATGAAAGTTCATCAATATCTTTTGGATAATTAATTTTCTGACCATCTTTTAATAACATGTTTGCACTATAAATGACTTCATTTAAAACCTTACTTAGTTTAAATGTGGTGAAATTATAATTGATTTTGCCTTTTTCTAGTTTTTCTATGGAAAGGAAGTCGTTCAAAATTTTGTTAAGATATTGTACTTTGTCAGTAATCGTTTTTATATGTTTTTCTCGTTTTTCTTGCTGCTCGGTTAATTTATATTTGTTTAATAATATTGTAGAAGTTAATATACCACTCAAAGGTGTTTTAAACTCATGAGACACCATAGATAAGAATTTAGTTTTTAGGTCGTTGAGTTCCTTCTCAACAACTAAGGCAGCTTTTAATTCTTCAGTCCTAATCGAAACTGTTTTTTCTAGTTTTTCTGTATAATTTTTTTGTTCCGTGATGTCTAAAATAATAGCGACATACACTTCTCTATCACCTAATTTAGAACGTTGCACATGAACGTTCACTGGGTATGTGCTTCCTGATTTTCGCTGGTGTACCGTTTCAAATTCAATTTTTTCAATATTTTCTTGATTAAGTAATTCGAGCTCTTTTCTAAACTGAGATTCTGTATAATTAGGTTTAATATCTACAGGAGTCATAGTAATAATTTCCTCTAAACTATAACCTATATTTTTTTGAGCGCCATAGTTCGCATTTGTAAAATGTAGTGTTTTAGCATCAAACACATAAATCTCATTCAATGATTCTAGAATAATTTTTGCTAAATGATTTTTTTCTTGCTCTAATTTTTTTCGTTCAGTAATATCAACAATCAAGGCCATGATAAAATTATTGCCATAAACAGTAAAAGGGTTTAAACTAGCTTCAATAGGAAAAATACTACCGTCTTTTTTTGCACCAAAAATATCCCGACCATGTCCCATTCGACGTTGTTTATGGTCTTTTACGAAACCTTTAAAGTGGTCACCATGTTTTGCATGATAATTTTGTGGGATTAAAATATTAAGTGGTTGGTTAAGCAGTTCTTTATTGTTGTATCCAAACATTTGCTCTGCAGATTTGTTGGTTTCAACAATATTTTGATATTCATCAACAACTATAACACCTTCTGAAATGGAGCCCAGTAAAATATTAAAAATCTCTTTATCTTGTTTGAACATTTTTGAGGGTTGATTTAAAGAAATTTAAAGATAACTAATCCTATTCAATAACAAAAGCAATTACTAATCTTAAGTTTTGATGTGTTATTTAACTGATTTATATCATTCTTTTAATGCAATGATACATCTATTTTTACTGTATAAATGAAAATGCATAACATGACAACTCAAAAGAAATTAACGCTAACATTTTATCAAAACCTAGGAAAACTATTTTATGCTATTGCAGCATCTGATGGTAATGTAAGAGATGTAGAGTTTGATACATTAAAGGAGTTTGTGAAAAAGCAATGGTTAAACATTGATGAAATTGAAGACGCATTTAGTACTGATGCTGCCTATCAAATCGAAATTGTTTTTGATTGGCTAAAAAACGGGAATGAACTTAACGTTCAAGCATGTTATGATGATTTTATAACTTATAAAAATGATCAAAGCCATCTATTTACTGAAGAGGTTAAAAAAATGATTTTAAAAACAGCTTCTTCAATAGCGTATGCTTTTTCAGGTATCAATAAAGGAGAGTTAATCATGCTCGCAAAACTAGACATGGAATTAAAAAAATCTTAATTATGAGTTATTATTTTACGACGACTGTTAATGGTCGTTTTGAGGCTATAGAAAAGAGGGTAGTAGAGCTACTAAAAAATGAAGGATTTGGTGTACTTACAAAAATTGATATACAACAAACCTTAAGTGATAAACTGCAAGTTGACTTTAAAAAATATACAATTTTAGGCGCTTGCAACCCACCATTTGCATATAAAGTATTGCTGGCAGAGGATAAGATAGGGACGATGTTACCATGTAATGTTATTATACAAGAGCATTCGCCTAATGTAATTGAAGTCTCTGCAATTAACCCTATGGTTTCTATGCAAGCTGTAGATAGTAAAACACTTGGTGAAGTTGCTCAAGAGGTAAGTCTTAAATTAGAGAATGTTATAAATAAGATAGAAAATGAAAAATAGTTTTAACAATATAATAAATTCTGAAACACCTGTTTTAGTAGATTTTTTTGCTGATTGGTGTGGACCATGCAAAATGTTGGCGCCAATATTAAAGCAGGTTAAAGAAGAATTGGGAGACAACATAAAAATCATAAAAATTGATGTAGATAAAAATCAGCCTTTAGCAGCTAAATACCAAGTTCGTGGTGTGCCTACTATGTTATTGTTTAAAAAAGGGAAACAAGTGTGGCGACAATCTGGAGTACTTCAAAAACAAGATATTATTAATAGTATTAACTCAAATTAAAACGATATTATGAAAACTTATAGAAAATTTAAAAAAGCAATCATTTTATTTATAGTTATTGTATTAATTCCAATCTTTGGTTTTACACAATCTATTGAACATCTTGATTATATCTCACCTATCCACGATGGTTTTGCAGCGATCAAAAAAGATGGCCAATGGGCATTCATTAATGCTAATGGAGATATGGTTGTGAGTTTTAGAAATGATTTAGTTACTACTAAATTAGACCAAGGAAGTTATCCGGTTTTTGTAGAGAATAGATGTTTAATTCAGGAAAAAAAAGATGGCATTTCTTATTTTGGTTATATAGATCCTTCTGGTAAAACCATTATTGAACCTCAATTTTTAAATGCCACCAATTTTAATAATGGAAATGCAATAGTATTAGAATTGGTAAAAGAAATTACGGGTAGAAATGCAGCTTTAAAAAAAGATATTGTTTACTATAAATATTTTGAAACCATTATAGATAAGAATGGCGAAATAAAAAGGTATTTGAACCCACCAGGTGTTAATATCGTTTTGGACAGAGAATTTTTGAGAGAACCACCTAAAATCAATTCAAAACGACTATCAGATAATCTATATGCTATTCTGAATAAAAATAAAAAATGGTCATTAATTACTATCAAGAATTAAAGCATGAAAAGTAATTTAAGTTTGGGTAGTATTTCTGGAATTAAAATTAAAATCCACTGGACATTTTTCTTCTTAATTGCTTGGGTTATTTTTGATGAGCTAAAACGAGGTGGTAGCACAGAAAGTGTTTTATTTAATGTATCTTTTATATTGGCAGTTTTTCTTTGCGTTGTGCTACATGAATTGGGTCACGCTTTAACAGCAAAATATTTTGGTGTTAAAACTGAAAAAATAACATTGCTTCCAATAGGTGGTATGGCAAGTTTTGATAAAATTCCAGAATCTCCAAAACAAGAACTTCTCATAGTTATTGCAGGTCCTTTAGTTAATGTTGCTATAGCTGTTTTACTGTATTTTGTAGTTCCAATAGGAGACATATTCAATCAAAGTTTTACAGATACTTATGAACTATTTGTGAGTTTTACATTTCAGAATTTTTTATTTTTTCTGTTTATAGTTAACGTTGGTTTGGTGTTGTTTAATTTGATTCCTGCTTTTCCTATGGATGGCGGACGATTATTAAGAGCATTATTAGCTCTAAAAATAAATCGAGCAAAAGCCACACAAATAGCAGCAAGTATAGGTCAATTTATCGCAGTTGTATTTTTATTAGTTGGTTTGCTTTATAATCCGTTTCTCATTTTTATTGCTTTGTTTATTTTTTTAGGAGCTTATGGCGAAAATCAAATGGTACAACATATGGCATTACTTAAAGGTCATACTGTTGAAGAAGCAATGTTACTTAATATAACAACATTCAATCCTAAAGATTCTTTAGACCTTGTTGTTAATAAGATAATTTCTGGAACTGAAATTAACTTTGCTGTAGTTGAAGAAGGTGTCGTTAAGGGACTTTTATATCATAGACAAATAATTGAAAATTCTAATAAGAATACTTTAGTTGAAAATGTGATGGATACAGATTTTAAAACGGTCAAAAACACAGATGATCTCAAATCAATATATCCTCTTATTTATGATAAGAAACAAAAATTTCTTCCAGTAGTAAATCAAGGTAAACTAGTTGGAGCTATTGATTTTGTAAACTTGAATGAATACATATTGTTACAATCAAAATTAGCGTATTAAAAATGAAACAATACGTTGCTATTGCTTCTATTCTAATAAATAACCTTTCAGTAATTATGGGAGATGAATCTAGGGTGAAATTGGATTGTCATAATGCAGAAAACGTATTCAATATTTTCATGTAGTTGAGTGCCAACAAAAATTAATCGCTTTAACTGATAACTCATGATAAAGATTTAGCAAATAAAACGAATAGAATCAACTCAATTTAAGATGGTAAAATTCTAGTTTAGAGTTGTTTGCTTGAATATAAAATTTTTGTATCTTTGTTAACCGTTTGGTTAAACCATATAGTTGAAATGAAAAAAACAAAAAACGAAAATACCGAAGAACAAATATTAAATGCTGCGAAAAATATATTTCAGGCTAAAGGAATGAATGGAGCGCGTATGCAAGAAATTGCAGACAAAGCAGGTATTAACAAAGCTATGCTTCATTACTATTACAGAAATAAACAGTTGTTATTTGAAGCAGTTTTTAAAAATGCGTTTTCACTATTAGCTCCACAATTAAATGCGGTTTTAAATGATGATTCTTCTATTGAAGATAAGGTGAAAAACTTTACGTTAAACTATATAACGTTTATTGTTAAGCATCCTTATTTACCTAATTTCATTATCCAAGAACTTAATAGAAATCCTGATTTTATTTTGAAAATGAAAGATAATCCAGGTTTTCCGAATCTTGAAAAATTTAAGAAACAAGTTAAAATTGAAGTTGAAAATGGCATTATAAAACCGATTAGTGCAGAACAATTGTTTATGAATATTATGGCTTTAAATATTTTTCCATTTGTAGCTAAACCATTAATCATGGCATTTACAAATACAGATGATGAAGCTTACGAACAATTAATTGAAGATCGTAGAACAGAAGTTTCCGACTTTATTATTAATTCGATAAAAAACACATAAAATGAAAAAATTAACAATCATTTTAATTTTTATAATCACATTACCAAGTGTTGCACAGCAAAGCATCACTTTGGAAGAATGTTATAATTTAGTGACCGCAAATTACCCTTTAGCAAAACAGTCGCAACTATTAGATGCACAAAACAAACTGGATAAAGCTATTATTTCTACTTCAAAATTACCACAATTTAGTTTAGATGCACAAGCAACATATCAGTCTGATGTTATTGAAATCCCTATCCCCAATGCTAATATCGAGCCATTAAATAAAGACCAATATCGTGCAACACTCTCTGTCAATCAACTAATTTATAATGGTGGATTAACAGATGCTTCTTTAAATTTAAAATCTACTCAATTAAAAACGAAACAAAAGCAGATTGAAGTCAATCTGTACCAATTAAAGCAACAAATCAATCAACTTTATTTTTCTGTTTTATTAGCACAAGAGTCGGAGTTGTTGTTAAATGCAAAACAAACACAACTAGAAGCTAAACTTAAAGAAGTAAAATCAGGTATTAAATACGGAGTAGTTTTACCTTCATCTGATAAAGTTCTAGAAGCCGAATTATTAAAAATAAACCAACAATCGCAAGAACTGTTAAGCAATAAAATGTCACTTATTGAGACACTTTCAAGTTTAATAAGTCAACCATTAGACGTTTCTACTCAATTTCAAAACCCACTTGTAAAAACTCAATTAAATTCAGAATTAAAAAGACCTGAATTAGACTTGTTTCAATTCAAAAAAGAAGAAATAGAAAACTCTGAAAGTTTAATTGCCAAACAAAATTCTCCAAAATTACTTGGTTTTGCAACGGGAGGTTATGGTAATCCAGGATTGAATATGCTCGATAATTCGTTTCAACCATTTTATACTGTTGGCGCTAAATTAAATTGGAACGTATTTGACTGGGATTCAAACAAAAAACAACGACAATCCATAGCAATCAATAAAGATATTCTAGATAACGAAACCGAAATTTTTAAACTAAATACCAATATAAAACTGAATCAACAGAAAAAAGAAATCGATAAAATTGAAACTTTTATTATTTCAGATTTAGAAATAATAAACCTTAGGAAAGAAGTGCTTAAATCTGCAGATTCACAACTTAAAAATGGTGTGATTACGTCTTCAGCATATATTACAGAACTCACTAATTTATATGAAGACGAAAATACATTGGTAAAACATGAAATTCAGTTACAACTCGCAAAAGCAAATTATAATGTCATTAAGGGGCTATAAAAATAAACACATGAAAAATCACACATACATATTAGGATTAAGTATCATAGCTTTTAGTTTATTTTCCTGCGGAAATGATAACGGAAAAGCAGATGGCTACGGAAATTTTGAAGCGACAGAAATAATCATTTCAGCAGAAAGTAATGGTAAACTAATGCAGTTTAATCTTGACGAAGGAGATAAGCTTCAAAAAGAACAATTTATTGGATATATCGACACTATTCCGTTATCATTAAAACGTGAGCAGTTAGAGGTATCTAAGGGTGTAATAAGCTCAAAGTCTAAAGGAGTGCTCTCTCAAATAGCAGTTTTAAATTCTAAATTGAAAACAGCAAACACTAATAAAAAACGAGCAGAAAATCTCATTAAAGACAACGCAGGAACTCAAAAACAATTGGATGATGTTCTTGGTGAAATGGATGTTATTAAAAGCCAGATTAGAAGTGTTGAAATTCAAAATGCACCTGTTGTTAATGAGCTTAAATCTATTGATGTGCAGTTAAAACAAATTGACGATCAAATCCAGAAAAGTAAAATTACAAATCCTTTAAATGGTACAGTTTTAACCAAATATGCAGAGCAAAATGAAATTACTGCTTTTGGGAAACCATTGTATAAAATTGCAGATTTAAGCACCATGCAATTACGTGTTTATATCAGCGAAACACAATTAGCTAATATTAAAATAGGGCAAGAAGTTACGGTTAAAATTGATGATGTAGATGAGATGAAATCGTACATAGGAACGATTAGTTGGATCGCTTCGGAAGCAGAATTCACACCAAAAATTATTCAAACAAAAGAAGAGCGTGTCGCTTTAGTATACGCGGTAAAAGTAGACGTTAAAAATGATGGTAGTCTAAAAATAGGAATGCCAGCAGAACTATGGTTGAATAATTCAGAAGAAAATCAGAAATAAAAAAAGTAAAATATAGTATCATGGAAAAACATACATATAACGTCAATGTTAATTGGACCAAAGACAGAAAAGGGACCTTGTGTTCACCAGAATTAAAAAATAATGCAACCACTGAAAGTAATTGTATCGAAGTTGCAACACCACCAGAATTCCCAGGTGGAATGCCAAATATTTGGACTCCAGAGCATTTATTTACAGCAGCAATAAGCAGTTGTTTAATGACTACTTTTTTAGCTATTTCAGAATATTCAAAATTAGAATTCGTGAGTTTTAAATGTGAGTCAAAAGGGATTCTTGATAAAGTAGATGGCAAGTTTGTAATTAGTGAAGTGTTATTATTTCCGGAAGTTGTGATCACAGACGAATCTAAAAGAGAACGCGCAGAACGTATTTTAGAAAAATCGGAAAAAGCCTGTTTAATTTCAAATTCTGTGACTTCAAAAATTACAATGGAACCTAAAATTATAATTCAAAATTAAAATCTAGTGAGTATAACTGTCAACCATATTAGCAAATCGTACAAAAACGTAAAAGCCTTAGAAGACATTTCTTTTGAAGTTAAAGAAGGCGAGCTTTTTGGACTTATTGGTCCTGATGGTGCAGGAAAGACAACATTGTTCAGAATTCTTACAACACTTTTAATAGCTAATGAAGGTACAGCGACAGTTGCTGGTTTTGATGTGGTTACAGATTATAAGAAGATTCGAAATAGTGTTGGCTATATGCCTGGGAGATTCTCACTCTATCAAGATTTAACAGTGGAAGAAAACTTAAATTTCTTCGCAACTATTTTTGGAACAACCATTGAAGAAAACTACGAGTTAATCAAAGAGATTTACGTTCAAATAGAACCTTTTAAAGATCGTAGAGCAGGAAAATTATCTGGAGGAATGAAACAAAAATTGGCTTTATGTTGTGCATTAATACATAAGCCTAAAGTGTTGTTTTTAGATGAACCAACTACAGGAGTAGACCCAGTTTCTAGAAAAGAATTTTGGGAGATGTTGAAACGCTTGCAGAAAAAAGGTATTACCATTTTGGTATCGACACCTTATATGGATGAAGCTGCTTTGTGTGATAGAATTGCACTAATTCAAGACGGGAAAATTTTGCAGATTGATACACCTCAAGCTATTGTAAAACATTATCCAAAACAAATTTATAACGTACGTGCAAATAATACGTATCAGTTGCTAAATAGCTTAAATGCATATAGACACAACCATAGTGTATTTCCTTTTGGTGAGTTTGTGCATTATACAGATAGTAGAGCAGATTTTAATCCGAAAGATTTAGTAGACTATTTAGAATCTAAAAATTTATCGAATATTGAAATCGAAAAAACTGAACCAACCATTGAAGACACCTTTATGGAATTAGCTAAATAACCTGCGAGAATTTAAAAACCTTGTAGGTTTAAATAAAAAAAATGAACAATAACAACGTCATAGAAGCTCAAGACCTTACCAAAATGTTTGGTGACTTTACAGCAGTAAATGCTATTTCTTTTGAAGTGAAAAAAGGAGAGATATTTGGGTTTTTAGGAGCAAATGGAGCAGGAAAAACCACAGCTATGAAAATGCTAATTGGTATTTCTAAACCAACTGCAGGAAAAGCTAAAGTTGCAGGATTTGATGTTTATAAACAAGCCGAAGACATTAAGAAAAACATTGGTTATATGAGTCAAAAATTTGCTTTGTATGACGATTTAACAGTTAAAGAAAATATTACGTTTTTCGGAGGGATATATGGTTTATCAAGAAAACGAATAAAAGAAAAATCAAAACTCTTAATTAAAGAATTAGGATTAGAAGAAGTGGAAAACCAATTAGTAGGTTCTTTGCCTTTAGGTTGGAAACAAAAATTATCCTTTTCAGTGTCTTTACTTCACGATCCTAAAATTGTGTTTTTAGATGAACCAACAGGTGGAGTCGATCCAATAACGAGACGTCAGTTTTGGGAAATGATTTACAAAGCTGCCAGCGAAGGCACAACCGTTTTTGTTACGACACACTATATGGATGAAGCTGAATATTGCGATCGTGTGTCTATTATGGTAAACGGGAAAATAGAAGCTTTAGACACACCTAAAAACCTAAAGCAACAATTTAACGTTGCAAATATGAACGATGTGTTTTTAAAATTGGCGAGAGGGTAAAGGAAGAGTTTCCTGTCACAGTTTACAGTTTAAAAACTCTGTGTAATAGCTCAAAAAGATTAGTTGAAATCACCTAAATGTGTGAAAGAATAATTTATAACTTAAAATGAGATTCCTGCCTTCGCAGGAATAAAGAAATGAAAAGATTCATAGGTTTCATAAAAAAAGAATTCTATCACATTTTTAGAGATAGACGCTCGTTGTTTATTCTCTTCGGAATGCCAATAGCACAAATTATGCTATTTGGTTTCGCAATTACCAATGAAATAAACAATGTCGATATTGCAGTTTTGGACCATTCAAAAGACGCAACAACAAAAGAAATTATTAATAAAATTTCAGCTTCAAAATACTTTAGTATCAATCAATTTATTGATAGAGAATCAGATATTGAAACTATTTTCAAAAAAGGAAAAGTAAAAGCAGTTTTAAATTTTGAAGAAGGTTTCAGTAAAAAGCTAATCAAAGATCATAAAGCAACTATTCAGATTATTACAGATGCTACAGATCCTAATACTGCAAATACCATAAGTAATTATGTCAACGCTATTCTTCAGCAATATCAAAAAGGATTGAATAATGACATCACAATCGCCTATCAAATTGTACCACAAACAAGAATGGTTTATAATCCAGAATTAAAAAGTGTATACATGTTTGTTCCTGGTGTTATGACTATTATTTTAATGTTAGTTTCTGCAATGATGACATCTATTTCTATTACAAGAGAAAAGGAATTGGGAACCATGGAAATTCTTTTGGTGTCACCAATAAAACCAATTCAGGTTATTGTAGGTAAGGTGTTTCCTTATATTTTTCTGTCTATTGTAAACGCCATCGTCATTGTAGTTTTAAGCATTTTTATCTTTAAAATGCCTGTACAAGGAAGCTTGTTTTTATTGGGTTTAGAGAGTGTGTTATTTATCATTACATCCTTAGCTTTAGGAATTTTGATATCAACTATTTCAGCAACCCAACAAACTGCAATGATGATTTCTTTAATGGGATTAATGCTACCTGTAATTTTACTCTCTGGATTTATTTTTCCTATTTCAAGCATGCCTTTGCCATTGCAAATCATTAGTAATATTATTCCAGCTAAATGGTTTATCATCATCATAAAAGGCATTATGCTAAAAGGTGTAGGATTACAATATCTATGGAAAGAGACCTTGATTTTAGTCGGTATGACTATCTTTTTTATAGGATTAAGTGTGAAGAAATATAAAATTAGATTAGAGTAAAATAGTAAAAGAGTAAAGTTGTCTTGTCAAGCGAAGTCAAGACGTTTATTAAAAAATAAAATTTAAAAAAAGATTCCTGCCTACGCAGGAAGTGATATGAAAACAATTTTATACATCATACAAAAAGAGTTTAAGCAAATCTTTAGAAATAAAGGCATGCTTCCTATCATTTTTGTTTTACCATTATTGCAACTCGTTATATTATCTAATGCAGCTACTTTTGAAGTAAAGAATATCAAATTTGGTTATATTGATAATGATCACACATCAACATCTAGAGCGTTAGTTGAAAAATTTAATGCCTCTACTTATTTTAATGTGTTAACAGATTTTCCTTCGGAAACATTAGCAAGTTCAGCAATGCTTAAAGGAGAAGTTGATGTGCTTTTACAAATTCCACACTATTTTGAACGCGATTTGCAAAAAGAAAAACATAACAATTTAGGCGTAATAATAAATGCAATTGATGGCGCAGCAGCAGGTGTTGAAAATGTATATGTCACACAAATTGTACAACGCTTTAATCAAAACATAAAAGTAGAATTATTGCAAGTTTCAGATCAACAAGTACAACCAGCTGTAATAGAAACCATTCCTTTATTTTGGTATAACAAAACCTTAAATTATAAAACCTTTATGGTGCCTGGAATATTGGTTTTACTAGTAACAATGATTACGCTCTTCCTTTCAGGAATGAATATTGTCCGCGAAAAAGAAATTGGTACTCTAGAACAAATCAACGTCACACCAATTAAAAAAAGTCAGTTTATCATCGGGAAACTCTTTCCGTTTTGGGTCATAGGAATGGGTTTATTAACTGTAGGCTTAATTTTAGCAAAAGTCATCTTTAATGTCCCAATGCTTGGGAGTTTACCGCTCATGTATTTATATACCTCAATTTATATTTTAGTCATTTTAGGCATCGGTTTATTCATTTCAAATTTTACAGATACACAACAACAAGCTATGTTTATTGCTTGGTTTTTTACTGTTATTTTTATTTTGATGAGTGGTTTATTTACGCCAATAGAAAGTATGCCAAAATGGGCACAAACGCTTACAGAATTTAACCCAATAAGATATTTTGTAGAAGTGATGCGTATGGTGATGCTTAAAGGTTCTGGTTTTAACGATATTCTTCCACAGTTATTAAAAACAGCACTTTATGCTTTTGTAATGAATGGCTTAGCGGTTTGGAGTTATAAAAAGACAACATAAAAAATCATGCTATGAAGACTAATAATAAAATAAAGTTATCAAAAGATGAATCTTTGTTTGTTCGAGGTCCTTTATCTCGTTTTAAGGAATTATCTTTTGCTTTTAAAGTGTTTTTTAATTTTATAAAAGCCTTTAGGAAAATGCATTTTATTGGACCTTGTGTTACTGTTTTTGGGTCTGCAAGATTTGCAAAAGATTCTGAACACTATAAAAGTGCTGAAAAAATTGGAGCAGCATTAGCAAAAATAGGATTTACAGTAATGACAGGTGGTGGTCCAGGAATTATGGAAGCTGCTAATAAAGGGGCTTATGAAGCTGGAGGATACTCTGTAGGTTGTAATATTATTCTACCATTCGAGCAAAAACCAAATCTGTATTTGCATAAATGGATCAACATACCATACTTCTTTTTACGCAAGGTTATTCTTGTAAAATATTCTTATGGCTTTGTTGTAATGCCTGGAGGATTTGGCACACTAGACGAGTTATTTGAGGCTTTAATATTGATTCAAACCAAAGTAATTCAAGATTTCCCTATAGTTATTTTCGATTCGGAATACCATAAAGAATTGTGTCATCATATTCAATTAATGGCAGAAAATGAAAGTATTAGTCCAGTGGATATGAAACTGTTATTTGTTACCGATTCGGTCGAAGATGTAATAACGCATATTGAAACATATTCCATTAAAAAATTCGGTTTAGTTACAAAACAAGACAAACCAAAATGGTGGCTTGGTGAATCGTCTAATAAACCTATATCAAATGAAAACTAAAAAGATTATCAAGACTTTGAGTGCTACTATTTTAGCACTGTTTGCATTGCTCACTTTATTTTTAAGTAGCGCTGTGATTTTCGATTGGTTTGCCATTAGAGCCAAAGAAGGAAACTATGTCTTGTTTATAGTTTGGGTAAACTTTATCTGTAGCATTTTATACTTATTTGCTGCTTACGGATTTTTAAAAAGTAAAAAGTGGACGTTTTGGGTGTTAATTGTTGCTTTAGGTATCTTGATTATTGCTTTTATAGCTTTACTGCTTTATGTTAATAATGGCGGACTTCACGAAGCTAAAACAATAAAGGCAATGGTTTTTAGAATGTTGGTGACGTTAAGTTTCTCGCTAATAGCATTTTTCAGTATAAAAAAAATAGTACAATAAATTAAAAACAGACATCATGGAAAAATTACAATATTCTAAAATTTATCGCATAATTCATTGGGCAATTGCAGTTTCATTTATACTGTTGTTAATTACTATTTTTTTGCGATTAACATGGATGAATAAGTATAATATGGCAGAAATAATCGAGAATTACCTGATTGGCACTGAACAGAGTCTATCTCAAGATCAACTCATTGTTTTAGCCAAAAAGATAAGACAGCCCATGTGGGATTGGCATATTTATTTAGGTTATGTATTGGTTGGGTTATTTAGTATTCGTTTTATACTTCCTGCATTCGGACAAATGAAGATTCAAAACCCTTTGAATAAAAACCTGTCTACAAAAAAGAGAATTCAGAAATGGACATATATTATTTTTTATTTATGTGTTGTTGTTTCACTTGTTACTGGACTTATAATAGAATTAGGACCAAAAGAATGGAAAAAGCCAATGGAAGAAATCCACGTGCTTGGTATTTACTATCTGATAGCATTTATAGTTATCCATTTGGCAGGTGTGTTAATTGCAGAATTTACAGACCAAAAAGGAATTATTTCAAGGATTGTTAGTGGCTCGAAAGACAAAGATTAAAATGACTTAAATCTATATAAATGAAAACGAGAGCGTACATATTATTTTTACTATTATGGTCGGTACATCTTGCTTTTTCGCAAAAAGATTTAGATACACTTCCGCAATTAGATTTGTCTAAAATAGCTCTAATCAATCAAAGCGATAGTTACATTACATTTCCAACAGATATTGGTAATATTGAACCATTAATGTTTGAAGCCAATGTAAATCCGTCATTTGTTATTAGAAAACGAAAGGACTCCAAGTTAATGGCTATTTTAAAACCTCAAATCACAATTAGGATGTATAATGAAGAATCCTATCCTGTACGTACACCTAGTTATATTCCACAGATTTCATTATATTATTTAGCTAATAAATATGAGGCTCTTAATTATTTGGTTTTTTTCGGTAAAATAGCACATCATTCTAATGGACAAGATGGTGATTTCTATAATGACGATAATACCATCAACTTACAAACGGGAAATTTTGCAACTAATTTTTTCGAATTAGGTTTTCTTAAAACGGGTTATAGTAACCAATTAAAAGCTATTAAAACTTTAAAAAGTTCAATAGAAATCCATCCTAAAAGTTGGATGTCAAAAGAGTTAAAAGGTAAATATAGTGGATTACGATGGCATAATAGTTTTACATCGTTTAAGTTTCCTTTAACCGATTCTCATAGCGATAGAGCCAATTTTTCATTAAAAGCGGAAGCAACACTAATGTTAGATAATTATAATGATTTAGACGTTTTTGATTTTGACAGATTTAATGTAAGTGTTACCTTTTATTATCATCCAAAATTTTTAGAAGATATTGGATTATTTGTCCAGTTTTATCATGGTATGGATTATTACAATATTTATTTTGAGCATCAATTATCCATTATACGTTTTGGAATAATGACTGAAATATTAAGATTTTAATACAATAAGAAAGTATGGAAAAGCAAATTTACATTAAAAAGGGTAATGATGAAATGGAACTTTTTTCATTCGAAAAATTAAAACATTCACTTCAATATGCAGGAGCACCCAAAAATGTGATTGAAACTATCATACATGGAATTCAACCCGTTATTTATGATGGTATGTCATCTAATGAAATCTATAAGAAAGCATTTGCTTTATTAAAAAAGCATAATAAGGTTTGTGCTTCACGCTATAGTTTAAAACGTGCCATATTTGATTTAGGACCAACTGGTTTTCCGTTTGAGAGATTGGTTGCTGCCTTATTAAAAGAAAAAGGATATAAAACGGAAGTCAGCGTAATATTAGATGGTGCCTGTGTAACGCATGAAATTGATGTACTAGCAGAAAAGGATGGAAACGTGTATGCTATTGAATGTAAGTTTCATTCCGATGCTAAAGGATCAAGCAATGTAAAAGTGCCATTATATATAAATTCCAGATTTTTAGACATTCAAGAACAATGGAATACCAATTCAAAAAACAAAACACATTTAAAACAAGGTTGGTTGGTTACCAATACTAGGTTTACTGAAGATGCTATAAACTATGCAAAATGTGTTGGGCTAACTTTGTTAAGTTGGGATTACCCAAAAAACAACGGACTAAAAGCAACTATTGATTCTATGGCTTTATATCCTGTTACCACTTTAACAACATTAACCAAAAAAGAAAAACATCAGCTAATAGAGAAAGATGTTGTTTTGGTTAAGGAGTTAATTAACGCATCTGATAAGATGAAAAATATTGGAATTTCAGAAAAAAGAATTCATCGTGTTTTAGATGAAGTTAAAAAACTGTGTGATATTTCACAACTTTAACAAAAATCAGACAAAGTTTTTGTTTTATATATATGCTTCCGCAGTAATTAAAAACATTACTTTAAGCAATAATTATTAATGGATTATCAGTTTGAGTTATAAAAGACGTATTAAATTCATGATATATAAAAATCGATAGAATTACTTAAAATACGAGATGGAAAAATTCATTTGTAAAGCTATCTTTAATGATATAAATCATTTGTTCTTTTTTTATTTAAAACTAATTTTAATCCGTAATTTTAAAAGGACGTTATGAAAACACTACAAGATATAGAAAATCAAATTATTAGGCTAACGACGAGTATTGAGGTTAATTACCCAGAACTCTATGCGAATTTGGATGAAAACCCAATTACAATACCTACCGAAATTCATCCAGATATGGATGTTGCTATCATGGAAGAGTATTTAGAAAGTCTCAAAGAAATATTAAAAGAATACACTAAAACTCATAATAAAAAGTAATGGCATTTATAGATTATTACAAAGTATTAGGCATTTCAAAAAGTGCTACTGAAAGCGATATAAAGAAAGCCTATCGTAAACTGGCTCGAAAACATCATCCAGATTTAAATCCTAATGATAAAGCTGCCGAACAGAAGTTCAAGGAAATTAATGAAGCCAATGAAGTCTTAAGTAATCCAGAAAATCGAAAAAAATATGATGAGTATGGTGAGCATTGGAAAAATTCTGAAGAGTACGATAAGGCAAAACAACAACAGCAGTATCAAAGAAGTTCACAAGGTTCTCAAGGAGGCTATTCTGAAGAAGATTTTTCAGATTTTTTCGGTTCTATGTTTGGAGGAAGAGCATCAGGAAGTCGTGGGAGAGAAGTAAAGTTTAAAGGTCAGGATTTTAATGCGCAATTAAAGTTAAATCTCAAGGATGTATTCACTTCGCATAAACAAACCTTAACAGTAAATAATAAAAATATTCGCATTACGATTCCTGCAGGAGTAGAAAATGGTCAAATTATAAAAATAAAAGGTCATGGAGGTAAAGGTGTCAATGGTGGACCTAATGGAGACTTATTAATAGAGTTTTCAATAGTCAATAACTCTCAATTTAAAAGGGATGGAGATAACTTGTACGCTACAGTAGATTTAGATTTATATAAAGCGCTTTTAGGTGGTGAAATTATGGTTGATACTTTCGACGGAAAAGTAAAATTAACAGTAAAACCAGAAACTCAAAATGGAACAAAAGTAAAATTGAAGGGAAAAGGCTTTCCGAAGTATAAAAAAGAAGGACAATTTGGAGATTTATTTATAACCTATAATATAAAAACACCTACAAATCTTTCTGCTAAAGAAAAAGAACTCTTTGTTGAACTTTCAAAATTACGATAACATGGACACAACACACCTTATCTCAATACAGCAATTTTGTACACATTATAAAGTTTCAGAAGATTTTATAAATACGCTTCATGAGTACGAATTGGTTGAAATTACCATCACAGATAATGAAAATTATTTGCAAACTAATCAACTTAATGATGTAGAAAAAATGATGCGTTTACATTATGATCTTAATATAAATATTGAAGGCATTGATGCTATTTATAATTTATTGAAGCAGGTAGAACAGCTTCAATCTCAAATAAGAACACTCAAAAATAAGTTAAATTCTTTCGAGGAATTATAAAAGCAATCCTATGATAGAAATAGAGCCTATAAAAGAATGGCTTAATGCTAATCCTTTTGTTTGGAGTATGATTAAATTTTTAGTGATACTTATTGTAATCTTGCTTTGTATTCAGTTACTAAGACGCTATTTAAAAAACAAAATATCAAACACGGTAATACGTTATAAAGCTCAAAAAGGCATAGAAATCTTTGGCTATATATTACTTGTGTTTTTAGTAATTACTTACTTTTCTGGTGCAATAAAAGATTTTACTCTTATTGTTGGATTATTCACTGCAGGATTGGCGTTTACTCTACAAGAATTAATACTGAGTATTGCAGGTTCTATTTATATTTTTTTAGTAAAAGTTTACAAACCTGGAGATCGTATAGAAATTAATGGTATCAAAGGTGATGTCATTGATGTTGATAGTATTTATACTACTATGATGGAAATCGGTGAATGGGTAAGTAGTGATAATTATAGCGGACGTATTGTTAAACTAAGCAACGCCTTTGTGTTTAAAGGACCAATATATAATTACTCTAA
Source organism: Psychroserpens luteus (assembly GCF_015319355.1). GTDB lineage: Bacteria > Bacteroidota > Bacteroidia > Flavobacteriales > Flavobacteriaceae > Psychroserpens > Psychroserpens luteus. The sequence continues at coordinate 195,541 of NZ_JADILU010000007.1, read as the reverse complement.
TGATTTTCCGTTCATTTGGGACGAATTCAATTTACCAATTCGCTATGGTTCTGATATTGATTTGGCAAAATCAATTATTATTAAAATTGCTTCGGAAACACTTTCAGAATATACAGCAAATTCAAAGACACAATGGAAAGAGGTCGTCAACAAGTATTATATTGAAGATGCTCAAGTAGATCCAACTTTGGCAATTACTTTAACAGATAATTGGATTCAATTTAATTTGAGATATATAGTTGATTTTAAGAAACGTCGTATTACAAAGCATCTTTTAAATGACAGTATTAGAAAAGAGATTGAAGCTACAGATGGAAAGGTTCTTTTAGCTTCAACAACTATTGAGTTGATCAAAATTCCAGAATTGAAAGTGAAGTTAAAGGAAGAAAAAACCTCACAATAGTGTAGCTACTAGAATGAGGTGAAACCTTATAGGTTAACTTTTTAATTACTCTTTATAATTTGATGTTTTTCCAACGATTTAGTAATAGCTGTTACATAATTAGTAACTGTTTTGTTAATCTGTTTAGGATCTATAATATCATATGAAGCAACCCAAACCAAAGATTTATCATTGTCCTCCTTTAAGTTATATAAAGATGCTTCAATGTGATAAATTTTATACTTATTGTAATAGCCATTAACATGATAAACATCCTGCGTTAAATAATAATAACGTCCAAAACGTCTCCAATAATAATTTGTTCTAAAGTCGTCTCCACTATAAGAGATTTTTTCATCTACACCTTTTACTGCAGAAATTAAAACAGCATCAAAACCATCTTTAGAGAGTCTTTTTATTTCTTCATCAATTTCTTCTTCGGTTTGTTTTGAACTAGTGAATGTTGGTTTAAACACTTTATAACTCTCAACAGCTTCAATACCTCTGTTGGAGAGTTCTTTTTTTAATTGTTCTTCAAATAATGTTCTTCCACTAAGATTATCAGTGAGTCCAATAATTAGAATTTTATTTGGTTGATAGTTTGCGTAGTCATTATTTATCCAACTATCAGTGACTCTTGCAGTAGAACAACTTACTAATAAAGCCAATACGAAGATGTACATAAGTGATTTCATAATTTCTATATTTTGTCTTATAAAACTATTTTATTTACAATGGTATCACAATGATATATATCAGGTAAATCTTTTTTAAAATGCCTATTTTTGAATTCATAATCGATTACATGGAAAATGATAGAAGAACTACAACAACATTATGGATATTTGTTTGAAGATGAGTTGCTTCAAGAAATTAATAATGTAGGAACTTATAAAGAGATTCCTGAAGGATTTAAATTAATCGAAATTGGAGATTACATAAAATCAATGCCACTTTTGATAAGTGGAGCCATCAAAATTTTAAGAGAAGATGATGATGGTGACGAGCTCATTTTATATTTTATAGAACAAGGAGATACTTGTGCAATGACTTTATCTTGTTGTTTAGGGAATTCTAAAAGCGAAATTAGAGCAATTGCAGAAACTGATACCAAGTTAATTATGATTCCTGTTGCAAAAATGGAAGAATGGTTAGGTAAGTATAAATCATGGCAGAAATTTGTGTTGCAAAGCTACCATAATCGTATGACAGAGTTGCTCGAAGCTATAGATACCATTGCTTTTTTGAAAATGGATAAGCGTTTGTTTAAATACCTTAAAGACAAAGCGATGGTTAACCATAATGAGATTATCCATGTAACTCATCAACAAATTGCAGGAGATTTACATACGTCTCGCGTAGTGATATCTAGATTACTAAAAACCCTAGAAATTGATGGTAAAATAGAATTGAATAGAAACAGCATAAAAGTTATTGATCTATAATAATGTAACTATTGTTACTAACTATTATTACAGCATAGGTTAGATTTGAAAAAACTAACTTATATAATATGGAAATACATCAAATACTGAGTTATTTTGGAGCACTATTAATTGGCCTTGTTTTAGGACTCATAGGTGGTGGTGGTTCAATTTTAACGGTTCCAATTTTAGTGTATTTACTATTGATTAATCCTATTACAGCCACTGCATACTCTTTATTTGTAGTTGGCGTGACCTCTTTAGTAGGCGCAATTAAAAACATTCAAAAAGGTTTAGTTGATTTTAAAACAGCCTTTTCTTTCGCTATTCCAGCTGTTGTTTCTGTATTTTTAACACGCTTATATTTGGTGCCTGCAATTCCAAATCAATTATTTACAATTGGTGATTTTACGGTGACAAAGAATATCGCGATTATGTTGTTTTTTGCAATTTTAATGCTGTTTTCTTCTATTTCAATGATTAAAAGTAAATCAGAAAACAATTTAGATCCGCAGAAAAAACTAAGTTATATTTCGCTCGTTTTTCAAGCGCTAACTATTGGTTTAATTACAGGATTGGTAGGAGCAGGAGGAGGTTTTTTAATAATACCAGTTTTAGTTTTGTTTGCTAGATTACCTATTAAAAAAGCAATTGCGACATCACTATTAATAATTGCAATAAATTCTTTAATTGGTTTTACAGGAGATATTGTAAATATAGATGTGGATTGGCCATTTTTATTGATTTTTACTTCAATTTCAATACTAGGAATTTTTATAGGTATGTATTTATCTAATTTTATTGAAGGTAGAAAATTAAAAAAAGGATTTGGATGGTTTGTATTAATAATGGGTATTTATATTATTTACAAAGAGTTAACTAAATGATAAATGTAACTTTTGTTACAGCAAAAAATAAATATAAAAGCTATTTTTGAATAGCATATTAAAAGTAGAATTTAAAAAATGAACCACCTTAAAAAGGGAGTGCATTTTTACTGAAAAATTATAATAAACTTAAAGATGAAGATAGAACAAATTTATACAGGTTGTTTAGCACATGCTGCATATTATATAGAGAGTAATGGTGAAGCTGCAATTATAGATCCATTAAGAGAAGTACAGCCTTATATCAATAAAGCAAAATTAGACGATGCAAAAATCAAGTATATTTTTGAAACACATTTTCACGCAGATTTTGTTTCAGGCCATTTAGATTTAAAAGCTAAAACAGGTGCTCAAATAGTTTTTGGACCAACAGCAAAGCCATCTTATGATGCTATAATAGCAAAAGATGGACAAGTTTTTGAAGTAGGAGATTACAAAATAAAAGTAATACATACTCCAGGTCATACTATGGAAAGCACAACGTATTTGTTGATTGATGAAAACGGAAAAGAACATGGTATCGTTACAGGAGATACTTTGTTTATTGGTGATGTAGGTCGTCCTGATTTAGCGCAAAAAATAGCTTCAGATTTAACGCAAGAGAAATTAGCAGGTTATTTATTTGATTCTCTTCGGAATAAAATTATGCCATTAAGCGACGATTTAATTGTGTATCCAAATCATGGAGCAGGATCTGCTTGTGGTAAAAACATGAGTAAAGAAACTACAGATACTTTAGGTCATCAAAAGCAAGTCAATTACGCATTACGTGCAGATATGACGAAAGAAGAATTTATAGCAGAATTATTAGATGGTTTGTCTGAGCCACCAGCTTACTTTCCACAAAATGTAATGATGAATATTGAAGGTTATGAAAGCTTTGATAAAGTAATGTCAAAATCACAAAAACCATTAGTACCTAAAGCTTTTGAAACTGCTGCAAACGAAACGGAAGCCATCGTATTAGATGTACGTAATCAAACCGAATTCGTAAAAGGTCATATTCCGCGTTCTATTTTTATTGGTATAGACGGTGATTTTGCACCTTGGGTTGGCGCATTAATAGCTGATGTAAGTCAGCCAATATTATTAGTTGCTCCAATAGGAAGAGAAGAAGAAGTTATAACAAGACTTTCTCGTGTTGGTTTTGATAATGTCATAGGCTATTTAGAAGGTAGTTTTGAAGCATGGAAAAAAGCAGGAATGGATTATGATACCTTAACTTCAATTTCTGCCGAAGAATTTGCAAATCGTTATGCAGATAATAAAGACGTAGTTTTTGATGTTAGAAAAGATGGAGAGTATACTGCAGAGCATGTTGAGGGAGCAAAACTTACCTCTTTAAATACGCTTAATGATCATTTAAGTGAATTTCCAGAGAATAAACCTTTTTACATACATTGTGCAGGAGGTTATAGATCTGTAATTGCAGCTTCCATTTTAAAAAGTAGAGGTATACATAATCTAATAGATGTTGCAGGAGGTTATGGAGCCATTAAAAATACATCAGTACCAAGAACAGCCTATGTCTGTCCGACAACATTAAAATAAAAAATTAGTTTATTAGTTCGTGAAAGCACGTATTGCATTAATGTAATACGTGCTTTTTTATGTAACATAGGTTACCAATTAACATGCAATTTTAAATTAATTTTATAATAAATAAACGAATCAATGAAATACGTAATTATTATATCATTTTTCACAGCATTATTTGGTGTAAATACTTTTCAAACCAATGCTATTAAAGTATTGTCTTTAACAGAATTTAAAGAACATACCGAAAATAAAAAAGTGCAATTAATAGATGTTAGAACACCAGATGAGTTTAACTCTGGGCATATAAAAGATGCAAAAAACATAGATTTTTTCTCCGGAAAGTTTAACGTAGAATTTAATAAATTAGACAAAGAACAACCTGTCTATGTGTATTGCAGAAGCGGAAGTAGAAGTAGAAAAACAGCAAACAAATTGGAAGCTATCGGATTCACTGAAATCTATGATTTAAATGGAGGCTTTTTAAACTATAAATAATTATCAAATGCATACTTCAATAATAGTACAAAACTTAAAATGTGGTGGTTGTGCTAACACAATCACCAATAAAATTTCTGAAATTGAAAATATTTCAGATATCCATATCGATATAGATGAAAGTAGAGTTTCATTTAATTTTATTAAAGACTCAGATGCTTTGGCTGTAAAAGATAAACTTAAAAATTTAGGTTATCCTTCAATAGATGATGATAATAGTTTGGTGTCTAAAGCAAAATCATTTGTGAGTTGCGCAACAGGTAAGATTTCAAAATAAAAGGTATAAAATGAAAAAGCTCTTAATATTATTAATTTTTTCAGTATTGATTTTTAGCTGTAATAATTCTAAAAATAAAGAATATTCAGCATTAGAAAAAAATCAGGAAGCCAATAAGCATCCAGGTAAAAAGCTTATGGAAACCAATTGTTATACTTGCCATAGTCCTTCTGCTAGTCAAGAGGATAGAATTGGTCCACCAATGATAGCTATTAAAAAACATTACTTAAATGACGATACTACAAAAGAGCAGTTTATAGCAGCAATACAATCTTGGATTAAAAATCCAAATGCAGAAGACGCTAAAATGTTTGGAGCAGTAAGACGCTTTGGAGTGATGCCTAAACAAGCATATCCAGAAGAAACCATCAAGCAAATAGCAGACTATATGTATCAATTTGATATTGAGCAACCAGAATGGTTTGAAGACCATTTTAATGAAGAAAAAGGAAATCAAAAAGGAAAAGGAAAAGGAAAAGGAAATAGAAAGGGTCAAGGTCAAGGTATGCAAAAGCAACAAGCTCAAACCAATTTTGACACTTTAGCTTATGGAGAACGTGGTTTAAAATATGCTTTAAGTACAAAAGCGGTTTTGGGTAAAAATTTAATGGGAACTATTCAAAAAAAAGGAACTCTAGAAGCTTTAGCTTTTTGTAATGAAAAAGCATATCCATTAACAGATAGTATGTCTGTATTACATAATGCAGATATAAAACGAGTTTCAGATAAACCTAGAAATCAAAATAATCAAGCAAATAAAAAAGAATTAACGTATATTAATTCTTTTAAAAAGGATATTAAAAATGGTTTTGAACCAAAGCCAATTGTAGATCAAGTGGATAATAAAGCGCAAGTATATTATCCTATTACGACTAACACAATGTGCTTACAATGTCATGGTAAACCAGAGCAGGATGTTAAAAGACCTATTCTTGAAGAATTAAAAAAACTTTATCCAAATGATAATGCTTTAGGTTATGGAGTTAATGAAGTGAGAGGTGTTTGGAGTGTTACTTTTTATGAATAATAAATAAAGTCAGGTATGAGCAAATTTTCAGAAATAATAAATCAAGATAAACCGGTTTTAGTCGATTTTTTTGCAGAATGGTGTGGTCCATGCAAAATGATGAGTCCAATTTTAAAACAAGTTAAAGATAATTTAAAAGATAGGGTTTCTATTATAAAGATAGATGTTGACAAAAATCAAGAACTAGCATCAAAATATCAAGTTAGAGGTGTGCCAACCATGCTTTTGTTTAAGAATGGGAAACAAGTTTGGCGACAATCTGGAGTACTTCAAAAAGATGAAATTATTAACATTATTACAGCTAATAGTTAATTTATATATGATCCAATAGTTTAAAATAAACGATATGAAAGTAAACATGGGAAAAAATGATAAAGTCATAAGAATTGTAATAGCAATTGTTATTGCAGTACTTTATTGGCAAGGAATTATTGAAGGAACTCTCGCATATATACTTTTAGCTTTATCTGCAATATTTGTTTTGACTAGTCTAATTAGTTTTTGTCCACTATATACATTATTTGGCACTAATACTTGTAAAGTAAAGAAGTAGGCTTTTTGTTTTTAATTAAAAAATCAACTTAAAAACATTCTCATATTAGTGAAATATTCAATATTAAAAAAGGAGCGCATTTAAATGCGCTCCTTTTTTAATTTAAACTATAAATGTTTTAGAATTTATACTGTAAAAAAGCAGAGAAATTACGACCTGGTTCTGTAATTGGAGTTCTTCCAAAATCTGCTTGATTAGTGAAAGAGAAATTTAAATGGTTATTGTAAGCTTCATCTAAAGCATTAATCACAGCAATACCTAAAGTAATATTCTTTATAGGTTTTACGCCAAAACGTAAATCTAAAGTTTGATAACCATCTGTTTCAGTTTCACCAAAACTTCTAGAAATATTATCTTGTTTAGATACTAGATTATATTGTATGTTCCCCCAAAATTTTTCTTTTTGAAAACCTAAACTCAGTTTTGTAGTAAAAGGAGGAGTTAAAGGTAAAGACTCTGCTAAATCTTTGTTTTTTGCATAGACATAAGCAAATTCTGTTTTAAAATAGTAGTCTTTTAAGAAATCTACTTGAGCCATAGCTTCAAAGCCAGTTTTGTAAGCTTCGTCTATATTTTGAAACACTTTTACACTTGTAGGATCTGCTGTAGGATTAAATTTTCTTGAAATGGTTGGGTCTATCACACCAACAATATAGTTTTCAAAGAATGAATAATAAAAAGACGTTTCGTATGTAAAGCTATCAAAACCATTTTTTAAAGGCTCTCTGCCTTTAAATCCAATTTCAAATTGATTGTTTACTTCTGCTTTTAAATTAGGGTTTCCAATATATTCATAAGGATCTTGACCAACTGTGAAATGATTAATAAAACGCTCAATCATATTAGCAGAACGAATTCCACGACCATAAGCAGCTTCTAAAGTGAAATTATCAGATACTCTGTTTTTAACCGAAACAGTTCCACTCACATTATGTTCTGTACGTTTTTCTAAATCATACATTTCTGCAAAATCGGCTTCTGGGTCTTGTATGTCTGATGTGACATTATCATAACGAATACCAGCTGTAAATATCGTTTTAGAATTAATAGAATATTTTGCTTCCGTAAAGACTCCTAAATCTGTAATATATGAATCCTGCCAAACCTTGTCATTAAAAGTCATTGGCATTGGTAATGGATTGCCATTCATTATTTTAACCAATCTAGTTCTCCCACCATCTCTAGCAATATGCATCGCATCTAATCCAGAAAATACATTTAGCTTTTCTAAGGGTTTCCAATTCAATTCTAATTTCCCACCAGTGGTTGTTGCATCTACTGCAGAAGATGCTTCCATCATCATAAAAGAAGGTCTATTGTCATTGGTCATTAAATGGTCCACATAACTATAATAGGCTTTTGCAGTTAATGATTTTACTACTTTACCAATATGATCTAATTTATAGTCTAAAGATAAAATACTACTATTATCATACTCCGTATCCATTGGTAAAGCTGCATGTAACACATCGCGACCAAAAGATTGTCTCCAATGTGCTTGTAAACGTTGGTCGTCAGAGAAATTATAACCAAATTTAACTCCGTAGTCGGTACTTCTAAATGACGAAGGGATTTCTATACCATCACCATCTTCATAATTACCAAAATCTCTGTAACCAGCATTAGCAACGATATCATATTTTTCTTGAATGTATTGTAGTTGTGCTAAATTCACTAAAGAGTTTCCGTTGCTTTCGTATCCAGCAGAAACTTTTCCGTGTAAACCATAATCTTCATAATCTGGTTTTTGTGTTACCAAATTTACAATACCTCCAAAGGTTGCTCCATAACGCACTGTATATGGTCCTTTTATAATTTCAATTTTCGCGATTTCTTCAGGGATAATATGAGTTGTTATAGGATCCATTCTATTTGGGCAAGCATGCATTGCTTTTGTGCCACCATCATATTGAATATTTAATTGCTCATATTGCGCAGCTCTAAACGAAGGGTCTATTGCATAATTACCTCTTTTTATAACCGAAAAACCGTTGATGTTATTAAATAAATCGGCTACATTTTTAGGTTGCACAATTTTTTCGTCATATTTATTAGCAACAACTGTTAGTACTGGGTCATTTTTAATGTTTCCAGTAACTATAACTTCATCAAGTTTGGTGATTTTTTGTTTGGTAGTGTCTTTTTTGGTTTCCTTTTTTTCTTGACCAAAAGACATGACTGTAATGAGTGTGCATAACAACACACTATATAATGTTTTCATGTATAGTAATTTTGTATTTAACTTTAGTATTTGTGGTAGCTTCAACTACCATTAACAGAAGGAAAATTATACTTGAGGAGGATGAAAACAATCGTTTATATTATTGTAGGAATATAGATTTTGGTAAGCTGTTATATTTTGTTTTTTAAGATGTTTTTTTTGCTGAAATATAAAAGGTTCAAAAGTATTTGTAAATAAAATAAGCTCTTTAAAGTCTACAATACTTTCTGGTGTTTTTTGATCTTTATCTTGAGATTTAGCGACTTTATTTAAATGACATTTTCCATTACATTTTAGTTCGGGTTTGTCTTGATTTTCGCAAAAGGCTTCAATAAAACTAACAGGATCTAAATTGTAATAAGCATAATTTAACGATACTCTTGTGCTGTTAAAAAGCAATAGAGATGTTAACGTAATAGAAAAAAGAAAAGTGCTTATTTTCATACTCACAAAAATAATAACTCATAATTTTATTAAAGATGATTTTTATCATGTTTCGAATTAATTAGGACTTTTTTATCCATTATTGTTAATCCTTATAATGATATACGCTTTTTATATAGTTTAAGTGACAAATGTTACAAACCAAAATGTAGTTCTAAAGTAATTTTATACTATAAATAATTTAAAACTATTAATATTATGAATACTTCAGAAACAACACAACAAGAAACATTTGCAATGCCAAGAATTGGTGATAAAGCACCTCAATTTACAGCAGTAACTACACAAGGAGATATTAATTATCCTTCAGATTATAAAGGAAAGTGGTCTATATTATTTAGTCATCCAGCAGATTTCACGCCTGTTTGTACTTCCGAGTTTATGACATTTGCACATTTGGAAGAAAAATTTGAAAAAGCAAATTGTAGTCTTATAGGTTTGTCTATTGATGGTTTATATAGTCATATTGCATGGTTAAGAACCATTAAAGATAAAATTGAATTTAACGGAATGAAAAACATTGAAGTTAAGTTTCCTTTAATTGAAGACATCTCAATGGAAGTTGCAAAAAAATATGGAATGATTCAACCAGGAGAAAGCAAAACACAAGCAGTAAGAGCTGTTTTTTTTGTAGATCCAAACGAAACAGTTAGAGCAATTATATATTACCCATTAAGTTTAGGTCGTAATTTTGATGAGTTATATAGAGCTTTAATTGCTATGCAAACTTCTGATAAGTTTAATGTTGCAACTCCTGCAGATTGGAATCCTGGAGACGATGTTATTGTATCTCCAGCTGGATCTTGTGGTGTCGCAGAAGAACGCATGACATCTACCGAAGATTTAGATTGTAAAGATTGGTTTTTCTGTACTAAAAAATTAGAAAAAGATTTAGTTTTAGATAGCATTCTTAAAAAATAATTAGATAGTTAATCAATAATATAAAAAGCCTCTTTTTGAGGCTTTTTTGTAATAAAAGTTACACAGTGTTTGTTATCTGTGTCGTATTTTTATAATCTAAAAACCAGAATATGGAAGACATGCTCTTTTATGATAGGTTGCAGTTCGCATTCACTATCACATTTCACTACATATTTCCGCAATTAACAATGGGATTATCATTATTGATCGTCTATTTTAAGTGGAGATATTTAAGAAATAATATTGAAAAATATAATAATGCTGCAAAATTTTTTATGAAAATTTTTGCTATTAATTTTACAATGGGAGTGGTAACAGGGATTCCAATGGAATTTCAATTTGGTACCAATTGGGCAAAATTTTCTGAGCTAACAGGTGGAATTATAGGTCAAACTTTAGCCATGGAAGGTATGTTTTCTTTCTTTTTGGAATCCTCATTTTTAGCATTATTCATTTTTGGAGAAAAATTAATGGGACAAAAATTACATTTCTTAACAGGTTTTCTAGTGTTTTTGGGTTCTTGGGCAAGTGGTTGGTTTATTTTAGCTACCAATGCTTGGATGCAACATCCTGTAGGCTATGAAATTTTAGATAATGGTAAATTTGTATTAGAAAACTTCTCAGCTATTTTTACTAATCCATGGCTTTTACCAGCATTTTTGCACAATCAATTAGCATCAGTTGTAACCTCTTCTTTTGTGGTAGCAAGTATAGGTGCTTTTTATGTGTTAAGGAATAAGCAAACTGATTACGGAAAACTGTTTTTAAAAACAGGTGTTATTTTTGGTTTGATTTCTAGTGTTTTAGTAGCTTTTCCAACAGGAGATTGGAATGCAAAAAATGTTGCAAAATATCAACCAGCAGCTTTTGCAGCTATGGAAGGTATTTTTGAAACAGAAGACGCAGGAGCCGAAATTGTATTGATTGGACAACCCAATATGGTTGAAAAAAAGCTAGATAATAAAATTGCAGTACCTAATATATTAAGTTTCTTGACGTATCAAGAATGGGATAAACAAATTACTGGAATGGATCAGTTCGAAGAAGATGAATTACCAGATAATATTCCTGCACTCTATTATTCCTATCATATAATGGTTGGTTTAGGGACCATATTTATAGGTGTCATGGCTTTAGCACTTTTCTTTTTATGGCGAAAAAAATTGTATAACATAAAACCATTGCTTTGGACTATTATGTTTTTAGTCCCATTTCCTTATATAGCAAACCTTACGGGTTGGTACACTGCAGAATTAGGAAGACAACCGTATTTGGTTTATGGATTATTAAGAACGAGCGATGGTATTTCGCCTACAGTTTCATCTGGTAATACCTTATTTACTTTACTAGGTTTTGTTGCTTTGTATATGCTACTAGGTTTGTTGTTTTTAGTCTTAGTTGGTAAAACTATTAATCAAGGTCCAAAACCTCAAATACATTAAATTATGGAAATATTTTGGTACGTAATAATAGCTGTTGTTTTAGCTGTGTTTTTTGTTTTAGATGGCTATGATTTTGGCACAGGAATCATTCATTTATTCTTTGCTAAAAAAGAGAAAGATAAAGAAGTTATTGCAAAATCAGCAGGACTGTTTTGGGATTCCAACGAAGTTTGGTTAGTGGCTGCTGGAGGAATGCTTTTTATGGCTTTTCCAACGTTTTACGCCTCTGTTTTTAGTGGCTTTTATTTACCATTAATTATCGTTTTGTGGTTAATTGTTTTTAGAGCTATTGGGTTAGAATTTAGAGGTCAATTCAAATATCAAATGTGGAAAGATATTTGGGATACATCGTTTGGTGTTTCCAGTTTCTTATTAGCCTTGTTTTTTGGTATTGCTTTAGGTAACATCGTTAGAGGCGTAAATTTAGGTAGTGTTGAAAATGGAGTTTCTGCTCATGAAGGTCATTATTTTTTCTTACCCTTATGGGATAGTAGTTTTAGTCCATTGAGTGAAACACCTGGTGTTATAGATTGGTTTACAATTATTATTGGATTAATATCTGTTGTGACTTTGTCAATTCATGGTGCTAATTGGGTGATTTTAAAAACCAATTCATCAATAAATAGCAAGCTTAAAGGTGTCATTTTTAAACTAAATATTGCATTAACAATTCTTACGATTTTTTCTTTATTTGTATGGCAAATAGTAAACCCTAATTCTTTAGATAATTTCATTGATAAACCTTATCTAATTGTATTTCCTATTGTTTATTTTACAGGATTAATTGGTTTGTTCTTTATTAAAAAAATCAAAAAAAATAGCCATGCTTTTGTATTATCAACTTTACTAATAGTTGGAGGAATTACATCATCATTGGCATCTTTATTTCCAGTAATATTACCTTCAGTTAATGATACTCATGAGCATTTAACTATTTATAATACAGCTGCTTCAGAATATGGTTTATCTGTAGCATTAACTTGGGGAATTATTGGTTTCATTCTTCTTTTTGTTTACATGATTATTCAAAAAAGACTCATGGGAGGAAAAATTGATAATATGGATTATGGACATTAGTGTAAAAATACGATTATGACAGGAACATTAATATCATTAATCAGTATTGTTCTAGGAATAATTTCAACTAACAGTATAGGTTTTATTTTTAAAAAACACTCATTTGGTTTTTTAGGAAACACTATTGCTGGTGTTTTTGGAAGCATATTTTTAATTAAATCTTTTGGAAGGCTAGGTTTTGATCCTTGGTCAATAATGCAAAATGAAACATTCCACATTGGATTATTTATAACCAATTGTTTAGTCTCCGTTTTAGGAGGTGTTTTAGGACTCTTGTTTATAAAATATTTACATAATAAAATGAATAAAAAAGCAGCTAATTAGCTGCTTTTTTTGTGTAACATAAGTTGCATAAATTGATATTATATTTTCGGACTTTTGATTAAGTAATAAAATTCAATAATTATGAAAATTAAATTATTATTCTCAATTTTCTTAACACTATTAATATCAAATAGGGTATTATCTCAAGATCAATTTACAGTTCAAATAGAACCTTTAATCATTACAAATGCACCAAACATCCATTCTTTTTCTTGGGGAAAAACTACAGATGGCAAATGGGTAGTTTTAGGAGGAAGAATTGATGGATTGCACCAAAGACAACCATTTGCTGCCTTTCAAGAAAATGACAACAACAAAAGTGTTTATGTTATAGATCCTGTAGCAAACCAAACATGGAGTACTTCCATTAATGTATTGCAAGCATCTTTATTTGAACAATTACAATCTACAAATCAAGAATTTTATCAAAGAGGAAATATGTTATACATAATTGGTGGTTATGGCTTTAGTACTTCGGAAAACGATCATATCACTTATGATAAATTAACTGCTGTAGATATAGATGGATTAGCCAATGCAGTTATAAATAATACAAGTATTATTTCTTTTTTTAGACAAATATCAAGTACAAATCTTGCAGTTACTGGAGGACATTTAGGGTTTTTAAATGATGTGTTTTATTTGTGTGGAGGACAATATTTTGAAGGTAGGTATAACCCAATGGGACCAAATAATGGACCTGGGTTTATTCAAAATTATACAGATGAAATAAGAACTTTTGAAATTAATGATGATGGTGCAAATCTGTCAATAGTAAATTATTCTGCTCAAAACGATTCTAATAATTTACATAGAAGAGACTATAATATGGCGCCTCAAATTTTTCCTGATGGAACGCCTGGTTTTACTATGTTTAGTGGAGTTTTTCAACATACAGCAAATTTGCCATGGTTAAATACAGTAGATGTTACAGCTTCTGGATACGCTGTAAACAATACTTTTAATCAATATTTAAGTCAATATCACAGTGCTAAAACGCCAATTTATGATACTTCAAATAATGTAATGCATACCATATTTTTTGGCGGAATAAGTCAATATAAATTAGATGCAAATGATAATTTAATTCAAGATGATAACATTCCATTTGTGAAAACTATAAGTAAAGTTTCAAGGTATAGTGATGGATCAATGGTAGAAAGTAGTCTGGATATAGAAATGCCAACATTTTTAGGTTCCGGAGCAGAGTTTATTCCATTAAATAATAATTCAAATTATTTAACTAATGAAATAGTAGACATCAATAATTTACAAGAAGGTGTAACACAAGTTGGTTATATTTTTGGAGGTATTGAAAGCACCCAAGAAAATATTTTTTTTATTAATAATGGTACACAAAGTAGCGCAAGTAATTTAGCGTTTAAAGTATTTATAAATAAATCGACTTTAAGTGTAAATGAAGTTGAACTTAGTCCAAATAATATCTATAATTTGAAAGTGTTTCCAAACCCTTCTCAAGGTGTTTTTTTAATTGAAATTTTTATTCCCAATACTGAAAAAAACTCATTAGAAATTTTTGACCTTTTAGGTAAGAAAGTGAAATCAGTTAGTATTGATAAATCTATTGGATTGAAAACAATTTCTTTGGATTTAACAAAAATGGCTTCTGGAGAATACATGTTAGTATTTAAAAATAATGCAAATCTTATTGAAAGGAAAATAATAAAATATTGATTTAGTTATCAGTTTTATTTAATCAATTTTTTAAAAAGAAAACGTTGTGTAACATAAGTTGCTGTGTATATTTTTTATTGAACTTACCTTTAATTAAAATCATATAATATGTCTAAAATAGTCATTTTAGGAGCAGGAATTTCTGGTCATGTTGCAGCAGCACATTTACGTAGAAAACTTCCAAGAAAACACGAAGTTGTTGTCGTGTCACCAAACAGTAATTACCAATGGATTCCATCAAATATTTGGGTAGGAATTGGTAGAATGAAATCTTCGGAAATATTATTCCCATTAGCACCTTTATATAAAAAGAAAGGTATTGGTTATAAACAAGCTAAAGCGATTTCGTTTCATCCTGAAGGAGATAAAAGTGAAGAAAAACCATATGTTTTAGCTGAATATGTAGTAGGGAATAATAAAGGGCAGCAAGAAAAAATAACATACGATTATTTGATTAATGCAACAGGACCAAAACTAAATTTTGAAGCAACTGAAGGTTTAATTCCAGGAAAAAATAAAACCTATTCTGTTTGTACCTATACACATGCAGATCATGCATGGGAAGGCTTAAATGAAGTCATCCAACAAATGAAAGCAGGTAAAAAAGCTAAAATTTTAATTGGTACTGGACATGCAAAATCGACGTGCCAAGGAGCTGCTTTTGAATACATATTAAATGTTGAACAAGAATTGCGTCGTCATAATGTACGCGATATGGCAGAAGTCACTTGGATAGCAAATGAGCACAAATTAGGCGATTTTGGGATGGATGGTATGCTATTGAGTTATGGTAGTATGACTATGAAATCAAGCGAGATGGTTGAAATGATTTTTGAAGACAGAGATATAAAATGGATCCTGGGTGCAGGTGTTAACAAAATTGAAGATGGCGTAGCACATTATGAAAACCTTGAAGGTGAATATAAAACAGAAGCCTATGATTTTGGAATGCTAATTCCTTCGTTTTCTGGACATGGTTTTAAAGCCTATGATAAAAACGAAAATGACATCACAGAAAAACTCTTCAAAGGATTCATGATTGTTGATGCAGATTACACGCCAAAACCTTACGAAGAATGGTCGGTTAAAGATTGGCCAGAAACCTATCAAAATCCAAGTTATAAAAACATTTTTGCTCCAGGAATTGCCTTTGCACCACCACATGCAATCTCAAAACCAAGAAAAAATAAAAATGGTACAGATATTTCACCTGCACCACCAAGAACGGGAATGCCTTCTGGTATTACTGCAAAATTGGTAGCAGACAATATTATTGATACTATTAAAAACGGAAAAGAATCCTTACATCATAAAGGTTCTATGGGAAACATGGGAGCAGCTTGTATTGCTTCTGCTGGTTTTGGTATGACAAAAGGGAGTGGTGTAAGTATTACGACCTACCCAATTGTTCCAGATTACGAAAAATATCCAAACACACAAGGGAGACAATTAGGGAAAACCTTCGGAGAAATAGGTTTAGCAGGTCATTGGTTAAAATTGGCTTTGCATTACGCCTTTATTTATAAAGCAAAAATGAAACCTTTTTGGTGGTTGATTCCTGAGTAAAATAAGTCTTCAGTTACAGTCATAAGAAAACAGTAAAAAAAGTATAGAAGTTTAAAACTTTTAAAAACAACAAAATGACACAAAGAATATCAAAATATCAAAGATTTAAAATGATGAATCCTGTCATTCAGTTTTTCAAATTCATTTATTTAAGTATAAAAATAATGTTAGTTGTAGCTGGAGGACATGGAGGCACGCGAAAAGTAAACTGATGTGGTTGTCAGTGATTATTGGTTGGTAAAAGAAAAGTACTCCTTTCACAGGAGTGCTTTTCTTGTTTAATAGCATATCTTATTTTGGATAAAATATATTCCACTAAAAAATGGGATTAAATAGATTTTGATGAAGTCATCTGGATTCCCAGATTAATCATTTTCTTCTTAATCTCCTTAAATTCTTCAGTATTTAATGGTTTAGAGGCATCTTCAATAAAAAAACAGGCAAAACCTTCTTTAAAGGCATCATAAATGGAATAATAAACACAAATATCAGATGCTAAGCCACATATGAAAAGTTGAGAGGTTCCTTTCTCTTTTAAATAACCAGTGAGTCCTGTAGACTTTAAATGGCTATTATCGTAAAAAGCACTATAAGAGTCTATTTCTTTATCTGTTCCTTTTCTAAAAATAGCTTCAAATTTTAGTGTTTCGAGATTGGGATGTAATTCAGCTCCTTTAGTTCCTTGTACACAGTGGTCTGGCCATAATGTTTGTGGCTTACCGTGAATTTCTATTTCATCAAAAATAGATGCGCCTTTATGATTTGAAGCAAAACTTGCATGATCTTTGGAATGCCAATCTTGTGTAGCGACCACCAAATCAAATTTATGTTGCATCGAATTGATGACTGGGACTATTTTGTCTCCATCTGGAACGGGAAGTGCGCCACCTGGCATAAAGTCGTTCTGTACATCAATTATCAGAAGTGTTTTCATGTTTTTTTTGTTTTAAGATGCTATCAAATAGTGATATATACAGCAACCTTTAACGTATTAAATATTCAATCTAGAATTTATGTTTTTGAACTAATTTATCGCGTTCTTGTTTGAGTTGTATACTAAGACCAATTTTGTAAATATGCGGATTTTGAAAACGTTTGTATTCATATGGAAGTTGCTCTAAACGAGACTTCGAATATTTTGAAATTTCGGCAACAGTTCTTGGTGCTAAAACTCTTTCACCATCTTTCATTACCTTTTCAAGTAAGGGTTCATGCTTATAAGTGTTAAGATCTAAACTTTTTGTAGCATCAAAAGAATGCTCTATTTTAGTTACTTTACCTTCTGTAAACATCGCTATTGCATCTGCACCATAAAACATACCATTGTTATCCAACATTCTGTAGACTTGTTTCTTATAAGGGAGCGATACTTTACTAATATTTTCAGAAAGCTTGATTCTGGGATCTCCATTAAATTCCGATAATTTATAGACGCCATCCAATGCAGCATCTGGTTTTCCGGTCACCAGATTTGTACCAACACCAAAAATATCAATTGGCGCTCCTTGTTCCTTCAGACTTTTTATTACATATTCATCCAATTGGTTCGAAGCTACAATTTTAACGTAACCCAAATTGGAATCGTTCAATATGGTTCGAGTTTTTTTAGATAAATATGCTAAATCACCACTGTCTAAACGAACTCCTAACAATTGTTCTCCTCTTTGTTCCATTTCTTTGGCAACTGTAATAGCATTTGGTAATCCACTTTTTAGAGAATTATAAGTATCTATCAAAAGCACGCAATTTTTAGGTCGTATTCTTGCGAAATCACGAAATGCTTGTAATTCATCCTCATAACTTTGTATAAAGGAATGTGCCATTGTACCAGAACACGGAATGTTATAATCTTCGGCTGCTTTCACGTTGCTCGTACTGTCAAATCCACCAATTGCTGCTGCTCTTGAAGCGTAATATCCACCAGTTGCATGTGCGCGACGTAAGCCCATATCTAATAAGATTTCATCTTTCGCACTTCGTCGTATTCTGCTAGCTTTTGTAGCGATTAACGTCTGGAAATTTAGAATGTTTAGTAAAAGTGTTTCAATGATTTGTGCTTCTATAATATTAGCTTCGACCTGTAAGATGGGACGGTTTGGAAAAACAACATCGCCTTCCTTGCTAGAAAAAATAGTTCCTTTAAAACGAAAATTCTTTAAATATTCTAAAAAATCATTTTCAAATCCATGTTGTTGTAAATATGCAATATCAGAAGAGGAGAACTCGAGTGTTTCAAGAATATCCAATACATCTTCTAATCCAGCAAAAATGGAGTAGCCACTATTAAAAGGATTGTGACGAAAATAATAATCGAATACCGCTCGTCCATTGGGTTTAGTATTAAAATAGACTTGAGCCATGGTGAGTTGATAGAGATCTGTATATGTTGCTGTAATATTCATGGGGTTTGGTTTTAATTTGTCAAGATTTTTTGTTTAATTTCCTTTTAAGCGAATCCATAATTCCGAAAGCAATTTTTTGCCATCACGTGTGTCCTTAGGAGCTTCTATAAATTCAACCTTGCCTGAGTTATCTACATCTATTTTAAATTGAAAAACAAAATTTTGAGCTTTTGGTGTTAAACTTAAAAGTCCAAATCGTAAATCATTAAAATAAAGGCTTTCATTTTTTTTAGTGATTGTGTACCAACCTTCGGAAATTTTAATCATACGTTGTACTTTTTCATTTATAACAAGATCACCTAAGAGTTCATGATTTTTAGGATAGGTTTCAAATGTAATTGGCTGTGAATCAAAAAACGAATAATTACCAAGTAGATATGCATCTTTGGTTTCTACATTAGCACTCCAAAGTATTGTATTTAAAGGTGAAGGTCTTGTGTCTAATTGTAAATACGCTATGTTTTGAGTTTCTAAAGCAGATTCAAATTGATTAAACGCAATCCATTTCAAAAGAAAGGTAAGTACTAAATAAGAGGAACTCACTAGTAATCCCATCTTATTGTAAAAATTACGTTTTTTAGATGTACGTTTTTGCCTTATGGTAAGAATTAAAAAGACTAAAAAAGGTAAGGTGTAAATAGGATCAATAACAAATATGGTCTTGAATGCCAATCGTAAATCAAAAGGCCAAAATAATTGTGTTCCCCAAGTTGTATGTGCATCTAAAATTGGATGCGTCACAAATGCCCAAAAGAATAACCAAGACCAGCTTTTAAAATTTTTAAAAGTCTCGTAACGCGATACTATCCAGCCAAAAATAGGAGCAAATAGTATAGAAAATACAATAGAATGAGTAAACCCTCGATGTATTGAAAGCGCTGTAACTGTATCTGTAAAATAAGAAGCAAATACATCTAGATCTGGTATAGTGCCAGCAATAGCTCCATAAAGCATCGCTTTATTGCCAACTTTTTTACCTAAAACAACTTCTCCAATAGCTGCTCCTAATACTATTTGTGTTAATGAATCCATATAGCATACAAAAGTAAGTGATAACACTATATTTATAACAATACTTTGTTTTTTAGTCACTTTTGCTTGGTAACTTATGTTACTGACTTTGGTGTTTATCTAATGTACATTTGTATTATAAATTAATAATAGATGAATCCTATCATCCAGTTCTTCAAATTTATTTAAGTATAAAATAATGTTAGTTGTAGCTGGAGGACATGGAGTCACTAGAAAAGTAAACTGATGTGGTTGTCAGTATTTTGGTTGGTTAGTTAAAAGGCGTTTTTTATAAGAATGCCTTTTATTTTTTAAGAATCTTATGTTGCTAAACATGATGAATATCAGTGTAATTAAGATGATATAGGCTTAGTTTTATAGAACTATAATATGTCAATATGTTACTTAATTCTTAAGTAACCTTTGTTACTGACTTCGGTTATTTACTAGCGTACTTTTGTATCAGAAAATTATATAGAATGAAAAAAACAATATACTTATTAATGCTTAATTTATGTATTGGCACTATGTTTTTGCAAGGGCAAGAATTAGTTCCAATTACAAAAGCAGAAGTCCAAACTAAAGTTTCAGAGAATAATACGAGTATTAAAATTTCCGAAGAAGAATTTAATCAAGCGAGAGCAGATTATAGACAAACTAACGCAGTTTTTTTGCCAAATATTTCAGCATCTCATACAGCAATAGCAACCACGAATCCATTGATGGCTTTTGGTTCTAAATTAAATCAGGAGATTTTAACAGCTAGTGATTTTAATCCAGCAATGTTAAACAATCCTTCTCAAATAGAGAATTATGCTACTAAGTTTGAAATACAACAGCCACTTATAAATATAGATGGTATGTATCAACGTAAGGCAGCCAAAACAAAGATGAATGCTATGGCTTTGCAAACTGAGCGTACTTCAGATTATTTAGCATTTGAAGTTGATAAAGCCTACATGCAATTACAGTTGTCTCATAAAGCAGTTGATGTACTTGAAAAAGCATTAGAAGCTGCTTTAGCTAATAAGAAATTAGCTGATAACAGTTTTAAGCAAGGGTATTTACAACGTGCAGATGTATTATCTGTTGAGGTTCGTGTTACCGAAGTCAAAAATCAATTGCAATCTGCAAAAAGTAATGTGCAAAACGCTTCAAACTATATGTCTTTTTTAATGAATGAAAAAGTAGATGTAGTGTATCAACCTACTGATAGTTTAGAGATAGCAATTTTAAGTTTAGATGATAAAAAAGTATCAGAAAACAGAGCAGATATCAAAGCAATGGAATTAGCATCTAATGCATATCAAACTATGTATAAAGCAGATAAAATGGCGTTTCTGCCAACCTTAAATGCTTTTGGAAGTTATGAGTTGTATGACGATCAAATTTTTCAAGGTGATGCCAATGGTTATCTGTTTGGTGCGCAATTAAAGTGGGATTTATTTCAAGGGTCTAAACGTTTTGGAAAAGCTCAAAAAAGTAAAGCTGAATATAATAAATCTAAGCTACAATATGAACAATACGTCTCTCAAAGTCAGTTAGAATTCAATAAAGCAAAGCGGATGCTTTTAGATGCTGAAAATAGACTTAAGTTAACAGTATTAGCATTAGAACAATCTAAAGAATCTTTAAGAATTAGAACTAATAGATTTGGAGAAGGACTTGAGAAAACATCAGATCTTTTAATTGCTGAAACTCAATATGCACGAAAGCAGCTTGAATATTATCAAACCGTTTTTGAATACAATTACGCACAAGCATACTTACAATTTTTAACTAAATAATAATTTTTAATATGAAAAAAATATATACAACCCTTACTTTTTCTATAGCTTTATTATTAGCTAGTTGTGGTAGTGAAGACAAAAAGCCAATTGCAGATAATTCACCAGCTATTAGCGTGAAAGTAAGTCAGGTAGAAGCGAATGGTAACAGTCCGTTTTTAAGTGTAAGCGGAAAAATTCAAGCAACCAATAGTGCAGATTTAAGTACTAGAATGATGGGTTACATCAATAAAGTACATGTCAATGTAGGCGATAAAGTAACTAAAGGACAATTATTAGTATCTATTAATAATACCGATTTACAAGCAAAACGAGCACAAGTAAATGCAGGAATTACTGAAGCAACAGCTGCTTTTAATAATGCGCAAAAAGATTACGACCGTTTTAGAAATTTGTTTGCAGATAACAGTGCGTCCCAAAAAGAAATGGATGATATGACTGCAAATTTTGAAATGGCAAAAGCGCGTCTAGAGTCTGCAAACCAAATGAAAAACGAAGTGAACGCTCAATTTGCATATAGTAATATTACTGCACCTTTTAATGGTACAATTACTAGCAAAAATGTAGAAGCTGGTAATATGGCTAATCCTGGAATGACTTTAATCAGTATGGAGACTCCTGGAAATTTTGAAGTGATGGCAATGGTGCCTGAAACTGAAATTTCAGATATTAAAAAAGAAACTAGTGTAGATGTTTTGGTGAAATCTATTAACCAAACTATTAAAGGAAAAGTAACTGAAGTAAGTACATCTGCTAAAAATACAGGAGGACAATATTTAGTAAAAATAGCTTTAGACAAAACAGATGCTAAGATCCTGTCTGGCATGTTTACGTCAGTACAATTTCCTGTAGAAAGAAAAGCAAAATCTGCAATGGTTTTAATTCCTACGGAAGCTATAGTTACCAACGGACAATTATCTGGAGTTTATACACCAAGTCAAAGCAATACAGCTATGTTAAGATGGTTGCGTATAGGGAGAACCTTTGGAAACCAAGTAGAAGTGTTATCTGGTTTAAATGCAGATGAAACTTATATTGTTTCTGCTGAAGGAAAGCTTTACAATGGTGTAAAAATTTCAATTCAATAATTAATAAGTCGCGTTAAGGATAGCAATGGAAATCCTTTTTTTGCTGCCATATATGGCAAAAAAAGATTGCAATGTATAGCCTGTTAAAACGCCCGAAAAATATAAAATAATGAAAGAAGGAATCGCAGGTAAAATAGCCAAAGTCTTTATGCAATCGAAGTTAACAGTGTTGTTAATGATTGTGTTTATGGTCGTTGGAGTGTATAGTTCGTTTTTAATTCCTCGTGAAGAAGAACCGCAAATTGATGTGCCAATGGCAGACATTTTTGTTGGATATCCTGGAGCAAGTCCTACGGAAGTAGAATCTCGAGTGATTAAACCATTAGAGCAATTAATTTCGAATATCAAAGGTGTGGAATACGTGTATTCAACGTCGATGAAAGAGCAAGGAATGGTCATTGTGCAATTTTATGTTGGCGAAGATATAGAACGTAGTTTCGTGAAATTATACAACGAAATTAACAAGCATATGGATCAAATGCCTGCTGGTGTAACGTTTCCGTTAGTGAAAACTAGAGCGATTGATGATGTGCCAATGCTAGGTTTAACCTTATGGAGTGAAAATTATGACGACTACCAATTGAGCCAAATGGCGCTTGAGTTGGAAGCTGAAATTAAAAAGGTGAATGACGTGTCAACGACTCACAAAATTGGTGGTAGAAATCGTCAATTACGTGTGGTTTTAGATAAAGATAAATTGGCAGCTAGCGGATTAGATTTCTTGTCGGTTTCTGAAATGATAAAGGCGAATAATAGTCAGTTAAGTTCAGGAAGTTTTGATAAGAATGACAACGAGTTTTTGGTAAATACTGGGAAGTTTTTAGAAACGGTTACAGATATTGAAAATTTAGTAGTTGGTGTGCAACAAAATCAACCTATTTATTTAAAGCAAGTTGCTAAAATTATTGATGGACCAGAAGTACCACAAAATTACGTGAGTTTAGGTTTTGGAAAAGGTAGTGTGAAATCTTCAGACTATAAATCGGAATATCCTGCTGTAACCATTTCTGTAGCCAAGCGAAAAGGTGCAGATGCGATGAAACTTTCAGAAATTATTATAGATAAAGTTGATCATTTACGAAGTACTTTAATTCCTGATGATGTGCATGTGGAAGTGACCAGAAACTATGGAGAAACTGCATCGCATAAAGTATCAGAATTATTGTGGCACCTTATAGGTTCTATTTTTGCAGTAACGATTGTTGTGATGTTGGCCATGGGCTGGAGAGGTGGATTGGTGGTGTTTTTATCGGTTCCAATTACGTTTGCTTTAACGTTGTTGAGTTACTATATGATGGATTACACGTTAAATAGAATCACCTTATTCGCATTGGTATTTGTAACAGGAATTGTGGTGGATGACTCGATTATTATTGCCGAGAATATGCATCGACATTTTAAGATGAAACGCTTGCCTTTTAAACAGGCTGCTTTATATGCGATTAATGAAGTTGGTAATCCAACGATTTTAGCAACGTTTACAGTAATTGCTTCGGTTTTACCTATGGCTTTTGTTTCTGGATTAATGGGTCCATATATGGCGCCAATGCCAATTGGAGCCTCTATTGCTATGATTTTATCATTATTTGTGGCCTTAACGATTACACCATATTTAGGATATATCTTCTTAAGAGAAAAAGATAAAAAAGGAGCAGAAGAGAAGCCTGAAAAGGCTATTGAAGACACACTAATTTATAGAGTTTATAATAAGTTTGAGCGCCCTTTATTAGAAAGCAAAAGCAAACGTTGGTTGTTTTTAGGATTGACTTTTCTAGTCTTAATGGGAACTATGATGTTGTTTTTTACCAATTCGGTTGCAGTAAAAATGTTACCTTTTGATAACAAAAATGAATTTCAAGTAGTTATTGATATGCCAGAAGGTACAACGCTTGAAAGAACAGGAGTTGTAGCTCAAGAGATTTCACAGTATTTATCTACACGACCAGAAGTAGTCAATTACCAAAACTATGTTGGAACTTCTGCACCAATAACTTTTAACGGTTTAGTGCGTCATTACGATTTACGAGGTGGTAGTAATATGGCAGATATTCAAGTGAATTTAATTGATAAAGGTGAACGTACTGCTCAAAGTCATGACATTGCTAAATTAATGCGCCCTGATATTCAAAAAATTGCAGCCAAGTATAATGCGAATGTGAAGTTAGTGGAAGTTCCACCAGGACCACCAGTGTTATCAACTATTGTTGCTGAGGTTTATGGACCAGATTATGATGAGCAAATAAAAGTAGCAAACAGCGTTCAAAATATCCTGAAGAATACAGCTGATGTGGTTGATATTGATTGGATGGTTGAAGATGATCAAACCGAATATCAATTCGATATCAACAAAGAAAAAGCAATGTTGTATGGTGTTGCTCCACAGCAAATTGCCTATACCATGAATATGGCGTTGTCAAATAGAGCCATCACAAATTTATATGATGAAGATGCTGTAAACCAAGTAGGATTAGTTTTGGCCTTAGATGAAAAAGAAAAATCTACCATTACAGATATTTCGCAATTGAAAGTAAAATCGAAACAAGGTAACATGATTCCTATAGCAGATTTGGTAACTATTACTGAAACTACAGCTGCAAAAAGCATTTATCGTAAAAACCAAAAACGTGTGGTTTATGTGATGGCAGATATGGCTGGAGAATTAGAAAGTCCTGCGTATGCTATTTTGGGAATGGAGGAGAAGTTGAAAGAAATTCCGTTACCAAAAGGCTACGAGTTAAACGAAATGTATTTAGGTCAGCCAGATTTTGAAGATAATTATACCGTAAAATGGGATGGCGAATGGCAAATTACTTTAGAAGTATTCAGAGATTTAGGAATTGCCTTTTTAGGTGCTATTATCTTGATTTACATCTTAATTGTAGGATGGTTTCAAAACTTTAAAGCACCAATTGTAATGATGGTTGCTATACCATTATCCTTAATCGGGATTATTTTAGGCCACTGGATTATGGGAGCATTTTTTACTGCAACGTCATTTATTGGAATGATTGCTTTAGCAGGAATCATGGTGCGTAATTCTGTATTATTAATAGATTTTATAAACATAAGAATTGCAGAAGGTGTGCCACTTAAACAAGCAGCAATAGAAGCTGGAGCAGTTAGAACAACGCCAATTTTATTAACAGCAGGAACAGTTGTTATTGGGGCATTTGTTATTCTGTTTGATCCAATTTTTCAAGGGTTAGCAATATCGTTAATGGGAGGAACTATTGTGTCTACTGTATTGACTTTATTGGTTGTGCCATTAGTGTATTACATGATAGAGAAGAAGAATTATAAATAATGAGATTCTGAAACAAGTTCAGAATGACGTTTAAATATTAAAAAGATGAAGCTAGTCATAGTTACAGCAGTAGAACAGTATCAAAAAGATGTTTTGAAACTTTTCAAAAAAGCAAATATTGAAAACTTTAGTAGTTCAGATATTGATGGATACAAAAATGGATCTTCTCTTTTAATGGCTTCTAATTGGTTTTCTGTAGAAAAAGGAGGAAACGAATCGAGTATGTTTTTCTCTTTTACAGAGGATGAAAACATTGATGCATTATTCAACTTAATTAAAGAATTCAATGCAAATTTAGAAACTAACAATCCATTGAAAGCTGTTGTGATTCCTATTGAAAAATATATTTAAAAAGTAAGGTCCTACAAGGTTTTAAAAAATCTTGTAGGACTATATAATAAACTTAAAAAAGAATTAAAATGTTAAATACATATTTTAGAGTTATAGTTGGTACAATGGTGTTATTGAGTGTTGTGCTTTCCGTTTACGTAAGTCCACACTGGATGTGGTTTACGGTTTTTATTGGTGTAAATTTAATTCAATCAGCATTCACAAAATGGTGTTTGTTAGAAACTATTTTGGTAAAGTTGGGTGTTAAAAAAGAAGGAGGTTCTTGTTCTTCTTGTTAATTGATAATCTTATTTTTATGTAAGTATATGTTTGATTATTTTTAAATTTGACAGAAACCAATGCTTTAATGAAAGAACATAAAGAAGAACACAATCATAATCACGATAACCAGATTTTTGGAAAGAAAACAGAACTCTATTTTGCTATTCTGTGTGGTGTCTTTCTAATTGTAGGTTTTTTAATTGAAAAATTAACAGATTTACCGCATTGGGTTTCCTTATCAAGTTATATTGTATCCTATTTTTTTGGAGGCTATTTTATTACTATTGAAGCTTCTCAAAAAATTATAAAGGGAGGTTTTGATATCGATTTTTTGATGATAGCTGCAGCTGTAGGTGCTGCATATATTGGTAGTTGGGTGGAAGGTGCTTTGTTATTATTCCTTTTTAGTTTAGGGCATGCTCTTGAGCATTATGCCATGGGTAAAGCCAAAAAATCAATTGAAGCATTAGGCAATTTATCTCCAAAAACTGCACTCGTCAAAAAAGACGGAAAATTAGAAGAAGTTCCAATAGAGGATTTAAAATTAAACGATATTATTGTCGTTAAGCCAAATACCAAAATCGCTGCAGATGGTGTAATAATTAGTGGAAGCAGTTCTATCAATCAAGCACCAATTACAGGAGAAAGTATTCCAGTAGATAAAACGTTTATTGAAGATTATAGTAATTTGCCCACTTTTGTAGACATTGATAAAAAATATGTGGTGTTCTCAGGAACCATCAATGGAGATGCCAGTTTTGAGGTTTTAGTTCTCAAACTGACAAAAGATTCTACAGTTTCTAGATTAGTTAAAATGGTAAGTGAAGTTGAAACTCAAAAATCACCTACACAGCGACTCACAAAAAAGTTTGAGAAATGGTATGTTCCAATAGTTATTATTGTGGTGTTCTTATTGTGTTTTGCATATTTAGTTATTGATGAAACTTTTAGTGAGAGCCTGTATAGAGCAATAACGGTTTTAGTAGCAGCGAGTCCTTGCGCATTAGCAATTTCTACTCCAAGTGCGGTATTGAGCGGTATTGCAAGAGCAGCACAAAAAGGAGTTCTTATTAAAGGCGGAAGAGCTTTGGAGGATTTAGGTGAAATTACGACCATAGCTTTTGATAAAACGGGTACATTAACAGAAGGGAAACCAAAACTCACAAATCTTATTCCGTTACATGATTTTGATGAGAATGCCTTGGCTCAATTAGTTTTAGAGGTTGAGAGTTTAAGCAACCATCCACTTGCTAAAGCCATAGCAAATGATTTGAAGGTAAAGTATAGTATGGAGCCTCAAAATAAAGCTTCAAACGTTAATGCTATCCAAGGCAAGGGAATTCAAGCAACTTATAATGATAATACTGTTTTCATCGGAAATGTAAAATTGATGGAAGATTCATCTATAAAAGTTGACCCAGTTATTAGTTCTAAAATGGATGGGCTTTTAGAAAATGGACATACTGTAATGTTGGTCGCTTTTAAAAATGAAATGATTGGGCTTGTAAGTGTGATGGATGTGCCTAGAAAAACTGCAGCCAGTACATTAAAACGACTTAAAGAAATAGGAATCAAAAATATGGTGATGCTTACTGGTGATCATCAAAACGTTGGTGATGCTATTGCCAAGCAAATTGGTCTTACAGAAGCTAAAGGAAATTTATTACCAGAAGATAAAGTTGAAGCAATAAAAGAATTAATTAAAAGAGATAAAAAAATAGCAATGGTAGGAGATGGTGTAAATGATGCACCAGCTATGGCATTAAGTACTGTAAGTGTTGCTATGGGAGCAGCAGGAAGCGATGTGGCTTTAGAAACAGCTGATGTGGCTTTAATGTCTGATAAAATTGAAAACTTACCTTTTGTTATTGGTTTGAGTCGAGAATCTAAGCGTATCATTAAACAGAATATTTTTGTAAGTCTAGGTGTTGTTGCATTGTTAGTTCCAATTACTATTTTAGGACTAACAAATATTGGCTTGGCTGTCGCTTTTCATGAAGGGTCTACTATTGTGGTTGTGCTAAATGCATTAAGATTACTTCGTTTCAAAATGGATTAATTAAAATTAGTACTTAATATGATTTTCAATTTATAGTTTATTCATAACAAACTGACATTTCTCATTTTGGATAGAACTTACTAGTCCTATTTTTACTAAAACAGAAATTTAGATGTTCTCATATAAAAACTTCAATATTGCAGATTGGTTTTCGTTTTATAGAATAATAGCTGCGCCTTTTTTATTAGCGCTTATTTGGTATGATCAACGACTAATTTTCACATGGCTTCTTTTAATAAGTTATTCAACAGATGCAATTGATGGTTTTTTAGCACGTAAGCTTAAAATAACAAGTCCAAGAGGTTCACAGTTGGATTCTTTTGGAGATCAAATAACTTTGATTGTTGGGCTTATAGGTTTATATTATTTTGAAATAGATTTTATAAAAACCAATATTGTTTTAATTGGTGTTGTGTTTGTACCATATATCATTCAAATGATTATTGCCTATTCAAAATATGGTAAAGCCACAGCCTTCCATACGTATTTGGCAAAATTATCTGCTATTGTGCAAAGTGTTTTTATTTTATGGTCACTATTCTTCTCTCCTGAATATTCTCTATTCTACATAATGATTGGTATTGGATTATTAGAGACCTTTGAAGAAATCACTCTCATTTTTATGTATGATAACTGGGCTTCAGATGTAAAAGGTATTTATTGGGCTTATAGAGATCAAAGACGACTAAAAAAGAATCTATGAAGTCATTTTCTCTGTTTACGATTATTCTCTTGTGTCTAGCAATTTTACTAATAGATACTATAGCCTTTTATTGGCTTCAATCTATAACGCAACATATAAGTTCCTCTTTATTAAAAACAAGTATTCATGTTCTGTTTTGGGTCTTTACTGTAGGTTTAATTACTTCAATTATTGTATTAAAAATAACATTGGATACTATTAATCCTACTAGAAAACAATTATTAATTTCAAGGTTTTATGGGCTCGCCAT
Source organism: Psychroserpens luteus (assembly GCF_015319355.1). Lineage (GTDB taxonomy): Bacteria > Bacteroidota > Bacteroidia > Flavobacteriales > Flavobacteriaceae > Psychroserpens > Psychroserpens luteus. The sequence goes on along the minus strand of NZ_JADILU010000007.1, from coordinate 166,051 downwards.
TTCATCTTTTGTGCCCAAACTTGTTTTTGTCATAGTGATCTCTATTCTCTATTTTACAAATTATCTTTTCTCAGAAAGTCAATCGCTTTTTGTGGTTCCTATTATTGGATTACTTTCAGGATTTCTTCCATTTTTTATAATTGTATACGGTATCTTTAAGTCTGTGTATAGATTTAAAGTACATCATCATTACATTACATCCAAAATTTTGCCCAAAGCCTTTGATGGTTTGAAGATTGTTCAATTATCCGATTTACATTTGGGTAGTTTCAATTATGGTTATGACAAATTAGAACATGCCATTGAAAAAATCAACCATTTAAAACCAGATTATATAGTTATTACAGGTGATTTGGTAAATAACTATGCGTGGGAATTACGAGGTTGGAAGTCTGTTTTTAATAAACTTATCGCCAAAAAAGAAAAATTTGCAATTTTAGGAAACCATGATTATGGTGATTATAGTCAATGGGATTCAGTAGAAGCAAAACAAGAAAATTTTGATGCTATTAAACAGTTTTATAGTGATATAGGTTTTAAGCTTTTATTGAATGAATCTAAAATAATTTCAGAAAGTAATGAGCATATCGCTTTTATAGGTATTGAAAATTGGGGAGAACCACCTTTAAAACAATATGGTGATTTACAAAAAGCTATGGCAAACGTAAAAGCAATTGATTTTAAAATTTTATTATCTCATGATCCTTTACATTGGGCAGAGGAGGTTATGGATAAAACAGATATCGTCCTAACACTTGCAGGTCATACACATGGTATGCAAGCTGCTTTTCAATATAAAAATTTACAATGGAGTCCAATAAAATATAAGTTTAAGCATTGGGCAGGTTTATATAAACATAAACAACAATATCTTTATGTAAACAGAGGATTAGGATGGTTGGGGTTTCCTGCAAGAATAGGTATGCGACCAGAAATTACACTTATAGAATTAAGAACTAAGGATAACTGACCAAAATCATGGTTTAATAATTATATTTTGAATAATTTAGCTTGAAACATTCAACGCTAAAACAATGATCAGAACACTAAAACAAAATGAAAGCTCAAGGCTTCTAGAAACCAATTACATTGGTAACTTATCTTATATCTACCAAAATAGACCATTTATAGCTCCAATCACTTATTTTTTTGATAAAGCTAATGATGTGATTATAGGTTATTCTGCCGAAGGCCATAAAATAAATGCCATGCGTAAAAATAACAATGTGTCTCTTAGCGTCTCAGGTATTGATTCTGTGAATTCTTGGGAATCTGTTTTAGCTCAAGGTACGTTTGTAGAACTTTCAGGAAGCGATGCAAAAGCACAGCTTCATATATTTTCTTTAGGTGTAAAAGATTTAATTATTAATAAAGAACACCGTAAACTAGATTTTATTAGTGAATTCTCAAGTAAAATCTATAAAGATGACTTACCAATTGTTTTTCAAATTAAGATAGAGGAAATTACAGGTAAAATGAGGCGTAATTAATTTCAAAATAGAACATATGAAATATTTAAGCATAATACTATTAATCCTATTGTTTACAAACTGTAAGAATGATAAGCGTCAAGACAGTATTATTGAAATTGAAGAAACTAAACAAATTGAACCTGTTTTAAATGATACTGTACAAATAGAGGATACACATGTTCAGGATTTGGACAAAACCATTACTATTGAATTAAAACAACAAAAATTGATAGAAAAAGTAGATGAACGGAAAGATTTACAAAACTTGATTATCGATAAAAGATATCTTGTGGAGAAGAAAGATTATACTATAAATTTTAATTACCCGCTACTTAATGAGACTCTTAAACCTACAAACAGAAACTTTAATGAGTTTATTAACGAGTATTATGTCAATGTGACTAAAACGGAGTCAGATATATTGGAAAACAAATCGTTATGCGATAGTATAGAAGCTTCAAAATTTAGGGAAGAACGGTTTATTGATTATAAAATTTATAATGTAAACGATCAACTTGTAAGTGTGCTTTTTTATAAAGAAAATTTTTATTCTGGAGCGATGCATCCAAGTTATTCTTTTGATGGTTTCAATTTTGATTTGAATAGAGGTGTTTTTATGACTTATGAGGACTTTTTTAACGAAGGATCTGAAGAAGAGTTGGTAGTGATAATCAATGAGAAAATAAATGAACAAATTGGCAAAGGAGAGATGTATTATGATTGTTGGGAATTATCTCCAGATGATTTTTTTGAAAGTAAAAATAACTTCGTGCTTAATGATACCTATGTAGAGTTTTATTTTGATGATTGTGTCATGTGTCCATCTTATACAGGAACTTACTCTATAGAAATCGAGTTAGTAGAATTGCTTTCAGTTTTAAAAAAATACGATTCAAATCCTTTAGTTTTTTAATTAAACTTGATTATGAAAACAAAAACACAATTATTACTAGAACTCTGGATAGAATCTAGAACCCGTTTTTCAAATCAGTTATCTAATCTTTCAGAAGAAGATTTAAAAAAGAAATTATTGCCTTCGCCAAACAGCATCGGTTTTCTAATACGTCATATTGGAGATGTAGAATTGCTCTTTGCTAAAAATGTGTTTGGTGCAAGCGAAACAAAAGTCATTGCGAAAACAGTTATTGCTCAAAAAGATACAGGAGAGTGGACTAACCTTAGTGAATTATTGGAGTATGTAAACCATTCTTTTAATGTATTACAATCTATTGTTGAACAACAAGAGGATAAAGATTGGGAAACGAATATTGTAACTAAAGAATTTGGTGCAAAAACCAAAACGGAAGCCTTTGGGAGAATCATTTCACATACCACTTATCATGCAGGGCAACTAGCTATTGTAAATAAATATGGACGAAGTAATTGACAGAATAACACAAAATAAAAGCGCAAATTTAAAAAGCTAAATTCTCTAGTGTTTTTTTCGTTAAAACACTTTGTAGTATATATGTATAATTAATATCATTTTAAACTATTCTAAAATTGTTTTCCTTTAAGTATCATTTCAATTATTAAAAATGAGCTATTATGAAAGGAGCAATCTTTTTCTCAAGTAAATATGGAAGTACAGCTCAATATGCAAATTGGATAGGTGAGGCTACGGGTTTACCTGTATTTGACACAAAAGACAAAAAGGTTAATCCGTTTGAATATGATTTTTTGGTCCTGGGATGTCCCATAATTTATTACAAGCTTTATAACCGGAAATGGATGAAAGCCAATTTGGCAAGTATTGAGAATAAGCCAATAATCTTTTTTACTGTTTCTGGAGCTGGACCTGGACCAAAGCTTGATGATTGGTTTGCTAATAGTATACCTAAGAAGTTGATCTCAAAAATAAAACATGTCGCGCTTCATGGAAGACAAATTCCAAAAGAACTCACTTGGTTTGATAGGATAATGCTAATAATTGCTGGATTGAAAAACCCAGATCCTGTTGCCCGAAAAGAAGAATTGAAAGGATTTGATTATATGGATAAATCCAGTATTAAGCCAATTATAGATTTGGTTAAGCAAAACATTAATTGTAAATATATTAAAGTATAATTTTTTGATCAATTTTAATTATTAGTCAAATCATTATTTTTTTTCATAGTTTAATGTGCTCTAATATTAAAAATAGATTGATTATTAATGATTATTATGGCTTGAGTTTTCTCTTAAAAAACAAAAATTTTTATTGCTTCTCAAGGAAATATTTTATTAAATCTTCTGTAGAGACTATGCCAACAACTTTTTCATCTTCTACTATTGGGATTGCACGAAATTTCCCTTTAGACAATTCTAAAGCAACTTTCTGAATAGTTGCACTAGGACTTAATGAAAAAGGATTAGTAGTCATAATGTCTTTTACCAAAAGGTCGTTGTAAATCGAGTTATTATCGTCAAGTCCAGCACCTTTTATTCTATACATAAAGTCAATTAAGCTAACAATGCCCATTAATTTATCATTTTTAGTAACAAGAATATGATGATGAAAATTTTCCTTTTCATAGATGTGTTTAACATCAATGATTTTTTGTTCAGGAGAAACACAAACGACATTTTTTGTCATTATTGAAGATATAGGTGTAGATTTCATAAGTTGATTTTATAGTTGTTAATACTTAAGCTAAAGTAATTTAAAGACTATTAAAAACTTATGATTAATATCATTTTTAAGCATCTTTTTAAGCAATATATTTAGTTCAGTATTAAACTAAATAATTAGCATATGAAAACTAGAACCATGTTAGAGTTACTCACATTATCATCGGGTATATATCATTTTGCCAAAGAGGCACAGCTTATGGATAAAATTAATGAGTTGTCAGATAAGAGTAAGGATGGAATTAACAAAGTCGCTTCAGAATCTCAATTAGATGATAATGGAAATGAAATGGAATTTATTGATAAGATTGTTCTTAAAGCAAATCAAGTAAAAGAAGAACTTGAGGAAATAATTGAAGAGCAAGTTGTTAAGATTTACAAGAAAATGAATATTGCTCATATGGATGAAATTAGAGCTCTTAATGAAAAAGTTACAAAGGCTGATAAGGAAATTGCGTTATTAGAAGCACGTTTAAATCATTTAGAACTAAAAAAATAATATGGGAATTTTTGGTCAAATTAGTTATAGTTACAATTCGGTTGTCAGATATAATCAAATTTTAAAAGTTTTGATCAAATATGGTTTTGATGACTTGGTTTTTTACATGAAGAGAGAAAAGCGATTTCAGTTTTTTCAAAAATTCATTCCTAAGTCTTCAAAAAAGCGTGCTTTACAACATACAAAGTGGGTGAAAATGCGATTGGTTTGCGAGGAGCTTGGGCCAACATTTGTAAAGTTTGGTCAAATAATGAGTAATCGTCCTGATTTGATTCCGTTTGATTTGGTTTTTGAGTTAGAGAAATTACAAAATAACGTTCCGCCAATACCAGAAGAACAAGCTAAAGACATTGTCGAATTAGAACTAAAAGATAAAGTAGAAAATTTATTTGCCTGGTTTGATCCTAAACCTTTTGCATCTGCTTCAATGGCACAAGTGCATAAGGTAACACTGCATAGTGGAGAGCGAATTGTTTTAAAAATTCAACGACCAAATATTCGCGAAATTATTTTTGAAGATATAAAAGTGATGTATAGCATCGCTGCTATATTAGAAAAACGAATTCCTTCTTTAAAAAGCTTTGATCCTATTGGTTTGGTTAAAAACTTTGAAGAATCAATTTTAAAGGAACTTGACTTTATTAACGAGTCTATAAATGTACAGCGGTTTTACAATAACATAAATAATGATACTGGTAAAGATCAATTTGCTAGCTCACCCAAAGTCTATCAGGATTTTACAACAGAAAAAATACTTGCATTAGAATTTATGTCTGGTATAAAAATAAATAATATTGAGGAGTTAGAGAAAGCTGGTTTTGATGTGAAAGATGTTGGTAACAGATTAGCTACTACTTATTTTAAGCAAATTTTTGATTATGGTTTCTTTCATGCAGATCCTCATCCAGGTAATTTATTAGTGATGCCAAATGGAGCTATTTGTTATTTAGATTTTGGAATGATGGGTAGTATTCTGCCAAGAGATATTGAGATTTTTGGTCAATTATTTATTTCTATTATAAAAAAGGACGTTCATAAAATTATTAAAGTATTGCAGAAATTATCAAGTAACTCTGCGATACCTAACATGAGAGATTTAGAATTTGACATTAATGAATTTGTGGAAAAGAACTACGTAAGAACGATTCATAAAAACGAAATGAGCACCATATTACTTGAACTAAAAGATATAATAGTAGCTCATGGTTTAAAAGTGCCAACTTATTTTTATCTTTTTGCTAGATCATTGGTGACTATTGAAGGTGTTATAGGAAAACTCAATCCAGATTTACAGCAGTTTGAAATGGTTCGCCCATATTTATTTAAAAGCGTGTCCAGAAATTATAATCCTTTAAAAATGGGAGAAAAAGTACTCAATTCTATTTATGAGTTAAGTAATTATATGGAAGATTTTCCAGGTGACTTAAAAAATGCTATCCGTAAAATAAATAGTGGACAAGTAAAAGTAGATTTAACACATAAGGGCATTGATCCAATGGTGCATACGCTGCAACGAATTGCAAAACAATTGGTTAGTGCTTTCATTGCTGTTGCACTAGTTATAGGTTCATCATTATTTATTATTAATGATGTAAAACCCTTATGGGGAAATACTTCTGTTTTTGGTATCATTGGTTTAATATTAGCTGGTATTCTTATTTTTGGTTTGCTAGCGAATATTAAAAAAGGAGATTATGATAATTAAAATAGATTTTATAAAAACTGTTAGCAAAAAAGCATCTCTTACTAGAGATGCTTTTTGATTATGTATCCTTTTTTAAATCAAGGTTTATTAACAAACGCTTGTTTAAAATGCGTAAATGCTTCAGAGATTTCACTTTGAAAATGCTCTAATTTGGTTTTTTCCTTTTTTGAATACTTTGATTTCAACTCATTAATAAACTCTTTAAACTCTTGTTTGCCTTTTTCAAAAGATGATTTCGTATCTGTTTTACCTTCGTTAAATTTTTCTTCTAAAATTTCTAGGCTAATTCTAAACTGTTCTATTTCAATCAAGACTAAAGCATACGTGCGTTTGAATGTTTCGTTTGTTTTGATTTCTACTTCAAGCTCATGCATTGTTTTTAGCAACTGTTTTTTTTGTGCATTGAATTTTTCTAATGTTTCTGCTTTACCTAAAGATAGTTGCACTCGGAGTTCGTCAAATTTAGTATGAATAGCATCAACTTTTTCTTTCCCTGATTTAATTTTGGTTTTGTTATCGTGAATAAATAAGTTAAATTTCTTTTTAATTTCCTCATACTTATCTTGCGCTTCTGCTTTTCCCAATGCTGCAGTTACTTGAAATTCCTCTAATTCAATAGATGTTTTTTTTAGAGCTTCTACAACCTTATCAATAAAATGAGTGTTTTGTGCTGTTTCCATAATAATTAAGATTTTTTATATTCAATATAAATATCAACACAATTCTTCAAAATTTCTATGATATATATCAATTAGCAAAAGTTTTAAGCTTCTTTTCTAATTTTTCTATGAAAGGGATTCGATATAAAAATTGAATATTTAATTTTTATTTTCTGCCTCTTTTTTTTGTTGTCTTTCTAATTTTCTAAAATAACCACGTGTTAAAAAATTATGTTTTAAAGCTTCCATGTTTTGATTGAATTTGTCTGTGCCTTCATTTATGTTTTTTAGTGTAGATTTTAAACTATTAACGAGTGTCGTATCTTTTACAACATAATTATAAGTGCCTTCACTAGAATTGAAATCATCAACTACAGAATTGATATTCTTTAGGACACTTTCAATTTCAATACTTGATGCCTCTAGATTGGTTACTATATGTTTTAGTTTGTTCCCAGAAATAGAGTCATTAAGTAGCATGCCTAAAACCGTGTCATCATTTGTTTTTACAGAAGAGACAATATCATTTAATTCACCAATAGTACGTGAAGCACCATAACTAGCATTTTTAAGATTGATAATAGACAGTTTTAGATTATTTGCCATTATAGTGTCATTTAGTAACACACCTATGGTACCTTTTCCTTTGGTAATGTTATTTGTGATTTTTAATAAATCGGAAGTCAATATCGCTGCATTTTCAGTACTTGTATTCAAAGTGTTTAAAATATCATCTGTTCCAATTTTACTGTAAGATTTGATGATGTCTCCATTACTTATAACTTCGGAAATACCTTTTCCCGGAACAATATTTACAATCATATTACCAACCAATCCATCGGAACCAATTGTAGCAATAGCATCTTTTTTGATGTGAATAATAATCTTTTCGTCTATATTCATATCTATTTTAATGGTAGAATCATTAATCATAGTAATGCCTTTAACCGTACCAATATCAATACCTGCATAACGTACATTATTACCTTTTTGTAAGCCATTTATATTCTGAAAAAAAGCACTGATTGTAAATGTTTTTTTAAACATATCTTGGCGTTGTCCAATAAGATAAACCGCAGCAATGAAGAGAATAGTTCCTATGATAACAAAGAGTCCTAAGTTGAGTTTTTGTGAATTTGTTTGTTTCATAACGATTTAATTTTTAAAGAAAGCCTTTATTTTTGGGTCTTTATGAGTTGATAATTCAGCAAAAGTGCCAGTAGCATAATCGATACCATCAATTAATAAAATCATTCTATCAGAAATGACTCGGGCACAATCTACATCATGAGTAATAATGAGTGATGAAGTTCCATATTTTTTCTGAATAACTTGCATGAGCATAATAATTTCTTTTGCTGTAATAGGATCTAAACCACTTGTAGGCTCATCATAAAGCATTATTTTCGGTTTTAAGATGAGTGCTCTTGCTAAGGCAACTCGTTTTTGCATACCACCAGATAATTCCGCAGGCATTAAATCGATAGCATCTTTTAACCCAACATTCTCTAAGGCTTCGATAACTATAGCATCTCTGTTAGTGTCATCCTTAAATCTTTTGGAATGTCGCCTTAGTGGAAATTCTAAATTCTCTCGTACTGTCATAGAATCATACAAGGCGCTTCCTTGAAATAAGAAACCAATATCAGCACGTAAAATATCTAAAGCTCGTTGGTCTAATTTTGTAATATCATTATGCATTACAGAGATAGAACCACTATCGGCTTCCATTAAGCCAACCAAACATTTTATCATTACAGATTTTCCAGAACCCGATTTTCCCATAATAACTAAGTTCTCACTTTGATGAAGCTGTAAATTGAAACCGTTGAGTACATGGTTGTCTCCAAAGCTTTTGCGCAAATCTTTGATTTCTAGAACGATATCTTGTGTAGGTATTTGTTTGTTATTTGTCATAAATCAAAGAAAATATCAGTTACAAAAACAGCGATGAAATCAATTATAAATAATAATAAAGAGGTGAAAACTACAGCAGAATTTGCTGCTTTTCCAACACCTGCTGTTCCTTTTTTGCAGTAATACCCTTTATAACAACCTACGAGTCCTATTGCTAAACCAAAAAAGAATGATTTAATAGTCGCTGGCATAATATCTCCAAACTCTAAAGAATTAAACACTTGATTAAAATACAATACAAATGATACATTTCCTTTTACATTTTCTACTAAAAAGGAACCAAATAAAGCAACTGCATCACCAATTATAACTAATAAGGGAAGTGTAAGCGTAACTGCTAGAACTCTAGTAACAACGAGAAATTTAAAAGGATTGGTGCCAGAGACTTCCATAGCATCAATTTGTTCTGTAACTCGCATTGAGCCAATTTCGGCACCTATTCCAGATCCAATACGACCTGCACAAACTAATGCGGTTAATATAGGTCCAATTTCTCTAACTATTGAAATACTTACCATAGATGGCATCCATGAAACAGCTCCAAACTCCATAAGAGTTGGGCGTGTTTGTAAAGTTAAAACTAAACCAATAATAAAACCAGTGATGGCTACCAATAATAAGGATTTGTTTCCCATACTGTAGCATTGGTTTAGTAATTCTTTAAACTCAAATGGACGTTTAAATGTTTCTTTAAAAAAGCGACTAGTAAAATAGGTTAAATCTCCTATTTCAATTAAAAACAAATCTAATTGAGCTTTAATTTTTCGCATACCTGATAACTTAATTAAAAAAGTCTTATCAAATGTATAATAATAGTGCTCTGAAAAAAATGATATATATCATTTCATATTAAGGTTGTTACAGCTAACTTTATTTACTAAAATAGTAAGTTATGAGAACAAAAGTTCATATACAAAACCTTAAATGTGGTGAGTGTGAGAATACCATTATTAATAGGCTTTCCGAAGTGAAAAACATTAGTGATGTTGAAATTAATCAAGAACAATCTACTATAGCTTTTGATTATCATACAAGTCATGATTTTGAAGCTGCAAAACATTTGCTATCACAAATAGGTTATCCCATAGTTGGTAAAGAAAACAAACTAAAAACTAAGGCATAATCTTATGTGAGTTCTGCTAAGGTTAGGATTAAAAAATGATAGAATAATATTGAAGTAGAATTTAATCACAAATTAATATGCTAAAAACAGGTTTAGGGGTTATTGTTGTAATCATTTTGTTAACGGTATTTAGTCTTTATAGTTTTAAAGATAATAATGTGTTAGTATCTTCAAGTCTAAAGAATAGTGCAGCTTTAGCTCGTTTAGTGTTACCAGCTAATATAGAAATCAAAAAGAACGTTACTATAAGTAACTATTTTGAGTATTTAGATTCTATTGTCTTTAAATATGATTCTTTAACATCATATAAATTGACAGAACATCTTTTGGTAAGAGCTAATCCTTGGATTATAGATACCTTACAAAACACAGATTATTATAGAATGATGGCTAGAGATTCTTTTGTTTATGATCAAAAAAAGATGATTGCTTTAGCAAAGGGTAGTTTAATGGTGATTCCAGATTCAATACAAGCCAAAACATTATTGAGCGCATTTCAGAAAACAACGATAGATATTAATATTCCTGAATTTAAACTTCGTATTTATGAGGATACTATTCAGCTTTATGAATTTCCTATAAGAGTAGGAAGGAATGAAAAAAAATATTTGAAGATGTCAGGTAGAGTGCAGGACTTAAAAACAAAAACAGGTGAAGGTTACATAGTAAACTATGTGCGTGATGCGAGATACGCGAATCCTGTAAATAACCATGAGTATTTTGTAACCAATAGAGATGATAAAAAAGTAACTAAGTTACCACGAATTCCTTTTATTGAAACTGAAATTAATGGGTTGCGTTATGGTCAATTAATACATCCTACGACAAATCCGGAATCTTTGGGTAAAGCCTATTCTAATGGTTGTATTGGAACTAGGGAGGGAGATGCTTGGATTATTTATTATCATGCGTCTATAAATACAGCAGTGAAAATTAGATACGATTTAAATGTAGTAAATGAAAAAGGCGATACTATTGTTTTAAAAGATATTTATGGATACAATAAGAAAAACTAGTTTATAAATAGTCTTTAATTTATTTCTGTCAATTCGTTTTCCGTTTCCTTTTTTAAATCCCAACAATCCAGGTTGTATATAGTTGTCTCTGCAATATTTGAGAGTGCTTCTTCAGTTAGAAAAGCTTGATGGCCTGTTATAAGTACATTTGGCATTGCATTTAATTTTAATAAAAGATCATCATCTATTAAATGTTGAGAGTGATCTTTAAAAAAGACACCTTTTTCATTTTCATAGACATCAATACCCAAAGCTCCAATCTTACCTTTTTTTAGACCATTAATAACATCTTCTGTGTTAATAACTGAGCCTCTTGTTGTATTAATAAGTATAACATCATCTTTCATTTCATAAATTAAATCTTCATTTATCAATTGATAAGTTTCTGTGTTTAAAGGAACGTGGAGAGAAATAATATCTGCTTTGTTGCATAAGTCTACTAAAGTTGTATACTTCATATCATATTTGTCAATTAAGTCAGTATTTTCTACAATATCATAGCCTAATAATTTACAACCAAAGCCATTCATTATTTTACTCATCACCGAGCCAATTTTTCCTGTACCAATAATACCTACAGTCTTTTTGTTTAGATCAAAACCAACGAGATTATCTAAATTGAAATTATAATGACTCACTCGAAAATTAGATTCGATTAATTTTCTGTTAACAGCTAACAATAAAGCGACTGCATGTTCAGCAATAGCATGAGGCGAATATGCTGGAACATTTGCTACTCTAATGTTTAACCTAGAGGCACTTCTTAAATTGACATTATCATGCCCAACCGATCGTAGTGCAATATATTTGACACCAAAATCTTTAAGTTTTTCAATAGTTATAAAATCGGCTTCATCTGCTGAAAACATTGATATAGCATCATAACCTACAGCTTTCATAGCTGTGTTAGAAGATAAGGCATCTTTAATATAATCAAGTTTGTGCTTTTTATTGTTAGCCTCTTCTAAATACGGAATTTCAAAATCTTTGGCGCTGTAGACGAGTACTTTCATGTTGATTACTGATTATAGTTTATATTTAAGTAAATCTATTGAAAAGGATTTGTTTTTTTTATGATATTGCTCATCTAGAGTGTCAAAAGAATTCTCTTTTGATAGATTAAGAGTTCTAATAAATTGCTAAGCTATATATTTAGTACTAATAGTATTATATAAAAAAAAGGGAACATTTATTTTTCCTTTTTTAGTTATTAATATGAATGCTTTTTATTCTTTAGAAGTTAACATGTCTGGTGTAGCAACCGTTCTAAAACCCATATGGTCAGACCCAGAATCTACCGATACACCCATTTTTGCTGAAATTCTAAAACTAGCACAGTAAGAGGCATGACATAAAAATGAACCACCCTTCATGACGTGTTCTACTTGATATGGATTATTTGGGTTGAAATGTTGATTAGCTCCTTTAGGATTTAAAATAGGGTTAGAAATGTCTAATTCATTATAATATTTTACATTGAAGAAATCACTAGTGATTTCCCAAACATTACCAGCCATATCGTACAAACCAATACTGTTTGGAGCATAAGTTTTTACTGGAGAAATAAATTCGAATCCGTCTTTCGAATCATTTTTAGTAGGAAATACACCTTGCCAAGTATTTGCGTTATAATCTAAAATAGAAGGATCATTTCCCCAAGTAAAAATGGCATTGGAATTGGAACCTTGTGCAGCAGATTCCCATTCGGATTCTGTAGGTAAACGTCTGTTAGCCCATTTACAATAGGCTATTGCATCTGGGTATGCAACATGAACTACAGGATAATTGTCTTTACCTTCTATTGTAGATTCTGGGCCTTCAGGATGTCTCCAGTTTGCACCAGTTTTCCACGTCCACCATTGGCCATAATTATTCATGTTTACAACAGCATTTACATTTTTATTAAAAATTAAACTTCCTGGTTGTAGAATACTATCATGAGGTTTTGGTGTGTTAGCTGGAAGTTGTTTTTTCATTTCTTCCCAATCAATTTGTCGTTCTGCAATGGTAATATAGTTTGTAGCCTCTACAAAGGCTTTAAACTGCTTGTTTGTAACTTCTGTTATGTCTATAAAAAAGCCATCTACGGTTACCATATGCGCAGGTTTTTCTCTTGGCATGGCAAAGTTGTCTGATTCTTTGGCGCCTTGTAAAAAGGTATTACTCTCAACCCAAACCATTCCGTCAGGAACTTCTGTTGTTGTTATTACTTCTGATTGAGATGATTTTTGCGCTTCATCTTTACAGCTAGACACTGTTAAGGCAATTACCAAAATGAGCGGGCAATAAGCCCATCCTTTTTTTATGTTTTGATGATACATGTCCTATTTAGTTTTTATGTAATCTATAACTATTTGTAATGACGACCCTATTAAAGATTCGTTCTGAAAACATCTATGATGTCGCTTGTAAATAAACTAATTTAAACAGATGAAATTATAAGTATTTCCGTTTAATTTTATGCTATTTACCAACTAAATTTCATTTTACCTTAGTAAGTCTAATTATTTGGTCGAGCATAGACCACTTTTTTAGGATAAAAAAATCGCAATATTTTTAAAAAATATTGTGGTTTTCTGTTATTAATCTATTCAAGGATATGTCTTTATTTAAGAAATAAGACTTCAATTTTATATTTTAGTTAATGATAATCTTTTGAATTTTACTATGTGTTTTGCTATTTAATTCAACATTGTAAATCCCCTCTCTTTTCTACACAGATTTCGAACAGTTCTGTAAGGCTTTTAGACCTCGATTTTAAGTCGTTGAAACTCGCGTAGTATGTCCTTTCAAAAAAAACATTTTCTTATGAATAAAGATATTAAATATTTTGGTATTGACATCAGTCATTTGGTTTTTGATGTTACAGATTCTAATGGCAATTACTATCAGTTTAAAAACAAAGTTTCAGGCTTTAAAAAGTTTAAAAAGCTCTTAAATTGTAATAGTCATTGCGTGATGGAAGCCACGGGTTATTATCATTACCAGTTGGCTTATTATTTGTTTGAAAACGATAAAAAAGTATCTGTTGAAAATCCTTTAGCAGTAAAACGTTTCATCCAAATGAGACTATCAAAGATCAAGACAGACAAGAGCGATTCAAAACTCATTTGCGCTTACGCAGAGCAAGTAGAATTAAAGCTTTGGAAAGGTAGTTCTAAAGAGGTTCAAGAGAGTCTTCAAATTGCCAGAGCCCTTTCTGTGTATACAAAACAGAGAACTATGTTAAAGAATAAATTGCATGGAGAATCTGTTTTGGGCGAGCCGAGTAAAGCTGTTGTGAGATCCTTAAAACGTAGTTTGAGACAGCTTGATAAAGAGGTGGGGACTTTAGAAGAGAGGTTAATGCTATTGGTAAAAAAGTCACATCAAGATTTGTTTACACGTATAAAAACTATCCCAGGAATCGGTAGAAAAACAGCCATTATGTTAATAGTTCTAACGGGAGGTTTTGAACGTTTTTCAAGTACAGGTGAGTTGTGTAGTTACGCAGGTCTAACACCAGTGATTCGACAAAGTGGAAGCAGTGTAAAAGGGCGACCAAGAATTAGCAAAATGGGAAATCAAAAACTCAGAAATTTATTATTTATGTGCAGTTTCACCGCTTGTAAATATAGCAAAGCATGCCGAGCACTTTATGAAAGGATCGTTGCCAAAGGGAAGAGTAAAAATTAGCATTGATAGCAGTGTGTAATAAGCTATTAAGACAAGCCTTAGCCATTTCTAAATCAGGATTAATATTTGATAATGAATATAAAAGTAAACTAGCTAAAATTTAATGGATTTTTACTTGTTTTTTAGCACAGTACTTTGTTGTGCTTTCGTTATTTTTGAAATATTTTATTCATCTTCTAATTTTTTATCTATTAAAGCGATGATTTCTAATCCATTGGTTTTATATAGTTTTAAATCTGGGATATACTTTTTGGAATACATGAAGTAGAGGACTTTAGTTGTATTTCTATAACCAAAATCGGTTAAGGCATATTCTATAAAATCATCATTATAAGTGATATTTGGATTAAGATCCGCAAACCAAGGTTGTGTGTACTTTACAATTTCTAAAAAGGAATTTGAGTTAGCGGTTAATTCCTCTAAATCAACAGAAATCTTATTAGTTAAATCAATATACAAACTGTTTAATTTAATGGATAATGAATCATTAGAATTATTGTTTTGGTTGTTGTAATTTAATAATAGTTCGCTTCCATTTTTCCTTAATTTAATATCAGGGAATCCGAGATTTACATACCAGCAATTTTTACAATTTTTAAAATCTTCTTTTTTTCTTGTTTATAATTGCTAAATAATCTTTTTCTAAAGGTTGCGAAGAATTGACAATTTTGTCAATATTTTTTATGTCTTGCTGTAAATCTGCTTTTATGGTTGCATAAATATTATTCAACACTTTTTTTTGTTGCTTCTCTTCGTTCCAATTGTTTATTGAGAGAGCAATCAAAATTCCGATAACTACAAGAATAATTTCACCAATCGAATAAATCAGATATTTACTGAATTTATTTTCAGTCAGCATTTTATGTCTAACTTTTCTAAAGAATTTTATCATTGATTATATGTTTGTCATAATGAAGTACAACGTTTTTGTATATGAGCTTTGGTTTGTTAAAGCACGAACCTCTCCAGATAAAAACTGGCTTTGGGAAATCCGCAGGATTTTCCAAGTGAGGACTGACTAAGCCATAACTTATATACGGTGTTGTGCTTTCGTTATTTTTTTTACGTTTAGTTCTAAATTAATTATGTTGTACATTTTATCTATTCTTTGAATAGCTTTTAATTTCATCGTCTATTAAACTTTTTAATCTTTCTGTACTTGTTATAAGTTGGTCGCTTATATAATCAATGGTCATAGCTGATTGAAAAGAAATATGTTTTATGTTTTTATAGAATTCGATATCGGTAGCTATTGACTTTAAATCAAAACTTATTCCCTTATAAGATGAGACAGGTTTAATTAAATTAGAAGCTTCAGGCATTCCATTAAGGTGACCAATAGCCAATCTTTCGGTTTCCTTTAAGGCAGGATTATAAGATGATGTAATTTGCTGATTCAATTCAACTTGTGATTGATAATCCGCTAACTCTTTTTTAAGATTTTCTGAATTAATGTATGATAATTTCCCAGAACTAACAATTTCAGTATAGGTAGGAAGCATTTGAGAGTAATCCATAATCCAGCCAACCTTTGTTATGGCAGTAATAAACATTGTGGAATCTATTACTTTTTGGTCATCAAGTGATTTGAGTATAAAATCTGCCTAATCTTTTCGCACTTTCAATAAATTTTGTTGGTCTTTCAAATCTTTGATGTTCTCTTCAACTTCTAACTTAAGATTACTCAATAAGACCTCGGTTCCTTTATGTTCTATGCGGTCTTGATTCCAATTGTTGATTTGTAAGGCAATTAAAATCCCAATCACAACAAGCACTATTTCTCCGATTGCATAAGTCAGATATTTTCCGAACTTATCTTCAGTCAGAGTTTTTTGTCTAATTTTTCTGAAGAATTTTATCATTGGTTAGAGGTTACTGATAATGAAGCACAACGTGTATGCAGCTTAAAAAATAAAACTAAATATTATTAGGATTTTATCTTGGAATACGTATATGGTTTGTTGCGTGGTTAAGAAACTAAATTAATAAACAAATACGAACCTGAGAAAATATCGAAGGAATTTTTCAAATAGTCTAGAACCTAAGAATTAAAGATTCACGTCATAAGTTTATAATTCAATTAATTTGGGGTAAACATGTAAACATAAAAGAGTAAAATTTGTTACTGTATTTGACTAAAGAACCGTTTAATTAAATCATTATCATTTACAAGTAGACTTTCCTTATTGGTTGGTGCAGTATTTCGCCAACAGGATAATCTGGAATGCCACCTTGCCATCCGTTATATCCCATATAAAACTCAATAGGATTAATTCCTAATTTGTCAAGATCAAATAAATCCTTTAAAACTTCTACAGGTGCTTTAACACTGTAATACATTTGAACAAAACCTATTTGTAGGTTATTGCTACTATCCATCCATTGACATTTCAAGTAATAAGAATAATCATATTTTCCTTTTGTAGCATTGAAAATTGGTTCGGGAATTACAGTCATTGTATTCATATGACTAGAGACTTTATAAAAAGTTGGCAGTAGCCTCTTGTAACAAATAACTCGCCAAGATTTAATAATAGCATCAATATATTCTTTTGGAACTTGATGATTATTTGCAACTCTTTCCATTCCAAACATGGATGGAGTTATTTTCTGATTAATGACACCAAGCGAAAACTCTCTTAACTTACCCCAGTTACCATTTACAATAGCTAATTGACCACTTATAGCACTCAACATATTTGCTAAGTACACATTAAGTTCATCTGCCATATCAGCCACTGCTACCTGTTTAGATTGAGATGAATCACCTGGTTTCATAGCTAATTTTGCAGTAGTCCATCCCAAATTTACAACAGCCGCCAGAAGTGGCCCAGCAACTGGGATTGCTCCTATAAAATATGTAAGATCTCCTATGATTGAATCTAATATTATATTAATAAGTGAAGTTTTTGGAGGAATATTAAGCAATGCTGCAACTGCGGTAAGGTCATTTTGAGAGACTGAAGAAGTTTCCATAAGTAAAGAATGGAATAAGCCATTACCGGCGAACCAAACATTACTTTCATTAAAAAAGAACGAACACTCATCTTGTAAATGATTTCTTACTTCTAAAAATGTTTTTTCGTTTAAATTTTTATCTTTAGGATAAGCAACTTGTTCAATTTTATCGGGAGCTAGTGTTCCTTGCTTTGGAACTGTATTAATACCTCTTTTCTTTAGATCTGATAATATATAATTATAGCAATCCAACTCTTGCCCAGTATAGGAATCCTCTGGCCATTTTTCGTCATATTTATTTGACATTATAATGTCATGTAACCAAGTTCCAACGTCACTATTCAAATGAATCCTATCTACGGAACTTTGCAAATTGTAACTTAATATGTTTCCAGAAGCAACGGTTTGAGTTATAAAAGGTAATGGTGCATTTGTAGGTATATTATATTTTATGGGTTTTGGAGAGGTTTCTCCCCAAAGAATATTCATTGTAAAATTTCCCGACATTGCTGTCCAAAAATATACAGCAGGATTTACAGGCATATTGCTGACGGATTCCGCTTTAATTCTTCCTGCCAATATTTCGTTTATGTTCGTCTGGCTATTTTCAAAAGATGCTATATATGCAGTTTCAGCGCTATTATTGTGTACAATACCTTTTATTTTTTGACTGTTTTGTTTTTTAGGGATAGAAGAATTTTTATCTTCTTTCGTAATTTCATTTAAAATTGGAGATGTTCTTAAAGATATATAATCAGAAAAAGAATAGACGTTTCTAATTATAAATCTTCCTTCAGAAATGACATCACTTAGTTGTGAATGAACATCAAAATATGCATCTGTATCTATAAATAGGATATTACTGTAGTTGGTTGTAATACTTTCTAAATCAAGATTGGTATGAATTTTTGAATTTTTGTTATCTACTACGAAATTATTAAATCGATTTTCCTTATTACTATTCCCTAAAAATAAAACACAATAATTAAAATTGTGTATTTCTTTATTTCTATGATAGTTACTGCATTGTTCAATTTTTATAGTAAAATAATCTTTAGCAGTTTTCACACTCTCTTCTATGTCTTCTAAACTATCAGAACCAACAATGAGAATGGCTGAATAATCAAAAAGTACAGAAAAAACCCTACTATCTTTAATAGAAATCTTTGGTCCTAATCCTTCCTTTATTATTTTTTTCATCCATACCAAACGTTTAGTTTCAGGAGTTTCTGGGAGATTAGTTATAAAAAGAACGTAAGTTGATTGAGGTTGTACTGTTGTCATAGTTTTTTTATTATTGATAACTTATTTATTTTGATTTAAATCATGCGCTGCTTTAAATTAATACTAACTTTTTACTAGACTATAACACACGTTATAAGTTGCTATTTTCTTGGATAACGGTATAGTACATCCAGAAAAATGTTAGTTTCTCACATAAAGATACTGCCAGTGAACATTTCTGTATTATATTTATTTCGGTATAGCTATTTTAAATGAGAAGCTGTATATGCTTAAATTTTAATTAGTTACAAGTAAATCAAAATGAATAACATTTCATATAGGTATATTTACGTGATTTCAAAAAGAGGTGTATTGCGAAATAGTTATTAGTTGAGGATGATGATGGTTTTATTTGTGACAAAAAAAAATAAACCGTTGATTTTATTAGGCGAACAGTTGCATTGGTTTACAATCTATTGGTAAAGGTGTTTGTGTACCAAATAACGATTATACATCAGTAATTGAAATACCTATTAGAATAATAATTTACTAAATAAAAAGATTTATTAAAAAAAATAAAATTATGACACAGTTGTGATTTCTTACGTTTAAAGGATATGAATTATCAACTAAAAACAAAACCCCCTTTGTTTTTAATAAACACAGGGGGTTTTTGTGGAGTCGGAGAGAATCATCAGTTTTATTTCTTATTTAAGCTGTTTATAACTATACTATAAGCTTGAAGGGTTATCTTACAATTATTTTTATGTTTGTTTATAGATGATTATATATCTAATGATATATAAATTGTCACCTATATTGTCACCTACTAAATAACCCAAACATGACTTGTACATTTTATTTAAAACAACCTAACTCATCAAAAGAATCACTTATTTACTTTTCATGCTACTTTAAAGAAGAAAATAAGAAGTTTGTTTACTCAACAGGAGAGAAGATAAAACCTATCCATTGGAGTAAAGAAAGTAATCAACCTAAATTGAAGGGTTCTTCAAAAGCTCATGATGCTGGAACAATCAATATTCAATTAGGTCGTTATGTCGAAACTTTTATGGCAATGGAATCGGAATGCAAGAGAATGGAAGAAGACTTTACTTCAAGTTATTTAAAAGACTCATTCGATTCAAGGTTTAAAAAATCATCAACAAAGAAAAACTTATTTTTTGATGCATATGATAAGTTTATGGAAGAAAAACAAATGCATAAACTGTGGAAACCAGCTACAGTAAAAAGATATAATAATATTAAGAATCACCTACTGAAATTTGAACAAGACAAATCTTATAAACTGACCTTTAGTTCTATAAATGAGACCTTTTATAGTCTCTTTACTGATTTTTGTTACACAACACAAAATCATTATACCAACACCTTAGCCAGAAATGTTGGTTTATTTAAGACTTTTATGTTTTGGGCATATAAAAACAACTACACCTATAAGGACACATTTAAGGAATTCAAAAAACCTGAGAAGGCAATTACTAAAGAGGTTGCTCTTTCATTGCAAGAGGTTGAATTGATTTTTAACTTCAAATGTGAATCTAATAGTCAAGAAAGAGTTAGGGATATTTTCGTATTTCAATGCTTAACAGGCTTGAGATATGGTGAGATGAAAAAGATTAATAAACGTAATGTTGACAATAATCGTCTAATATTGAAAGAAGAAAAAGATTCAAATAAAAGTGAAAGGGAAGTCCCACTATTTGAAATATCAAATTATATTCTCAAAAAGTATGATTATAAATTACCGCTGATCTCAAACCAAAAGCAAAATGAATTAATTAAAGTGTTACTTAAAGATGCAGAATTTACTCATGAGGTTGAGTATACAAGGGTTAAAGGCGTAGAGCAAAAATTAATTGTTAAGCCTTTTTATAAAAGAGTATCAACCCATACTGCTCGAAGAACATTTATTACCATAATGAGGAATAAAGGGATTGCTGACAAAACGATAATGAGTATAACAGGGCATAAAGACATCAAAACATTTAATATGTACCATAAAGTGGACAATGCAGCAAGAAAAAACGCAGTTGAAGAAGCTTTTAGCACAATGGAATTACCAAAACTAAAATCTATTTAATTTGAGTCTATGGAAAATACTGATTTTATAAACAGACTAGATATATATTGGCAAGTTAACCTCCCGAATTTTATAGGAATTTTAAAAGATTATGATTTGTCTAATTTGGATGATAATCTTATTGAAATCTTAATTGATAAAAGGGTTTATGTAATACGAGAAGTTTATCAATTTCCTGATTTGATTGAAGAATATGATGAAGATCGTGAGAAATACAATGCATTTGGATGGTTTATTGCTCGTAAGCCTTTTTACTATGATTTTAATCCTTTAATTGTTAAAGAATCCTTTTTGTTAATTAGAAATTATATTGAAAATAAAAGTTATATAACTGAAGATTTTGTGCTTGCATTAGAGTTCAAAGTTGATTCTAAATTTGATAGAAAATCTAAAAAAAAGTACCTGAAAAAGCAATATGAAAAGTTTTTGCCTGACGATTTAGAATTCGCATCGTTTTCAACATTAGTAGATAAGAGCGAAAAAGTTTACGGAGTACATCAAGCTTGGTATGAATCATTTACCGATTTGGTAGGAAGCGATTCCGAATCTTTTTTAGGTTTGTACTTGACAAATTCTAAAGGTGATTTAACTTTAGAGAAGTTTATCAAAGACATGGTTGCATTAGCCATAGAAGTTGATCATGAATTTAAAGATTTTGTGGAACAATGGAAAACTTTTTATAAGGCAGAATTAATTTTAAATGAAATTCTTTTTTTATTAGAGGAAATAGATAATGAAAACCGAGTTTTAGTAGATAAGAAGAACAAAGAGAGTGAAATTACTCTAAAGGATTTATTTAATAATGTTGAAAATTATGAACCTTTCATAAAATTATATATTAAAAAAAATATCATTAAAAATACAGTCAATGGACATGAGATAATTTATCCTAAAAAATTTACAAAAAAGCGAAATTTTTTCAATGTTGCACTTGCTATGTATTTAATGAGAAAAGATTACATGAAAATATACAGTACTGATAAAGAGATTGTTTCCGCAATGAATAATACTTTCAGTAATTGTAATTTATCAAAACAGAATTACTCATCTTTTAAAGATTCTCCAAAACAAACCGATTATTTTAAGGCTATAGATAAATTAATTATTACTTAATTTCATTTGACTCTTTGACTGGTCAAATCCAGTCAAATAAAATGAGTATAATCTTATATAATATTACAGTATTGTTTAACTAAAAACTTTACTGTATGACAAAAATGATCCAACTGGATAACATTTCTAAAAATGAACTTTATGAGCATTTAGAAAATCTAATTGACAAAAAGCTCGCTCCATTTACAGCAAAAAATAAAGATGAAAAGCTATCCATAAAAGAAGTAGCGCAAGAATTAGGAGTAGTTGACTTAACTATTCATAATTATATTAAAAAAGGTATTCTACCAGCCTTTAAAATCGGGCGTCGAGTCTTCATTAATCGTTCCGATATAGACCAAGCTCTAAAAGAAGTTAAATCTCTAAAATATAAAAGATAAGATATGACTGATATGGAAACACATAAAGGATTTATAAAACTGTTTAGATCTATCACTGATTGGGAATGGTACACTGATATTAACACTTGTAAACTATTATTTCACTGTTTGGTAAAAGCTAATTACAGTAAGAAGAAATGGCAAGGAATAACCATAAATAAAGGTGAGTTTATTACTTCTAACGGACAGTTAGCAATCGAAACGGGACTAACAATAAGTAAAGTTAGAACAGCATTAGCGAAACTTGAGAGCACAGAAGATTTAACCACTATAAAAACGAGTAAGTATACTAAAGTAAAAGTCAATTCTAAGTTTTTCGGGAAAATTATAAAGAATAATGTCATTAACACACAGGATGACATTCAGAATGAAGAACAATTAGCAACCAAATCTCATAGCAATAACAATCAAATCGCAACAACTAAGAATATTAATAATAATGAATTAAAGAAAAGAAAAAAGAGATTTAGAGAGACGGTATTATCTCATACTCAATTTTCTAAAACAATTTTAATTTCTTTTTTTAATTATTGGTCTGAAACAGATTCAAATAATAATATGCGTTTTGAAATAGAAAAGTTTTGGGAAACGGAAAAAAGACTATTTAAATGGAAAGCCACAGAAAAAGCAAGTGTAACTAAACATGAAATTCATAAAAATCGATAGAAATGCACATAGAGAAAATTTTGAGAGAAACAATTAATGTCGACAACATTGAAGTTGTAGAAAACAAAAAAGAAAATCCAAAAGGTAAATCACCACCTAAAATGGAATGGACTTTTGAAAATGTTTACAATGCCATTATTTCAACTTTTAAAACGCAAACAAATAAAAAGTTCATTGTTGACTCCGATAATATAAACAAGGTTAAAACATTGGCATATTATTTAGTTCAGGATAATCGTTTTTTTATATCACCATTATTAAGTAAAGATTTGAATTCGCCCTCTTTTAAAAAAGGACTCATTTTAGTTGGAGATTACGGAGTTGGCAAAACAGCCTTATTAAAAACAATTCCAATTATAACGGATAATTATTTTTCATATAATCTAACAGTTGATTTAGTTTCGGAATATGAATCACTTACTCTTTCAGATAAGTCCATGTTCGTGGAAAAGCATAAGTCAGGAAGAAGAATTTACGATGACTTAGGTACAGAAAAAAAAGCATCTAACTATGGTTTTGTTAATTTGATTAAAGTTGTCCTTGAGAGTCGGTATGATGCCAATAGTCTAACGATATTAGCTTGTAATTATGATGAAAGGAACCCCTTAAATCTTGAGGCAGCTTTAGATAAATTAGGCATGTTATATGGCGGGAGAGTATTAGATAGAGTTTATGAAATGTTTAATATTATAGAGTTTTCAGGAAAGAGTATGAGAAGATAAATACTGAATTAAAACATTCTAAAGTGGTTGAAATTCGAGTGCAAAACTACTCATTCTGAGTACATTTGTTATCATATTCAACAGTTCATCAACAGTTCATCAACAGTTCATCAACAGTTCATCAACGGTTCGATTGACCCTTTTTAAAGTTTCTTTCTTTTATAATTGTAAAAAATTGATGAATCATTAGTTTTCAAATAGTGAAGTACTGCTGGCATTTGAGGTGTAATTACCAAATTGAATTTCTCTCTAATATCGTCTCTATTTAAAAGCCACTGTACAATTTCCATATCAACGTATTCTCCCTTAGGTTTCTTTTTAAACTGTTGTATAGTTAAGGTATTGAGTTGGGGTGAACTTAAATGGTTCTGCAATAATGTAAAAATTTTTAAGTGTTGTTTTGACAATTCCTCTATTTTAGATGTTAATTTTTTTACTTCGAATTTAAGGTTTGTAATTTCGGTTTTCATGGAACAATTAAATTTAAATTTATTTAAGATGATTAGTGGATAATAAGACAGATTCTAAAATTTAAGGCTTTTCTGTAAATAGATAACCCTGTTTATTTTTATTAAAATATACGTAGAACTACGTATATATAAGCTTATAGATTTTAGTAATTTTGTAACTAAGAAAGAAGTACAATAAGAATGTTTGTCCAGATGTTATAATGAGATATAAGTGTGTTTGGCTACTGTATAACAAGTTAGTTGCAATTAAAAACAATTCTAGCCGAATCAAAAAATTTCAAAAATTATAATTACCTTAGTACTCTACTAATCAACCAATTAAATATTATGAAAAAAGTCATTTTAATTTCTATTGTATTCCTGTTTTCTTTGAAATCTTATTCTCAATTTTGGAAAAATAACGAAAAAATAAAATTGTTTAATTTGGAATTTAAAGCCAAAGAAGTAAATGGACAAAAAGGTTTTTTTGGTTCAGAGGATAGATATTATAGCCCAGTTTTAAACCCATTGATAGAGAAACAAAGTTATGAATTTTTAAATAATGTAGGGACTTTTAGAAAAAACGTAGGGACTGCTGAAACACGTAATTTATTTGATTTATCTTCTCTCAATGGCAATTTCAAACATCTAAACCAAATTGATTTTGAATACTATCAAAATAAAGGATTTGATAAAATGATTTCAAAAAATCCTGATTTAATTGATAATAGTGAGTTTTTGGAATTGAAAAATAAAATTTTCAATGAACCTGACCCTTACGAAAAAAAGAAAATACTTTTTCAAGATAAATACCGAGACTTTAGACTAAAGTTAGTATCAACACGCTATGAACTAAACCCTAAAAATTTTAAACTTTCTAAGGAAAAAGTTTCAAAATTTACTGCTGAATTAAAGGCTAAAGTGGATAGTACGCTCATTGCGAATAACGTCCAAAGTAGTGGAAACGTTAGAGCGTACTTAAATAAATTAGCAGATGAGACAACAAGTGTTTCCGGAGTCTATTATTCAGTATCAATGAATAATGATTATGTAGGTGTAGTAAAATCTTACATAGAAAATAATATAGAGTCCATCAAAGAATCAGCAAACGGTAGTTCATCAGAAAATCGATTTTCGCAACAATTGATGAAATTTATAGAATGGCCTAATGCTGTTATTAACTCCTCTTTGGTGGCTATTCAGCTTGAAGGAAATATAGAGAATAATAAAGTAAATATTAGTGAAATATCAACAGCGTTGGAATCAAGATTCGCAATTCCTAAAGCAAAAGCCATAGAAGTTGC
Source organism: Psychroserpens luteus (assembly GCF_015319355.1). GTDB lineage: Bacteria > Bacteroidota > Bacteroidia > Flavobacteriales > Flavobacteriaceae > Psychroserpens > Psychroserpens luteus. The sequence goes on along the minus strand of NZ_JADILU010000007.1, from coordinate 140,455 downwards.
AGCAAGCATAGAAATTACGTTTGAAAAGCACGAGACAATACGCTTTAACAATGATTTTAATAGTGTTTATATTATAAGATATTTTAGTTCAGACGAGTTTAATGAATTAAAACAACTGTAGCTAACATTGTACGTAAATATTTAATTGCTACATCTGGCTAATATTACGATCATTATACATTTGAATATATTATTGTGCGGAATATGAATCGTGTACTTCCTCGCAACTAACGATAATCGAGCACCTTAAGCAACATTAAATTAAAACTATATTTACATGAAAGAATCATTTTTAAAAAAATTTACTATTTGGCATAAATTAATCACATTTTTTGTCGCGATTATTGTTTTATTCTTTCTTGTAAAAGACAAAATGTTTCCAAGTGAACCAATTATCAGCTCTCCTCAAACTGAGAAGGGTAATGCTACAGAAATAGGAAATGGTAATAAAATTGACTCATTCTCTATAAAAAACATATCTAAGGAAGGTAAAAATGAAGTAAAAATAGGGGATGATAACGAAATTAAGGGTTTAGAAATAGAACAAGAGAACTAATATGAAACTAAATTTTACAATAGCAATTTATTTATTATTCACTTTTACTTTATTAATTGCTCAGAGTAACGAAGTAGAATTTGGAAATAATAATACTTTAACAGATGTTAATATTAGTAATAAGAATTTATACGTCAATAACTTAAACAAGAATGTCTATTCTTATACTAATGTCAATAAGGTGATAAACTTGTCTCCGTTATTTAAAACAGTGAAACTTTTTGTTGACAGTATTGATGAGCATACTGACTTAAAAACAGATGGATTAAAAAAGGAATATTCTGCTTTGAAAAATGATTTAGAACGTTTATCTAATACATCATCTGGCAATCATATTGAACAGTTGAACAAAGTCTTAAAGAAGTTTTTATCACTTTATGTTAATGCACTAAAGCACGGAGCTATTAATCTTGAAAATAATGCAGGAGACGCATTTGTACTATTCTCTGATTATCAAAACAACCCAAGTGATTTTAAAATCGAGGAACCTGTGGAAGGTAAACTTTTTATATCTAATATTAGACGTCGAAGCTTGGATAATAAGAATAACATATTCGTGTACCCCTTTATGGAGGGTAAAGCAATAATAAAAAATAAGAACAAATATGGTTTTATTGATATTTACGGCAATATTATAGTAGATACTGAATACGATAACGTCAGAAATTTTTCGAATGGTTACGCTGTATGCTCTACAGGAGAATTTATATATATTTTGGATGAATATGGAAATAAGTTAAAGAACAAAAACAAATTAACAGTAGGGTACGAAAAAATTTACTTCGGAGATTTCAATGAAGGTTGGTTCAAGGTTGAAGAGACAAATACTTATACCGATAGTAGTAGAGTGCCCAAACTTATTTTTGAGACTACAATATTCAATTACTATAATGAAAAATATACTCCTATGAATTTAGAAAAGTATTACAAAGCGACAGATTTTTGCAATGGTTTCGCGTACGTAGCTGACAGTTTAAGTTTTAAGAAAATCAATTCCAAAGGTGAGACCGTTAAGACATTTGACTCTACAATTATTGATGTTTCTAGAAATAAAAAATGTCTCAGTATTTTTTCTTTTATTAATAAATTCACTAAATCGGAGAAGAAAGAATCAACCCAAAACATTTCATATACTGCTGCAATACCTTATCATTCTGATCGTTATGATTATCCTGAAATTGATGTATCTCATCCTATCTTAGTAGATTCAATTATCATTGAAAATGATTCTTTAACAGATTATAGTTTAAGTCAAACTAAATTAGTGGAATCATCATACTACCCAATTGTATATACTTCTATCACAGCTGATACTCCATATAATCAGAGATATAATTATAATGACATTTTTAGCACAATTAATAACTCAAGAGTAGATTCTGGTGATGGGTATTGCATATTAAAAGACGAAAACGAAGAAGATTTATTGAAACCATTTAAAAATATTATTCTATTAGAAAATGATTTTTTTTTATACAGTTCAGGTTTAGCCCAAAATCAAGAATATATAGTTCAACCTAAGTTCTTTGAAAATAATATTTACTCGACAAATAACTATTATGAATATATGCATTATATAACGAAGTTTAATAGTCTTGGTCTTGTAAAGCCTGATAGTCAAGTAATAGTGAGTGAGAATAGCAATTACAATACCTTACACTCATATAATGACAAGTTGTTTGTTTTTGGTAAAATTAGGTTTAGTCATAGAAGAGAAGTGAATCCATCGAATAAAAAAGGTCATATTAACTTTCCGCTTATTTTTGTAAAATATGGTTTAGTAAATTCCTCAGGTGTAGAAGTACTTAAAATCAATTATGATAAAATCACACTTTTATCTAATGAATTAGTTCGAACTCAACTAAACGGAAAAACAGAAACATTTTACATTGACCAGTATGGCAACGCAATTCTTACTAAGAAATTATGACCTGAGAATTTTAGAAATCGCCTATTTAAATGTAGCTTTATTTTCATATACTAACCGTTATATGTCAGGCAAGAGCACAATCATAATGAGACATACAAAGTATAAAAAACATTAACTGATAGAATGAATTGGGTTCGGATTATCTTTTCTGCTATAATAATTAGTCTTCTATTTGTTTATCGACAATTAACAGAAACCAAAAAATATCAGGATGCCACTTACCTTTCTAAGTTACGCCAAATCACTTCATTTTTCCAAACCATAGAAAAATTTGATGATTACGTTACTTGGGTTCAACGCGACCAAATAAAATCAAAATATTCGATCGTAGGACAGTTTTTTAAAAACAAAACCAAATTCTACAAAAAAGAAGAAAATGTTAAACGATTTAATGAAATTTTTGACAATTTTGACAACTACATAGTCCGTTTCAATCAAAATTATGTCAAAGCACAGAAAGAAAAATTAAAACCGTATTTCGATAATATTGAAGGAAAAAAATTGGACGACCAGCAACGCACCGCATTGATAACAGATGAATATTCAAATTTAATAATTGCTGGTGCAGGTTCGGGTAAAACGCTAACCATCCTTGGAAAAGTTAAATATCTTATTCAGAAGAAAAATATTAATCCTCAAGATATCTTACTGCTTTCGTTTACTAAAAAAACCGTTGAAGAATTAAACGAACGACTAAAAAAGATTGAACTTGGTGCAGAAGCAATCACTTTTCATAAACTTGGTTATAACATAATCAAAAAATATCATCCAGACACTCCTGCTGTTACAAATGAAAACACCTTAAGCGGAGTTATCAAAGCGTATTTGCAACAGGACATTTTCAACGATTCGGAAGTGTTGCAATCATATATTCAATATGTTGCTTGCTATATGAACATTCCAGAAGAATATGATAACTTCAATTCAATTGGTGAAAAAATAGACACTGAAAAAGGAATTGATTTTCAGACATTAAAATCAAAATGCGAACCTTTAAACATCGTGTCAAATTCTAAACTTGACACCATACAGGGCGAAAGAGTAAAAAGTGTGGAGGAACTCATAATAGCCAATTTCTTGTACTTGAATGGAATTGAGTATGAATATGAAAAACCTTATCCCTTTGGAGAGGCGATGTATCGTCCCGACTTTTACCTTACAGAGTATAACATATATATAGAACATTTTGGTGTAGATGAGAATAACAGAGCAAAATGGCTCACGCCATTTTATGAAGAAAAGTATGTTGAGGAAATGGAACTAAAAAGGGCAAACCATACAACACACAATACTAAGTTATTAGAAACCTATTCCTACTATAACAGGGATAACATTCTATTAGAGAAACTTAGAGAAATGTTGGAAGCAGAAAATGTTGTTTTTAAACCAAGGGATGCGAAAAATATTTACTCCAAAGTATCAGATAATGATAAAAATTTCGGAAAAGAAATAATTAAACTTATCGAAAGCTTTATCAATTTAAGTAAATCAAGACGTTTAGACCATCATTCACTGATGAGTTTATTTTCGCACAAAACTAAAACCCAAAATCATTTCATGCTTGAACGGCAAGAAATGTTTTTGGAATTTGTTCTTCCAATTCTGAAAAAATATAATAATACTTTAAAAGAAAGAAATGAGATTGATTTCAACGATATGATAAATCAAGCTACTGATGTTGTAAAAAGTAGTATGCCTCAATACTCATATCAGTATATTATCATTGACGAGTATCAGGATATTTCCTTTTCTCGTTTTAACTTGATTAAAGAAATTAGGGATTTGACAGGAGCGAAATTGGTTTGTGTCGGAGACGATTGGCAATCAATTTACCGTTTTGCAGGAAGTGATATTTCTTTGTTCAGCAATTTTAAAAAGTATGTTGGAGAGTCTATGCAATTGTTGATAGAACAGACTTATCGGAATTCACAGTCGCTTATAGATATTACTTCAAAATACATACAGAAAAACACCAAGCAGATTTCCAAAAATCCAAAGTCCATGAAAGACCCTTTGGAAGATCCTGTTAAATTTGTTCATTTCAAGCCAGAAGAAATTGAAGCTACTTTCATAAACGAAATACAAACGCTTGTAAATAAATATGGCAATAAATCAATATTGGTTTTAGGGAGGCATAGTTTTGATATTAATGACTTAATAAAACTAACTCCAAACAGCAGAGTAAAATATATTGAAAGAACAGGGGAATTAGAAGTACAGGGTTTTGAAGAAGTTGACATTAAATACCTAACAGTGCACAGATCAAAAGGTACAGAAGCAGATAATGTTATACTATTGAATCTTAGGAATCATTTGCTTGGTTTTCCTAACAAAATGACGGACGATCCTATTTTGTCTCTCTTACTCAGTGATGATGAAAAGTATAGATTTGCAGAAGAACGTAGATTATTTTATGTTGCTTTAACAAGAACTAGAAACGAGGTCGTATTGCTAATACCTTCTGACGTTTCTTTATTTGCAGAAGAATTACTAACAGATAACAATTATTTATTATCTAATTCTGAAGGAACACTAAATACTACAAATTGTCTTTATTGTAAAACAGGGAAACTTGTTATTAGGCAAAACTCATCTAATGACAACCAATTTTTGGGATGTTCCCATTATCCAAATTGTAATCAGACGTTTAAAGATATTGAAATTTTAGAAGATAAATTTCTTTGTACCGATTGCAAAAGTGGCTTTATGACAAAGAGATCAGGGAAATATGGGGACTTTTTAGGATGTACAAATTATCCAAAATGTAGAAATACAATAAATTTACAGTAAAGCCTAAACAGATAAAAATGTGTATGATTAATTGCTGGTTTTGTGTATAATCGAAAAATCCAAAGCATTTCCCAGTGGTTCGTTTTCTTTTCCTAAATTACTTATAAATCTTAAATATTAATTTTTTGTTTATTTTGATTTTTAATTGCATATAATAAGAAAGTATAAAAAAAGAAACTAAGTTGATCTTCTTCGTAATCTGCTGACTCAACATTATTAACCTCGTTTGAAGTTTTGTTTTTTATAAATAAGTGAGCATCTGCTGGCAATATATAATCACGATTCTTATACGTTTCAAAATCAAATATTTTATTGGTCATTTCAAGCTCTAAATCATCATAGTTACCATTCATAAATTCATTAGACAATTCCCCTTTACTATAAACTGCCATTCTTCTCCAATCATGACTACCTTGATTAATCTCTAAAATTCTATAAAGCTCATAAAGTATAAATTTTTTATTTGTTGTTATTCCAAGCTTTAATAGATGATAATCATAATATTTATTAAAAGTTCCTTTATCCTCCATATTTACTAACTGACGTAGTTCTGATTTGGAGACATATTTTTTATTAGTCGATAGTTCAAAAATTCTTTGTAACAAGAATTTTTTTGTTAATTTATCACGATTAGGTTTTATTGCATCATAATCTATAACGTTAGCGATATACATTATAAAGATAACTTGACGCTCAAACTCTTCTATATTAGAGCAGAATATTACAGATATAACAAAGCCAAGGGCCATGCCTTTACTCTTATTATACTAAGGATTAAATATTTCTTCTGGTGTAACCATAGTTAAATAAACACCCCATTAAAATGTGAGTTACAACGAGGTGTGAATTTTGAAAATTAATAAAATTTACACGAATTATCTTCTCTTGAATTGTGATATTCATCATTGTTTGGATTAAGTTGATCCGAATGATTTTCTAAATCTGCTTGCGTGTACTCATAATCTTTGTCTAAAGCCATAATAAAAAATTTTAAGACTTAATAATTATTTATAGTACAAAAATAGAGTAGAGTAGTTCTGAAAAGGAAATATTCTACGATAGAAAATCTATTCATTTCGTTCAATAACTAATCTTCCTGGTTGCTCTTTGACTCAAGTTTTCTATTCTCATTCCGTATTGGTAACACATAGATATTAAAGTTATTGATTATTTGTTGTTGAGACTTTACTAGTTTAGTAAAAAAAACGAATGTTAGTATCCTAATTTCATAATAAATTGATATCTGACAGCAATGTGGTTGTTGCATACAGGTTTCTTACATTATTAAAAGTAAAAGTTCCCATAAAAGAAGTTTAAAATAGAATTATAGAGCATTCAGATTATGGGTCTCTTCTTTCAGTATATAATCTGTATAATAATTTAGGTTTAACCGTAAATGCTGTTAATAATGAGAAGAAGGAATTGAGCAATACAAGAGAGTCATTTATAGCCCAAGTAAAATTGAAAAAAAAGAGATGCAATTATCGTTATTAAGAAAATAGATAATGAAAGCGTTACATACTATGATGCTTTTAATGTGATTTAGAAAATGTCTTTAATTGATTTTAAGGAAGTTTGAAGAGGAATAATACTCTCTATCGATATTATCTCTGCTGTTAATATGAAATCATTTAAGAGTGATATTTTGAAAGAAAAAATCAACAATGCATTGCTTATCACAAAATAAAAATTAATAAAAAAATCTATTATTCATAATGATGAATTTAGTATTATTTCTCAATAGAAAAAGTCAAAAAGGATTTCAAAGTGGACTAAATTGAACATATTTAATCAATAAACATTGCAACAACACTGTTGCAGTTTTGTTGTTGCTTGTTCTAAAAGCCATATAAACGGTGGTCTATCTATGATTTGATATTAGTAACATAAAATCAACAGTGTTGTTGCAATGTGTGTTGCTAAGATCAACTTGATTTTTCTAAAGTTCTAAGTTTTACAACTAAATCACTAAACATATATTGTAATGCTACTAAATTTTTGTTCTTCTTATCGCATGAGAGCTAATACCAATATGCCTAGCGAGTTAATTCATCTCCAAACCTTAATTTAGCCTTGGATAAATTAGGCAAATTATATAGAGGTAGGGTTTTGGATAGAGTTTTTGAAATGTTTAGCATAATAGAATTTTATGGAAACAGTGTGAGAAGGTAAAAATTAGTTTAGAAAAATCTAAAATGTTTAAAATTTGAGTACAAAAAGACTCATTCAGATTACATTTGTTATCATAATCAATGGTTCATCAATTGTTCATCAATGGTTCGATTATTTCAAATTTCAATTTTTGATCCTTGGATTAAATTGACTTTTGAATGAATATAATAAGAATGAATAAAAAAAGAAGCTTAGTTGATCTTTTTCGTAGTCTGCTATATCAATATTATTATCTTTTTTGGAAGCTTTGTTTTTGATAAATAAGTGAGCATCTGCTGGCAGTATGTAATCACGATTCTTATACGTCTCAAAATCGAATATTTTATTGGTCATTTCAAGCTCTAAATCTTCGTAATTACCATTCTTATATTCATTAGCCAATTCCCTTTTACTATAGACTGCCAATCTATTCCAATCATGGCTACCTTGATTTATCTCTAAAATTTTATAAAGTTCAGAAAGTGTAAATCTTTTATTTGTCGTTAGTCCAAGCTCTAATAGATGCTTATTATAGTATTTATTAAAAGTTCCTTTATCTTCCATATTTACTAACTGACGTAGTTCTAATTTAGAGACATATTTTTTATTAGCCGATAGGTCAAAAATTCTTTGTAATAAGAATCTTTTTGTCAATTTATCACGATTATGTTTTATTAAATCGTATTCTATAGCGTTAGCTATGTACATTATAACGATAACTTGATCTTCAATGTCCTTTCTTTCAGAACAAAATATTACAGATATAAGGAAGCCAACGGTCATTCCTCTTTTCTTGTTATAATGTGGATTAATAATATCTTCTAATGTTGCCATAAATAATTTACACCTCCTTAATAAATTAATACTAAGGAGGCGTTTAATTAATGTTTAATACTGATTTCCCTTTCTTGAACCATGATATGCATCATTGTTAGGGTTAAGCACATTAGAGTGATTGTCTAATTCTGCTTGTGTGTAATCGTAGTCTTTGTCTAAAGCCATAATACAATGTTTTAAGAATTAATAAATATTTGAACTACAAAAATAGAGTAGAGTAGCAGTTCTGAAAAGGAAATATTCTACGATAGCAAATATTTTGATTTAATGACAACCAAATTGCAATATGCTATTAACATCAATATAAAAGACGCTAAACTTGTGTAGACTTGACTATCTCTTTGTTTTACTGTATTTGAGTGAATTACTCATATCATTAAACTTTGGGTATCTTCCATTGTTCTCTATGTAGATTGCCCAACAATCATATTCACATTTTGCAACTTCACCCATAATTCTTAAATCTTTTGGTGTTGGGTTTTTAGTATCGCATTTAAAAGAACAGATTGCAACATAAATATTATCTTTTATCACTTCAAAATCTTCATATTGATATAGGAATCTATCAGCACCACCGTGATTTATACTTTTCATTCTTATTGTAGCACCAAATTGATTTAAACGATTTTTTAAACCACCTTTAGAATTAGTCATTCCTATATATTCTAATTCTGGAATAAAACTAAATTTAGTGAGTGATTTACCTGAAACTGCAATACAATAAATACCAGGATAGTTTAAACCTTCTAAATCGTTTCTATCTTCCCATTTCACCCAATTAGTAAATCTATCTATCATAATTAATTATTGTAATAGTGTGCTGTAATTACGTGTGTTTAGAAACTGACCAAAAGCAAAAAATGCTTCATCCAATTTCTTTAAATCTTTAATGTTTTGTGATTCTATAAATGGTAAGTATCTTTCAAAATAAAACTGCTCTTTAGCCTTATTACTAATTGATGTATTTGAAATATTACTACAATCTTCATTATGAATAAACAAAAATGTTCTGTGAATGTGTTGGTCGTAAATAGGATATTTGTTTGGTTTTATAATATGCAATAAAAATATCTTCCAAACTGCTGACACCTTTTTAAACTCTATTTTAAAGGCTTCTATATCTATACTATCACTCTTTTTAAAAGTATTAATAATTGTGAGTTTCACTTTAATTTTAGTGTCTAAAGATTTTTGCTTTAATACACTTAATTTCATACCATTCTTCCACTTGTATAAGTTTTGAATATCTGTTTTAGTAAGTGTTTCTTTTACTATTGATTTACTATAAATAGCTTCATTTGAGAATGAATATAGTTTTGACCAAGAATTAATAAAGTTATTTAGATTATCATTTTTGGTATTGACAAGAGTAACTAACTTCATATTACAAAACAAAAGCAATCATTTTTCTATGGATAAAATCGTAGCGAAATGAAATTTCTGCTTTATCAACAATTTCTTTCAAACCCCATATACTATTTTCAATTTTAGTGTTTTCTAAAAATAAATCAACTGTATTCGGCAACAAACTATGATTCACATTTGTATCTATTACTTTCCCCAAAGAATGTATTATAGGCTTCTTAATATTATACTTCATTATTTTAGATGTGTTAACATCTAAAAAATTGATGTTTTTAAATGACCAGTTTAGAATTTTACATTTGGGAAGCAATACCTGTTTATCTCCTACTTCAAATAGATTTAGTGTAAAATCTGACACTAATTCTAAATGCAATAAATAATTTTCAGAATGATGTTTATATATCAATTTCATTCCTTTACCAAGTAGTATTGTTTTTTCTGGAATAGGGCATTCTCTTTTAATTTTATCAACTAACTGAAAAGCCCTGTCTAATTCAAATTTATATAAAGGTGATGAAATTGATTGAAAATGGGCTTGAGGATTTAAAACCATCAATTTCGTTTGAGAAAATAATTCTTTTAAATCTTTCGATATTGGTTTTTTAAGAGAGGAATATCTTTCAATTAAATTATTCCATAAGGTTTGTAAAGACAAAAATGTACCATCTGTTTTAAGTTTTAATTCATCAGGTAATCTCTTGTTTACTAATTTTTCTATTTCTTTTCTAATATAAATAGCAGAAGCTGTAAAGTCTCTTGCTTCGTAATATTTTTTAGCTTTATCTATAAACTCTAATTCACTCTCGATGATAATTGGATATTCTTTATTAGTAAGCTCATTTTTACCAGTGTACATCTCTTTACATACCCAATTACTCATATTATCCCACTTGCCAATCTTATAAGCCAAAAAATCATAAAATGACTTATCGTGAGTAAGAAAAAGTAGTTGATAGTCTTTTGTGAAATCATTATTAGGATTTAATAGAAAATCAAGTAGTCTATCTCGATTATTCATATCTAAACTAATCATAACATCATCAAATACAATAAACTTAAGAATATCCCCTGCTTCTGAATTTATTCGTTTTTTTAGTATTGTTAGACGAATTGCAATTGCAATTGCTGTAATTTTAGCTTCATTTAAAAATGATTGAGGTCTATTAATTGTTATAGGCGTACCTAAATAACTTGTTATTTTAAAAAGTATTTCAAACTTTTTATGATCGTATTTTGTATACCCTTTATACGGTATTACTTCGCTATAATCTAACTCAAAAATAATATTATACCCCAACTTTTTAAGTATATCAGGCGCATTAACATTTATAAAGTCAATTAAACCTTTCATTTCATCATTAAAGTGAGATACAAAGTTGTTAAAAGTGGTGTTTTCAAGGCTGTTTTTGTAAACCTGAATTGGTTTACCGCTGTCATTAGTTGTTTTACCAGGTCCTTTTTTAATTTCCTTATACATATCCCAAGCATTAGTATAAGTTACTGAGTTTCCATTACGGATTAATTCTTTTGCTGGAAAGTTGATATAAGAAAGTATATGACCAATAAAAATATCGGCTAAATCCATTTTCTTTCCATTCCAGAAGTCTTGAAATTTATAGAGTACTTTATAACTAATAAAGTCTGAAGCTTGATTAATCTCTCTCGCTACAGTATCATCTTTAATAGTCGTATCTATTAAAGAAACATTATACTCCAATGGTGGCTTATGTTTTGTCTTTACATTTATAAAAGAATCATAAAATAAAGACTCACCAGTATATATTGGTTCTGTATGAATATTTACTAATGATTGAGGATGAACAGAATGATGTTTGAAATACTTTTCTATATCTTCCTTGTGCTTTTGTGAAGCCTCAAAAAGTGTATATAATGCCCAATAAATAGAACTTTTACCACTACCGTTTTCACCATATAGCAATAAATGTTTACCATCTAATTTTATCGGTTCTTGCTCATTAAAAAACTTGAAATTATATATTTGTAAAGTATCAATTCTGCTCATTAGTTAACAGATTTTCTAATAACAGCTAAAGTATCTTTACTACGTGTTTCAATTAATAAAATTCTTTGACGCACCTCATTTTCTGGTTTTTGATACCATAAATAAAAGTCTTTTATAATCTCACCTATTTTTATTTCTTCTTTAACATCTTCAATAGGTTGCGGATTTATAAATTGTAAAACATTTAAACCTTTTTCTTTCATATGATCTTCAAAATATAATTCATAAATCATCATATCTAATACTTCCTGTATATGTGAAGCTATTCTTTCATTCGAAGTATGACTTATAATATCTACGTGTTTTTTATTGAACAAAAACAATAAATAGGATACTAAAACTATTAATGGACTTTCGTTTTGTATTTGTGAAATAGGAATTTCCGATAGAGGTGTTGCATATAATTCGAGGGTCTCACCTTTTCTTTTGCCCTTATTATACAACCAAAAATAAATTAATTTACTATTTAATAAAGCCAGTAGATACTTTGTATTAATATTATTAGGGTTTGTTAAAAAGAAAACATCTCTTGAAGAAAATACAGGCTCTTTTGAATAGGCAAAATTGTTACTTAATGAGCGATAAGGCACAATTATTTTATCCTCTGAATTAAATATTCCAATTTCTCTTGGTCGATGAATACTAAACCAAGGCCAAGTGGGCTCATTATACCTATGCTTTTGGTCATCAATGATTGCTTTGAATCTTTTTAAATGATTAACAATGTTTGGAATTAATTCAATATTAGTTTCCCAATCCGTATAAATTAATACATCATTACTCTTCTCATAAATATAATTTTTAATACCACTATTTTTAACAAATGGTTTAATTAAGGATTTTTCATATTCATTCAGATTTAAAGACCTAAATTCATTTAATGTCAAAACAAATACCCCTTCATTTTTGATTAAACCTCCATTAAAGTCTTTTAAATGCTTATTCGTAACCTTACTTATGGTTATATCACATCCTGAATTAATTTTCACAAAGTCTTTGAGTAGTTTATGATTACTCTTTATTTTGCTTAATACAATAGATGTAGGACTTGATTTAGATGAACTAATTCTTATGTAACTATTATTACCTTCAAATATATTATTTGAATAAAAATATTTCGTATCAACATCTATATTTAATAAAATATCAGATAAAATCGCTTTATCATATAGCGCTTTTCTGTTGGTGTTTATTATTTTACAGTCAACATTATTCGCTTTAGACTTCTGTAAAATTGTAACAATATTATGTTGACCGTAAGCACTATCAAAAATCTTAAATTCGTTGAAATTAACAAGAGTAAGAGGGGAAGTTTCCTTTTTAAAACTTTCGCGCAATTTCACAGCACCGTCTGCTGTTAAATAATAATTTGTAGTAATAAATGTGCTAATCCCTTTTTCTTTTAACATATCAAAACTGATATGAAAAAAGAAATAAAACAAATCCATTTTTGCTTTATAATGTTTTTTTAAAAACCCTTTTTTTACATCTTGAAATAGTTCTTTATTCCCCTTTTCTCCGAGGTAAGGTGGATTTGCGATTACAATATCAAAACCTGTATTTTCATTTACAATAGGATTTAATATTTCTGGAAAGTCTAATCGCCAATCAAAATGATGAAAAAGCTTATTATTAGTTTTTAATACATTTATTTGCTTTAATGTACGTTTCCAGCTATCTATTTCATCATTTCTATGTTTTTGAGCATTTGATAGCTTCTTACCTTTTTGAATATCAAAAGGATTTGTACTGATCATTAATTCTAATTGCTTACTTAATATATTAAGTTTTAGTAAACGAATTTCTTTAGTTAATCTTGGTTTATTACTGTTGTTAGCTGTGAAATATTCTTTTTGTTTTTTAGAGATTTGTTTTAGTAAGACTTGTATATCTTCTTGGTAAGGGTTCCCAAATAAATTACTTTGAGTACCTTCATCTACTTCCCAATCAATTTCAATAATTTCATCACCAAACTTACTTACCAATGAATTACCTACTACAATTTTATAGGCTAAATTGGGTAACGGTTTAGGTTCTTCCTCATCAACAATTAAACTCAACCAAAAACGTAATTGGGCAATATCTACAGCTCCTTTTTCTATATCTACACCATAAATAGAGTTTTGTATAATGTTTTCTTTTACGGTAGCTGGACTCCAAACTATAAAACCTAAATCGAAAGCAATACGTTCTTTTATAGCAAATATCTCTTGAAGCATACCCATTGGGAATGCTCCAGAACCAATTGCTGGGTCGCATATTTTTACTTTATCTAAAAGGTTATTTATTTCATTTAGTTGCGTATCTGTTAATGCTTCTTTATTTTTTTGTTTTACAAATTGGTTAATACTTTCTTTGTTGTTAACGCCTAAATGTGTTGCCAAATACTCTATTAAGGATTCTTGTGTCATATACTGCACAATTTCCTTTGGTGTATAAAAAGCACCTTTATCCTTATTATCTTCAAGTAGGTTTTCAAAAATGTGACCTAACATTTCTGGGTCAACTGCAATAGTATGCTCCTCTGGACTGTTCTCGTAAATGGTAAAATTAAAGCGATTAAAAAACTCAAATAAGTCTGCAAACAATTCACTTGGAAACACCAAATGGTCAAACTTTTCAGACTCCTTCTCAAACAAACCACCATTTAAATAAGGGATTTTAACCACCTTACCATCAGGCATCGTAAAATCGTCATTAGTTCTTTTTTGATTTAATGTAGCGTAGAATAATTTAGATAGCCAAACAGGATAAAATGAATCATTTTCACCCGCTTCTTTAAAAAAATTCTGTATAAAATTTTTATCTCCGTTTCCTTCTTTATAACTGATGTTTTTAGCTCCTAACCAGCCTTTTTTCTGAATAAAATATAGGAATACAATTTGCCCTAACAACTTTTTACAAAAATCTCTTGCGTCCTTTTTATCACCATTAAACACAGATGCTAAAAAAAGGGATGGATTTTGAACTTTGACTAAATTATATTTCCCACCTTTCTTTTGAAACTCTTCACCTGTTAAGTATTTTACAAAATTTGCATAATGTGTTTCTCTATATTCATCGAAAAATTCTTTTGACATTGCCTCAACAGCGAATGCATCTTGAATATCTTTTACCTTGATTTGAAACTTACTATCTAACTCTTTAAAGCGGTCGATTGCTGTACGATAGGTTTCATCTTCATCACCAAAAACATAGGTGTAACGTTTTGGGTTAGTTTCTTTGGTTTGTACTTTACCTTCTTCAAAAAAACTATCGTAAGCAATAAAAGAGAAACGCCAATGCTTATTTATTACATCTTCATACTTAAATGTTGCAAATGCTGCGTTATTTCCAATAATTAATTTTTTAACTATAGCACCTAAACCTACACGTGCAATTTTTACTTTACTATAATCTTCAACGGTTACTTCGTATAATTCAATTTTACGGTTATCGTGTGTATTAAACTCACCATATTTTACAACTCTTTTAGCTGTACGTTTTTCCGTTTCTGATAATTCAAGTTCTTGTTCACCATCTGCATCATACAATTCAAAATCTTTTACAGATTCTTTAAATATTGGGATCAAAACATTTTGCACAAATGCATCTCGATTATAATTCTCTTTGAATATTTGGATTAAAGTACTTTCCATTATTTATTTTCGATGTAGGATTCTGATATTACAATTTGTGGTTTGCTAAATAGTGATGCTCTTTGCTGTTTTATTCTTGCAGTATCACTAAAGTTCATCTTTTTTAAAACCTCATTAAACACTTTTTCAACTACTTTTTGGGCATCATTTTCTGTGTTTGATTTAAAAAATTTATTCAATTTATTAGGTAGTTGCCTATGTGAACCCTTATAAATTTCGTCTAAAGCTCTTTGCAATTGATTTTTAATAAATTCATTTTCTGCAATACCAATGAAATAACTTAAATCCTTAATTGCACTCTTTTCAATAGCCGATAATTGCGCTTTTGTTACATTTTTGGTTTCAATGTTTTTTGCAACTGTTTTAAAGTGAGTTAAGGCTTTGGTTACTTGTTTATGATGATTGTCTGGTAATTTAATTGCCTTTTCTTTAGTATTTGCTTTAAAAATAGTTGCAGCGTTTACAAAGGTTAACTCGTGTACAACATTATTTTCATCAGTTTTATAAAACACCCCAGGATGTCCTTCACTTTTTATATATGTAATTGAAGCATTATCTACATTTATAAAAGAATCTACATTATTCGATTTACGAGCAATACGAGATTTTTTAGGAATGCTTTTGATTTTATTAAAAGTATTAAGATGCTTCTTTTTGAAACTTCTTAATTCTTGTAAAAACAATAATGTTTCATTTAATTCCTCTTTAAGTTTAGAACCATATAAACCAGCTTCACCAACTTCCTCTAATTGTGAATATATTTGACTATCCTCACCAAAAGCACTATGAAATGCTTGTAGTTTTTTAATAGCTGTATTGGTTAATTTTATTTGATTGTCTGACTTATCTGATGGATAAAAATTGAAAACGTGTATTTCATCTGCTTCTGTACCAATACGGTTTATACGTCCAATACGTTGCATAAGTCTTGTTGAGTTCCAAGGAACGTCATAATTAACAATGACATTAGAACGATGCAGGTTTATTCCTTCCGCTAATACTTCAGTTGTAAAAATTAGGTTGTAATCATTTTTCCAATCTGCTTTATCTTGATTTGCATCAAAATTCTCTAATATGGTAGGGAATTTATCTTTTCTATTAGCTGCACTAATCGTCAATATTTTTTTAATTCCTATATCATTTAACGAATCACTCAAATAATTAATTGTCTCTTTGGATTCAGAGAATATCACTAATTTACCAGAATGATTATTCTTTTTGTTTAAGAATTTAGTTTTTAAATCTGTAATGAATTTATCTAATTTTGGGTCGTAATCAATTTTAGCCCATTCATCAACTAACAGTTTTATTTTCTTTTCATCGCCTTTTAATAACTCGATAAAATCCTCTTTAAAATCTTCATCACCATAGGTTTCGTTATTTCCACCTTTTTCATTCATTTTCTTTTCTAACTCATCTTCTTTACCTTCATTAAGATATTTATTCACGTCAACGTCTGGTGCAATGTAAACTTTACCATCCTCGAACATCTTAATCATATGATTTGTGTTCTTATGTAACCTTGACAATGACATTTTAAAAGCGTAGAAGCTACTTTCTAAACGTTTTACTAATAACGTTTTCATAATTGCAGCTAACCTCTTTGAAATGGATTCTACATTCCCATATTTTTTTCTGTCTTCTTCGTTTATTAAAAACTCAATTGCCCTATATCTATAAAAACCAATACCATCAGCAGGATTTCTATTTTCATCCATTGATGTTAACATCGTAATTGTGGTATCGAATAATTGACTTAAATCATCGTCAAATTCGTATCTAACTTCGTTAGGTGGATTTATTTTAGGAAATACAATGCCTTGTTCGGTTATATCTTTTTTAAAGTCTTCATTGTTTACAATGTCTGTACGACTTCTTCTTATTACTAAAGGTTCTATTACTTTATCTCTGATTTTATCGAAAATAGCTTTAACCTTTTCTATATCAAGAATATCATCTTTTTTTAATTCATCATACTCATCTTTTAGAGGTGTGAAAAATGATTGTAAATCTTTTACACTTGGAAGATTCGCATTTCTTTTATCTTGAAATAAATAGATTTGATTTTCTATATCAGCAGGATGATTATTTAATGGCGTAGCAGAAAGTAACATTACTTTTTTACGAGTATCACCATTAGATCCTGGTATTCTTCTATCTGTTTTTGTAATAGTCTGTAACTTCTCATACATATTAGAGGTGTCATTTCTAAATTTATGAGCCTCGTCAATTATAATTAAATCGTATTCATTTGGATTAGGGTAATTTAGATACTTATCTTCTAAAACCTTGTGAAGACTTCCTGTTGATACAAAGTAAGTATTGTTGTCTATATGAAAATCTTTAATTGTTGTTTTCCAGTTATCTTCTAATGCAGGTGGATATATTACTAAAATTTTAGAGTGATAGCCATTTTCAAAAATAAACTTCTTTGCTATTATTGCAGCAACAATTGTTTTACCTAAACCTACAACATCTGCTAAAAAGAAACCGTTGTATTTCATTAACTTCTCATAGCCTTCTATTGCAGCTTCTGATTGATAGGTAAGTCTTAAATATTTATCTGGTAATAGTAAATCTATATTTGTTGGGTCGTACTCAATACGCTTTCCAAAATATTCTATTAATAATTTGATGTAAAGCTCAAATGGTGTGAAGTTGTCATTTAAGAATGTTTCCTCTTTTAATCCAGAAATATCAACAGGTAAAATATCTATTGATTCACTCCAAAGTAATTCAAACTCTTCAGATGCAAAACGAATATCATCGTAATCTCGTAACTCTACATTAAATTCATAATTCGACTTTTCACGAGAACCTAATCCAGATTCGGTAAGATTTGAAGAACCTGTTATTACGCTTCCTGTAGAATATTCATTAAATTCTTTAGGTTTAAAAATATAGATTTTAGCGTGTAGGTTTTTCTCTGGATGTGCTTTTATTGTTATCTTTTTATTTACAATATCCTTTATGAACTGCACAATACCATCTTCAATTTCCTTAGAATAGTCAGCATCTTGAATATCTTTTTTTAGAGCCTCTATAAATTGGTCTTTCGTTTCTTGTGGATCTTTAAGATATTGTTGCCCTACAGAATGATACTTTTCTAAAAGTAAATCTACATTTATACCAACTAAAATGCGAATTTCTGGGATGTTCTCTAAATATGGTCTTAGCTTAAAATAGCCTGTGGCTCTGAAATAGCCTACTAAAGCATCGAAATTATGTATGTTCGGCAAGTTATTAAAAACTCCCTCGAACTTTTTTAATAAACTGTTATTTGATTTATTAGTGAAAAACTTTGTTGACATTCAGTATATGATATTATAAAACCATAAAAATATAAATCTTTTTTGTGGTATTTAGGAATAATTCCAAGTAAATATTGAAACACAAGAACCCATTGGGTTAATTGGGTTCTGTTGGGTTAAAATAATGAGTTAGATATTTATTTGTTTAGTAGAACTAATGCTTTTTCAATATCGCTTCTCTTATAATATCTACGATTACTAATTCCGTAGCATTTAATTTTCCCTTTTTTAGTCCAACTCCATAATGTAGATAAATCGATTTTTAGATATTCGGCTGTTTCTTTTCTGGTCATTAAGCTTTCAGGATCTTGAAAACGAGAATGAAGTTCTTGTTGATTTAAAATATCTGCTATTGCTGTTATATTTTCTAAAATTAATTCTACAGCTTTTGGCATATCCTCAAATTTGATATTTTTCATATTACTATTTTAGTGTGTTAATATTTTTTAAGTAAGGAATTTAAAACAAGTTATTAACATCAGATTTGTCACCTCATTTGTCACCTAAAAACATAAAACCCTGTAAACAAGTTATTTACAGGGTTAATTGTGGAGTCGGAGAGAATCGAACTCTCGTCCAAACAAGCTATTAAAGAGCCTTCTACACGCTTATTCTTTCATTAGGTTTTCGATTATAAGCTGGCAAAAGACAACCCACTTATAACTTATCTTCTTAATCTCGAAAGTGCATCAAAGCGCCACACGATCTAAGTTAATATTTTCGATGCCTCTAATAAGAACGCCATTAACCAAGGCTTTCTGGAGACATTTAGCACTCCTACCTAGTAGGACGAGGCTTAATCTTACTGTAATTCAGATTATGCAGCTAAAGCGTAGTTATTCTCGCCGATTAAAAAGTTGACCTAGCCTTTTACGTGTTTCAAAGTCATTACACGACGTGCTTACCGTTCAATGAGTCTCGCTGTCAAAACCAGTCGACCCCATTTTAGTAATTATTTTAGCGTTCCCTTTCAGGTCAGGCTTTCGGTAGTCGCTCTCTGCGAGGAGCTCCAACAATACCTCAATCCTTAACGCACTCACCCAATCAACTGTAATAACAGTAAAAAGGTGTGCGAAATTACTAAAAATAGTAATGCAAATGCTATACCAAACCCGTTTTATAAAACTATTAAGAAAAATTGTCAGTTCTAATTCTTAATTTTAAGTAAAACTCAATAGAATGATCAAAAAAGGAACACAAGTTAAATGGAATTGGGGAAACAGTACAGCTTCAGGAAAAGTTCAAGACACTTACACCAAAAAAGTAACTAAAACCATAAAAGGCAATGAGGTAACTCGCAATGGAGAAGAAGGTAACAAAGCATTATATATTCAGCAAGAAGATGGAGATTGTGTCTTAAAATCTGAAAGTGAAGTAGAACGCATAGATTAATTTCTTAAAGCAATAATTGACTTGCTAAAACGGTAAAATCAGCTTATTTTCGTGTAAAATTATCACACATGAAATTTGCTATAATCAAAGAACGTAAAAACCCACCAGATAGACGTGTGGTTTTCTCACCCGAAAAATTAAAAGAAGCACAATTACAATTTCCACAAGCAGAATTTGTAGTCGAGTCTTCAGATATTCGAGTGTTTTCAGACGAGGCTTATCGAAAAGCAGGATTTACTGTCACAGATGATGTGTCAGACTGTGATGTGATGATTGGAGTTAAAGAAGTTCCGCTTGACGCACTCCTTCCGAAGAAAAAATACTTTTATTTCTCACATACCATAAAGAAACAACCATATAATAGAAAGCTATTGGTTGATATGCTCAATAAACATATTGAGATGTATGATCATGAAACTATCGTTAAACAAAGTGGAGCAAGACTCATAGGTTTTGGACGTTATGCTGGATTAGTTGGAGCTTACAATGGTTTTAGAGCCTTAGGATTAAGAGATGGATTATTCAATCTTCCAAAAGTAGAAACGCTTGCAGATTTAGATGAGGTTAAAGCAGAATTAGATAAAATCACCTTACCAAACATTAAAATACTCCTTACAGGTACTGGGAAAGTAGCACTTGGAGCAAAAGAAATTTTGGACCATTTAAAAATTAAAGAAGTCAGCGATACATTATACTTAACATCTCAATTCACTGAGCCTGTTTATGTCATGGCAGATGTCATGGAATATGCCAAACGTAAAGATGGTAAAGTAGGAGATAAGTTTGCGTTTTATAAAGACCCAACAGGTTACGAAAGTAATTTTATGCCTTACGCTAAAGAAACAGATTATTTTATTGCAGGACACTTTTATGGTAATAATGCACCTTATTTGTTTACAAGAGAAGATGCTAAACATCCCTATTTTAGAATCAATTTAGTAGCAGACGTCTCATGTGATATTGATGGACCTGTGGCTAGTACAATAAAACCATCAACAATCGCAGATCCTTTTTATGGATATGATCCTCAAACTGAAAAAGAAGTTGCTTTTGATGCAAAAGGAGCAATTACAGTAATGGCAGTAGATAATTTACCTTGTGAATTGCCAAAAGATGCGAGTGAAGGTTTTGGAGATATGTTCTTAGAGCATGTGATTCCTGCCTTTTTTAATGACGATGCTCGCGGAATATTAAAACGCGCAAGAATGACAACCGCAGATGGTAAGCTAACTGAACGTTTTAAATACCTTCAGGATTATGTAGATGGAGAATAACACAAAAACCGCTTTAGTAACAGGAGCAGCTTCAGGATTAGGATTTGAGTTAGCGCTTCTATTGGCTAAGGATGGTTATCATCTTATTTTAATTGATATCGATTCAAAAAAATTAGAAGAAGCAAAAACCAATATCCTAAAAATACATCCTATCAAAATTATCTTGCTGGTAAAAGATTTGAGTTTAGTAAATATTGCTCAAGAGATTTATGATGAGATTAATAATACTGAAATAGATATTGTCATAAATAATGCTGGTTTTGGAATGTTTGGTACCTTTTACGATACAGATTGGGAGCGCGATTTGGAAATGTTGCATTTACATATTATAACAACCACACATTTAATAAAACTTATTTTACCAGATATGGTAGAACGAGGTTCTGGTAAAATTTTAAATTTATCATCTTTAGCAGCTTTTCAACCAGGTCCTTTAATGGCTTTATATTATGCCTCTAAGGCTTATCTTTTATCTTTTTCACAAGCCATTTCAAACGAATTAAAAGGGACAGGAGTTAGTGTTACTGTATTATGTCCTGGCCCAACTAAAACGTCATTTCAAGGTGTGGTTTCAGAAGGTTGCGATGACAACAAAATAACTTTTAATATGGCATGTCCAAAGGATGTTGCTGCTTATGGATATAAAGCGATGCACAATCGTAAAGTTGTTGCAATACCTGGACTTTTTAATAAATTTTTATCCATACTACCAAGAATGCTGACTAGAAATAGGACGACAAAAATTGTTAGGAAAATCCAAGATAAAAATAGAAACACAAATTAATTAACTTCTAATTGTAGTAACAATCTTTAAATAGGATGATACTCAACAACTTTTGAACCAACATTATTAAGATCTAAATAAAAGTAATGTGTTTTGTCTTTTTTATCAAATTCCCCATTACCATCTATGTCTTCTATAGTTTTGAAATAAAGCTTGTTAGCCTCTAAAATTGTTTTCCATGTTACTAAATCCTGTCCGTTAGGTGATAGCTTTCTAAATTCTGTTCCGTTTAAATTACTAATATATAGAGATTCTAAATCATTATAATCAAGCTCGCCATCTGCATTAGTGTCTTTATCTGTGAGGTTATATACAAAATAACCGTTTTCTGTTTTTTTATAAACTTCACGAAGAAAATTCATGGAGTGAATATTGAGTATGTTTTTAGTTAACGATTTTAGTTCATTAGAATCTATATGTTGAAATTTTACATTTGAAATGTTTCCACTAATCCTATTTTTACTAAAATTTGTAAAAGAAATATCATCTGATGAATAACTACCACTAGATCCTATATATTCAGACCTGCGTTTATGAGTCGTATAATTCCCAATTAGATGAATCATATATGAAGTGCTATCTATAACAAAGGGTAACTCTGCAATAGCTACAGTTTTGCTTTCTTTTTTTACTTCGGAAACATCTTTAGTTTCATCTACTACTTTTCTGTTGTCTTGTTTTGTACAGGCAGAAATTGAAATTAGGATAACGAGAATTATGATATAGTTTTTCATAAGTTTTAAATTTTAGAGTTAGAAAAAGCCTTAAGCATCCAATAAGATACTGCCAAAAAGCTCCCAAAAGTTAAAGTGAAGATCCAAGCTTCTATATTAGGTTGAAATACGATATTGAATATATCTCTAAAGATATTTAATGGATTATTGATGATTTCCCAAGAATTGTGTCTTAAGAAACGTCCAAGATAAATGCCAAAGGCTGTGAGCCCAAAAATTGAGAACATTAATGGAGTGAGCAATTTAGAATTAAGATGTTGTTTTAGGAGTTTTTCCATATCTGATAACGATAAGAAAAACAATATCAAACCATTAAAAGCAAATGACATAATGACCAATATATCTAACCATAAAAAACTTTGGTCAGTTCTTGTTAAATGCATTAAATCTGTCACGAGATAAGGTGCATTTGGGAGAAAGAGGAGCCAAATTCCGAAGAAAAAAAATAACACCAATTTATTAACTTTCTTAGAGCTTGTTAATCCTGTTGTTATCGCAAATGGTATGATGGCTAGAAATAAATTCCAGATTAAAAATAACAAATAAAAGGATTGATGTATTTTCATTCTAATCATCAATAAGACTATACTCAATGCCATTGAAATGGTTAATAATGAGATGATTTTAAATCTATTGAATATTAATGTTTTTATAGTTTCCATGAGCTATTTGTTTTTATGTCGATTAAAAAAATGGTGATGATGCCTAGGCTATAGGCAATAAGATCTGATGTTTCAAAAGTGCTTCCTAAAACAATGACTGCGAGTTTGTTGTCTCTAAGGTTTAGATAATCTAAAAGATTGTAGAGTTGTAAAAATTCAATACTAAAAGAGATGATTAAAACTATTAATGCGATATAAATAGGTTTGGTTTTAATAAAGCTTCTAATAGCGCAATACATTAAAATGACCACCAAATAATCACCAAAGGTGTGTCTAATAAAACCTTTGGTTAGAAATGCTGCTATGCAAATTTCCGTAGAAAATAATAGCAAGCTGGAGGCAAAAAAGGGTTTGTTGAATTTGATGGTCATTTAATTTCTATTTTATCACCTAAAAATTTAGGTTCTACGTTAAACAATATGTCTATTGATGCTTTTGCTCTTGCTAGATATTCGCGAAGTTGTACTTTGAGTCCGTAACGACCAGAAACATCTTGAGCATTAAATGCCACAGCTTTAATGTTGTTATGTTTTGCTAAATAAATAGCACGTTCGTTATGAAATTGCTGAGATATGATTGTAATTGAACTTTGACCGAAAATTTCTTTAGATCTAATAACAGAGTCTAAAGTTCTAAATCCTGCATAGTCAAGGAAGATTTTATCTTCAGGTATGCCTAAAGCAATCAAGTCGTCTTTAAAAGTTGTGGGCTCGTCATAACTTGAGCTTCCGTTGTCTCCACTTATTAAAACAAATTCTATTTTTCTTGCGTTGTAAAGTTCTACAGTTGCATTGATTCTATAGGTGTAATACAAGTTGATATTTCCGTTAGAAAGAAATTTTGAAGTCCCTAAGAGGAGTCCGACTTTGTTCTCTGGTATGTCTTCAACCGAATCATAGATATAGTCTTCTGCTTGTGAGTTTATCATATAATTAGTCATCATTAAACCCAGTAAGATGAAGATGGCAAGCAGTAGTAAAATTTTAAGTTTTTTCATAAGTTTTAATCAATGAGTTTCATAACAATGAGAAAATAGAGATAAGCAATTGGTATGTTTATTAAAAGCACACCAATAGCTTTAAGCGTTTTAATTCTGTTGGTTTTAAAAATTAAAACCAGAAGTAGTAACCCTAAAACTATTATGTTGACTATAACAGAAAAGTACACGTAATAGTATCCAAATAATGTAATTTCAAAGATGCCTTTGAAACAAATTTGAAGTATCAAAAAAAGTGTGCCAATTATAAAGAAAAGCGTTGCTACTACAATAGCTGTTTTTAGTCTATCCATTTCAATTAAAAATTAAAGTTTGACGTTGTTTCTTTGAAAATATGGCATCTCTAAAATCATCGATATTAACATGTAATAACTGCTTGTAGTCAAAATGATGAAAAGGGTTAGAGCGCTTGCCAATATGATAGGATTGATTATAGTATTTGTAATAATCTGGTAGAATGATAATTCCTAGAATCATAGAACCATAGAGGTATAAGCTGCGTTTTCCGTTACCAAAACATAAACATTGCAATGCAATTTCGTCTTCTACTTCTGTACCATAACCGGTTAAAGTATGATAGGCATCATGACGCTCTACTTTTGCAATGAGTTCAAACCCATGTTTGTTTAAAAATTCTCCCAAATGCCTCCCAAAAGAATGTATTGGATAGGTGAGGAGTTGTTTGCGAGAAATCCCCCAAGCTTTTTGTTTTTTAAATAGTTTGATATATATGTTTTGAGAATGCTCAAAAAGCCATTCTATCAATTTTTTTCTATGTGTTCTAAGTAAGTTCATGTGTGTTTATTATTTTTCAATTGTCACATGCTGTTCGCAATTAATCAGTTGTTTTGGGTTATCATGACTATTAGTATTTGTGTTTTCTTTTGCGAACCAAACCCAGGATTGATTCGTGGTGATGTAAGCAGATATGCAAAATGCAGAAAAGTATAGGTCATAGTCTGAAGTGATAATTCCATAACAGCATAAACCAAAAGTTATGCATGTGTAATACGGAAAACACATTTTAAAGACTTGTGCTTTTGTGTAAATTTCATTTTTAGCAGACCAAAAAAACGGACAAATACTAGCAACAATCACTATAAGTACACACAAGAATATTGGGATGTAGGATAGTAATACAAATGGCATCATATTCATTTCAAATTCTTTGCTCCAAATAATGATCCAAAAAATCACAGATGCTAATAAGCTAGATTTTGCAAGGTTTCCTGGTAAATTCATTAGTCTTTTGTTTTATCAAGTTTTTCTAAATTGGCTACTATTTCATAATTAAATTCTTGCCAATCTCGTTGAGATAAATGCAACATGTAATTGTTATATTTAGTTTCAATTCTGTTTTTATTTTCCTGAGAGATGACTATGTTATCTTTTAAATTATAGAGAATCACAGCATTTCTGTCGGTTAATTTGATGAGGTAATCAACATCATACGCTTTCGCTTTTGTGAGGTTGTATTTGGTGATGGTAGCATCCCAATTGATCATGCTGCAAACAATGAGCACAACAAATGCTATTTGTGTATTTCTTCGGAATAAAAAAGCAAGGTTTTTAATCTTCAATACTTTTAAGAATGTTGTTACAAGTCCAATAAACGTTAGTAATATATAGATGTGAACTCCAATACGTTTATAAGTCAAACCAAATGAAGTAATGTAAATTTGATTTTTAATTGTTATTAAAATGATTAGAATGATGTTAAGAATAATCCATGAAAAAGCGATGTTTTTGAGTGTTCTGTTTTCAGCATAAAAATTAAGATTTCCTCTAAAAAAGTAAAGAATAATGCCAATTGCGATGATGATTGAGGCGATTAATGTGTTAATCCCACTATGAACATGGTTTGATAATTCAGATGCTTTTGTGGTTTCAATAGATGAGAGCGACATCACGTCTGTGATAATATAAAAGACCAATAAAAGGTTTAATAGTCCTAATAATGTGGTGCCTAACTGCTTTTCCTTTTTTAGTTTTTCTTCGGAAAAATGATCAGATTTATATAACTCATTTTCGGTTTTTAAATCTAATGAAGTTGCAGGTTCAACTTGGATAGGTTTTGAAATATTATTAAATAAATAATAGCCTAAAACGGTAAAGAGAACCCATTGAATATTAATAAAGTCAAAATTTATTTGTGAAATTAAATCATTGAATATTGGATTTCCATTTTTATAAAGCAGAATGAATACAATCACAAAAACTAAAGGAATACCAATAAGTTTTGCCCAATGAGCGAGATCAATATCTTTTTTCCAATTTACTTTTTGGGTGTCTTCATTTTTATCAAAATTTCTCTGAATAATGCCTGCAATTGTTGTGTAAATCCCATTAAACCATTGTACATAAATAGAAGATGAGGTTTCTGAAACCGTACCAACTAACGTAAAGAACGCTGCGCAATTTGCTATAACCGATAAATAAGAATGATTAATAAATACAAATATCGCTGTTAATACATAGGCAAACGTATGAAGTAATATTGTTTTATTCTTGAATTTAATTGGATTATAAAAAACAAGAAAAGCGATAGTTATTAAAGAGAATATGGATAGGTTTAGTCCAATGCTTCTGTCATAAAAGAGAATGCTAAAAAGTAGGGAAGTGATAATGATTGCGAGTTGTTTCATGAGTTTATATTTATTGGTTCTTGTAGTTGTAAAGTACTTTGTATTTCAAAGTAAATATGTAAAAAAAATCTATTGTCCTTTGTGTATTAATTTTTCTAGTGCTTCAATATGTTTCTTAAATTCTGCTTTACCTAATTGTGAAGCAGAGTAACGTGTGTTTGGTTTTCTACCAATAAATTGTTTTTCAACAGTGATATATGCTTCTTTTTCTAAGGCTTTGGTATGGCTTGCTAGATTACCATCTGTAGCTCCTAACAATTCTTTCAGCATATTGAAATCTGCATATTCATTAACCATAAGAATGGACATAATACCTAGTCTTATACGATGATCAAATGCTTTGTTAATGTTAGTTATGATGCTCACTTATAATATTTAGTGTTTAAAAATTAAAGTTAGTTAAAACTTAAGTTCAAAATGATTTTACTTATTAACTCTATCGTATTTAAAGTGCATAATTGTTCCGTAGATAATATGGCAAACACCAAAACCCAAAGCCCAAAAAAACAATCCGTAGCCCAAAAAGTAAGTAGATATTAAGCCAACAATCAACATCGTTATTCCCAGTGACCTTACATATCCTAAAGTGTATTTACTAGCATTGATTAACGCCAAACCATAAAAAATCATAGTGAGTGGTGCTACAAAAGCATAAACGCCTTTATCCATTAATATAAGTATAAACAATCCGCCAGTTACTAACGGAATTGCAAAATTAATCAATAAACGTTTTGAAGTTGAATCCCACAGACTTTCATTCTGTGTCTTAGCTTTAGAGTAACTCAAAACAATCCCAGTCATCATAGCTAGTGCAACCACTGAAAATGCTATTATAAAAATTTGAATGATGCGATTTTCGGTTAAAATCAAAGTACGATAGCCATCAATGGTAATAATGTTGTTAGCGTAAATGATACGATAACCTAAATAGGCTCCAATGAGTGCGTATATGCCTGCGAGTATTCCAGATAATCCACTAATAGATAAAAACCTTGACGATTTATTCATCATGTTTTTTATTTCTGAAATATCTTTTAAATAATTATTTGAGTCCATATAAAAGTACTTTGAAATACAAAGTAAATAAATTTAATTGAATAAAACGAGATAAATTTTTGTTAATTTTGAAATACTCAACTTAGTTATAATGAAACCAGCAGAAGAATACATACTTAAACAGCATGAGCCTTTTAAATCCATACTGTTGCATTTACAAATACTAATTGAGCATACATTTCCTGAGTCTCATTTAGAATACAAATGGAAATTGCCTTGTTATTATATAGAAAAGCGCCCAATATGCTATTTAAACCAAAGTAAAGATTATGTAGATGTTGGTTTTTGGCATTCGGCACATTTGACAAAATATACAGAGCATATGGTTTCTGAAAACAGGAAAGTAGTCAAATCCATGCGTTACAAATCCTTAGATGATATTGATGATCAATTATTCATCAATATCCTAAAAGAAGTAGAAAAGCATAAGAATAACTCGTTCTTAAAATAAGAGTTATAATTCTTTAGAGAAAATGGAATAAGCAAATCCCTTGCCTTTATATGATTTCTTTTGTTTTTTGATTTGTTCAAAGTAGTGAGAATCAAAAAAATCAACTGAAGTTATACTAGAATCTGCATTTATGACTTCATAACCTTCTGCCATGATTTGAGATTCTACAATACGTAATAATTTAGAGCCAATTGTTCGTCTTTGGTAGTTTTTATGAACATAAATTCCATCCAAATGGCAACCTTTGGTCACGTGAGCAAAACCAACAATTTCATTCCTATACTCGGCCACAATAAAATAAAGATTATTAATACGTTCTTCCCAAATTTCTGTGTCGTCTGCTCCAGATGACCAGATTTCTATTTGTGTTTCAGAATAATCTCTACTATTTATAGCACGAACCGTATCTCTAAAAATTGAAGTGATTTCTGGTAAATCGTCCAATATTGCTTCTCTAATTTCTATATCTTTTATCATAATTTATAGTCTAAAAATTCCACCAATAGAAATTACACGTTGTAAAAATAGAAAATGCTGAGATGCTTTTTCATTAGTGTTACTGGTTGTTCTTATATCATTCATGTTGATGAAACCACCTCTTAAATCTGTTTGGATATAAAAGTGCTTAAAAAAGGTGAAATTAAGCCCAACATTTAAAGATACACCATAACCAGCAAGATGAAATTCATCATAGCGATCTTTTTTTAATAATGTTGTATTTGTTTTTGGGTATAAAACTCCTCCACCAACACCTTCAGTAATATTCAACTGAAAAATGTCTGTATTTTGAATGCCAAAAAGCTTTGAAATATCATCTACTCTGGAGAATTCTGCGTACACATAATTCAAACCGTTAGTATGTTCAAATATTAGAAAATCTTCAGATACAAAAGTAGCATCATTGTCATAAGTACCGTTAAACTCACTTCCAACTTCAGTGTCTGGTAAATCAATATAACCATCAATAACTTTTGTTTGATTATCTACCATTACATATTTCATGTGGTCAACATTTAATGATATAGTGTAATGATCTGAAATATAGTAACCGAGTCTAAAGTTCGTTTGAGGGATTGTCATTCTCGTTGGATTTGCATAATCAATATGCCAGCCTTTTGGTTTGTCTACTGCAGATGCATCTTTGATTGTAAAATCATAATTATCACCTTGAAATCTAATATCAGACTTTGAAAAGGATTCTCTATTTCCTCCCCAACTTATAAAAAACTTACCTTTATTAGTTGACGTATATTTTTTAACATCTACATCTTGAGCACCAATATTATTGATAGTTAAGCTTGTAATAAGTAAAATTAAAAGCTTAGTTGATTTAATTCTCATTAAGTAATTCTATTTGTTTGTATAAATATGTGAGTCGTATAAAAAAGAGAATACTTAAAAATTAAAGAGAATTTATAGTTTTTCTAATTGCAACCAAGTTGGTTAATAAGTGTTCAAGGTTATCTAGGTGCAACATATTTGCGCCATCGCTTTTAGCATTAGCAGGATCAAAATGTGTTTCAATAAATAGACCATCTACATTATTTACAATACCAGCTCTGGCAATAGTTTCTATCATATCTGGTCGTCCACCTGTAACTCCAATACTTTGGTTAGGTTGTTGTAAAGAATGTGTGACATCTAAAACCGTAGGAGCATATTCTCGCATTGTAGGAATGCCTCTAAAGTCTACAATCATATCTTGGTAGCCAAACATGGTGCCACGATCTGTAATCCATGCTTTGTCGCTCCCAGAATCTTTAACTTTTTGAACCGCATGTTTCATCGCTTCTGGGCTCATAAATTGACCTTTTTTCAAGTTGACCACTTTTCCCGTTTTTGCAGCAGCAACCACTAAATCTGTTTGGCGAACTAAAAATGCAGGAATTTGAAGTATATCAACATATTCTGCAGCTTTTTCAGCATCAGAGATTTCATGAATATCGGTTACTGTTGGGATATCAAATGTTTGAGATACCTTTTGAAGAATTTTAAGCGCTTTTTCATCACCAATCCCAGTAAAACTATCAATTCTACTTCTATTAGCTTTTTTAAAACTGCCTTTAAAAATGTAAGGAATTTCAAGTTTATTTGTAATCGTAAGCACCTTTTCGGCAATACGCATAGCCATATCTTCACTTTCAATGGCACAAGGTCCACAAAGTAAGAAGAAGTTATTTGAGTTTGTGTGTTTCAGTTTAGGAACATCAGATAATTGCATATGCTTGAAAATTTAAAATTTCAGCAGCAAAGGTACAAATCACTACTGGGATTAGAAGCTTCTATTAAGACTATTTCTAATCATCCATAATGCCATGACAAAATTAGCAATAACGAAGATGCCACCATAAACCATAAACTGTTTTGCTGAATTTGATAGGTTCACGATATTAAAAATACTAGATAAGTATGCTAGAATCAAGTATGATGATAAACACACAAAGGTGATGCCTAGTGTGAAATTGAGTTTCTTATTTGGTTTAAATAATTGCCATAAAAATGGAATTCCAAATAAGAGAATAGGGTAGGCGGTTAAGCCATTACTTTGGTTGACATCTGTGAACCAATATATGATTACCGCTAAAAAATAGAAGTAAGGTACAAATTTTGAATATTTACTAATTGTTTCCATCTGTTGTGGGTTTCAGATGTAAATTGCCTAAAAATGGTTGGTTTTCAGGAGGCTATTTACTATTAATCATTAAGTTAACGAAAGATACGACTAGAAATTATCCTATTATAGGAGTATAACATTTTATTAACTAAAGCTTCGGAAATTTTAACACTTGAAGACTTTAACTTAAAATGTTTAATTATCAATTGGTTAGGTTTAAAGTGTAGAGTTTAAGAACCTTCCGAAGAACTTAATAAAATCACAATTTTAATAATTATACAAGTATAAGATTTTTTACAGAAATTAACGTACCTTTGCACGCTTAAAACAAGGCGTCTATTATGGCTAATATTAAAAACATTGCAATTATTGCACACGTTGATCACGGTAAAACTACTTTGGTTGATAAAATCATGTATCACTGTCAATTATTTAGAGAAAACCAGAATACTGGTGATTTAATCCTAGATAACAACGATCTTGAACGTGAAAGGGGAATTACAATTACATCTAAAAATGTATCTGTAATTTATAAAGATACTAAAATCAATATTATTGATACACCTGGTCACGCCGATTTTGGAGGTGAAGTAGAGCGTGTATTAAATATGGCAGATGGTGTTTTATTATTAGTAGATGCGTTTGAAGGCCCTATGCCTCAAACACGTTTTGTTTTACAAAAAGCTATTGATTTAGGTTTAAAACCTTGTGTAGTTATAAACAAAGTTGATAAAGAAAACTGTACTCCTGACGAAGTTCATGAGAAAGTATTTGACTTAATGTTTGAGCTTGGAGCAGAAGAATGGCAATTAGATTTTCCAACAGTTTACGGTTCAGCAAAGAACAATTGGATGAGTGACGATTGGAAAGATGAAACAGAGAATATCGAGCCACTTTTAGATATGGTTATTGAGCATATTCCTGCGCCAACAATTACAGAAGGAACAACGCAGATGCTAATTACATCACTTGATTTCTCATCATTTACAGGTCGTATTGCTATTGGACGTTTAACTCGTGGAGAGTTAAAAACAGGACAAAATATCTCTTTAGTAAAACGTGATAAAAGTATAGTAAAATCAAAAATAAAAGAACTTCATGTTTTTGAAGGTTTAGGTCGTTTAAAGGTTGAGAGTGTACAAACTGGAGATATTTGCGCAATAGTTGGATTAGAAGGATTTGAAATTGGTGATACTGTTGCCGATTGGGAAGCTCCTGAAGGTCTAAAAACTATCAATATTGACGAGCCAACAATGAGTATGTTGTTTACCATTAATGATTCGCCTTTCTTTGGGCAAGATGGAAAATATGTAACATCTCGTCATATTAAGGATCGTTTAGCTAAAGAATTAGAAAAAAACTTAGCGCTTAAAGTAGAAGATACGGATAGTGCAGATAAATTCATGGTTTTTGGACGTGGAGTATTACACTTGTCTGTTTTAATTGAAACGATGCGTCGTGAAGGTTATGAAATGCAAATTGGACAACCTCAAGTAATCATTAAAGAAATTGATGGTGTTAAATGTGAGCCTATTGAAGAAATGACAATTGATTTACCAGAAACAGTGTCTGGTAAAGCTATTGAAATGGTAACAATGCGTAAAGGTGAAATGTTAAGCATGGTTGCTAAAGGTGATCGTATGGTTTGTGAATTTATGGTACCTTCTAGAGGTATTATTGGTTTACGTAACCAATTATTAACTGCAACTCAAGGTGAAGCAATTATGGCTCACCGTTTTAAAGAATACCAACCGCTTAGAGGAGGAATTCCAGAACGTCAAAATGGTTCTTTAGTTTCTATGGAAAAAGGTCAAGCAATTCCTTACTCAATTGATAAATTACAAGATAGAGGTAAGTTTTTCGTAGATCCAGGTGAAGATATTTATGAAGGTCAAGTGATTGGAGAGAATTCTCGTGGTGATGATATGGCTGTGAATATTACTAAAACTAAAAAGATGAGTAATGTTCGTTCTTCTGGAGCAGATGATAAAGCTAAGATTGTACCTGCAATCAAGTTTTCTTTAGAGGAAGCTTTAGAGTATATACAAAAAGATGAGTATGTTGAAGTAACTCCTAACTTTTTAAGATTACGTAAGATACATCTTTCAGAAACTGATCGTAAACGTAATAAGAATAAATAATCTTATTTACATAATAGAAAAAAGGGAATCCATATTGGATTCCTTTTTTTGTTTTATATTTATAAAAATTTACAGATGACACATTTTCTATATTTTGATCCAGGTTTAGGAGCAATGATTATTCAGGCTATTGTTGCAGCAGTTGCAGGTGTGTTACTCTTTTCTAAAAACCTTTTGTATAAGATAAAATTGTTTTTAGGAATTTCTAAACCTAATGATGATGTATTTGATGACATTGATGTAAAAGATTCTGATATAGAAAGTAAATCAACTAGTGATAAGCAACAATAGACATCCTTCATCATTTAGAGATCCCTCTGGTTTTATATTTGTAGATCAAGGTATTGTAAAACGTTCGATTTCTCCGCTATATTTCAAGCCATATAAAGCACTTAAATCATCAAGTTTTTTTAAGAAACTGCAAAATGCAGGTTTATTGATTTTGCATGAGGAACTATTTGCTTCTAGTGAAGAAATTATAATCCAGCCAGAACAAATCTCATTCATGAATTACCCTTATGAATGGAGTTTTAACCAATATAAGGAAGCTGCTTTATTAACTTTAAAAATTCAAAAATTTGCTTTAGAGAATGGCTTTTCATTAAAAGATGCATCTGCATTTAACGTGACTTTTTATAAAGGTAAAATGGTATTTATAGATACATTATCATTTGATTTTTATAAGGAGAATTCGCCTTGGAGAGCATACAAACAATTTATATCTCATTTTTTTGGACCATTATTATTAGCAAAATATAACGGATTAGAATCCTTGAAATTAATGAATAGTTTCATTGATGGTGTCCCAATAAAAATGGTATCATCTATGTTACCATTAAAAACTAAATTGAATCCTTTTTTGTATTCAAATATTCATTTGCTAGCTAAATTTGAAGAGAAACATAATGAAGATTATAAAGGAGTCTCTAAAGAAAGTACTTTATCAAAAAAAGCACAATTAAATATTATAAAAGGGCTTTACGATTTTATAAAAAAAATGTCATTGAAAACCTCTAGTGAATGGGGAAATTATTATGAAAAAACCAATTATGCCAATGATGCTTTTGATCAAAAAGCTACGATTATTGATGGATGGATTAAGCAATTAGAGGCTAAAACAGTTATTGATGTTGGAGGTAATGATGGTACTTTTGTTAGAAAAATAAAACACGAGTTGCATGAAGCTTTGGTTTGTGATATAGATTATAATGCTGTTGATGCCAATCATAACTATGTAAAGACGCATAAAGAAACCTATATGTTGCCTTTTGTTTTTGATGTTTTAAATCCGTCAGCAAATATTGGATTTAATAATAAAGAAAGAGATTCATTCTTAAAAAGAATAAAAGCTTATGCACCAGATGTAACCATGGCTTTAGCTGTTATTCATCATACGACGTTAAGCGGTAATATTCCTTTTGAGATGTCTGCTGAATTTTTCTCAACCTTCTCTAAACATCTAATTATAGAATTTCCGAAGAGAAATGACTCTTGGGTACAACGTTTATTAAATACAAAGGGTGAATTCAAAACCCATTTTGATTTTTATAACATTGATAATTTTGAGTCCAGTTATTCTAAATACTTTTCTCTAGTAGAAAAAGTAGCGATTGATAATTCTGAGCGTGTGATGTATATCTATAAATCATTATAATTTTGAGGAAGGCTGTAATTGATTTTTTAAATAATAAAAAAGACTATATCATTTTAACAGGTTTAGCTGCTGGTATTTATCCTTTTTTGCACTATGTAAATACTCACTTTTTTATATTAAATTCAACAAGGCATATCTTGTTTTTTAGCACTCTGTTTTTGGTTCTACCCATTGTGATTACTTATCTATTTTACTATCTCTCGACAAAGGTTGTCCAATTACATAAATACAGAAAATTTGTACTCCCTTTTGTTAATATTAGCATGTTTTCTGTACTGATTATTTTGATTACTCTTGGTATAAAAAAGAAGCTCATTGTTTTAGCAATAATTGTCTCTGTGATTCTTGCACTATTGTTATACAAATATTTAAAGAAGGTTATAGTGTTTCAATTGATTCTGGCATTTATGTCTCTAATAGTCCTTGTAACAAAATATTATCACGTAGCTAATGAGTCTCATGATTGGATGGGACAACCTGATGATATAAATACTGTAATTTTTAAGAAAAAACCTAATATATATGTAATTCAACCAGATGGTTATGCGAATTTTTCGGAATTAAAAAAAGGACATTATAAGTTTGATAACTCTAAATTTGAATCATTTTTGGTTGGAGAG
Source organism: Psychroserpens luteus (assembly GCF_015319355.1). Lineage (GTDB taxonomy): Bacteria > Bacteroidota > Bacteroidia > Flavobacteriales > Flavobacteriaceae > Psychroserpens > Psychroserpens luteus. The sequence continues at coordinate 104,830 of NZ_JADILU010000007.1, read as the reverse complement.
AATTTTAAGCTTTATAATGATTTTAGAAGTAATTATGTGCCTACTGTATATTCTAATAGCTCTATTTTTGGAATGAAACATCATTACTACAAAGCTCAATCTAATGAAGAAAATGAAACCTATAATTTTAGACAGGATATTATAGGTGAAAATCCGGTTTTAGATATATTAAAAGCCAACAACTATAAGAACCACTTATTTTTACAAGAGCCTTATTTTATATTGGGAGGAATAGGTTTAGGCTATGATTATTGTAATATTAATGCTAACGAAGTGTCCTATTTTTCTAATGGATTTGACATGGATAAAAATATTAAACAAGAATTTGAAAGCCATATTGTTAATAATAAATCATCCAATAATTTTTACTTTATAGAAAAAATTAAACCTTGGCATATAAGTAATAATAAACGCCAAAGCCTAGGTAGAGATAAAGAGCGTGAAGCTTATCTTAATCGCTTAGTTGAAGTGAATACTTGGCTGATTGATATGGTTACCATTATAAATAAAAATGATCCAAACAGTTTAATTGTAATTATTGCAGATCATGGCGGTTTTGTGGGTTATGATTATGAATTAGAATCTAGAACTAAAAATTTAGATAGAGATTTAGTTCATTCTGTATTTACATCTGCTTTAGCTATTAAATGGCCAGATAACGATATTCCTGATTATGATAATCGTTTAAAGTCATCAGTTAATTTGTTTCGAATAATGTTCTCATATCTTAGTAATAATGATAGCTATTTGCAAAATCTTCAAGAAGATAAAAGTTACTTGATTATTGAAGAAGGTGCGCCAAATGGTGTTTATGAAGTTATTGACGATATTGGTGAAGTTGTTTTTAAGAGTTATGAAAAGTAATTAATACTATTTTTTTAATCCCAGAATACTAAAAAATAAGCTAAATAAAATCACTTGAATTCCTAAAAGCATTGTAAATACAGCTGGTATTATAATTCTTAAAGTATTTGAAGGGTTCAAATTTCCGAAGTTAGTTACATTCCAATCTGAGAATCCTTTTACGCTTAAAATAACACCTATTAAAACCAATAGAAACCCAAAAACAAGTCCTTTTTCTAAAGTGATATGTTTAAATAAGCTTTGATAGCGATTGCTTTTTGGAAGCAGTTCGTTTTCTACAGCAAAAACCTTAGTTAAGGCGTAAAAAACAAAAAATTGAAAGCCAATTAAAATCATACTAGCTGTGTATAATAAAGTGTGAACATCTAGTGTAATATTCCCAACAGAAATTGGTTTTATGATAAGTGCTATTGATGTTATGGCACCAATAATCATGAGTAATAAACTTGGATATAAAAACAACCATTTTGGACTATAGAGTGTTAAGAATCTAAGATGTCTCCATCCATCTGGCCATGTGTTTAAATGTGGAGGTCTTGTTCTGCCATCTTTGTGTAAAATTGTTGGAACTTCTGTAATAGATAGGTTATTAAGTTTTGATTTGACAATCATTTCTGAAGCAAACTCCATTCCGGTAGTCTTTAATTTCATTTTGTTGAAGGCTTCTTTTGAGAAACCTCTAAGTCCGCAATGAAAATCTCCAATTTTTATTTTAAAAAATAAACGACCAATAAATGATAATACAGGATTTCCTAAATATCTATGTAAAAAAGGCATAGCTCCTTTTTTTATGCCACCTTTAAATCTGTTTCCCATGACTAGGTCAAAACCTTCTCTAAGCTTTATTAAAAAAGGCATGAGTGATTTAAAGTCGTAGCTATCATCTGCATCTGCCATGATGATATATTTACCTTGAGCAGATTTAATTCCGCCTTTGAGCGCATTACCGTAACCTTTTTCTTTTACATGCACTACAGTTGCGTTGAGCTCTTTTGCAATTGCTATGGAGTTATCTGTACTACCATTATCTGCAATGATAATTTCTCCAGAAACGTTGTTTGAACTCAAGAACCCCTGAGCTTTAGAAATGCAGATAGCTAAAGTTTCTTCTTCGTTTAAGCAAGGCATTACAATTGAAAGCTCAATTTTTGATTCCATTCTTGGTTAGTTTTGTAAGGATGATGACAAAGATGAAAAATATAAACACATAATTATAGAAAAGGTATCTCATTATTGAATGACTCGCAAAAGCAACTAACATAGCATTAGATAAGGTCAATGCAGCACAGATGAATAAGAGAATGTATGTTTTGTTTTTAAATAGTACTTTAACGAAGCTATAGAGTAAAATAAAAACAATGAAAATTAGTAAAACAGATGAATAGAATCCGTGAGATATATTTGCAAAATATAACTGGATCCATTTCTTGAAATTGTTGCTAATAAGGGTTAATGTTAAGCTTTTACAAGTTTTTTCAATATTATAAAATGCTTGAGCATCTGCAGTTTTAATAGAGTTTGTCTTCATTAACTCTTTATCAAAGTAATATTTTTTACCTAAATTATGTACTGTTCTATTACATATTGGAGGAACATTTTTATGAAAAAAGTTGTAGTACTGGGTATATGAATCTAGATCGTCTTGAGAAGACATTAATAATTCTTCGTTTTGTAGTTTTTGATAACAGTTTTCAAAAATAATTTTATCATCTGCATACTTAATGTGTTGTGAATCATTTTTACTTGAAACATAAAATGCAGAAGTTGACGCGTTAACAAAACCAAATGGTGTGGTCATGAAAATACCATCTTTTAATTTATGATATGTTGACTCTGTTAAAACAAGAACAACAGGCATACATATTAGCAATGATAATTTGAAAATCTTAGAAGCTTTTAATATTTGTGGTTTCTTCTCTAAAAAATAGGCGAAAGCAAATATAAGAGGAGTGAAAATAAATTGACCTCTTGTTAGTGCCAGTAGAATATAGAAAAAAAGAGCAATTGCTAATTTTTTATAGCTATCATTTTTTATAAAGTCTAAGCAAGACACTATAAAAAAGAGATACAAAGGGTAACTTAGACCTTCTGGGCAAATGTTATTTGCAACATAAAGCGGATTGAAAAACGGGAAGATCAATATCACCATTAATATTACTTTACTAATAGTGCTTAAATTGAAAATTTGTGCTGCTTTTTTAAAGAAAAAATTAACAGCGATAAGACCAAAAACACCTTGAAAAACAAGGACGCTCATGTCAAAAAAACTAGAAAAAAGAAATTTAAAAGATTTTAAGAATATGACATAGCCAGGATGACGATATGGTAAAGCATTTAAATAACTTCTGGTATCTGGAGAATAAATGGCTTCGTTAGTAATAACAAATAAGAATACTAACAGATAAACAACTCTTAAAATAGTATTTTCTTTAAAAAGGGTTTTTAATTTCAAGAGCTCGGTTTATAGTTTTTCAAATATAAAAGAATTGAATCAAAAGGGATTCCAAGATTTAAAAATATTGTATTTTGTGCCTATTCAAAGTTTAAATTACACGATCAAAGTTGGATGAGTTTAAAGTTATAAAATACAATCAAGGTAAACGTGCAGATTGGGATGATTTTGTCTCCAATTCTAAAAATGCTACATTTTTATTTCATCGCGATTTTATGGAGTATCATCAAGACCGTTTTGATGATTACTCATTGATGGTTTATAGTGATACTAAGTTAGTAGCATTAATACCTTCTAATAGAGTTAAAGATACTCTTATTTCTCATCAAGGGTTAAGTTATGGAGGTTTAGTATTATCACAAAAAGCAAAGTTTGAAACTGTTGTTAAGATATATTATTCTGTCTTAAAATATTTGAATGATAATTCTATTCCTACTTTTGAAATTAAGTTGTTACCTAAAATATACCATCAATTACCAAGCGATGAAATAGAGTATTTACTTTTCAAAACCAATGCCAATTTAATTAGAAGAGATGTGTCAATGGTTATTGATTATACCTGCAAATTGGAATCTTCATCAAATAGAAAACGGAATTTAAAAAGAAGTAAACTTAATAAAGTATATGTAAAAGAAGTTGTGAATTTTGATGATTTTTTTAATCAAATTCTAATTCCAAATCTAAAGCATAGATATAACACCTTGCCTACACATTCTCTAACAGAAATCGAAGAATTAAAATTACAATTCCCTAAAAATATTAGACAGTTTAACGCCTATCAAAATGATGAGATTATTGCAGGAGTAACTATTTTTGAGTCTTCTCAAGTTGCTCATGCACAATATATTTCTACAATAACATCTAAAAATGAACTTGGCGGACTTGACGCTATTTTTGATTTTTTAATAAACGAAGTATTTATTGATAAGCGCTATTTTAGTTTTGGCATTTCTAATGAAAATCAAGGACAACAAGTTAATCGTGGTTTGATTAATTGGAAAGAGAGTTTTGGAGCAAACCCAATAACTCATGATTTTTATACTATAGATACTAAAAATTTTAGTTTATTAGAAGATGTAATGATATGATTAAATTTTTAGACTTAAATAAAATCAATTCAAAGTACGAAGATGAATTTTCTTCTCGATTTAAAGCGTTTTTAAAATCAGGATATTATATAAAAGGATCTGAAGTCAATCAATTTGAACAAAGTTTCGCTACTTATTGTGGTACAAAGCATTGTATAGGAGTTGCTAATGGTCTCGATGCCTTAACCCTTATTTTTAAAGGCTATATAGAACTTGGTAAATTAAACGTTGGTGATGAAGTGATGGTGCCTGCAAATACCTACATTGCGACGATGTTATCTATCCTGAATTCTGGTCTTAAACCCGTTTTTATTGAGCCAGATAATGAGACCTTTAATATTTCACCTTCGGAAATTCAAAAACACATAAAACCATCTGTTAAAGCCATATTGGTCGTTCATTTATACGGACAATTAGCTAACATGTCTGAAATAAATGCCATAGCAAAAACTAATAATCTCTTAGTTATTGAAGATGCAGCCCAAGCTCATGGAGCAGTTTCTATTTCCGAAGAAAAAAAAGCAGGAAACCTATCTGATGCATCAGGATTTAGTTTTTATCCCACTAAAAATCTTGGAGCTCTAGGTGATGCAGGAGCAGTAACTACCAATGACAAGGAGTTAGCAGCATGTATTAAATTATTGCATAACTATGGAAGTTCTAAAAAATACGTCAACGAAAAAATTGGCATTAACAGTCGCTTAGATGAGTTACAAGCTTCATTTTTAAATATAAAACTTAGAGATTTAGATCAAGATAACGAGAAGCGACGAGAGATTGCAAAACAGTATTTAAAAAGGATCAATAATCCAAAAATAACACTTCCTTTTTATGATGGTTCTCATAATCATGTGTTTCATGTGTTTGTGATTAGAGTAGAAGGCAGATCTCATTTTACAAGCTATTTAGAGCAAAATGAAATTGGTTACTTAATTCATTATCCTATTGCTCCACATCTCCAAAAAGCATTGTTACCATATAAATCTTTATATTTACCTATTACAGAAGCTATTCATGACACAGTGGTAAGTATTCCATTGAGTCCTGTAATGACTACTGTAGAGATTGAAACAATTATTAATGCCCTAAACCTTTATTAATTGAAAAACCTAATTAAGTACATTAATACTAATGTATTATATAAAGTTGCGCATCTTAACTCTGCAACTATAATTACTAAGATTATTGCAGGTATTTTAACATCTAAGGCAATTGCTGTTTTTATAGGTGTTGAAGGGATGGCATTGATTGGTAATCTTAGAAATTTTTTGAGTGCAATACAATCTATTTCAATTCTTGGGTTTTACAATGGTGTTGTAAATACTATTGCTAAATTTAAACACGATAGTGTCAATTTAAGTAAAACACTATCTACTGCTTACTATTTGGGTTTTTTCTCAACAATTATAGTCGCTTTTTTATGTTATTATAATGCTCAATATATAAATGATTTATTATTTACATCTTATTATGATTACGCTTATGTGATCAAAATTATGGCTTTAGCATTGCCATTTTACTCATTAAACATGATGAGTTTTTCTATAATGAATGGCTTTTCTAATTATAAAATGTTACTTATTGTTAATATAATAGGTCAAATTTTAGGTTTACTAGTCACCTTGTTATTAATTTATAAAAACCATATTGATGGAGCTCTAATTGCTGCAGTTGTAGCACCTTCTTTAATATTTTTAATCACTTTAGTAGGGATTGTAAATAGAAGAAACTTGGTGACTTCAATTAAAATAGATCATATAAGTTTTGATATTTTAAAATCATTTGGTCCTTATGCTGCAATGGCATTGGTAACTGCAATAGCTTTACCTTTGATCTCAATTTGTATTCGTAATTATATTATTTCTGAAATTGGAATCCAAGAAGCTGGTTATTGGGAAGCTATGAATAGGATTTCTAATTACTATTTGATGTTTATTACATCTATTATTACTTTGTATGTTTTGCCTAAATTCAGTAAGATTGAAAGCAAAAAAGAATTCAAAAAAGAGATTTTAGTGTTTTATAAATCTGTTATGCCCATATTTGGTATTGGCTTAATAGTTCTCTACTTTTTAAAGTCTTTTATTGTACCACTTATCTTTTCCGAAGCATTCAAACCAACAGAAAACTTGTTCTTTTGGCAACTTCTAGGCGACTTTGTAAAGGTTTTGTCTCTCGTTATTTCTTACCAATTTTTAGCTAAAAAAATGTTTAGCCATTTTATAATTATAGAAGTGTTTTTAGTTGTAATGCTCTATTTTTCTAGTGTTTACCTTATTGATGAGTTTGGTGTTGAAGGAGCTGTAATAGGGCATTTTTTAAGTTATGTAATGTATTATGGTATTGTGTTACTTATTTTTGGCACATCGCTGTTTGGGATCATCCCAGAAGATGTAGAGGAGTCTTAACTTGTTTTAAGCCAAAGTAGTTTTCTAAAGTAAATATTCATAGCTATAAAGTGTAGAACATAAGTGACAAAATAGGCTATTGAAACTCCAACAAAACCATAATATTCAATAAAGATTATAGTTAAACTACAAAAGACTACTGCCCAACCTATTTGGAAACCTATAAATACTTTTGTGTTAGCTTTAGATATTAATATATTACCAAGTACCCAAGAATTAATTTTAATAGCATCACCAAGTAAGTGAAATAGAATGATTGAGTTTATTAATAAGAACTCTTTGCTGAACAATAACACTATAAGATAATCTTTAATTAAATAAACTAAAATTGTTATGATTATTATAATTGGAAGACTTAATGACCAAACTTTAAAGACTTCTTTTTTTAATTTGTCTCCATTTAAATTGGTAAAAGTTGGAATCAAATAAAATTTAAATGTTGTTGTAAGAAACATAATATAGATTGCTGAAATTCTCCACATACCTTCCCATGAACCAGCAAACTGATCTCCTAAATTTTTATTTATTAACGCTCTAACAAAAAAGGTTGCACCCAACATAAATACAGGAGCAGTAACAGCCATTAAAGAAAATTTTGTTAGATTCTTAAAATATTTTGAATTTATTTTGAATTTTAATTCTCTTATTAAAGGTTTTCTTATGTGTCTTAAAAATATAATTGAAATAAAAAACACAAGAATTTGACTAATTGCAATTGCATGGATTGCTCCTAATAAATTAAATTTAATAACTAATATTATCATTATGATTGATGATACTATTGTAGCAATAATATTTATAAGCACATAGGTTTTTATTCTTTTTAGACCATTAAAAGTGGACATAATTAGGCTATAAACCGCAGAAGTGATAAATGAAAAGGATAAAAGTATTAAAGCACTAGAAAATTTTGAATCCTCAAATAAATAGTGCGCGAGAGGTTTATTGAAAATAAGAGTTACAAGGCAAACTATGATTGAAAATAATAAATGGATTTTTAGAGCGGAGTTAATAAATGGGGTCAGTTTTTCTGTATTATTGTAATCTGCAACATATTTAATAACACCATTTTCTGTGCCAATTGTAGAAGCAACTTTACCTAAACTGATAAAGTCTTTTAATTGACCTAAAAAAAACATACCGCTAGTTCCAAGATAAATCGCTGTAATTTTATTAGTTATAAGTTTAGTTATAAGAGATACAGAGGTACTAATAAAAGAGTAAAAGGATGTTTTAATTAAACTCATATATATTTCTTAAAATCGTTCCATACACTAAAATCCTTGTTTAAAATAGACTTTAGTAACATAAAGTCTTCTTTATATAATTCTGTAATCCATTGTCTTTCTTCATTAGTTAATTTTGGGTAATCAGTATTTGTTTTACTCTTATTAATCGCAAAATTCTTAATTTTATTTTTGATTGATGATTTTAAATGTCTAGGTATAAAAAAATGTATTGGCTTGAGTATTCTAATACTATTATTCATCAATTTTGTGATTGTGTTATAACGTTTTGGGTTTTTAAGTATAATAGTTTTATTAGCCTCAGTTTTATTAATCGTATCAAACTTAGATAAATTTAAAAATTCTAAACATTCATTAACCACGTCAAGTTGATTACTTTTTAAATCTTCAAAAAATACAACTTTAATGTTGTTACTATCAAAATTATCATAAAATCTAGATAACCATTTACCGTAAAGACCATATTGAAAATAATTTTTAAACCTACCCATAGGTTGTCGTTTAGAATTATCTGGTTCAATGTCAATATCATTTAAAACAGCATCTTTTAATTCAAGAGACTCCATTCCTAAACCTTTAAGATACCAATAATGAGAATATAACCTATCGACAGGGTTTCTTAATATAAAAATGAATTTTACATTTTGATCTAAATGAGTTTTGACTCTTTCAATAAATTTTGGAAAAAGCATGTAACTGGTACTTGCATCTCCTTTATATTTAGCATTAGGGTTTTCGCTAAAAATCTCATTGTACTTTTTGCAATAAAAATCAATTGAGGTGTCAAAGTCATCCTTAACCATATAAAAAGGTTCCTTTATTGATGACATACAAATATCTTCATGAAAATTTAGTAACACGTGTAAAGTGCTAGTTCCTGATTTTGCAGCACCTGGAATGAAAAGATTAGGAAAACATTTTGATTTTTGCATTGAATGAATAGTGTGATTTCAAAAATAAACAATTCTTCTCCGAAAGCTTTATAGTTGACATGCTATCAATAGGAGTTTTTAATATTTGTAGGAAAAAACGTATTTCAAATTACGGAAAAACCGTAATAAATACCTGATTTTTAAACATTTAACACTTAAGGTGTTTTTTTTTTTGTTTTAATTTCTTACATTAAAATATGTTTAATCTAAAAATCAAATATTATGAAAAAATTACTTTTTACATCCATCTTTTTATTTTCAATTTTTTGTTTCTCACAGGTTAGTACTCCCAATGGTACTGTAACTCCAACCACAAATAATTCTGGGTCTACTGCTGGGAATGTTGGAGTTGGTACCTTGACACCTACTGAAAAATTAGAGATTATTGGTACAGTTAAAGGCGAACGTGGAATATTTTCCAAACCTTTGCCAAATGGTTCTCTATTTAGTAGCGTGTCCGATAGGAATTTACAATGCTCTGTATTAAATGCAGGAACACAATTTGGTCCTAGTGGTTTTATACTAAATGTCTTAGATTTTCCTGAATCAAATATTGATGCTCAAGCGCAATCTTTTATCGGTATGGAAGATAGAAACTTTAAAAGTAGATGGAGGTTTTTTGCTAACACGGGAGGTTCAAGTGAACTATTGTATTACAATAAGAGTCAGTCGCATTTTTTTAAATTAAGTGAAGATGGTAGTGATAATGTATATTTAAACTTACCTAAAGTAAACTCTTATTTAACAATTGGGACAAATTCTTTTAATGATAACGGTGAATTATATAATTTGACTGTTAATGGTAAAATGAGAGCACACTCTGTCAAAGTATATACTGATTGGGCTGATTATGTTTTTGAAGAAGAATATAAATTACCAACACTAGAAGAGGTTGAAACATTTATTAAAGTTAATGGACATTTACAAAATATACCAAGCGCAGCAGAAGTTGAAGAAAATGGTATTGAACTTGGGGAAATGAATAAATTACTACTCCAAAAAATAGAAGAATTGACACTCTATACTATTGAACTCAAAAAAGAGATTGATGAATTAAAAACTAAAATAGATTAGTTATGAGAATTATGAAAATAATAGTCTGTTTATTAATTTTCTTTACTACTCATTTTTTTTATGGACAAGACTTTAAAGAATTTTATATTGAAGTAGTAGATAACAGTTACATTCCAGAATATGACAAAACGAAAAACAAATTTTTAGTAAATGAAAAACTTAAGTATTCAAAATCTATAAATACAATTTTAGATGAATTAATTGTTTCTAATTGTGTTTACGTCAATGAAATTGATGTTAATCTGACTGAAAACCTTTTAAGAGTCATCATTGAATTACAAGATGAAAGCAGGGTTGATGTTCTAGTAGCAAAATTGATAAATGATTTTAATCAATACATCAGTTATGAAAAGTTGATTGCATATGAATCTCTATACATGCCAGATGATTTTGAAACTTTAGATGTAAGTTCTCAAACCAATGTTACTTCAAATGAACAGAATGATTTAATTATGATTAGAGCTCAAGAAGCTTGGGATATTACTTTAGGAAAAGATTATGTTTTAATTGGTGTTAGTGACACTGGTTTTCAAGTTGATCATCCAGAATTGACTACAGAAATTGTAGGAGGTGTTGGAAGTTATGACAGCGGAACTAGTAGTTCCTCAGGTCATGGATCTGGTACAATGGGACGTGTTACAGCAGCTACAGATAACAATGAAGGTATTTCTTCTATTGGTTTTGATACAAAAGGATTAGCTAATAGGTCTTTGAGTATCAATGGTATGAAGGAATTATCGCTAATTGGAGCTAAAGCTGTAAATGGAAGTTTTGGAAGCCCTTCAACTACAGGTGGAAGTATCTCACAGCAAAATATAGTTAACAATATGGTAGCTAACGGAACCGTTGTAATATGTGCTGCTGGAAATGGACCTTATAAAGGTGGTACTACAGGAACAAATGGTGTTTATACTAATGAAAGTTATGCTAGTAGGTATATTTATCCAGCTTCTTATCAAAATGTGATTTCAGTCTCAACTGTTGGTAACAAAAATGATATTGGAGTTGATACGGATGGAGATCCTTTAACTTATGATAATTGGAAAGATGTACATTTAATAAAGCAACCTTTTCCTTACCATTATTCAGGTACTAATCCTCAGATCCCTATAAGTGAGGCTAATATCTCTTTTCAACATAATGATTCAGTTGATATTGTAGTTCCGACGTATTATGGAACTCCAGCACTTAACCCAAGTACTAACTCTAATAGTCAATATAAAAATCCTGGACTTGGAGGGACTTCTTGGGCAGCACCAGTTGTTGCAGGTACGGTAGGTTTAATGTATTCTGTTAATTTTTGCTTAGATCCAAAAGAAATAGAAACTATTATTAAACTTACTGCAGTGAAAATTGATGATATTCCAGAAAACTTACCCTTCTATGGAAGACTTGGAGCTGGTAGATTAGATGCTTATGAAGCTGTGAAGATGTCAAAAGATATGGCAGATGATTTAGGAACTGTCGAAGTTAAGGACAGAATCTTGTATAGGCATTGGTTTTATAAATTAGTAACAGCTCCTTATGAGATTAAAATGTCGAATAATGATGTGACAGGCGGATCTAAACTCAAATTTAAAGCAAGAAATAACATTGAAATATTAAGTGGTGATTATTATCCCCAAACTGGTGGTTACATTGATTTAAGTATTGATGAGACGTTGACATTAGATTGTACAATACCATCAAGTTCGAGTTCAAGATTATCAAGTATTGGTAAAGATGAAAGTAAAGAAAGTGAGATTCAAGTTATACCAACGTTAGTTACTAATAATGTTGAATTGTCAAACTTGCCTGCTAGTAATAAAAATTTGATAAGTATCAAAATTTATGATTTTTACAAACAAGAAGTTTATTTTAAGGATAAGATTAATTCAAGTTCAGTTAATCTGAACTTAGAACATTTATATGAAGGTATTTATATTTTACAAATTTTAGATGGAAATGGTAAACAAATCCATGTTCAAAAAATAGTGAAAAAATAAATTCATAGCTGCCAGTTATTAAAAAAAAACTGGCAGTTTTATTTTTCCCAAGTCTCTAAATATTTTTTTGTGATTTTCAACAAATCATGTTCTCTTTCTATAAAATGCCTTGCATTTTTAGAAATTGTAATAATGTGTTCTGGATTATTAATCAGCCATTCTAAATTTTCAACAATATTATCTACACTAGGCTCAGCATTTATGGCAACCGTATTTTTTTCTAATCCATAATAGTCTAACCATTCTTGTTCTGCACCAGTAAATACAACTTTGCCTTTTGCCATAGCTTCTAAAGCATTATAGCCTTGGTCGTACGCATAAACCATATCTAATAAAATATGTGCTTTGTTGTATATATTTATGTAATCGTTATAAGGAATATCTGTTGTTGAAATTATTTCAACTTTGTCCTTATATCTACTATTAATTATCTCTAAAGCCTCTTCAAAAATATCATTTCCTTTTTTGTAATAATTAGCTTTATTAATACCATGAAAAATAATAATTTTATCTTGTAGATGATTTTTGGTAAAAAGAATTTTATCAGTATTTATGGGATTAGGAATTAATCCTAAATACTTAGAGTTCCCCTTTAATGGTAAGTGATAATCCATATCTGATGAGATAACTCCTTTAATATTTTTGTATAAATAATAATGTATTTCTTTATGCTGATTCTCTAGATGTAAAAGAATAGGATTAAATTCTTTTTTCGTGACTTTATCTTCAAAATAAGGTGTTAAAATAGAATATCTAAATTTCTTTTTCATAGCATAATCTACACTAGGGAAATCGTAACCACAGGACAATAAGAACACGTTTTTATTATTCTCTAAAATATAATTTAAGAGTTTTTTTTCAGTTTCAGCAATTGTTTTAAAAGGTCGTTCATTAATAAGTTGGACAATGTCAAAACCTTTTAATTGTTCTTTATAAGTATTAAATTGTTTCTCTATTGAAATAGAGTTTAAATCTATTTTTAAAAGGCGATGGAGAATTTTTCTTAAGATATTTAAAGGCCCTTTTGTATAGTTGTTTTTTAATAGGATATCAACAGGATAATTTTTAAAACCATCACCATTACCCACAATAACAACTTCATGCCCTAACTGTACTAAGCCTTCTTTTAAGGAGTTGTGCAATCTACTATATTCTCCAATTAATAAAATCTTCATTTATATTAGTACATTTGTTTCAAAGATAGCTTTTAATGCTAAAAACTGATAAAAAAAAAATTTGTATTGTAGCAATTTCATTGTCAAAAGGTGGTGCAGAACGGTCTGTTTCAATGCTAACTCATATGTTGTCTAGAATAGGGCATGAGGTGCATCTTGTAATCTTAGTCAATCAAATTTATTATTCGTATTCAGGTAACTTATTTAATCTAGGTATATCCAAAGATATTAATGGTGATACGATTTTTAGCAGATTAAAGCGTTTCAAAAAATTTAGAGATTATCTCAAAGTACAAGAGTTTGATTTTATTATTGATCATAGGCCTAAGAATAATTACTACAGAGAGTTGTTCTATCAGAAATATTTATATAGAGATATAAAGAAAATATATGTACTCCATAGCTCAAAACAAGTTTTAAACACAAAAGATTCATTACATAGATTTATTAAAATCTACAAGAGTAATTATGTTAATATAGCGGTTTCTAATTACATTAAAAATGAAATATTAAAAGCGAATGGATTAGATAATTCACTGACTATTTACAATGCATATGATCCAAAATGGATAGATTCAGATAAAATTTCTGAAAATCCTTTAAATGACAAAAATTATATTTTATCCTATGGAAGAATTGAAGATGAAATAAAAGATTTTAGATTTCTTATTGATTCATTTTTTAAATCTAAACTATGGGAAAAGAATATTTTTCTTGTTATTTTGGGAGATGGCAAGGATAAGGAAGAACTTAAGGTTTATGTAGAGCAATTAAAATGTAGTGATTTCATCCTATTTTATCCTTACACAACTAATCCGTTTCCTTATATTTATAATAGTAAATTTGTGACTTTAACGAGTCGTTATGAAGGGTTTCCAATGGTGATTTTAGAAAGCCTATCAGTTGGAGTTCCTATAATTTCTTTGGATATTAAATCTGGACCAAATGAAATAATAATTCATAAAGAAAATGGGTTATTAGTACCAAATAGAAATGTAGATGATTTTGCAAAAGCGATGATAAGTCTATTTCAAGATGAAAAATTATATAATCATTGTAAGAATAGAGCCTCTAATTCTGTTGAAAAATTTTCTATAAACAATATTTCTCGTCACTGGGAACAATTAATAAAACATGCACAATAGTATAAACGATAAAATGATTATTGAAATTCCTAAAATTTCAGACCCTAGAGGCAATCTCGCAGTTATAGAAAAAGACTGTATCCCTTACGCAATTAAAAGAGTATATTATTTGTATGACGTACCAAGTGATGCGTTTAGAGGAGGACATGCTCATAAAGAACAGCAAGAGTTCTTAATCGCGCTAAGTGGTAGCTTTGAAGTCGTACTTAATGATGGTAAATCAAAACAAAGAGTAATGCTTAATAAACCCAATAAAGGATTATTAATACCTACTGGGATTTGGAGAGAGTTAGATAATTTTTCATCTGGTGCAGTATGTTTAGTATTAGCTTCTGGTGAATTTGACGAAAATGATTATATAAGAGATTATCAGGATTATCTTAATTTTTATGTTTGATAATACGTTTTTTGTCCTTTCAGTGATTTTAGTTTTAATACTATTTTTAAAAACCATCTGGGACTATTTATAAGCACTTTTCTTTTGAATGATAGATTTTCAAGGCTCAAAGAGTTTCTATAAAATAGATAAGAACTTTTATCTTTATTTAGTGTGCTTAAAATAGCGAGAGAAAATCTGTTTCTATCTAAAAACCTTTTCAAATTTAAGTTGCATTTTTCTTCTTCTATATATTTATCAAATTTTGATTTGTCTTTTAAGTTAACAGTTGTGTTTGATAAGCTTGAAGTGTTGTATACATAATAGACCATCACTTTATTAATAAATACTACAGGAAAATGTAATCCAAACCGTATCCATAAATCTGTGTCTTGACCAGATTTTATTGTTTCATCAAATGTTCCTGTAATGTTGAGGATAGATTTTTTAAAAACAACACTTGATCCAGATAATATAGAATGATCTTGGCTGGCCTCAAAATAATCTAAAATCTGAATATCTTTATCCATTTTAAAACTATAAGAAACAGGTACTATATTGTCATACTTATGAGCAATGGCTGTCGTAAAAATAGCTTCATCAGGATTTTTAGAAATAGCGTCACTAATGGTTTCTAAAAATTGTTCATCCCAAAAATCATCACCATCTAATAGTGCAATATAATCGCCTTTTGCTATTTTTAATCCTTGATTTCTAGCATGTGAAGCACCATGGTTATCTTGATCAATAATTTTAATTCTAGAATCTTTAAACTGTTTTATAGCCTTTAGACTATTATCTGTAGAACCATCATTGATAATGATAACTTCAAAGTTTGTAAAACTTTGTTTTAAAACAGAATTTAGAGTTTGTTCTAAATATGCCTCTTTATTGTAAACCGATATTATAACTGAAATAAAAGGATTCATGAGTTTAAATCTTGATAACAAATGTAACTCAATTTATAAAATTGTAATAATCGAATGTCTGGTTTACGACTTAATAGATTTTTTTTAAAACGATTTTTGAAAACTCGATAAATCTTAGAGAATAGATAATTAAGTTTTAATCTTTTTAAGGATTTATAGGTGTTGTAAAGGGAATTATCGGTTTGTTGGATTTCTTTATTTAAGTCTAATTTTAAAAGCGTATCAATAGATTGCTCAATTTTATGAAGATAAATTTCGTTGGGTTCTAAGCCTAAATGATAGACTTCATTATCTATATGATAAACCTTAAATTGGAGGCTCTTTAATAAAGCTCCAAAATAATTGTCATAGCCATAACCTCTTTGCGTAATTTGTGAATTAAGCTCTAAGAAAACCGTTTTCTTTATTAAAAAATTAGCAGAAATCACAATCTTATAAGGTGTTTTGTTTCTTTTTGATGCATGAACTTGTTCATTAGATGTTCCGTATCTCCAACGTAACATATAATCGTTTTTTGGTTGTTCTAATGTGTAAGCAAAACCTCCATAAATCGCATCATTTCCTGTAGATAATAAAGCGATATATTTTGAAATAAACTGATGAGATTTTGGCATCACATCTGCATCTAAAAATAATAGCCAATCATAACTTGCTTGTTTTGCAAGCGCTTGTCTTGTGGCAACTCTTCCAAAGTTATTACTCGATAATTTATATGACGTGTATTGGAGTTGTTTAATTTCAGCATTTAATATACCTGTCTTTTTGTTAGAATAATCATCAAGGCATATTATTTCAAACTCAACTTGACTAGCTATTAATTGCTCATGAAGTAAATTCACAAGAGGTCTAATATCATAGTTATAAACAGGAATAAGTACCGATAGCATATAAAAGGTCAAAGTAAATTTGTCATCCAAAAATACACTTTTTAATTATGAATATTAAAACAAGAAAAAGGATACAATGGTCTGAAGTCATATTACTATCAAATTCATTATTTAGATATATTGAAAAGTAAAAAAGCACACAATGTTTTAAAGATTATTATATTTATGTTTTCTCTAGAAAAATTACATGAAGTTTTATAAGAATTTTATAGTCTATTGGTGTGCCATTTTTTTGGTTATAGCTTTTGTTGGTAGATTTACAGCTGTACATAAAGAATATTTTCCTTTTTTTAGATGGTCATTATATTCAAAAACTCCCAATACAATTAAACAATCTTACATATTAGTTGAAAAGATTGGTGATTCTACGTTACCTGAATTAACAGATTTAAGAAAACTCACCAATTATCATCATATAAATCTAGTTGATGTAAATTTAATAGTAACAGATTTTTATGATCAATATAATTTGGGAAACCTTGAAAAAAAACAAAACATCTTCAAGATTTTTCCAAAAGAATCGACATTCCATTTGTATGAGTCTACTATGGATTTGAACATTGAGGATTATGAAAAAACTAGAATTGTAAAACGATTGTTAACTTATAAAAACGAAGATTACTATTTTGAATAAGGAACTTGAGAATCATTTTTTTTGGAAATTTGTTTTGAGTAAAACATCAATATTAGATAAGCCAAGTTCTATCTTGTTTGATGATACAAGTAGACTTGTGAAGTTTAGTTACGTTGCTTTTGCTATCATAGCATTTATTCAATTAGGTAAGCTTGATGATATAGCTGTTTCTAGACTTATTGATACTTTATGGCCAGTATTCTTTGTTAATCAACAAAATTTACTTTTCATCAGTTATTTTTTATCAATAAATTTAATGTTGAGTTTAATTTTAGTGTTACTCAAAAATACGCAGTGGTCTAGAATTTATCTGTTTGTTATTTATTTTTTATTAGTAGCGTTAACTAATTCGTTTGGAAAGATAAACCATGCCTCTCACCTTGTTTTAATTCCATTATTTTGTTTTGCACTAATGCCAGGCAAAGAGAGTTCAAACTATTATAAAGAGAAAACAATTTTAATGTTTTTAAGTGCAAAGTTTTTCTTATTAGTAGCCTATGCGTTAACTGGATTTTGGAAAGTATTTTGGGGAGTGATAGAACTTTTTACACAAAACGTTAGTCTGTTTTCTCCTTTATCTTTTCGAAATGTATTGATTTATCAATTTGAGATCACGCCAAAAACGTTATTGGGAGATTGGTTTATTGAGCATTATATTATTGGCTGGGTTTTGTATTTATTCGTCATTTATCTTGAGTTGTTCTCAATTGTTGTTTTTTTTAAACCTAACCTATACAAGATTTGGGGTATAGGGTTAATCCTACTACACGTAGGCTTAGGTGTAGTACTTGGGGTAAATAATTATATGGCTCCATTTGCTATTGGTATTTTATTAATTCTTTCACCTTTTCAAAAAGAAACATCCTTTAAAGAAATGTTGTCTGATTTTCCTGTAATTGATTGGTTTAATTTTCTTAAAAGAAAACAATACTAATTTTTAATGTATATATAAACGATATAGAACAAATGGTTTTAAGATAGTATTAGCGATTAACATTATTATTTTTGGTACACTAATTGAAATAACGAAGTCATGATAAGAAAAACATTCTATATCTTATGTTGTTTTGTTGGGTTTTATTTAAATGCTCAGCAAGAATTTCATGTGTTTCCAATGGATGATCTTCAGTCACCTGGAGCTACTTTAGGGAATGGATCATTAGCTCAACCTTGGGATTTACAAACTGCGTTGAACCAAAAAACAAGTATTGTTAATTCTGGAGACACAATTTGGATTCATGAAGGTGTTTACAATGGGAAATTTGTGAGTTCACTTCAAAGTCTTAAGCCCAATCAATACATAACTGTTTCTGGTTTTAAAGATGATAAAGTTGTTCTCAACGGAAATGTGAATTCTCCAAGTAAAGCTGTTCTAGAGGTTAAGAGCCAACAAGTCATATTTAAAAATTTTGAAGTGACGTTTTTAGGAGACTATGCTAGACATGTAAGGGACCTCAGTTTTATAAGAGCAGACGGGATTAACCATACGTCTGGTCAAGATTCTAAATTCATAAATCTTACAATCCATAATAATCCTGGATCAGGATTTGGTTCTTGGAAACATACAGGAGGCACTATAATTTATGGCTGTAAAATTTTTAATAACGGTTTCTTTTCCGAAGTAAGAGGACGAGGAGCTGGCATTTACGTGCAAAATATAAGTGATAAAACCAGAATTATTAAAAACAACATCATTTTTAATAATTACTATATGGGTATTGAGGTTTGGTCGGCTTCTAAAAAAGCAAACTCTAGTTATGTTAAAAATATGTTGCTCCAAAACAATATAATTTTTAATAATGGCTCATCTGGAGGGTATTTTAAAAACAATATCATAGTTGCTACAGATGATAATAATGGTGTCAATAGAGCGACTAATATCAAGCTTGTCAATAATATTTTATATCATAATACTGATGTAACAAAAAGTGCAAAAGGCGATGCTGGATCATTGACATTAGGTGTTAATAGTAAAGCACCATTACTTGATGTAGAAGTGATAGATAATATCATTATTGGTGGTAATAATGCATTAAGATTTGATAATGCAGAGAATACTGTCTTTAAAAATAACATTATTTACGGTGGCTATGTACATTTCTATGAGTACGGATTGACAAATTTTGAAACATTAGATTTTGATAACAATAAATATTTTTCTAAAAACAATAGAAATTTTAGAGTCATCAATAAAAAGGATTATACTATGGCAGATTGGAAGTCAACATTATCCATAGACGTTAATAGTACATGGCAAAATATTAAGAATTTTGATATGAAATCAACTCTTAACATATCAAAAAATGAGTTTGCTCAAAATGAATATAGAGTAACATTATTTCAAAAAGAAGGTCAATCGGTTGTCATTGATTTCTCAGAATATAACCTAAAAACGGGAAGTTCATTTAAAATCTATGATGTAGAAAACCCAAAAGCAATATTAAAATCAGGTATACTTCAAGAAGATGGTAATATTGTATTCCCAATGGATAATTCAAATTTTGAAAAACCATTACACAATACTAAAGCACAAAAAACATTATCAAATTTTGGAGTATTTACAATAGAGTTTGAAAATAGTATTCCTTCGGAAATATCCACTGAAAAGAAAGATAATGCCTTTAAACGTTTTTTTAGATGGCTAGGGTTTTAACTCTTACGTTGCACAACCTCAAACACCTTATTCTCATCACATTTCAAGGTCTTACTTGGGTATTTTAGTAGTAAAGCATAATCGTGAGTTGCCATTAAAATCGTGTTACCATTATTATTGATATCACGTAACACTTCCATAACTTCAATACTCGTTTGCGGATCTAAGTTACCTGTAGGCTCATCTGCCAGTATAAGTTCAGGGTCATTTAATAAAGCTCTGGCAATTGCAATACGCTGTTGTTCTCCACCAGATAACTCATGCGGAAACTTAAAGCCTTTGGTTTTCATATCCACCTTATTTAAAACCGATTCAATGCGTTCTTTAATTTTGGTTTTGTCTTTCCAGCCTGTTGCCTTTAAAACAAATTCTAAATTGTTATTGATAGTTCTGTCTGGTAATAATTTAAAATCTTGAAATACAATACCTAGTTTTCGTCTTAAAAACGGAATATCCTTCTCCTTCATAGTACGTAGATTATAATCTACAATATGACCTTCACCTTCGGTAAGTTGTAAATCACCATAAAGCGTTTTCATAAAACTACTTTTTCCACTTCCGGTTTTACCAATGAGATAAACAAAGTCACCTTTGTTCATTTCAAAATTAACATCAGATAACACCATACTATCTCCTTGGTAGATAGATGCATTTTTGAGTTGTAAAACAGTTTCAGACATATTAATATGAAGATTTTAATAGAATTGTAAATGTATTATAAAAAAAAATCAAATTCTAATTCTCAAAAATCAAATTCCTAAAATTGAAAAAAAAATAATTTATTAATTCCTTCCATTTTGAAGGGAAGATGGATTTAAACTTTTTTAGAAGTTTAAAGACGGAAGGGTTATAAATCCATAGATAAAACGAAAAGTGTAACGTAATCATAAATAAAGCATCTTTTTAATAACCTTGTGTATAATTATGGCACAGATTATGCGTTATAGGTTAGAGATAAATTATCTTTGGCATCAATTAAAAATCGAACTTAATGACTTTCAGAAAAATAAGTTTTTTACTTGGCTTTTTACTGTTTGCCTTGCATATGCAAGCGCAACAGTCGGCTACATACACTAGTGACCTGGTAGAGTATCAAAAAGCACTCACACTTTATAATAATCAGCAATATCAAGCAGCACAGTCGCTATTTGAATCTATTAAAGATGACGCTCCAAATGAAACTTTGGAGTCAGATTGCGCCTATTACATTGCCAATTGTGCAGTACGACTCAATCAACAAAATGCAGATGATCTCATTCAGGATTTTATGGAGGATTATCCAACAAGCACCAAACGAAATACAGCTTTCTTAGATGTAGCAGATTTTTATTTTGCTAACGGAAAGTATTCGTATGCAAGAAAATGGTACGATAAAGTTGATGAAAGTAGCATGGCAAGATCAGAACGTGAAAAATTCTACTTCAATTATGGATATTCATTGTATTCTACTCAAGATGAGGCTGGAGCATCAAAGTATTTCAATAAAGTAGTCACTTCAAAAACATATGGTTCTCAAGCCAAGTATTATATTGGTTTTATGGCTTATGAAGGTGATGATTATGATAAAGCCAACGAGTATTTCGATCAAGTAAGTGATGAGGATAAATACAAAGAAAAGTTATCTTATTATCAAGCCGATTTAAATTTCAAACTAGGTAAGTTTGAAAAAGCTATCGAGTTGGCTAAAGAGCAATTAGATAATAGCAATCCACAAGAAAGATCTCAACTTTCAAAAATTATAGGAGAGAGTTATTTTAATTTGGAGAATTATTCCGAAGCTATTCCGTATTTAAAAGAGTATAAAGGTAATCGTGGTAAATGGAATAACGTAGATTATTACCAATTAGGCTACGCATATTACAAGCAAAATGATTTTGAAAGTGCAATTTCTGAGTTTAATAAAATCATTGGAGGAGATAACAGCGTTGCTCAAAATGCTTACTATCATTTAGGAGTGAGTTATATCAACTTAGATAAAAAACAAGAAGGACTTAATGCGTTTAGAAACGCGTCTCAAATGGATTATGATTTAAAAATTCAGGAAGATGCTTGGCTAAACTATGCAAAGATTAGTTATGAGATTGGAAATCCGTATCAATCTGTACCACAAGTATTGACCAGTTATTTAGATAAATATCCAGAGACGAGCTACAAAGAAGAAGTAGAAACCTTATTAATTGACTCTTACATCACATCAAAAAACTATAAGGAAGCTATTAAACTTCTAGAAAACAAAAAGAGTTTTGAAAACAGAGTAGCTTATCAAAAAGTAGCATTTTACAGAGGAATAGAAGTTTATAATGAGGGTGATTACACAAATGCTAAGAATTTATTTCATAAGTCTATCAAAGAAGCTAAAGAACCAGTTTTTACAACTAGAGCCACATTCTGGAAAGCAGAAACCGATTATCACCTAAATAATTTTGATGATGCGTTGATTGGCTTTAAGCAATTTGAACAGCAAGGCGAAGCTTCCGCAGTAAATGAAATCAATAATATAGATTACAACATTGCTTACACGTATTTTAAACTTAAAAATTATAGTAAGGCAACAGAACATTTTCAAAAATTTGTTAATAATCACAAGGAAGATAAGTTGCGTTTAAATGATGCGTATTTAAGACTTGGTGATGGTTATTTTGTGTCTAGTGATTATAATAGTGCAATTTCAGCCTACGATAAAGCGATAGCCATTAATGAAATTGAAAGTGATTACGCAACGTTTCAAAAAACGATGAGTTATGGTTTTAGTGGTCAAGGCTCTAAGAAAATTAGCGGATTAAATTCTTTCATAAACGATTATCCTAGATCTTCATTGCGTGATGATGCGATGTATGAATTGGCAAATTCTTATATAAAAACGAACGAAACAGATAAAGCGATGGCAATGTATGATCGCTTAAATTCAGAATATAAAAACAGTGTTTTCATCTCAAAAGCTTTATTGCGTCAAGGATTATCATATTACAATGCAAACAATAATGAGCGTGCTTTAAGCAAGTTTAAAAAAGTAGCTAGTGATTATCCATCAACTGAAGAAGCTAATCAAGCAGTAGCAACAGCACGATTAATCTATATAGATTTAGGTCGTGTAGAAGAATATGCAGCTTGGGTAAAAACATTGGATTATATTAATGTGACAGATGCAGAGTTAGATAACACCTCTTATTTAGCTGCGGAAAAACAATATTTAGATAATAATACAGATAGTGCTATTCGTCAGTTCAATAAATATTTAAATGAATTCCCTAACGGAATGCACGCTCTTAAATCTCATTTTTATTTAGCTGAATTATATTCTAAAAAGGAATTGCCAGACAATGCTAAACCGCATTACGAATATGTGATTAATAAACAAAAAGGAGAATTCACTGAGCAATCAATTGTCAAATTATCTGAAATATATTTAGGTAATAAAAATTGGGATCAAGCCATACCATTATTAAAACGTTTGGAAAATGAAGCAGATTATCCGCAGAACATCACCTACGCACAATCCAATTTGATGAATGCTTATTATCAAAAAGAAAATTATACCGAAGCAGTGAAGTATGCTGAGAAGTCACTTCAAAATTCAAAAATTGATAATAAAGTTAAAAGTGATGCTCAAATCATTATTGCACGCTCTGCCATTAAAACAGGAAATGAAAGTAAAGCCAAAACTGCTTATGCTGAGGTTGAGAAAATAGCAACAGGAGCATTAGCTGCCGAAGCTTTGTATTACAACGCTTACTTTAAAAACAAAGAAGGTAAACATGAATTGTCAAATACAACGGTTCAAAAATTAGCTAGAGATTACAGTAGTTATAAATACTACAGTGCAAAAGGTTTAGTGCTTATGGCAAAAAATTATGACGCTTTGGGTGATGCTTTTCAAGCGACATACATTTTAGAAAGTGTGATTAGTAATTTCTCACAGTTTGATGATGTTGTTACTGATGCTCAAGAAGAACTCAATAGAATTAAAACTAAAGAAGCCAAAACGAATTCATCTGTACAGCCTCAAAACTAAAACCAATTCCTGCGAAAGCAGTAACCTCATCATTAAAAAGCGATTACATCAATGATAAAACAAATAAATTTTTTAATAATTCTAATGTCCGTTTTTACAATCTTATCATGCGGAGAAGACGATAATAATAATGTAGAAGAGCAAGATGTTTTTGAAGGTTGTTGCTCACCAGATCCAGTATTTGGACCTAATGTTGATAATTTAGATCAATCAGCAGGTGCAATAGTGGTAGATAATATTTTTACTCCTAATGGAGATGGCTATAATGATCTCTTCGGAATAGAGAATATAGAGTTGTACGAAAACCATACTGTTACTATTTATGATATTGAGGATAACGTGGTTTTTGAATCTAATAACTACGGAAATGAAAATAATTATTTCCCAACAGGTCAACAAGGAGAAAACGGTGTGACTGAAACACCAGACGGAACATACAAATACAAAGTAGTTATTGAAAATGAAGAGACATTTCGAGAATCAGGCACTTTTTGCTTATTCACTCAATTTATGGATGTAGAACAAAACTTTAGCGAGTGCAATCCATTAGATCAAGGATTTGATCCAATAATTTCAGGACTTTAATAATACTTTACAATCAAATTATAGATTATGAAAAACAATCTCAAATATATAATCCTAGCAATATTAACCTTAAACGTTGCAATCACCTTCGCTCAAGAACGTGAAAACGACAGTATTGATGGCGGAACGGTAAATGTGGTAAAACCATATACACCAACAATATCAGACGCATTTAAAATCAAGGAAATCCCAACCTTAAACGATTCTACAACCATTAAGAAAAAGGTAATTAAATATAATATTTTTTCAATTCCTGTAGCATCAACTTTTACACCTGCAAAAGGAAAAGCTGCAACTGTAGATAAAGAAAAAGCTGTAAAATTATACGATAATTATGCGTCTTTAGGCGTTGGAACTTATACCACGATTTTAGGCGAAGTCTATCTTAATCATGCCATTAGTAGAACAGAGCGTGTTGGCGGATATTTTAGTCATCACTCATCTTCCGGAGATATTGAAGACATTAATTTTGATAATAATTTTTCTGAAACAGGCCTGAATGCACATTACAGCCAAAAGCTTAGAGATTATTCTTGGAAAGTAGAAGGAGGCTTCCAATTACAAAGCTTTAATTGGTATGGTTTACCAAATCAAGATGTTGAAGTTTTTGATGTAGGTCATTCATTTTATACAGCAAATATTGGTGGAAACATCAAGTTTGATGATGCTATTTTGAAAAAAGGAAGTGTCTTGTTTAGACGTTTCGGTGATGATCAAGATTCTGGAGAAAACCGTTTTGTATTAAAGTCTGGTTTTGATGTTCCTGTATTAGATGAGGTTATTAATACAGAAGTGACCATAGATTATTTAGGAGGTTCTTTTGATAAAAACTATTTCGTTGATGAAGAACTTAAGTATAGTAATATTGTGTTTGGATTGGCGCCAAGCTATAAAATGAAACAAGACGATTTGACTCTTAGTTTAGGAGTTAATCTCGTATACTTTAATGATAGTGAGGCCAGTGATAGTAAATTCTTTATCTATCCAAACATCACAGCGAGTTACCGTTTAGTTGACGAATTATTAATTGCTTACGGAAGTATTGAAGGCGGACTAAACCAAAACTCGTATTACGATTTTGCACAAGAAAATCCATTTGTGTCTCCAACATTGTTTATAACTCCAACAGATCAAGCTTATAAAGCCTCAGTAGGAATAAAAGGTAAATTGTCTAATAGTATGAGCTATAATGTTAATGGACGATATTTTGCCGATAATAATAGAGCGTTGTTTAAGTCGAATCCAGATTCTGGTATAGATCGTGAGAATTATCAATTCGGAAATTCCTTCGGAATTGCTTACGATGACGTTAAAACCTTCGCTATTGGTGGAGAGTTAAATGTTGATGTAAACCGAAATTTTAAACTCGGACTTAAAGCAGATTATTTTGCATATAGTACAGATAACGAAGCCGAAGCATGGAATCTTCCAGATATTGAAGCGTCTGCATTTTTAGACATTCAAATTGACGAACATTGGTTTGCAGGTGCTAATTTATTCTTCGTAGGAGAGCGTAAAGATCAATTTGTCACAGGAATTGGCACTTTAAGCTTGCCAGTTGTTTCAACAATAGCATTAGATAGTTATTTTGATGCCAATGCGCATGTAGGTTATAAAATCACAGACCAATTATCTGCTTTTGCAAAAGTAAATAACATAGCAAGTCAAAATTATAATCGCTGGATGAACTATCCTGTTCAAGGGATTCAGTTTTTAGCAGGAGCGACGTATCAATTTGATTTTTGATGTAGATTGTCATCCTGAATTTGTTTCAGGATCTCATAATTTAAAAAAAGCATTCATTCTTAAATTTTTAGAATGAATGCTTTTTGTATTTTTACTACACTTAAAAAAAACAGACAATTATCCTGCAAGGTTTTAGAAACCTTGTAGGTATCTTTATTTCATAAAATACAACCAATGAAAAAACTATCCATCCTCATCGTATTATTTTCAATCTTCTCGTGCTCCAAAGAAAAGCAAAAAGTAGATTCTATAGTGTTCAACGCAAATATCTACACAGTTAATGATTCCTTCGGAAAAGCAGAAGCCTTCGCCATAAATGATGGTAAGTTCTTAGAAGTAGGTGCTTCCGAAGATATCAAAGCAAAATACGTTTCAGATAATATCATCGATGCCAATGGAAAAACAATCGTTCCAGGACTAATAGATGCACACTGTCATTTTTTCGGCTTGGGTCTTGATCAACAGGCAGCAGATTTAGTTGGTACCAAAAGTTTTGAGGATGTAGTAAAACGGGTTTCCGATTTTCAGAATAAAAACCAAGCCTCATTTATTTTAGGTAATGGTTGGGATCAGAACGATTGGGAAGAGAAAGAATTTCCGAAGAAAACATTATTAGATAAATTGTTTCCAAAAACTCCGGTGGCCTTGTTTAGAATAGATGGTCATGCTATTTTATGTAATCAAGCAGCTTTAGATTTAGGAAATGTTACTGTAAATACTAAAATAGAAGGAGGAGAAGTAGTCATAGAAAATGGAGAACTTACAGGTGTCTTAGTGGATAACGCTGAGAGCTTAGTATTAAATTATTGGCCACAATCAACACGAGACGATGCGATAAAAGCATTATTAGCAGCTCAAGATATTTGCTTTGATTTAGGGTTGACAACCGTTGATGATGCTGGATTAGGTCAGCAAGAAATAGAACTCATTGATAGCTTACAGCAATCGGGTGATTTGAAAATGAGAGTCTACGCAATGGTCTCGTTTACTCCAGAAAATGTAGACTACTATTTAAATAAAGGCATCACAAAAACCGATAGATTAAACGTACGCTCATTTAAGTTTTATGCAGATGGTGCTTTGGGTTCTCGAGGAGCCATGTTGAGAGAACCATATAGCGACAAAGAGAATCATTTTGGATTATTGGTCACAAATTTAGAAACCTTTAACCAACAAGCACAGAAAATTGCTAATTCAGAATTTCAAATGAATACACATGCTATTGGAGATAGTGCAAACCATGCGGTATTACAAACTTATAACAAAGTGTTAAGTGGTAAAAACGATAGAAGATGGCGAGTGGAGCATGCGCAAGTGGTTTCTCCAGAAGATTTTGATTTGTATAAAAATGTCATGCCATCTATCCAGCCAACACATGCAACAAGTGACATGTATTGGGCAGAAGATCGCTTGGGAGAAGAGCGTATAAAAGGTGCTTACGCTTATAAACAATTACTTAAAGCCTACGGAAAAGTAGCTTTAGGGACAGATTTTCCTGTGGAACAGGTGAGTCCGTTTTTAACTTTTTATGCTGCTGTAGCAAGACAAGATTTAGAGCAGTTTCCTGAAGGCGGATTTCAGAAAGAAAACGGATTGTCACGTGAAGAAACCTTAAAAGGAATGACCATTTGGGCAGCCTATTCTAATTTTGAAGAAAACGAAAAAGGAAGTATTGAAACGGGTAAATTTGCAGATTTTATCATTTTGGATAAAGATATTATGACTGTTGATCAAAATGAGATTCCTAAGATTATTGTGGAGCAGACTTTTGTTGGAGGTGAAGCACAATAATGATTTTTAGCATGAAATATGTCATTCAGAGCGCAGCGAAGAATCTTTAATTAAAGTGAGATAATGCATATTGGATTCTTCAGTCGTGCCTCCTTCTGAATGACAAATTGAACTTCAATTCTAAATTTGTAATTAAGATTGCGATATGTCATTCAGAGCACAGCGAAGAATCTTTAATTTCAAACTATGAAAACTAAAGGGTCACATAACTATTATGTATATATTCTAACAAATAAAAACAAGACTGTTCTTTATACAGGTGTCACTAATAATTTGAAGGAAAGATTATATTCTCACAAAAATCCATTGCCATTTTCAAAAGCATTTACTACTAAATACAAATGCTTCTTTTTAGTGTATTATGAGCATTTTTTTGAAATTGATGTTGCGATCAAAAGAGAAAAGCAGATAAAAGGATTTAGTCGATTGAAAAAAGAAGACTTAATTATGAATTTTAATTCAGAGTGGGCTTTTTTAAACGATACTATATAAAAGATTCTTCAGTCGTTCCTCTTTCTGAATGACAACGTGAACTTCAATTCTAAATAGATCATTGTTAAAAAGCGATATGTCATTCAGAGCATAGCGAAGAATCTATCACAAAAAAAATAGTTCTTAAGTAATCCGCACCAAAAAATCAAAATGTTCACCATCCAAAACCTTCTCACATTGCAAGCCAACAGCTTCGCAAGCCAATTGCAAACGCTCAAAATCTAGATACAACCATTTCATTTTCTCTTCTTCTTCGCCTTTGTAACTTAAGAAATAATCTAATTCTCCGTAATAATTTGCGTTGGTGTCTATCCATAATCCGCCATCTTCATCTTCATACATATATTTAATATCTGAAGAATCGATTAAGATTTGACCACCAGGATTTAAAAGCGATTTTAAATGATTGAGGTATTTAGACACTTGAGAGACCTCTTGGAAAATACCAGTTCCATTCATTAATAAAAGAATAGTGTCAAAAGTATCGGTTTCTTTAAGGATGTCTTTTTGTTCTACATGCTCAACACCACGTTTTTTAGCAACGTCAACAGCACCTTCAGAAATATCAATTGCTCTCACTTTGAAACCTTTCTCTTGAAGATATAAACTATGACTTCCGGAACCACAACCAACATCTAAAACGTTTCCTTTTGCTAATTGTAAAGCCTTTTGCTCTAGTTTGGGCATTTCCGAATAACTTCTAAAAAGATAGGGAATAGGTAACTCGTCTTCACCAGAAATATTAGTTGAGGTGATGAGGTCTTCGGTATAATTATTGTTGAAATAATCTTGTAAGGCTTTACCAAAAAGGTCTTTCATTTTTTTGTCATTCCGCACTTGATGCGGAATCTATTTTAATTAATAGCTTTTGCTATTTAAGTGATTTTAGAACCTAATCAATTTAAAGATTCTTCATCTCGCTCTAAATGGCAAGTTTGATTATCTTTGTTTAAACCTTGAATTTTGAATATCAAACCCAAAATAGAAAGTCTT
Source organism: Psychroserpens luteus (assembly GCF_015319355.1). Lineage (GTDB taxonomy): Bacteria > Bacteroidota > Bacteroidia > Flavobacteriales > Flavobacteriaceae > Psychroserpens > Psychroserpens luteus. The sequence goes on along the minus strand of NZ_JADILU010000007.1, from coordinate 75,362 downwards.
CCAAAGCTCGCCAAAGATAAGCATAAGGAAAATAAAACCTTCTTTACGAAGCTTAAAAAAAAGCCACCAAAAAAGCTTGATTACCTCATGCAAGAACTGCATGAAGAAGAATTTGAACGTACAGATTGTTTAGAGTGTGCCAATTGCTGTAAAACAACGGGACCTCTATTTACACCAAAAGATATAGAACGGATTGCTAAATTTTTTAAAATGAAGCAACAACAATTCATTGATACCTATTTACATTTAGATGAAGAGAATGATTATGTGTTGCAGTCTGTACCTTGCACGTTTTTGGGTGCAGATAATTACTGCTCTATTTATGAGGTGAGACCAAAGGCTTGTAGAGAGTTTCCACATACAGATAGAAAGAAATTTCAGCAGATCTCAAATCTAACTTTAAAAAATGTGGCGATTTGTCCCGCAGCATATAACATTGTTGAAGCCATGAAAAAAAATATTAATCTTTAAGATAGCCATGAAAAAACTAATTGTAGTTCTAATATTTTTTGTTTCAATATCTGGTTTTTCCCAAATTAGAGAATGGAACACGTCTTTGGAGGCAGCTAAACGTTTAGCTACTATTCAAGATAAGATGGTTTTGATGATGTGGGAAGAATCTACTTTGATACCAATGCCTGTTATAATTAATGCTGATAATGGTAAAAAGGTTCTTATTGAGGATCTGTTTACTAATGAATATGTCAACGAATTGATTTGGGAATATTTTATACCTGTAAAAGTATCAGAATCAAATTATTCAGAGTTATTTGATGAGATAAAAAACGATAGAAATGCAGACTACATAAATAAATTTAATGATGATACTATTAAAGTTTTAGATGTTAATGGTAATATTTTAAATGTAGAAACTGTTTACAGTGATAATTACCTAAATATATCAGATTTTATTTTAAAGTATGCTTTAAATACGTCGCTTTTAAAAGGAGAATATTTAGCTTACAGAAAGAAGAGAAGTTTCTACTCTGCATTTAGATTAGGAGCTGGTTATATAGATATGGCAACCTTTGTGCTTCCAAAGGTAAGACAAGAAATGATAAACTTATCTGATATTTATTTTCAAGAGGCACAAACATATTTAGATCAGGATTCTATTGGTAAATCTGAGTTATATCAACAAAAAATCAATCTTCAAAAAATCAAACAACAATTAGTCCTCAATAGACCTAGAAAAGTTTTAAGACAATTAAAACGTATAGATCCTTATACAATAGATAGTACTGATGAACCAGAAATTGCCTTTTTATACTTTACTGCTCATCTTTTATTAAATGATGAAAAAAGTGCTAGTGAATGGCGAAGTAAACTTTCTTTAGTAAATTTGAAAAGAGCAAGTCAGATAATAACCTCAAATCAATAAGTTTCATGGAAGCCATAATTAATTACTTTGAAACGATTCCTACGCTTCATAGAAGTCTGATTCTTGTTGGCGGACTCACATTATTCTGGTTACTTGAAGGCACGTTACCATTATTTAATTTCAAATACAAAAAATGGAAACATGCAGTACCAAACCTGTTTTTTACATTCACTACAATTATTGTAAATTTTACTTTAGCATTTACGTTAGTTGCAACAGCAGACTGGGTAAAGACAAATAACTTTGGAATTATAAACTGGATTCCAAATTTACCACTTTGGGCTTATGCGTTGCTTGGAGTTATGTTACTCGATTTTGTAGGTGCCTATTTAGCACATTATGTAGAACATAAAGTAAAACCATTATGGATGGTGCATTTGGTGCATCACTCAGATCATAGCGTAGATACTACAACAGCAAATAGACATCACCCTTTGGAGAGTATCATTCGTTTTGCGTTCACATTATTTGGAGTTTTTATTGTTGGAGCACCAATTGCAATTGTATTTCTATACCAATCACTATCATTAGTTGCTACACAGTTTGGACATGCTAATATTAAGTTGCCTAAAAAAGTAGATAAAGCCCTAAGTTATGTCTTTGTCTCACCAGATATGCACAAAGTACATCATCATTATAAGTTGCCATATACAGATTCTAACTACGGAAACATCTTTTCCATTTGGGATCGTCTCTTTGGGACGTTTATGACTCTAGATAGAGAATCCATAATATATGGTGTAGATACGTTTCCAGATGAAGTTGCTAATGGTAAAATAGGAGAGCTTCTCAAGCAACCGTTTCATAAATACCGAAATCCAACAACCATAAAAACCCAAGATTAATGCGTTATTTCTGGATCTTTAGCTTTGTTATATTGTATAACTGTAACTCACAAAAACCAATGGATATTCAAGGTCACAGAGGCTGTAGAGGCTTACATCCCGAAAATTCTTTACCGGCATTTAAAAAAGCATTAGATCTTAAAGTAACAACTTTAGAGTTGGATGTTGTTATTTCAAAAGATCATAAAGTAGTCGTTTCTCATGAGCCTTTTATGAATCATGAGATTGCTTTAGATGTCTTCGGAAATGAGATAACTCCACAATTGGAGAAGTCATTCAATTTATACACAATGACATATGATAGTATTAAATTATATGACTGCGGAAGCAAAAAACATCCAAGATTCCCATTTCAGAGAAACGAAAAAGTCTATAAACCACTACTAACCGAAGTTATTGATTTAGCTGAAAATGAGTCTGGTAAAACCATTTTCTATAATATAGAAATTAAAAGCATGCCAGAATATGATGGCATTTACACACCAAAGCTTCAAGAATTTGTGCAGTTAGTTCTTAGTGTCATAGAAACTAAAGGCATAAGTAATAGAACTATTATTCAAACTTTTGATGTAAGAGCTTTAGAAGAAGTTAGGATCCAAAACTCAGAACTTACTACTGCATTGCTCGTAGATGAAAATGAATCTATAGACTCTAAACTTAAAGAACTTTCTTTTAAACCAGAGATTATAAGTCCGTATTTTAAACTTCTAGATAAAAAAAGCATTTCTAATTTTCAAGACAACGGATTCAAAATCATACCATGGACCATAAATGAAGTAGCAGATATCAACTTGATGATTGATTTCAAGGTTGATGGGATTATTTCAGACTATCCTGATCGAGTGATACAGGTTGGGAAATCAAATAATTAAACTTGACATTCGTTTAAGTGTTCATTTTAAGCGATTTACGGTTGCTCTTTTTTTGTCAAACACTAATCTATCCTGCATTTGGTCTACTTTTTTTGTAATTATATTCCGTTCATCGTTTCTTTTTGAGAATACATCTAAGATATTAATTCGAATCAGTAATTGCCTTTAACTTTGTCATGTAATTAAGTTGGCTTTAGGCTAAAACTAAAAGTTAATTTAGTGCAAAACATAAAATAATCCAATGCTCTCTTAACGAGGCTGGAAGTTTTTTAGTTTAATCTTTAAATGACCCCAAATCATGAACAAGTTAACTATCATTGGCGTGCCAATAACTCGCCTATTTGCAATAGTGATTTTCCTACTTATAAGCAACAGCAATGCATTTGCTCAAGAGGAAACTTATACTACAATTAGAAAAAATGTCAATCCGTTGGCTTATGAGCTCAATCATGATCTATCAGACCAACAAGATTCTTTACTCTTAGAAAATAAATATTTATTTAAAAAGGTACGTTTTGTGAATAAAACGACCGAAAAAGTTTTTGACTTTAAACCTGCGGTTAAGAGTGCGAAAATTTCTTTAGAAGAATTGCCTCTAGGTAAATATACAGTAATGTTTTATCAAGCAGATAAAATTATTGTGTTTCAATTAGATCGACTGTTACCGTTTGATTATACTTCTCCATTAGAATCTGATATTGCTATTGCAGGTCTAGATGATACTGCTCTTGCAAGTCTTGATAATGCAATATTAGAAGACGATAATGATGTAGCAAGTATTTCAATAGACTTTGATTTAGAATTAGATAACGTGTCATCTACCTTGGCAAATAATAACTCAGATAAAGATTATGAAGCTTTTGAAGAAAAAGTAAGTTTATCTTATAATCTAACTGAGAAAGACCGTTCAAAAGTTCAATCAAGAGCAGAATACAGACGCACAAACTTGAGACCAAACGGTAAGCCTTACAGTGATTAATAGAAGTGAACAAAACGAAAGCGAAGTAAATTTAAGTATTGAATCAAAGTCTATTAAAATTCCATTAACCAATTTAACTAGTTTAATCAAAAGGAACATGTGTTTGTAGCGGTTCAAGCTACACTACGAATTGTTTTTTTGGTTAGATTATTTGAAGATTGTGAGTTGCTGTTGGATATGACTGATTTGCTTTTCTTGCTTAAGAATGAGTAAGAATAATTTGTTTCCAATTAAAGTTGTCATTCCGCACTTGATGCGGAATCTATAATCTATAATATTTTACCAACTTTGTTTCTTTCCTCCACTACTACCAGAATAGGGAAGTGGTCTGTCAAGATGCCTGTTTTTATTGAAAATCACATTAGATAGTTTTTCGAATTCAGGATATTTTTCAACCCTAGAATTAATAGCTTCCATGATTATGTTTAATTGTTCCGTTTCAATATGTTTATTCCATACCAACTTATCTGCATATGTTTTTATGCCTTCAATATTATTTTTTAAATCTGCTTTTAGAAATTTTTGCCAATGCTCTTCTATAATCATTTTATCAGCTTTGCAACTTTTCCAAATATAGTATTGGAAAAGTAACGCAAATACAGACATGATTATGAAAGATGTCACAATAATGGAAATTGGACTCATATATTTTCCCTATTCATAAATCAAATACTGAGCTCTAACAGTTCTAAATTTCTTTAAACCATCAACCCAAGTTTCCTTTATCTCTTTTTCAGAAACACCAGATTCAATCTGCATTCGTAAGGCCTTCGTGCCAGCAAGGTTGGTAAAGAAATCATTAAAAAATATCTTTTTATCAATTGAGTTTTTATACGCTTTAATCAAATAACTTAAATCTATTTGATTAAGGTTTTTACGCTCGCTTAAATCCTCACCATAGCAAAGTATACCATCATGTTTTGGATATTTAGCACCTTCATTTGGCATAGGGATATATTTAAAACTATAAACTGTTTTATCTAAATATGGACTACCATAAATCTGAAACTGTTTAGAAGTCCCACGACCAGCATTGACATTCGTGCCTTCAAAAAAGCATAGACTAGGATAGAGGTTAATGGATTTATCGTTTGGTAAATTAGGAGATGGTTTTATAGGTAAATTATATGTTTTATCGTGTGCATAGTTTTGCATTTCAATAACCGTTATATCACACGTTATCTTGTTCTCTAGCCAACCTTGACCATTTATCATTTTGGCATATTCACCAATGGTCATCCCATGAACCACAGGTATTGGATGCATTCCTACAAAACTTTTATGTGCTGGTTCCAAAATAGGACCATCAATATAATTTCCGTTTGGGTTTGGTCTGTCTAAAATAATAACAGGAATATTAGCTTCTGCGCAAGCTTCCATCACATAATGCAAACTAGAAATGTAAGTGTAAAAACGGGCTCCAACATCCTGAATATCAAAAATAACAACATCTAAATCTGCTAATTGCTCAGGAGATGGTTTTTTATTTTTTCCGTAGAGAGAAACTATAGGTAAGTTGGTTTTGGTATCAATACCATCTTTAACCAATTCACCAGCATCTGCTTTACCTCTAAAACCATGCTCTGGAGCGAATACTTTTTTGATGTTGACATTTCGTTGTAATAAAGTATCAACCAGATGAGTGTAATTGTCATTTTGATAAACTTGCGACGAAGCAATCTCTTTAAAAACCACACTCGTCTGGTTCGCTATAATTCCAACACGTTTTCCTTTTAATAAAGGCAAGTAAGCATCCGTTCGATTAGCTGCAACAATGATATCATCACTAAATTTTGAATTACTATCATCCTGAACTTGTTTCAGGATCTCATTATTTTGAGCAGAATCATTCTTAGATTTTGAGCCACAAGAAATCATCACTAAAACAAACACTATAATTATTGGGAAAACCCTATTTTTGAATATTGATAAACGCATATAATAATTTTGAATTACGAGTTTTTTATAGCTAAACGCATTATTGGTAGTAAAGCGTATAAAAGTAGTGTTTCAGCACCAATAATAAAAATTGGTATTGCTGCAATTGCTATTGGTATTGTGGTGATGCTCATTGCCATTGCTACAGGTTTAGGACTCCAAAAAAAGGTGCGAGAAAAGGTCGTAGCCTTTAATGGTCATATTACAATCAATAATTATGACACCAATGAGTCTAATGAATCTATCGTACCAATATCAACAGATCAAGAGTTTTATCCGCAATTTAATTCCGTAGAAGGTATTAAGCACATTCAAGGTGTGGCGACTAAATTCGGTATTATTAGAACCGAAACCGATTTTGAAGGCATTGTCCTCAAAGGTGTTGGCAGTGATTATGATTGGTCGTATCTCAAAGATTTTCTAGTAGAAGGCATTTTACCAACCTACGAAGGCAAACTTAGCAATGACGTTGTGATTTCTAGCTATCTAGCTAACCGACTCAATTTTAAAGTAGGTGATAGTTTCCAAACTGTTTTTAGTAAAGGGAGTATTGAAGAGATCCCGTTTCAACGAGCATTTAAAATTGTTGGGATTTTTAATTCTGGGTTTCAAGACATTGATAAAAATTTCATGATTGGAGATTTAAGCCACATCCAACGTATGAATAAATGGGAAAAAAACGAAGTTGGAAACTTTGAAGTCTATCTCGATGATTTCTCTCAGCTTTTAGAAAAAGAACAACAAATACGAGACAAAACACCATCGTTTTTAGACACACAAACCATAGAAGAAAAATTCTCTACGACCTTTGAATGGATTAAAATTTTCGATAACAATACCTACGGAATAATCACCATAATGATCATCGTTGCAGGAATCAACATGATTACAGCCTTACTCGTTCTCATTTTAGAACGCACCCAAATGATTGGAATTTTAAAAGCCTTAGGCAGTAGCAATTGGAGCATTAGAAAAGTGTTTTTATATAACGCAACCTATTTAATTGGCTTAGGTTTGCTTTGGGGAAATATCATTGGCCTAACCTTATTATTTGTTCAGCAAAAGTTCGAGTTCTTAAAATTCCCAGATCCCGAACAATATTATGTCTCAGTAATTCCTGTGCATATTGGTTTAGATTACATCATACTTCTCAATATTGGGACATTCATCGCGTGTTTTTTAATGCTACTAATTCCATCCATTATTATCTCGAAAATTTCACCCGTTAAGGCAATTCGTTTTAAGTAATTTTTTTCAAGTTTGAACCTGTTAATTTGGGCGTTACCCTTTATCACTTTATGGTGATAAAGCGTCAGGCTGTACGTTATATCTTTTTTTCGTTTTCATTTCGCAAGCTCAATGACCTCAAAAAAGGATGCCACTTCCATCCTTAACGCGAAAACCAGTTAAATTTCGTGTTAAACTCTAATATTTATCTATTTTTGCATGGTAAAATTTTGACTATGCAATACGCTAAAAACATTCTAGAAACTATAGGAAATACACCTCTAGTAAAACTAAATAAATTAACAGAAGATTTACCATGTTTGGTACTCTCAAAATACGAAACCTTTAACCCAGGAAACTCAACAAAAGACCGTATGGCCTTAAAGATGATTGAGGATGCTGAGGCTGATGGTCGATTAAAACCAGGCGGAACAATCATAGAAGGAACCTCTGGAAACACAGGTATGGGATTAGCTTTAGCTGCCATTGTAAAAGGTTACAAATGTATTTTTGTAATTAGTGATAAGCAGTCTAATGAAAAAATGGATATTCTTCGTGCTGTAGGAGCAGAGGTTGTAGTTTGTCCAACAGATGTTGAGCCATCAGATCCTCGTAGTTACTATTCAGTATCAAAACGTTTAGGTGCAGAAACGCCTAACTCTTGGTATGTGAATCAATACGATAATCCAAGTAATGCTGCAGCGCATTACGAAAGTACAGGTCCAGAAATTTGGAAACAAACCGATGGTAAAATCACGCACTTTGTTGTAGGAGTAGGAACTGGAGGAACAATCTCTGGAGTTGGTAAATACTTAAAAGAACAAAATCCTGATATTAAAATCTGGGGAATTGATACTTACGGTAGTGTGTTTAAAAAATACCACGAAACAGGGATTTTTGACGAAAAAGAGATCTATCCTTATGTAACTGAGGGTATTGGAGAAGATATCTTACCAGAAAATGTAGATTTTTCTATCATTGATGGTTTCACAAAAGTAACCGATAAAGATGCAGCAGTATACACGCAAAAACTAGCGAAAGAAGAAGGTATGTTTCTTGGAAACAGTGCAGGAGCAGCAATAAAAGGTGTACTACAATTAAAAGAACATTTCACAAAAGATGACGTCGTAGTTGTTTTATTTCATGACCACGGAAGTCGTTATGTAGGTAAAATGTTTAACAACGATTGGATGCGTAAAATGGGATATATCGAGTAGTAAATAGAAAATTTATATATAAAAAAATCCTAAACTAATTAGTTTAGGATTTTTTCATTTACACTAAAATAAATTATTTTATGATAATCTTATTAGTTGCTATTTCACCACCATAACTGTATTTGATGAAATAAATACCACTAGTTAGATATGACAAATTATAACTAACTTTTGATGTATGCATCTCTTTAGAAAAAACGTTAAACCCTGTTAGGTTGAAAATTTCAATTTTAACACTACTAAACTGATTTTCTTTTGAAAGTAAATTAATAATATGTTCAGCTTCATTTTGATTGAGATTTCTGTCACTAAATTGAGCATTCATCCATTCATATAAATCTACTTTTTCGACTTCCAACGTATTAGTAGAGTTTATAAATCGCTCCAATAGAGGTGATTGTTTGTTTAAGTTGGTTTTATCTTTATCAGATCCAGAGAATCTAGCAGAAATCACACCATAGTATCTTGTGATTCCGTTTGACCAACTTGAGGGATTACCACAGTTAACAGGTAAGTTTCTTGCTTTGCTATTTATGATAAAAGGGCTATAGTCGTTTTTATTTATGGTGACAATAGCTGTGTTTCCTGTATCATTAATAGCATAGTAGTCTGAAGGATTAGATGAATAAACAGTATGATTCCATTCAATATTACTACAGTTGCTTGCGCATATGGCATGCTCAAACGAATAGGTTTGTCCACAACATATAAGATTATTAGGGCTATTTGGAGACACAATAATAGTTGGTGTTGTTGAACTTCCACCGTATAAAATGTTAACGCTTAACTGAAATACTGTAGTAACACCATTATCTACTATTGTAGCTGTGATGATATTATTTGTGCCAGAGGTAAAAGAACTTAATGTGCAAGCACTTGTGCCTTGTCCAGAAATAACATACATTCTATTTGTTGGATAGCTCCATGTAATACTTGCACCAACAGGTAAGTTGTTAAATGTGAATGTGGTAGGTGTTCCCAGACATATTTCATTAGGTCCATCAATTCCTGCATTACAAATTGGAGCGACTACTTGTTGGAGTAAAGTTGAGCTTGCTAAAGACTGTCTAATTCTATCTGCTTGTCCAATGGTAAATTCATCTCTATTAATATAGTAAGACATATAATTATCAATATCTGGACTATATCCTCCTGAATTCCCTGTATTGGCATCTGCAGGTGTATCACAAACTCTATCTCCACAAGTCCCACAATTAGAACCGTTAATTGCTTCTGCGCAACCACTAGTCCCAGAAGCAGTTCCTTGAAATGTGTGCCATAAATTTAGGCAATGACCAATTTCGTGTGGTGATGTAGATAAGAAAACTCTATCACTTCTAATAACTAAATTGTTAGAAGGAATATTAATGGCAGTTCCTGCTACAAATCCATTACCAACGTTCCATAAACTATCTACAATATAATAGTTTATGGAATTTGAAAAATTATTTACTTGGGCCAGATTAGCTGCTTCTGTAGAATTGTTTATTGTTTGATAATTAGTATTATCTATGTAATCAAATCCACTAGTCGTAAATGTAATATCATGATTGCCAAATTGAAGGTTTAGATCATCTGTAATTAATTCTAATTGATTTTGATTAATTCCTCCAATCCCACTGCTATTTCTTATAATATGATAATAAATATTTATACATACAGGTGTATTTCTATTCAAATAACTTGGATCAATAATTGTTAAGGAACCTTTAATCTTAGGTTCAGGTGTTCCACATATTTCTTGGGCATGACTTATAGCTAGTCCAAAGAGAAAGATGAAGAGTATTGTTATTTTTTTCATAATATTTAAATTTAAATTGTTAATTATTATTTAATCAAAACAAAACAATATAAAACAGCTAAGGCGGATAAAATTTGGGATACATGTATATAAGAATCATATTAAACATTTAGATTTACGATGTTGAATAATAGATTATTAATTTGATAATTTTAATTGAATTTTGGTTAGGGGAAAACCGTAAACATTATGCGGGAAAACCGTACTTTGTAGAATTAGTAGGTTATAAAAATGAGGGAAAAATCGGGAAAAGTGAAATTTTAACATTCACTTAGAATCATGTGGATGTACTATTATAAAGATAAATTAATCGAGAGTTTTTAATATTTTATTTAAATTGATTTGAAATATTTTATTCTAATACAATAGTATCAAGGAGCAATTCAAAAGATTGCTCTTTTTTGTTACCTATTAAAAAAGCAATTTCCTCCAATTGCTCACCTTCAAAGTTAGGTTCATTAAGTTTACGACCTCTAAATCTTGGTTCCATAGCTGCAAAAGGGACTTCAATAGTCATCCAATCTGTAGTGGTTTCAAATTCATAAACGTAAGAGGCATAATCGCTAGATGCTGTCTTTACACCAAACTGGTAATTCTTGCCATCACCTTTTAAGCGAATTTTTATTTTACTGAAATACAATACCTTTTTTGTGTCAAAATTATAACGAAGCGATGAAAACCCACCATTGTTTTCTAAAGAGATTTGACCACTAAATTTTCCGTGACCATCATCATTAATCTCAAAACTACCGTTTGAGTGTCCACCCATAACGACGTCATCTACTATTCTCCAATGACTAATGTCTGAAGTTGCATTAAAGTTAAATAGTCTCTCTTTTGGCATAAAAATTAAGATTGCAATGACTATAAAAAGTCTCATAAGATTACTTTTTATAAAGATACGACGTGGATTAATTATTGTAAAGCGTGTTAACTAAATTTTTGGAGTTTTTGGGTTGGTTCTTCTAACGTGTTGTGTATAATTTTTGCGACTGAGAATTTGCAGGCATTTTCAGTTGTAGCAAATCAATTATTAGAGCAAGCTTTTTCTATTGCAAAAAAAGGTTTGTCTTGTGATTAAAATTTTGTTTCAAGATGAGCTTAAGATTGTTTTTTTTTAATACAGATCTTTGCTAGTTGTAGTTTTTTTCGGTTTAATCAATATAGAATAATCTTATCATTTCATTCTTGATTTTGTCATTTCTATTTGAGTTTTTGTATTATTCAAAAATGCTTTTTCACAAAAGCAACCTGCTCATTATCCGTCATCTTACCTGATGATTCTATATCAATTTTTATGTTTTTGAAATGTAAATCTTTATTCAAGTAATTATGCAGTTCTACTTTTGCGTTTGTAGGTCCAAATAAAAGCACATGTTTGAATTTTAAAATTTCAGACCCAATTTGTTTATAAAATTTCTCTTGCATTTGTTGTCTTTTGTTATGCATAAGACTTTCACTTCTATGCAAAGCATCTTCCTTTGTTTCTGAAGTGAATTTTGAAGATATAGAATGCATTTCTTTGTTAGAGTCTAAATTAATTAAATTGGCATTCGAATGATCCATCCAGATGCCTAACTTATTATTTGTTTTATTCATTTTGGTTATTTATTAAATGTTAATACATTTATTTAGCTTACTAGCTCATGGATATACTCAATCTTTAATTCATTGTGTACATTACAGATGGAAGGTGTATTCCAGACAATTCGTTCTGCCTCATCTCTTTGATACCATGAAATCACTGTTCCAGAAAGTTTTACTGTAGTTCCTAATAAGTTTACATTAATTCCTGAATCATCAATGACATTTATCCTTAGTGCTTTTTCAATATCCTTGAGTTCAATGGAATCGTCAGATTTTGATTTAATTTTAATATTGTTTGTTACACCTCTAACACCATAAAGAAAGTGTACTGCTTTTTTAGCAGCTTCTCTTTGATAGTTCCAATCAAACTTGCCATCTAAAGTAACCCAACCATTTTCAACTTTTACGGTTATTTTATCTTTTGGTAAGGTCCATGTTCTTTTTAAAGCTTTAGAAATTTTCTTTACAATTTCTGAATCTGTTTTCATCCATTTGCTTTGGATTTTTACTTTAATTTTTTCAATCAAAACTTTGACACCTATTACTTTTTTGGCTGCATTTTGTGCTTCCATTTTTTTAATATAACTATCTACTTTACCAGTAAGTAAAACAAAACCACTTTTAGCTGCTACCTCGATTTCCGTAAAATGTAATAAGGGTTCCAATTTAATAGCGGTTAATACATCTGCACGTAATTCTGCATCATTTTTCATCTTTACTATTTTTTGTTTTGTTGTTTTTTTATAGTTGTATCATAAATATTAAAATGGCTGGTTAGTTGATTAATATTACCAGTGGGATTAGTTGGATGAGTTTGCTCTTTTGTTCTTTTGAATTTCTTTCTATCTTTAATCATTCCCATGTTTGTTGTTTTAATTGTTCATTATTAGTATAAAGGTTTAATACTGAAACATTGCTAATACTATCTTAAAATCAAGAATTTATGTTAAATTAAATTAACCAATGACGTGCTTTTTTATACCGTCATTTATTTTTGAAGGAGAAATGTCATGAAGTATTGTGAGTATAATATTGGTATAATTACAAGTACCAAGTATGGAAACATTTTTAATTTGAAGAGTTCTCAGTGAAGATCAATTATTTTGTTGCGCTAAGTTATTGATTTCGGGTGTTCATGTTAAATTACAGCTTATACTTTAGGATATCTACCGTTTTAATACTGAAATACTGAAATGGATTCAGCATAAGTAAATTCAGCAAAGGTTGTCGATATCTTCATTTAGACTATTTTTTAATAAAGTTAAGTTAGAGGCTTTTTTTATTAACTCAATTGGGCACTTGTTGCAAACGAGCGCTAGCAGAAGAAATTTCATTCTGATGTTTTAATTGATGTCAACGCTTAAGGATATCGACTGTTTCAATTGTAGATATCCACAGCTAGACGAAGTTAGTTGATTTTTGTTATAAAGTCAATACGTGGTTCTATGTATATTTTAAGAAGTCTCAGTCTTCTACAAATCCATCCCAACGTTTCATATACGTGACAAATTCATCACCCAAACCTTCTTGTTTTAAGTAACTTATAGATACAGGAGTTGGTGTTGGTTTAAAGTCTGGATTAGCTATGACTTGCTTTGGGAAATCATGATGTAGAATCGCTGAGTGACCAATAGACACAAAATCTACTGTAGTATTTAAAACCTTGTGAACGTCTGCTCCAGAATTGATTTTTCCTGCGACTGTCCATTTTACATTTTTAAAATCGAGTTCCTCAAAGTGGGAGAGGAGTGATTTGTTTTTATAGGCTTCATCTTCTGGAGTTTTAAAAACATCCCAAAGTGAAATGTCTAAAAAATCTATTTGATTGGTATCTATTAATTGTTGTGAAATCGTTTTAACTTCATTGAGTTGCATCCCAAAACGTTCTGGTGAGAGACGAACGCCTAATAGAAATTGTGGTCCGCAGGCTTTTCTAATGCCTTCGACAATTTCAAAGATGAGTCTTGCTCTATTTTCTAATGATCCACCGTAAATATCTGTACGTTTATTAATATCTGAGCTTAAAAACTGAGTTAAAATATAACCATGAGCACCATGAATTTCAACACCATCGTAACCGCTTTTTTGAGCTCTAATTGCTGCATCAATAAAATCTTGGCGTAATTGATAGACTTCTTCTAAGGTTAAAGCACGAGTGTTGTGTTTTTGAATTTCCGAAGGACAAACAGGTTGTTCACCAATAACATCTTCTGGAGAACGCATACCAGCATGATGTAATTGAATTACAGCCAAACTACCTTCTTTCTGGATTCCTGCAGCCAAACGTTTGTGACCTTCAATTTGGACATCTGAAAAAATTCCTAACTGTCCAGGAAAGCCTTGACCAATAGCTTGCACATGAGAGGCGCACGTCATCGTCAACCCAAAACCACCTTTTGCTCGCATGGTTAGCCAGTTATACTCATCATTAGACAATGTACCATCTTTATGGCTTTGAGTATTGGTCATTGGTGCCAACATGAAACGATTTGACATTGTTGCACCACAATTAAATGTAAGTGGAGTTTGTAAAGTTTTGGTCATAGTACAATGAATTTGTGAGTTATGAAAATTACCTAATGCTATGTAGGCTGTATTTTCATGTTTCAATTTTAAGTAGTCTAAAGGTTGCGATTGACTTATGCTTTACTTTTTAACCAAAGCATTAAAGCATCTACTTCTTGTGGATGTGAGTTAAGCCAATCTGTAGAATTCTCGTTTACAGATTGCATGACGTGGTAGTAATAGGTTTCCATAAATTCACTTTTAGCTAAATCATCAAAGAAAGGTACGTAGATGTCCCAGTAAATTCCTTTGTGTTTCTTTTTCTTAAGTTCTCCCATCATTGTGAAGAATGAATCTGTATTTGCAATGAAGAGCTCGTCTTCAGATTTACCTTCATTCTTTTCAAGTTTTTTGGAAGCTTCTAACATGGAGAGCATCATTTCGGCAGCGCCAAAATCATCATCGTCATCTGGTAACGATAAACTAATATTTATGGTATTAGGCTTGTCTTTATCTTGACTTACATTGGCTCCCATAATCTCTTTTATTAACCCAGCAGCTTGAGGTGAGCGTCTAGAATTTGGTTCTAGAAACAAAAAGTAATGTAGATTTAAAAGGGTTTGCACATTTCTACTTTTATCATAATTGAGATAAGCTAAAAGGAGATGACTACTTGCATGATTGTTTTGTACTCCTATACCTTGAGTGATCACTTTTTCGGCTTCATCAAAGTCTTTAAGTTTATAATGATTAAGTGCTAGGTTATAGTAGATCAATCCGTCGTTTTCAAATTTCCTAATTCCTTTCTTAAAGAGTTTTATAGATTCTTTAGTTTTACCCAGATTATCTAAACAAGAACCTTTTGTGATATAGGCTGCTTTAACATGTTTGTCATCATTATCTATGACAACATCACTATGTTTAATTGCTTTTTTGTAGTCTTTGTTATGGAAGTAACTTAGTGAGATTTCATAATTTACCAATGAAGATTTAGGATTTAGTTGTAAAGCCTCTTGATAAGTTTCAATGGCTTTTTCATAATTGCCTGCATCATGATATGTAATACCTTTTTCAACTAAACGATTGATGTCATTTTGAGCAAAACTAAATTGAATACTTAAACTGAATAATAGAATGTATATAAACTTCATGGGATGTGATTCTGAGATTATTATAGTAACAAGAACAAATCAACCATTAAGATACAAATCTTATTTAATCTATGACAAGCGTTTTTACAAAACGTTTGTTATCAATTTTAAATACTGCAAAATATTGAGCAGATGCAATACTATCTAAGGCAATAGTTTGGTTTTGCTTGCTTAATTTATCATGATAAACTTGTTTACCTAATGTATCAATAATTTCAAAATCTACTGCTTGTTGCAATGGTTTTTTAAATTCGATAGTAATAAAATTGCTTGATGGGTTAGGAGAGATGCTAATCATTTCATTAAAATTATTTTGCTCTTCTAGACTTAAGGTTTCAAAAGCAACCGCAAATTCTAATGCAGCTCCAAGAGATCCTTTTATGACTTCGTAAGCATAATTGACATCCATATGAGCAAGATTGTCGTTTGCAGTATGATTTACTGGTGACACATTGCTTTCATATAAACCAGTGATGATTTTTCCATTGTTTTCAAAAGGAATATAATCTGAAGCATAAGCATTTGAAATTTCGGTTTCTAAATTAGAATATAGCTCTATTAAAGTAGCTAAGCTACTTGTCGCAGCACTAGAAGCAGCGTTATTTGATTGCGGATTAGATAAATCACGTTCACAAACCACAGTGTCATTGGTCATTCCATTTACACCTCCAACTTCATCAATATTAAAAACAAGTTTAATGTCTAAATTTTGAGGTATCACAGTATTATTAACATAGTAATTACTACCAATTAATCCATCTTCTTCTCCTGAAAAGTGAATGAACTTAATAGAATATTCGGTTTCTACATTTTCTAAAAGTCTTGCGAGTTCTAAAAGTAAAACGGTTCCTGAACCATTATCATTGGTTCCTGGTCCATTAATCGTGTCATAATGTGCATCAATAATTAAAAACGTATTTGGATAGAGTGTTCCCGTTTTGGTCACAATAATATTATTACTTGTTCCCGCGGAATAAGTGAATGGTTGCAACACGACATCTGTATAACCAAGTGCTTGATAACGTGCTGTGATCCAATTTTCGGTATTTGCTAAGGCTGTAGATCCTACTGTTTTAACTCCAAAATTTTCAAAAGCAGTTAAATCACTTAGTACATTAGCTTGTGATGTATTTGCTACAATATCTGCATAAAATTGATTAAATGTTTGTGCGCTTGTTACATTTATGGTGATAAGTGTAACGAGTAAAACGAGTGATTTTTTCATGTTTGAGGCTTTGAGGTATGTTATGAAATTCTATTTTCTATATAGAAAATAGTTGTTGACCAAATCAATGTAAATGCGTTTGGCTTCATCTTCGGAAACATCTTTGATTTGAAATAGTGCATTTGTTTTAAATGCATTGATTATAGGTTTGCGACTGCTTGGTCTTTCGTAATTGTTCGTCGCTTTTTTGTAATAGGCATATAAACGCAAGAGCATGTCTGCAGGAAAAGGTTCGGTATGTGCATTGATACGCTCTACCGCTTTGTCGAATTCTATGTCTAGCGCTTTAGAAGTCATTATTTTGTGGCAATAACAGTTTCGCCTCCTTTTACTTTTTGATTTAATTCTACTTTAATGTCTGCATCTAAAGGTAAGAATAAATCTACTCGTGATCCGAACTTTATAAACCCAGAATCTGATCCTTGTACAGCATTATCGTCAACTTTTGCATAATTGACAATACGTTTTGCTAAAGCTCCTGCAACTTGTCTGTACAGCACTTTTCCGAAGTTATCATTTTCAACAACAACAGTGGTGCGTTCATTTTCTTCACTTGATTTTGGATGCCAAGCAACAAGGAACTTTCCTGGATGATATTTTGAGTAGGTTACATTTCCGCCTATAGGATAACGCGTCACATGAACATTAATAGGCGACATGAACACAGATACTTGAATGCGCTTATCGTTGAATACTTCTTTTTCAAACACCTCTTCTATCACAACCACTTTGCCATCTACAGGTGACACTACATTATGATCGTCTAACGTTGTTAATCGTTTAGGATTTCTAAAAAACTGAAGAATTAGCACTAGTAATGCAAGCATCCCAATCATGAGGAGTATTCGTAACCATGCTATATCGATGAAACGATCTATCATGAGTACAGAGCCAATGACAATGACTAACGTGATGAGAATAATTTTATAACCTTCTTTATGAAACATAAGTAATGAGTCTTAAATATAAAAATATAAATGGTGCAGCAAATATAATACTATCTAGGCGATCTAGTAAGCCTCCATGACCTGGCATAATCATACCACTGTCTTTAACATTTGCTTGACGCTTAAATTTTGATTCAATTAAATCTCCAATAGTACCAAAAACACTAACAATAATGCCTAGAATTAACCAATGCGTATAGGTAAGTGTATCTGTGAAATACCAAATAAAATAACTTACGATGCATGCGAAAAATAATCCGCCAAGAAAACCTTCAACCGTTTTTTTAGGAGAAATACTAGGAAATAGCTTTTGTTTTCCAAAATTTTTACCCACAAGATATGCAAAGGTATCATTAACCCAAACCAATATAAACGAACCTAGTAATAGTAAAGGTGTGAATTTTTGATCAACATTGGCGATGCAAATTAGAAACACGAAACCACTTGATAAATAAAAGGTTGTAATGATAAATCGTTTTGAACTAAATAATGGAATCGTTTTTTCTGAAAATAGGTCTTTGATAAGAATAAGTAGAACAAAAATGGTAATGACTAAAAGTATTTGTAAAGCTTCACTATAGCCTGTTGAGGGTTCTGTAATGAGTTTCCAATAAGCGAATCCAAAGTATAAAATTGAAAAAACAATATAAGGTATAACGCTTTTTAACTGGATCAGTTTTTTAAACTCTGTCATACAAATCAATCCAAACACAAAAAATAATGCAATTAATGCGTGTTGCCAAAAAAGTGACCCAATAAGAAGACATACGTATAACAATCCTGAAATACCTCTTGTAATAGTTTCTTTCATTTATAAATCTTCTAGAAGCAATAAATATAAGTTTTTTGAACTACTACCATAAGTAAGAAAGTCTTTATCTTCTATCGTCTTGAAGTGTTTGATAGTTGTAATATTTGTAGGAATTTTATCTTTGTTTTTTCCCTTAATGCCTCTAAGCCCTTCTCCAATATTTTGAACAAATTGGCTTGTGGTTGCGTAGATGACAAAATTATCTGGTAACTCTTTTAATTTCTTTTCTGCTATTTGATTGGATGAGATCAGTAATGAACCATCATCTGAAATAAGGTATTCACAAGTTGAAAAGAAAAATGAGCTTTCTGAAATTCGTTTGGTTTTTTCAAGGTGAAAACCTTTAAAAAGATCTTCTAATCGAGCATCAAACATTAAAACTTTGTCATTCTCCCAATTATTTTCTAATAAAATTGATTTTAGAGAACTTTGAACTTCTTGCATATTTTCACAATACAAGAATTTCCCACCGTTTGCCTTAAAGTTTATAGTGAATTGTTCGTCAACAGGTAGCGTGATTTCGGGCATGTATTTGCCTCGCTGTTCGCTTTTTATGTTGTCTTCAGGCGTGCTTTTTAAACCGAAGATTTTACGAAATAGACTCATGTAAAGGGATAGCTATTAACCTAATTGAATTAAAGTATGATTCAAATATAAAAAAACTTAAATTAATGTGAGTCAATTTAAGTTTTTTATAAGATAATTTGAGTAAGAAAATGTTATTCCTCTTCTTCTATTTTATTTGATTGTAATAAGCGATGTTCAATTTGTTTTTGAAAAGGACGCTCTCCAAATATTTTTTCGAGGTTATCTTTAAAAATAACTTCTTTTTCAAGGAGTACTTCAGCAAGTTCTGTAAGCTTGTCTTTATTCTTTTCTAATAATACTATAGCACGTTGGTATTGCTTTTCTATAATATCTGAAATCTCTTTATCTATTAATTCTGCAGTTTGCTCACTGTATGGTTTTGTAAACCCAGCCTCTTGACCTGAAGAATCGTAATATGTGATGTTACCAACCTTTTCACTAAGACCATAGATAGTCACCATAGCCCTTGCTTGCTTAGTTACCTTTTCTAAATCACTAAGTGCTCCTGTTGAAATTTTATTAAAAATAACTTTTTCTGCAGCTCGTCCACCTAAGGCAGCACACATTTCATCCAACATTTGCTCTGGACGTACAATTAAGCGCTCTTCTGGTAAATACCAAGCAGCACCTAGAGATTGTCCACGAGGTACAATAGTTACTTTTACTAAAGGCGCAGCATGTTCTAACATCCAACTTACAGTTGCATGTCCAGCTTCATGATAAGCAATTGCTTTCTTCTCTTCAATAGTAACAATTTTATTCTTTTTCTCAAGACCACCAACAATACGATCTACAGCATCTAAGAAATCTTGTTTATCAACTGCTTTCTTACCTTTTCTAGCAGCAATTAATGCAGCTTCGTTACATACGTTAGCAATATCTGCTCCAGAGAATCCTGGAGTTTGTTTTGCTAAGAAATCAACATCTAATTTTTCGGCTTGTTTGATAGGTCTTAAATGAACTTCAAAAATTTCTTTACGTTCTCTAACATCTGGAAGATCAACAAAAATCTGTCTATCAAAACGTCCAGCACGCATTAATGCTTTATCTAAAACATCTGCTCTGTTTGTTGCAGCAAGTACGATAACGTTTGTATTAGTCCCAAAACCATCCATTTCAGTTAATAGTTGGTTAAGTGTGTTTTCACGTTCATCATTAGAACCTGAGAAATTACTTTTTCCACGAGCACGACCAATAGCATCAATCTCATCAATAAATATAATAGCTGGCGACTTTTCTTTAGCTTGCTTAAATAAATCTCTTACACGAGATGCTCCAACACCAACAAACATTTCTACAAAATCTGAACCAGATAATGAAAAGAAAGGCACTTTTGCTTCTCCAGCAACTGCTTTTGCTAATAAGGTTTTACCTGTTCCTGGTTGTCCTACTAGTAATGCTCCCTTCGGGATTTTACCACCAAGAGAGGTGTATTTTTCAGGATTCTTTAAGAAATCTACAATTTCTTGTACTTCTTCTTTTGCACCTTCTAAACCTGCAACATCTTTAAACGTTGTTTTTACGTCTGTTTTTTCATCAAATAGCTTGGCCTTAGATTTTCCTATATTGAAAATTTGTCCGCCAGCGCCACCGCCTCCACCACCAGACATACGTCTCATGATAAAGATCCAAACCCCTATGATTAAAATGAACGGTAATAATGAAAACAAGATATTTCCGAAGACATTTTCATCAGTTTTAAACTCTACAGGAACATTAATATTAGGGTTTTCTGCTTTTGTAGTATTTATTTGTTCTTCAAATAATTTTAAATCTCCAAATTCAAATGTATAATTTGGTAGTGGTGTTACTTGCGGTAGAATACTTGTAGGCTTAGATTTTTTATGAATCTCCTTATCTTGTCCTTCTTTGGTTAAATAGACACGTGCCTCTCGTTTATTGATAATGTCAAGTTTGTCAACATCTCCTTGCGCCATGTATTCAAAAAACTCTGAAGGGTTTATTTTTTTTCCTTCGGAACCACCCATTCCTCCAGAAAATAACTGGATTCCTATAATAACTGCGATTACAACTCCGTAAATCCACCAAGAATTAAACTTTGGTTTTTTACTTAAATTTTTATTGTCTTTTGCCATATATGTAGTACCGTAAATGCGGTTTTTTTTAATAATTTAATAACTTGAATCTATTTTTGTGGTTTTTGCGTCACCCCAAAGACTCTCAATATCATAATATTCTCTGATATGTTTTTGAAAAACGTGCACAACAACGTTAACGTAATCCATTAATACCCATTCTGCATTTTCACTTCCTTCAACATGCCAAGGGTTGTCTTTAAGTTCTTTACTAACCTTTTTTTGGATAGAATTTACAATGGCGTTTACCTGTGTATTAGATGTTCCTTCACAGATAACGAAGTAATCACAAACTGTATTTTCAATTTCTCTAAGATCTAAAATTATAATCTCTTTTCCTTTTACATCCTCAATGCCAGCAATAACTGTACTTATGAGTTGATCTGGACTTGTATTTTTTTTCGCCATTAAATTGATTTAATTTTGTGCAAAGTTATTATTTTTTTGCTTCTTATAAACGGTTATTCGTCATAAGAAAATTATAATTTTTTTTAGCACATTACTATGCACATAATCAAACTTAATGCCATCGACTCTACCAATACGTTTTTAAGACGATTGAGTAGTGATAAAAGATTAGAAGATTACACAGTTGTCACTGCAGAGTCACAATTAAAAGGTCGTGGACAAATGGGGACATCTTGGTCTTCTCAGCCTGGTAAAAACCTTATGGCTAGTGTGTTTGTTGACGTTTCTTTTTTAACAATCAAATATAGTTTTTGGATTAGTATGGTGACTTCATTGGCTATATCTAAAGCATTGAAAGACTTTCACATTAGTAATATTAAAGTGAAATGGCCAAACGACATTTTGGCAGACCAAAAGAAGATTTCAGGTATTTTGATTGAAAATGTCATTAAAAATAATACCCTTCAAGGTACCATAATTGGTTTTGGTATTAATATTAATCAAGTACATTTTGATAATTTACCGCTAGCAACATCTATGCAAAAGGTATCAGGGAAACACAATAGTATTGATAATGTCCTTAAAAAAATCATTGAGAATTTACAGTTTTACATGAATCAATTGAAAGAGGATAATTATCAAAGTATAAAAACGCTGTATGAAACCGAATTATTTAGAAAAGAAAAACCTTCAACATTTAAAAATGAAGAAGGCGCTTTGTTTTCTGGTTTTATAAAAGGCGTTTCAAATTCTGGACATCTAAAAGTTTTAGTTGAAGATGATATTCTAAAAGAATTTGATCTAAAGGAAGTAAAACTTCTCTATTAGATTTGTGCTGGCATATTTTCAACTAAAGTTTCAATAAATTTTTTGATAGGTCCTTTAATCATCATTCCCATCATAGCATTGAATTCACCTTCAAAAATAAGTTCTACCTCACTTTGAGCAGGTGCAGGTTCTGTAATGTTTGCAGTTAGTGAAAAGTCTAGTTTTCCACCAGCTGCTCCTAAAACAACCTTGTTAGGTGCCACAGCCTCTTTCTTTTTAAGTACTATTTCCGGCATGCCTTTAAGGGCAAATAAAAATTTATCTGTATCAAGGACTTCAAATTTGCTAATGTTTTCTGGCATTAACTTTTCAAAGTTTTTGACATCTGCTAAAAAATCAAAAGTCTCTTGAGCCGATTTGTTTATAGTTGTTTTTGGTGATTCTAATTTCATGTGATAAGTTTTATTGTTTTTTAAGGACACATGCTGTTCGCTATAAATCCTTCACTTTGATGATAGGGCTTTTAAAATGCTCGTTTCATGTGTGTAATATAATAAATTTATAGAGCTATAATCAAATAGCGTTCCATTCGCTAGGGTTAGCATTCCAAAGTGCCAAAACTTCTTGTTCTTTAGCAGTTATATACTTTGTGTCTAGCGCCTGTTCTAATAGGTTTTCATAGTTGCTTAAGGTATGAAGGTCTACGTTTGCAGCTTCAAAATTGTTTTTTGCGACTTCAAATCCGTAAGAAAATATAGCCACCATTCCTTTAACATTAACATTAGCTTCTTTAAGTGCTTTTACAGCGTTGAGGCTACTTTTTCCGGTACTTATCAAATCTTCAACGACAACTACATTTTGTCCAGATTCTACAAAACCTTCAATCTGGTTTTGTCGTCCGTGAGATTTAGCTTCTGGTCTTACATAAATAAAAGGAAGACCTAGATATTCAGCAACCAAGATTCCAATCCCAATTGCACCAGTAGCAACACCAGCAATAACATCTACTTTACCGTAGTGAGATTCTATATGCTTCGCTATGGTTTCACGAATGTAATTTCTTATTGGTGGAAATGAGAGTACAATTCTATTATCACAATAGATTGGTGATTTCCATCCTGATGCCCAAGTGAAAGGGTCATTAGGTTGAAGTTTTATAGCATTAATTTGTAATAAAACTTCAGCTGTTTGTTTGGCAGTTTCTTTGTCAAAAATCATGCTGTAAAACTACACTTTTTTTAGTAAAAAGAATTTCAGAAATTAAAATAAATTATTTTAAAAAATAGGTATCATCTCCATAAAAATGATATTTTTACTTTTTAAATTCCTACATATATAATCATGCATTACATATTTGTAAATGATAAACCTATAGTCTTGACAACAAAAGTTGAAAAAGAAGACGGTTTTAAGAATTATCTACTTTCCGAAGTAAATATTGGAAAAGTCATCAAGAAGCTTAATTCTTCATCTTTAAAAGAAGTTAGGCTTATTGGCAAAAAAGAACATAAACTCATTAAGAAATTTTTAAAGTTGCTACCAAATGTTGTTGCAGGTGGAGGTAAAGTTTATAATGATAAAGGTGAGATTCTTTTTATATATCGAAATGATAAATGGGATTTGCCTAAAGGAAAAACTGAAAAAAAAGAGACCATAGAAGAAACTTCACTACGAGAAGTAGAGGAGGAGACTGGAGTGCAAGGTCTTGAGATTGTAAAACCTTTAGATACGACCTATCATATTTTTAAACGTAATGGGAAACATAAAATCAAGGTGACCTATTGGTTTGAAATGAAAACGTCGTTTGAGGGTAAGTTATTTCCGCAAGAAAACGAAGGCATTACAAAAGTAGAATGGCTTTCTCCAGAAGACAGTCAAAAAGCCTTAGAGAATAGTTATGCTAATATTAGAATCTTAGTTTAAGTTAATAGGTGTTCAAAAATTAATGGTTACATTTTTTATTGCCACTAGTAAAGTGTCTTTTAAAAGTTGGTTCATTTGATTAGATTTTGAATGTTTTTGGTTGATTTCAATTTCAATTCCTATATAATTTTTTTTAAATTTTCGTCGTAAATACGTTGTGAAACCATCTGCTTTTCCCAAGTATGGATAATTAAACCTTACATTTAAGTCAGGACTCTTAGTTTTAATTTGAGATTTTAGTTCTGCTGAAAACTGTTTTTCCAAGAGTATTCTAGAATCATACAATAAGCCGATATCACAATCTCGCTCTATACCATTTAAAGTAGGTGTAAAGGAATGAATAGAAAGATGCAATACAGTTTCGCTTTTTGAGATAAAGCTTGAAATTTTAGACTCAATATCATTGCGGTGTGGAACATAGATTGTTGAGATTATATGTTCTTTTTCGCTTGTGTTTAATGTTTTACTATATTCTGAAAATAGCTGTTTATGATGAAGCGAACGATTTAATTCAATGAGCAAACGACTGGTTGTACTCGATTTGGAGTAATCTGATAGTGGCTTTAAATATTCAAAAACATCCAGAGCACCCAAATCAAAACCTCTATGGCTTTCTAAAACACTTTTATGTGCTTTAAATAAATTTAAATATTGTGACGGAATTTCATTTCCGCCATGCTCACAAGTGATGATGAGTTTCAATTTCCAAATAATTGATTCGTTTCTAAACATCCAGCAAGTTTAGAATATACCTGTTTGATGTTGCCTTCAGAAAAATCTTCACCAAGAGCCTTTAAGATCCTAGATGATAATGTCCCATTATTTAGAATAAACTCTATGGTCTTTTGATTTTCCGAAGATATATTTGTTTTAACGTTGTCATACAAATGTTTCCAAATGTCTTGCATGGTTGCTTTTTCTTTAATTCCGAAGAGCGATAAATAGTCAATATTTTGAACTAAAGCATGTTCTCCATGCTTAATTCCATCATTCAAAATCTCAAAAAGATCTTGTTTTTTCCATTCTTTCTGAGCTTTTAGAGTGCAAAACTCTTTATTGACCAAAGCTTTTAAAACTTCAATAATCAAGATGCAAATGGCAATATCTGCTTTTGGACATTCTTGAACGTCGACAAGACGAATTTCTATAGCATTCCTGTCAAAACGAGCAATGGCACCTCTGGAATTTAAAAAATGATGATCTAAAATTTTCTTAGTATCATGAGGTTTGATTGCTTTTTTTATAGGTTCAAAAATAGTAGCATAATAATCAACCTTGCTGAAAACAGCCTCTGGAATAACCATACCTGTCATTTCTGGGATTTCTTTTTGATTAGTTTTATAGTATTCTAATCGCGAATCTAGAAAACCTGTAGTATTGCCTTCCAAAATTGGAGAACTTGCACATAGCCCTGGAATTAATGGTAAAATGACTCTAATAGCAGCGTGGAGTTTTTCAAATTCTCTATCGTCATAAAAAGGTAAGTTAATATGAGTGCTTTGTACATTGCTCCAACCATGACCTTTACAATCAAAAATTCTATTGTAGAGCTCATAAACCTCGCTGTAACTGTGTTTCCATAACTGGGTGTCTTTTAATGGATTCATTAAAGGATGCGAAGCAGTTGGTAACAATTGAGTATCAATTTGCTTTAATAATTGATTGATTTCAAGAATGTTTTTATGAAATTTATCAGCTAATGTTTCTAAATCTGCTGTAGGACCATTTGTCTTGAGTTCAACTACATGAGCAACTAATTCATTACTCCATGCAATGCTACCGTTGTCAATATCTGATGTGAGTTTCCCGTTTTTTAATGACAATAATTGATCTACAACAGGTGCTACTTTAAAATTTGAATTGTTGACAAGCATATATTCTAACTCAATACCAAAAACTTCAAAAAGGTGATAATTTTTACTCATGATTATTCTAATCTAGATTTTAATGCAGATAATATTGTGGTGTAAACTTTGTCGCCATAATAGGCATCTTCGACACCAAAATCAATGTTTGGATTGTCGTTAATTTCAATAACCATAGGTTGATTGTTTACGACTTTTATATCAATACCAAATAAACCTTTGCCTATTAATTTTGCGCTTTTTATAGCCATATCCAAAACAACTTTTGGAACATCTTCAAGAGGTAAGCAATCTGCATCTCCATCTTGATCATTTTTTTTCTTGGCTTTCCAGTTATAGATTTGCCAATGGCCTTTTGCCATGTAATATTTACAAGCGAAGAATGGTTGATCGTCAATAATGCCAATTCTCCAATCATAATCTGACGGACAAAATTCTTGTGCAATGATAAGATCTGATTCTTTTAGCATTTCTGTTACTAATTGGTCATATTCTTTTTCTGTTTTGGCTTTTTTTACACCAAAAGAAAATGTGGAATCTGGAGCCTTTAATACACATGGTAAACCAACTTGTTTAAGGACATCGTTTTTATTGTCTTTGTGAATGATGACCGTTTTTGGTGTCGCAATATTAGCATTGTTTAGTGCTTCAGCCATGTAGACTTTATTGCAACATTTTAATATAGCATCAGGATAATCAACAATGGCAATGCCTTCTTGCTGCGCTTTACGAGCAAAAGCATACGTTTCATTATTAACTTCTGTACTTTGACGAATAAATAATGCATCAAAAGAAGATAGTCGTGATAAGTCTTTAGGCTCAATGATTTCAGCATAAATATTCATTTTCTCAGCGATTTCCATGAATTTCTTCAATCCTTTAGGATTACTTGGAGGTGCAGGATCATTAGGATTTACCAAGATTGCTAAATCAAAATCGTAGTTTACCTGTTTTGGAGTGTCATAACGCTTCTTTCCAAAATACTGATTTGCAAAAATTTGAACGGTCTCAAAATGTTCTTGAGGGATTTCAGATTCTGAAATAGCTCTAATACTCTGTACAGTCCATTTTGTATTATAACTAAACTTTACTCTTAAAAAAGGAACTTGAAAGTGTTTGTAAAATAAACTGCTTAACTCCTTATATTTTTGAGCCACATTTTGACCAAAATAAATACTTAATGTAAACTCGCGAGATTTAATATTTTTTAAACTCTGCTGGATAACATCATCAAACTCATCTGAGACAATACGAACCAATTTTAATGCTCGTAGATCTACAATGTTTTTGACGGTTGGGATTGGTAAATGTTCTCTAGCTTCAGCTAAAAGAGAGACATAATAACCTTTAGATTGATAAGAATAATCTTTACAAAGGTTAAATATTCTAGCCTTTTTTAGTTGTGAAAATTTAGGATTTGTAAGATACTCTTGCGAGGAAATTACTGTAATATTCTCAATCAAAAAGTTCCACTTTTGCGGTTGATCGACAACAATATATTTATTCATGTTTGACGCTTAAAAGCGATATAATTTTAAGCAAATTTATATAATTTTAGTATTGCTTTTACAAAAGGTGAAAAATAAAATTTTTAAAACCAATTATTTGAAAACCAATCATCTATAATTGTATGTGTAGGTGATTTTTAATTGTTATTAAAACAATTTATAAACAGGATACTGCAAATGAGCTTTCTCATAATTTTCACTTTGTTTGTGCAACCAATCTAACTGTGCATACCAATTATTTGCAAAATCTTTATCGAATGACTTTCTCAAATTAAAATCGATTTGCAATTTGGGGTTGTTTCTCAATAATTGTAGCGCTTTATCTTCCCATACATAAGGAGAAAAGCCTTCTTTTTGTTGCAGAATCGTATCAAAGAAATTCCAACTAAAAAATGAATCTGGAGCTTGAGGTTCTAAGGTTTCAAGTAGATATCTAAATCCGTTTTGGTTGGTATTAACTATATAATCACCTTTAAAAAATGTCATTTTTACTTCGGAAACATCTAACTCCACATTGTAGTGAGGATAATGACCTTCATAAGCTTGTTTTCTTGTCTCGTAGTTTTTAATCTTATAAGATTTGACCGTTAAAGTCGTATCACTCTCAAAGCGATTCATTTCTATGTTATTTAGCTTTAAAAGTTCAATAATGTTCCACCATCCTTGCGGAATTATATATGCTTCAGGAATTTCTACATCCAAAGTTGAAGTCATATAATTTCTATAAGTCACTGGTTTCGTAAATGGTTTGCTAGTGTCATATTTTAGTCGCTTTGCACCAGTAAGATGACTTTCAATCATGTTACCTTCAAATCCTTTAAAATCTAAGGTTGTGGTTTTTGTGGTGTCAATGGTCCATTGTAAAGGATAGGTTTTTTTGTTTCGCAAATTATCTACTGCATTTTCACGTAATACGGAAATAGTCTCACCTTCATTCTCGGTAATTTCTATCATACTTTTCATAAGCTCATAAGTCCCTTCAACACGTTGCTTGTAAGGTTTTAGCATATGAGTTTCTACCATCATGCCTAAAGTGTTCCATAATGTAGTATAACCCGTAGAATATCTAGGAGAATCCATAAACTGACTAAAACCTTCCTCAGGTGTTCTATTAAATACATTCACGTAAGGTGTGATATCCCAATCTTTTTTCGCAAGTTTTTGTTCTAGTTGAGGCATCATTTTGTTGTGGATGAAATCACCAAGTTCTCCACCTAACTTATTGTGCTGCGTAAATAGATGTGTTAGTGTGTATTGGTAATCTGCTCCGTTACTAACGTGGTTGTCGATAAAAACATCAGGCTCTATTAAGTGAAAAATTTGAGCAAAAGTTCTAGCGTTCTTGGTGTCAGATTTTATAAAATCCCTATTCAAATCAAAATTACGTGCATTACCTCTAAATCCATAAGTTTCTGGACCGTTTTGATTTGTTCGGGTTGTTGAGTTTCGGTTCAAACTTCCTCCAACATTATAAATTGGGATGGTGACTAAAACTGTAGATTGGGGCATGTCTATTTTGCCTTGAACGATATCTCGAAAGAGCATCATTGTCGCATCAATACCATCAGATTCTCCAGGATGAATCCCATTATTAATTAATAGAATACGCTTGTTGTTTCTTATTTCAGAATAATTAAAATTAGAATCAGAATTTAAAGTTACAATATGAAGCGGTTTCCCAGAATCTGTTTCACCAATACTATCTATTTTTACTTCGGAAAACGTATCTGCCAAATCCTGATAAAATTGAATTGTTTCAGTATAAGTCGCTGTTTGTAGTCCGTTAGATTTCTCAAATTCAGTAGTGAAATCTTCACGAATAGAATTGCTTTCCGAAGAACAAGATAATAAAAAGGTGATTAAAAACAGTGAAGCTAATTTTGTAATAACCTGATTTTTAATTGTTTGAGTCATATTGTTAATATGTTGTTTATTTCTTTATAAGTGTTGATTAAATTCTCCTTAAAGTTACTCTAAATTTGATTTATCCCTCTAAATTAATAGTTTAATGAAAGTTTTTATCCTCCCTTTTGGGAAAATTAATATTATCCATAATAATATTGCCGAAGTCATAATTAACGAAGGCGTCGTAATGGATATTGATATGGTTAATCAATATCATGAATTTTTATTATCAAATTTAGAAAGCCCATTTTCCTTATTAATTAACAAAGAAAATTCGTATTCATATAAATTTGATGCACAACTTCAAATTGCTAATTTAAGTCAGGTGAAATCCATGGCTGTACTTATCTATAACCTAAATGCAGAAATGGCTACGCAAATTCTAATAGACATAAATAAAGGTAATAATTGGGACATTAAATTGTTTAAAGACAGGCAAGTTGCTCTTAATTGGTTACATCTTAGTGTTAATAATAGAAATGCGGTATAAATCTCTACTTATTTTATTTAATTTAGCAGTTCCTTAATTTTTTGAAATGTCACAAACTACAAATACAATTTTAATGATTCGTCCTGTTAATTTTAGGATGAATGAGCAAACTGCAGTCAATAATTATTTTCAAGAAGATCTTAATATAAAGAATGCCGAAATCAATGCAAAAGCGCAAGTTGAGTTTGATGATTTTGTAGAAAAACTAAGAGCAGTTGGTGTTAATGTAATTGTGGAGAATGATGATGAATTAATGGATACTCCAGATTCTATTTTTCCTAATAATTGGGTGAGTTTTCATGAAAATGGTGATGTAGGTTTATATCCAATGTTTGCAGAAAACAGAAGAAGAGAAAGACGTGATGAGGTTTTTATTCGTTTAGAAAAGGAGGGTTTTCAAATTAACAATATTATAGATTATACAAGTGCTGAAGATGAAGGTTTCTTTCTAGAAGGTACTGGTAGCATATTGCTAGATAGAATTAATTCAAAAGCATATTGTGCATTGTCACCAAGAGCAGATGAGGAATTGTTTATAGAATTTTGCGAAGATTTTGAATATACTCCAGTCGTTTTTACTGCATATCAAAACGTTGATGGAAAGCGTTTGGCAATCTATCATACTAATGTAATGATGTGTTTGGCTGAGAAGTTCTCTGTAATATGCTTGGATTCAATTGATGATAAAAAGGAGCGAAAAAATGTTATCAAAAACCTTAAGCAAGATGGTAAAGTAATCATAGAGATTAATGAAAGTCAAATGCACCAATTTGCTGGTAATATGTTACAAGTAAAAGGAGAGAATGACCAACGTTATTTGGTAATGAGTAAAGCTGCTCACGATAGTTTAACTCCAAAACAGGTTGCAGACATTGAAAGATTTTGCCCAATCTTATCGAGTAGTTTAGAAACAATAGAAACTTGTGGTGGTGGAAGTGCTCGCTGTATGATGGCTGAGGTTTTCTTACCTAAAGTTTAGTCAAGTTTATTAAAAATATAACCGCCTTTTTCTGCACCCCAAATGTGTTCGTCCTTGTCATCAAAGCCTTGATCCCATGAGATGATCTTGTCTTCCATGATTTCCACTTCACTAGTTGCATAAGAGGCTCCATAAAGAGAACTTTTACAGGTTTTGTCTCCAGTTTCTCCTTTGAAATAATTTGGTTCTATTCGCTTTAGTATAACTTCACATCCTTCTTTTTTTGTCACATTATTCCAAACGAGCGTGTCAAAAGCTTCAGGAGATTTCCATTTTCCAATCCATAGTGAATCATTTTCTATAGTGTAAATTGCAGAGCTATATAGGCTGTCGTTTAATTTAGTGACTTCATAAATACGTTGTCTGTAAGGTTGGTCCTGTTTAGTAGTAAGCGCTTGCTCAACATAGAGGAAATTCCCTCTGTCTTTCCAGATTGGATACATGTGTAACGAAATATTAAAATAAGTCGAATCTACTTGTGATTGTATTTCAGAATCAAATGATCCTTGCATCAATGAGAATAATTCTGGTAAGTGATTTGTAATTGCTTTTTCTTTGGAAATATCTACTTTTTCTTTGCAGCTTAAAAAAGAAATTAGAAGACAAGAAATGATAAAGTATCTCATTATGGTTGGTTTTGAATGTCAATATACCAAAAATAATTATATGAAATTGAGGATTGGAATTGAATTAGTTTTTAGGCTCAATTTTAGGAAGTTCAACATAGAATTTAGTACCAACTCCAGGTGTGCTTTCAACCCAGATTCTACCATTATTGAGTTCTACTAATTCTTTGCAAATTGTTAAACCTAAACCTGTGCCTTTTTCATTACTCGTTCCTCTAGTAGTAAAGGTTCCGCTTTGGAATAACTTATCTATGTTTTCTTTAGAAATACCAACTCCTGTATCTTCAATACATAATAAACTCTTCCCATTATGATCAGAATTTGATACTGTTATAGAGTCACCAACACGTGTGAATTTTACAGCATTTGTAATTAAATTTTGAACTACAATTTCAATCATACTTCTATCTGCATAGATAAAATCTCTTCTTGATTCATCAATTAAAATAATACGCTTTTGTTCAACTTTTTGCTCAACTAAACTTATTTTATTTTTGAATACGTCCTGTATATTAAAGAGTTCTGCTTTTGGTTCTAAATTCTGCATTTGAGATTTAGACCAATTTAAAAGATTGTAAAGAAGTTGTGACGCGCTGTCTGCATTTTCACTAAGCTCTGGCACTAAGTCATAAAATTCTTCACGAGAAATACCGTCTTCTTTAAGTAGATCTATAAATCCTTTTATTGATGAAATTGAATCTTTTAAATCATGTGATACGATTGAAAATAATCTATCTTTTACATGGTTAACTTCTTCAAGATGTTTGGTCTGTTCTGCAAATTCAATGTTTCTCAATTGAATCTCTTTATTTCTCTTTTTGAGTTCTCTGTTGGATTTTATAATGTTTTTTCGTTTCAAATATGTTAATAGCAGTATGATAGATACAATTAAAAAGGCTGCTCCTAATACATAAGAATTCGTTTTAAGTTTTTTTAATTCAATAATTTCTTTTTCATTTTGCTCTTGTGTAGCTAACGAAGTGAAGTCTTTGATTTTATCAATAGGTTTTGCTTCAATTGGTTTTGTGAGAATAGGAATTATAGGCTGATTTTCTTTGTCTAGCTCGCTTTTTAATGCAAAATATTTTCCTTGCCAGAAAAATGCATTTTGAAATCGACCTCTAATAGAATCCAATTCTTTGTGTAGTCTGTAGTTTTTGAGAAGCTCTGGTTTATTATCAATTTCTTTAGCGATAGCATAAGCTTCATCTATTTGAATTGTTGCAGATTTTAAATTTCTGAGCTCCATATTCAATTCGCCAATAGCATTGAGTGCTCTCAAAACACCATCTTTATTATTAATTTTCCTATTGAATTTTAGGCCTTCAAATAAGTAGTCTGTAGCTTTTTTGTAATCTTTAAAACGTAAGTACTCTGCTCCAATACGAGGTAATATTTCACCTTTAAGTGTTTGGTCTGTATTTGGATTGAGAAGTTTTAATACTTTTTCATAGAATTCAATAGCTTTTCTATGTTCTTTTCTTTCAGAATATAATGTTGCTATATTACGTGTTGACAATTTTATACCAATGCTATCTTGTAATTGTTCTCTTACGGATAAAGCTTTAATATTAAATTCTAAAGATTTATCTATTTGATTAGTGTTATAATAAGCTTCAGCAAGATTGTTGTAAGCAGAGCTTAATTCATTTTTGAGATTTTTTGTTTCAAAGATGTGGATGGCAGACAATGAGTTTTGTAAACCTATATTATAATTACCACGTTTAATTTCAATTAAGCCAATGCTGTTATTTACTTTAGCGATTCCTAATGTATCACCTAACTGACTGTAATATTTACGTGATCTGTTGTAGCCATCAATTGCGTTGTAGTAATCATTATTTTGAGCGTAAATTAAAGCTTTGAAATAGCTAACATCAGCAATGCCTTTGGTATGATTTAATAACTTAGATAAACGTTCTGTATTATCAATATAGGTAAGGGCCTTTTTGTAACTTTTTGCGTCGTAAAGCGCCTTAACTAATCTTAAAGAAGTTTCTACTTTTGATGAATCTTGTTTTTGATAAGCTAATTCCACAGTAAGACTATCGATCTCATTTGTTTGTGAAAAACAAAAAAGCGACATACATAAAACAGCTAATGTAATTAACTGCTTCATTGTTTAATTAGGATATTAATAATTGCAAAATTATTTGTACACGAAACTTCCTTTGTAGTTAGGTCGTTAGAGTGTTGAAATAATAATGTCAATCTCAATAAAGATTGATTATTAAGTTTCATCAACGTTTGGGACTTTGATTAATAGCAATTCAAAAATGTAAAAAAAGTATCTTAAACCCTAATTTTTAGGTTTTATTACCGATAAATTAGTTAAAGTGAATCTTTGAAAAAATAAAAACATCGACGAATAGATAAACGGTAAAAATCATAGAAAAAGAACACTTCAGTCGATGAAATGCAAGGTATTAGAGTAATTTGTATAATTGCTTGATTGTTAGTTATTGCTAAAAATATCTAAAGCTGGTAATGCTTTGTGATCAAAATCAAATAGGCATTGATTTTCCCATGCGCTACCTCCAGATACACTTGTGTCATTATTAGGGAAACTAACCCAATCTGGAGCCCAATAACAGAATCCTATTCCATGATTTTCTGGGATGTTTTTAATAGTAGTGACTAACCATTCCATATATGCTTTTTGACCTTCAGGTGTTGGAGAGAATTCTGGTATGATTTGATTAAGACTTCCAATATAGTTGTTTTGGTTGTCGTCCCATTGCAATGTAAAAGGGTAGGCAACTTCTACCATTAAAATATCTTTTCCGAAGGTTGTAGCTAGAATATTGAGCTTATTAGCAACAAGATTAAGATCTTTAGTTTGGTATTGCGGATAGTAAGACAAACCAATAATATCATAGTCAAGCGCAAATGGTTCTAGCTCAGTAAAAAAGTAAATTGAATGTTCAACGTTAGAGTGATGCAGCATAATTTTAACTTTATTTTCAGTGTCAACTTCTCTTACCGCTCTTATCGCTTCACGTACCAAAGCAGCATAATTCCCCCAATTGTTGGAGAATTCGTCCCATACTTTTCCGTAGTTCCATAGAAAACCACTATCAGTTTTATTGCCAATTTGGATGATCTCAGGTAACGTATTTTGATTTTTTAATTGCGTAACCACATCTTTTGTATACTCATAAATAGCAATTCTAATCTCTTCGTCAGTCATGTTTTGCCATGCAACAGGTGGTGTTTGAGTTCCAGGATCTGCCCAAAAATCACTATAATGAAAATCTAACAAAAAATTTGATCCTGTATTTTTAATACGAGTCGCATAAGCCTTCACATCGCTTAAAGTGTTTTCTCCATTTTGTGATGTATGCCAAAGTTTGAGTCTTACTAGATTGGTGCCTTTATTTGTAACATAGTTTAATAAATCAACAGGACTACCATTTACATCTCTATAAGTCACACTATGGTCTTCTAATTCAGACTGAAATGATAAATCCATCCCTTTGTAAAACACAGGTGTTGGATCTGGAGGTGTTAAATCTTCTTCAATTGTGTTATCTGATGAATTACAAGATGTAATTGTTAGTGATAGTAGTAAAAATTTAAAATATTTCATGTTCAAATTTAATCATATTTACATCAGAATATGAAATAGAGATTTTTGTTTCTCACTAGTATTCTAAGTAATGATTTGACCTCGAAAAATAAGGAATAATCCACACATTATATCCCTAAATTTTAATAAAAAGTCTATCTTTGCAGACTTAAAATCCATACCAAAATGAATCTTCAAGAGACACTCTCACTTAATGTAATACAGGCTATTAAAACTGTTTTTGATGCAGAATTAGAATCGGTAGAATTTCAAGCAACACGTAAAGAGTTTGCTGGAGATATTACTGTAGTTGTGTTTCCTATGTTGAGGGTTGTGAAAGGTAATCCTGTTCAAATTGGAGAGAAAATTGGTCAGTTTTTAGTTGAAAATGTTGAAGAAGTAACAGCTTTCAACGTGGTCAAAGGCTTTTTAAATATTGAAATCAACGATGATTATTATATCAATTTTTTTAATAATATAAAAGATCAATCTCAATATGGGTTTGCAACACCAAACTCAAAAGGAAAAGCGGTAATGGTAGAGTATTCTTCGCCAAATACCAACAAGCCTTTGCATTTAGGTCATGTTAGAAATGTGATTTTAGGTTATAGTGTTTCCGAAATTTTAAAAGCTTCAGGCAAAAAAGTTTACAAGACTCAAATCATTAATGATCGAGGAATTCATATTTGTAAAAGTATGTTGGCTTGGAAACGCTTCGGAAATGGAGAAACGCCACAATTGTCAGGTTTAAAAGGCGATAAGCTGGTTGGGAATTACTACGTGAAATTTGATCAAGAATATAAAGCTGAAATACAACAGCTCATTTCCGAAGGACAAACAGAAGAAGAAGCTAAGAAGAATGCGCCAATTATTTTAGAAGCGCAACAAATGCTTCTTAAATGGGAAGCAGGAGATCTAGAAGTAGTGGCACTTTGGGAAAAAATGAACAGTTGGGTGTATGAAGGTTTTGACACAACATATAAAAGTATTGGTGTTGATTTTGATAAATTATATTATGAAAGTCAAACCTATTTATTAGGAAAAGAATTTGTTGCTGAAGGTTTAAAAACAGGTGTATTCTTCAAAAAAGAAGATGGTTCTGTTTGGTGTGATTTAACAGAAGATGGTCTTGACGAAAAAATCGTTTTACGTAGTGATGGTACTGCTGTTTATATGACGCAAGACATTGGTACAGCTATCCAACGTGTTAAGGATTTTCCAGATGTTGGTGGTATGGTTTATACTGTAGGTAATGAGCAAGAATATCATTTTCAGGTCTTATTCTTAATCATCAAAAAACTCGGTTTTGATTGGGCAGATAATTTATACCACTTAAGTTATGGGATGGTAGATTTACCTTCAGGAAAAATGAAGAGTAGAGAAGGGACTGTTGTAGATGCAGATGATTTAGTTGATGAAATGGCGCAGACTGCTGGAGAGATTTCTGAAGAATTAGGAAAGCTTGATGGCTATTCTCAAGAAGAAAAACAAGATTTATATAAAACCATAGGATTGGGTGCTTTAAAGTATTTTATACTAAAAGTAGATCCTAGAAAGCGTATTTTATTTGATCCAAAGGAGTCTATCGATTTTCAAGGAAATACTGGTCCGTTTATTCAATATACCTACGCTAGAATACAATCGGTTTTGAGAAAAGCAGGTAAAGTAGATAGCTCATTGGATCTTTCTGGTTTAAAATTGCATCCTAAAGAGAAAGAACTTCTCAAACAGTTGGAGTTATTTCCAGAGGTAATTAATAATGCAGCTAGTAACTATAGTCCAGCTTTAATTGCTAATTATACTTACGATTTAGTAAAGGCTTACAATTCATTTTTCCAAAATTTACCAATCGTTATTGGAAATGAAGATGAAGTGTCAAGAGCATTTAGAATAGGTTTATCTCAGTCTGTTGCAAACGTCATTAAAAGCGCATTTGGCTTATTAGGTATTAATGTGCCAGAACGTATGTAGATTAAAATTGTCCTTTATGGTTTATGGCTTGTTTTACATGAGCTAGATGATGATTGCTATGCCAAGCGTAAGTGCCAATAGTTTCATCCAATCTAAAACGTTTACCATGCTCTGGATGTATAAACTCTTTAGACATTTCTTCTTCGGAAATGTGCTTCAATAATTGACATAGTTTAGCATGAAGACCTTTTAGTAAAGACAAACTATTTTCCAAATTATCATCAGTGCTATCAATAAGCGTAGCCCAGCGATCTTCATAATAGGGTCTAATGGTTGGGGAATCTTCGGTTAGTGCTAATTTGAATCTTATGATGATGTTCATGTGGCTATCTGCACAATGATGAACAACTTGTTTTATATTCCAGCCATCTGGTCTGTATTTCCAATTTAATTGCTCTTTAGATAAATCTTTTGTGGTTTTTTCAATTTCCGAAGGGAAACGTTCAATATCATTAATCCATGAGTTTATTATTTCCGAAGAAATAGTATCAGGTTTTTGAAATTCTCCAATTGGGAAACGTAATTTATATAATTCCTGCGAAGTCATAATTGTCGTTTTAAAATCGTAATCTAAAACTAATGTTAGGCGTGATCCCTAAAGATAAATTGTCTATCGTGATAACATCTCCATTATTGTTTTTTGAATAATAGGTGTTAATGATATTCTTTCTATCAAATAGATTCCAAATGGAAGCTCCAATTGAAGCGTCTAATTTATTAGTGAATTTTAATTGGTAGGTCGCAGAGATATCTGTTCTAAAATAATCACTTATTCTAGAGCTGTTAGGAGTTGAGTAGTTGATTTGAGTACTAGATTGATCTTGAGTTTCTAAAGGTACGGTTTGTGGTCTCCCAGAATGCCAATTGAATCCTAAAGCAAATTTTAAATTTTCAAAATCATACGTACTAGCAAATGTCACAGCATGACGTACATCAATATTATTAGGAAATGGGTTACCAGCATTTAAGTTGTCAAAAACATAGTCGTTTTTACTAAAAGAATAACTCAACCAAGTGCTAAAATAATCAAATTGCTTATTGATTAAAAAGTCGATTCCTTTTACTTGAAATTTACCAATCTCTTCTACAAATTGAAATTGGTTTTGAAAACCTTGACTTTGAGATGTAATGCCTTCTACGTCTTTTATAAAAGCTTCAATGCTTACAAGTAACTTGTTTTTATTGTAGTGAATTCCAGCTGCTGCTTGCACACTTTTAATAATTGGGATGCTTTCATTGTTAGACAAGATCCATCTGCGTTTTTCTATCCCTAAAAAATCATTTTGTAAATCTATAATTTGAGATGTTGTTTGGCTTTTTAATTCGGATAAAAACTCTAATCTAAAATCATTGTTTAATTTATGACTTACAGAGAGTCTAGGCTCAGTAAAAAACTCTGAGAATTTTTCAATAAAATTAGTTCTCAAACCAATTCTGGCATAAGTATTTTTATTTGCTGAGGTAAATTCTGCTTCGCCATAAATGGAATGCGTACGCACCACTTCTTTATTAAATTGCTCTGTGTTTGGGTTATCGGTATCTTCAGTATTACTAATAATAACTTCGCTAAATTGGTAACCACCATGTAATTTTAAGTTGTCATCAATATGATTTGTAGCATTGATTTTTATTCCTAAATCGGAAACTTTATTATCTTGATTAGTACGTTGGTCATTAGCAATATTGAAGTTTGTAGCTT
This sequence comes from Psychroserpens luteus, assembly GCF_015319355.1. Taxonomy (GTDB): domain Bacteria; phylum Bacteroidota; class Bacteroidia; order Flavobacteriales; family Flavobacteriaceae; genus Psychroserpens; species Psychroserpens luteus. The sequence continues at coordinate 36,482 of NZ_JADILU010000007.1, read as the reverse complement.
TTAAATCGTAATTAGTATAGTAAAATTGAGCAGTGGTTGTGATTGTACTATTCCAGTATTTTAAATATTCAAATCCTGTGGCAAAATTATTTTGTTCTAATTCATTTTTTAAAGGAATTCCAGAATCATCATTTGCTTGTTGGTCGTAGGTTAATCTATTATTAATCGTTAAAAAATTAAATCGAAACTGGTCTTGGTCTGTGATGTTGTACAAAAATTTAGTTGCGATATCATAAAAATAGAAACGTTCATTATTTGAGATGACTTCTGAATTTCCTTGTTCCGGATGAGAAAAGTCACTATCCTGAAACACACGTTGTAGATATTGGTCGTAGGTTGGTGTGAAAATGAAATCGGTTACAGATCGTCTTGCAGAGACTTGAATTTCTGCTTTTTCATCAAGTGGGACTTTTGCAAATGCATCTGCATGGATTAGATTAAATCCAGCTCCAGCTTTGAACTCCTGATCTAAATCATTAGAGAGTTGCATATCAATAACACTAGAAACACCATCGCCAAACTTTACGCTAGTTCCATTTTTTGAGACATTAACTTCTTTTGTGAGATAGGGATTAAATGCTGAAACTAATCCGAAGAAATGTCCAGATTGATACATTTTTATACCATCCCATAAAATTAAGTTTTGATCATGAGTTCCTCCACGCACATTGATATTTGAAACACGTTCATCAACACTCATAACTCCAGGTAAGGCTTGAATACTTTGTAGAATATCTGGTTCTAGAAGTCCTGGAAGGATTCCAAAATCTTCAGTTTTGATATTAATCTTACCATCACTCTTTTTTGAAATTCCTTTAATTAAGAAGTTGGTAATAATAACTTCTTCCAGTTTTTGTGTGATGAAATCACTAAAAGGATTAGATCGTTTTGAAATGACAACACTCGTGTCATTGAGAATGATGAAATCTAGATTTGTTTCAGATTTTAAATACTCTAATGTATCTTCTAGTGATAAAGTTTCCGAAGGTAGAATCACATTTTTATCGGCAACAGTTTGATCTAAAAAGGTGAAATTAATACTAAATCTGGATTCTAATATGGTGAGAACTTCTGTGAGCGCAAGTTTGTTATTTGATTTTGATTGTGCAAAAATGCTACTCAAATTCAAAAATAATAAGATTATAAAAAGAGAGCGTACACCTTTTTTATTCACGTTTCAGCCTAATGATATTATCCGTTTTACTATACTTTAATTGCAAAGGTAAAGTAATAGATTTTAAGGCAATTTCAATATCATTATGCGTAAAACTTCCAGTAAAATTTTGAGAATCGTTAATATTATTGAATTCTATAGACACATTGTATTGTCTTTCAAACTCAGCGATAACTTCTTTATAAGGTATACTTTTAAAAGTACTCTTGTTGTCTAACCATGATGGATGAGATAAATTTTCTTTTTCAGTAGCAATATATTTCCCATCAATAATTAAAAAAGTGTCTCCTGGAAGGAGTGTCGTTTCTTTTTCTTCGGAATAAACACCAACTTTTCCTTCATAGCAAGTAACTTCTAAATAATCATTTCGTTGCTTAACATTAAATTGAGTTCCTAAAACGGTAACGGTTCCAATAGTTGTGTTTACATCGAATTTTTTTCCTTTAGCAACCTTAAAAAATGCTTCTCCATTTAAGGTTAAACTTCGACTATCGTTCCAATTTGATTTGTTAAATGTAATTGTAGACATTGCATTTAATTGTACTTGTGAAGCATCTGGTAATACAATTGATTTTTGTTGTGAAGCAATCGTATGAGATGTCGTGTCTAAAGTTGTAGTGTAAAAATAGAACCCAAAACAAATCACTAAAATTGCAGCGATTTTTGATAACGTAGCTAATAATTTTTTAGGTTTCTTTTTTGTAGAATTAACAGATGTCCATACATTATTATAAGCTTCATCTATGTCAATTGTATTTGGTTTAAAATCAATAAGTTCCTGGTCTAATTTGATTAAACTAGGGTAGTCTTCAAGCTTTTTAAAAGCTTCAAGTTCTGTAGGGTTTAGGTTATGGTCTAACCATTTTTGTATGAGGTCTTCTCTGTTCATTATATTCTATTCAACTATATAACAGATAACTGTTAAAATTTCCTACCCTTCTTTTTGTTTTCTTTTATAGTAAGAGTGAGAAACTGGATGCTGTCTTCTAATAACTGCTTACTTTTTTATAGTTCATCAATATCTTGTCTCAACTTTTTCAAAGCTCCATAAATACGTTTTTCTACTGCTTTTGTAGAAATATCCAGTAATGCAGCTATTTCTTTAAAGCGTTTACCTTCAACTCTGTTCATTAAAAAAGCAACACGTTGTGCTTCAGTTAATCCTGCGATTGCTTTTTCTAATTTGGCTTTGTATTCTTTTTCTTCGAGTAGAAATTCCGGATTTATATTAGTGCTATTTTTTGGTATAATTTTACGATGTCTTAATACGACTTTTTGATGCGCAAACTCATTTAGCATCAAGTTATTTGCTGTGGTGAATAAAAAGCTTTTGGCTTTATTCTGCGGAATTTTAGCACAATTCTCCCACAATTTCACAAACGCTTCTTGCATTTTGTCTTGCGGATTTAACTGACTACCAAATTTGTAATATAGAAAATCGTGTAAATCTTTGGAGTACTTTCTAAAGATGGACGAGAACAATTGTTCTTCGCAAATATGATCCTTAAGCGGTTTTAACATTTTTGTTTTTGGTTGTGGCTAAGTTATAAAATTAAATGTTTAAGAAAAGGGTAGGGGTTTTATGTTTTTAATTGTTTTATTAAAAATATAAGTTCTCTTTAAGAAAACTTAAACGTTAGTTTTTTAATTTTTAGTTGGTTAAAAAGGATTGTTGGTCATAACAATCCTTTTTTTTATGCGCTAAACCCAAATTTATTAAAGATGTAAACAGTCCTGTTTTTGTTTCATATGATTTCTTCTTAGAGCTTCATGACTTTTTGTAAAGTAATAATAAAGACGAAATATGGGAGTGAAATGATGTTTTTGTAGCCAATCATAAAAGTTAAGATTAGAGTCTTATTTAATTTCTTCAATTGCACTTCATAAATACATCACAAATCGCTAAATTTGTGCCTTTAAAATTCTATAAGAATATGTTTAATAATTTAAGTGAAAAGTTAGATAAAGCGTTACACGTACTAAAAGGTCATGGTAGCATTACAGAAGTAAACGTTGCTGAAACCTTAAAAGAAGTTCGTAGAGCACTTTTAGATGCCGATGTTAACTTTAAAATAGCCAAAGAGTTTACTAATAGAGTTAAAGAAAAAGCTTTAGGTCAAGATGTATTAACAAGTTTACAGCCAGGACAATTAATGGTGAAACTTGTTAAAGATGAGTTGACAGAGTTAATGGGTGGTGATGCAGAAGGTATTAATCTTTCTGGTAACCCAAGTGTGATTTTAATGTCTGGTTTACAAGGTTCTGGTAAAACAACTTTCTCTGGTAAATTAGCCAATTACTTAAAAAACAAGAAAACTAAAAAACCATTATTAGTAGCTTGTGATGTCTATCGTCCTGCTGCAATTGATCAATTACATGTTGTTGGAGATCAATTGAATATTGATGTTTATAGTGATAAAGGTAATAACGATCCTGTTGCTATTGCACAAGCAGGTATTGCTCATGCAAAACAAAATGGACACAATGTTGTTATTATTGATACAGCTGGTCGTTTAGCAGTAGATAAAGCGATGATGGATGAAATTTCTAACATCCATAAAGCTATTCAACCGCAAGAAACCTTATTCGTTGTAGATTCAATGACAGGTCAAGATGCTGTGATTACAGCAAAAGCTTTCAATGATATTTTAAATTTTGATGGTGTTATCTTAACTAAACTCGATGGTGATACACGAGGTGGAGCAGCAATCTCTATTAAATCTGTTGTAAATAAACCAATTAAATTTATTGGTACAGGTGAGAAGATGGAAGCAATTGATGTTTTCTATCCGTCACGTATGGCAGATCGTATCTTAGGAATGGGAGATGTTGTATCTCTTGTTGAAAGAGCTCAAGAACAATATGATGAAGAGGAAGCTCGTAAGATTCAAAAGAAAATTGCAAAAAACCAATTTGGTTTTGATGATTTCTTGAAGCAAATTCAGCAAATCAAGAAAATGGGTAATATGAAAGATCTTATCGGCATGATTCCTGGAGCAGGAAAAATGATGAAAGATGTTGATATTGATGATGATGCATTCAAAGGTATTGAAGCAATTATTCATTCTATGACTCCAGATGAAAGATCAAATCCAGCAGTTATAAATGCCAGTAGAAAGAAACGTATTGGTAAAGGGTCTGGTACTTCGGTACAAGAAGTGAATCAGCTATTAAAGCAATTCAACCAAATGAGTAAGATGATGAAGATGATGCAAGGAGGTAAAGGAAAGGCAATGATGCAGGCAATGAAAGGGATGAAATAATTTCTTTTGTTCTGCGGAAATTTTCCGGTAAAGAAAAAGTCTTCAGTTGCAAGTCATGATGCTTAGTATTATTAAAACAATATAAAAAAATAACACAACAAAATTCCTAACGAAAACATTCGTGTATTTGTGACGAAAGAAAACCTAACAAACTATGACTATTCTCGATGGTAAGAAAGTAAGCAACGACATCAAAAACGAAATCAAGCAACAGGTTGATAAGATGAAAGATAAAGGGGAGAAAGTTCCTCATTTAGCTGCAGTTATTGTTGGAAATGATGGAGCGAGTTTGACTTATGTTGGGAGTAAAGTTCGTGCTTGCGAGCGTGTTGGATTTGAATCTACAATGGTTAGAATGTCTAATACGACAAGCGAAATAGAATTGTTAGATAAGATTGAAGAATTAAACCAGAATGATGATATCGATGGGTTTATCATTCAATTACCATTGCCACCACAAATCAATACTCAAAAAGTGTTGATGGCTGTAGATCCAAGTAAAGATGTAGATGGTTTTCATCCTGAGAACTTCGGAAAAATGGCATTAGACATGAGTACCTTTATTCCTGCAACACCATTTGGTATATTAGAACTTATGGAGCGTTATGGTGTAGAAACTAAAGGAAAACATACCGTTGTTATTGGTAGAAGTCATATCGTTGGACGACCAATGAGTATCTTAATGGGACGTAAAGGATTTCCTGGAAATTCTACAGTGACGTTGACGCATAGTCACACAAAAAATATTACTCAAATCACATCACAAGCAGATATTATTATTTCTGCGTTAGGAGTACCAAACTTCTTAAAAGCCGAAATGGTAAAAGATGGTGCTGTCATCGTTGATGTTGGAATTACAAGAGTTCCAGATGAGAATTCACCAAAAGGATACAAAATCACGGGAGATGTAGATTTTGAAAACGTGAGTAAAAAAGCAAGTTATATTACTCCAGTTCCTGGAGGTGTAGGGCCAATGACAATTGCGATGCTTCTTAAAAACACATTATTAGCTCGAGAGCAACGTATGTAATATTGTTAGCATTCAAAGTGAAGCAAAGAGTCTATTCTAGATTAAATTTTATATTGCAGTATGATTAAACTAATTACTGCTGTAAATCGTGTTCAAATTTTAAGTTTGGAACACCTTGTGCCAATTACGCTGGCTATAATTATTACAGTAGTTTTAATTAGATATGCAAGAACTATTTCTTCGGAAAGCCAGCAGCGATTAATTCACTACATCGCTATTTTTATTTCACTTACTGTTATGTTTTTTCATGTATATAACATGTTGACTAATGACTATAATTTCAAAACAGACCTGCCTTTATATTTGTGTAGTCTCCTTGGTATTTTAATTCCAGTCTTTACATATTACCAAAAGTATTGGATGTTTGAAATTCTAGTGTTTTGGATTATCGCAGGAACATTGCAAGGTGTTATTACTCCAGATATTGCTGAAGGTTCTCTTAGTCTAGATTATTTTAGATATTGGATAGTTCACTTAGGCTTATTAATGGTAATATTTTACACCGTTTTTGTTTTTAGGCTGAAACCTAAATTTAAAAGTGTTATTAAATCCTTTTTAGCATTACAGGTTTATGTGATATTGATGATTGCAATCAATTACTTTTTAGAGGCCAATTATTTTTATTTGAATAGAAAACCAGAATCTGCTTCGTTATTAGATTATTTTGGAGAATGGCCTTATTATATTATAGTTGGTCAGTTGATAATAATTCCTTTATTTATCTTTATTTACTTACCGTTTTACATTTCCGAAGTAACGAAAAAATCACTTAGCAAATAATTGATTTAAATCCTTAAATGCTTTGAATTCTAACGCATTTCCTGCAGGATCCAAAAAGAACATTGTTGCTTGTTCGCCAACTTGACCTTCAAATCTTATATAAGGAGCAATAATAAATTTGACACCCTTATTTGCTATAGTTTTTGAAAATTCATGAAATGTATCCCATGGTAATACGACACCATAGTGAGGTACAGGGACAGATTTTCCGTCTACATTATTGGTATGAACCTCTTCTTTAGATTTTGATTTGTAATGAATAACGAGTTGATGTCCAAAGAAATTAAAATCTACCCAATGGTCGCTACTTCTTCCTTCTTCACAATTGAGAATATCTCTGTAAAATATTCTACATTCTTCTAAATTATGAACAGGAATTGCGATATGAAAAGGGTGAATTTTAGTACTCATTATTTAATACTAAATAATCTATTGTTGTTTGTTATCTAGATATGTTTTGGTAGAAGAGGCGAGGAGATTATTCAATTCTGCAAATTCTTCTTTTGTCAATTCTCTATATTCACCAACCGGAACGTCTAAAGGGATATTCATGATTCTTACACGTTTTAAAGTCTCAACTTCATAGGTTAAATACTCGCACATACGACGTATTTGCCTATTTAATCCTTGCGTTAAAATGATACTAAACGTTTGTGAATCAATTTTTTTAACCACACATTTTTTAGTGGTTTTTTCTAAATCTTCTAGATAAATTCCGCCAGACATTCTTAAAAGGAATGTTTGCGAAATGGGTTTGTCAACTCTTACAATGTATTCTTTGTCGTGGTTGTTACTGGCTCTAAGAATTTTATTGACAATATCTCCATCATCTGTCAATAGAATTAAACCTTCACTAGGCTTATCTAATCGTCCAATAGGGAAAATACGTTTTGGGTAATTGATAAAGTCAATGATGTTGTCTTTTTCTACACGAGTATCTGTAGTACAAACGATACCTACTGGCTTATTAAATGCTAAATAAACAAATTTTTGATTTGTGTTTTCTATAAGTTTTCCGTCTACGTGAACTTCATCTGTTGGTGATATTTTTGTTCCCATTTCTGGTACAGTACCATTAATTGTGACGCGTCCAGCATCAATGAGTCTGTCTGCTTCTCTGCGAGAACAGTAACCGACTTCGCTAAGGAATTTATTGATTCTTTTTAAATTATCTGACATACGACAAAATTACAAAACTAAGTGTTAACAAAATCTATAATATGGTTGTTTACGTCTTCATGTCTTAAACCATGACCAAAACCTTCCGTAGAAATAATTTTTGCGTTTTTATAATGGCTTTTAAAATCTTCTACATCGCTATAAGGAATAATTCTATCTTTTTTATCATGAATTAAAAGTCCTTCTATATCTGTGTTTTCTAAAAATCTTGCTGCATTAAAGTGCTCTGGCTTTTCATTAAAACGTTCGTATATTAGATCATCCATAGCTTTTGATACACGTTTGTTATAACCCATCATGTCAACATATCTACTAAAAACACCAACAAAATTTGATGGAGCTCCTAATAATATCATCTTTTTTACAGAGGGTAATTCATATTTGCTTTTACAAAAAGCGGTAGCCATACCTCCAACTGAATGTCCAATAATAATATTGGCGTTAAATTTTTTCGCTACGATATTGATGCACTCAGAATAAAGTATTGCGTTAAATATTTTACCACTAGATCTACCGTGTGCAGGTGCGTCTAATGAAACGACATTGTAATCTAACTTTCTGAGTTCTTCAATTAAAGGTTTCCATCTAAAGGAATTACTTTCCCAACCATGGGCTAATAAAATGGTTTCTTTTTTTCCTAACCAACGATAAGTCATAATATTGAAATCTTCATAATCAATATCTTCAATAAAAGCTGTCATTAAGAAATCATTTTCTGTTTCTTTTATTTTAATTCTTCTAGGTTTAGAGAATAGCTTAACTGCCATTTTTCCTCCTTGCCTAGGAGAGAAAATGCTAACCGTGTTTATAAGGCTACCAATTGTTTTTGTTATTACTTGTTTCATTATTCTTCTCTATTTACTAAATCCATAGAAAAAGCTGGTGTGCATACAGCGATGTACTCACAAGCAATAATAAACGGATTGGAGTATTGCACTCGTGTGTTTCTCTCAATTTTTATGGATTGACCAGCTTCTAAGATAATAGTTTCACCATCAATTATGAATTGCTTTTTACCTTTTATAATGTAAGTGTATTCATCAAATTCTGGGGTTTGAAAAGGTTCGCTCCAGCCAGCAGGAGCAATCATATGTGCAATGCTAATTTGTGAGTTACCATCTGTGGCTTTACCAAAATGCTCTTCAATTAATTTTCCGTCAGTGGTGGGAACAACAAACGGAGCGTTTTGAATCTTGTATTTTTTCATTTAAATTATGTATTCTCCCTAACTATTATTAGTTTTTCTTTAAAAATTTTACGACTTATTAGCTATGTGAAGTCGTATTATATATTTTATTTTAAGGGTTTCTTTTTTATGGTTCCGCCTCTTAAATCTTTTACGACATTCATTATCATGAAAGCCTTTTTATCTATTTTATCAATTTCAGTATTAAGCTTTGGTAATTCTAATCGTGTAATTATAATATAAATTACAGATTTGTCATAATGTGAGTTTTCATTTTTATAACCACCTTTTGCAGGATAAATTGTACATGCTCTTTCTAATTTTTCGGTAAGTACTTTTCTTATGTCATCATGAAAATCTGAAATTATCGTCACACCAATATATTCTTCTACACCATCAACAACAAAATCTACGGTTTTTGCTGCTGCTAAATACGTGAGAATGGCGTACATCGCAGTCTCAATAGATAATATGTAAGCTCCAAAAGAGAAAATTATAACATTTGTCAATAAAAGTACATCTCCAATAGACATACTTAATTTTCTACTTAAGAAAATCGCGAGTACCTCTGTGCCATCAATAACACTACCTCCTCTAATTGCCAATCCTATTCCTAATCCTAAAAAGAAACCACCAAAAATAGCAATCAATAATTTGTCATCTGTGACAACAGGATAATCTACAAAATGTACTACTATAGCTAAAAACGCTATGGCAATTATACTTCTTAGTGCAAATTTTTTATTAATAGTTTTAGTTGCTAATAAAATAAACGGAAGATTGATTATTACTAATAATATACCAAGAGGTAAATTCGTGATATTTTGTAATAAAAGTGAGATTCCTGTCGCTCCACCATCAATAAAATGATTAGGTAGTAAAAATCCTTTTAAACCAAATCCAGCAGAAAAAACACCAATAGCAATAAATATATATTCTTTAATACCATTAACTAATTCTACGTGAAGACTATTAACTATTGGGTCAATCTGCGTCTTACTAGCAGTTTTAGATGACTTTTTATCGCCAATACGCTTTTGTGCAATATTGACCAGTATTTTTGAAATAAAGGGATTCATATTTTTAATATAGCATTATGTGCTTATATTTAATTTGGTTTACTGTAATATTTCAATTTTTGAGATTGAGAACTCATAAAATAAATTGTTTGTTGAGTATTACCAATGAATTATAAAATATTTAATCTTTGCAGTATCTGGAATTTGAACAGACTCAATATTTAGTGTCATATCAAATCTCAAATTTGCAGGTAATTCTTTTTTATCTATTGTAAACGATGCGTTAATTTCATTAACTGAAATTACTATCGAGTTTATAAGGTTACTTATGCTAGAAATTTTGTATGCTTCATTAATTTCCTTAAAAGTACTTAATGTAGAGATGTTTTTATCGGTTTTATAGTGTTCACTAAATATTCTAACACTCCCAATTACAGATGTAGAATCTAATGGTTTTCTAGGCGAAAGGCTTAATAATTTTTCACCTTCGGAAGAATAAATATCAATGTCATTATTTTGAGCACTAAATTTATCACCTTTTGCAGAGGGTTTTACTATAGAATCTTTTGCAAAAACGAACTCTAAATCTTTAACCTGAGTAGAATCTGTTAAAAGTCCAATATTTTGTTTACTAATTTGGAATGGGTTTTGTTCTTTTTCCGAAGTACAACTTAATAGCAATGCGGTTAAAACGATAATGGTAATTATGTGTTTCATATAGGTTTAAAAAAGGTGTGTTTTAAAATGATTTATTTTGTTATTTCAGCATTTTTGTCAAAATACCAAGAACGCTTCTAATAACTGTAGGACTTGTCAAAACTTTAACTATTGGGTTTTGTCTATTGTTTCTACTACGGGATCTTGAGGTGCGTTGTTTTGTCTCTGCTTTTTTAAGTTTTTCTTTTTCTAGACGAGCTTTTTCTTTAGATTCTTCAGCTTCAGCAACCTCAATTTTTTTATTGAGCATTTCATAAGCACTTTCTCTGTCTATTTCTTCGTTATATTTTTTTGCAAGTTTAGATTTTCCTAACAAATCAGAAAGCTCTAAGTCTGTAAGTATATCCATTCTACTCATTGGAGCACGCATCATTGTTGCAGCGAGAGGCGTAGGTCTTCCTTTTTCATCTAAAGCAGATACTAAAGCTTCTCCAATACCTAGCGATGTTAAAACATCTGCAGTATCATAGAATTCTGTATCTGGATAATTTTGAGCAGTCAGTTTAATAGCTTTTCTATCTTTTGCAGTAAAGGCTCTTAAAGCATGTTGTACTTTCAAACCTAACTGGCCTAAAACAGCTTCAGGAACATCAGTTGGGTTTTGAGTGACAAAATACAATCCAACACCTTTACTACGAATTAACTTTACAATACTTTCAATTTGATTGAGTAATGCTTTTGAAGCTTCATTAAAAATTAAATGTGCTTCGTCAATAAACATAATGAGTTCTGGTCGTCCACTATCACCTTGTTCAGGAAATGTAGAATATATTTCAGCCAAAAGGCTCAACATAAATGTAGAAAACAACTTTGGCTTATCTTGTATGTCGGTTAGACGAATGATGTTTATATAACCTCTTCCGCTATCATCAACTCGTAATAAATCGTCAACTTCAAATGATTTTTCACCAAAAAACAGTTCGCCTCCTTGTTGTTCAATTTCAACTACTTTTCTAAGAATTGCACCAGTAGATGCGGTAGATATTCTTCCATAGGCTTCAGTAAATTCTTCTTTACCTTCTTGGGTTGCGTATTGGAGTATTTTTTTAAAATCTTTTAAATCCAGTAGTGGTAATTTATTGTCATCACAATATTTGAAAATTACAGCAACAACTCCAGACTGAGTTTCTGTTAAATCTAAAATACGAGATAATAAAACAGGACCAAATTCACTAACCGTTGCACGAAGTCTTACTCCATCTTGCTCAGACAATGTCATCACTTCTACAGGAAACGCTTTTGGATCAAATGGTAATCCTATTTTTGCATGACGTTCATCAATTTTTGCATGACCAGGACTTGGTTTTGCCAATCCACTAAGGTCACCTTTAATATCCATTAATAAAACAGGAACACCTTTCTCACTTAAATTCTCTGCTAGAACCTGAAGCGTTTTAGTCTTTCCAGTTCCAGTAGCACCAGCAATTAAACCATGTCTATTCATCGTTTTTAAAGGCACATTTACAAATGCATTGGTAAGCGTTTCGCCATCCAACATTGCAGATCCTAAAGTGATATATTCACCTTTATTTGTGTTTCCTTCTGTGATTTCCTTTAAAAAATCGTCCGTTCTACTCATGTTTCAAAATTTGCATAAAAATAGTGTAATTTTAATCAAGTATAAAATGAACTAAAATGAAAATACTTAAATAGTATTGCTGTATTTTTTACTTCGGAAATATCTATTGTTTAATAATTTATTCGGAAATCGTCTATCTCAAATCTCAAGAACTTAAAAATAGAAAAAGTCCTAGTTTTTACTCGTTTTGCATTTTTGAAAATAGTTGCTCAAAACTAAGAGTTAAGTTTCAATAACATGATTTTAAAACATGAGTAAACCACAAGAATAAACTTTGTATCTCTGCGCCTCTGCGAGAGAAAAGACCAAAGATTAGTGAGAAAATAGGCTAATATAGAAGGTTTTTTGAAGTGCGAGTAAACCATAAGCATAAGCTTTGCGACTTTGCGCCTCTACGAGAGAGAGAAATCATAATCAAAAAAGTCAAGTACTATAGTTCTCTAAAATTACTGAAAACAGCCACTGAATACTGCGTACTATTTAATATCTTTGCACGCTATGACAAGAACAGAACGACAAGAGCTTATTGATAAAGGAATGCTTTTACCTTTAATGGAAGAATTTTACACCATTCAAGGTGAAGGATTTCATAAAGGAACAGCTGCTTATTTTGTTAGAATTGGTGGTTGTGATGTAGGTTGCCATTGGTGCGACGTTAAAGAAAGCTGGTTAGCAGAATTACACCCTCCAACCGAAACAGAAAAGATTGTTGAGAATGCTGTAAAGTATAGTAATACGATTGTGGTCACAGGAGGCGAACCATTAATGTGGGATATGAATCCGTTAACCGCACAGTTAAAAGCTAAAGGTGTACAAACTCATATTGAAACTTCTGGTGCTTATGAACTATCTGGTACTTGGGATTGGATTTGTCTCTCTCCAAAGAAGATGAAATTGCCCACTGAGAAAGTCTACGAAAAAGCACACGAATTAAAGTGCATCATATATAATAAGGACGATTTTAAATTTGCAGAAGAACAAGCAGCAAAGGTTAATAAAGATTGCATCTTATATTTACAACCAGAATGGAGTAAACGAGATAAGGTAGTTCCGCAGATAGTAGACTATGTGATGGCAAATCCAAAATGGAAAGTGTCATTACAAACTCACAAGTATTTGAATATTCCTTAAATTATTTTCAATTCTTAAATGTCTAAAAAAAAGAAACCACTTGTTTTAAATCATGATGAGTTTGATAAAAAAGGAACTAAAGAATTACTAGGTTATCTAAAACGTTTACAGCAATGTGAAATCTCTTTTGAATCGAGTGATTTATATGAGAATCCAGATTTAGAAAATCCTGATGTTATTTCTTTTAAAGAAACAGAAAAATGGAAAACAGCATATAAAAAAGTTAAATCCATTTTAAAACTTAGGGAACATCTCGATAATAAAAAATAAAAAAGAGCCTCAAAAATCAAATTTTGAGGCTCTTTTTAAATGAAAAATGTTAGCTTACTTTGTAAAAGGAACAGCAACTCTAACTGTATCCCAACCTAAGTTCATGTGAACACCATCTTTAGATTCTGTAAAAGCAATACCAAATGCTTCTAATGATTCTTTTCCTTTAGTAACAGGCACAGTTAATCTAGCAACGTCATTTTCTTCTTTGTAAAAATAACTTCCCCAAACATTTAAGTCTTTACTTATGATTGCTGTCCATTCTTTTTCTCCAGGAATCACGTAAAACGTATATGTTCCAGGTGCAATCTTAGTGTCACCCAAAGCCATTGTCGTGTATAATGTTAATTCTGCAGCTTCATTAGCTCCAGTTCTCCAAACTTCTCCGTTTGGTGCTAATTTTTCTAATGAGCGATCATTAAGTTGAGGTCTACTGTAAATGACTTTGATTAGCTTATTTGATTCTTTGTAGCTAGTAGGAAAAGAAGCTCCATCCATAGGACTTTTGTCCATTTTAGCAAATTCTTGAGCATTCATGTTTAAAGAAACAAGCAGTACAAATGCCATTGCTACAGTTGAAATAATTGATTTTGTTTTCATGTTTTATATTTTAGTGATTAGTATAAAGATAAACCTCAAAGGTTTAATTGTGATGTTTAAAGTCGTAAACTGATGTTAAAGTTTACATTCATAAAGACTATATTGAGTTTTTAAAGCAAATTGATTCCAATAAGATATTAAATTGTAATTTTAGGTTTTAAATTGTAATCAATAATAGAATTTGTGTTTTATATTTGTAATCATAAATTCATATTTGTCCTATCAATTTGAATAATAAATAGAATTACAATATAAATAATAAAGATATGTGCGGAATTGTATGTGCGTTTGACCTAAAACAAAAATCTGAAGATTTAAGACCTCAAATCCTTGAAATGGCTAAGACCATTCGTCATAGAGGACCAGACTGGAGTGGTATATATAGTGATGAGAAAGCAATATTAGCGCATGAGCGTTTAGCAATTGTTGATCCAGCTTCTGGAAAACAACCGCTTTTTAGTCCAGATAAAAAACTCATTCTTGCAGCTAATGGAGAGATTTACAATCATCGTGAGTTACGTAAACAATTTCCTGATTACAATTTTCAAACTGAAAGCGATTGTGAAGTCATTTTAGCTCTATATCAAGAAAAAGGTGCGGAATTCGTAGATGAAATGAACGGGATTTTCGGATTCGCCATCTATGATACTGAAAAAGATGAATACTTTGTAGCTCGTGATCACATGGGAATTATTCCACTATATATCGGTTGGGATCAAAACGGAACTTTTTATGTTGCTTCAGAATTAAAAGCGCTAGAAGGTGTATGCACTAAAATTGAATTATTTCCTCCAGGACATTACATGTCAAGTAAGGATGGAAAGTTTGTAAAATGGTACAATAGAGATTGGAGCGAATATGATGCAGTTAAAGAAAACGAAACAAGTATTGCAGAAGTAAAGGAAGCTCTTGAAGCAGCAGTTCACAGACAATTAATGAGTGATGTGCCTTACGGAGTATTATTATCTGGTGGATTAGATTCCTCAGTGGTGTCTGCAATAGCAAAAAAATATGCACAAAAACGTATTGAGTCAGATGATACTTCAGAGGCTTGGTATCCTCAAACACATTCATTTGCGGTAGGATTAGAAGGTTCTCCAGATTTGGCTGCAGCACAAAAAGTAGCAGATCATATAGGGACAGTTCACCATGAAATAAAATTTACAATCCAAGAAGGATTAGATGCTATAAAAGATGTCATCTATAACATTGAAACTTATGATATAACTACAATTAGATCTTCAACACCAATGTATTTAATGGCAAGAGTTATTAAATCTATGGGAATTAAAATGGTATTATCTGGAGAAGGCGCAGATGAGATTTTTGGAGGATATTTATATTTTCATAAAGCACCAAATGCTCGTGAGTTTCATGAAGAAACGGTTCGTAAATTAGATAAATTACATATGTATGATTGTTTGAGAGCAAACAAAAGTTTAGCTGCTTGGGGAATTGAAGGACGTGTACCATTCTTAGATAAGGAATTTATGGATGTTGCTATGCGTATCAACCCTCAAGATAAAATGATCAATGGTGAACGTATGGAAAAATGGGTCATTCGTAAAGCATTTGAAGACATGTTGCCAGAAAGCGTAGCTTGGAGACAAAAAGAACAATTTAGTGATGGTGTAGGTTACAGTTGGATTGACACTTTAAAAGAGGTTGTTGATCAAGAAGTGTCAGACGAGCAAATGGAAAACGCGAAATTCCGTTTCCCAATCCAAACACCACAAAATAAAGAAGAGTTTTATTACCGTTCAATTTTTGAAGGACACTTTCCAAGTGATGCTGCAGCAAAAAGTGTGCCTCAAGAAGCTAGTGTAGCTTGCAGTACAGCAACTGCTTTAGAATGGGACGAAGCATTTAAAAATATGAATGAGCCTTCAGGTAGAGCCATTTCAAACGTACATGATAAGGCCTATGCGAAAGCATAGAATATATTTTTGTGTTGATTAATAGGAGGAAAGACCAATGGGAACATTGGTCTTTTTTTATTTTTTTTCTGCGGAAATAGGCCTATTTAAAAAATTATAGAAACAGATAAAATATTGCTTTTTTTCGAGCGATTTTAAGATTAATTAGATAGTGAAATAACGATTTAGACGAATCTTTTGATTTTAGCACATTTCCGAAGATGTTAAAAAACAATAAAATCAGTTTTAAGCTATTTTTTAGCTCGTTTAAGAGTGTTTTGAGTAATTAACAAATGTTAATAATTATTGAAGTCTGTTGGTGAAAAGCTTTTAAAAAGCCTTACTATTTCTTATCTTTGTTTGTACTCGAAAGGATGCTACATGCATCTTTTTTTGTGTTAATGAAGCTCTGAATTTTTAAGACCCAGTCGATAAAAAAAATGTAAGCTGAATTAATCCCGTTGAAGAATGGGAACTCAAATTTAATTAAATAAAAGTCAATAAATTAAAATTTATGAGCGAGAAAAGAGAAGAGTTTAATAAGGATAATTATTCGGCAGATAGTATCCAAGCCCTAGAGGGAATGGAGCACGTACGTATGCGTCCTTCCATGTATATTGGAGACGTTGGTACGCGTGGTTTGCACCATTTGGTATATGAAGTTGTAGATAACTCAATTGATGAAGCATTAGCTGGTCATTGTGATAATATTACAGTAATAATTAATGAAGACAACTCTGTAACGACAGAAGATGATGGTCGTGGTATTCCTGTAGATCTTCACAAAAAAGAAGGTGTATCTGCACTTCAGGTTGTAATGACCAAAATTGGAGCAGGTGGTAAGTTCGATAAAGATTCTTATAAGGTTTCTGGTGGACTTCACGGTGTTGGTGTGAGTTGTGTTAACGCATTATCTGAGCATTTAACAGCTACAGTTTATAGAAAAGGTGAGATTTGGGAACAAGAATATGAACGTGGTAAAGCCATGTATCCTGTTAAAAAAATTGGTACAACTGATAAAAGAGGAACGATTGTAACTTTTAAACCAGATCCAACAATTTTTACTCAAACTTTAGAATATAACTACGATACTTTAGCAAGTCGTTTACGTGAATTAGCATACCTTAATAAAGGAATTACGATTCATTTAGTTGATAAAAGACGAAAAAAGGACGATGGTGAGTTTGAAGGAGAAACATTTCATTCAACTGAAGGTCTTAAAGAATTTATTAAGTTTTTAGATGCAACTAGAGAGCCTTTAATGAAAGATGTAATTGCTTTTGAAGGTGAGAAAAATGGCGTGCCTGTTGAGGTTGCTATGATTTATAACACATCATATGCTGAAAATTTACACTCATACGTAAACAACATTAATACACACGAAGGTGGAACGCACTTATCTGGTTTTAGAAGAGGTTTAACGCATACACTTAAGAAATATGCAGATGCTTCAGGTATGTTAGACAAATTAAAGTTTGATATCCAGGGAGATGATTTCCGTGAAGGGTTAACAGCTATTATTTCTGTTAAAGTTCAAGAGCCACAATTTGAAGGACAAACAAAAACAAAATTAGGAAATAGAGAGGTTTCTGCATCTGTTAGTCAGGCAGTATCAGAAATGTTGACAGATTATCTTGAAGAAAACCCAGATGATGCTAAAACCATAGTTCAAAAAGTAATACTTGCTGCCCAAGCTCGTCACGCTGCTCAAAAAGCACGTGATATGGTACAACGTAAAACGGTAATGAGTATTGGAGGTTTACCTGGTAAATTAAGTGACTGTTCAGAACAAGATCCTACAAAATGTGAGATTTACCTTGTTGAGGGAGATTCGGCAGGTGGAACTGCAAAAATGGGTCGTGATAGAGCATTTCAAGCAATTTTGCCATTAAGAGGTAAAATTCTTAATGTTGAGAAAGCAATGACTCATAAGGTTTTTGAAAACGAAGAGATCAAAAATATTTTCACAGCCTTAGGAGTAACTATAGGTACAGAAGAGGATAGCAAAGCGCTAAACCTTTCAAAATTAAGATATCATAAAATTGTGATTATGTGTGATGCCGATATTGATGGTAGTCACATTGAAACACTTATTTTGACGTTCTTCTTTAGATATATGAAAGAATTGATTGAAAACGGTCATATATACATCGCAACACCACCTTTATTTTTAGTTAAAAAAGGTGCGAAAAAAGAATATGCATGGAGTGACGAAGAGCGTAAAGCTTTAATGCAACAATTTGGAGATGGTGCAAAAATTCAACGTTATAAAGGTCTTGGAGAGATGAATGCTATACAACTTTGGGATACCACAATGAATCCTGAGTTTAGAACATTACGTCAAATAGTGATTGATAATAGTGCAGAAGCAGATCGTGTATTCTCAATGTTAATGGGTGACGAAGTGCCACCACGTAGAGAATTTATTGAGAAAAATGCAATCTACGCAAATATTGATGCATAGTAATAATTAAGAATATCTGTTCGCTGAGTTTGTCGAAGCGAAACCAAACAAAAAGCAATTACGTATTTATATGTAGTTGCTTTTTTTTGTGCTGAAATGTGCCAGATTTAACAATACGTCAAAATTGTCAAAAGACCGATAAAAAGCAATTTTAAACGACATAGTACGTTGATTCAATATGTTTGATTAATTTTGACATCCATTTAACCTACAGAATTTATGAAAAAGATAGTTTTAATAAGTATAGCTTTTCTTGCTATGACCTCAGTAAAAGCACAAGAAAATGTAAACGATTTATTGGCAGCAGGAATCTCAGATGCAGAACGATTTACTAAAGATTACATCGCTCCAGCTTCAGAAGGATTAGGCTACGGAATAAATAATGGCTGGTTCAATAATGCAAAATCACCAAGAAGATTCAGTTTTCAATTATCAGTAATAGGAAACATTGGTTTTATAAAAGATGACAAGAAGTCTTTTCAAATGAATGTTGCTGACTATGAAAATATCAGATTTGAAGATGGTAGTTCTTCTAAAATGGTAGCGACAGCCTTAGGGCATAACGATCCAGAGATTAGAGTTATCATAACCTATGATGATCCTCTCTTCGGAAATCAAGAAACCACTTTAGTTTTACCAACAGGAATAGGAGCAGAAGGTGTTGATTTAATCCCAACAGGATTTTTACAAGCTGGTTTTTCACCATTTAAAGGCACGCAAATTAAAGGACGATTTATTCCGAAGATAGAAACAGAAGATGCGAAAATTGGTCTTTACGGTATTGGACTACAACAAGAGTTTACAAGTTGGTTGCCAGCAGATAAAATATTACCAATAGCAGTATCAGGACTTGTGGCTTATACACATTTAGATGGAAGTTATGATTTTACAGATGCAGAGTTTGTTGAAGGAGAAAATCAACGCGTAGAAACAGATGTCAATACTGTGTTGTTTGAACTCATTGTGGGTACAAACTTAAAAATTATTAATGTGTATGGAGCTGTAGGTTATATCACAGGAACTGCAACTACAGACTTATTAGGAACGTATAGAGTAACAGATGGTTTTCTGTTTTCCGAAGAAATAAATAATCCATTTTCAATAGAAAATGATATTTCAGGTGTAAGAGGAACCGTAGGAGCAAATTTAAAACTAGGATTCTTTAGTTTAAATGCAGATTATAACATTGCAGAATTTGATAGTGCTACTCTTGGAATAAACTTTTCATTTTAATGAAACCCAAGACTCAAAAGCAAAGCGCATTGATTGTTGTTGGTTGAATTAATCTCGTTCTTGAAACGAGATCTCATTTATTGGTTATCATAAATTTTTCTAAAAGCGCAAGATTTTCTCTTGTGCTTTTTTCTTTAACACTGTTAAAATTTGTAAATTTACCCTATAATTAACAACACATATAAAAACACAATAAAAATGAAAGTAACAGTAGTTGGAGCAGGAGCAGTAGGCGCAAGTTGTGCAGAATACATTGCAATTAAAGATTTTGCAAGTGAAGTAGTAATCTTAGATATAAAAGAAGGTTTTGCTGAAGGTAAAGCAATGGATTTAATGCAAACAGCGTCATTAAATAATTTTGATACTAAAATTACAGGAAGTACAAATGATTATTCTAAAACAGCAGGTTCTGATGTTTGTGTAATTACTTCAGGAATCCCTAGAAAACCAGGTATGACTCGCGAAGAGTTAATTGGTATTAACGCTGGGATTGTAAAAATGGTATCTTCTAGTTTAATAGAACACTCTCCAAATACAATTATTATTGTTGTATCTAATCCAATGGATACAATGACATATTTAGTTCATAAAACAACAGGATTACCAAAAAACAGAATTATTGGTATGGGTGGAGCACTAGATTCTGCACGTTTCAAATATAGATTAGCAGAAGCTTTAGGAGCTCCTATTAGTGATGTTGACGGTATGGTAATTGGTGGACACAGTGATAAAGGTATGGTGCCATTAATTGGTAAAGCTGCAAGAAACAGTGTAAAAGTTTCTGAGTTTTTATCAGAAGAAAGAATGGATCAAGTCGTACAAGATACTAAAGTAGGTGGAGCAACACTTACAGGTTTATTAGGTACATCTGCTTGGTATGCTCCAGGAGCAGCAGTATCTGCAATGGTTCAAGCAATTGCTTGTGATACTAAAAAGATATTCCCTTGTTCTGCTTTATTAGAAGGAGAATTTGGATTAAACGATTTATCTATTGGTGTTCCTTGTGTATTAGGTGCTAACGGAATTGAAAAAATTGTTGAAATTAGTTTAACAGATGCTGAAAAAGCAAAATTATCAGAATCTGCTGAAGGTGTTAAAACAACTAACGGTTTGTTAGAGTTATAATCACAACACTTTTTTAAATATATTTGAGGCTATCATATTAATGATAGCCTTTTTTAATTTTAGACATTCATGAAATACATCTACATTTTTATTTCTATTTTATTTTTTTCCTGCGGAAATGTAACACCTAAACACAAATTCTCTATTATATATGAATTTGAAAATCTAGAAACGCTAACTGATAATGATAAGTTAGAAACAATAGAAGTCTTAAATAAACGATTAGATCATTTTGCTTCTAACTATGAAGTGAGATTAACTAATAAACAACAAATTGAAATCAAACTGAGTACAGATTTAGAGATGGAAGCTGTTAATGCTATTGTAACTAATCCTGGTAAACTTGAATTTTGGGAATGTGTTGAATCGAGAGAGATACCTTCTTTTTTTTTGAAAGTGTTTCATTTAATTGAAGCAGAAAACCACACGCTTAGAAATCCTTTAGATAGTTCTTCTAGACCATTCTCAGCAGGTGTAATGAGTATTGATACTTCAGGTGTTAAAAGGTTAAAAGAAATATTACTGAAAGAAGAAGTATTAGCTCTGTTACCACAAGAAATAAAAAATTCCAAATTTTTATTCGGTCAACCTCTGAATGGGAAAGTAGATTTGTACGTTGTTAAACTTCCATCAAATGGAATAGCATTTGTCAACGAAACACATGTAACTGAGGCACGTGAAAAGTTATCCTCGAAAAATCGACCATCACTTTTTATTGAAATGAGTGAAGAAGGTACTCAACGCTGGGAAGGCATGACAGACTTAGCATATCAAAAAGGTTCTAAAATAGCAATCACTTTAAATGATATAGTCTATTCTGCTCCTACAGTATCAAGCGGTCCAATTAGTGTAGGCAAAGCAGAGATAAATGGAGATTTCACAATTGAAGAAGCAAAAGGCTTAGCCATAATTTTAAGCTCTCAAAAAAGAATTCCAAAGCTAAAGTTCGTTAACTCATCTGCTATAAACGACGAACCGTAAATCTAGGTTCTTTATTTTTTATATATTTGGCGCATGAACTCGAGATGGTACATTAGTATTCTCATTATTACACTAACCTTTTTAGGTAGCATTGCTAGTAAACAGCAAGTTGTTATACCTAATCAGGAAATTGTACTTCAGTTTTCTTCAATAAACGTCTCTACTCAAGATACTCAAAACGCTATTTCAAGTGTTAAACAACAATTGGAAATTGCAGGTGTAGATGATATAAAGGTTCAAACACTTCAAGATGGTCAATTAAAAATCTCTTATTATAGTGTTTCAGATGTTGACAGTATCAAAGCATTATTATCTAATGAATGTAATCTAGATTTAGGTTATGTTTCTAAAAATGATGATGAGCGAAATATACCTTCCGAAGAAAAAACAATCGCATACAACTTTGATGTTTATGAGATTCAGCAAGGTGATGATGTTTCAGAATTAGAAGGAAAGCTAGCTTTAGAAATAAAAGCGCAAGACGATAGGATTTTCAATCCTAATGTTCTCGCTTCTAATCAAGATGTAAAGATTGATTCAAAAGAATGCATAGAAAAAGTTACTTACAAATTAAGTAGAACAGTTTCAATTGCAATAGATAATAACTCCTATAAAATCCCAGAGGTTCGTGCAGGACCTGTAATCTAGGGATTTACTTTTTAGCGCTTTAGCTACAAATATTCCCAATCCCGATAGCTATTGGGACCGAAGATATATTAAATAATAAAGTATATCATCTTAAGGTATAGCTGTAAAAGCTACACAACAACACATATAACATAAAAAACAATTGTCAAATCAAGTGTAAATTTTATATTTGCGCCTTCGTTCTGGAAACTCAGAATGAGATAAAAATTTGACCTAAACAAAAAAATAATGCAAAACAAAGGACTAGTAAAGCTTTTTGCAGTGCTATTTGGATTGGTAAGTATTTACCAATTATCATTTACATTCAAAAACAACCAAATTGACAATGCTGCAAAAACATATGCAGAGAGTAAATATGATGATTCAGATGCCATAAACGATGCTGAAATTCACTATGTTGATTCTTTAGCTAACGTGGAAGCGTTTAACATGGGAATTGCAAGTTTCACAGGTAAAGAAGTGAAAGAAAAAGCAATGAACCTTGGTCTTGACCTTAAAGGAGGATTGAATGTGATTCTTCAAATTTCGGTAAAAGATATCTTAGTAGGTTTATCTAACAAAAGTAAAGATCCAGCTTTCAACAAAGCATTACTTGATGCAGAAGAAATTCAAAAAGATGCTCAAGAACCTTATCTTGAGTCTTTCTTTACTGCATGGGAAACTGTAAAAGGTGACCAAAAATTAGCTTCACCAGATATTTTTGCTAATAAGGATATGGATGGTGTTATCGACAACCAAATGTCTGATTCTGAAGTAAAAAGTAAATTAGAAGAAAAAGTAGACGAGTCTATCGTTTCTGCTTTTGAAGTATTGCGTAAACGTATTGACCAGTTTGGTGTAACGTCTCCAAACATTCAGCGTTTAGGGAATTCTGGACGTGTATTAGTAGAATTGCCAGGTGTTAAAGATGTAAAACGTGCAACACAGTTAATTACAACGACTGCACAATTACAATTCTGGGATGTTGATAAAGGAGAAACACTAGGTAGTTTCTTTGCTTTAGCAAACGAGGCAGTTAAAACAAAATTAGGTCTTAATGAAAAAGTAGAAGCTACAAAAACTCAAGATTCTACAGGAACAGACAGTACCGTTGATGATTTATTAGGAGACACTTCTACAGATTCTACAGCAACAAACCAAGTCAACCCAATATTTGATTTATTAGGTCCTCCAAGATCTGGTGGTATGTTAGGATTAAAATTAGAAGATAAAGAAAAGTTTCAATCTTATTTAGCAATGGATGAGGTTAGAGCAATTGTTCCTGCAGATGCTCGTTACACAAAATTCGCTTTTGGTTTACCAACAGTTGATAAAGAAACTGGTATGGAGTATGTTGATTTATACTTATTGAAAGGAAACAGAGATGATGAGCCAGAATTAAGTGGTGGTGTTGTAACAGGTGCAAGTCAATCTTACACGCAAGCAAACCAGCCATCTGTATCAATGCAGATGAATGCTCAAGGATCTAAAATTTGGGAAGAAATTACAGGTAGAGCAAATGCTCAAGGAACTCAAATTGCAATTGTTTTAGATGATATTGTATATTCTGCACCTACAGCTTCAAGTGGAGCTATCTCTGGTGGAAACACAGAAATCTCTGGTAACTTCACGGTTAAAGAAGCAGAAGATTTAGCAAACGTATTAAGAGCTGGTAAATTACCTGCAAGAGCAGAAATTGTACAAGCAGACCAAGTTGGACCTTCATTAGGTAAGGAAGCAATTGATAGTGGTTCTAAATCATTTTTAATCGCTTTAGCTTTAGTATTACTTTGGATGATTATGTACTACGGTAAAGCTGGTATCTTCGCCGATATTGCTTTAATGTTAAACATTTTATTAATCTTTGGTGTACTATCAGGATTAGGAGCTGTATTAACATTACCTGGTTTAGCTGGTATTGTATTAACAATTGGTATGTCTGTAGATGCAAACGTGCTTATTTTTGAGAGGATACGAGAGGAGCTTGGTAAAGGTAAATCACAAAAAGAAGCTGTTAAAGATGGTTTTGCAAATGCGTTATCTTCAATTTTAGATGCCAATATTACAACAGGTTTAACTGCCTTAATATTATTTGTTTTTGGTACAGGACCAATTAAAGGTTTTGCAACTACTTTATTAATAGGTATTGTAACGTCATTATTTACTGCAATTTTCATTACTCGTTTACTAGTAGATTGGTATGTGAATAGTGGTAAGAAATTAGATTTCACAACGTCAATTACTAAAAACTTATTTCAGAATAATAATATCAACTTCATCGGTAAACGTAAAATTGCTTATGTGATTTCTGGTGTTTTAATATTAGTAAGTTTAGGGTCTTTATTTACAAATAAATTAGATCAAGGTATTGACTTTGTTGGAGGTAGAACATATCAAGTACGTTTTGTTGATGCTGTAAGTGCTGAGAAAGTTGCAGAAGATTTAACTGCTAAATTTGAAAGTGTAGAAGTAAAAACAATTGGTAGTGCTAATCAATTAAAAATTTCTACAAAATATAAGGTAGATGAGAATTCAGTTGAGGCAGACGAAGAAGTAAAAACAATGTTGTTTGAAGGATTGAAACCATACTTACCAGCAGGAGAAACATTCAAAGACTTTTCTGAAGCTAAAAATGATGTAGGTATCGTGCTTTCTAGTAAAGTGAGTCCAACAATTGCAGATGATATTAAGAATGAATCACTATTTGCAGTCTTAGGATCGTTATTGGTGGTGTTCTTGTATATCTTATTCCGTTTCAAAAAATGGCAATTCTCAATTGGTGCTGTAGCTGCAGTTTTCCATGATGTGATAATCGTATTAGGTGTATTCTCATTATTGTATAAAATCATGCCATTTAGTATGGAAATTGATCAAGCCTTCATTGCAGCAATCTTGACTGTAATTGGTTACTCATTAAATGATACCGTTGTTGTATTTGATAGAATTAGAGAAGAACTCGCAGAACGCGGTGGATTCAAAGGTGGATTGAATATCAACTCTGCAATAAACAGTACATTAAGTAGAACATTAAATACGTCATTAACAACATTAGTTGTGTTATTGGCTATGTTCATCTTTGGTGCAGAATCTCTTAGAGGATTATTATTTGCATTAATCGTTGGTGTCGTAGTTGGTACATACTCTTCAGTATTTATCGCAACACCAATCATGTATGATACATTAAAGAATAAAGGTATTGATCCTTTAAAAGAGGATGAAGACGTAGCTTAATTTTCTTTTTACATAAATTTTAAAAAGCCATTTCTTCGGAAATGGCTTTTTTTGTTTTAATTCTTTTTCTTCGGAAATGTGCCAGTTCTAATATTTTTCACGCAAACTTTTAGTAATTCTTGTATATTTAGGAAAAAGATTACAAACTAAACTTAAACTCTCTACCTATGAAAAAAGCTTTACTTATCTTATTTACAGTTATGTCATCTTTCATATATGCTCAAGAAGTGATTATG
The DNA here is from genome assembly GCF_015319355.1 of Psychroserpens luteus. GTDB lineage: Bacteria > Bacteroidota > Bacteroidia > Flavobacteriales > Flavobacteriaceae > Psychroserpens > Psychroserpens luteus. Next base: position 10,741 of record NZ_JADILU010000007.1, on the reverse strand, counting down.
CAAAATGGTTCGATAACAACGTGTTCTGGAACTTTTACAGATAGTGGAGGAGAGTTTGGGAATTACTCAAGTGATGAATATTTTGTTTTTACAATATGTCCAGATGTTCCTGAAGGACGATTAACATTAGATTTTCAAGAGTTTGCTACTCAACTAGGTGCAGATGTTATGACAATATATAATGGTGATAGTGTTGCATCACCTATGTTTGGTACTTTTAGTGGAGCAAATAGTCCAGGATTGCTTTTTGCTAATTCAGATAACCCTAGTGGTTGTTTTACTATAGAGTTTGTATCTAATGAATCTGCAAATACAACAGGTTGGACAGCAAATATAAATTGTTTATTACCATGTCAAGATATCACAGCACAATTAGATTCAACATCACCTTTGCCAAATGAAGAAGGAATTATTGAAGTATGTGTAGGAGAGAGTGTAACTCTAAATGGTAGTGGTGTTTTTGGAGTAGATGGTACTGGTGCTACATACACTTGGGTTTTTGGAGATGGTAATACGGTTTCTGGTCAATCTGTTACTTTTGCATATGATGTTCCTGGTGTATATCTGGCTAATTTTAATATAAGAGATACCAATACAGATAATTTCATGAATGGTTGTCCAAACACAAACACAATTAATCAAATAATTAGAGTCTCTGGAGAACCTGATTTTACAGGAGTACAAGCAGAAGATAGTACATTATGTTTTGGAGAATCTACAACAATCGAGGCTATAGTTAATCCATTAACTTTAACCTATAATTGTCCACCACCAATAAGTGAAGAGACTTTTTTACCAGATGGTAGTGGAGCAGCATATAGCACTTGTATTAATGTAACGTGTTTTGATCCTAATGCTGTATTAACAGATATTTCTCAATTACAAGATATTTGTATCAATATTGAGCACTCTTATTCGGGAGATTTAGACATTACACTAATTTCACCTAATGGTCAAGAAGTTAATTTATTTGAGCAAGCTGGAGGTGGTACTTATTTTGGGGGAGCAAATGATGATACGTCAAATGATCCAGGAGTAGGTGCAGATTATTGTTTTTCTATGTCTGCTGCGACACCAATAGCAAATGCTAATACAATTATTGCAGGATCTAATCCTCCAGCAAACTCATTTGAACCAGGATCTTACCTGCCCGCAGAATCCTTTGATGTTTTGCTTGGTAGTCCACTTAATGGAGAATGGTGTATTCAAATTATAGACAATCTTTCAATAGATAATGGTTATATATTTTCTTGGGAACTTAATTTTGATCCTAGTGTGCAATTAGAAGATTTTACATTTATTCCAAATATTGTATCTCAATCTTGGGACCCAAATTCTAGTATAACAGAAACAAATGGAAATATTATCACTGTAGCTCCAGATGGATCTGGAGAATACTGTTACATATACAGAACAGTTGATGAATTTGGTTGTGAATACGCAGAAGAAGTTTGTATTAATGTGGCAGATGAAAACCAACCACCAATTACATATTATGAAGATACTGATGGTGATGGTTATGGTGATCCAAATAGTCCTATTGTAGAATGTTCTCCAATACCTCCAATTGGTTATGCTGCAAATAATTTAGATTGCGATGATAGCAACAATCTGTTAAATCCAGATGCATCAGATACCGAAGGTAATGGTATTGATGAAAATTGTGATGGTGTTGATGGAGATGCACTTAGCGTTGATGAGTTTTTAAAGAAAGAGATTTTTATACAACCTAATCCATTTAATAATCACGTAACAATTAATTTGCCATTAAGTTTAATAGGATCTGCATTAGATGTTATTATTTATGATTTAAATGGTCGTGTTGTTTATGATAATGTACATTCAAACTTAGAGGGTGTAATTACGATTGATAACCTTAATACATTAGAAAAGGCTCCTTATTTTCTTAAAATATCTAACAAGGAAATTGGGTTTAACATAGTTAAAAAAATAATTAAGCTGTAACAAGTAAGACCTTTTAATCTCTTTAGAGATATATAGAAAGTTTTATGTTAAAAAACACACTTATCATTCTTCTTCTTTTTGCATTGTCAATGGCTAATGCTCAAAGTGGAGAAGTACAAACACGGGAGAAATATAGAAACGAATTTAAGGATATTCTTTTTTCTCCAGGTGTAATAGTGCAACACGAAACATTTCTAGAATTTAATGTATCTATTGGAGAAGTTACAGCCATAAATGGAAAAATCCCATTAGAAGGTTTTGAAGGATTTAGAGTAGGCTTTGAAACAAATTTAAGAGATAGACATAATCATACCATTGCTCCAAAAATTGGATATGAGATTTCTGCTACACTATTTTCGATACGATTATCTGCTGTGAATTATTTCCAAAATGGAAATTCGGAATTTAGATTACTTCCAGAAATAGGAATAAGTATGTACGGTTGGGTAAATTTAACCTATGGTTACGGAATTCCTTTTAACAATGGCAACTTAGATAATGTAAGTTGTCACAGAGTAGCTTTAAGCTTTAATCTCGATAAGCGTTTAAAAGAAGCATTGTTTCAATAATGAGGATTAATGCTTTGAAAATTCTATTCTGTCACCTTTTGCTAAATTCCATTCATCACTCATGCCAGCATTAACTTCTAGTACATATTTTGCAGGAGCTTCAGATGGTAAAGAGGTTTCATTCATGGGTTGCGCATTTTTTTGAATACTGACTATGGTTTGGTATTCAGCAATAAAAATAATATCTAAAGGCATCTCAGTATTCTTCATGTAAAACGCACGATAATCTAGATCTGGAAAAATAAATAGCATACCTTGATTTACTGCCATGCTTTTGCGATACATCAAACCGGTTTGCGTAGAATATTCGTCATCTGCAATTTCAATGTCTATATATGCTAGTAAGGAATCTGAAGTAGCTTTTTTTAGTTGAAGTTCACCTTCTTTTGTGAACTTGACTTCAACTTTTTTTACTTCGGAAGTTTTGCGCTCCTCTTTACATGAAGATAGCTGCAAGGCAACGCTTCCGAAGAACAAAAAAACAAAAAACCGAAGAGCAAAATGCTTCATGATTAGCTCAATTTCGTTTTAGGCTTGTAAACAAACATAAAGTATAAACCGACTAATATTAATGGAATACTAAGTAATTGTCCTGTATTTAATAACCAATCTGCACGTTCTGGATTTTGGGCTTCTTTGACAAATTCTACAAAGAATCTTACCGTCCATAATAGGACTAAAAATAATCCAAATAAGAACCCTTGTTGTTCACTCTTTTTAGTTTTCCAGTAAAAATACCATAACGCTAAGAATACAAAAATATAACTAATTGCTTCATAGAGTTGAGCAGGATGTCTAGGGAAATCTTCGCCTAATTGTTTAAAAGTAACACCAAAATCACTTCCAGTTGGTTTACCTATGATTTCTGAATTTATAAAATTTCCTAATCTCACAAATACAGCTCCAGAGGCAACAGGTATTACTACGCGATCTAAAATCCACAGTACAGATTTATGTAGTACTTTTTTATTGTATAAATACATTGAGACAATCATTGCAATTGCTGCACCATGACTGGCTAAGCCCATAAAACCTGTGAATTCAAATCCGCCTTTAAATTTAAATGGTAAAAAGATGCTAAAAAAATCTTCGGTTATAAGTTCTGGTTGATAGAAAATAACGTGACCTAGACGAGCACCTAACATAATCCCAATAACCGAATATATAAACAAAGAATCTAAAGATTCATCGCTTTGACCTTCATGTTTATAAATACGTTTCATGATTTGTAAACCAAGGATAAACGCGACAATCCACATGACACTATAATAATGTAATGTGAAGAAACCTAAATCTAATCCTTTTGAAGGATCCCAAACCATATCAATAGCAAGCATAGAATTTTATTTTGATGGGATAAAGATAATATTATTGAATAAACTAGAGTTGTTGTTAAGATAGTTTTAATCTTCTTTATCAGGAACTGGGTCATAACCACTTCGTCCCCAGGGCGACGGAGCGAATAAGAAAATGTACAGTGTACATTTTTAGCGAACGGGCGAGCTAGCGCGTTGGCATATTTTTAGTTGTTATCCTTATCAGGAACTGGATCATAACCACTTCGTCCCCAAGGATGACAACTAAAAATCCTTATGAGCGCTAATTTTCCACCTTTCCATAATCCATGTTTTTCTAACGCTTCTTTAGTATAATGTGAACACGTAGGTTGGAATCTGCATGTTGCAGGTGTGAATGGTGAGATTAAAGTTTGATAGACTTTAATTAAAAATAAAAAAGGAGCAACTAGAATACGTTTCATGATTAATTAGTCGAAAACGTCGTGCCATCCTTTCCATCATTTAATTGGATGCCTTTTGCAGCTAATTCATCACGAATTTTATCAGACATCGCAAAATCTTTGTTAGCTCTGGCCTCTTGTCTTAATTGAATCAATAATTCAACAGCACCTTCCAATTTATCTGCACCAGTAGAAGCTGTTTTTGTGTTTTCTAACCCTAAAACGTCATAGGTGAATTCTAACATCGTTTTTTTAAGAAGTTCTAAATCTTCTTGAGTTAAAGATGCATTACCAGTTTTTATCTGATTAATATGTTTTGAAGCTTCAAACAAATGAGCGATTAAAATTGGTGAATTAAAATCATCATTCATCGCATCGTAGCAATTTTGACGCCATTCCTTTACATTAAAAGTTGATGTTTTACCTGCTTTTATTTCGTCAAGAAGGTTAACTGCATCCATTAATCTGTGAAACCCTTTTTCACTAGCTAATAAACCATCGTTTGTCAAATCTAAGACACTTCGGTAAGAAGATTGAGCATTAAAAAATCTAATCACGCTAGGGCTAAATCCTTTAGACATAATATCGTTCTTTCCAGATATTAATTCCGCAGGATTGATAATATTACCAGTGGATTTAGACATACGTTGCCCATTTAATTGAAGCATATTGGCATGCATCCAATAATTAACAGGAGCTATACCTTTTGCAGCTTCACTCTGTGCAATTTCACATTCGTGATGTGGGAATTTTAAATCCATTCCACCACCATGAATATCAAAATTATCACCAAGATATTTTGTGCTCATTGCAGTACATTCTAAATGCCAACCAGGAAAACCATCACTCCAAGGAGAAGGCCAACGCATGATGTGTTGAGTTTCGGCACGTTTCCAGAGTGCAAAATCTTGTGGATTCTTTTTATCACTCTGTCCATCTAAAGCTCTTGTATTATGGATGAGGTCTTCAAGTTTACGTTTGCTTAAAATTCCGTAGTTATTAGTTTCATTAAACTTATGCACATCAAAATACACAGAGCCATTAACCACATAACCAAAACCATTGTCTATAATCGTTTTGATGAGTTCAATTTGCTCTATAATATGTCCAGTAGCTGTAGGCTCAATACTAGGAGGTAAGAAATTAAACGTATTTAAGATGTTATGGAAATCAACCGTATAACGTTGAACGACTTCCATAGGCTCAATTTGTTCTAAACGTGCCTTTTTAGTGATTTTATCTTCACCAGCATCTGCATCATTTTCTAAATGTCCTGCATCTGTAATATTTCTTACATAACGTACTTTATACCCTAAATGCTTTAAATAACGAAACACCATATCAAACGACATAAACGTTCTCACATTTCCTAAATGCACATTGCTATAAACAGTAGGTCCACAAACGTACATGCCTACATAACCTTTTTCTATAGGTGTGAAGACTTCTTTGTTTCCGCTAAGCGTGTTGTAAATTTGAATAGTCTGCTCTTCGTACAAGTGCATAGTTAGTGGTGTTTAGTTTTTTTATTCTGAAATATCTTTAAAGCAGCCAAAGCTAGCATTTTATTTTTTTCTTCGGAAGAAAGAAAGTTTAAAACGCAGTATCAAGACTTATGTAATCTAAGAATTCTCTTTTGGTTTCTTTTGTTTTAAAAATGCCTCCAAATTCTGATGTTATAGTACTACTAGCAACATCTTTAATACCTCTAGAATTAACACATAAATGTTTTGCGTCTATTACGCAGGCTACATCTTCAGTATTTAAAACTTTTTGAAGTTCTTTTACAACTTGAATAGTAAGTCGCTCTTGTACTTGCGGACGCTTTGCAAAGTAGTCTACAATTCTATTCATTTTTGAAAGACCAACTACAGTACCATTTGAGATGTAGGCAATATGTGCTTTTCCAACAATAGGGAGTAGGTGATGCTCGCAAGTTGAATAGACAGTAATGTTCTTTTCAACAAGCATTTCTCCATACTTATATTTATTGTCAAATGTTGAAGCGCTAGGTTTTTTTGCAGGATCAAGTCCTCCAAATATTTCATTTACAAACATCTTAGCAACTCTATTTGGTGTGCCTTTTAGACTGTCATCTGTCAAATCAAGACCTAATGTTTCTAAAATATGTTTAACATCACCTTTAATGATATCTATTTTTTCAGAAGACGTTAGCTCAAAAGCATCTTGTCTTAAAGGGGTTTCAGAAGATGAGCCAACATGATCATCACCAATAGTATCAAAATCTTGAATATCTTTTTCTATTTTCATCTGTTCTATTCCGAAGCAACCGAAATTGCTTTTAATTAAAATTATAATTCCTCCATTTAAAAAGAGAATGCAAAGATAAACAATAAAAAAAAACGAATATAAGGGTAGGGGTTTTTTAATTTAGGATGTTATATGCGTATAATCGGAATCAGTATACAAGACATCCGATTTAACAGTTTGTTTATTAAAATTTTCTTAAATTCCGCTTCTTAAAAAAAGACTATCATGAATCCAAAATTCCTATTCCCTCTTATATTGGTAAGTACATTACTAATATCTACTTCATTGTTTTCACAATCAAGAAAATACAATACAGTTAACTATAATGAAAACGTAAATTCTTCATTAACAAATGCAGAATTGGCCTTAATTAATGAGGTTTATGGAAATACTGCAAATGAAAATATTTTAGATAAACCACAGCGTTTAAAAGATATTAAAAATATTCTTCGCAATAGAGTTGAAATTAAGAATTTACCCAATCCTAGTGACCAAAAACAATGTACTTTGTTATCTGAAGTTCCATTATTGGATTATTATGTTTCTAGTTTACAACGAGATACTCATTTTAACCCTCAAGATTTTAATCCGTTGAAATATTTATTCAATTATAATTCCTACGGAACACATATGTATAGAGTAGACAATACCAATTACTTTATCATTATCAAATCTCAACATAAATAAAATTCTAATTATCCATTTATAACTACAAGCTATGAAAAAGGCATTACTCATAATTTTTACTTTATTTTCTTTTAGTACTTACGCTCAGGATATTATCATGCAAAATGGTAGTGTGACTGGTTGTTCTGGAACATTCTATGATTCTGGAGGAGCAGGAGGAGCATATTCTAGTGGTGAAGCTCTAGTATTAACAATTTGTCCTGATAACCCAGGGCAATTAGTGACATTAGACTTTACAGCTTTCAGTACTCAATTGGGAGTAGATGTTATGACCATTTATAATGGTGATAGTACTGCTTCACCTGTGTTTGGTACATTTGATGGAGCAAATTCTCCAGGCTCAGTTACTGCTACAGAAGATAATGGATCTGGTTGTTTGACTATTCAGTTTGATTCAGATGCTGCAGGAACAACAACAGGTTGGGCTGCAGATGTGTCTTGCTTTACACCTTGCCAAACGGTAGTGTCTCAATTAGATTCTGCTACACCAGCTCCAAATGGTGATGGTTATATTAGAGTTTGTCCTGGTGAAGATATTACCTTAACAGGAAGTGGTGTTTTTGAATTTGATGGAACAGGAGCTACTTACGAATGGGATTTAGGAGATGGTAATATAGTTGCAGGTCAGACAGCAACGTTTTCTTATGATATTCCAGGTGTTTATATTGTAAACCTTAATACTAGAGATGCTAATACAGATTCAGATCCTTTAGGGTGTGCTAACACTAACTTAATAAATCAAGTGATTCAAGTTGCTACAGAGCCTAGTTTTTCAGGTACAGGAGCTGCAAATACAGATTTATGTTTTGGTGAAACAACAACTATAGATGGTGTTGTAACACCAACACTTTTTGCTAATGATTGTACACCTCCAGTAAGTGGTACAACGTTTTTGCCAGATGGTTCCGGAGCAGTATACACAACATGTATTACAGTAGATTGTTTTGAATCTGATCAACTTTTGACAGATGTTAATCAACTTCTTGATATTTGTATAAATATGGAGCATTCGTACTCTGGAGATTTAGACATTAGGATTATTTCACCTAATGGGCAAGAAGCAGATCTTTTTACACAAGCAGGTGGAGGTACATATTTTGGAGGTGCTAATGATGATACTTCTAATAACCCAGGTGTAGGTGCAGATTATTGCTTTTCTATGTCTGCAACAACTTTATTACAAAATGCAAATACTATTACCGCAGGAACTAATCCTCCTAATAGTTCTTGGACTCCAGGTACATATTTACCAATAGAATCATTTGCTTCTTTAATAGGTAGCCCTTTAAACGGAGATTGGTGTATAGAAATTGTAGATAATCTTAGTATTGATAATGGTTATGTGTTTTCTTGGGGATTAAATTTTGATCCAAATATTCAACCACCAGAATTATCTTTCACACCTGTTATTACATCTGAAGGTTGGGATGCAGATCCTTCTATCACAAATATTACAGGGTCTACAATTACTGTAGCGCCTTTAACTGCAGGAACACATTGTTATACATATAGAGTTACAGATGATTTTGGATGTGAATATACACAAGAAGTTTGTATAGATATGGCAGAAGATATTACTGCAGATAGCTCACCGGTCACAGCAACTATTTGTGATGGTGAAGACGCAGTTTTTAATGTTACAGGAACACCCAATGCTTTAATAACTTATACCTTAAATGGAGGAGCAATTCAAACAGTAGTTTTAGACGGTACAGGTAATGGGACAGTCACAGTAACAGCTCCTGCAGTTGATCAAACATTAAATGTTATTGATGCAACAATTGGAACTCCAGATATTATTGGTAATGCTCAAACTGCTATTGGTGGTTTTGATACTGATAATGCAACAGGTCCAATTGATCCAGTTGGCACTGCAGCTACTAACGCAAATAGTGTTACAATTACTTCTGCAGAACCTTTATTGACATTAACGCTTGAAGATAATGTGCCAGTTGGAACTGATATCACAATAAGTTTAGCTAAAGACAATGTTACTGGAGATATGGTTATTTCAGATGGAGTAGCCAATCTAACATATAATACAGGTGCAGAAGATGTTTTACAACAAATCATATTTACTACAGGAGCATCTACTAATACATTAACATTTACTCAAAATGCAGGTCAGCTTTGGATTGATGGTGTAGAATATACGTTGCCTGGTACTTCATGTACGGTAGTCATTGATGATACAGAAACTATTACTGTTGGTGAAGTTTTTGATACAAATTTCACTATGACTCCAACTTGTGATGGAGGAACCGCAACTGTTACAGGTGATATAGGAGGAGTGTTCTCTTTTGTAGACCCTCAACCAACAGATGGTGCGGATATAGATTCAGTTACAGGAACTATTATTGATGGTGTTTCGAATACCACATATACTGTAATTTACGAATTTGCTAGTGCTTGTAGTCCAGGTACAACGCAAACAGTAACTGTGCTTCCATCCGGTGATGCGACTTTTACTCTCACGCCAACATGTGATGGAGCAACAGTTACCATTATAGGAGATACGGGTGGAATATTTGCATTTAACCCAATCCCAACAGATGGAGCAGATATAGATCTAAATACAGGAACTATTACAGATGGTGTTCAAGGGTCTTCTTATACAGTAGAATATTTAGTTGCTGGAGCGTGTCCAGCTTTAAGTTCCCAGTCAGTAACAGTTTTGCCATTTGAAGATGCTAGTTTTACATTAACATCTACTTGTTTAGGAGCAACAGCAGTAATAACAGGAGATACAGGAGGGACTTTCGTTTTCAATCCATTGCCAACAGATGGAGCGGTAATAGATGAAAATACAGGTTTAATTACAGGTGTCTCAGGAACAGTTTATACAGTAGAATACATGACTTCAGGGCCATGTCCAGAAACGTCAAGTGAGTCGGTAACTGTTTTTCCTTCGGAAGATGCTTCGTTTACATACATGCCAAATTGTACAGGAGCTACAGCTACAGTTACAGGAGATACAGGAGGTGTGTTTACGTTCAATCCGGTACCAACAGATGGTGCATTAATTGATTCAGACACAGGGGAAATTACTAATGGAGTGCCAGGTGCTACGTATACAGTAGATCATATAACATCAGGAAACTGTCCAGCAACAGTAACACAAACAATAACTGTTTTTGCAGAAGATGATTCTAGTTTCAATCTAATACCAACATGTGATGGAGCAATTGCAACTGTAACTGGATTGCCAGGCGGAACATTTACATTTAATCCAAACCCAGGAAATGGAGCAACTATAAATTCTGCAACAGGTGCTATAACTGGAGGTCCATTTGATGCTGTATACACTATTGATTATACGACAGACAATGGAACATGTCCAACAACAACAACTCAATCTGTGACATCATACTCACAACCAATAGTTATAGATCCAACCCCATTAGAAGTTTGTGACGATGGTACACCAGATGGGATTACGAGTATTGATTTAACGTTAAAGAACGTAGAAATCACAGACAACAATCCAAACTATTCAGTAAGTTATCATATT
>NZ_JADILU010000006.1 GCF_015319355.1 Psychroserpens luteus | reverse complement strand
TAGAGATACTTTATTTAGTGTTCTTAGAAAACACCAAATGCTAACACTTAGAAAGAAAACCAGTGCTAGAACGACTAACTCGTATCATCGTTTTTATAAGTATAATAACATTATAAAAGACTTAGAAGTTACAAGGCCTAACCAAGTTTGGGTTAGTGATATAACTTATATTAGAACCGTAAAAGGCTTTTGTTACCTAGCACTTATTACAGATATGTATTCTAGAAAAATTGTTGGTTATGATCTTAGTGATAGCTTAGAACTCAAAGGATGCGTCAGAGCGCTTAATAAGGCTATTTATCAAGCTAAAAATATTAAACAACTTATCCATCATTCCGACAGAGGAATCCAGTATTGCAGCAATGTATACACACAAATATTAAAAAGAAAAAAGATAGATATTAGTATGACTGAAGAAAATCATTGTTATGAAAACGCAATGGCTGAACGTGTGAATGGCATTTTAAAAGATGAATTTTATCTCGACCAAACCTTTACAGATATGACACACGCCAAAAGAACTGCAAAAAATGCAATTAATTTATACAACGAAATAAGATTACATTTATCTTTAGACTATAAAACACCAAATATGGTATATCAATTAACAGTGTAAAAATCAATTTTAACCTGTAGCCATATTTCAGGACAAGACACATACTCTAAAAAAACTCCCGATACTGTAGCACTCTAAAATCAAACGTATTGAAGTTTGGGTTTTTAGCTTTAAGATGTTTGTATAATGAGTTTCTACTAATTGAGATATTTGCTGCTCCAGATGAAGAGAAGAGGTTAGTGAGATGGTTTTGACTACATAAAAAACACGATCAACCTTCTTCTAACTGCGAACATTGGCAACAAGGAAAAAAATAAACTTCAAAACACAAAACATTGAAAAGCCAATAATACAAATGGTAATTAGTTTTTTCCCAATACTCTAATACGCAATATTTATTTTATATACTGGATCAAAAACGCAATCACTAAACTAACAGCTAGTCCTATATTTACTTTACCAAAATCTTTGGCGATAATGATATAAGTGTATTTTATTTTCTTTTTATTCAATTGATATGTTATCCCTAATTCTCTTCCTGCTAAAATCCCAATAAACACCCAAGTAGTACTCATAGGAATTGAATTGAGATTCCCAAATACAAATAGAAAAACACCATAGATTAAATCGATAATTGTGGCAGAACGAATATTCTTGGTATTAGATTTTTGATTAACTATTTCCTGGATTTTCCCGCCTCCTTTTCTAAAAATGTATGCCATAATTAGAAAAATGCAGGTCAAGGATAGTAAAAGCTGCTCGATGGTTAGTTTTCTTGGAAGAAAAACAAAAATGTTTGCAAAATCCTGAATCAACCATTGAGACCATAAAAATCCAGTAGAAAACCATTGCGCTATTAACCAATAATGCCTCTTTTTGTGTTTATCTAATTTATCTAAAGAAAATTTGGATTCTAATTTTCCAGAAATAAAAATATACACCACTATGGCAAAAACAAAGGAAATTGCATATCCATAAACCGATTTTAAAATCATTTTTTCTATAATCATACTCGAAGAAAAAACACTTAAAATCATAAATGTAGTACTCACAGGAATTCCGAATCGAGTTATGACCAATAGAGCGATTGGTACTAAAAGATACCACCATTCCAAAGTCTCTGGCAATGGTATATTCGCCAATCTACCATAAGACACATCACCATCATTTACATACCAACCATAACACAACGTTATTGTTAGAATGCTAATGGCAAAAAGCCAAAGCCACCACCACTTTACTTTAAAATTTGAAGATATAAATGTGCCAAGTGTTTGAATAACATCGTTGGCAATCACTGAATACGCTGAAATAATAAAACCAATATAACCTATGAATAATTCCATAATTAGTGATTAAAAATATTGCAAATGTAGTTGGTAAACTATTTTAAAAAATGCTAAGTAATAAAGAATTTTAAAAATTAATTTTTACAGGTTGCTCACCTCATAATAGCTTTACATGAGTCTAATAATTATTTTCAAAATGTTTGGCACTACTTGTTTTATTTGCAGCTTATTTTAAGGTTCTCGTTTAGTTTTCCTCTTTCGTTATTCAAAGATATTTATTACAAACTAAAGGAACTCGTCAGACAAACCATCCACTAAAAAAACTCCCGATACTGCATCACTCTAAAATCAAACGTATTAAAGTTTGGATTTTTAGCTTTGAGATGTTTGTATAATGGGTTTCTACTAATTGAGATATTTGCTGCTCCAGATGAAGAGGTTAATGAGATGGTTTTGATGCTTCTTTTGTTTGGAGATTCTTCGCTACGCTCTGAATGACAATCACACTCTGAATGAGAATCACACACTGAATGACGTTGGTCTTGATGGTAATCAAGTTCAAACTCATGAACTCTTGGTGTTTCATTAGAGACTAATTGTAATTTTAGGTTATAATCTTTTATGTGTTTTCTAAAGAAGTATTCTGGTCCGTTTTTACTGTTTCCACCTGTGAATAGCAGTGTATCTATATTTGGGTATTGTTTTAAATAACCAATCACATCTCTTAGTTTGATGTTTTGCATGCCTAAATCTGAGGCATCAATTTTAGTGCGCTCTGCGCTTTCTACAATATCACAAACACCAATATTGTGTTTTATTAAATAAGCTTTTCGTTGATCTATGGCTTCTTGAGAATTATCGTATCTTAAATCTAAATTATGGATGTTGTCTATAAATTTCCAGAGTGAGTTGTGGTAGCTTCCGTAGCAAAAATCAACATCTTTTTCCAGTAAGTCTCCTGTTGTAAATCTTGGAGGTGGCAATGTACCCACAATGAGTTTTGTGGTGTCTTTTTTTATGAAGGGTTTATATGGATGTTTGTGTTGGAACATGTTTTAAGCGAGTTTGTCATTCCTGCGCAGGCAGGAATCCATAATTATTATTTAGAAATTTAAGCGGATTCCTGCCTGCGCAGGAATGACAAACTCGCAGGAATTAAAGCTCTATCTCGTAAACACCAATTCATTTTCAGTTGATAAATCTTCAGTATAACGATAGTTCTCCATATTAAAACCTTTGATATCTTCAATCGTTTTAGCATTGGTATCAATCACATATCTCGTCATTAAACCTCTGGCTAATTTTGAGAAAATAGCAATGGTTTTATATTGACCGTTTTTTAATTCTTGAAACTTAATATTAATGACTGGTACTTTTAAAGTTTTTGTATCTATAGCTTTGAAATATTCTTGACTTGCAAGATTCAAAAACAATTCGTCATCTTCTAACTCTTCATTTAAAGCTTGAGTGACTTGCTTTTTCCAGAACTCATAAAGGTTTTTATTCTTACCGACTGGAAATTTTGTTCCCATTTCTAACCTATATGGTTGGATGAGATCTAGTGGTTTTAAAATTCCGTAGAGACCAGAAATAATACGTACTGTATCTTGAACTTTATCAAGTCTTTTGTTCTCAATTGTGTAGGCATCTAATCCTCGATATACATCTCCACTAAACGCATAAATAGCTGGTCTTGCATTATCTTTTGTAAAAGGTAATGTCCATTCTTGATTGCGCTCGTAATTTAATTGACCTAAATTATCTGAAATATGCATCAACTTAGACAAGCTCTTTGCAGACTTCTTTTTCAGCAATTTATTAATGCGTTCCGCTTCATTTAAAAAGCGCGCTTGTGTTGCTTTAGTCGTAGGTAATTTACTATCGTAGTCTAATGATTTTGCTGGAGATAAAACGAGTTTCATAGATTCTAAAAATTTATATTCAAAAATACAATTCTAGGGTAGACTTTTCAACTCATTAACAAAAAGAAAAACTATGAACAGATAAATAAAATTTATTACACTATTTATGCATCTGCTCCTCTAATACTTCCCATTCAAAATTGAGATATAGTTGACTCCTAGCATCTAATGGATTTGCTGAGTTTTTGATAATCTCTAATTTATCTGCAATAAGCTGTTCATTAATTTCCTTATCTCTAATCAAACTGTTGTGCTGAGTGTCTTCGGAATCTTTATGCTCTTTATGAACAATATTAGAATAGCGATAAAGAAAAAACTTGGTTCCTAATGCTTTTTGTTGGTGATAAAAAAATATGTCTTCAAAACCATAATTTCCGCTGAATTCTTCATCAACACCTTGCGTTTTCATAAACACCTTTTTGGTCATAAAAAAAACGTTAACGTGTGGTCTTACACTTTCTAAATTAGAAATGGTATTAAACTTAAATACCGAATTGTTAGGAAGACTGTAATCTACTAATTTGCTTAATAAATTTTCTGGAAATAAGACATCTAGATCTGTGGCAATAAAACGTTCTGACTTAGCAAGTTTTACACCAAGATTTCTTGCTCCACCTTGATTCCACATAATATCTGTCTTGACTCTTACAAGTGTATAATTGAGAATTGTATCTTCTGGAATTTCAACTGGAACAGGAGAATGATCATCAACAAACACAAAATGCATATGTTTTAGTATATCTCTACTATAACCACTGTAAACATCAATTAATTCTTGCAATGGGTTAAATGTATTGTCTTCTAGATAAATCTGTACAACATAACTTAATTTTATAGGATTAGTATCATCATTTTGGTTTTGAAGCTTATTTACAAAGTCTTCAACTTTAGGAGTACTCACAAATTTTTCGCTATCCCATAAAGATATGTCTGCGTTATGAAATCCAAACTGCCCATTCCAAGTATTGTTTTCTACGCTAAATTTTTTAGCAATTTCAACAGGCGCATATTTAATACCTTTAGCCTCTAATTCTGGCCTGTAGGTTTCACATATCTTGTGATCTTCTGGATGAAAATCAACAATACTTTCTTCATTTTTTAAAATATTTAGCAGTTTTTTAGACCGAAAACTAAAACCGCCATTTCCCATTCCCCAAAAACATGGTGCGCCAATATAATCGTAATCAAAAAAATCATTAGACCAACGCTTAGGATTTATAACAAAACCATCATATTGAAATACTAAAACAAAATCTGTATCTACATATTTGTAGAGCTCTTTTATCATAAACTCACTGTACGCCTCAATAGATGTTATCTGCGGAATTGTAACCACACGACTATCGCTAGATTCAAAATGCGTTAAGAGTTTAACTGATTTGAAATTGATGAATTTTTCTGAAATATCTGCAGCACAGATTAATCTGTTTAAATCAACACAATCAACTCCCAATAAAGTAACGTTTTCTAAGTTAAGCATTGACTTCATTACTATTATTAAAATTTAAATTAGGAAAAGGCGTAAAAACATGTAATTTCTCTAAAGCCTGAAATGTTTCATTAAACTGAGCTGGCATGTTTTCTACGGAAATATCTTTTTCGGTTAGATTATTAGCTATGAATTTTCGGCTTTCAAAATCTTTTATTTCTAATAAATATTCATTTTCTTTACTGAAAAATATATAAGAATCATCTTCAATACTCATTTTAAAATCTGGATTTAAACAATACAAACTTGATGGAGAGTTATATATTTTATGAAGTAATTTAAGCAACTGATAAAACATTTTTTCAGGCTTTACGCTATTTAAACAAACTCGATCATTGCAATTAATAATGACATGATAGTTGCATTTTAAACCACAATTGCCTTTTTTTCCCCAGATAAGTTCAACTTTATCTGAAAAAGCTCCCCAAGACCCAGGTCCTGTTGGTCCATAAATGGTAAGTATTGGGATATTGAAAGCTCCAGCTAAGTGTGTAATTCCTGCATCATTTCCTATATGAAACTGTGCACCAGAAATTTCATGAGCAACCGCATCTATATCTCCTGTAATTAATTCGATATTTAGATTGTCTTTTTTGAAATAAGGTTCTGGATTTGGATCATCTGGTCCTATAATTATTTTAGCAGTAAATTGAGGAAATGCATCATGTATCAGTTCTATCAATTTTGCATAATAATCTATTGGCCACGCTTTCAAAATAAATCCTGCTCCTGGATGAATGGTATAATAAAGATCTGATGCTTTCCTTTTTTTTAAAAACGGATAAGGCTCTTTAGATTTTTCAATTTCAGAAAACACTGAAACAATACCATCTTTATAATGCTCAATAGAATGTTGCTTTACTCTTTTATGT
This sequence comes from Psychroserpens luteus, assembly GCF_015319355.1. Taxonomy (GTDB): domain Bacteria; phylum Bacteroidota; class Bacteroidia; order Flavobacteriales; family Flavobacteriaceae; genus Psychroserpens; species Psychroserpens luteus. Next base: position 409,996 of record NZ_JADILU010000006.1, on the reverse strand, counting down.
GTATGGTAAGTAATTTGAGGCTTTTTTACAGTAGTATTATTAAATTTAGGGTAGTTACCTAATTCAATAACCTCTGTGTAATCAGCTTCATTAACTTGGTTTTCATCAATAACAGTAATCCCTTTTAGCTGCGTATTAAAAAGGTTGACCATTCTAGGTTGAGTTGCATAAGTAACCTTGTCAAACTTTTGCTTCAGCATATATAATGAAGGAATTGTAAAAAAAATATCACCTATTCCTCCATAACTTTTATATACTAAAATTGATGATTCCACATCACTTTTTGAAGCGCTCATTCTTATTGTTTAAATTGTTATTGTAATCCTTGGAAAGTAAAAGTATTGTAAACAAAAATGTTTTTCAAATCACACAAAATGGATCATTTGAAAAACATTATAAATTTTTAGAAAACAAGGTTTATTTTGTATTCAGATATAATTAAAAACTACTAATCTTCGTAATATCCATCGTCATAATAACCATCGTCATAATAACCATCATCATAGTATCCATCGTCGTAATAACCGTCATCATAATAACCATCGTTAAACATTGCATCATCATCACTAGACGAACATGACACTGCTGATACTCCAACAATACTAGCTACTGAAGTTATGACTAACGCTTGTCCTGATCTCTTTATAAAGTCTCTTCTTTTCATATTTTATAATAAAATTCTTACTCAAAAATAATATTTTTTTTAATCTAACCAAATTCTAGTCAGAATCTTTATGCTTTGCATAATGTCTCCACTTCTCAATACATTGTTGCATATCTTCTGGAACTGGTGAATCGAAACTCATCTTTTCTCCAGTTTTTGGATGTATAAATCCTAATGTTTTAGCATGCAGCGCTTGTCTTGGTAAAATCTTGAAACAATTATCTACAAACTGCTTGTATTTTGAAAATGTAGTCCCTTTTAAAATGCGCTCGCCACCATAACGTTCGTCATTAAAAAGAGTGTGTCCAATATATTTCATGTGCACACGAATTTGATGCGTACGACCAGTTTCTAACTTACAAGTAACTAAAGTAACATAGCCTAAACGCTCAATAACTTTGTAATGTGTTACTGCTGGTTTTCCTTTCTCGTCTGCATCATCCCCATCAAAAACGGTATTCTGCAATCTGTTTTTGGGATGACGTCCAATATGACCTTCTATCGTGCCTTCATCTTCGTCCATGTTTCCCCAAACAATAGCGACATATTCTCTTTCACTAGTTTTATTAAAAAACTGTTTTGCGAGATGTGTCATTGCATGCTCTGTTTTTGCAACAACGAGTAATCCAGATGTATCCTTATCAATACGATGAACTAATCCTGGACGCTCACTTGAGTTATTAGGTAAATTGTCAAAATGAAAAATCAATGCATTAATCAACGTTCCTGAATAATTACCATGTCCTGGATGAACCACCATTCCTGATGGTTTATTGAGCACTAAAAGCTCATCATCTTCATACACGATATCTAAAGGAATATCCTCTGGTGTCAATAAATTCTCATAAGGTGGATGCTCAAAAAGCACGCGAATCTTATCTAAAGGTTTGACCTTATAATTCTGCTTTACTTGGACATCATTGACGTAAATACTGCCATCTTTTGCTGCTGCCTGAATTTTATTTCGGGTAGCATTCTCGATGCGATTCATCAAATATTTGTCTATGCGAAGTGGTGTTTGGCCTTTATCTGCTGTAAATGAATGATGTTCGTATAATTCGTCATCGTTGTCATCCTTTTCTGGTACTGTATATTCTGTAGTCATTTTAGTTGGATCCTCTTTTTCCGTTGCCTAAAACAACATCAATTTTTGAGGTTAGTGGAAGCATGTCTCCTGCTTTTATGGTTTTTCCTTTGTACTTGATAGCAATTACTTCTTCTTTACCAATATCATCAACATAAGTGACGCTTCCTACTTTAAAACCTAAGGTTTCTAGCGTTGGTTTTGCTTGTCTAAATGTGCGACGTACAATATTTGGAACTGAGACTTTACGATATCCTGACGGATTTAAAGTCAAGTATATTTTTCTATTTTCTTTAACCTGAGAACCTGCTGTTGGATATTGCTCTATCACAGAAAACTTAGGATATTTAGGATTATAATTTGCAGAGTCTTGAATTTCCATCACCAAATCATGGTCATTTAATTCTATTTTCACAGTCTCTAAAGACTTCCCTGTTAACTCAGGCACCTCTATAAACTCTCCATGATTAGTTGTATAGCTTAGATATCGCATCGTTAGAAATACAATAACAACCAAAGCAATTACTGCTAGTCCTATTTGTTTGAAAAATGTTTTACTCTTGAGAAATTGTATGAAACTCATGTCATATTTTATTGTGTGCAAATATATAAAAACGAAAGGGTTTTTATTATGGGTTTATTTGGTATTTTAGCTTAACTGAAAATTCATATGTTTTATTGTTTTTAAAATGTATCAATAATGTTTAATTAAAATGAGATTCCTGCCTTCGTAGGAAATATTATGAAAAAAAATATTGCCATCATTATGGGTGGATATTCTAGCGAATATGAAATCTCCCTAAAAAGCGGACAAGTGGTTTATGACACCCTTGACAAGACAAAATACAATGCGTATCGTGTTCATATTTTCAAAGACAAATGGGTTTTTGTTAATGATATGGATGAAGAGTTTCCAATTGATAAGAATGACTTTTCTGTTTTAGTCAATGAAACCAGAATTAATTTTGATTGTGTTTTTAATGCAATTCATGGTTCGCCTGGCGAAGATGGTTTTATGCAAGGCTATTTTGAGCTGTTGGAAATTCCGCATACGAGTTGTAACATGTATCAAGCTGCATTAACATTTAATAAACGGGATTGTTTAAGTGCTTTAAAACCCTACGGAATTAAAACTGCAGAGTCCTACTTCGTCAACTTAGGCGACAGTATAAATGAAGATGCTATTGTCAATAAAGTAGGTTTACCTTGTTTCGTAAAGGCAAATCGCGCTGGAAGTAGCTTTGGAATCACCAAAGTATATAAAAAAGAAGAATTACAAAATGCGCTTGATGTTGCGTTTAAAGAAGATGATGAAGTTATTATTGAATCTTTTCTTGACGGAATTGAAGTTTCCGTAGGCGTCATAAATTACAAAGGTGAAACGATTGTTTTACCAATTACTGAAATCGTCTCAGACAATGATTTCTTTGATTACAAAGCTAAATATCTTGGACAATCACAAGAAATCACACCTGCAAGAATTGATGAAGATAAAGCAGAACAAGTGAGAACACTAGCCAAAAAAGTATATGAAGTTCTAAAACTAAAAGGATTTAGCAGAAGTGAATATATTTTTAAAAACGGAGAACCTCATCTATTAGAAGTCAATACAGTTCCTGGATTAACTGCTGCAAGTATTTTACCTCAGCAAGCTACTAAAGCAGGGATTAGTATGAGTGAATTGTTTGAGAATGCTATTGAATCTTCTCTCAATAAATAATAATTATCTTTGATTTTAGAAATCAGACTATGAAACGAGCAATATTCCCAGGATCATTTGATCCAATCACTTTAGGTCACCATGATATTATACAGCGTGGTATTAAACTTTTTGATGAAGTTGTAATTGCTATTGGTATTAATAGTGAAAAAAAATACATGTTTTCATTAGAGCAACGACAACAATATATTGAAGAAGCTTTTAAAGATGAGCCAAAAGTAAAAGTTGTCACTTATACTGGATTGACCATTGATTTTTGTAAAGAAATTGATGCAGATTTTATACTTAGAGGATTAAGAAATCCAGCAGATTTTGAATTTGAAAAAGCCATTGCACATACCAATAGAAAATTATCTAAAATTGAAACTGTCTTTCTATTAACAGCTGCAAAAACCTCATATATCTCTTCATCTATTGTTAGAGATGTGATTAGAAATAATGGTGATTACACCGTTTTAGTACCAAAAAGTGTACGTGTTAATTAAGGTTATTTCTTCTTCTTTGGCATTATTTACATCTTATGAGATGCAGAGAATTTCTCAATCTTTGATTAGATAAAATCAACTTATCTACATTTAACCAATCGCTGAGATGCTCTAAAGTCGCTAATACTTTATTAGAATTAAATTTATTAATACCAGTTATCAAATCATTGATATTTGTAGGTAAACCTTATAAATAGAAAAACAGAGAACCATACTCTAATCTCACTTTAGAGCATAAAAAAAGCATCAGATTTGTTAAGGCCTTTTGGGACAACAAAATGAACTGACGCTTTTTACAATTGATTAATAGCATGACGAATATATAACTTAATGTCAGTTGGTTAGGATTTTTTCGATAAGAAGTAATTAAAAAAGATTAAACGTAATTAACTAAAAATCAAGCCTAAAATATGATGTGTGGTAAGTTAGATTGTAAAAGATGTTTCTTTTCTTCTAATTGCTTAACAAAAGTTTGATGTGCATCAGACTGCGAGTTAAATGGACGATGAGATAATCCTTTTTGAATCTCATCTACAGATTTCATTGTAGTTTTTGTTTCTTCGGAAATCCAAACCTGCACAAAACGTTCCCAAATATAATTCACAGCAATCGCATTGGGATGCAACATATCTTCTTTGTAAAATCTATAATCTCGAAGTTCATCCATCATAATCTCATAAGACGGGAAATAGTAGTTATGGTTTCTTGGTTCTATTACTTGATGAATTGCAGCAATTAGATGTGATTTACTCTGCGTATTATCAACAAAGCCATCTTTAATATGTCTTACAGGTGAAACTGTAAAAATAAAAGCGACCTTAGGATTTATGCTTTTAACCAAACTCATAATAGCTTCTAAAGATTCCGTAATTTGTTCTACGGAAAGCAACTCCTTTGAAAATCTTTTCTGCGGAATCTTATGACAATTAGCAACAAACTCATCTGTTTCAATAAAACGATAAGCCCAAGCAGTTCCTAAAGTGATAATTACATTAGAAGCCTCTTTTAAAAACTGATGTGTACTTCTTATTTGATTGTTCAAATTTTGGAGTAATTCAATTTCCGAAGCATTTGAAAATTTAGAATGTGAATCATAACAATGCCATTGTTCATTATGAAAAAAGATATCGTCTTTAGTATATTCTTTTTCATTAATCGCATTGGTAATCAAACTTTCAATCGCTAAAGGATGAAATAAGATTCCAAACGGGTTTTGCAGTTTCTGAAATTTAAAATACTCAAACTTCTCACCGATATTCTCAGAAAAACAAGAACCTAACAAAAGCACCTTTGAGTGATAATCGATTTGATTATAGGTGTTTGGTTTTAGTGGTATTTTGGTTTGTAGATTCATATCATGAGATCCTGAATCAAGTTCAGGATGACAAACTTCTGTTATTTTAAATAGTTTTCTGCAGCCTTCAAAGCAGCCTCAATCCCATCAGGATTCTTTCCTCCTGCAGTTGCGAAGAATGGTTGTCCGCCACCTCCACCTTGGATGTGTTTTCCTAATTCTCTAACAATTGTTCCTGCATTTAAGCCTTTACTTGCAACCAATTCTTTAGAAATGTAACATGATAAAATAGCTTTACCATCATTCTCTGCTCCAAACAATAAGAATAAGTTATCAAACTGACTTCCCAATTCAAAGCATACATCTTTAATTCCTGCTGCATCTAAATCTAGTTTCTTAGCTAAGAAATTAATACCATTAATCTCTGTAATTTCATTCTTAAGATCACCTTTTATAGATTTTGCTTTATCTTTTAATAAGCCTTCAATTTGTTTTTTAAGCGTTGTATTTTCATCCTGCAAACTTTGTAATGCTTTAACAGGTTCTTTTACATTATTCAATAAATCTTTCATTTCAAAATACGCTCTGTTATTTTCAAAATAGAAATCTTTAACTGCATCACTTGTAATCGCTTCAATACGACGAATACCTGCTGCTACTGCACCTTCAGAAACAATTTTAAAATGCCAAATATCTCCTGTGTTTTTCACATGCGTTCCTCCACAAAGTTCTATAGATTGACCAAAACGAACTGCACGAACTGTATCTCCATACTTTTCGCCAAATAAAGCCATTGCGCCTTCGTCTATAGCTTGTTGCATTGGGATGTTGCGCTTTTCTTGTAATGGCAATTTTCCGTCGATACGTCTATTTACAAAATCTTCTACGTCACGTAATTCTTCAACAGTCAATTTTGAAAAATGTGAAAAATCAAAACGTAAATATTTAGAATGCACTGCAGATCCTTTTTGTTCAACATGTGTTCCTAAAACCTCACGTAATGCTTGATGTAAAAGATGCGTTGCTGTATGATTAGACTCTGTTCTACTTCGCTGTTTGGCATCTACCGAAGCCTTAAAAGTTTCATTGACATTTTTTGGTAAGTTTTTAGCAAAATGAACTGCAACGTTATTTTCTCGTTTTGTATCAATGATATAAACGATATTTCCTTGCGCATCTTCTAAATACCCTTTATCTCCCACTTGTCCTCCACCTTCAGCATAAAAAGGTGTCATATTAAATACGAGTTGATATAACTCACCATCTTTTTTAGAGGTCACTTTTCTGTATTTAACAATTTTCACCTGAGCTTCTAAAGTATCATAACCGATAAACTCTTGCTCTTCATCTTCAACAAGGACTGTCCAATCATCAGATTTTAATTGAGACGCCTCCTTTCCTCTTTGTTGTTGCTCTTTTAATTTCTTTTCAAAATCACTATGATTATAAGTGAATCCGTTTTCTCGGAGAATCAAACCTGTTAAATCTTCAGGAAACCCGTAAGTATCTTTTAGTTCAAATACTTTTGCTCCCGAAATTTCTTTCGTTTTTGAATTCTCAATAATACGATCTAGTAAAACCAAACCTTGATCTAAAGTTCTCAAAAAAGAAGTTTCTTCTTCCTTAATTACATTCTCAATCAATTGACGTTGCACTTTCAACTCAGGGAATGCTTTTCCCATTTGTTTCACGAGTACTTCTACTAGTCTATAAATGAATGGTTCTTTTTTATCTAAAAATGTGAATCCGTAACGTACTGCACGACGTAAAATTCTACGAATCACGTAACCAGCTCCTGTATTGCTTGGTAATTGTCCATCAGCAATAGAAAAAGCGACTGCACGAACGTGATCTGAAATCACACGAATCGCAACATCTACCTTTTCATTTTTACCATATTCCTTATCTGTAATCGTTTCAATCTCACGAATAATTGGAGTAAAGACATCTGTATCATAATTAGATTGTACACCTTGCATCACCATACACAAACGCTCAAATCCCATTCCTGTATCAATATGTTTTGCTGGTAAATTCTCTAGAGAACCATTTGCCTTACGGTTGTATTGCATGAATACTAAATTCCAGATTTCTACAACCTGAGGATGATCCATATTGACTAATGTTTTTCCATCCACTTTAGCTTTTTCTTCCGCAGAACGTATATCTACATGAATTTCACTACAAGGTCCACAAGGTCCTTGATCTCCCATTTCCCAGAAATTATCCTTCTTGTTTCCCATAAGGATTCTATCTTCGGAAATGTAACCTTTCCAAAAATCGTAAGCCTCTTGATCCATTGGGATACCATCTTCTTCATCACCTTCAAAAACAGAAACGTAAAGAATATCTTTATCTATTCCGAATCTTTCAGTCAATAACTCCCAAGCCCAAGCAATGGCTTCTTTCCTGAAGTAATCACCAAAACTCCAGTTGCCTAGCATTTCAAAAAGTGTGTGGTGATAGGTATCGTAACCTACTTCTTCTAAATCGTTATGCTTCCCAGAAACACGAAGACACTTTTGAGAATCAGTAAGACGATTGTTCTTAGGTTGCGCATTTCCGAGGAAATACTCTTTAAAAGGTGCCATCCCAGAATTGACAAACATTAAGGTTGGATCATCTTTTAAAACCATTGGTGCAGATTGCACTATGCTATGCTTTTTTTCTTCAAAGAAGTTTAAAAATGTATTACGGATGTCTTGAGACTTCATGTGCTGATTGTTATTTTTTTTCATTTACCACATAGAACATCTCACAAACAGTAACCATTTTGATTACAATTATCGCGTGATGTTTCATGTACTATAGTTAAAAGCTATTTCTATTATATTCGATTAATGAGAAACAATTTATATATTTGTGTAACGTTCTATTCGTCTTGCAAAAATAGAATTTTTTAAGATATGTCTAAAGTAAAATATCATTACGATCCAGAAACACTTTCTTACCGCAAAATTGAGCGTAAGAAAGGTAATACTATTAAGTTTGGATTCATATTTTTATTAGCCTCTGCACTTTTTGCATTATTACTCGTTTTTATTTCAAGTCAATATATTGAATCTCCCAGAGAGCGTGCTTTAAAACATGAGCTTTCTAATATGGAATTGCAATATGACATACTTAATAAACGTGTTGAAAATGCATTTGCTGCTTTAGAAAGTGTTGAAGAACGTGACAATTCAATTTACAGACTCTACTTTGAAGCCAACCCAATCCCAGAAGAGCAACGTCGCGCTGGATTTGGAGGTGTAAATCGTTACAAGAAATACGAAGGCTATGACAATTCAAAGCTTATCATAGAAAGTAACAAACGATTAGAAATGCTTGAAAAAGCAGTAGTCGTGCAATCACGTTCATTAGATGAGATTGAGAAACTAGCTAAAGACAAAGAAAAATTCTTATCATCAATACCAGCAATACAACCCGTAAGAAATAAAGATCTTAAAAGAATGGCTTCTGGTTATGGTTATAGAACAGACCCATTTACTAAAGTACGTAAATTTCATTTTGGTATGGATTTCACTGCACCAAGAGGCACACCAATTTATGCTACTGGTGACGGTATTGTTATTCGTGCAGATAATAATTCTACAGGTTATGGTAACCACATTAGAATAGATCATGGTTACGGTTATGTATCTCTTTATGCACATTTATATCAATATAAAGTACGTGCAAATCAAAAAGTAAAACGTGGAGATCTTATTGGTTATGTTGGAAGCACTGGACGATCTGAAGCTCCTCATTTACACTATGAAGTTTTTAAAGATGAAGAGCGCATCAACCCTATTAATTTTTACTACGGAAATTTAACTGCTGAAGAATATGCACGTTTATTAGAAAAAGCATCATTAGAAAATCAATCTTTAGACTAAAGCTATGCACATAAATCTTCCAGAAAAACGATATTATGGCATTGGCGAAGTCGCTAAAGCTTTTGACGTAAACACCTCTTTAATCCGGTTTTGGGAAAAAGAATTTGATGTTCTAAAACCTAAAAAAAATGCTAAAGGTAACCGTAAGTTTACTCCAGAAGACATCAAGAATCTAAAGTTCATTTATCATTTGGTAAAAGAACGCGGATTTACATTAGAAGGTGCAAAAATACATCTTAAAGAAGGTAAAAAACAATCGCTAGATACCTTTGAAATTATAGAAAAGCTAGAAGGCATCAAAGCACAACTAAACAAAATAAAATCACAACTTTAAAACTCTATCATTATGAAAAAATGGCTCGTTCCTGTTATTATCATTGCTCTTTTAGCATTTGCAATTTATTCTTGGGGAAAAGGATTTAACAATACAGCAGTGCAACTCAACGAAAACGTCAGCGAAGCATGGGGAAATGTTCAAACATCTTACCAACGACGTAATGACCTTATTGGAAATTTAGTAAACACTGTAAAAGGTGCTGCAGATTTTGAGCGTGGTACACTTACAGATGTTATTGAGGCGAGAGCTAAGGCAACTTCAATTACTATTGACCCATCAAACGTGACACCAGAGCAATTGGCAAAGTTTAATGAAGTTCAAGGCGGACTTAGTGGTGCGCTTAAAAGCTTACTGGTCACTGTTGAACGTTATCCTGATTTAAAATCAAACCAAAACTTTTTGAAACTTCAAGATGAGTTGGTTAGTACTGAGAACACCATACAAACAGCTCGTACACGTTACAACGAAGCTATCAAACCTTATAACATTCATGTAAAAGAATTTCCAAATTCTATTCTTGCAGGTTTCTTGAATTTTGATGATAAGCCTTATTTTGACAGTGAAGCTGGCGCAGAAAAACCTGTTGATGTAGAATTTGATTTTAATAACTAAATCATGTCTAAAGTTGAAGACTTTCTAACAGCAGCAGAAGAACAAGACATTATTAATGCCATTCGTGATGCTGAGAAAAACACCTCTGGTGAGATTCGAGTTCATATAGAACGAGATAATGAGATTGATGCTTTTGATCGCGCAATGGAAGTGTTTCACTATCTAAAAATGGACAACACTAAACAACAAAATGGTGTTCTTATCTATGTTGCTGTTAATGCGAAAACCTTTGTGATTTATGGAGACAAAGGCATTAACGATGTTGTACCTGCTAATTTTTGGGACAGTACAAAAGACATCATGCAAGCTCACTTTAAAGCGAACAGATTTAAACAAGGTCTCATTGAAGGGATCTTAAAAGCAGGAACTGAATTAGAGACACATTTCCCATGGCTTCATGGAAATACTAACGAATTATCGAACGAGATTTCTAAAGGTTAAAATAGTGAGCAGTATGCAATATTCAGTAAATAGTAATAAAAACACATTTAACTTAATTAACTCAATTAAGAGTAGTTTCATTTTGTCTTTGGTGTTTTTGTTATTTACTCAAACAGCCTCTGCTCAATTTGACATTCCTGCAATTCCAAAGGTACAAACGAGTGTTTATGACTATGCAGGATTATTATCTTCTTCAGAAAAAAATAGTCTTGAACAAAAGCTTGTTAGATATTCTGACACCACATCAACTCAAATTGTAGTTGTCATAATAGCATCTCTTAAAGGTGAAAATATTGGATTATTAACTCCTAAATGGGCTCAGGAATGGGGAATTGGCCAAGCCAAAGAAGACAATGGTGTTTTTATTCTTTTAGCTCGTGATGATAGGAAGATTTGGATTTCTCCTGGCTATGGCGTTGAAGACAAATTAACTGCAGGTATCGTTGGAGAAATTACAAGAAACGTCATTATCCCAGAATTTAAAAGAGGAGATTACTATCAAGGACTCAACAAAGGCTCAGATGCTATTTTTCAAACATTAAATGGCACTTATCAAGGTACAAGACAATCTGATTCTGGAGGCGACTTCCCTATTGGTGCTTTTGTAATCATGTTTATCATCTTCATTATTTTTATCATCATCATTTCCAAAAACCGAAAAGGTGGAGGAAATAATGGAAGTGGAGGAAACAGAACCAATGGTACAAGTATTTTAGATGCTATCATTTTAAGCAACATGGGTCGCGGAAGTTATGGCAGAGGCAACAGCAGTGGAGGACTTTTTGGAGGCGGAAGCTCTTCTGGAGGTGGCTTTGGTGGTGGTTTTGGAGGAGGCTTCGGTGGAGGCGGATTCTCTGGAGGTGGTGCTGGTGGTAGTTGGTAGGTTTTAGTCTTTATACTAATACCTATGTAATTTTATAGTTAGCCACATTCTGAAATCAGCATATAAATGAAACAAAATGACATTCTAAAAATTGGAACATTTAGTATCTTATGCTATTTGATTTTAAGAGTAAGTCATTTCATTTTAATAAAATTATTACTACTACTTAATTTAAAATTTCAGATTACGAATGAAATAATTCTTTTGACTATATCTGGAATTATCACTGGTGTTATACCAATTATTATTTTCGTGATTTCCATCAAAAAAGGTATATTTAAATCATTTCTCCCTACTTTCAAAACCATATTTTCCCTGTTTATAATATTAATAATTATGACTTTTATTAAAGAGGGAATAGATATTTATAGAAATCAATATATACCAGACATAAAACTTGACTCATTTAAAGAAACATATTACAATCAATTATATTGGTCATTTGTTTTATTCATATTTGTATCAGTTACAATTCTAATATTCTATATAATTAAGATAGTCTCTTTAGAAAAGCAGAGCTTAGAAAAACAATCTGGAATTTTAAAAATCGGTATGTCTAGTGTATTATGCTATTTAGTATTTGAAAAGGTATATGTAATTTTAACTTCAATACTTACTTGGATATATACACTATTGGAAATAGAAAGCGATTTTATAATATTAAGTATTAATGTTCTGTTTGGTTTTTTGTCTATTTTAATTTTAATATCAATTTACAACCAAATAATAAAGAATAAATCCCTTCTAAAAAGGACATTTATATGCTATTATCAATTGGAATTTTATTGACATTTTTAGTTTTTGGAAATACTTTTTTAATTTTTGAATATATAGTTTATAAACCTGAATCAGAATTTGTAAAATATAATTTCGTTACACAATTTAATTGGACTAACGAATTAAATTATTTGGTTAGATTTTTAGGACTAGCTTATTTTATATGGAAATTATACTCTGAAAGAAGGACGGTGTTTTACAAGATCTGAGTTAAAAAAACCACCTCTTCTTCATTCTCTTTTCTGAGAATGAATTCACTCCTCCTTGAAAAAAGGAGGAGAATTAAATAAGTCTTATTTATATATCAGTAATTGGATACTGACAATTAATCTATAAAAAACATATCATTACTACTTGTATCGCCTTTTGATCCAAGGCTATTAAATTTCCAACTAAAACTCAACATGAAGTACTGCTCTAAAACGGTACTTTGTCTGTCTTCAATATAGTTGTTTGTTGCACGACGTCTTGCATTTGTGTTTTGATTGAGTAAATCATACACCTTTAAAGTCATGACTGCTTTATCTTTTAAGAACGAATAGGCTAAAGTAGAGTTCCAAAACCATGCGCTTTTTTGAAAACCTGCTGCAACATTGGGATTATATGAAAAGTCTATATTATTGGTCCACTCAAAATCTTTGGGCAAATAGGTTGTGAAGTTTAAATCTAAATCATGTCTAGCAAAATTCACATCTTCAAATGTATCAATATCATATGTATTTTTGCTAAATGTTAATCTGTAACGTGGTCTTAATTCTAGAACTTTATTCCATGTAAACCTCAAACCCAAACTTGGGGTTAAGGAAGTTACATTACTTTTATATTGTACTTCGTTATTAAAATTCACATTTTGATTTAAGCCTACAGACATCCCAACATCAAACTTGATAGACCTGATAGAATCTGCTTTCACGGTTTTGCTGTAGTTGATGTTTCCGTAGATATTATAATTACCATTTACATTGGCATATGTTGTTGTTCTCTTTAAAGTTTCTGGATCAACAGTCGTTCTAGAAACCACTGCATTATTATTAAAATTCACACTTGCATAGCTGTATACTCCTGTTTTTTTCTGAAAGTCAAACGCATTATAACCCATATACAATCGATGGCTATTTGTAGGTTCTAAATTTGGATTACCTGTAATGGTATTTAATGGATTAGTCACGTTTTGAAAAGGTTGCAATTGTGTTAAACCTGGAGGTCTATTATTTAATGAATAACCTGTGTACATTGACGATTTCTCGCTAAAACGATAATTAAAATATGATCGTAATTCAAGCGCTTGAAAGTTTCGTTTGATGTCTAGTTCTGGTCTTAAAAAATCTTTATTTTCTAAAGTTCTAAACACATAACGTGTTGTAAAACTAGTAGACCATTTCTCTTTACGATACGTCAACTTTAACGTTGGTGTGTTCTCTTGGTTTAGATATTCAAAATCTGTGCTCAAATCGAGATTAAAATCATCATATTGATTAGTCACACCATCACGATCAAACGTACTTCTCACATTGGTACGTTTATCATCTTGAAATCGATATTCAAAATCTAAGAATAATTCTTTAGCAATTAGGGGCAATCTATAAGTTGCAGAAGCACTAAAACTTCGATTCTTATTTTCAGAATTTGTGAACTGGTCTCGAATAATATCATCTTCTTCGGAATTTAAAAAGTTGGTTTCTGAAGTTAAAAAATCATCAGATTCATTGGTATTGTATTCGGAATCTATCTCGAATTTAAAAAACGCACCTCTATTACCAAATCGTTTTGTGATTTCTAATTCATTACCAAAATTCTTAGCATTATTTTCAGAAAACGATGTTGCTGTAGACTGGTTAGTCAATTCTTGATCTTCATTTCGTGTGCTTTCATCTTCAGAAAATGATCTGTTAGACTTCGACCATTTAAATGACGGATTGATATTAATTAAAAATGTGGAGTCTATTTCAATATCAAAACCTAGATTAGCGCTATGGTTTTGTCCATCACTCACAGATTTTGATCGCGAATCTGAAAAGAACCTAGAGTCTGGTAATATATTTTCACGCTCTGTAATTGTTTCATTGTCTGAGTTACTACCTGAGTAAAAATAATCTGCATTGATTTCTACTTTATCACTTAACACGTCTGCATAGTTTGCTCCAACATTTTGTGAGGTGGTTATGCCTTCTCCGTTTCCAAATGAACGACCATCAATTGTAAATGTTCCATTACTGTTCATGGACATACTATAACCTCCTCCAAACATTTTTTGAATCTCGCCAAAACTAAATCCTGGTGAGTTGGTATTATTTCCTCCAGCGAGCACACTTACACGTCTGTCATTATCAAAAAAGTTGATCATACCAGCGAGCTCGTAACGTTCATCTGTTCCAGCACCACCAGAAACTCTACCGAAAACACCTTTATTATTTTCTTCTTTTATGGTAAGATTGATGGTTTTATTTTCTTTATCACCTTCTTCTCCTGCAAAAGCCTCTGACTTAGATTTGGTATCTGTAATTTGAACTTTCTCAATAATCTCTTTGGTTAAATTACGTGTAGTAATTGTTGGATCATCTCCAAAAAAGGGTTTTCCATTAACTAAAATTTTGCTTACATCTTTACCGTTTACAGTTATTTTTCCTGCTTCGTCAACCTCAACACCTGGTAATTGCTTTAATAAATCTTCAACGTTAGCATCCTTTTTAGTTTTAAAGGATTTTACATTAAACTCTAGCGTATCTTTTTTAATCGTAATTGGTGACCTTGATTTAATAATAACTTCATCTAAAGCATTACTAATTCCTAACTCAATAGTACCAATATCTATGACTTCTTTGTTAATTATAATCTGCTTGAAATAAGTTTGATAGCCTACATAATCTATATATAGATTAAGTTTCTCATCATAAGTTTCATCTGTGATTTCAAATATTCCTTCTTTATCAGAAATTGTATAGGTTACAAGACTACTGTCTTTTACACGCTCCAGATATATGGTTGCAGCTTCTAAAGGCTCTTTGTTATCTTCGGAAAGTATCTTTCCTGAGATTTTAAATGATTTGGATTGAGAGAATGAAATAGCAACACTAAAGAGTGCTACAAAAAAGAATAATTTTTTCATGTGATTGGTTGATTGACTGATGATTAATAGCGTTTTTAAAAAAACGAATATAGTTTTAGTTTCGTATGAATTTTCTTAATTTTTTTATAAAACTCTTTATTACTCGCCTTCTTCTAAAAAAAAGAGATCTTCTACTGGGAGCTTAAAAAGCTTAGCAATTTTAATAGCGAGTAATGCTGATGGCACATATTTTCCTTTTTCGATAGCATTAATGGATTGTCTGCTCACTCCTATTTTTTCGGCTAAATCTCCTTGGGTAAGGTTATGTCTTGCACGTTCAATTTTAATATTGTTTTTCATTCTAGGATCTTGCTTTTAAAAAATTGAATCTGATAATAAAAAATAACAATGGCGTGAACATATTATAAACTAACACATCAAAAAATGTAAATTCATAAATAAAAACTATTGCAAACATCAATATGATATAATTAAAGACAATCGCCCAAACTAAAGAATCTGTTCTTATTTTATAAATAAATTCGTCTTCTATCTTCTCTTTTGAAAAACCAACCAACAGACCTCCAATAATAATGGCTAATGCAATAATTTCATCTACGATACTGTTTTCTATAATCTTAAAAAAACCTCCACTACTTGAAAATGCGTCATTATCACTATATATTGAAAAAACATTCATTTCCAATAAATCAGATTCAAACCCTGTTATACTTAAAAATATTCCTGATATTATTCCTAAACTTAATAATATCCAACCTGGTACTTTAAACTTGTTTGATAATAGATAATTTGATTTCATATCAATGCCTTTTAATTATTTCAATCCAAAAGTAAACAAAAATTTACAAAAAGTAAACTAAACTTTACATTTTGTAAAATATTATGGATTTTAAATAGTGTTACAAAAGCAAACATCCAATAGTTGAACTATTGGATGTGAGATATTTCCGAAGAAAATAGAATATATATTATCTAATTATTTTTTACGCATGTAAATACTAATAGGCACACCTTTAAAATCAAAAAGCTCTCTTAGATTATTCTCTAAAAAACGCTTATAAGGTTCTCTCACATATTGCGGTAAATTACAGAAAAATGCAAACTGAGGTTGAGGTGTAGGCAATTGCATGATGTATTTAATCTTCACGAATTTACCTTTGTATGCTGGTGGTGGATAATTCTCAATAACTGGCAACAAGACTTCATTAAGCTTGCTCGTTTTGATTTTTTTAGTTCTATTTTGATAAACTTCAACAGCAGTTTCAATCGCTTTAAAAATACGTTGTTTTGTCAATACTGAAATGAATACAATTGGCACATCTGTAAAAGGTTCCATTTCTTTTCTGATGACTTTTTCGTATTCTTTCATCGTCTGGGTTTCTTTTTCAATCAAATCCCATTTATTGACAAGTATCACGATACCCTTACGGTTACGTTGTGCTAACCAAAATATGTTTTGCACTTGACCATCAAAACCACGAGTTGCATCTAATACTACTAGACAAACGTCACAATGCTCAATAGCTCGTACACTTCTCATCACAGAATAGAATTCTAAATCTTCCCTTACTTTAGATTTACGTCTAATTCCTGCAGTATCTACTAGATTAAATTCAAAACCAAAACGGTTATACTTTGTATCTATTGAGTCTCTTGTTGTACCTGCAACATCTGTAACGATGTAACGATCTTCACCAATTAGTGTATTGATAAATGATGATTTTCCAGCATTTGGACGACCAACTACCGCAAATCTTGGGAGTTCATCTCTTTCTTCTTCCTCTTCTATTTCTGGTAAAGCCTCAACTAAAGCATCTAACAAATCTCCTGTTCCACTACCATTGATACTTGCGATAGTATAATACTCTCCAAGACCTAATGAATAGAATTCTACTGCATCTTCATTACGTTTACCGTTATCAACTTTATTTACTACTAAAAATATAGGCTTATTAACTTTACGAAGTAATCGGGCTACATCTTCATCCATTCCTGTAACACCAGTCTCAACATCTACCATAAATATGATAGCATCTGCCTCATCAATAGCCAATTCTACTTGTTTATCAATTTCAGCTTCAAAAACATCGTCACTTCCTTTGACGTATCCTCCTGTATCAATTAGAGAAAATTCTTTCCCGTTCCAATCACTTTTACCGTAATGTCTATCTCTTGTAACACCACTTACTGCATCAACAATAGCTTCTCTACGTTGAATTAAGCGATTAAAAAAAGTCGACTTACCTACATTTGGACGACCGACTATTGCAACTATACTTCCCATAACTTGTTTATTTTATTTGCATTACATATCCTGTAAGCGGGTGCAAAGATAGTCAATATGTTGGATGCGCTATTATTTTTAACTGAAATAGTATTCTAATAAACTCAATTAAACTTTTTTCAATAAAAAACTGTACTTTAAACTCCTATTAAAAAATTGAAATGCCTGACAACAACGATATTGTTTTAAGACCAAGATTTAAGTTTAATGTAACTCAAGATAACACGTCTATTTTAGAGGTTTTTGAGGGTACGAAAAACTCACAAAATGAATTTATAGTTTCCCGAATTGACGATCACATCTTTATTAAAATCCCAAAAGCAAAACAACATCTTTGGTCGCCTCAATTACACTTAGAGGTTAATGAAAATGAAAATAAGGGGAGTATTATTTATGGGCTTTTTGGACCAAGCCCAACGGTTTGGACACTATTTATGTTCTTACATTTTATCGTAGCTGGACTATTTATTGGATTTGCAATTTGGGCTTATGTGAATTGGTCTTTAGGTGATCACTACGCGATTCAATTATCTGCTACACTTTTTACGATAATCATATGGTTTGTCCTTTATTTTGGAGGACGATTAGGTAAAAAAACAGGAATGTCACAAATGCATGAATTGCATCATTTTATGCGTGATACTTTGAGGAGTAATGGGATTCATGCTGAAGATTAAATTACTGGTTATACCCAAAACGTTTCAATTGACGTTGGTTACTTCTCCAATTCTTATTGACCTTTACATACAATTCTAAATGCACTTGCTTCCCGAAAAATTTTTCTAAATCTTTTCTAGATTCTATACCAACACGTTTTAACGCACTTCCTTTATGACCAATAATAATTCCTTTTTGAGTTTCACGTTCTACCATAATTACAGAACGCATTCTAATAATTTTCTCTTCCTCGAAAAACTCTTCGGTATCAATTTCTACTGCATACGGAATTTCCTTTTTGTAATGCATTAAGATTTTCTCTCTAATCGTTTCGTTAACGAAAAAACGCTCAGGCTTATCTGTTAATTGATCTTTTGGATAAAATGCAGGAGACATTGGAAGCAACTCTATAATTCTGCCAAATACTTCTTTAACATTGAAGCCTTCTAGTGCAGAAATTGGAAATATTTCAGCATTTGGCACTTTGCTTGACCATAGTGCAACTTGAGATTCTAATTGTGCTTGATCTGATTTATCAATCTTATTTAAAAGTAGTAATACTGGGATTTTAGAATTCGTAATTTTATTAAAGAACGCTTCGTCTTTTAATTCCTGCTCACCAATCTCTACCATGTAGATTAAAACATCTGCATCATCAAAAGCAGATTTTACGAAATCCATCATTGATTCCTGAAGCTCATAAGCTGGTTTGATAATTCCTGGTGTATCACTTAAAATCATTTGAAAATCCTCACCATTAACGATACCCAAAATACGATGCCTCGTCGTTTGTGCTTTAGACGTGATAATAGATAATTTCTCACCAACGAACGCATTCATTAAGGTAGACTTCCCAACGTTTGGGTTACCAATAATATTTACAAAACCTGCTTTATGACTCATTTTAATCTCATTAATTGGCTACAAAGATAAACCTAAATTTTTAGAGTTTAGTTTATAATCATAAACCTAATGTTCTCCTTTTTCTACAAGGTCTGCAATCTTGTTTTTATAGGAGTGAGAATCGTGTCCATATTTTATGGAATACTGTCTCGTAAATTCTGCTCCAAAAAAGAATATTAAACAAGAATAAGACACCCAAAGTAATACGAGTACGATGCTTCCTGCTGCGCCATAGGTTGATGCTGGATTAGATTTTCCGAAGTAAAGTCCTAAAAGAAATTCTCCCAAAACAAACAAAACTGCGGTTAAGATGGCACCAATCCATACGGTTTTCCAACTCACTTTTGTATCAGGCATATAACGAAACATCAACGCGAAAAGCGTAGATATTATTGAAATTGATAGGATAAAATTAATGATGTAAACCACATACAATACCACATCTGGAAACGAGTTTTTTATTACATCTGTCAATGCAGAAATTATTGTGGTCAACACAAAACTAATTAATAATAAAAAACCTACAGCTAATATAAATGCAAAGCTTCTAGCACGATCTGTAATTATTTTTTTAAAACTGAATTTAGATATGGTTTCTACTTTCCATATTTTATTTAGCGAAATCTGCAATTGATAAAATACACCTGTTGCACCAAACAATATGGTTGCAATACCGATAATTGTTGAAATGATGTTACTTTCGGTATTTAACGTCTGGGAAATTATGGTTTTAATTGTTTCTGCAGATTCTGTACCTAAAACAGATGCAATTTTTCCTGTTAATCGTCCTTGTACAATGTCTCTTCCCCAAATACTACCAACAACATTTATGATAATAATCAACAAACCTGGTAATGACAACACAGCATAGTAGGCTACGACTGCACTCATTCTCCAAGGATCGTTAGAATCCCATGACTTATAGGTATTCGTTAATAATTTGGGAAGATCTTTAATCTTAAATTTTGTAGTTGCCATATCAATTGTATTGAAAGGTCAAGTTTACAAAAAAGTGAATAATTCGTTTTGCTCTTAGACATTTGTTTTTAATCCATTTGAGAATTAATCTTAGTGAACATCTCTATTTTAGCAGGAATATCTTCGGAAATTTTAGAACTCCAAATTATGATCTCGGTTTATCAATCCCTCTATCATACATCACAATACTTCCTGCTACGGAAACATTAAGACTCAATTCCGATTTAAATTTAATCAAGAAATGGCTCTTTTCAATAGCTTGCGAAGTGAGTCCATGATCTTCTGCACCTAACAAATAAACGCAACGTCTTGGATGATGAAAGGTTTCTAAATCTTCGGCTTCATCGGTTAGTTCTACACCAACAATTCTTGCGCCTTTTGGAAGGTTTTTAAAAAAATCCTCAAAAGTATCATAATGAAAATAAGGCATAGACTTCACTGCATTATGAGTATCACTAGCTTGTTTAGCGTATCGATTTCCGATGGTAAAAATAAAACTTGCACCCAAGTTTTGTGCAGAGCGCCAGAGTACACCAAGATTTTCAGGTGTTTTTCCATTTTGAATTCCTATTCCGAAGAACTCATTTTCGAAGTTATTAATCATAACATCAAAAATAGTAATAGTGTTTAACGTTTTACAACAAAATTTAAAATTAGTCCTATAAGAATTAATAGAATCCCTAACAAACTAATTAGCGTGTATGTTTCATCTAACCAAATAGCTCCTATTATCATTGTAAAAATCACTTCAATATATTTTAATGGAGCAACTTGATTAACCTCTGCCAATTGAATTGCTTTTGTCATATAGTATTGACCAAAGTATCCAAAAACACCTAAACTTAATAGCATAACCCATTCAATTCCTATAGGAGTCGTCCATTCATTAAATGATAAAACACCTCCAAAAAGTGCAGCAATAATCATGAAATAATTCACAACAACCATTGGATGATCACTGTTTCCTATTTTTCTAATGATGATAAACACGAGTCCTGTAAAAAAAGCAGATAGCAATGCAAACAACAATCCTATTCCATTAATATTTGCATCAAACCCTTTAAGTATGACCACGCCAGAAAAGGCTAATGCAAAGCACAACCATTGCAGGTATTTAATATTTTCTTTAAGCAATAGCAATGCGAAAATAGCCGCAAAAATTGGTGAGATATAACGAATTGAAACCGCAGGCCCCATTGATAAATATTTTAAAGACGCAAAAAAAAGTGTCATTGCAATAAAGCCAACAACACCTCTTGATATTAATAAAAATCTTTTCTTACCTAGTATGGGAATTTTATAATGTAACAAAAACGGAATTGTAAAAATTAAAGACCCAATAGATCTAAAAAACACAATTTGATACACATTAAATTGAGTTAAGCTTTTAACAAATACATTTAGAAGAGCAAAAGCTAAAGCGCTAATAATCATTAAAATAATTGCTTTTTTAAACATTCAGCCAGCTTTGATTATTAATTGATTCGGTTTAGTAAACTGCTAAAACTCATTAAACTTATTTCTTTTAATAGCTCCTTAGATAAACTATCATCAATTTTAACATACTCAATAGGCAAATTACTATTTTCTCCTTGATAAGCATCAAGAAGACCATTGTTATTTGAAATTATAATAACTCCGTCAACACTACCATCACTACTCTTGCTTATAAATTCTTTTTCTTTAGATAACTCTTTTAAAGACTGAAATAAAATAATTCTATAACCATAATCGTAGGCTACTTTTTCGATATTGAATAAAAAACAACTATAAAACGATTTGTTAACCTGAGGTATAATTACAGAAATTGCTTTAGCTCTTTGTTTTCTTAAAGCTACTGCAAAATTATTTGGGATGTAATTATACTTGTTGGCAATAGTTTTTATTAGCTCTCTGGTATGAGAGCTAATATCACTTTTGTCGTTTAGAGCCTTAGACACTGTAGAAACAGAGTATCCTGAGATTACAGATATACTTTTAAGAGTTATAGAAGATGGCACATTAGTTATTTTATTTATTAAGCTCAGTTATTATAGCCAAAGCATTTCTAGTATCTGTTTCAATTTTAGCTAAATCATAAGTACCGTCTGCACCTTTTGCTATAAGCTTAGAACCCATACCAACACAGGTCACACCAGCTTTAAACCAACCTTCAAGGTTCTCTCTCGTTGGAGAAACTCCACCTGTTGGCATAATGCTTGTCCATGGTTGAGGGCCTTTGATTGCTTTAACAAAATCAGGACCGTAAATACCACCTGGAAATAACTTTACAACTTCGCAACCTAGTTCTTCTGCTCTGCAAATTTCGGTTAAAGAACCACAACCTGGAGACCAAGCTACTTTACGTCTATTACAAACTATTGCAATATCTTCTCTTAACACTGGAGTCACAATAAAGTTTGCACCTAATGCCATATAACGTGAGGCAGATGCTGCATCTGTTACAGAACCAACTCCCATTATCATTCCTGGTAATTCTTTAAGTACCCATTTATTAAGCTCACCAAAAACTTCGTGAGCAAAATCACCTCTTGCTGTAAATTCTAGCAAACGTGCACCACCATCATAAGTCGCTTTAATTACTTTTTTACCTATTTCTAAATCTGCATTATAAAACAATGGAACCATTCCTGTTTGTTTCATAACATTTGCAACTTCTATTCTTGTATAATTTGCCATAATATTGTTTTTGTTTTTTAATTCCAGTTTAATATTTTTTTGAAATCATATGCCTCTGGATTAGGCAAATATGCTTTCGCTTTATCATAATCTTTTTCTTTTAAAAAGAATAAATTATCTATAAACAGTTGCGCCATATCTGAATTAATATCTACCAATCTTGGTGGGATTTTACCATTTTTATCTTCAAAATCTTTTAAAAATAAAGGCTTAATATCTCCACTCGAATTAGCACTTACTATGCAACCTGTAATCCCTTGATCAAATAATTTTTTAACTCCAATACCTAATAAGGTACATAAAGTTAAATCGAATGCAATTGGATTACAGCATCTTAATTCGTAACCAAGTTCTACTGGTCTAGATTTTATTTCCAAACCAATTTCTTTCAATTTTACTTGTAATAAATAATTAAATATGTGCGATTTACTTACGTTTCCTAATTCTGGATGACCATGATCGTCATACGTAAAGTTGATTCCTGAATTTATAATTTCATCTTCTTCCATAAAATGAAAGACACCTTCACTAACCAATGCAACTCCATATTCAACACCTTCAATCTTACATTTTACAATGGAAGAGATAATCATATTAATTATCTTTTCAAACGTGATGTTTGTTTTGTCAAACATTTCTGGTATTATCATCATTTGAAAATGACATGCCGAAGCAATACCAAATGCTAAATGACCTGCAGAACGTCCCATTGCAGACATAACAAACCAATTTTCACTGGTTCTCGCATCTTCATAAACTGTATTTCCAATTCTAACACCTTCATCTTTTGCTGTATGAAATCCAAACGTAGGATTCCTATCAGGTAAAGGCAAATCGTTATCTATTGTTTTAGGAACATGAATATGTGCAACATCAAAACTTTGAGTTTGAAGATATTTGGTTAGTCTATTCGCAGTAGATGCTGTATCATCTCCACCTATAGTCACCAATAATTTTACATTATTATTTTTAAAAAAATCGGCTTTAAAATCACTGTCTTTAGGTTTAAATCTACTCATAATGAGCGTAGAGCCTCCACGACTAAAAATACGATCTGCATGATGAAAATCAAAAATTTTCACTTCTGGATTAACTGAACATAAACCTTGATATCCATGATGAACACCTATAACTTCATAGCCATCTTTTATAAAAGTTTTGGCTAAAGTACTTATAACTGTATTAATTCCTGGAGCAGGACCACCTCCACAAATTATTGCTATTGATTTTTTCATTTATAAAATATCTATTAGCTATAAAAATTAAATTTTAATTTTAATTTTAAATACTAATTTTTTTATTTCACCATTTCCAATCATAGGTGCATGAACATCTTCAGGATAAAATATTGCAAATTGATTATTTGTCAATTGAAAAAACATATCTGGTTCATCATTGAAAAACCGCCTATCTCTATCTGGATTATAGTCACCATTTGGAGTTTTACATTTCTCCCTTGGTTTCCAACCTATGGTTTCTATACCGTTGGCGCAAATTTGAATATCAATATGCTTATCATGACACTCAAATTTTTCTAAACTAGCTTCTTTAGTCATAGCAGTGCCATTATTTACAATAAGCAATAAACCTTCGGCTATTTCAAATTTTCCATCCTCAAGACTTATCAAATCTTTTTGGCTAATAAAATCGAATGCTTTTGCAAATAATGGATGTAAACTGTTATACTTACTAGCGTTATTAAGAGTATCTATAATCATAACTAATTATCTAGCTACACGTCCAGAGGCATCACCACCCATTAATTTTTCTACTTCAGCAACAGTTACTAAATTGGCATCACCTTTAATAGTGTGTTTTAAACAAGAAGCTGCAACAGCAAAGTCTAATGCATTTTGATCGTCTTCAGGATATTTTAATAATCCGTAAATTAATCCACCCATAAATGAATCTCCACCACCTACTCTATCTACAATATCAGTGATTTGATACTGACGTGTTTCGTACATTTTTTTACCATCGTATAAAACTCCAGCCCAAGTATTATGAGATGCAGAAATTGAACCTCTTAATGTTGTAATTACTTTTTTAGCTCTTGGAAATTTTTCCATCATTTGCTTACAAACAGATAAGAAAGCTTCTGCTTTTACATCGTGTCCATGTTTATGTACATCTAAACCTTCTGGATGAATACCAAAATGTTTTTCAGCATCTTCTTCATTTCCTAATACAACATCGCAATATGATGTTAATTCAGTCATTATTTTTTCTCTATGCGCATCATCACAAAATGTCCAAAGTTTAGCTCTATAATTTAAATCTGTTGAAATAGTAACTCCCATTTCGCTAGCTACTTTTACAGCTTCTAAACAAGCATCTGCTGCACCTTGAGAAATTGCAGGCGTAATACCTGTCCAGTGAAACCAAGCCACATCTTTAAAAGCAGCTTTCCAATCTACCATTCCTGGTTTAATTTCAGAAATTGCAGAGTGTGCTCTATCGTAAACCACTTTACTTCCTCTACTAACTGCACCAGTTTCTAAAAAGTAAATCCCTAAACGGTCTCCACCATATATGATTTTATCTACACCAACACCTCTTTTACGCATTTCCATCATGGCACATTCACCAATATCATTTTTTGGTAAACGCGTTACAAAATCTACAGGCACACCATAATTAGCTAGTGATACTGCTACGTTAGATTCTCCTCCTCCATAAACGACATCAAACGTTGATGCTTGTGAGAATCTCAAAAATTGTTGTGGAGCTAATCTTAACATGATTTCTCCAAAAGTGACTACTTTTTTCATTGTATATTTTTAATTAGTTATTGTTTGGTTAAACGTTTAAGCAGATTAGCAAAAATAAAATCAAAACAGTGATATTTTGATTTTATCAAGTTAAAACAATACTTTTGCTTAAACGATTAAGCAAATATATAAAAACTAAGTGAATAAAAAAAGAACCACAATAAAAGACATCGCAAATGTTTTAAATATTTCACCTGCTGCTGTTTCAAAAGCGATGCACGATGACTCTAGGATTAGTGAAAAAACTAAGAAAGCTGTAAAACGCGTTGCTAAAGAGTTAAATTATCAACCTAATCATCTAGCTAGTGCATTAAGAAGCGGAAAAAGTAATTTGGTTGGTGTCATTGTGCCTAGAACTAATAGTAATTTCTTTTCTTCTGTAATAGAAAACATGGAAGGTGTGCTTAATAAAGCTGGCTACAATATTATTATTACTCAATCTAACGAGTCTTTTGAAAAAGAATGTAAAAATATTGACACCCTTTTATTTACTCAAGTTGACGGAATAATTGCTTCTATGGCAAATGAAACTGTAGATTTATCTCATTATGAAAAAATAAAATCTAAAGGCATTCCATTAATTTTATTTGATAGAGGTGAAAACGACTTAAATGTAGATTATATTGGTATAGATGACTATGACAGTAGTCATATGATCATAGAACATTTAATTTCTAAAGGTTGCAAACGTATTGCTCATATTGGTGGTTTTAGACGTACTAGAATTTTTAATAATAGAATACGCGGTTTTATAGATGCGATTCATAAACATAATTTACCACACGATGATGATCTTATAGTGGAAAGCAGTTTAACCCTTGAAGATGGTAGAATAAAAATGCAAGAACTACTTGCGTTAGATAATCCACCAGATGCTGTTTATGTAGCTAGTGATTATGCTGCTTTAGGAGCACTCCAAGTTTTAAACGAACAAAACATAAAAGTTCCTGAAGAGATGTGTTTAGTTGGCTTCGGAAATGAGCCATTTACATCTCTAGTTAGTCCTACCATTACTACTGTAAAGCAACACAGTAAGCAAATAGGAAAAATTGCAGCAGAAACATTTATTAAAAGAATAAAAGCCAAAAATTGGAAACCAAAACTGGAAAAAAATATTTTAAAATCTGAATTGATAGTAAGAAATTCTTCCAATAGAGATTTATCTATTAAATCTACCTGAGGTATTACCACCTAAAATATTCATAACCTCATCTACATTTGAAAAATTGACATCACCCTCATAAGTATGTTTTAAAGCACATGCTGCTGCACCAAACTCCATAGCTTTATAATCATCAAAATTTTGTAAACCATAAATTAATCCTCCAGCAAAAGCATCTCCAGTACCAATTCTGTCAACAATATGAGTAATATCTAAATCTTTAGTTTCTCTAAACTCATTACCATTCCACATTCTAGAACGTATTTTATGCCAAGACGCATTGATAGGCGTTCTAATTTTATCAAACGTTTTTTTTATGGTAGGAAATTCTTTTAACAACTGTTTGCTTGCTTCAATAAAATCTTCGTTAGAATAATTGTAATCCGTTCCTAAAATTTCATTCATCTCATTGATACCTCCAATAAAAATAGTTGAATAGTTTAATAGGTCTGATAGTGTTTCTCTTGCATCTGTACCATACTTCCATAAACCACTTCTATATGTTGGATCAACAGAAACTTCAACACCCATTTTTTGAGCTAATTTTAAGCCTTCTTTTAACGTAAGATAACCTCCTTCACACAATGCTGGTGTGATACCTGTCCAATGAAACCATGTACAATGTTTAAGTGATTTATCCCAATCTACCATTTCTGGTTTTATTTCGGAAAAAGATGAATGTGACCTATTATAAGAAATTGAACTAGGACGCATAACAGCACCAACTTCTAGAAAATAGATTCCTAAAGGTCGTTTAGAGCGCACTATTGATGATGTACTCACTCCAAATTTTCTTAAATAGGAAATTGCTGTATCACCTATAAAATCATTAGATATAGACGAAACATGTCTTACTTTACCACCAAAATTAGCAATTGAAATAGCAACATTAACCTCTGTGCCTCCAAAATAAAACTCTAAACGATTAGACTGTATAAATTTTTTATTTCCTTCAGGTGAAAGACGCATTAAAACCTCTCCAAATGTTACAGTTTGATTCATAGTTGATTATTTTTTAATTAATTTACAAAAAAAATGCCTTTCAATTTTGAAAGGCATTTTTTCTTTTATAAAAACTTTTTTTAGATACCTAAAGCTTGCCCTCCACCAATTTGGATAGTTTCAGCAGTAATAAATGATGCATCTTTGCTCGCTAAGAAAGAAATCACACCAGCTACATCTTCAGGTTGCCCTAAACGACCTAACATAATGTTATTTGCCCATGAAGCAAAAACTTCTGGCTTTGTTGCTTTAATTTGCGCATGAAATGGTGTGTCAATTGTACCAGGTGATACTGCATTTACTCTAATGCCATATTCTGCTAAATCTTTTGCTAATGCTCTAGTTATAGCATGAACTCCTGCTTTAGACGTTCCATAGATTCCTGCTCCTGGTCCACCTGCAGTCCATCCTGCGTTAGATGTATAGTTAATAATTGAAGGATGTTCTCCATTTTTTAAGTAAGGTATTGCAGCTCTTGATGCAAAAAACACTGAATCAAGGTTTAGAGCCATAACAAATCTGTAAAAGTCAGTTGTCATTTCTTCAAAACGAGATCTTCCACCTAATCCACCAGCATTGTTTACTAGTACATCTATTCTACCGTATTTATCACCAATTTTTTTGATGTTAGCTGTTACAGCTTCATCACTTGTTACATCAAAACCGTAATATTCAGCAGTAATACCTTCATCTGTAAGTTGCTTTAATTTTTCAGCTCCAGCTTTATCATCTATACCGTTTAAAATAACAGTATATCCATCTTTACCTAATCGTTCTGCTACTGCAAATCCGATTCCTCCTGTTGCTCCTGTTACTACAGCTACTTTTCCTTTATTTTTACTCATAATATATTTTATTTAAATCTATTTTTATTCTTGTTTTTAAATTTTAACGTGTAATAATTATAATTTAGGTTTTAGAGGTTCAATTTTAGGACATAAGACCCAAACCGCTAAAAGTGCTATTATTGCTAAAGCTCCACCTATTATAAAAGCAGGTGTATAATTTCCTCCTGTAGTTATGAATGTAACTAAAATAGTAAGTCCAGCTGCGCCAAGTTTAGCTGCCATACCTGCAAATCCTGAAAGTGTACCAACGATTTTTCCGCTAAAAAGATCACTTGGCATAGTCTGTATATTTCCGATTGCTACTTGAAATCCAAAAAGTAAAACTGCCATAATAATTACTGCATTCATAGCAGATCCAGGTGCTTTCAATAAGAAGAAACAAGGAATCATAATTAAACAGCCTAAAGTGATAGTCATCTTTCGTGTCTTATCTACAGACCATCCTGCTGTAAGTCTGTTTTTAGCAAGTAAACCACCAAATATAGCTCCAATCATAGCTCCAACATAAGGTACCCATGCCGAGAATGCTATTTGTTTGACATCCATTCCAAAAACTTCTGATAAGTAGATTGGTATCCAAACTATAAAAAGCCACCAGATAGGATCAATGGCTGCAGAGGCAATTATCACTCCCCAACTCTCTTTATGTTTAAATAGTTGACCAGTAGTAGGTGTATAACCTTCATCATAATTCCCATCTTCATCAATATCCTGATTTTTTTGTCCAGAGAGAATATATTTTTTTTCATCATCTGTCAACCAAGGGTGAGACTTAGGCGCTCCCTTTACTACGTATAACCAAGGTAACAACCATAAGAATCCAAGTACAGCTACAACTATAAATATTGCCTTCCAATCGAAATAAACAGATAACAACCCGATAATTGGATAAGCTACTATACCACCTATAGCAGCTCCAGAATTAAAGATTCCTTGAGCAAGTGCTCTCTCTTTAGTTGGAAACCATTCTGCATTAGCTTTAGCAGCACCAGGCCAGTTTCCAGCTTCAGCAATCCCTAATATAGATCTAAAGATTGAAAAACTTAGCATTCCTTGAGCAAATGCATGTAACAAAGTGGCAATAGACCACACACCAATTGAAAGTGCAAAACCAAGTCTAGTTCCTATCCAATCGAAAATTTTACCAAACAGGGCTTGACCTCCAGCATATGAAAGTATGAATACTGTTGATATGGTACCGTAAATAGCTTTGTGTCCATCCTTATCCATTTCTGGGAATAAATCTTTAGCAATGTCTGGCCATAGAGCTCCAAAAGCTTGTCTATCTATATAATTTATAACTGCAGCCAAAGCCACAAGACCTACTACCCACCATCTTAGTCCTTTTAATTTCATACTTTTAGTTAGTTAATTTATTAGTATTATTTAATAGACGTTTTTTTTAATAGAGCCTATTCGCTTCAGCTTTGGTGCAACTAAATCATTTATGATAAAATAACATAGGGAAAAAATCAAGTTTTACTTACTAATAACATAGCTTCTTTCCCTATATTCTTTTTTAATAAAATTCAACAAATAAACTGTTTATATTATTTGTTGTAATTTCTATAATTAGATATTATAACAATACTGATACAACACATTAAAGTGCTCTTTCATTTTTTGTTTTGCCAATTTGGGATTTTGATTCTTAATTGCGTTAAAAATAGCTTCATGCTCCTCTATACCTTTATTAGCTAAGCTTTTATCACAAACATGATATTTTTCAAAATTCGTAATAATCTCTGGAGTGATTTTTAACATAAAAGTATTCATTGAACTATTCCCACTAGCTTTAGCTATAGCTAAGTGAAATAGCAAATCTTCTTGTACTGCATCCTTTCCTTCCAATACTTTTTCTACATAAGCATCTAATGCTGCTCTTATTTTTTCTAAATCTTGATCTGTTCTTCTAAGAGAAGCTAGTCTAACTGTTTTGAGCTCTAATAAGATCCTTGTTTCAACCAAAGATTTAAAATCTGGACTCTCTAGTCTCAAAATATCGTCAATCATTCCATTCATCGCAATGACTCCAATATTTGCAACAAAAGTCCCGCTTTGAGGAATTGATTTTAATAACCCGTAAAATTCCAATTTTTGAATTGCATCTCTAACATTGCTTCTTGTTACACCAAATTTTTCTGATAAGGTTCTTTCAGAAGGCAATTTATCTCCAGGCTCAAGATTTTTAAAATTTATTAAGTCTCTAATTTTAGAAATGATAGCGTTTTGCGAATCTAAACTATCGATTTTAGCTAATATTTCTAATTTCATATCCTAAACTTTTAAAATTGGTTACCCTGATTAATTCTGCTAAATTATATGCAAAAAATATTGAAACAAACTGACTTTTTAATAGTGCTTAAAGAATTCTACATATAATTATTAAAACTGTAGAATTCAATAAGCGACTAACTCAAATAAACTTTTTAATGACTAATTTCTAATTCATAGAATCTTACTTTAGCAAATGACCCTTCATCTCTAGACTGAAAGTAGTTTCCTGCTTTAAAATAATTTTCAAATATGCCCCATTTTTTAATGTGAATACTTTCGTAAGATTTAAACTCAGTATCATTTAGAATTATTAGCATTTTTCCATCTGTAACTTGAACCTCTAATTTAAACTTTCTGAAATCAACTTTTTGTTCAAAATTAAATCCATCATCATCATCCCAAGCATCATCATTTAATATTTCAGTATTTGAAGCATTTAAGTTTTTCAACACTTTAGTTTTTACACGTATTTTGCCATTATCCCAATAAATTTTCAACATTGGAGGTGCATTATTATCATCCTCTCCTATTAAATCACGTTGTTCATTAGTTAACCTTCCGTGGATTTGCATAATAATTACCCGATGATATTTACCATTCGAATCTCTAGTAACGTCATCCATTGCAAGTTTACCTTTCATGGTTCCTCCTTGTTTAAAAGTCCAATTGGTGTTGTTATCACCAGGTAACATTTGTTCTCTCAACTCAGACCTTGAATACTTTGTGTTTTTTGTGGTTGAGATTGTTGGATGAGCATAAAAGACTAATGCTCCTTTAGTTGAGTCATTGTACATATATGGTTTCAACTTCTCATTATTTGCATAATCTAATATTTCAGGAGCTTCAACTTCATAAGGTTTCCCTTTTTCATTTGCTACCGGAACAGTTACTTTCCAATGGCTTAAATCAATATTAGGCAATTTAACTTTTTTTCTTTTTTTCTTTTTCTTTTTCTTTTTCTTTTCAATCTTTTTATCCGATTCTGTAACGCTACTTTCCATATTCTGTGAAGTAGCGTTAACAGATAAAAATGCTATTAGTAAAAAAAACAATATTTTTTGTCGGAAATTATTCATATTGATACTAAAATTATTCAACTGGATATACTTTAACATTATCAACATAAGCATCTACATCGGTCACTCCATAAATAAGTATAGCAACTTCACCAGAAGCATTTGAAGTAAATGGAAGCTCAACTGTAGTAAATACCGTTTTTCCAAGATTCATATCACCAGCAAAACTTACCAAAGCGCCTGAATTATAACTTGCAATACCATCTGCACCATCATCAAAATGACCATCAATAATTCCACCTATTATTCTATTACCACCATCAGCAACACCAGATTGTTCTTCTTCAGTCTTAATAGCGTATACATATTCTAAAACATAATCAGTGTTAGGAGATACTATTATTTCTTGATAAGCATATCTTGTATTAGAACTTAGATAAACTCCACCAGAAGTACTCATCGTCCATTTTGCACCAGGTGTCTTAGACCCATTATCTGATCCATCATAATTTATCCATGATCCATCACTACTAGAGTTATAAGGACTTGTTGTTCCTCCTGTAAAACTAGAAAAACCCCAATCACTTTGACCACCTGTGAAATCTCCATTTAAAACATCTGGTGTAATAGCTACAAATACATCTACAACAATAACATCAATGGTTACTGTATCTGAAGCTCCATTTGCATCACTAGCAGTTAATGAAACGGGATACGTACCTTCTCCTGCAAATGTATGCGTTGGATCTTGTAAAGATGATGTTACACCTCCACCAAAATCCCAAAGGTAGGTTGTAGATTGAAATGACAAATCAGTAAACTCAATTGTAGTAAAATCATTTGCATCTGGAATATAAGAGAAGTCTGCTGTTGGTAAAACAGTATCTATTTGAGAATTAGACTCCGGTAAATCAAACTCGTAGGCACTTTCACAGCTATTAAATACTATACCTGAAATTAGGCATAGACTCAATATTGCTACTCTGCGGAAAATATTTATTTTATTTTTCATATTTTTTAAAATTTTGTTTTTAATTATATCCTGGGTTTTGACCTAAAAGACCTCCACTTAAATTAATTTCTCTTGATGGAATTGGTAATAATAATTGTCTAACATCATAATCAACAAATCCTTGAGAAATAGCATAATCACCTATTACATCATCGGCAACTCCAAATCTCACTAAATCAAAGAAACGTTGGTTTTCAAAAGCTAATTCCACACGTCTTTCTACAAGTAATGCTTCTTTAGTAAGTACTGAAGGGCGGTCTGTTATAGCATCAAAGCCTGCTCGTACTCTAACTTCCATATAAGAATCTATTGCTGTACTGTTTGTAGTTTCACCTCCACCTGCTAAAACAGCTTCTGCATGCATTAATAATACATCAGAATAGCGTAAAATTATCCAATCGTTTCCAGCTTGCTGTGGAAATGATCCGTATGTTGCAGGAGATGTATTAACATTAGATCCATCAGGTAAAAACTTTGTTACTTCTGATGCTCCATCACTATATGTTTTATACGATACAGCAGTTCTATTTCCGCCATAAGTAGCAAAATCTGCTATAAGATTATCTTCTACCATATTAAGACCATCTTCTCTACCTTGACGACGTGCTCCTGATGTAAATTCCGCAGAAAACCCTTGACTTTCTAAAGAATTTCCAGTTTCATACTGAATAGCAAAAATAATTTCACTGTTTAATTCATTATAAAAGACATCATTAAAATTATTCTGTAAATTAAAACCACTATTCATAATGTCCAAACATAACTGCGCAGCTTCTCCATAATTAACACCTTGCGTTAAGTACACTTTCGCTAAGAGTCCTTGTGCAGCAGCTTTTGATGCTCTAGATTTAAATGCATTGTCCAAAACATCTTTAGCTTCTACTAAATCTAAAATAATTTGCTCATAAATTTGTGCTTCATCAACTCTAGTAAATAATGCTCCTGCATCTGTAGGTCCTACTACAGAAGTTACCATAGGCACGTCACTAAAAAGTCTAACTAAATTAAAATATGCATAAGCTCTTAAAAATTTAGCTTCAGCCACATATTTAGATCTATTACCTTCGTCTGCAGCATCTATATAAGTCAAAATATTGTTTGCTCTAAAAATAATTTGATACATAGATTGATAATAATCTTCTGATTGCGCATTAGTAGCATCAATTAAGTATCTATGAAAATCGGCTTTAGAACCTTCAGATGTTTGACCTCTAGTATTGTCAGTACGGTGTTCTGTCAAAAGGTATTCTACTTGTACTCCTCTGTTTGATCTCTCATAACTTGTATCTGTATTTTCATTAACCCCTTGTATGGCGTCATAAATTCCAATAATACCAGCTAAGACATCTTCGTCAGATTGATAAAAACCTTCTACAACAATAGCAGAATCTGGTAATGGATTTAAAAACTCTTCTGTATCACAGGAAATAAAGACGAATCCCGTTATTGCAAAAATTAAATATTTTATATGTTTCATAATTTGGTGTTTTTTTTTAATTAAAAATTAATATTCATACCAATTGACATGGTTCTAAATAAAGGTGAACCACCTCTTTGAGCTCCATAAGATGTAGGCGTATTATTACTATCAATATACTCAGGGTTAAAACCACTATAATCATCAGAAGTAATGTATATTAAATTTTGGCCTGTAGCATAAATTCTTAAACTCTCTAAACCTAATTTGGTTGTTAAATCATTTGGTAGATTATACCCAAGGTTTACATTCCTTAATGAAAAATAACCTGCACTTTGAACAACATCGTTTGTATGAATTCTTTGTTGAAGAAAAGAAGCATGAGGTATAACTCCAGCATCAACAACTGCCTGAGGGCTAGTAGTAGCACCTTGCCAATCTGTACCAAAATATTGATCTCCAATATTTTTCACTTCAGCCCCTTGACTTCCTTGCACCATAAAAGAAAAATCAAAATCACCTAATTTAAATTCGTTGGTAAGACTCCAAACAATTTCAGGGTAAGGATCTCCAAGAATTGTTTTATCCTCATCTGTAATTATCCCATCACCATTTAAATCTCTAACTATAACATCTTCTGATCGACCATTAATTGGAATCCAAGGTGAATCATAATATTCAGTTGCTAATTCAGCATCTACAACATAACCATAAAAAGAAGATATTGGGTTTCCTACTAAATTAATCCATTGTGAATTTCTACCAAATCCATCTTCGGTTAGTGCTCCATTTGAATCACCAAAACTAAGTAGTTCATTTTTATTTGTTGATGCAATAACTGTTGTACTCCAAGAAAAATTCTCTTTAACAATATTTTTAGTTCTTAATTCAAACTCCCAACCACTATTTGCAACTTTACCTAAATTTACAATTCCTGCATTAAAACCAGTAACGTAAGAAACAGGATTTTCTAAAAGTAATTTATCACTAGTTCTTCTATAATAATCTACTGATCCTGATATTCTATTGTTTAAAAACCCAAAATCTACACCTGGATTAAATTCTTCTGAAGCTTCCCATTGTAACAATGTATTTGCTATATTAAGAGCAGAAACACCCGGAGTAATACCTCCATCAGTAATGGCATTTGTATTATCTAATAAAGCCAAATAAGGCCACACATTAATAAGATCGTCACCAACATTAAAATTTTCATTACCTGTAAGACCGTAACTAACTCTAAATTTTAAATTATTTAAAACCTCACTATCCATTAAGAAGCTTTCTTTAGAAGCATTCCATCCTAAAGATATTGCTGGGAAATTACCCCATTTTGAGTTTACACCAAAAACAGAACTACCATCTCTTCTGTACGAAGCCGATAATAAATACTTATTATCATAAGCGTAATTAACTCTAGCAAAATAACCTATCTTCTTTTGAATAGTGTTTGTTTCTGTATATTCAGAAATTGTAGTTGCTCCAGCCAAGTTTTTAAGTAAATCATTAGAATATCCACCACCTTCAACAGAACTAATTTCAGCTTTTCTAGTTTGGATAGTAACACCTGCTAACACATCAAACTCATGATTGCCAATTGCTTTACTATAATTCAAAGTGTTATCTGAAATTACTCTAGTTCTAAACCTGTTTTGTAAATAATAAGCAGCTCTACTCGCACCAGCTGAGTGGTGTTTTGTACCGTCCCATCTTGTTCTTTTTCTATGTTCTAATGTTACACCAAGAGATGTTTTTGCTGTAAGTCCATCTAAAATATCATATTGCAAATATGTTGAACCTAGCATATTGGTTTTATACTCATAATGCTCTCTTTCAACAAATTGCGCATAAGGGTTAGCATCTCCTGAAGTACGTGGTCTACTTGAACCAAAGTTATCATTAGGATCTATATCTATACTAAGTAAATGATTTTCTAAAAAATAATCTCCTACTCCTACGTTTGGATAAGCACCAGTATCAACAAACTGTAATGTCTCTGCAGTATGGTATATAGGCAACCAAGGTGATTGTCTTATAGGATTATGAATAGAAGTTGGTAAAGCTCTTTGTTTTGAATATGAGGGCGTAGCACTTATTCCAAATTTAAGTTTATCTGTTAATTTAGTGTCCATTTTCAATCTTCCAGTAAACAACTTATAGTCATCTGTTATCACAACACCCTCATCTCTAAGGTAACTAAGTGATGCACTAAATTTTGTATCTTTAGTACCTCCTCTTGCAGAAAAGGCATGACTTGTAATAGTTCCTCCATCAAAAAATACTTCTTGCCAATCTCTATCAATACCAGTTGTAGCAACTAACAATTGAGCATATTGGGTATTATTTGAAAGTTCACCAGTTGCTGCTAATTCTTTAGCAGCCCAATCAGCAACACTTTTCTTATAATCCTCACTTTCAAATGCTTGTTTATATCCAGTATAAGTATCGTAACTAAATTTAGTTTTTCCTTCCTTACCACTCTTTGTAGTAATCATAATAACACCATTAGACCCTTCACTACCATAAATAGCTGCAGATGCAGCATCTTTTAATACCTCAAAAGATTCTACGTCATTCATATTCAAGGTTCCAAGAAAATCAGAATTTACAACTATCCCATCTACTATAACAGCAGGACCAGAGTCTGCAGTTACAGATCCAAAACCTCTAATAGTAATTGTTGGAGCAGCACCAGCTTCAGCTGAAGTCGCTTGAATATTAACACCAGATACTTGACCAACTAAAGCATCATCTACCCTTGCCACAGCAATTTGATCTAGATTTTCATTCTTAACTTTAGATATTGCACCAGTTAAATGGCTTTTCTTTTGTGTTCCATAACCAATTACAACAACTTCATCTAATTTAGCAGAGTCTTCTGCTAAAGAAACACTTAATGTCTTTTGATTATTAATAATTACTGTTTTTGTTACAAATCCCAAATAAGAGAATTGAAGTACTTCTCCTGGTGTTACTTGGATTTGAAAATTTCCATCAAAATCTGTAGAAGCACCTCTTGTCGTGTTTAAAACCACAACATTAACACCTGGAATAGGTTGTTGATCTACTTCAGAAACAACGGTCCCTTTGAGCAATAAGCTCTCTTGAGCAAACATTGTTACGCTAATTAGCAATGCAACTAATAGCGGTAGTTTGTTTTTTAAATTCATAGTTAATTGTTTTGAATTGAATTGAATTAGTTAATAATTACAATTACTCAAATACAATACACGCAAAATAATTTGTTTTTGTAACTTTGCTAATGTATTTACTTTTTAAGTAATTACTGATTTTTTACTTCCATCTATAGAAGTATTTTTACAAAAAGGATAGGTCCAAACTATCCTTTTTTTATTATAAAATTAATTGGTTTACCAGATTGGTTTACCAAATATATATAAAATTTTGTTAAATACAACGTTTTCGTAATTTTTATATATCAAAATAGTAAATGTTTGAGTTAAAATAGCAAACATAAATCTTATCTGTAGGAATTAGAGTACTATTCCATAAAGTCCTAACGTATAGGAGTAGCATTTGTTTCTTATGACTGTTTATCTCCAAAATAAGATACTGCATCACCACTTAAAAAATCTTCTCTTACAGGACTAAATGTGTCAATTAGTTCTCCTTCCTCTAAACAAACTGCACTGTGCAATAAATTAGGTTCAATATAAACGCCATCTCCTGCTTCAATAATTTGCTTTTCCCCATCAATTTCAAATTCAAATTTACCTGAAACACAATAGGTAGCTTGTGTGTGAAAATGTTGATGTGGCGCACCTAATGCTCCTTTATCAAACTTCACTCTTACCATCATGATTTGATTATCGTAACCTAAGAATTTTCTGGATACTCCTCCTCCAAGAACTTCCCATTTCATGTCTTTTGTGATGACGTACTTTTCGCTAAATCTTTTCATATGTTTATTTTTATTGTTTTTAAAAGGTCATATGTTGCTTCCATATAATCGTTCTCTTGAGTATTAAGTTACCGATATGGAAGGTTCATAATCTTAATTGTTTTGTTTTGTTTTGTTTTGTTTTGTTTTAATTGAAATAATAAGAACCTGACCACTCATAATTCTTATCGTTAATTTTTAATTTATGTTTTGCTTCTTTTGAAGCATTTGTGTTAGCTGTTATAAACAGTTTTACATTTCCATTTACATTAGTGATTTGTATTGCTGTGTATGGTTCTGTATCCAAAACCACTTTTAACTCTTTTATACTACTGTTTGAATTTACTGCAGATTCTGAAACTGGACTATAACTTCCATGCGCTTCAATGACTGAAACAAAAAGTGTGTTTTTACTATTTTTTCGTCTTAGCATTAATGCTGCTTCTCTACGCAAATTAAATTCTGGATCGTTTGCTCCAATTCTTGTAAAAAGGATTTCGTCATTAGTATTAGTTACAGAAGTTAAGCTGTAAAATTTACCTTTATTTAACCAAGAAAACTTAGTGTTATCATTTTTAGCTTTTGCAGTACCTTCTAAATATAAATGTTGATATCCGTTTTTGCTTCCTAAAGCTTTTAAAGTTTCTGGTACTTTATATTCGAAATTTGTACTCAATACTTGTCCTAAGAAGTAATATGGAAAGTCATATTGATTATCTTTATTAGAAACTACCTTCATTATATCTAACACATATGGCTTTTCAAAATCCTTGTCTTTAATGATTGCCATAGTACGAAGCATTTCACTTCCAGGATAGGCATTCGTTTCTCTAGCACTAGCTATTTGAACATTTTCATTTTCCGAAGAAAAATAATTAAGTACTGAATGATGCTGACTTCCTATTTCATACTTCGCATTAAAATGAGAGGTTTCATTTTGTGTTACTGTATTATGAGCAATGGTTTGTTTTGCCCAAGTCTTGTTTTCCTTTAGATAATTACCACCACCTTTTTGTTCAATATTTACAAAACGTGCTAAACCATAATCTTGAAGGATTTCTTCACCTTTTTCATATAACGAATACGACAACTTATCATAATGACCATGACTAGATCCTTGTGCTGCATATTTAAAAACAAGCTCAATGTCTTCATTTCTTAAAATAGCAACTCCACCTTGTGTTCCGTTTGGTCCATCCGAAAGATTAATTGATTTTTTATCGAAAGGTTTTGCTTTGCCATTTTTTATACCAAGTGCTACTGCCAAACCAGAATCGTCTAATAATACTTTGTTTTGCTCTGTTGCGATACTTAATAATCCTGGATCTTGTGTTCCGAAATGATAAGAAATATCTACAGCAGTAACCAAAGCATCGTTATAATAGGACATTCCTTTTTGACCATCGTTAAGTGGAAAAAAATCGCCATCCGCATCTGATAGATTCAATAAAGCATTTATGGATTTTAATAATACACCTTCTTTGTATTCAAATATTTTTAATTCTGGTTTGACGTTGTGTAATCCTTCTGCAAAAATTAAAAAAGGATACATCGCGTAACGTTGGTAATATGGTCCTTCGTTATAATAACCATCTGGAGAAAAAGGCTCTTCTATATTTGCTAAAAAACCTGCTTTTCCATCTTTATTTAAAAAGCCACCATCATCATCTTTTTTTGTAGTGTCTAATTTTAAATCTTTAATTCCGTACAAAGCACGATCAATTAATTCTTGATCGTTCATTACTAAACCAATCATTCCAACTGCTGCATTTCCCCAAGTACTATGGTTGTGTACTCTTTGGTAAAATTGCGGACTGTTTATAGAAATATGATCTGCAAATGGTTTAAATAAGTTAGTTTCTAGTTTGTTGCGTTCTTCTTCAGATAAATAATTATAAACACAATCATAAGCTTGGCTCACGTAAACCAACCAATTAGAATCGTTTAAACATTGCCAAAATAATTTACCTCTTGCATACGATCTTGTTTTTGGATGTAATGGTAATGTTTTATACATCGCCTCATATTGCATTAACATGTCTTTTACATACTTCGCATATTTTTCGTCCTCTAAAATTTGATATAAAACACCAGCTTTTTGCAAGACGATCATGTTGCGTTTATGACGTACATGTGTATAACCACCAGAATAATCTAATGGTATTGGCGTGTCTATTCCTAATGCAATCTCTGCATCTATTTCCTCTTGAACTGCTTTTAACGTATTATCAAAAATTGGAATATTACCCAGTTGTGCTCTAATATCTGTAACGCCTTGTGCAGTTAAAATTAGATTCGGATGCGCTTGCGAGCTAGATATTGTTGTTTCCATATTAGATACAGACGTGTCCTCTTTTTTACAGGAAAACATCGAGCATAGAACAAAGACTAAAATAAAGCGAAAAGAGAATTGATTTTTCATAAAAAAAGAATCTATTGTATTGGTAACATAATGAAATTACATATTATATACACCTCCATTAATATCAAGTGTAGCTCCTGTGATAAAACCATCGTACTCTGAAGCCAAATATAAAACCGCTCGAGCTACATCGGCAGCATTACCTGCTCGTTGTATTGGTATACCTGCAGTTGTTGCAGCTGCAGACTCTTTTGTGGTATGCGTATTGTGAAATGAGGTACCCAGAATAAGACCTGGAGAAACCGCGTTCACTCGAGTACCTTGGGCACCTAATTCTGTAGACAATGCACGTGTAAATGTTAAGATAGCACCTTTACTTGTGGAGTATACTAAAGATCCTGGATGACCACCTTTACGTCCTGCAAGGGATGCTAAATTAACAATACTACTGTTGTCCTGTTTTGCTAAATATGGCGCTGCTGCTCGTGTAACAAACATCATAGAAGTAAGGTTGATGTCCATTACCTTATGCCAGAACTCCGTTTCCATTTCATTCAGCATTTTTCTTGCAACCAATGAACCTGCGTTATTGATAAGGATGTCTAAACCTCCAAATGCTTCTACTGTCTTTTCTACCATTGCATTTGCATCGGCTTCTTTTGTTAAGTCACCAGATATAGCAACTGCTTTTACACCTTTACTATGTGCGTACGCTACTAATTCATTCGCAGTATCTGCACTAGAAAAATAGTGGATAGCAACATTAGATCCACTATCTATAAAATGCCTAGTGATTGATTCTCCAATTCCCTGAGCACCTGCAGTTATAAGTATGTTTTTGCCCGCTAATTTATTATTATAATTATTCATAATTGTAATGATTTATTTTACATTGTCGTTTTTATTGAAATAGCCATCGTTAGATACCGCGTTTTCACTTACCGAAATACTTCCTGTTTTAAACCATACTTCTGCATAGTTTCCATCTGCATATTGTTTTTCAATATCGCCACCATGCGTTTCTGCACCAGAACACCAGTTTTTATTTACTTCTGGAGATTTTCCATTCGTTTGATTATAAGCACCTAATTTGAAAAAACAACCTTCGCCAGCGTAAGCATCTTTGCGCTCCACACCATCCTGACCAATTGGTACAAATAATTTTTGTGTTTGTTCTGGGATATCTGCTTTTGTTGTATATTCAGATACTAATAAGTTTTTTGTAAACGTTTTTGTTTCATGTCCTTCACTTGTGAAGTTCAAGGTCATAATACCATCTTTAACTTCTACTTCATAGCTAAACGCTTCACCAAGAGCAATACCATCTTTAGGCTCTTCAGGATACGTATCTGCGGTTTCACCAACTACAGAAAAATCATTACCCCAAACTGCTGAAGAATAATCCCATCTTCCAGAATTGTCTTCACCTTCCGTATTAATTTCATAATGCCAAAAAACAGAACCTTTTGTATGCCCTGGGAATTTCTTATAAAATATTTTTAGAGGTTCATTTTCATGTTTATCTGCACTATGAATTTGACCCACAACGACTGCATGCGAAGCAGCTACTCGTGCGTCTCCTGTAGAAGACACATTCATAACTTTAAGTGTTGCAGTTAATTTATCGTTTGCTGTTTTTGGATACCATTTTTTGGTTTGTGCCAATTCGGTTCTTGTATTGTTTGAAGTTCCGTGAGTGCTTCCTGCATTTGGTGCTTTGAAAACTACCCAATCACCATCACTATCATTTGCAGTGTAAAAGAAGTCTTTATCTTCAAAATTATTTGCAATTCCAACATTAGCGCCATTTCCTAAAACTAATTTCCAATCATCGAAAAACGGAATGACATCACTTGCGTATACGGTTTTTTCAATCTCTTTTTCTCCGGTTTTTTCATCTACTTTTTTATCTGAGTTCTTACAGCTATTCAGTGTGAAAATTGCACATAAAATACAAAGTGCTATTGTGGTTGTTGTTTTTTTATTCATTTTTATATTTTTTAGTTTCATTTTATTTTGTTTTAAATACCGATTAGAAATATTCTGTTAATGCTATAATTCCGTTGTACGAAATCACTAAAGAAAAAAGTAAAGCTGCAAACAAACCAATGTTTACAAAAAGACCTGTTTTATACCCTTTCATTATCTTCTTGTTGTTCACAATCATTATGATACCTAAAATTACTAACGGTAAAACAAACACATTAAAGACTTGAGATAGAATTTGAATCTCAATAGGATTTGCTCCAAAAGTAGGACCTATTAAAGCGACTAAACAAGCAACAGCAGTTATTATTCTAAACTGTTTAGAATTGGTATCTAATTCTCCTGATTGATAATCTGCTATCAATAATGGTGCTATTAAAAGGCAAGGAAAAATAGAAGATAAACCTGCACTTAGTGCTCCAAAAAAGAAAATAGAAACTGCCCATTTACCAGCAACTGGCTCTAAAGTATTTGCCATATCTAACACCTGTGTCACCTCTTTACCTTGGTAATACAAAGCTCCTGCAGCTACTGCCATAATAACTCCACTAATAATGAATATTAAAATAGCTGCTGTAATTGCATCTCTCTTTTGCTGATTAAGATTTTTAATTGTCCAACCTTTTCCTTTAACAAATAATGGTCGAGATAAAAATGTAGCAGAAGCCATCGTAGTACCTACAAAAGCTGCAACTAACATTTTA
Organism: Psychroserpens luteus; assembly: GCF_015319355.1. Lineage (GTDB taxonomy): Bacteria > Bacteroidota > Bacteroidia > Flavobacteriales > Flavobacteriaceae > Psychroserpens > Psychroserpens luteus. Next base: position 366,795 of record NZ_JADILU010000006.1, on the reverse strand, counting down.
CCACCTGGAACATCTGGAATAGTTGGTATTAATCCTTTAACAACATCTATAGAAAGTGGCTGCACAAAACATAATGACAACACAAATGACAGTCCCATTAAAGTTACAAATATGACTAGTATTTTTTCAAAAAATGTGTACTTACCAACCAACATTAATAGATAAAAAATAACAATAATTACAATTGCAATTATTAAAACGGTTTCATACTTATAGGCACCTAATCCTTCAAAATTTATCGCTAATATTTCAAAAATAATATTAGATGAAATTCCTAAGATTCCCATTAATGAATTCCATTGTCCAAACGTAATACCCACAATAATTAATATGGCTAAAATTTTACCGTATTTGAAATGTTTTTTAAAACCAAAAAGCGCTGTTTCTCCAGTAATTAAAGCGTAATTTCCGTAAGCGAACATTAAAACTCCTGAAAAAAGGCAACTAATTAAAAGCACCCATAATAATTGCATATTAAATTTACTACCTGCAACAATCATTGATGTTACACTTCCTGTTCCAATGGTATACCCAATAGCAAAAATACCTGGACCAAATCCCAATATGATAGCAATGATTTTTTTAAAAAATGATTTTTTTGGCGTTGTTGCTTCCATAATATGAGTTAGCTTATTTTGTTGGTTTGTTAGATATTAATTCCAATTCGTATGATGACTTTTTCCAGAAGTATCATCTAGTCTTTGATACGTATGCGCTCCAAAATAATCACGTTGAGCTTGAATGATATTTGCTGAGGTGTATTTTGTTGTAATTCCGTTGAAAAACTGAACAGCCTCTCCTAAAGCAGGTGTTGTAATATCGTTAAGTATACATTGAGAAACCACTTTTTTTGCTGAAGGTTTATATTGATTAACAAGATCTATTAACTGTGGATTGGTTAGAATATTAGTTGTGTTTTTAAAGACTTCTACCAAATCTTCCATTAAAGTAGATCTAATAATGCAACCATTTGTCCAGATTCTAGAAATCTCACTTAGATTTAAATTCCATGAGAATTTATTTGAAGCTTCTGCTATGAGTTTGAAACCTTGATAATGATTTATAATTCTAGCAAATTGATATGCTTCTAACACATCATTTGTAGTTACATTCATTTCCGAAGAAATAATTGTTTTAAAATTCTTATTTAAATGAATACGTTCTTCCTTATAAAAGGAAATATATCGTGAAAATAAAGCCGATGCTATTAATGTACTAGGAACTCCAAGTTGTGCTGATGCAATGGTTGTCCAATTCCCTGTACCTTTATTACCAGCTTTGTCTAATATCTTATTAACTAACCAATCATCACCTTCTTTTTTTCTGAAAATAGCTGTTGTTATTTCTAACAAATAACTACTTGCTGTGTCTTTCCAGTTTTCTAAAGTATTGGCAATGTCGTCTGGATTTTGACCTAAATTTTCTAGAATTGTAGACACCTCAGCTAACAATTGCATTTCTACATACTCTATACCATTATGAACCATTTTAATAAAATGACCACTCCCTTCTGGACCAACATAAGTACAACATGGTAAGCCATTTTGGTCTTTAGCCGAAATTTTTTCAAGAAAAACCTTCACATTATTATAAGCTTCAAAATCTCCACTTGGCATAATGGATGGCCCTTTTAATGCTCCTTCTTCACCACCTGAAACTCCTGCGCCTATAAAGTGAATGCCTTTAGTCTTTAAATAATCACAACGCTCTTTTGTTTTTACATAGTTAGAGTTTCCGCCATCTATTAAAATATCTTTTTCAGATAAATGTGGCAGCAAATCTTCAATGACATAATCTATTGTTTTTCCTGCGTTAACCATCAACATGATTCGTCTTGGTTGTTGTAAAGAATTTACAAATGTTGAAATATCATCAAAAGCTTCCGCTTGCGATAATTCAGAATATTCTGCTTTAAAATTTTTAGCTACATCTTCTTCAACACCATCCACATGTCTATTAAACATGGAAATTTTGAAACCATTATTGGCTAAATTTCTACATAGACTTTTGCCCATAACTCCTAAACCAAATAATCCAAACTCTGAAGTGTTCATTAATTTTTGTTTTATCGTTTTAATAATATGTTCGGGTGTTAAACTAATATCAATTTGTAATGCATCTTCAGGATTTTCTAAAATATCAAATTGCGATTTTAGTAATTCTGAAGGCATAAAGTGATTTGGCCTGCTGTTTACTCTTTCAAAAATCTGCTCAAAAGATCCAGATAAATGAACCCATTTTGTTTCACTTTGAATATTTCGACTTAAAATATCACGGTACTTTTGCTTTAATGCAGAACAGACAATGACGCAACTATCTTTAGTTAATTGCTTTTTTCCCAAATCATTTAAAGTTTCTAACCAGCCTTGTCTGTCATCATCATTTAAGGCTTGTCCGCTAGACATTTTTGCAACGTTACTTTCTGGATGAAAATCATCACCATCAAAAAAAGGAATTTTTAAACCTTCTGATAGTAATTTACCGATTGTGCTTTTTCCACAACCCGAAACTCCCATTATGAATATTACTTTTTTCAATGTTCTTGTATTATTCATTAGGCTTTGTTGGCTCTCCTACAGTGGCATTTTTAAACCAAACTTCAGTGTAACTTCCGTTAGCGTATTGTTTTACGATATCACCATCGTACGTTTCAGATCCTGTTTTAATATTAGCTTGATTATAAGCGCCTTGTTTAAAATAGTTTATTTCTCCAGCATATGCAATTTCTCTTTCTACACCAACCGTTCTTCTTGAAGAATACACATCAATAATCTGTTGTGGAATTTGTGCTTTTGTAGCAAAATCTGATTTCAATAAGTTTTTTGTAAATTTTATAGTTTCATGGCCTTCACTTGTAAAAGTAAGATACATAATGCCTTCATAAATATTTACCTCGTAGCTAAATTCTTCGCTTAGTGCAATACCATCTTCTGGTTCTGCGGGACTAGTAGTTACATTCTCTCCAACAACAGAAAAATCATAACCCCAAACTGCTGTAGAATAATCCCATCTTCCAGAGTTGTCGCCTTCGGTATTAATTTCATAATTCCAAAAAACGGACCCTTTTGTGTGACCTGGGAATTTTTTATAGAAAATTTTAAGTGGTTCGTTTTCATGTCCTTCATCACTATGAATTTGACCTACTACAACGGAATAAGACGATGAAATATCTGCATTTCCAGTCGTTGAAACGTGTTGTACTTTAAGCGTTCCTGTTAGTTTTCCTCCAGTTTCTGGAATCCAATGTGCTTTTTCACCTAGCTCTGTTCTTGTATTACTGGAAGTTCTTGAAGTAATACCTGAATTTGGTGTTTTATAGACTACCCAATCCGATTTACCATCATTTCCAACATAAAAGAAATCCTCTTTTTGGTAGTTTACTAGGTTGTCTTCGTATGTTCCGTCACCTAAAAGAATTTTCCATTTGTCCATAAAAGGGATAACATCGCTTGGATACTTTGTTACACTTTCTGTGTCATTTTCAACAGTCGCCTCTAGAGTAGTTTTAGTCTTGTCTTTACACCCAACTATTAGTAAAAGAGTGAAAAATATAAATAGCGTTTTTTTCATTTAATGATTAATTTATTGCGTTTGTATTAGTACATCAATGTCATCACTAAGTTTTCTTCAGTCTTAATTTGTCCTGAATTAGTTACTGTGTTTTCTGATTCCACATTATTTTTTGCTCCCCATAAAATAGAAACAAACTGTACTGGATTGTTTTTAAATGTGTTTTTGGTAATATTTACATTTACAATACCATTATGATTTAATAGTCTTTTGTTTTGTTCTTTTGCACCACAATTAATAAATGTACTGTTGGTTACTAAAAGATTCCCTCCAATTGTAGACTCGTCGTAACCCCCTCTATAATAATCAACAACATTTTGTTTTACGTTATCAAAATAACAGTTGTTAATAGTTAAATACTCTGTATTGTAATCTCCTCTATCGTTTGTTTCTTCAGATAATTCGATACCATTTTCACAGTTTGAAATAGATGTATTTTTGAATGTGATTTCTTCTGAATAGGCTTGCTTATAAACCCTTAAAGCATAATTAAAATTGCTTATTTCAGAATCTAAAACTTCTAAACCAAAATGATTAGACATGTTTTCTTTTAAACTTGCAAACGCATAATTAGACCCATTACCTTTTAACTTGATATTTTTTACTGTTAATTTCCCGTAAGGATTTAAAGAGAATGCTGGTGTGTTAGCAACGCCTTCATATATAATTTCTGAATTTCCTTTAGATTGAATTGTAATTGTTTTGTCAATAATTAAAGATTCTGAAATCTTGAAAATCCCATCATTTACATCTATAACATCTCCACTCTCAGCTTCTTGAAGTTTCGTAATTAATTCCGAAGCATTGGAAACCGTATGGGTTTTAGCTTCTTTAGTTTCAACTTCATTTGAATACCAATCTGCACCATATTTGGTCTTATCTAATATATCTAATTTAATGTTTTCAGAATTTAAGATAGCTCCAATTTGATCTGATTTACTTCTTGAATTTCCTAATAAATCTTCCGTTATAGTTTCAAAATCAAAACCTTTATAAACTTCTAAATCACTAAAACCAGAAATTGGCACACTTAAATTTGTTCCAATATCTGTTAAGTTTAATTCTTTAGAAATTAAACCATGACTATTTGCAATTTCAACTCCATTATTATGAATAATGTTACTAGCAAAGGTTACTCCATCGGCTTTATCGTATTCTATAATTGGGTTTGCATCACCAACAGAATTATATATTACATTGTTTACAACCTCTGTTCTTAAAGGTCTTGCAGATCTAATTTCTGACTTAGGCAACACATCTGCTTGTGCAATATTTGTACCTACTCCAAATTGCCAAGGCGAACTAGAATCTACATATGTATTATAAGCAACCACAATATCTGTAACTTGGTTGTATCTATTTAAAGGCGATTTAGGAATACCATTCATAACAGCTAATGGGCTTCTAAAATTTTTCCCTTTTAATTTGTAAAAAAGATTATTTATAACCCAATGACCTGTGTTAATAATTCTAATTCCACCATATTGTTCATTTACGCCATCTCCAATAAAATAGTTTCCATCAATAGTAACGTAGTTTCCATGACGTGTTACTACAGATCCTTCACTTTTATAGAAAACATTGTTTTTAATTAAATTAAAATTTGTCTTACTAGAAATTATTTCTACCTCTCCATTACATTCTTCAAATAAGTTATTTGCAATAGTGGTGTTACTTGGTGACATAGATGTAAAGCTACTTCCTAATTGAATAGTCTCTCCTCTAGCTCCACCTTTTCTAGGTCTTGGTCCAAAATGATTATTTATAATATTGTGATAGTTTCTAATACTTTGGTTTCCTTTTAAATCGACTCTAACTGTTGGTCCTCCATTTGTTTTCCCAGCAATGTAACAGTTGCTTAATTCGTTGTGTTTTCCGTAAAATTGCACCCAAAGATTATCTTGATCTCTTTCTAAATTATTAAAATCTAAAACCACACAATTTGTAACTTTAGAATGATTTGCAACTTGTTTTTCACTAGTTCTAAATGCAATTACATTAGTTTTAGGCGAATGACCATTTCTAAAAAACAAACCGCTAACCTCTAAATAATTACCGCTAATTTCTAAACTAGAAACGCCTTCTATAAATACTTTTCCAGCAGTTTCTGCTTTTAAGATAATTGGATTATCTGCTGTTCCTTCTCCAGTAAACTTAATTTCTAAGTCTTTATATATTCCGTTTGCTAATACAATTTCATCTCCTGGTTTAGCATCTTTTACAGCAGTATTTAACTCCTCAATACTAGACACTGTCTTTAGGTTAGTAGTTTCAGTATTTCCACAAGCTGCAAGTAATATGGATAAGATTAAAATGGATACTATTTTTTTCATAAAAGAATTATTAATGTGCTGTTATTTTTTTTTAATACAAAAAGTTTTTCGTTTTAAAAAGCTCTAAAATTTTATAGTTTAATGTGTGACACTTAAGCTGTAATACTTAACATAAGAAAATCCACCTACATCAGTCGTTGTTAAATAATTACCTGCTTTAAAGTAGTTTTCGTATGGCCATTTGTCTAGACTAATATCTTCATAAATATAAGGCATATCTGTGTTAAGCTGAAGTTCTATTTTAGCATCACTTGCTGTAATCCTGAAATAAAAAGGATTATTCCCAACATAACCAAGATTAACTTTAATATCTGCCCATGTGTTACTTGATGTGTCTAATAAATCGTCACCATTTGTAGTTTCGTCTATTAACGATTTTTTATGTGACCATACGTAACCATCTTTCCAATAAATTTTTATTAATGGTGGACCGTTATTAGATGAAAAACCATGGGTATCCATGTCTTCTTCCGATATGATTCCGTGAATTTGCATGATAATTACTTTATGATAATCATCGCTAGATTCTATATTTTCTGAAACAGCATCCACTTTTAGTCTTCCAATCATTTCACCACCTTCTAATAAAGTCCAATTTTCACTAGAGTTATTTGTGTTTATCAGTTCTCTTAATTCGGTTCTAGAATAAGAGCTGTTTGTTGTAGATATATCTGGAAATGCATAAAATATTAATGAGACGTCAGATACGTCGTCATACATATAAGGCATTACAGGTTCTAAAGTCTGATATCCTAAGTTAATTAATTGAGACGGTTGATATTCATCTGGACTGCCATTATTGCTTTCGTCTACAGGCAGTGTGACTTTCCAGTTGGCAAAATTGATATTGGCATAAGAACTATTGTTCTCTTCAGTTTCCTCATTATCAATAACTTCGTCAATTACCCCATTACTAATAGATGATTCATCACCAGAACATCCAATAAAAATTATCAATCCTAATGTAAATATAAAACCTAAACTAGTATTTTTTATTATCGTTTTCAGATGAATCATATAATTGGTTTACCAGATTGGTTTACCAAATATATGTATAATTAAGAAATATGCAAATATTCAAACCATATATTAAATAATTCATATTTATTATACCTCAAATTAGTGAGTTTAATAATGATGCAAAATTTAAATTTCATGAGAGTCCTTTAAAAATTTTTTATTAATTCTACCTAGATATTGCAAACTTTATAAAAAAAGTTAACTTTAACCTACATTTAATTCTAAATTAAATAGTAATCCTTCAATTATTCCGAACTTACACCTAACTAAAAATTGCCTATTATGAAAGTTGTTTTTTACACCAGAGAATTCCCTCCTTATGTCTATGGAGGCGCAGGAGTTCATGTAGAATATTTAGCCAACGAATTAGCCAACTTAATGGAAGTTGAAGTTAGATGTGTTGGAGATCAAGACGTAAAATCAAATAATCTAAGTGTTAAAGGTTTTTCTTCGGAAATTTTAGATGTATCTAATACCAAGGAGAATTTAAAACCTATTTTTAAATTCATGGAAACCTGTATAAGGATGAATACAGGACATTTTGATGCCGATGTAGTGCATTGTCACACATGGTATGCACAATTTGCAGGAATTGTTTCTAAACTTTGCTATGGCACACCTTTAGTAGTAACAACTCACTCATTAGAACCGCTTCGCCCATGGAAAAGAGAACAACTAGGCAAAGGTTATGATGCATCATCTTGGATAGAAAAAACTGCAATAGAAATGGCTGATGCGATTATTGCGGTTTCCGAAGAAACAAAAATAGATGTTCTCAATCATTTTGATGTTCAAGAAGATAAAATTAAAGTCATCTATAATGGTATTAATCTGGACGAATACAAAGTCACTTCAAACAAATCTGCCTTAGAACGCTACAATATTGACGACACTAAACCCTATGTACTTTTCGTTGGAAGAATAACACGACAAAAAGGAATCATTCACTTAATTAACGCTATTAAATATATAGATAAAGACACTCAAATTGTATTATGTGCTGGTGCTCCAGATACCAAAGAAATTGAAAAAGAGATGCAAGAAAGTGTTGCTGAAGTTCAAAAAGAAAGAGATAACGTCATCTGGATTTCTGAAATGTTAAATAAAAAAGACATTATTCAGTTATACTCACATGCAGATGTATTTTGTTGTCCGTCAATCTATGAACCTTTCGGAATTATAAATATCGAAGCCATGGCCTGCGAAACAGCAGTAGTTGCTAGTGCAGTTGGTGGCATAAAAGAAGTTGTTGTTCATAATGAAACAGGCTTACTTATTCCTGTGGAACAACAAAAAGAAGCACCTTTTGAACCCGTAGATCCCGAGAAATTCTCTAAAGATTTAGCCGAAGGTGTTAATCAATTAATTAGTAATTTAGCTATAAGAAACTCAATGTCTAAGAAAGGACGCAATCGCGTTGAAAATCATTTCGACTGGAAAGCCATCGCTCTTCAAGTAAAAGAACTATACCAATCTGTAATATAAAAACTATGATTAATAATGATGTATTATCAATAATTTTAGGAGGAGGACAAGGCTCAAGACTATACCCTCTAACTGCCGAACGTTCAAAACCAGCAGTACCTATTGCAGGAAAGTATCGATTGGTAGATATTCCTATATCTAATTGCATCAACTCAGACATAAAAAGAATGTTTGTATTGACGCAATTTAATTCGGCTTCATTAAATCGTCATATTAAAAACACCTATCACTTTAGCTTTTTCAGTTCTGCTTTTGTAGATGTATTAGCTGCAGAGCAAACACCTAATAATAAAACATGGTTTCAAGGTACAGCAGATGCTGTTCGACAAAGTATGCATCATTTTCTAAGACATGACTTTAAATATTTTTTAATTCTATCTGGAGATCAATTATACCAAATGGATTACAAAAAAATGATTGAGGCTCATGAAAAAAGTAATGCAGAAATATCTATTGCAACTATACCTGTAAATGCAAAAGAAGCAACATCTTTTGGTATTATGAAATCTGATGACAAAAATGTAGTGACCTCATTTATTGAAAAGCCAGATGAAAAGCTTCTACCAGAATGGACTTCAGAGGTTAGTGATGAAATGAAAAACCAAGGAAGACATTACCTAGCTTCAATGGGTATTTATATTTTCAATAGAGATTTGTTGACCAAATTGATGGAAAACCCAGAAACTAATGACTTCGGAAAAGAGATTATACCACAAAGTATTGAAAATCATAAAACATTGAGTTATCAATATGAAGGATATTGGACAGATATCGGAAACATAGATTCATTCTTTGAAGCTAATATTGGACTCACAGAAGATATTCCAAAATTTGACTTATACGATAAAAAGAAACGCGTTTACACTAGAGCAAGAATGCTACCTACAAGCAAGATTGCAGGCACAACGTTAGTAAGATCTATTATTGCTGAAGGTTGCCTCATTAGTGCAGCAAAAATTGAAAAATCAGTTATAGGTATTAGATCAAGAATTGGCAAAGAGACAACAGTCTCTAATACATATATGATGGGTACAGATCATTATGAAACGCTTGAAGAGATTGATAAAAATAAGATTGGCGTTTTATTAGGCATTGGAGAACGTTGCTTTATAAAGAACACCATTATTGATAAAAATTGTAGAATCGCTGATGATGTTAGAATAAATGGAGGTAAACATTTAGAAGATACCGAAACAGATACATACTTAGTAAAAGATGGCATTGTTGTTATTAAAAAAGGCGCTACCATTCCTAAAGGATTTGTAATAGATAAATTTTAAATACCTTAAACATAAAAACAGTTCAAAAACCTTTCAATTTCTTGAAAGGTTTTTTTATGAATAATGGGAATTGGATTAACACCTTTACACCTTAATCATTGGTTTATAATAAGAAGATTGCATAACCAACATAAAACTATAAAAATAAGGGTAAAAAAAAGCCAAATACTTTCGTATCTGGCTTGTAGTAGAGCGTACAGAAAAAATGTCGAACCAATTATCAACAGAATTAGCAAAATTTGACAAGATAAATAACATATAAATTTGACATATATTCTTGAAGTAATGTATGGATGTTTTATATCCTTTCTTAGGTTTTTTACTAGTAGAAGATAATGCCAAAAACATCATTTTATGAAACCAATGTATATACTTATAAAAATGAATATATTCAAACTTAATTTAACACATAATTCAATGAAAATGTTGCAATTCCCATCCAACCTTCGCCAACATTTTCGCCACGAGTTATGACATTTATTTCTCTTCCGAATCCCAATGAAATTCCTGCATTCCATTTATTTGATAGATTACATAAATAGCCCGCATTTATCCAAGGTTGTATAACTAAATTGTACGTGGTTCCAGATGTAGGGTTTGATGTATTTATACCATCTTTCCATTTAGTCCACATATTCCACGTGTCTAACGATGCACCGAAAATGAAATTACCTTTCCAGTAAGGCATATATTTTACCAATCCAAAACTTCCACCAAAACCCTCAGCAACTTCGTCATCATTAAACCCGCTAAAATCTTCTCGATTAGCAAAATTACCACCTAACCTAAATCGAAGCGCTAAATCTTCCTTTATAAAAATATTCGAAGTTATCATAGTCATATAACCAACGGGGTAGACCTGTAATTCAGTTCCTATTTCTATTTTTCTCTTAGAAGTATTTCCTTCAGATTGTGAAAACACCTGTCCTGACATTGAAAGTATTACGATAATTAACAACTTTTTATAATACATTGAATTTATATTTTATATTAAATATAGACGGAGAATAACTGAAAACTGACAATTGACAATTGACAATTGACAATTGAAAACTACTTAAAACATTAAGCATTGCATTTTGTGGCTTTATATTATTTATAAGCAATTACATTCTAATTTTTATAGTACATTGCTTTTAATAACCATGAGTTTTTCTCTTGTCATTTCATGCATTGTGTACTGAATACCTCCCATTCCAATTCCTGAAGCATCTCTACCACCAAAAGGCATCCAGTCTACCCGAAATGCGGTATGATCGTTTACCATTACAGCTGTAGCGTTCAATTTTTTAACACAGTCTAATGCTATATCTAAATTTTTAGTAAATACAGAAGCTTGAAAATGTACATCCAAACTATTGGCTTTTTCTATGGCTTTTTCTCTATCTGAATAAGAGTAAACACAAACCACAGGCCCAAATATTTCTGAAGTAGAAACCTTAGCATCCATTGGCGGATTTAATAAAACAGTTGGCTCATAACAGGTTTCAGAAATTCGTCTTCCACCAGCTAACACTTTTGCTCCTCTAGTTACAGCTTCATTCACCCATTCTTCTACACGATTTACTTCTCTAGGTAAGATTAGTGGTCCAACTTCTGTTGCTGGATCCATTTGATTACCAACTACTAATTTACTTGTCATTTCAGCTAATTTATTGGCAACATCCTCACAAATTGATTCATGAACAAAAACACGTTGCACCGAAACACAAACTTGTCCTGCATGATAAAAACCACCTTTTAAAAGTGATGGTAACATCTCACTTAAATCCGCATCCTTTTCAACAATCACTGGAGCTGCTCCACCATGTTCTAAAGCGCACCTTGTACCTGGTGCTAATTTTGATTTTAAATACCAGCCTACTTTTGAAGAGCCTATAAATGAAAAGTAATTAATTCTTTTATCAGTAACTAAAACCTCAGCATCTTCATTTTTACAAATTATAGCCTGACACCAACCATCTGGCAAGCCAGCTTCTTTTATAATATCCACTAAAGCCAAACACGATAAAGGCGTTGTAAGTGCAGGTTTAACAATAACTGGGCAACCAGCAGCAACAGCCGTTATTACTTGATGAACAATTAAATTTAATGGATGATTAAAAGCACTAATAGAACTAACCACTCCAATAGGTTCACGAGTGGTAAAACCCAAGCGATTTTCTGAGGCTTTGGTTAATCCCATAGGAATTTGTTCTCCTTTTAGTTGTCCAATAGTTTCTGCAGCAATTTGAACACCATTAATGGCTCTTAAAACTTCAATTTTAGAATCTACTAAAGGTTTCCCACCTTCTTGAGCAGCAGTTTTGGTTAATTCATCAATTCTAGTTTCCATTATATTTGCTGTACGCTTCAAAATTGCAATGCGCTCGTGTGGAGCGATCCATTTAGATTGATTTTGAAATAAGTTATAAGCTGTTGAAAGTGCTTTTTCCACTTCAACTTTTCCAACTAAAGGAATTTCTTTGATGAGACTTAAATCGTAAGGTGATGTTATTTGTAACATAAATTTCGTGTTTTATTTTCTTTCGTATTTTCTAACAATTAGTTGGTTGGCTTTGTCATAAGAAAAGTACTTCATAATCCAACTAAATGCCACTCTAAATCGATTTTTAAAACCAGTAATTGAAACAAGATGAATAATAGACCAAAGTACCCAACCAATTCTACCGTCTAAAAAAGTAAATTTTAAATCTGCAACAGCATCTTTTTTACCTATAGTTGCCATAGACCCTTTATCGACATAGTGAAATTTATTTAAGTAACTTCCCGTTTCAATTTTTGTTAAAATGTTTTTAGCTAACGCTTTTCCTTGTTGAATTGCAACTTGAGCAACCATTGGGTGTCCTCTAGGATTATCTTCTGTAATCATAGCGGCAACATCTCCTATAGCGTAAACATTTTTTAAGCCTTCTACTTGGCTATTTTCATTTACTTTTAATCTATTACCAGGAACTAATGCGGTTTCTGGAATACCCTCTAATGCATTACCTTTTACACCAGCAGTCCATATTACAGTATTGGTATTAATGGTTTGCTCTCCCTCTTCGCGAAGTATTAATAGTTTTTCTCCATCATAATCTTTTACTCTACTATTTAACAACACTTCAACCTCTAAATTTTTTAATATTTTTAAAGCGTGTTTGGACGCTTTTGCAGACATAGCTGGCAGTACTTTATCTGCTGCTTGAATCAGATAAATTTTCATAGCATCAGGATTTATTTCAGGGTAATCACTTCTAAGTAAAAACTTTTTAAACTCTGCCAAAGAACCTGCCATTTCAACTCCAGCTGGTCCTCCACCTACAATTACAAACCTTGTAAGCTCTTCTTTATTTAAAACATTACAACCATCTACAGCTTTTTCTAAGTTTTGAAGCATCCAGCTTCTAATGTTTAAAGCATCATGAATATTTTTTAAACCGATACTATATTTTTCAATATTTTTTGAACCATAATAATTAGTTGAACTCCCAGTTGCTATCACTAAATGATCATAATCTACATAGCCAATATCTGTTTGAACTCTATTAATTGCATGATCGATATATTCAACTTTAGCCATTCTGTAAATCATATTAATACATGATTTAAACAATTTTCTTACTGGCGATATTATCGCATCTGGTTCAAGACCACTTATAGCAACTTGATACAATAATGGTTGAAATTGATGAAAATTGTTTTGATCAATTAAAACTATTTGTACTGGTTTATTATCTAATTTCTTTATAAAGTTTATACCAGCAAATCCTGCTCCGATTACCACTATTATTGGGTAATCATTTTTGGGAAGGCAAAAACTATTATTGGTACTATTCTCGGTTTTCATATTTTAAATTCTATTGTGATTATGTTCAGATATTATGGAACATGAATTGGCTACAGCACTCGAAACATTATTAACAATACCTTCATCAAATGAAGAAGGAATTATTCGCTCTCTTGTTGGATTTTCAACATAATCGGCCAGTGCATAAGCAGCAGCCAACTTCATAATTGGCGTTATTTTTTTTGCTCGACCGTCTAATGCGCCTCTAAAAATACCTGGAAACACCAATACATTATTTACTTGGTTCGGGTAATCGCTTCGTCCGGTCGCTACAATAGCGGCACCTCCTTTATAAGCTTCTTCAGGTGTAATTTCTGGCTCTGGATTTGCCAAAGCAAAAATTACTGGATTTACATTCATAGTTTTAACATCTTCAGCAGATAAAATATTTCCTTTACTAACACCAATAAATACATCGGCACCTATTATAGCATCCTGTAAATAACCTTCAACATTATTAGGGTTAGAATAGGTTAATAACTCTTCTTTTACAGGATTTAAGTTTGTTCTGTTTTTATGAATGATTCCTTTACTGTCACAAATAATGATCTCTTTAACAGATAAACATTGTGAAGGATTTAAACTTATACATCTGAGTAATTTGGCAATGGCTACACCAGCAGAACCTGCTCCATTGATGACCACTTTAAGTTCACTAATTTTTTTATTCAATACTTTACAAGAATTTAAAATTCCTGCTAAAGTTACAATGGCTGTTCCGTGCTGATCATCATGAAAAACGGGTATTCCAATCTCTTGCAATGCTGCCTCAATTTCAAAACAGCGAGGTGCAGAAATATCTTCTAAATTTACACCACCAAAAACAGGGGAAATTCTTTTTACGGTATCGATAATTTCTTGAGAATTTTGAGTGTCCAGACAAATTGGAAACGCATCTACTCCTGCAAATTGCTTAAACAACATGGCCTTACCTTCCATAACCGGAATTGCAGCTTTTGGACCAATATTACCTAACCCTAGCACTGCAGAACCATCAGAAACTATTGCAACAGTATTCCCTTTGATAGTATAATCATAAGCTAATTCTGGATTTTCTTGAATATCTAAACATGGTTGAGCAACACCTGGTGAATAAACAACTGCTAGGTCTTCTTTTGAAGCAACTTTAGTTTTATTTGTTACTTCAATCTTACCTTGTAATTTTTTATGAAGCTCAATTGACTTTTTATAATAATCTGACATGTTTTATCTTTTAAAGGGTACAGGTTTTCTCTTTCAACAACACGTTTAATATGGAATGATTTAATGAATAATCAACAGCCAAATCAATGACATGAACGCCATCCACATTTAAACATTTTGATAGGATTTCTTTAAAATTGTCGTCAGAAGTTGGTCTGTGACCAATAGCTCCATAACTTTCGGCATATTTTACAAAATCAGGATTTTTATAATCCAACCCAAAATTATCAAATCCCATTCCTTCTTGTTTCCATTTTATCATTCCGTATGAGCTATCATTTAATATAATAACGACCATATTTAATCCTAATCGTGTGGCTGTTTCCAATTCTTGAGAGTTCATCATAAAACCACCATCACCGCAAACAGAAATCACTTTTTTATTAGGGTTTATCAGTTTAGCACACATAGCAGAAGCTAAACCAGCTCCCATTGTTGCTAATGCATTATCTAATAACAAGGTATTAGGTTGGTAGCATTTATAATTTCGAGCAAACCATATTTTATACACTCCATTATCTAAGGTTACTATACCATCTTCAGGCATTTCTTCTCTAACTATATGAACCAAGCGTTGAGGTAAAATAGGAAAACGGTTGTCTTCAGAATATTTAGACAAATGGGTTTCTACTTCGTTTTTAATTCTGCCATAATAAGAAAAATCCCAATTGGCTTTTGTATTTATATGTTTTGCTATATGAATTACCGAAGAAGCAATATCACCAATCACATTTAATTGAGGAAAATAAACGGCATCTACCTGTGCAGGAAAAAAATTAATATGAATCACTTTTGTGCCACCTTCTTCCATAAAAAATGGTGGTTTTTCAATCACATCATGTCCTACATTAATAATTAAATCAGCTCTTCCAATTGCACAATGTAAAAAGTCATTAGCTGATAAAGCTGCAGTTCCTATAAATTTAGAGTGACGTTCATCTACAACACCTTTTCCCATTTGCGTATTAAAAAAAGGAATTCCCGTTTTTTCAATAAAAGCAGCCAAGGCTTGACTTGTTCGTTTTCTATTTGCGCCAGCACCAATTAATAATAAGGGCATTTTTGCAGACTCTATCATTTTAGCAGCATCTCTAATGGACATTTCATCAGCATCTGGTCTTCTAAAATCAACGACATCAAAAATTCTATCTTCACAATCTTCTGCTGCTATATCTTCAGGTAATTCTATATGAACAGCTCCTGGTCGTTCTTCCATTGCTAAGCGAAAAGATTCTCTCACCATTGCAGATATATTGTTGCCATTAACTACTTGACGTGTATATTTAGTTGTTGGTTTCATTAATTCTACAATGTCAACAATTTGAAATCTGCCTTGTTTCGACTTTTTAATTGGTTTCTGACCCGTAATCATTAGCATTGGCATAGCTCCTAATTGTGCATAAGCAGCTGGAGTTGTGAAATTTGTAGCACCAGGTCCAAGTGTAGATAGACAAACTCCTGGTTTTCCTGTTAATCGTCCATACGTTGCAGCCATAAAACCAGCACCTTGTTCGTGTCTTGTCAACACTAATTTAATTTTTGAAGTTCTCATAGAATCTAAAAAATCTAAATTCTCTTCTCCTGGTATTCCAAAAATGTATTCTACACCTTCATTTTCTAAGGCTTTAATAAATAAGTCTGATGCTTTCATTGTTTAGTATATGTGATTTTAATTATTACCAATAGAAGTTATAACCTTAACTCAAGCTACATTTAGGAATTAAAGCTAAAAACGGCAGTACAATTACATTCTATATTTAATATGGACGGAGAATACCTAAAAACTGACAATTGAAATCCAATTATAATTCTCAAATCGCGATTTTTTCATATTTATCCTATTTAAATAGGATTAAGACGCACAACAACTCAATTTAGAAACATCTTTTCCAAAGGTAATTGCTGCTAATTTGATTCCTTCTCCTAGTGTTAAGTATGGATAAAAACTTTCAGCTAAATCTTTTACTGTAATACCAAACTTAATAGCCATACTTAATTGTTGGATGAGTTCACCACCTTCTGGCGCTATAACTCTTGCGCCTATTAATTTATCTGTTTCGGTATTGCGAATTAGCTTTATAAACCCTCTGGTATCTTGAGCTGCTAAAGCTCTTGGAACGTGAATTAAATCTAATTTAGACACTTCAAAAGGAATGCCTGATTTTTCGGCTTCTACTTCATCCATACCTGCTCCTGCAATTTGTGGATCTGTAAATACTACCCAAGGTAGAGAGGTATAGTCCACCCTATTTTTTGCTAAAGAAAAGGCGTTATTTACTGCTGTACTTCCTTCTTTTGCTGCTGTATATACAAAAGGCGGTGTGTTTGTTACGTCACCTCCTGCATAAATATTGGAAATATTAGTTTCCATTTTTTCGTTAACTAAAATATGTCCTTTATCTGTCAGGTTTAATTCAATATTTTCAAGACCTAATTTAGAAGTATTTGGTTTTGTTCCTGTAGCTACGACAATATGGCCTTCTTCGATGATTTGTGTGGTAGAACCATCAGGACATTTGCAATAAATAATAGTGTTGTTGCCATCTTTTTCAAATTTAATAGCTCTAAAATTAGGAAGGATTTCAATCCCTTCACTTTTCATTAGCTCTTCTAAAACATCCGTAATATCTTGGGTTTGGCTACGCAATGGTCTATCTGTAAATTCTATGATACGAACCTTTACTCCCAAACGGTTATATGCCATTGCAATTTCCAATCCAATATAGCCAGCTCCCATTATGGTTAAGCTTTTTGGTTTTTCTTCTAAATCGAATAAAGATACATTCGTTAAGTAGCCTACTTTATTCAGCCCTTCAATGTTAGGAATGTTTGTTGTCGCACCTGTAGCTATAATGATGTTAGTTGCGATGTAGGTATCTTTTCCATTTACAAGAATGGTTTTATTATCTACAAATTCTGCCCAACCTTTAAGCATTGTTAAGTTTTTGAAATCGCTCACTACATCCAAATACTTATGTTGCTGTAAAGTAGTTACTAAGGTTTTCTTGTCTTTTATAACTTGGGTAAAGTCAATCTCCACACCTTTTGGCTTAATTCCTTTAAAATTGGAATGTGTTGCCTGATATGCTGTTTCTGCAGCTCTAATCAAATTTTTAGAAGGTACACAGCCAACATTGACACAGGTGCCACCAAAATCTAATCCACCATTTACCATTAATGTTGTTAAACCAATGCTTTCCGCTTTTATGGCTGCAGAAAATGCTGCTGAACCACCACCAATAACAATTAAATCGAATTGATTCTTACCATCATAATCTTTAGCATTTGTAACACAGCAATCTTCCTTTTCAATAGCTTCAACAACTGAATAATGACCTACTTTGTTTACAGCATTAATAACATCTTGATTGCTTAACTTATTTGTATCAAAAATAAATTTCCCTTCTCCTGTTTCGTGATTTACAAAAGTGCTTACAATGCCTTCTGTTGCATTTAAATCTTTTTCAATATGAGATGAACATCCAGTACAGGTCATTCCGTTTATTTTTAATGTTACTGTCTCTTTATTTACTGTCATCGCTTGTTTATTTTTAAATATATTTTTGATTATTAAATTCGTTTTCTTTGAAGCCTTTAGGCTTTAAAAAATTAAACTTTTCCTTCAATCTTATCTTTTATTAATTCTACTTTATAACCTTTCTTTTCGATTACTTTTTTTAAGGCCTCAATGCTGGTTTTTGTGTCATCAAACTCAATAATGGCTATGTCACCAGGATATTCTACCGAATGTTCGATTACGCCATTAACCTCTTTAAGCGCTTTATAAATAGTGTTTGAACAACCTGCACAAGTAATACCCGTAATTTTTAACTTCACTGTTTTTGCTGTTTGTAAATTGTTATTTACTGCTACTGTTTTATCGATTTTTGAAACAGGGCAACATTGTGCATTTGCGTTAATAGAAAGCAACATTAAAACTACAAATGGTATTAAAAATAGATTTCTCATGATATTAATTTTAAGTTTATTTTTTGATTACTGAAATGGAATTATCTCCATAATTGGAAACGTATAATTTATTTCCCAAAGGCATCACACCTATCGGTTTATTGCCAGTCTTATAAGTAATGGATTGCTTTTCTAATGTGGATGCATCATATACATTTAGCTCACCGAAATCAAAACTTACAACATATAGCAATTTTTCATCTTCAGAGAGCACAGCTTCTTCAGGAGTTTTTATGTTTTCAATTTCCTTTACAATTGCAGTCTTTTCTGTATCTATTATATGAATTTTGTTTTTTAAGAAATTACTTATAAATAATAGGGAGTGGTCTTTGTTATAGTGAATTAGCTCTGGTTTTCCACCTGTTTCAATTATTTTCTGAGTATTGCTTAATGTGTTGATTACTGAAATTGTTCCGTCTTCAGTATTCGTGACAAATAATGTGCTGTTATCCTTTGAAACACCAATACCATCTGGTCCTTTTCCGGTTGAAAACGTATTTATTATTTTAAGTGTTTTAGAATTTAACTGCAATACTTTATTTTCATCTATCGCTATCACATAAACATACTTACCTTCTTTATCTGACGCAATGCCTCCCAAGTGAGTTTTAAAAACCTTCTGATTAACAATTGAATGATTTGTAAAATCGATAATTACCAACTGCTTATCGTATCCACTAACCGCAACTAAATTACTTTTGGCTAATCGAGTAAAACCCCAAGGGTATTTAATACCATTAATATTTTTAACAACCTTTTCCGTTTGCGTATCAACAACTGAAATTAATGTGTCCTCTACATTGGCAACATATAAGAATGATTTATTAGGGGTTAGAAATAAGGCGTCAGGTCCTTTTCCAACGTTTATAATTGGACTAACTACATCCTGGGTTATTATCTTATTTTCTACAGGATTTGAATCTGTTTCCTTTTTATTCTCTTTACAAGAAACCATTACAATGGTAAAAAGTAAAATGATTATATAATTTTTCACAATTAAGAATTTTATTTATTAATTACTTTATAACCCGTTGCATCTATTGCTTTAATTATATCTTCTTTTGTCGTTTTTGTATTATCAAACTCCACTTCAGCATTAGCCTTTTCATAAGAAGCTTTCACATCTACAATGCCTTCTAATTCATTAACAGCGTGCTTAACGTGTTCTTCACAAGAGGCACAAGTCATTCCTTTAACATTAAAATTCACTGTTTGAATATCTGATTGACTTACCACAACGACCTCTTTCTTGTTATCTGGATAAAAGATTGAAGAGTAATATGGAAATGCAATTGAAACTGCTGCAAACAATGTAATACCAATTAAAAACCCTTTAGTTTGAAACCATTTTGGTTTTGCATCTACTTCGCAACAATCTTCTGCTTTTACTGGTTTTAAATAGTTGTACCAAGCATAGCCAATTGCTACAATGGCCAACCCAATTAAATAAGGTCTAAAAGGTTCCATCCAAGATAGGGCAGAAGCGCTTCCACCAACTCCAGCAATTAACGCAATAACTGGTGGTATGCAGCAAGATGATGCTGCTACAGCAGCAACCAAACCTGTGTATGCTGCATTTTTTGATGTTTTTTCTGTTTTCATTTCTTTATAAATTACGCTGTTTTTCTAATTAATTCTATGGACTCAAAAATGCTATTAAATATCTCTGTTTCATCTCTATTTAATGAATAGTAAAGCGTTTGACCATCGCGTCTTGAAGAGATAATTCCTGCATCCTTAATTTTACGTATGTGTTGTGAAATTGCAGGCACACTCATTTTTAGAATATCTGCTAAATCACAAGGACATAATTCATTTTCTAAATTCAATAAATAAAGAATTTTCAACCTTACATCACTCCCAGCGATGGATAAAAGTTTTGTCATTTTTTGAAAACTTTCTTCCATGTTATCCAATGTCTCCATACAGTTATGTAACTGCTTATGGTTAGCTTCCGCTCGTGTACAGGTTATTTCTAATTTCATAAGTCTATATTATTTTTATTTAAACTATTTGATTTGTTATACAAATATATAATTAATTACGTATTTAAGCAAATGCTTAAATATATTAACTAACTTTTAACTCTACCTTAATAATTAGAGTGTTATTATAAACCTCCCTACACTATCTCGATATAAAATTTAGTAGTGATATATGTGATTTTAATTAGTAATGAACTACACTTCTTGATTCCAAAATCCATTGATCAATGCCTCCTTTGAGTTCAAAAACCTTATATCCTTTTGAAGTTAATAGCTTTGAAGCTGCGCTACTTCTAACACCTGATTTACAATAAAGATAGACAGGTTTTGATTTACTTAATGTATCTATTTTTTTTGAAAACTCAACCTTATCATACCAATTGGCTTGACTCGCATTTTTAATATGGCCTTCATTATATTCAATTTTTGTACGCACATCTAATAACTGAACATCATTTTGTATACCTTGTTCAAATGCTTTTACAGATAATTGTTCTTGTGAAAAACTAGAAATTGTATGAAATAGCACTATGAAAACTAAAATGCTTTTAATTTTTAATGATTTCATTTTTATATATTTTATTAATTAATAGGATACTTAATAGTGCAATTGGTAACGCCAATAATAACCAACCACTTACACCACAAATTAATTCGAAAAAAAGTTGTTTTATAGTTTGAAAAAATGAGCTTTCAAAAGCTATTTTAATGTCGGCAACAGTTAATAACGTGTGTTTGGTATTAAAAATAGTCTCTCCAATATGTATAAATGGTATAAAAAGTATAAACTGTAAAGGAGTTGCTAAATAACTCACAACAACCATAATTGGTAAATTAAGTTTGAATTTTATAGCCAAAAAAGTTAAAAGAATTGTGGTAATTCCAAATACAGGAATAACCGTAAACAGTAAACTCACAATAACAGCTTTAATTATTTCATTGACACCTAACCCTTGTTGAAAAGGTTGTTTGATTTTCTGAAATAAAGTCTGAAAGGTGAGTCGCATTTTTAAAATATCAGTTACTTAGGGTATAGACACAAAAACGCTTCAATCCTGACAAATTCTCTTGATATTCAGTCTTTTT
Source organism: Psychroserpens luteus (assembly GCF_015319355.1). Classification (GTDB taxonomy): domain Bacteria; phylum Bacteroidota; class Bacteroidia; order Flavobacteriales; family Flavobacteriaceae; genus Psychroserpens; species Psychroserpens luteus. The sequence goes on along the minus strand of NZ_JADILU010000006.1, from coordinate 345,032 downwards.
GATACAATGGATGTTTCGAAATTACTTCTGCTATAGTTGAAGGATTCATATACCGTTCGCTTTTTTCATCTTCCGATAAATTAACTGCCCCAAGCCAATTTGCTCTTTTGAGATTGACTCGTACATTAGTGCTCCATTCTAAAAGTTGATAGCCTAATCCGTGGTTGATGCTCGATAAATCGGTACTATATTCTAATGTATCAACAGCTTTAGGACAAAACAACTCATTTTTTGCGATGACGAGCATTTTGCCAAATCCTTTATTCAGATAATCTGATATATGAGCCAATTCGTGTGATAAAACGCCTATTTGAGCATTGAATGTTAAGTTTTTAAATATAATAGTGTTGAGATAATCGGTACTTTTATTGCTAATGGTAATGATATAGGTTCTTTTTTTAGCCTGACAAAACATGCTTAAAAAAGTTGGTCGGGTTGCCAATGGTGTTTTTCTGTTTCTTTCCCTAAAAACTATATTAACATTTTTGAGTTCGGGAAAATATGACAAGGTTATTAGTATCTGCTTTTCGTAATCTTCAATAAAGGTTTTGTTTTGTCCATATGTAGATTTTAGCATTGCTATTTCCTGTTTAGAGAAACTGTTTTCATTAAAGGCTTTTATGATTTCTTGTGCATTACATTCAGAAGAAATTAATAGCATATAAAAAATAAAGCAACCTATTTTATAAAAAAATGTCATTTCGTATACATAATTGTTAAGTTGAGCGTTTCAATACTGCTTATAAAATATGAGTTTATAGTGTGTAAAATTTTTATTTTAAACATCATTTAGAACATTTGTTATTTTGGAATAACCCAACATCCTATTTGCTATTTACATTCTTATATATATTAAATTAATGTTTCCGATAATATCCTAAAAACATTATGAATTGCTTCATAATTGGCTCTTTCTTTATTTGAATGATAACCCATTGTTGCTATTTGCACAGTTGTGCCAGAAATTTTATTTTTACTATTAGATATTAAATGCCCTAATTCGGTATTTCCAATATTAGTTGTTTTTTTAGAATTTGTTAAGTATTCATCCTTCACTAAAAATGGAATATTTAGAGATGCACATTTCTCTCTAATCGTTTGTGTTAATACTGGCTCAAACTCCGAGTTGTTATCTCTACTACGAAGAATAACGGAATTCATATTGATAGATTTATCATCCTCAAATGGGCTTGTGTCTAGTACAATAAGTCTGCTTGTTTCTATTTTTTGGTCTAAAAAATAGTTGTAAATATGACTCCAACTTTCACCAATTTCTTCTCCTTCAGTTAACAATAGAGTGCCTTGAAATCCAAATTTGAACAATGCAAAACCCAATGCTGCATTAATCACGTTATCTAGTTGACCTTCTATTGATTTTTTGCTATTTCCGCAATGAGATGAAAAACTTACAGGAATGCCTGATTTTAAATGGACTAACTCTTCCACTTGAAAAACAAAATTATTTCTAACAGGACATATATAACATTTTTCAACTCTTCCGCTTCCAATATTTTTTCCAGTTGTTGGTTCATAGGCGTAAACCTTTTCATTTTCAAAACGAGATGCTATTTTTTCCCACATCTTTTTATTTGGCTCAATTTCACTATTGGTATTTTGACTTTTAACACGGTAAGCAGCATACTCTAATTCTCCTTTCCCATTTGAAATAAGACCATGTCTGTCAATGTGAACTGAAACAATATTAGAGTTAGGTAGATTTCCTTTTACTGACAATAAACCAGAGTGGCGTTGAGTACTTAATTGAAGAGATTTGAAATCTTTTTCAAGCTTATTAATAAATGGCTGTTCATAGCCTACTACAGAAGGATATTTGAGGTATTCAAGAGTTTTTTTTATTATTAAATCTGTTTTAGTCATTTGGTTTTTATTAAATTTAGGTAGTTGTCTCCTTATTTAATTTTTATATGAAAAAATTAGATAAATCTATCTGCTTTTCATTTTATTATCTGTTAATCTGTTATATAATTGCTTAATTGGGCTTCCCAGCTATACTCATTAAACATCAGTTTATAATTAGCTAAATTTTGATTTAAAATAGCTTCTAAAACACTTTTTATTTTGAAATAACCACCAAAATCTCCACAATACCAAAATAGTAATTTTGATGTGGATATGGTTTTATTATTATCGTCGATAGAAGTTTCAGAATAAAGGAATGATTCTGTGACAAAATTTAATTCTTTATCTAATTTTTCAAGAGTATAAAAAGCGATGGGTGGACAGCTTTTAGCACCACAATTTAGAGCAAAATGAATGCGATAATCTATTGTTTGAACTGCTAAAGCTTTAATTAATGACGACACAAAAGGATTAGGCAGATATCCAAAACTCTTTTTCATTCTGTATCTTCTCAAAATACCATGTTCTATATCATCTAAACTAAATGTATTCTGTGCAATCTCAATTGACTTCTCTGTGAAAATGGTTTTCCTTTTAGCCTTTTTTGAATTAGACAATATTTGAAAATACGCGTTGTATATATTAATCCAAAAAGCTTTCTTAGCATCATCATTCTTTAACTGTTGCTGAAGATCTGCAATAGAAATAGCTCTTAATTTTTGTTCTTCAACGGTTGTATTCTTATTTAGTTTAACATTAAACAATAATGCACTTGAAAGCGCTACTAAAGAATTTATAATAATCATATTAATCGTTTGTATTTGGAATATGGCAAAAACTAATAGGGTTTTTAGATTTGGCAAATTCAAAGCCATCCTTCCACCATTGTGTCATTTGTTCTGCATCAAAAATTAAAGGATTATCTGTTAATTGATAAGGCGTATAATAAAAATTGATATTGACTTTTTTATTTAATCCAATGAGTTTCCCAATAATGATATCCTTCGCACTATTTTGATGGTTCATAAATTTAAAAGTTCTGAATAATAATGAAAATGGATTTGTAATTATAGGATATTTTGTATCGTTATTTTCATTTTCTAAAATAATGACATCAATATCACAAGCTCCGTTTTCTATGGCACATAAAATGGGTACATAACTACCAAAACCACCATCAGCATACTGATAATTATTTTTATCCAAAATACTCATGAAAGGCGTAAAATTACAAGAAGCCCAAGCCCAATCGCAATAATCATTATAGGTGCAATCGTCTGAATTATAATATTCTATCGTATCTAAAGTAAGATTTGAAACCGTAAAAATTACTTTTTTATTACTCTTCTTTATAGCATTAAAATCTTCGCGTGATATGCTGTTTCTTATAAGCTGTCTTAAATTATCGCTTTCGCCAAAAGTTGGACAACCTTTTAAAAATGTTCTTATGGTATTAAAGTGATGTATAGAGGTTTTAAAGCCAGTTTTAGTTTTCTTTATCTTGAAAGGATTAATACTAAAAATATCATCCTGTGAAACCGATGTATATACTTTCTTGATTTTATCTATTTTCCCAATGGCCAAATGAGACAATAATAAGCTACCTGTAGAGCAGCCAACAAACAAATCATAATGATGACAACAATCGTTGATAAGATATTCTGCAACACCTCCTGCAAAAGCGCCTTTGCTACCACCACCAGAAATTACAAGTGCTCTCATAAGTTTGTTGTTTAAAATAACAGACGTCTAAAAACGGTAATACTGACAATATTTAGGCTACAAATATCTATCTGCCCAAGTCGCAATAATATGACCTACATACTCAGAATCTCTTTTGTTTGACAATAAATGATCAGCTCCATTTAGGGATACAAAACTTTTTGGATGACGTGCCGCTCTATATATCTCGGCAGCATTTTCTATTCCAACTGTTGTGTCTTGTGGTGAATGCATAACGAGAATCGAGTTTTTAAATGCATCCAAATTATGCTTGATGTTTTTGTCTTGAATATCATCTAAAAAATGTTTTTGAATGGTAAAATCTCTTCCGCCAATGGATACAAGAGCTTTTCCAGATGCATTAATTTCGTCAACACTATTTTTAAAAAGATGTGCTACATGTTCCGGATTTGAAGGTGCACCAATGGTTGCAATGGCCTTTACCGAAGGAATTTTTGCGGAAGCAAACAAAACTGCAGCACCACCTAATGAGTGACCAATCAATAACGAAGGTGCTTGATAATTTTCTGATAAAAACTGAGCAGCACTATATAAATCTTCCACATTTGATGAAAAATTGGTGCTTTCAAAATCGCCTTCGCTTTCGCCTAAACCTGTAAAATCAAAGCGTAGCACCGCAATATTTTTTTCAGTTAGGGTTTTTCCAATAGTTCGCACAGCAGTTAAGTTTTTATTGCAGGTGAAGCAATGCGCAAATAGGGCAAATGCTCTTGGTGTTTCATTTTCAGGTAATTCAAGTCGAGCTGCTAGAGTTTGACCTTTATTATTCTTGAATGTTACTTTTTTAGAAATCATACTACTACGCATAACAATTTATAAAAAACAGCAAAGGCTATTACAGAAACAACAATTCCTATCATAAAAATGGAATAAGTCCATCTTAAAATCTGATATTTTCTATTTAGAACTTTACCCAAAAAGTACAAGTCTTTACTCATGGAACTGTATAAATAATCTTTATCATTCATAACTTGAGTGAGGCCTTCTTCAAATTCTGGCAATGCCATTTTATGAAAATTACCAAAGAATAAAAGATTCACTTTCTTATTGGCTACATCCTGTTTGGTAAATTTTCCAGAAGTAACGTTTGGTCGTGTTGCAATAACAGAGAGTATCATGGAAACCACACTGAAACTCACAAAAATAACGGTCGGATATATTAGATACTCATTGCTAGGATTATCGAATTTTGGAATTAAATTAGACAACGCCATAGAAATAATAATGGCATTTACTGAAAGCAAAATATTAGCTTTAGTATCAGCAATATCACTTAATGTAATATGATTTTTTAAAGTCACCCTAAACAAAGTATCAACGCTTCGCTCTGAACGATTATTTGAATCTGTTTTTTCTTTTGACTTTTTAGTTTGTTTTTTTAATTGCTTATGTAATGCTTTTAGGTTTTCACTTTTTATCGGATTCCAATTTAAATTAGCATGTTTGGTGTAGTATTTATGATTGTTAAAAATCTTAATATTTTCTTGTGCCCACGCTTCATTTGAATACGTACCACAATTGGTATCAGCGAATTCTAATCGAAGATTCTCTGATATGGCTTCATAATTAGCATCTGCTAAATGCGCAAAATCTGCATCATGAACAATTTCTTCCAACTTATTATTTGGTGTTTCGTGAAGCTTTGTAGCATTAATACAGGCCAAAACTTTAGCTGTTTTAGCAGCATCATAATTATTTTCGTCCAAATATTTTTTTGCGATAGACATACTATGATCCTCATGTTTGGCTTTGTCAATGGTATAGCCTATATCGTGTAACCAACCAGCAAGAAATACAATTTGCTTCTCCTCGTCTGTTAAATTTTCAGTTGCTATTATTTCCTCTATTTTTGAAACCACATAATGTGTATGTTGATAATTGTGGTAGATGTATGATGTGCTTAAATTTGTATTCAAATAATCTAATACAAATTTTGAGGTTTTTTGAACTATTAAATGCATTGTTAAAGTGAGTTATAGTTGAATTTTATTTTTTGATAGTGCTTCCAATTGCTTTAATTTTTGTTTCCACATTTTGGTTACTTTTTTTGTGATGGTATTTTTCATAAAAGTGCCTACTGTAGAAAAAGTGATATAAATATCTAAAACAATCTTGGTGGTGTCTTGGTCTATTTTATGAAGCTTAATCAAGTATGTAAAGGCATCAGTAAACAGCATTTCTTTAGTTTTTTCGCCATAGGTTAAATGGTCTGAAGAAGGTTCGGTAATGGTTTCAAACTTCATGTTTCCAAAATTTAAAACGCAATTATGTTCTGTGCCAATTCTATTTATTTTATTGGCATCGTATTCAATTCTCTTGACTTCTTTATCCCAAAGATGTCTATATTTTAGTTCACTTATATAGGTGTAAAGATCTTGAATGTTGGCGTTTATTGTTTTTTCTAATGTAAGAATAGGTTTTTCTATTTGTTCCTCTGACTCTGTATTTTCTACTTCAATTTTAGCGTTTATAATTTCTAAATTTTTATAGAAATAATCGAGACTTTTTAAATCGTAGATTTCTGTGTTTTTGTTCCAACCATCATCGATTTCGCTTTTATATAATTCATAAACTGCTATAGTAAACAACATATACTCATTTGAAGATATCTTATTTTTTAACAACCTATGGATTTTTATAACTTCACTACCATAAGGTTTAATAATGTCCTTCACTTTAATGAAATTCAAATCACCATAATGCACTAAAAATTTAAGTTCTAAATTTGTTGTTGTCCTACACGAACCACAATTGCAGATTCGCATGGTGTCATAATTTTGAGTATGTTTATGAAAGGCTTCGTGCATTACATTTATTTGCTGAGTTAGTTTTTCATAACTCGGTATATCTGTAACATACATAAATAATGCATCACCTTCTACTTCCACTAATTTTAAATCTACGGTGTTATTATCTAGTAAAATTTCAAGCAATTCGGAAATAATATGAATACTATGTTCTACTTCAGTATTATTTACAAAATCTGTAAATCCACTAATATCTGGCATAAAATAAAGTGCTTTTTTCATAATAAATATTTGAATTTTAAAACAGTTGCATTCCTGCCTTTGGCTTCATTGGAAATATACATATCGCCATTCTCAGAAAAGCATAAACCTTCCGGTTGTCTAAAATGGGTATAATTTATATTATAGAGGTGTATCAAATTTCCTTTATTATCAAACTCTGCAAGCATTTTTCCTATTGAAGAAAGTATAAAATAATTTTTAGTAAGAGGATGAATGGCAATGGCGCTTGGTGAAAAATCATTTTTAACGTGATAGTGCTTTTTGATGCTTTTTGGGTTAATTTCAAAAATAGGTTTTGGATTCAACACTTTGTTTTCAATAGAAAAAGTATATATTTTCTTCACTTTATTTCCCTTAGTTGCTAATAATAACTGATTATTTTCTTTGTCATAGCAGAGACCTTCCACATTATCTTTTGCTGTTAAAAAAGTTTTATGAATAGTTGTTTTTGGGCTTTCTAAATAGTTTTTTATTTCATAAAGTGTTCCGTCTGAACGTAATACAAAAGTTGTTTTTCCTACGACAGCAACATCTTCATAGTCACCATTTTCACCAAAAGGAATTGTTTTTTTGATAGATTTATTTTTTAAATCATAAATAAACAGTTCACCTTTTTCATCATTATGATTTATAAGTTGGTGTGCGTCTATAGTATCAATTCCTGATATTTCTCTTAATTCATAAGGCATTTCAAAATATTCTGACGGTGTTTTTAAATCGTAATGTTTACTTATATCAAATAATGCTTGCGAATTGGTATTGCAAGAGAGAGTGACTGTAAGAATTGCGATATAGATAATTTTTTTTAGCATGTAACATGTTCTTTTAACCAATTATAACTATCTAATTGCGCTCGTCTTGGTGCTTTTTTATCTGGAATTAATTCGTTTTTTCCTTCAGAATTTATAGTCCTTCTTTTAGTATTATCATCTAATTGAAATTGTATGATTTGATTGATTTCAGATTTTAATTTTTCATCTTCAATAGGAAATCCTACTTCAATTCTTCTATTTAAATTTCTACCCATCATATCTGCAGAAGACAAAAATAGCTTCTCGTTTCCCGCATTATTGAATTTGTAAATTCTTGCGTGTTCTAAATACATGTCTACAATTCTGTACGCTTTTATATTTTCGCTTATGCCAATTATACCAGGTAACAACTTGCAAATTCCTCTAACAATTAAGGTGATTTTAACACCAGCTTGACTCGCTTCATAAAGTTTATCAATAATATCTTTCTCATCAATACCATTAACTTTTAGAAAAATTCCTGAAGATTTACCAGCAATATGATTTTCTATTTCGTTATCAATCATACTGATCATCTGCTCCTTCATATTAAAACCAGCTACTAAAAGCGTATTCATTTCACTGTTTTTTTCTTTAGTTCCAAGAAACCTAAACACCTTTTCAATATCTGATGTATAGTTCTTTTTAGCCGTAAAAAAGCCATGGTCTGCATAAATTGCGGCAGTACTTTCATTGAAATTACCAGTGGCCATATAAGCATATTCTTTACTGGTTTTGGCATCAATTTTCATAGTTACCAAAGCTATTTTGGCATGAACCTTTAAATTTGGCATGCTATAAATAATTTTGATTCCAGCTTTTTTCATTTCATGTGCCCAATACAAATTATTATTTTCATCAAAGCGTGCTTTTACTTCTACAAAAACAGTTACTTTTTTTCCGTTTTTAGCAGCACTTATCAAGGCATTTGCAATTAAGGATTGCGTAGAAATTCTATATAATGTCACCTTAATTTTAGTTACTCGACTATCTATTGCGGCTTGGTTAAAAAATTGTAGTACATAATGATACGAATGATATGGAAAATGTAAGAGTTGGTTTTTTGAATCAATGACATCAAAAACTGAATTTGAATTTTCAAAAGCTGGATGCTCAAGAGCTGGATAATTTGGACCTTGAAGTTTTGGTTTTAATGGATTTGGGAATTTGAACAAATCAAATAAATTATGATGGGTTCCGCCAGAAACCATTTCCCGTTTTTTAAGTTGAAACGTATTTTTACATAATACAATATCTTCAACAGGCATTGTGGTATCATATAAAAAGCGAGTAGGCAGGCCTGTTTTTCGTTCTTTGATTTTATGCTTAATCTTAGTTATTAAATTACCAGAATCTTCATCTTCAATTTCATAATCTTCATCACGATTCATCTTAATGGCAAAACAAGACACAATGGTGTAATTTGCAAAAATAAAGTGCGAGCATGACTTTATAATTTCATCCAAAGAAATAATATAATTTGTGTGATCTTTTTTTGAAAGTAGTTTAAAGCGGTCTAATTTATCTGATGGAATATTGATATACGCATATTCAAACCGATTTTCGGGGTTTTTTAGTTTAACCAAAAAGTACAACCTTCTGTTGTCTAAAAAATAAATAGTATCGGTTTCATTTTTAATAAAAACAATTTGAATAAACGATAATACCTCGCTTTTAAAATAGCGTCCAATTTCTTTTAAATGACAGGTGTCAATGGGCTGTCCTTGATAAACAATGATATTGTTTTGTAGTAATTCAGGAATAATTTGAGTTCTCCAAATGTCACCAAATTGCTCTTGTTGTAGATTAATTTCGTGTAAGATTGTGTTAAACAGCTTGCTTTTTCTAGTGCTTTTATCACTTGCTAAATGATTTACTTTTACCCTAAAAAATTCATCTAAATTTGAAGAAAAAATAGCCAAAAACTTAATGCGTTCGTATAGCGGATTTGTAACATCGGCAGCTTCATCAATAATACATTGATTGAAATATAACCAAGACAATTCTGATGAAATTACGGTTGTTTTCATTAGTGTTTTTTATTAAATAAAATTGAAATAATAATAAACCCGATTCCTGTAAGCGCTGGTGCTACCATTTTCCAAAAAATTCCAATGATGAGCATAGCTATAGCTATGATTACAAGTATGATTAATAATATATTTTTCATTGTTTTAATATTGAAGTTCTGGATATAATTCTTCGTAAGTCACCATTTTATTTGGCCCTTTACGATGTAAAATGTGTTTTCGTTGAATCTCATCACCATTACGCAATCCTGCAGCAGCAATCATTTCAGAATAGCTATCTACCGTTCTTTTATGAAAACTAGCTACTCGAACATATTTATCATTAACGTCTAGACCTTTCATTAAACTTTTATCTTGAGTTGCTACACCAACTGGACAGGTATTAGTGTTACATTGCAATGCCTGAATACAACCAATTGCCATCATCATAGCACGAGCACTATTAACTGTGTCTGCACCTAATGCAATTAATCGAATGATGTGAAAAGCTGAAAAAACGCGTCCAGAAGCAATGATTCTGATTTGGTCTTTAAACTTATATTGTATTAGACTATCTACTACAAATGACAAACCTTCACGTAGTGGTAACCCAATAGAATTAGAAAATTCAACAGGTGCTGCTCCTGTTCCGCCTTCTCCTCCATCAACGGTTATAAAATCGGGAAGAATTTGAGTTTTTTTCATAGCTTCACAAACTTCAATAAACTCGTCTTTACTACCTACACAAAGCTTAAACCCAACAGGTTTCCCTCCTGAAAGTTCTCGCAATTGCTGCACAAAATGCAATAAACCTTCAGCATTATTAAAAGCCTTGTGATACGTTGGTGAAAGTATCTCTGTATGTGGTTCTACATCTCTAATTTTCGCTATTTCTTCCGTATTTTTTGATGCTGGTAAAATACCTCCATGACCTGGTTTCGCTCCTTGTGAAAGCTTGATTTCAATCATTTTCACATTGTCTATTAAAGACTTTTTCTCAAAGGTATCTTTACAGAAATCTCCATCTTTCGTTCTGCAACCAAAATACCCAGTTCCTATTTGCCAAATTAAATCGCCACCACCTTCTAAATGGTATGGACTTAATCCACCTTCACCTGTATTATGTGCAAAACCTCCTAATTTGGCGCCTTTACTTAATGCTAAAACTGCATTCTTGCTTAACGAGCCAAAACTCATAGCAGAAATATTTAAGATACTCGCATTATAAGGTTGTTTACAGTCTTTTCCTCCAAATAGAATTCTTGGATTCTGTTCTACTTCATCATGATGCTTTGGATACATGGAATGCGCCATACATTCATACCCAACGTGATAAACATCTGATTTAGTCCCAAAAGGTGTGGTATCATTTTCATTTTTGGCACGAGAATAAATTAACGACCGAAACATGCGATTTATAGGTGTGCCTTCAGTATCGGTTTCTACAAAATATTGTTGAATTTCAGGTCGGAAAGATTCTAAAAGATATCTCAAACGCCCTATAACTGGAAAGTTGTTTTTTATCGCATGTTTTTTTTGAGTAATATCATAGATACCAATAATTAGTAGTGGCGCAAAGACAATCAAACTCCATAAGATGGATTTCCAAAATAGTGAAACTACCCCAATGGTTAGTAAAATAAATGTTGCTAATGCGATAAAGATTTCTCTTGGCTTCATGTTTTTCTGTGTTTTTTAGATATTATTATTTTTTGTAAATCAAAGCCTTGTTGTATTAGCTTCTTTTACTTTTTTATTTTGATGTATAAACAGTTTGGCTATTTGAATAGCTGCTAATATGAAAAATAATACAGCGAAGACCGAATTGAGATAATGAGTCATTTCAATGTTGTTTTCAGCCAAAATATATTGTCCGATGTATGCGATAAACAACATACCAACTCCTGTACCTATCAAGGCTCCAATAATAAATATGTAATTAGCTTTTTTAGTTGTTTTAAGTTTATTAGTTCGGAAAACATACATGTAAATTCCCGACCAATAAGGCCATTGAATTGCATTTAAACCACATAGAAGCACTCCAAGAATCAGTGGGTATTTCGCAAATTGTAATTGTGATAAACTAAAACTTTCATCATTACTAATATTACTAATAAAATATAATGCAATACTTGCAAAAAATAGGATTGTAAAAACATCTATGAAAATTAATAGCTTTTTTTGTTTTACCAACCACTTTGCACCATAACTGGTTATTCTAAGAACAAAAAACTCAACAATGATAATACCTATAATAAAGGATATGTTAGCCAATTTACCTTGCTCCATCAAAATTTCTAAACCAATTACATTGAGATATCCTAAAGGCAAAGACCCAATGAGACTAATTATAAATCCGAGTAAAAAGGGTTTGTTATTTAAACGGTATGTAGCTATCCATTTCATAGTTATGAGATAGATTTTAAATAATTAGTTAACCGTTTGTTATCTATAATTAATTGTCTAGATTCTTGTAAATTGAGATAAGAGTATCCTTTTTGATGATTATGGGTGCTAATTTTATATAAAATATTGTAGTGTTTTATAATTTCTTTCCAAGCAAAAAAGATGGAATGTTTGGGATCATAAATATGAGTTGGCTCACTTCCTGCACCATTAAGTTCAATAATAGAAAAGTTTTTACCTTGTTCTAGATCTTCCCAAGAATTAAACATAATATCTAATCTTCCAAAATGGAAATCTGGAACTTGTAAACAAATGTTATTGATGGTTTGCAATAGGTTATCATTAATTTTATGGCTCACATCTGTAAATTTGCTTCCTCTCACATGATTACCGTATGGCATCAAATTAAGTTTTGCTCTTTTAGGTAAAACAGCGTTTAACTTATCCCCATATTTTTTCTTTAGGGTTGCTAATTGCAAAGCAAATCTTGAATTTTGTTCTACAAGTTCTTGTACTGTATTTATGCCATTACCTTCAACAATTAAAAAGTCCTTGTTCACTATTCCAGAGATAACTCCCTGACGTTCGTTAGGCATTCTATAATAGAATACTCCTATTTCTAATGGATATTTGATACATTTCTGTACTAAAAAATCATAATTCGTTTTTTGTAAATATGCATTTAATGATTTCCAAGAATTAATCTTTTCTACTCTCAGTCCTTGTAAACCTATATCTGGTTTAATTATAAAAGGGAAATTAATAGAAGTGTTTTCTAAAGCATTTTTTATATTATCCACTGTTTCATGAGCTTTAAAAAACAAGGTGTCTGGATAATATTGAGTCGGTATTAAATCATAAATTTCTTTTTTACTCTCTAGTGCAAAACCACCATTTATTATTTTAGGATTACTCGCATTAAAAAAACCTAATGAGCGTGCTTTGATGCTCAAAAAAATCCAATAGAAAAATATGGGAAAATAAATCACATTTGTATTCCAATGTTCCCAATTTAGGATTCTATGAATGGTGTTTTTTAGTGTTCTCAAAACCTTATGTTTTTAGTAAATTTATTTTTAACTCTATCGAGATAGGTCATTTCAACTTTATTGTTTTTTACTACTAATTGCGTTATGCTAACAGTTTGGGTTTTATCTTTGCGATTAATTACTAAACCATATTCAGTATTTTCAGAATGCGTATTACTATGAAATGATAATATATTATCAATGGTTAACCTTGATTTTGAAGTGCAAAAATCTTGAAACCATTCTTGACGTATTCTTTGTTGATCTGAATTATATAAAGTTGCCGAAGACCAAAAATGCGGCTTGTTAATTTGTTTTGGAATGATATGTTTTTCAACACCATCCCATTTCACTTCTGTTAATTGTTTGTTATGAAAAATAATTAACGTGAAGGGTTCCACTTGTTTTAAATTCATTTCAGTAAAAAAAAACTTTGGATCTTCCGCTGTTATTATCTCTTTTAAAATAACGCCTCTACTTTTAAGGTAATCCTCTTTTTTTTGATGATTTATAAAAGCGCCATTCAGTAGCACTATACATGTGCCGTTTTCTCTTGTTACAATCCAAGTACCACCAGCTTTTTCATCTTTAGGGTAAAGTAGCTTTACCTTATTTTCAATATATATTTTTGGTTCAATAGTAGGGCGATACTTTTTTTCATCTCTGTTAGATGTGAAAAGAAAACCATCTTCTACTGGCACGAAACTTACTGAGCACATTGCTTTCTATGTCTTATTGTTGCAGGTGCTAACCCAAACGTATCATCTATAAAATTCAAACATTTAACTTCTAGTAAACCTACTTTAATCAATGCTTGATGATGAATACTATGCTCTAGACAATAGGCCAATTCTCTTAAGAAAGACGTTTCAATTTTAATTTTCTTTCCTTCTTCAGCGCAAAAATTACCCTCTAAAATCATATGTATATCACTAAGGTCTTCATTTAGTTTTGAACATATTTCATCAATCACCTGAATAGCAATATTCGTATCGGTTTCAATTAATAAATTTCGTTCTCGGTTATCATAGTTTATAAGTTTAAATTCAAAACCATTAAAAACACTTTGATAGAATTCGAGAATATGTCTTACATGTTGTCCTATTGTTGCCCCAAATAGGGTTGTAGATTGAAATGTATATTGCTCATTAGTTAATTGAAGCAATACCTTTTTTATCTCGTTTAAATTCTCTTTACAATAGATTTGCATTTGTGCTTTATTTAAAAAAATAGACGTCTTATATGGTTTCCTGACACAGAATTTGGATATATACAAGCTTATTTTTTCCAGCTTCTCCCTGCAAAAGCAATATCTACTACTGGATTCGTAAGATGATTTGAGTAGTTGCTTAATGTTTTAACCGCAATTCCGGCTATAATACCAAGTACATGAACTTCTGTATATCCAACTTCTAAAAATTCATCTATTTGATCCTGTGAAACATTCCCGCGATTTGCTGTAAGCGAGCGTGTAAGCTTTGATAAGGCTGCTAATTTAGTGTCTGGAATTTGTTTATTATCACGTATAGCATTTGTGACTGCAGTAGGGACTTTGCTCATCATATCACCCACAAAACTGTGTGCTGCCATACAATATTCACAATTATTCTCGTAGGCTACGGAAAGAAAAACCACTTCTTGCTCAACAGAATTAAAGCCTGAATTGGCTCTAAAGGAATTATAAGCATATGTGTAAGCATCTAGCAAGGCAGGGTTATTCCCCATTTTATTATACATGTTAGGTACAAAACCTAGTGCTTTTTGTGTTTTATCTAAAATGTCTTGAGAAATTGGTGACGTTGCATAATTTCCTAATTTTAAGTGTGCCATAATTATTGGTGTTTATAAAAACAATCTTGATTATTAAATCAAGATTGTTTTTTATCTGATCTATTTTTTGAATTAATAATGTGCTTCTACCGTCACTTCTACTGTTTTAGCAATATTTGTAGATGGTTTACCTTTTTCAAAGGCAACTTCATAGTCTGCCAACGTAATATTAAATTTAGAATTAAGGCTAATTTTACCATCTTTTACTACAACTGTTGCTTTTTCAGTAACAGGTTTGGTAACACCATTTATGGTTAAATTACCTTTTACATCTGCCTCGTAAGATCCATCTTTAGAGAAATTAACTGCTTCAAGATTCGCGATTTTACCAGTTAATTTTGCTTTTGGATTTGCTTTGGTATCTAAAAATTTCGCACTGTTAAAATGTTTTTGCATTAATGCTTTTTCAAATTCAAAACTCTGCATTGGTACAGAAAAAACAATATCTCCAGATGCAGGATCAATTGTCCCAACAGAAGCATAGTTATTTGCTTCAATGTCTTCTACAGATGTTGAAGAAAAGAATTTAAAGTGTGTTTTTGTGCTCACTTGTTTTTGAGCAGAAACTGTTAGTGAAATAGTCACTAGGGCGATCATTGTTAAAATTACTTTTTTCATTTTTCTAAATTTTAATTAATTATTATTTACTTGTTTATTTGGACACGATGTCACATTTATCTATAATCACGTTTTCATACATTTCTAAATCAGAATCGTATGCTGCTCCAGAACGTATGACTCCTTTTATGGTAATCTCATCACCAATTTTTACGTTATTGGTATGTGCATTTGTTTCTTCAGTAAAAGTTGCGCTTACACCAGCCTTATCTGTATCGTTTTTAAGAAGTATTACTTTTTGATTATTAAAATCTTCTGAAATAGTAGCAACGATGCCAGTGATTTCTAATACTTTAGAAACACCTTCCTCATCGAGATATTTTGCGTTTGCAGCATTAGCATCTGTGAGATATTCATTAACAATAGTACTTGCATTAAAACTATAATCTGTTGTGGTTGCTTGCACATCTCTAGCGGGTTGGTTGAACATATATAGTGCTACACTAACTGCAATTAAAACTCCTGTGGTTAGGATAATTAATATTTTCTTCTTTGTTGTCATTTAAAGATTGTTTATAAATTTGGTTTAACTGAATGAATAGACTTTCGCTACATTAGTTCCTGACAATTAAATTGAAAAAAATATTGAAATACCTGTATCTACTTAGTTTTCAAAAGTTTGAGAAGTTTTCTGATTGTAATAAAACAAAAAGCACCACAATTTCTTGCAGTGCTTTAAGCGCTATTAACCAACCAATAATTAATAAACAATCAACCAACTAATAATTCAGGACTTATTTATTTTATCCATAATGTTTTGCTTTCTTTCTTTTGATAAATTCGTATCTATTTTAGGTTTGCTGTGAAATAATTTTGCGACTGCATTATCAATAATTTTAGATTGACGCTCGTAAGCTGCACACGTCTTACACATAGATTTATGAATATATAACTGCACCTTCTCTTTTATAGACAAAGGCGTGAGAAATTTTTTATCAATTAATTCTGCCGTTTTCTTACAAGAATTAATCATTTTATCCATTATTTTTTTTAGTAGCATTTTTTAGTTTTTTTTTAATGCAAATTATACCCATTTTACTTCTAAGCAATTTTTTAAAGCCAATTTAGCTCTATGAACGATCTGCCAATAATTAGACACCGTAATATTCAAATCCTGACAAATCTCAGCTACTTTTTTAGTTGTTAGATATTTTGAGGTTATGGCAAAATTCCATTTTTCAGGTAAACTTTCCATACAATTCTTCAAGACAGTATTAAACTCTGGATTATCTAATAACTCTTCATCTTGATTCCAAATAGGGTTTATGGTCGTGCTCTTCCAATTTTCAGCTTCATCAAAAAAGCCTTCTGTAATCTCATAGGCTCTATCTTCTGATAGACTAATAGTCTTTTTGGTTGTTTTTGCACTCAACCTATAATGATCAATAATTTTGTTATTTAAAATTGAAAACAACCAGGTTTTAGGTTGACTATTACCTTTAAATGAATCTATTTTATTGTAGGCAGCAAGAAAGGTATCCTGTACCAAATCTTCAGCAGTTTCTTTTGAAGATGTTTTATAAAAAGCCCAAGAAAAAAGCGCCTCGCTGTATTCGTTAACCCATTTTTCTACTATTGCTTTTGTATCTTCTTTTTGGATGGTTTCCATAAATATATTTTCTCCAATTTAAGAAAAATTCAACTATTCAAGTTCCAGTTGTACGCTTTAAATTTAATGTTGGCATTTGCATTGATTTTTAAAGTTGAGTATTTGCTTAAAAAATCAATGAGTGTTCCATTCTTCTTAAAATCGTTAGAAAACCAATCAAATATTTTTGAAATTTCAATTTTATCTTTTGTTATCTTGTTTTTGGTTTTATCATTAATGAAGGAAGCTGTTGCATGCTCTAGCTGTTGTTCTAGCTTATCTTCCGTATAGGCTTCATTTAATAAGTTAGGGCAAGAATAGGATGCGCAATTAATGGCAAAATGAATACGAGGTTCGTTCATTTTTCTTAAAATTTTATGTTCAATTCCCCCTAAACTATAGGCTCTGTTTTCTAACATAATAAATTCTTGATCCCAAGGTTTTTTAATATCCTTTATGCTTTTAACAGGATAATTATCTAAAATTAATTTCACAGTAAAAGCGTTATAAGCATTAATCCAATACGCTAAGGTTGCATTTTTTGACCAGCTTTTTTGGGGAAGGTTTTTAGCTAATAAATCTAAATAAGATTGTAATGCTACACTATCTTTTTTAAATCCTAGGTAATCAACTTTTCCCGAGGTTGAAACGTGTTTTTGTAATAAAGCATTCCATTTTTGGTGACTCATTATTGTTGCACGACTAGAAATTTCTGAATTGGAACTATAAGCAAAATCTGAAACTGAATTTGCTTTTTGCACGCAAGACATAAATGGTATAAAAAGTAGTACTAAAATATATTTCCTCATTTTATTGTGGCTTTAATATATTGGACTCGGTTTTAATGAAAACCTGACAACTATTTAGAAAAAAATACGGCTTCAACTTCTATTTATTACTTAAGCTAAACTGAACACCAAAAACAATATTTGCTTGTGCGAATAAAAAGTTTTGACTTGCAGAATCTGCAGTAAATCTTGTTGTTCTAATGTTAGGCATATTTATGTATCCTCCTTTTAATTCACTTTGTATAAAAAACCAATTAAAAAACGTTGTCTTTAGTCCTGTGAGCCCATTCAGCCCATAACCAGATAAATGAAATTCATCATAGCGCTCGTTGTTTAACAAGGTGGTGTTTGTTCTAGGTATTAAAATTCCTAATCCTACTCCAGCCAAACCATCAATAGCAATCGATTTATTTTTATTAATTAGATTGAAATCTTTCCGAATATCAACATTCAAGTAGTTCAAACCATCGGTATGTTCAAATTTTAAAAAATCTTCGGCCAGTATAATAGACTCATTAGTATAACTTCCGTCATAACTTGAAGACGTATTACTAATAGTACCATCTATTAGAACTTGTTGATTCTGGACCACTACATATTTCATATGGTCAATACCTATAGAAAGGCTATAGTTATCTTTAAAATAATAACCAATTCTGAAATTGTATTGAGGTATGGTTGCATTTCCTGGATTTAGATATTTATCAATACTAAATGGTGTCTGACGATCTTTTGCTTTAACATCACTTAAAGTAAAATTATAATCCTTTCCTTTAAAATGAATATCAGAATTATTATACCAACTTCTGTTCCAACCCCAATAAAAATAAAGTTCACCTTTTTCTACCTTTTGAATTACGAACATTTTGAGAAAAACCCATACTACTAATGGATAAGAAAAATAAGACAACGATGGTATGCTTCATAATAAGGTATGTTTGAAGCATGAGTCTTATTTAATCAACTTACTTACAACGCTGTTGTCGTGTGAAGTAACTTCTAGAAAAATAATCTGTTTTTGAAGCTCATGATGAATAATTTTTTGAGCAATCTGAAAAAGCGTTTTCAAAACTTTAAATACAATTTGTCAGTTTTGAGTTTCATAGCGTCTCTTAAATCAGAAGAATATTTAGAAAGTGTCGTATGAAGTAACTTCTATGAAAATTTCACTATTTCTTGATATTCCTTTACAGTACTTTTAACATATACATAATCAACATTTTACACTTTAAGTAATGAATGGATTAACAAAATATTGGTTTCTAGATGGTTTCAACCTTTTTAAAAAATTAGGTATGGTAACTATGATGAGAATGTGCGAAATCCTAGAAATGGAAAACATTGATAAGGGAACTAAAATTTCTCTAGTTAATAGAAATAAAAAGAGCATCTTTTTTTTAAAAAAAGGAACGGTAAAAATTGTAAATACCTCAAACGATACTGTGAAATATATTGTAAAACGCGGAAATATATTTGGAGAACTCTCTTTATATGATGATGAAACTGCAAAAGAGGAAGTAGCCTATGCTTTAGAAAATTGCATCGTTTGCTACATAGAAGCTGATGAAATGGAAAAGCTTATAGAAAAACATAAGTCATTAAAAAACGGTGTTTTAAAAATCTATGGAACACGTATTAAAAAATTAGAACGCAGACTAAACGATTTACTATATAAAGATAGTCCAGAACGAATCAAGGACTTTATTATAGATTATTTGGAAGAATTTGGAGAGAAAGATGAAGCAGGAAACCTGGTTGCAAAAAACCTGTTATCTCATAAAGATATAGCAAACCTAACCAATACATCAAGACAAACAGTAAGCAACGTATTGAGTTTAATGAGAAAAGAAGGATTGATTTTTTATGATGCGCAAACGATTTCAATGCAAGTCATCAATCATTCTCTAAAAATAACAAATGGAAAATCTAACCTTTTAATAAATCCATGAAACTAACCAGAACATTTGGATATTTAGGGCTTGTAGCTTCCCTTCTTGTAGGATTGGGAGAGTATTTTCTACATTATTCACCTCAAATATTAGAGCATGCATCAAACTATGAGTTTTTCAAATTTGTGTCGCAAAAGCATTTGACAATAGGACATTTTCTAGCGGTTATTGGATTACCATTTTATTTTGCAGGTTATATACATATTTACAGAATGTTACGCTCTGGTAATGAAACCTTAGCACGAGTCGTTTTAGCTATTGGCTTCATAGCATTTGCTGTTGGAGGTATTTGGATAGGTTCTCGATCTTCCATTGGAAACATTGTTCATTTAAAGGAATCCATGGATATCATAACCTATCAAAATTTACTAGACCACTATACCAATCATATGGAAATTCTTGTAAAAGCATTGCGAATAGTAATTGCTACACTTTCAGTAGTATTCACTATTACAATTTTAAAAGGAGGTACTTTTTACAAAAAATGGATGGCTTTTTTTAGTCCCATAGTCATTCTTATTCTGTTGGTTCTAATAGGAAAAATAACACCTTCTATTGGCAAACATATGCTTCCAATATTAATGAATGTCACGCACTTTATTCTCTTCTCTTTGTCATTATATCAACTAAACAAACTAACTAAAAATCAACACTAATGTTCAGTAAAAACACAAGAAATTTATTAAGCGTTTTCAAGAAAACTTTTATCGGGTTAGGATTAATAATTGTGGCATTATTAATCTTCGTGCTATGGTTTTTCTGGAACGATGCCAATTCAGAAAAATATGATGTTACAATAGACACTAGTAAGGTTCCTATCTTTTCAAAGGTCGATCTCGATTTTACACATCAATACAATGGTGATAAATCGTTACCTATTGCACCTTCTGCATTAATAGATGTCGATAATGACAATATTGACGAGGTGTTTTTTGGTGGCGGAATGGATCAAGAAGACGCACTATTTGCCTTTAGAGATAATAGGTTTGTCAACATTTCTTCGGAAGTACACTTACCAAAAAAAGGAACCTCAACAACGTCAACTGGTGCCGTTTCTGCCGATTTTGACAACAACGGGTTTACCGACCTATTGGTTGGTAGAGAAGACGGTTTACATCTGTATTATAATACAAACGGAACCTTCGAGGAAACGCTTATTGATACACCAATGAATGAAAAATCTACACCATCTGGATTTACTGTTGGTGATATTAATAAAGATGGTTTTTTAGATATTTTCTTAGGAACCTACATCAAAAAAGAATTGATGGAAGGACAAACCATTTTTGAAGATCCTACCTATGGTTCTACGAGCGAGTTACTCTTAAATAATGGTGATAATACTTTCAAAAGCATTACAAAAGAAGCAGGTTTAGATTATGTACACAACACCTTTCAAGGTAGCTTAATCGATATCGATAACGACTCTTGGTTAGACCTCATAGTTGTGCACGATACTGGTGAAGTTAGAACTTATAAAAATAATGGCGACTTAACATTTACAATGAAAGAAAATCCATTAACTAATAAATTTGCCTATCCAATGGGTTTAGCCATTGGTGACTATAACAATGATGGCTTAGTAGACTTTATGTTTTCTAATACCGGAAGCACCTTACCTAGAGCTTTAGCCAAAGGCGATATTAAAGATGCTTCTCGCTTTAACGAAAAGTGGTTGCTTTTTAGAAATGATGGTGATTTTAAATTTATAGATACTGCCAACGAAACAATGATTGCTGACTACGAGTTTTCTTGGGGTTGCACCTTTGCCGATATGAACAATGATGGACTTCAAGATTTAATGGTGGCAGAGAATTATGTGGATTTAGCGCCTAATAAATTATTTAGGTTAAAAAGCAGATTCTTAGTACAAAAAGAAGATGGAACATTTGCGCCTACTGAAGAGGAAAGCGGTGTTGTAAATCCGCATTTTGCCATCACAGCTTTAGTAAGTGATTTTAATCAAGACGGTTATTTAGATATGATCTGGGTGAATATTGATAGCCCTTCACTAGCTTATATAAATAAAGGCGGAACAAATAATTTTATACAAATAGATTTAGAAGACAATGCCCAAGCACTAGGTGCAAAAGTAACTGTCGAAACAAATTCAAGAAAACTATCAGAATGGTTGGTTACAGGAGAAGGACTGGCAAGTGATCAAACCGCTTTATTGCATTTTGGCCTTGATAAAGACTCTGAAGTAAAATCTGTTTTAGTTGAATATACAAATGGGGAAACAGATTATATAAAGACGCCAAAAATCAATTCAATTGTCAATGTTCAAGCTGAAAGATTGAAACAAGTCGAGCAAGATTCAATTATAAATAATAAGAAGTAGATTAAAATGAAACTAGAAAAAATAATATATAGCATTATTACTATACTGCTCATTATTGGTCTTTATGGATCTGGTGAATTGGTTTGGGATGAAATTCAAACTGGGAATGGGTGCCCAAAGATTTGGCTTATTCCTGTCTGTGCGATTGTGATGGTGTGTTTTCTAATTCCAT
Source organism: Psychroserpens luteus (assembly GCF_015319355.1). Taxonomy (GTDB): domain Bacteria; phylum Bacteroidota; class Bacteroidia; order Flavobacteriales; family Flavobacteriaceae; genus Psychroserpens; species Psychroserpens luteus. The sequence continues at coordinate 322,880 of NZ_JADILU010000006.1, read as the reverse complement.
TAATTGTTCATCTTCTCAAAAAATATAACACCATGTATTTCGTGTATACAGGTCTTGCGTTCCTCATTGCCATAATAGCTTCAGTAATGCAATTCAACGGACTAGGCGAATGCCCAAAACTTGATAACGGAACACCTATGTGCTACTTATCACTACTACTATTTTCAATTTTAATAGCACTAAAAATGCTACTTATTAAAACTTCTAAAAACCACCAATTATGAACCATAAATTAATTCATTCATTACTAGTTTTTTTTGTTGTTTGTGCCGCTTTTGCACAACAAACTAATACACTTCCAGATAAGAAAGTGTCACATTCCTTCTATGCAACCGGAAATTTAGCAATACATCCAGAAAAAGCAAAAAACACGACTGTTCTTGACGCTATTAAAAATGCAATGACAAATGATGAGAATGCAACACTCTTATTATTAGGGAATAATGCATCTGAGCAAGGTTTTTCAAAAGATAACCAGCAAGCCAAACAGCAACTAGACGCTTATGCCGAACTATGGAAGCCATTTTCTAAACGCATTTATTTTATCCCAGGAAGTAAAGACTGGAAATCTGGACTCAAAGGATTGAAAGCGCAAGAAGATTATTTAGAAAAAATATTCCATAATAAAGATGTTTTTCAGCCGGAAAAAGGATGCCCTATTGAAAAGGTCAAAATTAATGACGACGTAGATTTATTAATATTAGATTCTCAATGGGTACTTTCTAATTGGGACAAAACACCAAATATTAATGACAATTGTGATATCAAGAATAAATCTGAATTTTACGTTGAAGTAGAACACGAGATTGTAAAAAGTCAAGGCAAAACAGTCTTAATTGCAGTTTCTCATCCTGTCGCTACGTATGGAAAATATGGAAACCCATATTCATTTGGTATAAATCCTCAAAACTTAAATAATAAGTACTACAAAGAATTTAGCAAAAGGCTGCTTACCATTGCACAACAATCTAAAAACGTGGTGTTTGTTTCGGGCCACGAACAAAATATGCAATTCATTATAGACAAAAATATTCCTGTAGTTATAAGTGGTGCTGGAGGAAGAATTGAAAACGCCAAAAAAATTAGAAAAAGCAAATGTGCTATTAACGAACCTGGTTTTTCAAAAATTGTAGAGTACAAAGATGGCTCTATGTGGGTCGCGTTTTATGGACAATCCAACAACTTTACAACACCTCTTTTTACTTCTGAAATTATTGCACCAGAAGATAATATTGTAATTCCAGATTACAACGAAGAACAAACACCAACTTTTGTAGAAAAATCAATTTATCAGCCAGAAGAATTGAAACGATCGGGTTTTTATAAAATGATTTGGGGACAGCATTTTAGAAAAGATTACGAAACACCAATAAAAGTAAAGTCTGCATTATTAGATACGTTATATGGAGGTCTTTCAGTAATAAGAAAAGGAGGAGGACATCAAACCAATTCGCTTCGTTTAAAAACCAAAGATGGGCGTGAGTTTGCTATGCGATCAGCAAAAAAGAGTGCACTTCGTTTTATTCAGTATTTCATCTTTAAAACGCAGTATTTAGATGCAGATGTAGAGGATACTTATTTTATTCAGTTGTTACAAGATTACTGGACTACTGCTAATCCTTATGGATCATTAACAATTGGTGACCTTGAAGATGCATTAGACATCTATCACGCCAATACAGAACTGTATTATATCCCAAAACAGAAAGCATTAGGCATTCATAATGAAGACTATGGTGACAAAATGTATTTTATTGAAGAGCGTCTTACCGAAGGTCATGGTGAAGTAAAAAGTCTTGGAAGTACCGATAAAATAGAAGGTACTATGGATCTTTTAGAAAAATTAAGACGAAAGGATAAAATAGCAATAAATGAAGGTCTATACATTAGAACACGTTTATTTGATAATATAATTGGTGATTGGGACCGTCACGCAGACCAATGGAAATGGGCAGTGCAAGAACAAGAAAATGGAGAGGACTTATACGAACCCATTCCGCGAGATAGAGATCAAGTCTATTCAGATTTTGATGGATTTGCCTTTGGAGCACTCACAACATTAAGTCCGCCGTTACGATTTATGCAACGCTATGATGCCAGTTATAATTCTACAAAATGGTTTAATGATGCTGGTGATGATGTAGATCTTGCCGTATTAATCAACCATACACAAGAAGACTGGCTAAGAGAAGCGCGTTTTATAAAAGAACATCTAACCGAAGAGGTTATAGACAATGCATTCAAAAATTTCCCAGAAGAGATTGACCAGATAAAAGTAGAACGTACCAAGCAAGCTTTATTAGGTAGATTGGCAAAAGTTGAAGAAAACGCGGTAAGTCTATACGAGTATTTGCGCTCTTGTGTTCTTATTACTGGAACAGATAAAGACGATTATTTTGTGATTACTCGTAAGCCAAACGGAATTACCAATGTAAGTATCTATCGTATAAAAAATGGAGAAAAGAAAGACAAATTTTGGGATGTAGATTATGATAAATCCGTAACCAATGAGCTATGGGTGTATGGTCTTGATGATAAAGATATTTTTGAAGTCAATGGTGAAAGTAATGCTTATATAAAAATTAAAATTATAGGAGGTCAAAATAACGATACCTACCGAATTAACAACAAACGAAACCTAAGAGTCTTTGACCAAAAATCGAAACCAAATACATTTGAGACGCCTGTTTCTAAAACGCTTTCAGATAATTATGATTTAAACACCTATTATTTCAAAAAGAACAGAAGAGATACGCATACCATAGTGCCAATCATAGGAGCAAATCCTGATGATGGTTTAAAAATTGGAGTTCGTGTTAATTACACCAAGAATTCGTTACGTAGAAATCCTTTTACCGCAAAGCATAGCATAAGTGCTGTATATCTTACAGAAACTTCAGGAGCCGAAATTGAATATTCTGGAGAGTTCGCTAATTTATTTGAGGGTATAAACTTAGGGATTGATGCAGGTTATTTAAGTGCTAGTAATACTAGTAACTTTTTTGGATTAGGAAATGAAACCCTAAATTTTGACGACAACTTAGGAACAGATTTTAATAGAGTTCGCCAACAAAGAATTTCGTTTTCACCTTCTTTAATTTACAGGGGTTATCAAGGAAGCACCATAAAATTTGGCCTTGGATATGAAAACGTTGAAGTTGACAAAACAAGTAATCGCTTTATTGAAACAGCTTCTATTAATCCAAAAGCATTTGATGGACAAGATTTCTTTAATGTTGAATCTTCTTATGAGTATAAGAATTTTGATAATGAAGCATTACCTAAATCAGGTATTGGATTCAAGTTTACGGCTGGATATAAAGCAAATTTTGATGAGGATAAAGGCTTTGCCTATGTCATTCCAGAACTTCGATTAACTACTAAAATTGATAGACGTGGTATTCTTGTGTATGCCACAAAATTTAAAGCGCATTTTAATTTAAGTAATGACTTTGAGTTCCATCAAGCCGCTACGCTTGGAGATGGAGAGGGTTTAAGAGGGTATAGACAAGAACGATTTAGTGGTAAAAGTGCCTTTTACCAAAACAGTGACGTGAGAGTCTCTTTAGGAAGAATTCGTAATTCTATTATCCCAATTTCTTGGGGCGCCTATGGTGGCTTTGATTATGGTCGTCTATGGGTAGACAATGACAATTCCAATGCATGGTATACGTCACCTGGTGCTGGTCTCTATTTTAACCTCGCAGGGTTTACAACAGCAAATTTTGCGTATTTCAGCTCAGATGATGGTGGACGACTTAATATCTCTTTGGATTTCGATTTTTAACGAAACTTATATTAAAAAGCAATTTTAAATAATTTACAATGGAAAAACAAATGCATTTAGCAGCGCAATATTTAGCTGCAGCAGGAATAAGTTTTTTAGAAAAAAAAGCAGATGACAGTCATACAAATTTAGGCTTTAGTACAGAAAACGGCTGTTTATATACACATACACTATCAGATAATGGTGATATGTTATGTTTAGATTATGAACGGTTTTCACTAGAATGGAAATCTAATCAAGGAACTACAGCTTTCCGATTAGATGGTGCTAAACATTCCGAAGTTTTAAAATGGTTGAAAGATACTTCTAAAGCATTTTTGAATAAAGAGTATCAGTATAAACTGCACTACAAACTTCCATATACCATTACAAATACATTCACCTTCAAGTTGCTTAATGTTGGCAAATTGATTGAATTAATGCATCAGCGAATTTTGGCTCAATTTGTTATTGAAAAAATAGAAACCATTTATAAGGTAAATAACCCAATAAGAATTTGGCCACATCATTTCGATACAGGAATTTATACTACAATACCCGAATCTGAAATATCAGTGGGATTGGGTCTGGCAATGCCAGATACTGTATCTAAGGATTTTTATTTATATCTCTCAGGATATAAAAACGGTAGTATTATTAATCCTTCTGGATTACCAAAATTATCAACAGGTGAATGGAAATATGATGAATTCAAGGGTGCTATTCTCAACACAAATAACATAGTAGAATCTGAAGGCGTTGCATTTTTTCAGGAAGCTATTGAACAACTAAAAACAAACTAACTATGAATACAATACAATTTTATGGAGCCGATTGGTGCCCAGACTGCCAAAGGGCAAAAGCGTATCTAAAAGAACACCATATAGATTTCAACTTTATAGATGTGGATATTGATAAAAGTGCAACCGCCAAGGTTGAAGAAATAAATAATGGAAAACGCATCATTCCAACCCTAATAATTAATGAAAAATCATATACAAATCCAGACAATGCGGCTCTTGCAAGTGTTTTGGGAATTAATTCTCAAGGGATTATAAAATTATATGGAGCTAATTGGTGTCCAGACTGTCAACGTGCTAAAGCCTATCTCCAAGATAATGGTATCAATTTTCAATTCATCGAAGTAGACAAACACGAATGGGCAGCAAAGTTAGTGGAAGAAACCAATAATGGAAAACGTATTATACCTACCATTTTTATTAATGAAAAGGCATACACCAATCCAGATAATGCCATTTTAAAAGACGTATTAAAGATTGGTGCTGAAGCTGAAAAACACATTTATGACAGTATCATTGTTGGTGCAGGAGCTGCTGGATTAACAGCTTCCATCTACATACAACGTGATAGATTCAACTCATTAATTCTTGAAAAAAAGAATATTGGAGGCAATGCTTTTTTAACTGAAAAAATCGAAAATTATCCAGGGTTCACTAACATTTCAGGTCCAGAATTAATGAAGAAAATGGCTGAACAGGCCAAAACCTATGGTGCCAAAATTGAAACGGGTGTAAGTGTTAATTCAATCCAGAAGAAGAGCAATATTTTTTCTGTAGCTACTAATATGGGCGAATACCAAAGTAAAACAATTGTGTTGGCTCAAGGTTCAACCTACAGAAAATTAGGAATCCCTAATGAGGAAGAATTAATTGGTGCAGGTATTCATTTTTGTGCTACTTGTGATGGTGCATTTTACCGAGATAAAGAAATTATAGTTATAGGAGGCGGAAATAGTGCTTTGGAAGAAGGCATCTTTCTTGCATCATTTTGCAAGAAAGTGACCATTGTTAATTGGGGAGAAACATTCACAGCATCAGAAACCTATATTGAAAAATTGCCTTCGATTAAAAATATTGAAACTCATATGAACAAAGAATCTTTAGCATTTATAAAAGATGAAAGAGGCAATTTTAAAGGCTTAAAAGTCAAGGATAGAATTACTGGAGAACAAGAAGAACTATATGCAGATGGCACATTTATTTTTATTGGTCTCATCCCAAATACAGAAAATGTCAAGGGTTATATAGGATTAAATGAAAGCGGTTTTATCACAACTTCTGGCCTTGGGGAAACTAACATAAAAGGAATTTTTGCTGCTGGAGATTGTCGTGAAGGAGCTATTGCTCAGGTAGCAGCTGCCACTGGAGAAGGTGTGTTAGCGAGTTATGGTGTTAGAAATCATTTTAAATAGATAAATTATGGAACTTACAATGGAGTTTTGGTATTTACTACCCATTTCAATAGCTATTGCAACCATTGCAATGTCTTCAGGAATAGGCGGAGCCGTTTTCTTTTCACCTCTTTTTATGATTGGTTTAGGATTAGAGCCAAAAATAGCGATTGGTGTGGCTTTAATTACGGAATTTTTTGGATTTGCGTCTGGTTTACAAGCCTATTGGAAAGCAAAACTAATTGACTTTAAATTAGGATTTAACCTCTTATTATACTCAATTCCCTTTGCTATTTTAGGCGCTATTTATGGAGATTTAATCGCACCATTAATACTCAAAACAATTTTCGCTATAGGCATCATCTTTATTGGTTATCAATTATATACGTCGTGGAGAGAAGAAGAAAAAGAAAAACTGGAAGCTGCAAATAAAAAAGAATTTAAAACCAATTTTGAAAGTTCACTTACAGATGCTGAAGGGAATGTATATAACTACACCGTTTGTAATAAGAATATGGGTAGAATGTTTGCTGCTGTTGGTGGTGCATTCTTAGGAATGATCTCAGTAGGTCTCGCGGAATTACAAGATTACCATCTTGTAGCAAAATGCAGAGTGCCAGCAAAAGTAGCAGTTGCTACATCAATTTTTGTGGTTGTAGTTACGGTATTGGTTGCTTCAGTAGGTCATATTTATGAATTTGCTACAGAAGGCGGTGATGTTATGAATCAAGTTGTTAACCTCATCATATTTACAATACCAGGCGTAATTATTGGTGGACAAATAGGTCCAAGGTTGCAAAAAATTATTCCAGCAGATAAAATGAAAGTTGCTATTTCAATAATGTTTATAGCAGTTGGAGCATTTATGCTCTATACCTTAATTCAATAAGCTAAAGTAATAATTTTAACATCTTAGATAATGGAATAAAAGAAAGTGGATTTATACAATAAGTTACTCATATATAAACAATTATAAATTAAAAATAAAATGTCACTAAATTTAAAAAACGGCGTTGCTGCACAAGGATTTGATGTGGTATCATTCTTCAATGGAAGCCAAAAAAAAGGAAATGCATCCATCACATTTAACTATGAAGGTGCTGAATTTCAATTTTCATCAGAGTTAAACAAAGTGAAATTTAAAAACTCACCAGAAACGTTTATACCACAATATGGTGGCTTTTGCGCCTTTGCTATGTCGCAAGGAAAAGAAATTATCCCCAACCCTAAAAGTTGGGTGATAAAGGAAGGTAAATTATATTTTTTTACTCGCATGCTTTTTGGAATTATAGATGCAAAAAGACAATGGAATAAAAACTCTGAAGACAAAAAAAATCTTGCAGATTCAGCTTGGGAAAACATGACTAAATAATGAATCCTTACTACTGCAATATTAAATTAATTCTTAAAATGCAATTGCGACAATGAAGAGAGGTTTAGATTACTATTATTTTGCATTCGTTTGCATAGCCTTTGCCCTACTAATTATTGGTCTAGGATCGTACGGCTTTACTGAAACTAGTGAAGCTCGATATGCTGAAATAAGCCGAGAAATGTTTCTTTCTGGAGATTATTTAAATCCTCAATTACTGGGTATTTTCCATTTTCATAAACCGCCAATAACATATTACATCACCACTTTAGGGTATCGTTTTTTCGGTATCAACGAATTTGGAGCGCGATTTTTTTTACAAGTTGCTGTGATTATTCAATTATTGCTAATTTATGGTATTGCTAATTTGCTTTACAAAAACAAGAAGATTGCCTTCTTCTCTGGCCTGATATATTTTTCGATGCCAATGGTTCTTATAGCTAGTCGCAACCTCACTACAGATGTTTATGTAACCACTTTTATTATCGGATCCATCTATTGCTGGCAATATTACACAAGTAGAGGTAAATTACTTTTTCTTTACTTGTTTTATATCCTTATCGGACTTGCCCTATTGACTAAAGGACCCGTTGCTTTACTGTTTATTTTGGTATATGTCATTACGTACAAGGTCATTTTCAAAAGTGGCACAGATATGACTATTCATAATATATTAGGGCTGTTATTATGTCTAGGAATAGGCGTAAGTTGGTATATTTTCGTTATTGCAGAAAACCCAAGTCTTTGGGATTATTTTATAAATAAACAAATTGCATCTAGAATTTCATCAAATTCCTTCAACCGTTCAAAACCTTTTTGGTTCTATATTCCGATTATTATTGGATTATTATTCCCATGGTGGTTAAGCACTATAGTTAAATTCCGTGGTGGAGTCAACTCTATTTTTATGCTACAAAAAGAAACTAAGTTATTGCTAGTTTCAAGTAGTATTCTTTTTATTCTTTTTTCATTATTCAGCACAAAGCTTATTCTATATATCCTGCCTGTCTTTTGGATGGTTGCCATATTTATAGCAGCTCGGTTGAGTGCATTAACATTAAAAAACAAAAAAATAATTGCTTTAAGCTATTTTGTTTTGTTGAATTTATTCTTTTTTACGCTTTTGAGTTTGTGGATTAAGAAACCTGATTTTATTGAGGTATCATCATCAGCAATTATTGCGGCTTTTTTAATAACTGTGAGTGCCTTTATCGTTTATTATTTTATTGAGAATACCGAAATGTACAAACCGGTTATTCTATCATTTCTATTTAGTATAGCCATACTACAAGTCTCAACGTCTGTTATGAAAAACAATAGCCAATCGATAAATTCTACACGTGAGATGATGGATTTTATAAATACTAATGGAAAAGAACATAAAACCATTTTGGTTTACAATTATTTGCTTTCATCCATTCCGCTCTATTCAGATGCGAACGAAATCACTATTAATTCAGGTCATAATACTACAAATCGTGAAGTTCAATTTCAGCATGATGCGCTATGGAGAGAACATCTTTGGGATGTAAAAGATGATACGACTATATCAAAGTTAAGAGAACTTTCACATAATAAGAACACCTATTTATTGGTAAGAAAAAGACATGGTTTAAGTGACGATTTATCTTTTCTTAAAGATGATTTTAACAGTACAAAAGAATATGCTAAATGGGACATCTATTATAACAACTAATAGATTGTAAAACCGAAAAATAAATCAAAAGCATTAGAAATATCAAGTTAATTTATAAATATATAAAAACCCTTTGTTATGAAAACACTATATTTTTTATTACTATTTAGTTGTTATTCTTGCGCCGAAGCTCAAGATATATCTGCTTTATTTGAACAGTTAGACCCTTCTGTTGTTACTATTGAAGTTACAGAATATAAAATTAAAGACCAGCAAGTCACGTCTTCAGGAGGATTAGGCTCTGGTGTAATCATCAGTTCAGATGGTCTTATTATGACAGCCTCTCATGTTGTTGAATTTGCAAATGAAGTTCGTGTTAAGCTCCAAAATGGTACATCCTTTAAAGCCGATGTCCTATCCAGTTCGTCTGCTGCAGACGTGGCACTTTTAAAATTGAGAAGTGTTCCTCCTAATTTACAAGCAGTTAAAATGGGGGAATCCAAAACGTCAAAAATTGGAGAACAAGTTATGATTATTGGTGCTCCTTTAGGTCTTGAGCATAGTTTATCGGTTGGCTATATTAGTAGAAAGATGAGTAAAAACATGCTCACCAATGGCGAGATGGCTGGCTTCATACAAACCGATGCTTCCATTAATCATGGCAACTCGGGTGGTCCAATGCTCAATATGAAAGGCGAGCTTATTGGTATTGTAAGTTTTATTTTATCCCAAAGTGGTGGTTTCGAAGGATTAGGGTTTGCAGTTGATATTGATACCGCAAAAAAAACATTATTTGATGTCAATAGTTTTTGGACGGGATTCGATGGCTTGTTTTTGAGTGAGGGATTGGCAGGAATTCTCAATACACCTCAAAAGTCTGGCGTTTTAGTACAGCGTATCACACCTAATTCATTTGCAGATAATATAGGTCTTAAACCAGGTCTTGTTCAAGGTGAAATATTTGGACAAAAGCTATGGCTTGGTGGAGATATCATTTTAAGTATTCAAGGATTAAGTTGTAATGCGCCGCACGATTTAGGGAACATAAAAAAACAAATTGAAAACCTTAAAGAAGGTGATCAAGTATTGATTGAAATTTTAAGAAAAGGCGAAGTATTGGTTCTTGAAGCAAGTTTTTCTAATTAAAAAAAAGAGAATTTAAATTACAACAAATCAGATATTATAGCACTACAAAATTTTACTTCTTTTTCTAAAGTCTTAGATAAAGGCGAAAAGAAGCGTCTATTATATAAACAAACATTTCACATTACATAAAAAAAATTAAAATAAAATAAAACTATGAATAAACTCACCTTAAAAATTGGTATCCTTATTTGCCTTTTTTCAACTCAATTATCGGCTCAATTAAACGACCTCGCACGTATAGATTACACAAGTATTCCTGCTAGTAGTTCTTCTATTGAATATAGTAGAATAAGAGCATTATTTAATTACCCCATTAAATTAAAAAAAGAAGAAACCTACCTTTTGATTGGATTAGATTACAGTCATCTTGATTTAAAAATGGATGATAATCCGTCATTTGACAAAACAGAGATTGACGGCTTTCAATTATTAGATTTGAATATAGGATATACGACACCTATAAATAAGGATTGGAGGTTTGGTGTAAAGTTAAAACCTGGATTTAGTTCTAATTTAACTGCCAATGACCTAAACCTTGAAGATATTGTATTGTCTGGGGATGTTGTATTTATTAAAGATAAAACAAAAGATGAAAATGTTTCAAAACCTTGGCGACTTATCCTTGGAGTATCGTATTCAGGCAATCGTGGATTTCCTTTTCCGTTACCTTTTATAAGTTATTATAAAAAGTTTAATCCGTCGTGGTCATATAATGTTGGTGTTCCAAAATCCAATTTACAATATCATATATCAAGTGTTCATAGATTAAAGTTATATGCAGAATTAGACGGTGTTACTTCCAATCTACAAAGAGGCGTAGCTGTAGATAATACAGAGACAGCCGAAAGTATTAATATGTCGTTAATACTAGGTGGTTTGCAATATGAATATCATTTTACCAAACATCTTCAATTTTATGCAAGAACATCCTACATTTTTAGTAATACCGTGAACTTAAGAGATGGAGGTAAAAACAACATAAAATCATTAGATAATTCCAATTCATTGTATTTACGAACAGGTGTTCGATTCAAAATATAAATTATTATGACTTATAGACTTACCATAATAGTACCTGTTTATAATGAAGAAGACAATTTACTCAGAGTAGAAAAAGAATTGTTATCCTATCTGAAAATTGCAACAGTACCCACAAAAATTTTATTTGTAAATGATGGGTCAAATGATAAAAGCCAAGAATTAATTGAACAAATTTGCGAAAGAAATAAGGACTTTTATTTTATAAGTCTTTCTAAAAATAAAGGATTAAGTGTAGCAATTAAAGCAGGTTTTGACCATTTAGATACAGAACTTGTTGGTTATATAGACTCAGATTTACAAACTTCTCCTTCAGATTTTAATTTACTTCTAGAGCATATTGACGAATTTGATTTAGTGACTGGCGTAAGAGCTAACAGAAAGGATTCGTTTGTAAAAAAGATGTCATCTACTATTGCAAACGGTATTCGTAGAACATTCACCCATGATGGTATGGATGATACTGGCTGTCCTTTAAAAGTTATTAAAAGCAGTTATGCTAAAAAAATTCCAATGTTTAAGGGACTACATAGGTTTCTCCCTGCAATGATATTACTTCAAGATGGCAAGATAAAACAAATTCCTATTCAACATTTTCCCCGAATTGCAGGTGAAGCAAAATATGGTTTATGGAATAGATTGTTAGGTCCATTAATGGATTGTTTTGCTTACTTATGGATGAAGAAGAAGTATATTAACTATGAGATAGAAAAAAGTAATAATGAGTAGTTGGCTGATTTATTCAATTGGCTTTTTAGCTCAAGTCTTGTTTTCATCAAGACTGATTATACAATGGCTAACTTCTGAAAAACAAAAAAAAGTTGTAACACCTTCTTTATTTTGGTCTTTAAGTTTATTCGCTTCCTTCTTGTTATTTATTTATGGTTATTTAAGAGATGATTTTGCCATTATGTTAGGTCAAATATTGACTTATTTTATTTACATACGAAATCTACAAATTCAAAACCAATGGCAAAAACTAAATGTAATACTCAGATGGCTACTGTTATTAACACCAACAATTCTTGTTATTTACTACTATAACAATAATATCATTGATGTAAATAATTTGTTTAATAATGAGACAATCCCATTATGGCTTTTACTTCTTGGAATTATCTCTCAAATAGTTTTCACTTTACGTTTCATCTACCAATGGTGGTACTCAGAACGACAAGGAGAATCTTTATTGCCTTTTGGTTTTTGGCTTTTAAGTATCATTGGTTCAACGCTCATTTTATCTTATGCAATAATTAGAAAAGATCCTGTTCTTTTTATTGGTCATATCGTTGGAGTCATAATTTATATCAGAAATGTGATATTATTAAAAAAGTGAGTTATACTGGTTTCAATTAATTTGTGCTGGAATTATATCTTTGGTTTAAAACACCATTTTCAAAGGCTATAAATTCCCTCATTCAATTATAATTTAGGCAGTATATTTCAAGTTGAAATTTGGATTGAGCTATCGGGAGATAGAAGGGTTAATTGCATTAATTTTTCCTTACCAATTCTTATTATGCATTATCCGTTTTTTTGATTTTTAAGCATATAAGTCTAATTTACAACAAACTAGCAAAAAATCTAATATTCAAATAGGCCGTTATTGAAACTTTAAGCATTTTAATACGAATACAATTAGTTTTTAAGCGTTTTTAATGTAGATTAATTTGAATTAAAGTGTGTTGAAAATGTTTTAATATGCCATTATTTGAGTAATTTGACTATATAGAATTACTTCTACTACTTTAAGGAAAGTATAGAGTTCCTAAATAAATTATAAAAAAATAAATTTGGAGATACTGATTTAAATAATGAATAAAAAAATAATTGATGTTTTTGGAGTACAAACTGAAGCCATAGCTACAAACAGAGGGTTCTATTATCAGTATTTATGTACACTTAAAAAATGGGTTAATAATTTTGTAAACAACAGAAATATTGAAACACTTACAGAAGTTGAAGACGACATTAAAGAAGTGGGAGAAGAACTCATTTTTACCCAAGTAAAATCCTATGCATCTTCTTTTAGTTTAAACTCACCTGAAATAAAGAAGTCCCTTTTTAACTTCTTTTTACTTTACTTAAAATACAACTCATCTAATAAAGATATATCATTTTGTTTTGCAACAAATTCATCAATCTCTCAAAAAGAAAAACTTCTCACAAAGTGGATTAACGATTTAAATTTCAATGACAACTCTATATTTGCCATGTGCTCTAAAAAAGTAAAAGAGATATTAATTAAAGAGGTTAAATTAAGAAAGAATAAAAAATTAGGAAAAAACATTGCTCAAGATGAAAGAGACGAAATACAAGCAGTTAGCCAAGATACTATTACAATAATTAATAGTGAAGCATCTACTTTTACAAAACATATTGTTTGGGAATTTGGAGATTCATCGCCTGAAGATTCTATTAAAAAAATTAAAGAAGATATATATACTATTCTCCAAGACCCAAAATTTGAAAGCAAACCAGTTAACGTCCTGTTTAGCGTTTTACTATCTGAAATATATAAAAACTCTCAAAACAAAGAAAAGGAAGATAGGTTATTGAATAAAAACACTATTCTCAACTTACTAAAACGTACTGATGATGAACTTCAAGAACTTGTAAATAGAAAACTAACAAAACTACTTCAAGTAGAATTCGAATCACTTAAGTATGATGTAGAACAAATAAAGATACAACAAGAGACCCATGACTTAGAAATAAACATATTAAAAAGTCAATCAAGTTCAAGACCGAGAACATATCCAAAAAACTTGAACGTGCTCCCTGACATCTATACTGCAGAAATTTTAGGTTGGGAGGATTTTTCAGTAAAAACCAACGATAAATTACAAGAGAAGAAAATGATTCTTATCCATTCTGAAGGTGGTATGGGTAAAACTTCATTCGCAAAAAAATACATTAAAAATCATGAACAGTTTGATCATTTAATATGGGTTAATGTAGAACAATCAATACCTAATGCCATTCTACTAGATGATGTGCTTATTGCGAATCTTGGAATTGAACTATCTACGAGTAATGATATAACTCAATCCTTCAATTTAATCCTAAACGAACTTAACAAGATTGACGGAAATAATCTTTTAGTTATTGATATCCAAAAATGTGAAGATGAGTTTTCGGATATAAAATCTTTATCATCACTATATTCCTGGAAAAAGCTAATCCTAACTAGAAGCTATCATAAAACTTTGCCTTCAATTAAATTACCAAGAATAAGTTTTGAAGATGCAAAGCAAATCTATTTATCAAATTCAAGCAAAGACAAAATTGAAGATAATTTATTCCTTGAGTTTTTCAACTATGTAGACTATAATGTTCTTGTAATTGAATTGGTAGCTAAAACAATTGAAAACAGTTTTGACGTAACTTTAAATTCTCTATTTACTTCGTTAAAAGAACAGCGTTTGGATGATGAAAACTTGGCCATAGATATTGACATAAATGATGAAATCAGACCCATTAGACTTTTCAACTTTCTTATTAAAAAATTCAGTTTACCAAATTTAAAAAATGGAGAAAGAAACTATTTAGCTTTTCTTATACTCCTGCCATCTTATAATGTATTAGTAGAAGATTTAATTCTTATTAATGGAAAAGAACTATATGATGAAAATAAAGTACATATTATAAATATTTTAAACGCTCTTGAAAAGAAAGGCCTCGTTGAGTTCAATAATAATCGAGAGAGAATAAGCATACATAAAATCATTCAAGAGGTTTTAATCTACCATGAAAGGAAGCAATTAAATCCATTTATATCAAGTATGTTATTTATAAGTTGGTTAGCAAGCCGAATAGAGGAGGGTTATAATTCACCAAAAAAATCTTTTCGCTTTTTAAAATATGCAGAATCAATTTTAGATTCTGTAAAAGAGCCTTTTAGAAGAAGTGTATATCAACCTTTGTTACTTCTTGAAAATGAGTTTCTTTTTGCAAAAAGGTTTTATTTTAAATCAAAAAGCATATTACCAAAATTAATAGATTTAGCAGAAAGAGCTGAAAAATATCTAGGACTCAATGATGTGAATTTGGCAATAATGTATAATAATCTAGCTCTGGGATATGCAGAAGATGGGAGTCCTAAAAAAGCAATTAACTGCTTTAAAAAGGCATTAAGTATTTTTAGAGACAACCTACCAAAAACTATAAAAAAAGTAATAGTCACATCAAATAACTTGTCTAATACTTATCTAAAAGAAGGAGATTTAGAAAATACTTTAAAACATTTTGCTGAGGTTCAAAAACTACGAGAAAAATATAACCTTTATAATGATCAACAATTAAGTATTGAATATAGAATCCTAGCAAAATCTTTTGCGCTTGGCGGTGAATATGATACAGCAATAAAACATATAAAATCGGGAATAGTACTCCATAAATCTCTCCCTTTGAAAAACAGAAACGATTTTTATTTAGCTGCTTATTACAGTGATTTATCTCATTTATATTTAAAAAAACATAATATAAATCATGCAATTACTAGCCAAGAAATAGGCGTAAAAATATTAGAAGACATGAGTCTAGACAGAAGCGAATATCTTTGCAACATGTATCAAGTATTAGCATTTCTCTACGGATTTGATGGACAAAAAGACAAACAGAAAGAAATGAAAAATAAAATTGAAATATTCGAAATAAATAAAAATTAATAATTGAATATCATGTGATTTTATGATTCCAAAATTTCATTCTTTTTTGTTTCTCTGGATAATTAGAAAGCGAATAAATTAGTAGACCAATAATCAATACTCCACCAATAGCTAATCCATACTTCAAATAGTTATTCTGCATCTCTACCTCCTTTACATGAGAGACTTGCACCAAATCAATATCTTGAGAAGTTAGGATTTGTATATTATGTAAATCTATATCAACCATTTTTTATTATTTTATAGTAGTTATCGTCCAATTTGATATAATAAAAATCATAAATCGCATAATAGTATTTATCTTTATGTAAGTCTTTATGTAGATGAGTGAAAACAGAAAACGAAAAACCTGCTCCTCTTAAGTATTCTTTATGAGCTACTTTTTCTTGTTCATCTCCAATAATTAGATTGAGAATGTCATAGTTCTTTAATAAGGGTTTATTTATAGCTGATAAGCGTTTGCGTTTTGAATTACTTTTTTGATTGTTATGGGCGATTCTATATTTGTCATTAGCAAAGACCTGATTCGTTCTATTAGGAATGAACTCAACTCCACTATATGGGCAAATACGTTTTTCAATATCTGTTTTCATTTAGTTTTAAATATTTCAAACAAAACTAAAAATTTATATTTACAATGCAATCATTTTTAAAATAAAATATTTACATTCGTGTAAATTTACAAATAATGAGTGACGATTCTTATATCCGTTTTGGCGAACTACTTTATAAAAAGTACATCCTACCGAAACATCTAAATATTGCTTCAAGACAAGTAACTTACTGGAAGAGTAAAAAAATACTGCCTTACTTTGATAATCAGAAGCATGGCAGAATGAATATTCCTCAAGCCATTTGGATGGGTATTATCAAAGAATTATCAGATATAGGAATCAATTCAGACAGGTTAGCCCAATTATCAAAAGATGTTTGGTATCAACCAAAGGTAGAGAAATATGCAGATGATGTCATAAAGAAAAATCTAAAAGCTAAAAGGAGCGGATTATCGACTACAGCTAAAGCCGTTTTAGAAAATCAACTTTCAGATGATATGATTATGAACACCTTGAGAGAAGAGTTGAATCCATTTACAGATATGATAAAGTCTTGCCTAATGAATGGTAAACAGCCTCACTCTATGATTTATGTCCCAAATAAAGGCGAGCATCATTTCTTATCAAATAATAACGAGGTTTTAATAAAACTAAATAGTCTGTATTCAAATGATACGATTATTAGTATTCCTATCTTCAATAGACTTTCTAAAGTGGTAAGTTTTGATTTAAATTCTACTGAAAAGGATCTTAAATACCTATCAGATATTGAAAACCAAATCAGAGATATCGTAATATTTAAACGTCCAAAAATTGTAGAAATCGCTTTTGATGATAACCATATAAAACCTAGAATTATTACTGAAAAACATGTTAAGCAAGATGAAATTGCTGATTTTTTTCTAAATAACAAACTACCTCTAGGTACTAAACTTCTTATAGACGTCAGATCTCAAGACAACTATAAATTAACTTTAATTACTAAATAAGATGAAAACTAATGTAGAATACTCTCGGTTCCTGAAAACACAGCCCGATTTAATCCTATCTCGTTATGGGCCGACAATCGCTACAGGAATTACAACAGAAACAATTATTAGATAATACAGAGCTTGACGAATGTCTTTCAATTGAGCATTCAATAGCAAACGAAGAACAAAAACATGAATTAGCCTTGAGTTTATATCAATTTACTAAACTCGTTTATGATTCAGTAAAATAAATACAAAATGAGTAGAACTAAACAGCTTAGCATTTCAGATTTTAGAGGTGCAATTGTGTGGTCATATACAAGAGTTTCTTCCAAAGAACAATTCTTAAAAAATGGAAGTATTGAAACTCAAGTTAAACGACTTAAATCTTGCGCTCAAGAAAACAGTTTAGTAATCACTAAAGAGTTTGATGCAGAATATGAAAGCTCAAGACGTGTTAATACTCAAAAAACACTTAACGAGCTTTTAAATGCTATTAAAACTACATCAAAACCTCAAAGACCTCAAATGATTTTGATTTGGTCTCCAAGTCGTTTTGGTCGTGCAGGTTCTGAACATATTGAATTGTTCGTGAGTTTAAGACGCAAGTACAATGTGTATCTATATTCTGTAAGTACTGGTCATAATACGTTTACAGAGCGTAATGAAAATGAGTTTTCTACACAACTCCTATATGCTCAAAAAGAAAACTTCAATCGTCAGGATGTCATTATACCAGGAATGATCAATGTTTTAGAGAAAGGCATATTTTTAGGTCGTGCTCCTAGAGGTTATGACCATTTTGGCCCGAGAGTTTCAGATCCGTTAAAAGTTCAGGCTAAACAAGAAATAAAGCTTAACGATGATAGCGTATTGATTAAAGAAGCTTTTAAGCTTAAACTTTACAAAGGTCACACAGATAAAGAAATTCAAGATTATCTTAAATCGGAAGGTTTACATATCCCAAAGCAGAGTCTTAATAAGATGTGGTCTAATTTATTCTATGCTGGCTTTTTTACTAATAGCTTAATTCCTGATACTGAAATTAAAGGACATTGGGAACCCATCATCTCAAAAAAGGAATTTGATCTATTGCAGCATAAATTAAATAACTCTACTCAAATTGGTATACCTAAAATAAACGGAAAGATAGAAACCCCATTAGTTCCTAAGTTTTTGGTTTGTTCGGATTGTGATGCAAATATGACTTCCTATTTAAATAAACGTAAACATATTTTTTATTACAAATGCTCATCATGTAATAAGACAGTGAATGCTAATACAAGAACTAAATCACTTACTGATGGTATCCATCAGCAATTTGCAGAAACAGTTGATTCTTTAAAATTATCTAAATCTTTTCAGAAGTTATTCTCAAAACAATTAGAGAAAATTATCACAACAGAATTATCATCAACAGGTGACAAGAAGAGGCAAATTAATTCTGAAATAAATAAGCTCCAAGAGCAGTATGATAAAATTGAATTTAGATATGCTACAGATGAAATATCTAAAGAAATCTTCGAGAAACATGGCTTAAAATTAAAAGACTTAATCGATAGCAAAAAGCAATTGTTAGCTAAACTGCCTTCAAAACTATCGAACCACAAAAAAGTAATGAAATATTTTCTAAAAATCGCCGATAACCCTCGTGAATTCTACGAATCATTAGATTATCACAATAAGAGAACATTTCAGAATATTCTATTTCCAGAAGGTTTTAGATTTTCGATGAAAAATAAGGAATGTCGAACCAGCAAATTGAACTTACTATTTGAATTAACTCATTCATTTTTAAATCTATATGTCGATAAAAAAGAAAAGACTCAAACGCATAAAGCACTTGAGTCTCACTTAGTAGCGGGAACTGGACTCGAACCAGTGACCTTCGGGTTATGAGCCCGACGAGCTACCTACTGCTCTATCCCGCGATTTAATATCTAAAAGATTGTCTTAGCTTTTAACTTTCGGCTCATAATACCGACTCAATCATTTTAGGACTGCAAATATATAAGCTTTTTTAGATATTACCAACATATTTCGTCAAGATTTTAATAGATAATTATATTAGAATTTATTCATCTATTTAACAGTCAATTACAGATTGAAATCATTCTTAAATAAAAATTAATTCATAAAAAAAGCTCTCAACACAAACATGATGAGAGCAAATACTAATTCAAAACTAACTATAAAAATTATTATTAATCATCATCTTCTGTATCAAGTGTAGCAATTGCTCCTTGATTATGAATATCTACGAAATCAAATTGCTTTAAATTTGGAAATTGATTTTGAAGTTCAACTAATTCTCCTTTAAAATCATTGTTACCAATAAGCAATACTTTTAATTTTGTAAGATTAACAATTTGATTAGGCAATTTTCCGTAGAACGCATTATCAGAGATTACTAACTCCTCAAGACTTGTTAAATTACAGATTGAACTTGGCAAAGTTCCGAAAAAATTATTTTCAAAAAGACTAAGAACTTTTAGTCCTTCAACCTTTGCTATCGTTGCAGGTAACTTGCCTGAAATTTGATTACTACTAACCAATAACTCCTTTAACTTAGTAAGATTTCCTATAGATGAAGGTAACTCTCCTGTTAATTTGTTGTTGTATAACTCTAAAGTTCTAAGGTTTGTTAATTGACCAATTGAATAAGGGATTTGGCCTTCTATCCTATTCATAAATAACTTTAAATTCTTTAACGATTCTAATGCTCCAATTTCTTCTGGTAAAGGATTTGAGAGCATATTAAATGCTAAATTTAAAGTAACTAATGATTTTAAATTTTTTATTGAAGAAGGAATACCTCCTGAAATTTTATTTCTAAAAAAATTGATATGTCGTAAGTGAACTAAATCTCCAATTTCTAAAGGAATTTCTCCTTTTAGGTTATTAAATTCTAAATTAAGTCCAATGACCTTATCCCCTTTTACTGTAACACCAAACCATTCTTGAACAGGCTTACCTAAATCCCAAGTAGTAGTCCAAAGTGCACCATTTGTAGAATTATAAATTGCTTTTAAAGCCTCTTTTTCTTTTGTTGAAACGCTACCAAAGGACAATAAGGTAACAAAACAAAGTAATAATGTAAGTTTAGCAGTTTTCATAGTGATAGATTTGGCTGAGGGAAACGTTTCTACTACGAATGTAACAGAATATCGGTTAAATGACAATATTTTTCGATGAACCGCAATGTTATTCATCGAAAATATTTTAAAACATTGATTATTAGTGATTTAAAATATAACTATTGTTCTATATTCTGGGCTTCAAAACTAGTGATTTCTTGATTTTCGATATTGATTTGCAGTTGAATAGGATTACAACACACCTCACAATCTTCAATATAACGTTGTTGAGATTGTGAAACATCTATGAGCATTGAGATGGATTGCCAACAATATGGACATTGAAAAAAATACTCTTGCATATTTGATGTTCTTCGGAAATTAAAAATCTACATTTAATAATTCCCCACTTAACTGAAGCACAGTCAACTCTGCTAATTTAGCATCGTATTTAGCTTGATTTCTGTTTAACTCTGAGTTAAGCAAATTAAGTTGTGCTTGACGAAATTCAATTGAAGTCACTTGACCAATTTTAAATTTTTCTTGTGTACGTTCAAAATTATTTTGTGAGGTCTTGATATTATCTTCTTGCACATGATAAATCAACAATTTATTTTGATAATCATCCCAAGCATTATTAAAATTACGCTCTACATCAATGTTAAGTTGTTCTTTTTGAAGCTTTTGATTTTCTAAAACTAGCTTAGCATTTTTAACGCGTGTCAACGTG
Source organism: Psychroserpens luteus (assembly GCF_015319355.1). Lineage (GTDB taxonomy): Bacteria > Bacteroidota > Bacteroidia > Flavobacteriales > Flavobacteriaceae > Psychroserpens > Psychroserpens luteus. Next base: position 301,729 of record NZ_JADILU010000006.1, on the reverse strand, counting down.
CCTCCACCATCAAATAGATTCCATGATAAATTTAATCCTGCAGACAAGCCAGATGTAGTACTTTGTACAGTAAAAGCTAAAGGATTATCTGTTGAAGATTCATTCCAACCATAAGATCCTACTAAACCAATTGTGGGTAAAAATTGTGCTTTATTGGTTTTAATATCAAACTGACTTATATTTATATTTCTGTCTGCCTGCATCAAAGACACATTATTCGCTTTCGTTTTATCTAAAAGCTCTTCTTTATTTAAATCAAATAAAAAACTTAAATCTGTATCTACATGATACTCTTCACTAATTTGATTCCCTAAAACAACGTTTAAATCACGCTTTGTATTTCGTAATTGTTGTTTTGCGTTTATAAAATTGATACTGTCATTATTGATATCTACCTCCGCATTTAAAACGCCTAACTTTGTACTCTGTCCGTAATCGAACTGGTATCCAGCTCGTACTAATCTATCTTTTGAAATCACTAAAGTTTCCTCCAAAGCATCTGTATTTTCTGAGAGTTGAGCTACAGTATAATAAATAGAGAATAATTGCAACATTGTAGTTTCTATAGTTTCACGAGCCTCTAACTCAGACAACTGATATTCTTCTTTTAAACGTTTGTAATTATATAAACGTCCTAATCCATCAAACAGTGTGTAATTTAAATTTAACGAAGCATTGTAACGACGTGTTTCTACATCTTTTGCTGTAATAACATCTCCATCAACGCGTTGTCCTTCAGAATCCTGAACATCTATTGCTGCTCCTGCATTTCCAGTTAGTGTTGGCAAATAACCAGAGTTTAAAACTCCTGTATTGTTCTCTGCTACTTCAACAATATTATTAGCTATTTTTATTCCGTAGTTATGCTCTAACGTAAGCTTTACAGCTTCATCTGTTGTTAATACTTGTTGTGCGTTAACTATTATTCCGAAGAAAAATAAAGCGTAAGCACTATATAATTTAATGTTCATTTTCTTCTTTTTGTTCTTTAATAGCACGTTCAACTTCTTCTTTTGTCACCTCTTTATTAGTCCATAACCATTTTCCATTTTTCTTTATGCTATTACTAAACGATAAGAATAATGGTAAAACTAATAAGGTTAAAATGGTTGCATAAGCAATTCCAAAGGAAATAGAAATCGCCATGGGCTTTAAAAATTGTGCTTGTCTACTTTTCTCTAAAAGTAGAGGAGCTAAACCAGCAATTGTTGTTAAAGATGTTAAAAATATAGCTCTAAAACGAGATTTTCCAGCATTTAAAAGTGCCTCATCAAACTTTAATCCTTCACGTAAATTAGAATTAAATTTACCTATTAACACTAAACCATCATTTACCATAATACCAATTAAAGCAATGATACCTAAAAGAGATAAAATGTTTACTGAAAACCCTAAAAGCCAATGTCCCCAAGCCACAGCTGTTAAACTAAAAGGTATTAAAAGCATTAATAAAAGTGGCTGACTATAACTTCTAAACGTAAAAGCTATTACAATATAAATTAGTAATAAAATAGGAATTCCTGCTTGGCCTAAAGAACTCATTAGCTTATCTTTTTCTCGGTTTTGTCCTTCAAAAGATGCAGAAATGGTTGGGTATTTAGATTTTAAATCTACTATAGTAATATTTTTTAAATCGTCTATAATATCTGTAGTACTTGTACTTGGATCTTTTAAATCTGCCGATACTTGAATTTCTCGTTGTCCTTCTAAGTGGTTAATAGCAACATCTCCTCTTTCTATGGTGTAAAAAGCAATATCCTTAAGTGTTACTCGCTCTCCTATTGGAGTTACGATTCTCATATCATCCAGATCGTTAATAGATGCTCTATTACTTCTATCATAACGAACCCAAACGCGAATTTCATCTTGTCCTCTTTGAAAACGCTGTGCTTGTGTACCAAAGAAACCAGAACGTACTTGACTCATAACTGTACTTAAATTTAAGCCTAATAAGTAAGCACTTTCTTTAAGTTCAATGCGAATTTCTTTAATTCCTGCAGGATCATTGTCTTCTATATCTTTTAATAAAGGGTTAGATTCTAAAACTTGCTTTAACTCTATTTTAGCTGCTTTAAGTTCATCAATATTATTTCCTAAAAGCGATACAGAAACTGGACTACCACCAAAGTTACCACCAGAACCAAAAATTAAACGTTCTGTACCAATAACAGGACCAACCAATTCACGTAATCTATTTGCTACTAAATCAGATTTTATTGCATTTGGTCTTTCTTCACCTGGCAATAAATTTATTCGTAAGCTTGCGCTCGAGCTACTATTTATTGTTAGAATAGTATTTTCAAAAAGCTGCTTATCTGTTCCTTTTAAATACTTCTCGGTTAACTCTTGATTTACTATAAATGATTTTTCTTCTATCATTGAAATGATAGAATCTGTTACTTTCTCATTCGTACCATTTGGCATATCTAATTCTATAGAAACTCGATCACTAGCAACAGATGGAAACATCGTCATACCAATAACTCCTCCTCCAATTGCTCCAAAAGTTAAAATTAATAATGCAGTAAAAATACCAAGAGAAAGTAGTTTAAAATTCAAAACAAAAGTAATTGCTGGTGCATATACTTTATCTCTTAAAAAGTTCATGAAATTATCTCCAGCCTTATTAATGATTCGCATCTTTAAGAAGAATCGCTTCATTTTTGAAGGATTTTCTTCTACAACCTGCTTTCTTAATGCTTTAGAATGCGCTAAATGCGCTGGTAGGATTATGAGTGCTTCAACTAATGAAACGGTTAACGTAAGTATAACAATTACAGCTACTTCACTAAAGAACTCACCAATTCTACTATCTAAAAACAGAAATAATGAAAATGCTAAAAGGGTTGTAATAATTGCAGATACTACTGGAGGAATTACTTCCATTGTACCATCTATTGCTGCTTCAATTGGAGATTTCCCTTTTTCGTAATGTTGATAGATATTTTCAGCAATAACAATTCCATCATCTACTAATATTCCGATAACGATAATCATTCCGAAGAGTGATAAAACATTTATGGTGACATCAAACTGACCTGCAAAAATAAACATTCCTAAAAACGAAATCGGCAACCCAAAAGCAACCCAAAACGCTAAACGCGTGTTTAAGAAAACAGATAAAAACAACAACACGAGTAACATCCCAATAACTGCATTTTCTGTTAGTAAATCGGTACGTTGGTTTAGTGTTTTAGATAAATCTCTAACCACATCTAACTGTACGTTATTATGTTTTTGATTGTAGGCTTCTATGTATTCTTTTACTCTATCTGCAGAGGATATTAAATCCTCGGTATTAGTACTAGTTATGGATATATTTATAGATAATTTTTGGTTAAAATATGTTGCATTAGGTGTTTCTGAAAAACGATCACGAATAATAGCTACGTCTTTTAAACGCACTACTTTACCATCATTAGAAGCACTTACTACAACATTTGAAAGCTCATCTCCATAATAAGAACGATTATTCGCTCTAATAAGATACTCTTCTGTATCTGTTTTAATAGTACCACCAGTTGTTAAAATATTTGACCTACTAACTGCTTGTGAAACTTCACCAAATGTCAAATTATAAGCTAATAAACTGGTTTCATTTACAGCTATTTCTATTTCTTCATCTGGATACCCAGAAATCGCAATTTGTGAAATACCATCAATAGCTCTTAAATCATTCTCTACCTGTCTACCAATTTGTTTTAAAGTTACTAACGGAATATTTTCACCACTTAAAGCAAAAGAAATAGTTTCTCTAACAGCTTCTTGTTTTGCAACAATTAGAGGTTCCATTCCTGAAGGAAATGAAGGCACACGGTCTACAGCATTTTTAACTTCTAATAACATGAAGTCAATGTTCTCGTCCTTTTCTATTTCAACAGTAATAGTTCCGCTGTTTTCTCTAGATACAGAAGTGACTCTATCTATACCTTTTAAACCTTTGAGATTATCTTCTATTTGAAGCACAATACCTTCTTCAATTTCTTGAGGCGAAGCTCCTGGATAAGTAACACTTACTGTTATTATTTTAGAATCTGTCAATGGAAAGAAAGATGATTTTAAAGACAGTACACCTATAATACCAAAAACAATAAAAGCGAAAATAAAAATATTAACTGCAACGTGGTACCTGATAAAATATTCAATGAGTTTTCTCATGACCTATTTTGCTTTTTTAGATTTTGTTACAATGTCCTTTTTTGTTTCTTCTTTTTCTTCGGAAATTGGCTGCTCTTCTTTTTCGTCTTTAAAAGCTTTAACTAGCATTCCTGCATAAGCACCTGGAACTGCTTTTTTAAGGATAATGGTTCCGTTTGGTATATTTTTTAAAACCACCTTAGTATCTGAAAAATATACAGGTTTTACATCAATAACATCCAACAAACTATCCTTAACCACAAATATTTGTTGACTTTCTAATAATAGGTTTCTATCAAGTTCTATGGCATCATTTTCTTCTTTAGCATTTAAATTAGCTTCTAAATACACACCTTCTTTTAGGTTTTCATCTATGACTTCTATATACGCAGTAATGGTTTGTGTGGTAGCGTCTATGCTTCCGTTTACACGAGATACTTTCCCTGTATATATTTCGGTTTTATCTAAACTATTTAAAGCAACATCTTCTCCTACTTTCAATAAATTAGCATAGGTTTTACTAATAGCGACTTCCATTTCATAAGCCGAAGGATCAATATATTCTCCTAATTTTTGTCCGCTTCTAATTAAAGAACCTTCAGTAGCTAGCGCTTCCGTTAATATCCCATTAAAAGGTGCTCTTATATTATATTTTGCCAATCGTTGCTCTAAATTTTTGACGTTATAGTAATTAGATACAATGCCACGACCAGTTATAAAATAGTTTTCTTTTTCCGAAGTCATTTCAGGTAACTTAGGTGTCGATTTATTTAAATCAAAACCATTGAGATAACTTTGCCATTTTGGAAATACATCTGGAAAATCCAATCTTAAATCTGGCATAATTGCAGCAATAGAATTATACAGATTGCTTTTTGAGGACTGAACGCTTGCATAATATTCCGCAGCATCAATTCGAATTAAATTTTCGCCTTGACGATATTCTTGACCTGGTTTAAAAAGTTTTCCACTGGTTCTAAAAACACCTTGGACTTCTGCATAAAGCTCTACACGTCGTTTAGCTACTAAACTACCATTTGCAGGAATTACAATTTGTATTGTACTATTTTGAACCGTATCGGTAAAAACTGTTTTAACAACTTTTTCGGGTACTGGTTTGGGTTTTTTCTTATTATCAATTAATCGTTTGGCTATAAAAAATGAGCCTACAATTAAAACGACACCAATAATGGAGAGTATAATATTACGCATTGATCTAATTTGGTTGAACTAGTTAGACCGCAAAAATATTGGTAAGTTTAGTGTATGGTTGTTAATTATTCCTTAAAAAAAATAAAATTGGTTATTTTCAACTCAATTCATCCAATTCCAGTGTAATTATTTCCCAATCTGCCATTAACTTTTTTAGTTTATCCTTTTTAGTTTGGTAACGTTCAAAAAAACTAGCGTCTGCAGCAGTAGCATCATAATTAGTAGCTAACTCGACATCATCTTTTTTGATATCTTTTTCTAAGACATTAATCTTAGACTCAATATTGCTCAATTTATTATTTAAAGATTTTAGTTTTTTCTGATCTTTATAAGTTTGCTTATTGGTCTCTTTAGGTGTTTCTTTAATGACAGTTCTTTTTTCTACTTCACGTAAATTTTCAACATTACGCTCTTCTAAATAGAAATCTATATCACCTAAATATTCTTTTATTTTTTGATCTTTAAATTCGTATACATTATTAGTTAAACCTTGAAGAAAATCTCTATCATGTGATACTAAAATTAAGGTGCCTTCAAATTTCTTAAGGGCTTCTTTGAGTACATTTTTAGATTTAATATCCAAGTGATTTGTTGGCTCATCCATCACCAACATATTAAGTGGTTGGAGCATCAATTTTGCTAAAGCTAAACGATTTCGTTCTCCTCCAGATAAGACACGCACGTACTTTTCTGCCTCGTCACCTCTAAATAAAAATGATCCTAAAATATCACGAACCTTACTTCTATTCGTTTCATTAGCAGCATCAATCATAGTGTCTAAAACCGTTTTACTACCGTCAAGATATTCTGCTTGATTTTGAGCGAAATAACCAATTTGCACATTGTGTCCTAATTTTAAATCGCCTTGATGTTTTAATTCTCCAACAATGATTTTTGCTAGTGTAGATTTCCCTTGTCCGTTTTGCCCAACAAAAGCAGTTTTACTATCTCTTTCTATAAGTAAATTAACATTTGAAAGCACATGATTATCTCCATAATTTTTGGAGATATTCTCTGCTTCTACAACCACTTTACCAGGTGTTATAGACACAGGAAAATTTAAAGTCATCACACTATTATCATCTTCATCAACCTCTATACGATCCATTCTATCTAGCTTCTTGATAAGCGATTGAGCCATTGTTGCTTTACTAGCTTTGGCCCTAAACTTCTCAATAAGTTTCTCAGTCTGTTCTATTTGCTTTTGTTGATTCTTTTGTGATGCTAATTGTTGCGCTTTAAGTTCATTTCTAAGCACTAAAAATTGAGAATATGCTTTTGGGTAATCGTAAATTCTACCAAGAGAAATCTCAATAGTACGATTAGTTACGTTATCTAAAAACATTTTATCGTGAGACACAATTACTACTGCTCCAGAGTACCCTTTTAAAAAGTTTTCTAACCAAATAATAGATTCTATATCCAAGTGATTGGTTGGCTCATCTAACAATAATATGTCATTATTTTGAAGAAGTAGTTTTGCTAATTCGATTCGCATTCTCCATCCACCCGAAAAGGTATCTGTAAGTTTATCAAAATCTTCACGTTTAAAACCTAATCCTTGTAATATTTTTTCAGTTTCACCTTGATAATTATAACCTCCAATAATTTCATATTGATGTTGAATATCATTTAAATCAACCATCAATTGGTGATAAATTTCACTTTCATAATCAGTACGTTCTACTAGTTGGGTATTCACATACTCCATTTTAGCTTCTAGTTCTTTGATTTCTTTAAATGCCTCGTAAGACTCTTGGAGTACTGTTTTCCCCAAGACAAAATCAATATCTTGTTTCAAAAAACCAAAGCTCAGGTTTTTATCTGCTGCAATTTGTCCCGAATCTGGTTCTAGTTCTTTAGACAAAATTTTGAGCATTGTAGATTTACCTGCTCCATTTTTACCGATCAATCCTATACGGTCTCCTGGACTTAATTTAAAGGTGATATCTTCAAACAAGTATTCGCCTTGAAATGAAATGGAAAGATTATGAATATTGAGCATTTGCTACTTTTGTTACAATGAATTATTTATTAAAACCTTAAATTTGTATTTTATTTACAAAGCGCAAAAGTAATCAAATTTATATCATGTTAAAAGGCACTAAAATTTATAGCATTTTTACGGGAACTTGTCCAAAATGTCAACAGGAATCTATGTATAAAACTAAAAACCCTTATGTGCTTAGTGATGTATTAAAAATTAATGATAATTGTTCTCATTGTAATTTTAAATACCGCCTTGAACCTTCATTTTTCTATGGATCTATGTATGTGAGTTATGGCGTTGGAATTGCATTTGCTGTTCCTGCTTTTTTGATTAGTTTTTTAGGCTTTGAATCATCTTTATTGACCGCTTTCATAGCTATTGTAATAACTTTATTAGTATTTGGACCAATCATCATGCGTCTTTCAAGAAATATTTGGATTAATATGTTTGTGAATTACGACAAAAAATTGGTAAAAAAATAAGGTCTGTTTTAAATTTCAACTTCGGAAATTGGCTGTACTTCTAATTTTTAATTCTTTTAATATCTATTTCTGGATCTAATAATTCTCCTTTTTCAATATGATTGAATAATTGCTCAGCAACATATGGAGAAATCATAACACCTCGCGTTCCTAATCCATTTAGTACATGAACATTTTTATAATCGCAATGTGATCCAACCAAAGGTCGCCTATCTTTTGTTGTTGGTCTTATACCTGCAACTTGTTTTACGATTTTAAAATCGCATTTGATAATCTGTTTTAATTTATCTACTAATTGATCCTTTGCATTTTCAGTAATATTATGAGTCTTATCTTCTCTCTCATAAGTAGCACCAATCCAAAACAAATTCTTTCCTAACGGAACAATAAACACAGATGATTTCATAATAAAATCCATCTTTAAATCTGAAGCTTCTATGGTTAGCATTTCTCCTTTTGTACCATTAAGTGGTAAATGACTGAAAAATGGGTTTTTAGTAACCCCAAAGCCTTCAGCAAACACAATATGTTTTGCTTTTATGTCTTTATACTGAACATACTCTTGCTCTATTTCCAATAATTCATACTGAAATTCCTCACCTTCGAGTTTATCGTTTTCAAGAAGATAATTTCTATACAACTTCACAAGTTGCGAAGTATTAACTCTACCTGAATGCAACACCTCTCCAAAACCGAAATCTGCATTTATAACAGCATTAGTATTCTTAACCAAATTAGTGGATAAGAAGTCTTCTAAGACCGGTTTATCTGAAGCTGAGAACCAATCATTCTGCTCTTCAACCGACATGAATCTTCTATATACAGGTAATTGATAATCTAACTTTACATTTAGTAATTGCTCAAGTACTTTATATTTTGGCATTGCTAAGATTAACTGTTCTTTAGCATTCCAAACTTTAGTAAACCGCTTTAAAGTTACAGGATTGTATAATCCTGCTGCAACACTTGATGATTGTTGTGAGTTATTATCAAAAACAACAAAATCTTTGTTAGCATTTCTCAATTGCTCACAAAAAGCAATACCTGCTAATCCATTACCTACTATGATATAATCTACTTGTTTCACAGTTTTATCAATTTAATTACAAATGTAAAGAAGAACTCATAAGAATAATTTGACTTTTGTTAAAAGTTTCGAATTTCCGAAGTCATAAAACAAAAAATGCTCACTTTAAAAGTGAGCATTTTTATATAATTTATGTTTTTCTTAGTAAGACCACATGTCTTGTTCGAAGTTACGAATCTTCTCTTTAATACGATCTGATTCTAAAAGTTGCATTAACGCATTATCTGCGACGTAATCTTTAACTTCTCTATCACCATATACATTTTCTTCTTTGTACATGTAACCATTAAAACGTCTAGAATTTAACAAGTGATCAAAAGTCAATGGCATAGCACTGTTTTTGTTGTTAAACGCTTTACCTTCATGTAAAACTTCTCTAGCCTCTGGATAGAATACCCAAAATAATGCATTAGGCATTTTTTGAGCCTCATCTTCAGAATCTAAAAAGTTAACATCTGGTGCTGCTGGTGCAATACCGAGAATTCTATATTTTAATTCTCCATGACGTTTATCGAAATACCAAAGGCCTTTAATTAAATAAGCACTAATATGATAAGCTTCAATAGTAGTTGTTGTGATATACTCAGGATCTACAAAACCATCTGCATTTAATTGATCGTAACCAATATCTAAAGTATCAATTTTAGTTGTAATGTCTTGAAGTTCCTTTTGTGTTCTTTTTTGAGAAAAATAAGAATCATTATACACATTTGTTATTTTCCCATCTCTTACTGCTTTAATCAATGTATGATATAAAGAGCGTCTTTCTTTACCAATATTATTGGTGTCTACAGGAAAGTATAATGGAAAATTAACACGTTCATCTAAAACAACTTTTTCCCAAGTCATTTTTGAAAACAAAATGTCTCTATCATCAACATAACCATACTCTAATGGTTTGTCATAATCTAATGCTAATTGCGCTTCAGTTTTAACACCAACCTCTCCAGGATTTTTGGCATTTAAAATGTTAGCTTGAGAAAACATACTAGATGTGATACAAACTGTGGTAACAATTGATAATAAAAATTTATAATTCATCTTTCTAATTTTAATTTGGGTTATATAATAGAGAATTAGTTCGTTAAAGTAATAATAATTGGTGATGCTGGTTTGATTGCAGGTCCATTACTTCTTGATTTAATATCAAAAATTTGAACTTGAGAACCACGCTTAGCACTAGCTAAAGCAGATTTTGCAGCACCATTTAATCTATTTCCAGAACATACTACAGAAGGCTTACCCTCTACTTTCATTTTAAAACCTGTTACTGTTAGTGGTAAATCAAAATCAAAATCTTCTAGGACTGCCTCAACTTTACCTACAGCAACATTGTTTCTCGGTAATTTAGGATCACTCTTACCTGCCATTTGACCAGCAGGCTTAGGAATATCTTTAATTCTGAATACTGCTTTATCATTTACGTTTGAACCGTCATCTAAAGTAGCACTTACACTAATCGTAACTTCACGACCAGACGTAGGAACCATAGTATATTTACCCATACCAGATGCAGATTTTAATCCAGCACCAGTTGCTCTTACTTTGTTATCAGGTACACCAGCAAAAGAAATTGTCATTGGATTAACAACACCACGATATACAACGTTCATCTTATCTGCAGAAATCGTTGCAGAGTTTGGACGAGGTACTACCACATAGTTTCCTTTAATAGGAATTTCTAATGGCTTACCATCTTCTAAAAACGTGAATGTACCTTTAATCTCCTGTTCACCAACACCACCGACATTAAAGTCAAGACGTGCAGCTCCAGTAGAATCAATTGCATTATTTAAATCTATAGATTGACCTCCAATGCTTAAACCTGTTGGAGTAACATTAGCATATTTACCTAATACTACTTTACCTTGAAATTTCTCACCTGCGAAAAATGCAGACTTATCTGCAATTACGATTGCAGTATAGTTTTTAAGAGAAACTGCTGCATCTAATGTATTACCTAAAAACAAATTATACATATTTGTTTCTGTAGCTTTTACATCATTTTGCATTGCTGTTATTTTAGTGTAAGATGCAATTGCTGGAAAACCTTGAAAATGATAATCTAACCATTGTTGCTTCTTTCCATCATTATTTACGACTTCATTCGTATCAAAACGCTTATCAAAGTTAGCGATTGCTGTTTCATACTTGATGTCATCACCTAGTATAGCTTTTACATCTGCTTTATACTTATTCAAACGTTCCATAAAAGCTTCTCCAGCTTTAGTTAAACGATCACCAGTAAACCAGTATTCATCTAAAAAATCACCTTTGTCCATCTCTTCTGAAGGAAGATCTCCGTTTTCTTCTCTTTCAAACTTTCCTTTTTCAAGAATAAGTGCTTTCTGAGAATCAAGATATTTAAAAAAGCCTTCTGATATTGTATTTATTTGAGTAGCATTATTAGATGCAACTCTAAATTCTTCCGGTTTTTCCTCTGCCTTTAATGCTAAACCTTCTAGCATTCCCATGTTAGATGATGTAGCTAGTTCATTTGCTCTGACAAACTTTGCATTCATTAAGCCAAAAGCAGATAATACTTCTTTTGACATGGTCATTGCGATCATTGCAATGAACACCAAATACATTAGGTTAATCATTTTTTGTCTTGCGGACTGTTTTCCTCCTGCCATGTTAATTAGTCTTTTTTAGTTGTTAATATTATAGTTAAAAAAACTAATTAGTTTTTATTCATTGCTGTTAACATTCCTCCATAAACACCATTTAATGATGATAAGTTAGAAGCTAATGATTTCATTTGTTCTTTTAATTTCTCAGCGTTAACAACAGACTCTTCGTTGATTGTCGCTTGACGACTAGCGCTTTCCATTTGTACTTTATAAAGACTATTTAAAGACTCCATTTGAGCAGCAGCTAAAGACATTTCTTCACCATATTTCTTTTGAGATGCCATAGCATCAACAGTTGGGCTAATTCCTTTTGCAGCACCTTCAAAATTCTTGATACTGTTCCCTAAGCTTGCCATTAATTCTCCATCAATTTTAGCATCTTTTAATAAGTTGTCTAATTTTTTAGATAATAAACCTTCAGCATCTTTAGGTGCTTCAACTTTCTTTTTACCAGCTAAAGACTGACCACCAGCTAACTCAGGATATACAAGAGACCAATCTAAATCATTACCTTGCTTTTCAAAAGCTGAAATTGTAAATACTATAGCTTCTACAATCATACCTATTGTTAGGATTAATGATCCATAAGGCCAGTGTTGAATTTTAAATAATGCTCCAATAATAACGATTGCAGCTCCTAGTCCGTAGACCATATTCATTGTAGATAATTTTTTCTGTGCCATAATTTTCTTTTTAGTTTTTTAAGTCAGTTGTAAACTTAAGTTGATTAATATTTAGTTTAGTTGTTAATTATTTACTTGTTGTTTAGTTTGTTGCAGCGTTCTTAGTTACCTCAGTCCCCATGTAATCTTGAACGGTTCTAAAGCCAATGTAGCTTCTTGCAGAATCTGCATATTCGTAATCTCTAGAACTTACTTGTAAGAAGTATGCCACATCTTTCCAAGAACCTCCACGAACAACTTTACGTTCGTTATCTGGATTGTTCACATTTGGATTAAATGATGCCATATACTCATATGAAGCAGCATCATAAGATCCTTGTACCCATTCTGAAACGTTACCAGCCATATTATAAAGGTTGAAATCGTTTGGTTCGTAAGCATCAGCCTCTACTGTATATAAAGCTTGATCTGCTGCATAATCACCACGTAATGGTTTAAAGTTTGCCATAAAGCATCCTCTATCATTCTTAGCATATGGTCCACCCCAAGGATACGTTGCTCCCTGAAGACCACCTCTAGCAGCATATTCCCATTCTGCTTCTGATGGTAATCTATAAGAATTCACAAAATGTCTTCCTTTTGATTTTCTATAAGCGTTATGATATAATGTTCTCCATTGACAAAATGCTTTAGCTTGTTTCCAAGACACACCTACTACTGGATATTCTCCATAAGCGTCATGCCAGAAATAATCATTGTGCATTGGCTCATTATATGAATAAGAGAAATCTCTAATCCAAGCAGTTGTATCTGGATAAACAACTACTTCTTCTGTTATGATAGCATCACTACGCTTCAAATCTCTATTCTTAGCAGCTTTTTGAATATCCATGTACTTATACTGGAATTTAAATTTCTTAACATCCCAAGTACGTTGACCATTGTAAGATTCTTCAATTGGAAGATGCATTGTATCCATTACTTCAGCATAGTATTCATCTGGATAATCTGCAGTATCAAAAATCAAATCAACATCTTTGTTTAATTTTCTACCTTCATAGCCTGTAGGTCCAAGGCCACTATAGTTGTTATCCATATACTTTTCGTAAACGGTCATGTTTTCTGGATCTGCATCATTAAATGCAAATTCTCCAATACCACCATTTCCAGGAGTTTCACCAATTTCATCAGCTAAAATTGCCAATTTAGTTCTTAGTGTAGAGTCTCTTACCCATTCTACGAATTGACGATATTCACTATTAGTGATTTCGGTTTCGTCCATATAAAAGGCTCTTACTGTTACAGTTCTAGTTGGAGCATCTTCTACTCCTGCTAAATCATCATCAGATTTTCCCATTATAAATGCACCACCTGGTACAAGTGTCATACCATAAGGTTTTTCTGGGTGCCACTTCTTTCCTTTAACGCCTACGAGTTGTCCTCTGTCACCAGAGTTACAGCTAACCATTAGGGCTAAAACAGTTGTTAATAAGGCAAACTTCTTAATATTCATAGAAACTTGAGGTTAAATTATTTAGTTGTAATTATGTGTTAATTCTTGTGCTTAACAATTTTGAGGATGTAAACATATTTATATATATTGTAAAATCCAATTTTTTTTTAATCTTTTTTGCACTTTATCCCAAAAAGTTAACATTTCGTCGATTAAAGAAATGTTAAATATTAATGTATAAAGATACTAAAAACTATTCTTTTTATACGCTTTATACCAACGTTCTGGTATTTTACCGTGACTTGCCTCTTTATAATCATCATGCGTGCAAGGTAATAACGTATGCTTTTTTAATTTATTATTAACATTTGGTAAAAAAGGAATTTCTATCCACCAACGTCCCGTTTTTATACTTTTGTAAAAAATAAGTTCATCATCTTCAATAAGTACATTATACTTTTGATAATTATTTTCATTCTCAAAATCATCATCATTGACTCTACAATTGACTCCTTCAATAAAATACCAAATGATTTGAGATATCAACATAGGTGTCGCATCTAATTCATTGGTAGATTTAAATTCATAAATACCAAATGAAGACACTTTATTGCTTATACCTGCATATCTGGAAATAGAACAAATCTCCTTACCGTCAAAACCGTTTGGAGAAAATTTTTGTTTAGCACCTACTTCAGCAGCTCTAACAGATTTTAAATCCATCGTCACAATATGTGCATCTCTCATTACTGGTTCCACCATACTAATAGCGTGAGTAACCTCTCCTAGACGATAAGCTTCAAAATAAAGCTTCTCCATCAAATCAATTTCTTCTTGAGAATTAAAATAGGTTTGATAACCTATAACAGAGTAATTAAATAGATTATAAGGTTGTTCTAAAATCACTTTTCCGAGGAAACTATTATTTTTCATTTCTACGGAAGCATCGCCAAGATCAAAATTAGAATCTACATTAACGATATTAATCATAGGTGCCATCGTATCATACGCACGATAATTAGCGTACGTCAAATCCTGACTACCTCCTATTATAATAGGTATCACTTTACGTTCTATTAAAACTGAAATAATAGTACGTAACGCATAATATGTGTCTTCTAATGTTGCACCAGCAGGAATATCACCTAAATCGGCAATTGTAGTATGCCAATTCCCTGGAAACAATGCGTACAATGACGTTCTAATGGTATCAAAGTTTAACTCCTCACCCATGTAATTAACATCATTACGGTTTTCCTGAACGCCTATGATAGCCATTTTAACACCATCTAGATCAGGAATTCCGTTTTGAGCAGAATGTATTTTTATTTTTTTACCTAGAGCTTGCTCAGCTAATAACTCGTTATGAGCTAAAACCGTATCAGAGACAGGAGACAAAAAATTAAAATTCATGAGTTACTATTTTTTAGTAGTGGTTTTCTTTTTAGTTGCAGTCTTTTTCTTAGCAGGAGCTTTCTTTTTAGCAGCAGCTTTTTTCTTAGGTGCTTTCTTCTCTATTTCTGCTTTAGCTTCTTCTAAGGTCATCTTTGTGACATCAACCGTTTTTGGAAGCTCTACTTTTATTTTACCTTTAATAATATTATGTCTTCCCCATCTTGCTTTCTCAACACGAATCCCTTCGTCTTCCCAATTGTGAATGACTTTATCTATTTCTTTTTGAATCTTATCTTCAATCAATGTTACAATATCATCATCAGATAAGTTATCCCAATCATATTTTTTATTGACATTGATAAACATACTGTTCCATTTTATAAATGGTCCAAAACGTCCTTTACCTTTTTGAACTGGTAAATCCTTATACATATATATTGGAGCATCTGCTTTTTGCTTCTCTTTGATGAGCTCAATAGCCTGATCCATTTCCACATCCAAAGGATTAGTTCCTTTTGGAAGCGATACATATGCCTTACCAAACTTCACATAAGGCCCAAAACGTCCGTTATTAACCTCAATAGGTTCGTCTTCATAGTTTCCTAAACTTTTAGGCAACTGAAAAAGATCCATTGCCTCTTCATAAGTTATCGTTGTCAACTGTTGATCTGGCGATAAACTTGCGAAAGTTGGCTTCTCTTCATCGTCAACAGTTCCTATTTGCACCATTGGTCCAAATTTCCCTAAACGCACACTCACTTGTTTGCCTGATTTTGGATCTTTACCTAAGATACGTTCTCCAGATTCTCTATCGGCATTTTCCTGAACATCAACTACTATAGGATGAAAGCTCTTATAAAACTCTTTCATCATTTTTTTCCAATCCTCTTTACCTTCTGCGATTTCATCAAAATCTGCTTCCACCTTAGCTGTAAAATTGTAATCTAGGATATTTCCGAAGTGAGTTACCAAAAAGTCAGTCACAATCATACCAATATCTGTTGGTATCAACTTCCCTTTATCGCTATTTACTTTTTCGGTTAATTTATTATCAGTCAGTTTTCCATCTTGAAGTAATAGTTGTGTATAATCTCTCTCAACACCTTCATTAGCTCCTTTTTCTACATAGTTTCTATTCTGAATTGTAGAAATTGTTGGCGCATAAGTTGACGGACGACCAATACCAAGCTCCTCCAATTGTTTTACCAAAGAAGCCTCTGTATATCTATATGGTGCACGAGAAAAACGCTCTGTAGCAGTAATATAACTATTAAGCAAAGTCTCGTTGACTTTCATTGCTGGCAACATGCCTTCCTGCTCTGTGTCTTCATCATCTGTACCTTCTAAATAGACTTTTAAAAATCCTTCAAAAGTGATTACCTCTCCATTTGCGGTAAATGTTTCTTTATGTGTTGACGCATCAATTTTCACATTGGTACGTTCTAATTGCGCATCGCTCATTTGTGATGCAATGGCACGTTTCCAAATTAAATCATACAATTTAGCTTGGTCGCGCTCAATATCTACAGAATGTTTCTTGAAGTCTGTTGGTCTAATCGCTTCGTGAGCTTCTTGAGCTCCTTTAGATTTTCCTTTATATTGTCTAGACTTACTAAATTTTGAACCATAAGCATCTTCAATTTCTTCTTTTGCTCCTTTTCGAGCATCATCAGATAAATTAACACTATCAGTTCTCATATAAGTTATCAAACCAGCTTCATATAAACGCTGTGCATTTTGCATCGTTCTACTTACCGAATAGCCTAATTTTCTTGAGGCTTCCTGTTGTAATGTAGATGTTGTAAATGGTGCTGCTGGTGATTTTTTCGCTGGTTTTTTCTGAAGATCTGCGACTTTAAAATCTGCATTTGCATTAGATTCTAAAAACTTATAAGCTTCTTCTTTAGTTTTAAAGTTCTTCGGAAGTTTTGCTTTGAATGTTTGTCCGTCTTCATTAGAAAACTCTGCATCAATTCTATAAGATGCTTCGGCATTAAAATCTATGATTTGTCGTTCTCTTTCTACAATTAATCGCACAGAAACCGATTGAACTCGTCCTGCAGATAAACCGCCTTTTACTTTTCTCCATAATACAGGAGACAATTCATAACCTACGATTCTATCTAAAACACGACGTGCTTGTTGAGCATCTACTAAATCATAATCAATATCTCTTGGGTTTTCGATTGCTTTTAAGATTGCACTCTTCGTAATCTCATGAAAAACGATTCGTTTTGTCTTTGCTTTATCTAGACCTAAAGTTTCTGCTAAATGCCACGCAATCGCCTCACCCTCTCGATCCTCATCACTTGCTAACCAAACAATATCAGCTTTCTTAGCAAGATCTTTTAATTTTTTAACGACATCTTTTTTGTCCTTAGAAACTTGATATTTGGGATCAAAATCACCTTCTACATCAACTCCTAATTCTTTTGAAGGTAAGTCTGCAATATGACCAAAACTAGATTCCACTTTGAAATCTTTACCAAGAAATTTCTCTATGGTTTTGGCTTTTGCTGGTGACTCTACGATGACTAAATTCTTCGGCATATATGATTTTTTGAGATTGCAAATGTATGTCAAAAAAAAGTTATGTACCTAATTTTACTAAATTTCAAATGTATTTTATCACGTAAAGCAGTACTTTTATCTATGAATAAGGCATTGAAAAAACATCAAGAACACGCATCAATGATATTAAAAAAGAGCATAATATTATGAGTTTTGGATCAGGTCATGTAATGGATATGATTAGCAGGATGAAACAAAACCGAGCTCAACGACCATCCAAAAAAGGAAAATTCAAGGAAAATAATAGGCAAACCATTTATTCAAAAAAAGATAAACTTATAAGTAACACAAAATTCAAAACTGTTTCTAAAACAGAATTAGCAGCAATTAAAAAACAAATTGTAATAAATGCTAAAGCCAGAAAATTGAAGCATAAGATTTTATACACCATTTTAATAAGCTTAGGTATTTGTGCCTTTGTAATATTTATTCTAATGATTAATTAAAAAAGAAGAAATTTTAATAAGAATACATCACTGGTTCAGGAAAACCTTCAATATTCAAAATAATCTCGCTACTACCCGCTACTTGGATTGGTGTTAAATCAAAAGAACGCACTTGAGATACAATTGCCAAACACACTTCATCATTATTTAAAACAAACTTTAAATAACGTTGTTCTGGCGAAGACTCTGCAATATTACCAGAATCCACCAACACCATACTCCAAGAATTACCATCACAACCACTAGCCGAAATCTCTATAGTCAAACAATTATCATTAAAATAAACATCACCAACCTCGTAAACATGAGACTCTACAGATTCATAAAATCCAGAATCTACGATTGCAGTTTGATCACAAGGCACATTAACAACATCGTCATCATCACATTGTGTGCTCATTAATAAAAGTGTAAAACAAAAGCAGGCAGTTATAATTTTAGATAATTTCATAACGTATAATTTATTATTAGATGCAAAATAATTTAAAAGGTTGCGTCAAAATTTTAATCATTTCCTATTTGTTTAAGTTCAGCTACATCTTCATCAAAACCAATAACCTCTTTATAGATTAAATACAAAGGGATAGCAGCAAAAGATGCAGTTGCTAAAATACCAATTCCACACATTAACATACCAACCATTTGAGCCATAAAACCAGCCACAAGTGTTATCCCAAAAGTGATAAACCATTTTTTATTTCCTAAATCAAAACTCGCTTTAATTAAATTAGAGTTAGATATTTCAGGATTAAAAGCATACATAACAACCAATAAATTGAGAGGAACCATCACATAAATTAATGGAAACATACATAATAACATTGCTAATAAACTTATCCCAAAATAGGCTAATGATAAGTTGATAGTTTTTGAAAGGTACGGTTTCCGAAGAAAAAAGAAATAATCATCCTTACCTATTATACCCATATCTTTTTGACGCATGATTCTAAAAAGACCAACCTTTAAACCAAAAGTAACGACCAACATAATAAATACAAAAAGCAGATATGCAGTAACAAAGAAAATAACAGCAATAGCTTCCCAACCGCCAAAAAAACCTGGACTCTCAGTATCTGCAATACTAAAAAACACCATTGGCACATATATAACAATCATAAACGGAATAACAAAAGCAACTATAATGAGTAACATAAGCAACCCTTGAAGCCACACTTTTTTAAAAAGTTCAATACTTTCATTTAAAAGATTACCAAAATCAAGCTGTTTGGCATATTTGATTTTTTGTTGAATTTCTGCGAATAACATAATTTTTGTTGCTTGGTTAATTTTATCAAATAAAGCAAAATAAAACTCATACTCAAAACAAAATCTGCTATGACACTTTGTCACAGTCCTCTAAATTATACTATCTTTGCATGCTTATTGAAAGCAAAAAATCAAATTGATTCCTCCCAAAGTTTTGGAATTGCACAATATATATGGACAAAACGATTGATGAAAACAAACAAGGTAACAACCTTGTTTTAGAACAAAAAGAAGGCAACACACGTAAACTTTTTATAGAAAGTTATGGCTGTGCTATGAATTTTAGCGATAGTGAAATTGTAGCCTCCATTCTTGCTGACCAAGGTTTCAATACGACTCAAAACTTAGAGGAAGCAGACTTAGTTTTAGTTAACACTTGTTCTATTCGTGATAAGGCAGAACAAACTGTAAGAAAACGTTTAGAAAAATATAATGCTGTAAAACGCACCAATCCTAAAATGAAAGTTGGTGTTCTTGGCTGTATGGCTGAGCGTTTGAAAACTAAATTTTTAGAAGAAGAAAAAATTGTAGATCTTGTTGTTGGTCCAGATGCTTATAAAGATTTACCAAACCTTTTAGCAGAAGTTGATGATGGTAGAGATGCTATCAACGTTATTTTATCTAAAGAAGAAACTTATGGAGACATTTCTCCTGTAAGACTTAACACCAATGGTGTCTCTGCACTTGTATCTATCACTCGTGGTTGCGATAATATGTGCACCTTTTGTGTTGTCCCTTTTACAAGAGGTCGTGAGCGTAGTCGAGATCCGCAAAGTATTATAGAAGAAGTTAATGATCTATGGAATAAAGGCTATAAGGAAATCACGCTTTTAGGTCAAAATGTAGATAGTTATTTGTGGTATGGTGGCGGACTCAAAAAAGATTTCGTTAAAGCCAGTGAGATGCAAAAAGCAACTGCTGTTCACTTTCCGCAATTATTAGAAATGTGTGCAAAAGCGAAACCTCAAATGCGAATTCGTTTTTCTACATCTAATCCGCAAGATTTAACGCTTGATGTGATTGAAACGATGGCGAAGTATGATAATATCTGTAAACACATTCACTTACCTGTGCAAAGTGGAAGTAATCGTATTTTAAAAGAAATGAATCGCTTACATACACGTGAAGAGTACTTTGATTTGATTGACAATATTAGACGCATCCTCCCAAAATGTTCTATTAGCCAAGATATGATTGCTGGTTTTCCTACGGAAACGGAACAAGACCATCAAGACACGTTAAGTTTAATGCAATACGTAAAGTATAATTTTGGGTTTATGTATATGTATTCTGAACGTCCAGGAACCATGGCTGAGCGTAAATTGGAAGATGATGTTCCTGAAGCTATTAAAAAAAGACGCCTCGCAGAAATCGTACAATTACAACGTGAGCTTGGAGCAGAACAAATTGAACAATATATAAATACCGAAGTTGAAGTCCTCATTGAACGTGAGTCTAAAAAATCAAACGAGCAATGGTCTGGAAAAACATCACAGAATATTGTTGCAGTTTTTCCGAAGGAAAATTATAAGATTGGAGATTTGGTAAAAGTTAAGGTGTTAGATTGTACTAGTGCTACTTTGATTGGTGAGGCAGTTGGATATTAAATTTAGAACAAAGAATTAAAAATGGAAAGCATACAAGCCATAAAACAACGTTTCGGAATTATTGGAAACGACCCTAAACTCAACAGAGCGATTGAAAAAGCAATCCAAGTTGCACCAACTGATATTTCGGTATTAGTTACTGGTGAAAGTGGAGTTGGTAAAGAGAGCATCCCTAAAATCATACATCAATTATCCCATCGTAAGCATGGTAAATATATTGCAGTAAACTGTGGTGCTATCCCAGAAGGAACTATTGATAGTGAACTTTTTGGTCATGAAAAAGGAGCATTTACAGGTGCTACTGGAACACGTTCTGGTTATTTTGAAGTTGCAGATGGTGGTACTATTTTTTTAGATGAAGTTGGAGAATTACCGTTAACAACGCAAGTGCGTTTATTGCGTGTTTTAGAAAATGGAGAATTTATAAAAGTAGGTTCAAGTAAAGTTCAAAAAACCGATGTAAGAATCGTAGCTGCAACAAACGTGAATATGTTTGAGGCGATTAAGAAAGAAAAATTTAGAGAAGACCTTTACTATAGATTGAGTACTGTAGATATTAATATTCCACCACTTCGAGAACGTAAAGAAGACATTCATTTATTGTTTAGAAAGTTTGCTAGTGATTTTGCTTTGAAGTATAAAATGCCAACAATCAAACTAGAAGATGATGCTGTACCTATTCTACAAAAACACCGTTGGAATGGTAATATTCGTCAGTTGCGAAATGTGGCTGAGCAAATTTCGGTATTAGAACAAAACCGTACCATTAGCGCATCAACACTTCAAGGATATTTACCTGACGGAAGTAATAATCTTCCTGCAGTTATCAATAAAACAAAGTCTGATAGTGATTTCAGTAACGAACGAGAAATTCTTTACAAAGTGCTTTTTGATATGAAAAGTGATTTGAATGATCTCAAGAAGTTAACAATGGAATTGATGAAGAGTGGCAACGTTTCCGAAGTCGAAAAAGATAATGAAAGCTTAATTGAAAAGATTTACGGAGAACCTCAAAAAGACAATTATACCGAAGAGTTTGAGGATTTAGAAGTCATGCGAATTCCAGAAAAAACCGAAGACCATTTTGATCCTGATGATAAAAACCAAACTATAGATAAATATCATTTTGCTGAAGAAATTGAAGAGGAAGAAACCTTGTCTTTACATGACAAAGAACTAGAATTGATTAAAAAATCTCTGGAGCGTCATCAAGGCAAACGTAAACTTGCTGCTGCTGAGTTAGGGATTAGTGAGCGTACATTGTATCGAAAAATTAAGCAATATGATCTTTAAGATAAATTTATGAAAGCAGTAGAAATATTTTTGATAAAGAAATCGTTTACAAGAAATAGTTCTGAAGCCATAAGACAAGAAGCTGAAGATCTAGTAAATGAAAAACATTATCAAGGCTATCGTTTAATTAATGTAGATTTTGATGTAGCAGATAACGCAGGTTATATTTACGCCTACATTACAATGAAACGACCTAACACCTATTAATCTATGAAAAGCATTAAATATATTATTACTTTATCAATAACTCTACTCCTATTAGGTTGTGGACCGTATTCTTTTACAGGAGTTCAAGATTTAAAGGCTGAAACATTTCAGGTTAATTATTTTCAAAATACTGCTAATTTAATTGAGCCAGGTTTAGACAGAGATTTTACGCTTGCATTACAAGATTTAATTATTAATCAAACCAATTTAAGTCTAACAAATACCAATGGAGATCTAGTTTATGAAGGTGAAATTACAGAGTATCGCATCTCACCAACAACTGCTCAATCTAATAGTACAGCTGCACAAAACAGATTAACCATTAGTGTAAATGTAAGAATGTATGACAAAGACAATCCAGACGAAGAATTTGAACAACGCTTCTCATTCTTTTTTGATTACGACGGAAGCTCACAATTAATTGGCGCTCAAAAAGATACCGCTCACGAAGAAATTTTTGATCGTCTAACACAAGATATTTTTAATGCAACATTAGCAAAGTGGTAGATGAATAAATCAAATTTTACACACATACTTCAAAATCCGCAGCACATTACAGATGCTCAAACTAATGAATTACATGATTTAAGTATTCAGTATCCATATTTTCAATCTGCAAGAGCATTATATCTCAAAGGATTAAAAAATACAGGAAGCTATAAATACAATCAAGAATTAAAAATCACAGCAGCTTATACCACAGATCGTAGTATTTTGTTTGATTTTATTACTTCGGAAATTTTCAATCAAAACGAAATATCTCAAATTATCAAGCAAAACTCAGAACACCTCAAAGACCTAACAGTTAATGATTTGGATGATATTTCAGTTAATAAAAGTGTAACAATTGACGATGCACTAAAACAACATATAAAAAATACAAAAGGAGTTCTAGACCCAAACTTATTTGAGCAAAAAATAAACACAGAAGATGTTGCTCACTTTTTATCTCTTCAAAATACTACTCCAGAACTAGTTATTACAGATATTGACTCTAAAATTTTAGAAGAAACACCAGAAGACATTCTTCAAATTGGCAAACCTTTAGAATTTGGAAAAGCAGAAACACACTCGTTCACAGAGTGGCTAAAAATCACGAGCTTTAAACCTATTCAAAGAGACGAAAATGAAATAGATGCTAATATTTCCGAAGAAAAAATAGTTAAAAACAAAGATAATTTACAAGCTAAAAAATCGGTATCAGTCAATAAAAACTTTGACCTCATTGATAAGTTTTTAGAGAACAATCCAAAAATAGTTCCTACTAAAGAATTAAAAAAAGTCAATACAGATACCAGCGACAAAGTTGCTCACGACGGATTGATGACAGAGACACTCGCCCGAATTTACTTAGAACAAAACAACTATGCAAAGGCAATTCAATCTTATAAAATATTAAGTTTGAAATATCCAGAAAAAAGTGGTTTCTTTGCAGACCAAATTAAAGCAGTAAAAGAATTACAAGAAAATAATACACAAAAATAATGAATACGTTTACAATCTTTTTAATCTTAATCATACTAGTGTCATTTTTACTAGTTGTAGTCGTTATGGTTCAAAACCCTAAAGGAGGAGGATTATCTTCTTCATTTGGTGGTGGTGGTACCCAACAAGTTGGAGGTGTTAAAAAAACAACAGACTTTTTAGACAAAAGTACTTGGGCTTTAGCAACTTTATTATTAGCATTAATTTTAGCATCTAACTTTGCAATTCCTGGTGCAGGAGGTGTTGAAGATTCTAAAATAATCAATGGTAGTGATACAACTACAACTGCTCCATTATCAACTCCTGTTGATACTGCAGTAGATAATATAGCAACACCTGCAGATTCATTAGATTAGTACACTAATTTATATATCATACAAAATGCCAACTATATTTAGTTGGCATTTTTTTTTGCTCAATAACTAGTTTTGTATTCTTATTACTTCGGAAACGTGATACCTCTGCAACTTTGTCAGTTATATGCTATTGGCACATTTTTAGCATATCTCTAATGCGTTGATCATAATCAACTATAAATATTTAATTAAAAAACTTACATAACAAATGAGCTTAAACATTAAACCATTAGCAGACAGAGTTCTTATAGAGCCTGTGCAAGCTGAAACTAAAACAGCTTCAGGAATAATCATTCCAGACAACGCTAAAGAAAAACCACAAAAAGGAAAAGTTGTTGCTGTTGGTAAAGGCACAAAAGATGAGCCAATGACAGTGAAATCTGGTGACACTGTACTCTACGGAAAATATGCAGGTACAGAATTAAAACTAGAAGGTAAAGATTACCTAATCATGCGTGAGAGTGATATATTGGCGATTGTTTAATTCACTTTGATTTCTTGTTTACACTGAGCGTAATCGAAGTGTGATTTGAAATCCAATTAAAATTAACTATAAACAAAATAGATTCCTGCTTTCGCAGGAATGACAAAACTTAAAAAAATGGCAAAAGATATAAAATTTGATATTGAAGCACGTGACGGATTAAAACGTGGTGTTGACGCATTAGCAAATGCAGTAAAAGTAACATTAGGCCCAAAAGGTCGTAACGTAATTATTGGTCGTTCATTTGGAGCTCCTCAGGTTACAAAAGATGGTGTTTCTGTTGCTAAAGAAATAGAATTAGAGAACGAGCTTGAAAACATGGGAGCTCAAATGGTAAAAGAAGTAGCTTCAAAAACTAATGACTTAGCTGGTGATGGTACAACAACTGCTACCGTTCTAGCACAAGCCATCGTAAAAGAAGGTATAAAAAATGTTGCTGCAGGTGCAAATCCAATGGATTTAAAACGTGGGATTGACAAAGCAGTACTAGCTATTGTAAAAGATCTTGAAAAGCAAGCTAAAAAAGTAGGAAGCGACTCTGCAATGATTAAGCAAGTAGCTGCAATTTCTGCAAATAATGATGATACTATTGGTGAGCTAATAGCTAAAGCGTTTAGCAAAGTAGGAAAAGAAGGTGTAATTACTGTTGAAGAAGCAAAAGGTATGGAAACATACGTTGATGTTGTTGAAGGGATGCAGTTTGACAGAGGATATTTATCGCCTTACTTTGTAACAGATTCTGATAAAATGATTGCAGATCTTGAGAATCCGTACATTTTATTATTTGATAAGAAAATTTCTAACTTACAGGAAATACTTCCAATATTAGAGCCAGTTGCACAATCTGGTCGTCCGTTATTAATTATTGCAGAAGATGTAGAAGGCCAAGCCTTAGCTACTTTAGTAGTTAATAAATTACGTGGTGGATTAAAAATTGCTGCTGTAAAAGCACCTGGATTTGGAGATCGTCGTAAAGCAATGCTTGAGGATATCGCTATTTTAACTGGAGGTGTTGTAATTTCTGAAGAAAGAGGATTCTCTCTAGAAAATGCAGACTTAACAATGTTAGGTACAGCAGAATCAGTAATGATTGATAAAGACAACACAACTATTGTTAATGGTTCTGGAAAATCTTCAGATATCAAAGCAAGAGTAAATCAAATCAAAGCACAGATAGATACAACTACTAGTGACTACGATAAAGAAAAACTACAAGAGCGTTTAGCTAAGTTAGCTGGAGGTGTTGCAGTACTTTATGTTGGTGCAGCTAGTGAAGTTGAAATGAAAGAGAAAAAAGATCGTGTTGATGATGCTTTAAATGCAACGAGAGCTGCAGTAGAAGAAGGTATCGTTGCTGGAGGAGGTGTTGCTTTAGTAAGAGCAAAAGCTGTTTTAGGAAAAATCACAACAGAGAATCTTGATGAAACAACAGGAATTCAAATTGTAGCAAAAGCTATAGAAGCACCTTTAAGAACCATTGTAGAAAATGCAGGTGGTGAAGCTTCAGTAGTTATCAATAAAGTGTTAGAAGGCAAGAAAGACTTCGGTTTTGATGCTAAATCTGAAACGTATGTTGATATGCTTAAAGCAGGAATCATTGATCCTAAAAAAGTAACACGTATCGCATTAGAAAATGCTGCATCTGTTGCAGGAATGATTCTAACTACAGAATGTGCTTTAGTGGATATTAAAGAGGAATCTGCTGGAGGTGGAATGCCAGGAGGAATGGGTGGCGGTATGCCAGGAATGATGTAGTGGCGAATCGCCACAGATGATTTATTCACTCATGTGTTTAAACTATATGAAAAGAGCCTTTGATAATTATCAAAGGCTCTTTTTTATGTTCTAAAGTGTTTTAATTTTTATGATCATCAACTACTTCATCATCTCGATACATACAACATGGATGAACAGTTGCATATTCTTCATCTGTAGCTTTTATTTTTTTTGTATCATGACCAACAGATGCTATTTTTTTACTAATTGAATCTAAATTTGTTTTGCGTGCATCATAAATTAATTTGAGCTCGTGAGTATCTACATTCCATATTGCAGATTTCACTCCTTTAGTTCTTATGGCAGCTTTTTCAATGCGCTCTTTACACATTAAACAAACACCATCAACTTCCATTGAAGCTCTTTCGTTTTTGTTTTGAGCGAAAGTTATTGTGGTTATTAATAACACTAGTACTGTAACTATTTTTTTCATAATTTGTTTTTTTTCTGTCTGGTCGAGCGTAGTCGAGACCTAAAAAAGCTTCTCGACTACGCTCGAAGTGACAGAGCGTTAATCTTTATTTTATTTTAAATCGTAATCCTGCATAATACATACTTCCAAAAATTGGACCATACACAAAGGTAGTATCAAAATTTGAACCAAAAGGATCATCTGCACCCAAAATAGGATTGTTTTGTCTCACGTTTGTAACATTTTCACCACCTAAATATACTTCAAATTTTGGAGAAAACACTTTAGTAACTTGAACGTTCAAGGTTCCTACAGTTGGTGATTTTTCTGGTAATCTATATTCTATTGGGTTGGACAATGTTGATGAAAAACGTTGTTCACTCAACCAATTGTAAGTGACATCAAATTTCCAATGTGATGTCTGTCCTTCTTTAATTCCAGTTTCATAAGATGCATTTGCAAAAAATCGATGCTTAGGAATTAGTGGTTTTGCTACTTTCCCAGAAGCATAAGTAGTTTGCACGTCATAATATTTATAAGCTGTTCTAAAATCAAAACGCTCAAACACGTTGTAATTCAATTCTACTTGAAAACTATTAGCATAACTATCACCTTCGAGATTATAAAAATTTACTTCCTGCGGATTTTCCCAATCAATAACGACTTGATTTTCAAAATCGGTTCTATAGAAATCAAAAGTCACGTCTGCTTTTCTTCCGAAGAGATTAAAACCTTGAAGATATGATACTCCATAATTCCATGCAATTTCTGGATCTAAACCATAGATGTTTCCGCTTGTATTTAGAATATTAATTGATCTTGATGTTGCAAAGATGTTTTGATTTTCAGCAAAAATATTAGCACTTCGTTTTCCTCTACCTATTGACGCGCGAAATGCTGATTTATCCCAAGGTGTGTATCGTGCATGCAAACGTGGCGTCACAAACTCACCTAATAAATTGTGCGTATCAAAGCGCAAGCCTGCAGTTATAGTTAACTTATCTAAATCATCATAAGCATATTCAAAAAAAGCACCTGCAGAACGCTCGCTACGCTCAAAATCATTCCCAAGAGCAAACTCATCATAATGGTCGTATGTGAAGCCTAAACCCGTTTTAATTTTATGTCTAGAATCACTAATAATCGAGTTATAAATCACATTAGAATATATACTATTATGATTAATATTATATTGATTTAAACCAAAATAAGATTCTTGATTATGACTGCTAAATGCAAATTGAACACCCATACTTTGCCAAGGAATCTCAGGATTAACATAACCTAGCTTTGCTGAGACTTCAAAACGCTCTGTATCAATTTCACTTCCCCAAGCATTGGTGGTTAAACGGTCTGTATCTGGATTAAAATCAAGTTGACCAGATTGTTTTGCGTCATTAAGATAACGTACGTTTATAAAACTTACAAATCCTTTTTCTGGGTTAGTGTACTGCCAACGATTCATCACATTGATTTGGTTGTACAATGGCATATCTAAAAATCCATCATCATTAACATCATGTTTTTCTTGATGGGTATTACCATGAACGTATAAACCTGTACTCCACTTATCACTCACCTTAGTATTAAAATGTGTGTTAAGTTCTAAACGCTGACTGCTTGCTCCATATAGATTCAAGAAAAATTTATCATCTTTTGAGGGCTTTTGAAGCTCTGCGTTGATTTGTCCTGCGATACTTTCAAAGCCATTAACGACACTTCCTGCTCCTTTGGTAATTTGGATACTTTCTACCCAAGTTCCTGGTATAAAACTTAATCCGTAAGCTTGAGATGCACCTCTAATAGAGGGTATGTTTTCTGTAGTAATTAAAATGTACTTACTAGTCAATCCTAACATTTTAATTTGACGTGTGCCTGTGACAGCATCAGAGAAATTAACATCTATGGATGGATTGGTTTCAAAGCTTTCAGATAAATTACAACACGCAGCTTTTAAAAGTTCATCACTACTTATCGTCATTATATTTTGTACACTCATGTAAGATCTTGAAGTAGCTCGCTTTCTTGCGGTTAATACTATTTGATCTAAATCTCCAGTGGCTTCTAACAAATGTTTAATGTATTTAGGCTTTGTAATTGTTATCGTATCTGTTTTAAAACCAACATAACTTATGACTAGTTTTGTATAACTTGGTTCATAAAGAATACTGAACTTCCCATCAATATCTGTAACAGCACCTATTGATGTGTCTAGCCAAAATATATTAGCTCCTGCTAATGGAAACATTTTGTTTCCATCAACTTTTTCTGTAATAATGCCTTCTATGGTCTCCTGAGAAAACATAAATAATGGCATCATCATTATGATATATATTATTTTTTTCATTTTAATTGTAGGTTTTTACAAGCATTATAATTGCCATTATAATCATAATACTATTTTCGATAAATGTGGCTTTGGTCATAGGCAACTTTAATGCAGTACCCAAACAAGCACATTGAATTGACTTTTTATTTAAAAGTGTTTTTGTAACTCCAACGGTTGTGATTCCTAGAATAATTAACGTTGCAATTAAAGCCAATGGAATTTGAATACGCATCAAAAATAGAACACCTAATGATAGTTCTATAAACGGGTAAACCCAACCATAAGCAGGTACTAACTTTGCTAGAGGATCATACATTTTGAAACTTTCTGGAAATCCTTTTAAGTCTAACAGTTTGAAGAAACTAAAGATAATGTAGAATAATCCCATAAAATCGAGCATAAAATTTTCGATATTAAAAGAATTGTAATTCATCAAAAGAGTACCCAATAAGATATATCCAAAAATAAGAAAGAGAGGAAATAATTGTCTTAACTCACTCTTCTGCCCTATTTTTTCTTCGGAAACTGAAGCAAAGACATTCTTGTTTTTCTTTTCTGAAAGTGAATATTTAGACGGTAATGCTTGTTTTAAAATTTCCGTAGAAATATGACTTTTCATTGAAATTTCAACTTCCTGAGTTTCTAAATTTATAGATACATCTTTTACTTGGTCTAGAGTATTTAAAACTTTTTCTACCGAAGCTTTACAACCATTACAGGTCATTCCTGTAACTATATATGTGTGTGTCATTTTATTTATGAAAAATTAATCTTTAGACCAAAAATTGGTCGCTAATGAATCTTAGAAATAAATAATATCAAATAAGGAATACTTGATCGAGAACTTGTATGTCTGCAATCAAATTGGGAGGAGAATAATTTTTATGAGAAATAATTTGTTTTGGTAAACTCTCAAAAAGAGACAAGTATGTGTAAACAAAAGAGGTTAGAACAAGTTTTTGATTAAAATCAATAGACTTATGAGTATTCAAGTTTAAATCCTCTTGACCTTTAACAACTTCAATCTCTTCTTTACAACATCCTTTTGTTATTGTTGTTTCTGTATGTATTACCATATCCATACCGCAACTTTCTGCTTTTTGAAACACAGCTGTATCAATTAAAACGTCTCCACAAAAACTTTTCACAACAGTAAAAGAGGCTGTTGACAGCAAAAGCAAAAGCGCCATTGCGATAGAAAATAGTTTATGTAAAACTTGTTTTAACATGTTGCAAAGTTAAAAAAAAGAAATTAGCTCTAATAAAATTACAGTTTAAGTTTATAATGAAAAAAATGCTTGTGCTAAAAAAATCTGTAACAAGGTTACATCAAAAATCATCCAAAGTTGAAAAACAAATTTTAGCCTTCCATCTTTGGATTCTTAACGAAATACAGAAAAAATATAAACAAGATAAAATAGGTGAATTATACTTGTAATATAATTTCAGCATAATACATTCTTATTCTTTATTCATTACCATTTCATGATCATATTTACAACATCCTGGTAAACCATCATAAGCTTCTAAATCACCAGAAACTTTTTCGGTATCATAACCCGATGATGCAACTGCATTATGAATAGCCATAGCATCTGTTTTAGTATCATTAAAAGATACATCAATTTTCTTTTTATCTACATCCCAAGTTGCTTTATCAACACCATCAACAGCATTTGCTGCTTTCTCAATTGTGTTTTTACACATACCGCAATTTCCTCTTACTCCAAAAGAAATATCTGCGTTAGCCATTTCTTTAGATACTTCGGTTGTTGTTTCGTTTTCTTGTTTAGCTCCGTTTTTACAACTTGTTAAACCAATAGCCATAATTACAGCTGCACTAAAAATTACTTTTTTACTCACGTTGTTCATCTTAATCATTTTCTGTTCGTTATTTTTCTTTAAAAAATTCATTGTATTAAATTTAAATTATTAATTATTCGATTACTTGTTTTACTTCGCCACAACTTAGCATTGCACCACCAAAATATGGATTGATTACTTTTTCTTTTTTACTTAACCAATAAGCGCCTTTGTTGTTATCTCCCATTGGACAAAATTGATGATACACTTTTTCGTTTATTCCAAATACTTCAATTGCATTTGTTAAATGAGAAGAAAGGTTTTTAAAATAACTCCTTTGTTCTTCAATTTTAGATGTATTTGAAATTGAAGTAGCTACTGTTCTTATTTCTTTTTCAATGGACATCCAATGCATATGTGCTTCTTTATCTGTTAATAGTTTCATGTCTATTTTAGATAAATCAGTCAATACTTGTTTTGATTCTACTATAACGTTGTTTAGATCATCTTTAACTAAAGCGTCTTTCAATTTTATATAATCATTAAAGACTACTTTTAATTGATTCTGAAAATCTTTTGAGACTTTTATTCTTTCATTTTTATTGGAAAGCTTTTCATTATTTACTGAAGCAGTTGTTTCCATCCCAAGATGTCCTTCATGTCCAGTCATAACTTTACCACCTTCCCTATTCATCATAGATTTTTTGCCTTGTAATTGTGCAGCAGCATCTACTGTAAATGTTCCGTTGGTTACCACTTCATCACCACTGTTTAAACCTTCTAAAACTTGATAATTATCACCAATTTGATTGCCTAAAGTAATTTCACGCATTTCAAAAACAGGTTCATTTGGATTCGACTTAATATAGACTACAGAGCGTTTTCCCGTCCATAAAACAGCAGTTGTTGGTATAGATAAAACTTCTTCTTTACTCGAAGAAGGACTTCCTTTTATTTTTCCTTCAACAAACATTCCTGGTTTAAATAAACCATCTTTATTACTCAGTACAACTCTTAATTTTACGGTTCTTGTTTTAGTATCTAAAATGGGATCTATAAATTCTACTTTAGCTTTAAACTCTTTATCAGCATAGGCATTAGTAGTCACTATTACGTCTTGACCTTTTTTAAATTGGCTGATTTGATTTTCATAGACATCAAAGTTTGCCCAAACTGTTTTTAAATTTGAAACTTTAAAAATCGGCTTGCCATCCATGATATGAGAGCCTTCATTTACAGCAATTTCTGTAACTACACCAGATACATGAGAGTATATAGTAAAACTTGTTTTTACTTGTCCTGTTTGTTCCACCTCATCTAATTGAGAGCCATGAATCCTCCAGTTTTTAAACTTATTTTTAACCGCATTATATAATTTTGGCTGAGATGCTTTTAGTTTATATGCAGTAATTAACTCTTGCTGTGCAGCAATAAGTTCTGGAGAATATATTTTTGCAAAAGCTTGTCCGTTTTTAACTTGTTCTCCTAACGATTTTATGTATAGTTTTTCTATTCTTCCATTAAAATGTGCTGGCATTGTAGCTGTTTCATTTTCATTTTCTGTAATTTTTCCAGATAAAACGAAACCTGTATCCATATTAGAAGTGTTATCGCCTACAATGGATGTTTGTATGTTAGCCAAAGCCATAGCATTTTCAGTAAGTTTAAACTGATCTGCTAATAAACCTTCGGCACTGCTTTCTGCTGGAATTAAATCCATTCCACATATTGGGCAATCGCCAGGTTCTGGTTGCATAATTTGAGGATGCATGGAGCATGTCCACATTTGGTTAGTCTCAGCAACCTCTTTATGATTGTGTTCAGTTTCTGTATTTGATGATCCACCAAAAATAAACCAACCCAATAAAAGACCTATGGCTAGTAAACTAATGTATATAACTACTTTATTATCTTTCATTTTCTAAACGTTTTATCATTGCTTTCATATCTTCTATTTCCTTTCGTTGTGCTTTAATAATATCATTAGCCAATTTTTTCACTTCTGGATCTTGAATATCTGCACGCTCACTAGTTAAAATGGCTATTGAGTGATGAGGAATCATACCTTTTAACCAAAGTACATCTCCAACTATTGGTGCTTGAGCTCTAACTAAACTTAATGAGGCAATAAAAAGCGTTAAGCTTCCAATTAAAATCGCGATGTTCTTTTTTTTATTTTTATACATTTTCAACATAAATAATAGCATAATAACCGCCATTGTTGAAATTCCTAAGCATACCATGTAAAAACGTGTTAAGCTAAAATAGACATGATCAATAGCATAGGTATTTAAGTACATTGTGATATACATGGCTACAAATGATAATACTAACATTAAAAAAAATGTTTTGTAATTCCCTTTGTTTGTGTGTTGTTTTGAATTTTCCATAATTATTTGACTTAATAGTTAAATTTTAATATTTCTTAAACGTAACGCATTGGCTATTACTGATACTGAACTAAAACTCATTGCTAATGCTGCAATCATTGGAGATAATAACAACCCAAAAAATGGATATAATATTCCTGCTGCAATTGGTACACCGATAACATTATAAACAAATGCAAAAAACAAGTTTTGTTGTATGTTTTTAACCACACCATGACTTAAATTTTTAGCTTTTAGAATGCCTTGTAAATCTCCTTTAACTAAAGTAATTGTAGCACTTTCAATAGCAACATCGGTTCCTGTTCCCATTGCAATACCAACTTCCGACTGTGCTAAAGCTGGTGCATCATTAATACCATCTCCAGCCATAGCAACTATTTTCCCTTGCTGCTGCAATTTTTTTATTTCGTTTAGTTTATCCTCTGGAAGACATTCTGCTTTATAATGTTTTAGTTTTAATTGTTCTGCGACTGCTTTGGCTGTGTTTTTATTGTCACCAGTAAGCATAATTACCTCAATACCATTGTCCTGAAGTTGTTTTATAGCCTCTTGACTTGTTTTTTTAATGGCATCAAAAATGGTCACGTAACCTACAGCTTCATTTTCTACAGTTATGTAAGACACTGTTTTTCCTTGTTCTTGCTCTGCAATTACTTCATTGGCTAAATTTTCTGAAATAGAAATAGAGAATTGCTCTAATAATTTAGCATTACCTAAGGCCACTTTTTTAGCATCAATGGCACCAATAACGCCTTTTCCTGCTACTGCTTCAAAATCGTTTACTTTAGTAATGGGCACCTTTTTTAATTTGCCATAATTTACTATAGCTTCTGCTAAAGGGTGCTCGCTATATTGATTTAAAGAAGCAATGTAGCCGAGTAGTAGCTCTTGTTCAATTTTAGTAACAGCAATCACTTTTTCAACAGATGGTTTTCCTTCTGTAATCGTTCCTGTTTTATCTACAATAAGCACATCTACTTTATTCATTTTCTCTAAAGCTTCTGCGTTTTTAATCAACACACCAGATTGTGCACCTCTACCAACACCAACCATAACAGACATTGGTGTTGCTAATCCTAATGCACAAGGACAAGCAATAATTAATACAGCAATGGCATTTACAAATGCAAATACATACGCTGGTTCTGGCCCAAAGACTGCCCAAAGAATAAAGGTAATTATAGAAACTAGTAATACGGTAGGAACAAAATATTTGGCAATTCTATCTGCAAGTTTTTGAATTGGTGCTTTAGAGCGACTTGCATTATTAACCATATGAATAATTTGAGAAAGCAAAGTTTCTGAACCTACTTTTTCAGCTTTCATCACAAACGACTTTGTGCCATTTATCGTTCCTGAGGTTACTTTATCGGCTACCACTTTATCTACAGGAATAGGTTCTCCGGTAATCATAGATTCGTCAATACTACTCTGTCCTTCAACAATACTACCATCTACAGGTATTTTTTCTCCAGGTTTTACACGTAATAAATTGCCTCGTTCAATTTTATCAATTGCAATAACTTTGTCTTCGCCTTCTGTTACCAATGTTGCGGTTGCTGGTACTAATTTCAGCAATTCCTTTATTGCACCACTAGTTTGACTATGCGCTTTAGCTTCTAATAGTTGTCCTAATAATACTAAGGTTAGAATCACTGTTGCAGCTTCAAAATACACAAAAACATTGCCATCTGCGGTTTTAAAATCTATAGGAAATACGTCTGGAAATAACATAGCGAATACACTAAATAACCAAGCAATACCAGAACCTATTCCGATAAGCGTAAACATGTTAAAATTTCTTGTTTTTATTGAAGTCCAAGCACGTGTAAAAAACATCCATGTGGCATAAAACACAACAGGAATAGATAATACAAACTGAATCCAATTCCATGTTTTTTGCTCTAAAATGGTATATAATGGATTATTGTTTAACATTTCTGACATGGCTATTAAAAATATGGGCACAGTAAAAGCGACTGCAATCCAAAACTTTTTTAATAGTTTATTATAGATTTTATCTTCTGCTGAAGCATCTGCTTCCAATGGCACTAAATCCATTCCGCAAATGGGACACGCTCCAGGTTCGTCTTTAATAACTTCAGGATGCATTGGGCACGTCCATTGATCTGCTTTGGTATTTGATAGGTTTTGTTCTTCGACTAAATCCATTCCGCATATAGGACAATCACCAGCTTTATCATAGGTTTTTTCACCTTCGCAATGCATTGGGCAGTAAAATGTTCCTGTTCCTTTGCTTTTTTTTATTTCCGCGGAAGTGGTACTATGTTCCTTGGCATAATTATGGTCTCCTAAATTATGTATGCTGTATCGACCACCATCATTTTTTAAAGCCTCCTGAAAGGTTTCTAAGGGGATATGTGATACCATTTCGATTATTGCTTCTGCTTTTTCTAAATCAACAGTAGCTTTTGAAACATCTTTTACTTTTGAAAGTGTTTCTTCTACGTGACCGCGACAACCGTTGCAAGTCATTCCATGTATATGATAATTGTGTTTCATAATATTATATGATTTATAAACTGTCTCTTAATTGTGTCATCCATTGGATAATAGTTATTTTTTCTTCTTCTGAAAATTCTGCATCTTTATGAATCGATATATAAAACTCTAAAGGCATTTTGTCACTTTCAATTTGTTTAATAATTGACCGAAGCTTACTTAATTTTCTTCGGTTTGATAAAGAGTCCCATTCACTAAAATTAAGTTCAGCCTTACCTTCATTTATATGACCTTCTAAAAACCAAGCAATAGGTTGCATTTTATTATACCAAGGATAATTTGTGTTGTTACTATGGCAATCATAACATGATACTTGTAACATGCTTTTTATGTTATTTGGAACTTTGTTAACTAACATAAAATCGGTTACTGGAACGGTATCACTTTGGTTACGTTTTGTGGGAATAAATTGTATTCCCACAAAAGCAACCATTAAAACCAACACTATGTTTTTAACAGTTTTCATTTAGTTAATCTCTTTCTGTACTTTTCCACATTTTAGCATTTTACTTCCATAATAAGGGTTACGTACTTCTTCGCTCATACTTAACCAAGCACTACCTTTATCATACATTGGGCAAAACTGTTCGTATAAAGTATTTGCTGTTCCTGTAATTGTAACCATATCCGTTACATCCTTGCTTAAAATTTTAAAATGTTCTCTTTGATGTGCCATTGGACTTTCTGAAATATGCTCTGCGTGTTCCACAGCATCTTCAATAATTTCGTTTAGTTCCGATTTTTGAGCGTCTGTGTATTTAGAAACATCTAAATTAACAAGGCTTTTTGCTAATTTACCTCCAAGTTCTTTTGCTTTTGAATTATCATCTGCGACCAAAGCATTTTTAAGATTAAAATAATCTTTAAGTATGAGTTCTGAGTTGCCATCTTGATCAGCATTCATTGTCATTTCTTTGTTCTCATTATCATGATGCCCATTGCTATTGTCATGATTCATTGCTGAATGATTTTCATCAGCACTCATTTCAGTATGAAGACTATCCTCATTACTATGTTCTTTTTTAGTATCTTTACAAGACATTACTGTTAGTGTTACTAATGCTATTGCTATTGCTAAAATTCCTGTTGTTACTTTTAAATTCTTCATTGTTTTTTTATTTAATAATTATTATTTGTTTAAAATCGAACTGATAATCCTCCACCAGTTCCAAAACGATTATCATGACTTCCCATAAGTGAAAAGTTTTTGGATAAAAAATATTCTATTCCAACACTCCAAGTGACTTCTTTATTAAAATTGTCTCCAGAAGGTAGGTCGTCTAACCAACCAAAATCGGCTTGATATTCATAATTCCCAAAAATGGCTGTTTTTGGGAAAATCATAATTTCTCTACTGAAACTTATTTGTGGTCTTAATTTACTATCCATACGTACGTCAAGTTGGAATAAATAAGGCGTTAGATAACGAATTCCCGCAACAGCAGTGGTTTCAATATCGTCTAACGAATCTTCCATTTCATTTTCAAAATTTACACCTCCAAATACTCTTAAATAATCGTGTAAATAGCGTTCGTAAGTAAACTCGGCCTCTAGGTTTTCGTTCCAACCGTATTCGGCTGTTACATTAAATTGGTTACGAATATTTGAAATCACATAATTAAACTCAGTCATATGTGATGCTGCATCTAACATGCCCCAAGAATACATATGCGTATCTTCTTTAATCAACTTAGTTATAGGAAATTTTTCCAAGCGCTTATCTCGAGGTGTATCATAACTTACAATACGTGTCATTCCACTCATCATATGATACAATATGTGACAATGAAAGAACCAATCTCCATACTCATCTCCATAAAACTCAATGGTAACTTCCTGCATTGGTGGCACGTTTACTGTATGTTTTAAAGGTGAGTATTCTCCATTTTTATTAATCACTCTAAAGAAATGTCCGTGAAGGTGCATTGGATGATGCATCATCGTTAAGTTGTTAAAAGTCATCCTAGTAACTTCACCAGACTTAATTTTTATTTTATCTGCTTCCGATAATGGCACACCATTAATACTCCATATGTAACGGTTCATATTACCCGTTAGATTTAAAAGTATATCTCTAACAGGAAGGTCTTTACTATACGTTGTTTTATTTGGAGATCTTAGATAATCATAATTATACTCAGAAAACATATCCATGTCTTGCATACCATCTATTTTCATATCATCAGCTTTCATATTCATACTAGAATCTGCTCGCTTATCCATGGACATTTTACTGTGATCCATTTTCATGTCTTTCATTTTATCCATTCCCATAGAATCTTTTGGTTTACTCATATCCATTACAGACATATTATCCATTTGCATTCCATATTCCGCCTTCATGTCATAGCGTTCATCCTTTCTTGGTTGAAATTTCAAGGCATGTGCTCCCATTTTCATATTCATTTTTGCCATTTTTTGCATCATGCCAATTTTATCAGGTCTTGTAACTTCCATAGCAGGAAGTATGTTGCCATTTCCTAAAAACGCAGAAGCTGTACCAGAGCCATCTTGGGCTGTAATTTTAAATTCTAACTTTCCTTTGGCTGGAATGGTTACTATAAAATCATAGGTTTCAGCAACACCTATAAAGGTTTTGTTCTTTTTTACAGGAATTACAACGAGTCCATCTGAAGCTATCAAGATTGGTGTTTCCCCTCCAAAAGTCATCCAAAATGAAGATGATGCAGCACCATCAATAATTCGTAACCTTACTTTTTCTCCTGGCTTAAAATCTGGATATTCAATCCTTTCTTCTCCATTTATTAAAAATGCTGGATAGTAGACATCTGCAATGTCTGCACCTTCCATACGTTGTCTCCAAAAATCTAACTGCGCACCAAATGCGCCTCTAGAGATTACCTGATTTAATGGTGTGGCAGTTCCTTTTTTCATACTATACCATTCGTTCCCTCGTTTTAAATTACGTAAAACATTCATTGGTTTTTCGTTGGTCCAATCGGATAACATTAATACCAATTCCTTGTCGTAATCCAACGTTTTTTCTTTAGGTTTAATCACGAAAGATCCATAAACACCACTTTGTTCTTGCAACATTGTATGCGAATGGTACCAATAGGTTCCGGATTGTTTTAAGGGAAACTCATATTTAAAAGTTTCACCAGGAGCAATTGGTGGTGTCGTTAAATAAGGAACTCCATCATAAAAGTTAGGTAATAACAGCCCATGCCAATGAATAGAAGTTTCCACATCCATATTATTTTTAACATAGATTACAGCATATTCTCCTTCTGTAAATTCTAATACAGGACCAGGAATAGTTCCATTAATAGTCATTCCCATAACCTCTTTATCTACTTTGTTAACCATTTTTTTATTTATGGTTAGTGTATATTCTTTTACGGGAAGATTATCTACATTTCCTTCTTTGGATTGTGCGAATGAAAATTGCATCGCAATTAACAGTAGTACTATTATATATTTTAGTTTTTTCATTTCTAGTTGCTTAAATAATTAATAATTGTCGATTGCACATAATAGTTTCTAATCGACTCTATTTCATTTATTTGAAACTTCAATTGCAATTCTTGAATATCTAATACATCATTAAAATCTATGGTTCCTGTTTCGTAACTTCTTATTAAAATAGTTTCAGCATCTTTAGCTTGTTTTAAATTTTTAGCTTGCGTATTGTAACTTATTCTTGCTGAAATTCTTTCATTAATAGCTTTATCTAACAAAGTTTCTAAACTATTAAATCGTTCTTGCTTTTGGAATTCAATTTCCTGTTGTTGTAATTCGTTTTGTTTGGTTTGCGATTTGTATTTTTTATTGAATATTGGAATGGAAACCGAAACCATTGGCATAACTATATCCTTTCCGTTATCATTAAAATTCATATTTGGTCTTTCTGAAATGGCGATATAATCTAAACCAAAACCAATCATTGGATTGCTTTCTTTCTGATTTACTAGTTCTGATTTTTCTACGGAAGCAAACAGTTTATCATACTTCAACAATTCTGGATGTAATACTAAATTTTCCAAATTTATTTCAAAATCTTCTGAAGGCATATGCAATGCATTTACAACATTTACAGCAATAGTTTTATCCCGATTTAGTAGCTTATTAAAATTAGTTTGCTCTGCTAAAAATTGTTGACTTAAGATGTCTAATAATTGTTGCATTTCATTCTGACGCATTTGCAATCGCAATACATCAACTGCAGATGCTTTACCAACTTCAACAGAGGTTAAAGCTAATGTTTCGTAGGTGTCTAATAATTTAATATTCTCGTTTAAAACTTCTTGTTTTGCTTTATTAGCGTAAAGATTATAATACGATTGCGACACCGAAGCAACAAGCTTTCGTTTAGCAATTACAATGTCTTCATATTTTGCATCAGCCAATGCGCTTACATAATTTTCGCGTGAAGTAATAGTCCCAAACCAAGGCAACATTTGCTTTGCTGAAACTTTAAAACGTTGTGCTCCTGTGCGTGTTTCTGGTTCACTTACAAAATAGCCAGCACTAAAATCGGTGTTTGGAAGCGTGTTAACTTCATTCACTTTTTCGGCAGCAATGCTATACTGCATCTCGAATTTTTGAATTTCAGGATTGTTATTTAAAGCCTCTTCTATGTGTTTCTCTAATTCTTGAGCATTAGAAAAACTAACCGTTAAAAGACCTATCAGTATTAAAATTATTCTATTCATTTGTTTGCTCTTTTTAATTTAAACTCTTCTCTCCAGCTATATAAAACCGGGACAATAAAGTAGGAAGTAATGTCTATTACCATTCCTCCAAATATTGGAATTGCCATAGGAATCATAATATCGCTACCTTTTCCTGTAGATGTCAAAACAGGTAACAACGCTAAAATGGTAGTCACTGTAGTCATTAAACACGGACGAATACGTTTTTCTGCAGCATGTAAAGCAGCAGCTCTAATACTTTTTTTGTCAGAAGGTTTTTCGCGATCAAAAGTTTGCGTTAAGTAGGTTGCCATAACCACACCATCATCTGTAGCAATACCAAATAGTGCAATAAAACCAACCCAAACAGCGACACTTAAATTGATGGTTTTCATGTTGAAGAGGTCTCGCATATTCTCGCCAAACAAACTAAAATTGAAAAACCAATCTTGACCATATAACCAAATCATTATAAAACCACCTGCAAACGCAACCGTAATTCCGGTAAATACCATTAACGATGTGGTTACAGATTTAAACTGAAAATAAAGTATTAAAAAGATGATGGCTAATGCCAATGGAACAACAACAGACAATGTTTTTTCTGCTCGTAATTGATTCTCATAAGTACCTGTAAATTTATAACTGATACCTTTTGGAACAATTAGATCTCCAGATTCTATTTTTTGTTGAAACAAGGCTTGTGCATTTTCTACAACATCAACTTCTGCAAAACCATCCAATTTATCAAACAAGACATACCCAACTAAAAAGGTGTCTTCACTTTTTATGACTTGTGGACCTTGCTCGTATTTAATGGTTGCCAATTCACTTAAAGGAACAGGACTACCCGTTTCTACAGGAATATAAATGTCTTTTATATCCTCTGGATTACCACGAAGCTCTCTTGGATAACGCACTCTAACGCCATAACGTTCTCGTCCTTCAACGGTTTGGGTTAATGACATACCACCAATGGCCACTTTTAGAACACTTTGTACATCTTCGATAGAAATACCGTAACGTGCTATTTTTTCTCTATCAATATCAATTAGCAAATAGGGTTTTCCAACAATTCTATCGGCAAAAACAGCTTCTATTTTAACGCCTTCCGCTTGTTTTAAAAGACTTTCTAATTGTAATCCAAAAGCTTCAATTTGTTTTAAATCTTGACCTTTTACTTTAATTCCCATTGGCGCACGCATCCC
Source organism: Psychroserpens luteus (assembly GCF_015319355.1). Taxonomy (GTDB): domain Bacteria; phylum Bacteroidota; class Bacteroidia; order Flavobacteriales; family Flavobacteriaceae; genus Psychroserpens; species Psychroserpens luteus. The sequence goes on along the minus strand of NZ_JADILU010000006.1, from coordinate 259,906 downwards.
AGTTTGTAACATTACCAGTCGGGTTTCTATAGGTTGTAATTTAGGCGCAGACGTCACGCCTGGTAATTTGGTGACTCTTACAATTTCATTCCAAATATCATCTGGACTGTTAATTTCTGGTCGCCAGTTTCTGTAATATTCACCATTGTTATCTTCGATAAGTTGATTTGCTTTAATAGATGTTCCAGAAGGAATAAAACGTGTTTTTTTGTCATTCTGAACAGCGTGAAAAATCTCTTGATGAGATTCCTCGTCACTCGTGCCTCGCTCTGTCGGAATGACATTATCTTTCAATTCAAACAACCCATCAGCATTCACTTTATAACGCTGTCTTTTTCCTTTGGAATTGCGCATATATTCCGATTTATATTGAATCATGTTTTCATACATAGATAAAGGCGCAGGATCTAAAGATGAATCTGTTCTACCAGCTTTTCCGACTACAGTTTCAATTTCTGGAATAGTAGCAACCGCCATGTCTAATTGCTGAAGCACACGTTTGTTCTCTTCAACACCAGAATGAGGCAAGGACGTTGGCATTAATAAAAACGACCCTTCATTTAAGGAAGGCATAAACTCTTTTCCTGTATTTTTCATAATCCAAAATCCAGATATAAGAACGGTCGCAGGAATTATTAAAAACAATACTTTATTGGCTAGAGCCCTCTTTAGAATCTGACTATAATACCTTCTGAAAACAGAAAACACACCTAAAATTCCGAAGCAAATAATAGCGACAAAAATAAGATTGACAATGATACTGCGGTTAAAACCTAATGGTCTCCAATATTCGGCAAGTAGAAAAACAATTGCAATCGAGGAAATAATAATATTTATGAGGTTGATTTTCTTCTTATCTATTTTACCTAAAACACCTAATAAACCAGTGATTCCGAAAGCCACTAAGAGTAAACCTAACCAAAACCCGTAAATAATAATTGCAATTCCCGCAAGTATTAAAATGCCATTTAAAAAATATCTAAATGAATTTTTTAATGTTGTTTTTCTGAATAAATACGCTGCAAATGGTGGAATTAAAAACAAGGCAATAACCAAAGATGCTGATAAAGCCATCGTTTTTGTAAAGGCTAAGGGTCTAAATAATTTTCCTTCGGCACCAATCATCGTAAATACAGGTACAAAACTGATAATGGTAGTTAAAACTGCAGTTAATATAGCTCCAGAAACTTCTGCAGTAGCGTTATAAATAACCTCATTTATAGTGTATGCTGTACCATCTTCGCGAAGTCTTAAAGCATCATCATCGAGGTGTCGAATCATATTTTCGGCAAGTATGACGCCAACATCGACCATAGTTCCAATAGCAATAGCAATACCAGAAAGCGCAACAATATTGGCATCTACGTCAAATAGTTTCATGGCAACAAAAACCATTAAGACTGCAACTGGTAATAATCCTGAAATTAAAATGGAAGCTCTTAAATTAAAAACCATAATTATAATCACCAAAATGGTAATTAATATCTCTAATGTCAATGCTTCGTTAAGCGTATCTAAGGTTTCTACAATCAGTTCTGTACGATCGTAAAAAGGAACCACAGTTAATTGAGAGGTGCGTCCATCTGCTAAAACTTTAGATGGCAAACCGCCTTTAAGCTCGTTAATTTTTGCTTTGACATTGGTAATGACTTCCATAGGGTTTGCGCCATATCTTGCAACTACAACACCACCAACAACTTCGGCACCTTCCTTATCCAATAGGCCTCTTCGTGCAGCAGGACCTAAGGTAACCTTACCAATATCTTTAATTTTAATTGAAGTAAAATCTTCTGAAGTCACCACAGCATTTTCAATATCTTCAACAGATTTTACGTAGCCTAAACCTCTCACTAAATATTCGGCTTGATTGATTTCTAATGTCTGCGCACCAATATCCTGATTACTACTTTTAACCGCTTTTACAACTTGATTTAAACTAATATTGTATTGGCGCATTAATTCTGGATTAACATCTACTTGGTATTCTTGAACATAACCACCAATAGAAGCTACTTCAGCGACACCACTTGCAGAAGACAATCCGTATTTCACATAGTAATCTTGAATACTTCTTAATTCATGTAAATCCCAACCACCAGTTACGTTTCCATTTTCATCTCTACCTTCAAGTGTGTACCAATATATTTGACCTAAACCTGTGGCATCAGGTCCTAAAGCAGGATTTACATCGTTTGGTAATAAGTTACTAGGTAGCGAGTTTAACTTTTCTAAAATTCGGCTTCGACTCCAGTAAAATTCTATATCTTCCTCAAAAATGATGTAGATACTAGAGAAGCCAAACATAGAAGAACTACGAATGGTTTTTACTCCAGGAATTCCCAATAGCGAAGTGGTTAGCGGATACGTAATCTGATCTTCGATATCTTGTGGTGAACGACCATCCCATTTGGTGAAAACAATTTGTTGGTTTTCACCTATATCAGGAATAGCATCTACTGCTACTGGATTACTTGGTAGAAATCCGGTATCCCAATTAAAAGGTGCATTTACAGTTCCCCAACCTACAAAGAGGACGAGTAATAAAACTGCTACGAGTTTATTTTCTATTAAAAATTTGATGCTTTTATTTAGCATGAAGTTTGATGTTTAAAACAATTAGACATTGGTGTTAAGAAAACACCGAATACAGAAAACCATCCTAATGATATAAATCACTGGATAATAGAGTCTTTTGTTTTAAAAATCAGATTAAATAGGTCTCGTCTAACTTAAAGATTTGCGTTGTGACGAGTGGTGGTTCATATGCTTCGTAAGAAGACACATTATTATCTAAACCTTCAAAAAGGTTAATATAAGTATAGACAAATGAAGCTATAAATACTTGCTGCTCAAAAGAAATTTGATCGACTTGTAGTTGTAATTCGTTTTGACCATCAACAACTGATTGTTCGTCATTACAGCAGTTTTTTTTGATTATAGAACAACCTTCGGTTGAAGGTGTTTGCATTTCCATACCACAACCTTTAGCTTTCTTAAAAACCGCAGTTTCTACTAAAGTATCTCCACAATAATGCATATTCATAGTGAACGACATTGTAGAGAATAACACTACAAAAGCCATTGCAAAAGACATTATTTTATGGAATACTTGCTTCATAATTAATTACAAAGTTAAAAAAAAAGAAATTAACCCTTATAAAATTACAGTTTGATTAACAGTTTAAGTTTTAAGTTTATGATAAAAAAATGCTGGAACTAGTAGCAATAATAAAATTGGTTGAATCAAAAATCTTCTAAAGTTAAAAAACAAATAGTAATCCTCTTGCCTTGGAGATGTGACGAAATACAAAAAGAATAACATCAAAATAACATAAGCGATTATGTAAACCATTAATGAAAACTTGAGAATTGACTTATCTCTAAAGAATATAAAAATAATCCCTAATGAAATCGCTGAGTTTAACACAAATCGTAATGTTGTAAATAATGACAATTTTAATATTTCCCGTCTTGGAGAGTCCATACTTAGGTAGTCATTTTTAAAGAATGACAAGTATGGATCGTAAAATAATTCGTTTTCAAAAACACGAATTAAAACCAATAATCCAAACAAAACCAAAAGCAATATATAAGTGATTGGATTACGCATGTTGCTTTTTCTTTTTTGAAAACCGATTCACCCAAAACATCCAAAGCAAGAAAACCATACCATAGATTATCATTGGAAAAATAACCTTATGAAAAATATCCTGCCTCCAAGGATAATTATACAAGCCTATAGATAAAATGGCTATTCGTATGAGATTCACAATATATATAAGGACACTTCCAGTCAATATATAAATAAAAGTCGCTTTGAATTTTCCTGCAAAAGCTATTACAAACGATATGAATAAAATAATCACACTTATTGAATTGCAACCCTCTACTATTGTTGCTACAAATTTTGAATTGACCAACATTTTCATTGAAGGTTCATCTGGATGCGGAGCAATCTCAGCATTATAGCCAAAAGTATTGATTAGAGATTCACTTTGCTTTGCAACAAGATTCGTTAAGTAATCTGGATAATATTTAGAACCATCAGAAACGTCTAAATACAATTTATAACAGATAGTGAGTACAATATAAACCGTTAGAAAGGTTAATATAAACTTTACGACAGATTTATATTTATGTAGAAGTGCTTTCAAATAAAACAATAAATTACTTTCAGTTAAAATTATACAAAATGAATCTAGAAATAGCACTTTTTAAATACTTTTACCAAAATTTTTACAGCTATGATTTTTGAATCCCTAAAACCTCAGGTTAAAAACCTAGTAGCAGATACTACCAAAACGGTTAACCAACGTTTATTATTAATATGCGAACTTCTTGAAAACCATGTAGATTACTATAATTGGGTAGGTTTCTATTTTAAAAATGGAGACAAAAATGAGTTAAAACTAGGACCTTATGTTGGAGAACCTACAGATCATATTATTATCCCCTTCGGAAAAGGAATTTGCGGACAAGTAGCGCTTTCAAATAAAAATTTCGTCGTACCAGACGTTGAAGAGCAAGACAACTATATTGCTTGTAGCATTACTGTAAAAGCAGAAATTGTGATTCCTATTTTTGTAAATGGAGAAAATGTAGGTCAAATTGATATAGACTCCAGTACTCTTAACCCTTTTTCTTCGGAAGATGAACGATTTTTAGAATTTGTATGTGAATTGGTTTCTACTATTATCTAAATATAATATTCACACAAAGGCGTAATTGCCCAAAGTTTACTCGGTCGAAAATAATTTCTTAATCAGTTGTGTTAATTTCATAATTACTACTGTGACAATAGTAATTATAATGAATAGCACTATAAAAAAAATAATTACACCAAACCAAAATTGAGGATTTCTAAATGTCCAAGACCAACCTATAGTTCTATTCATTCCATAAGTAGTCTCGCTCATGAAAATTGTTAGTAGAAAAGCAATTAGTAAGAATAGAGTGACCCACTTAAAAAATGTCCAAAATCTTTTCTTAAAATTTTTATTTATCACTTAAAGATCATTTTTAAGCACTGAAAACTGAGACTGCATCTGTAAACTAATTTACATACCAGTCCTTATAGCCTCAACTGGATCTAATCGAGATGCTGAAATTGCTGGTATTATTCCAGAAATCAAACCGATTAATGTTGAAAGTCCAAAACCAAGAAAGATATTGAAGAATGACAGCACGAACTCAAAATCTAATGCAGCATTTGCTGCTAAAGAAATCAACCAGACCATAATAATACCAATCAACCCTCCCAACACAGAAAGAATTACTGCTTCAAATAAAAACTGAAGCAAAATAAACTTATTCTTAGCACCTAATGATTTTTGAATCCCAATAAGGTTCGTTCTTTCTCGCACACTAACAAACATGATATTAGCAATCCCAAATCCTCCAACTAGTAAAGAAAAACCACTTATCACCCAACCTGCTCCATTTAGAAAGCCAATAATGCCATCAACAAAATCGGTTAGACCAGATAACTTATTTACAAAGAAATTATCAGGCTCATCAGCTTTAAGTCCTCTATAAGCTCTATATTTTTGTTTTAGGACCGCTTCAAACGCTCCCATATCAACACTTTTTTTAGGTTTAATAATAACTGCTCCTGGTAAACCATCTGACCCACCATTTTGAAAACGTCTTACAAAATTTGCTGGCACAAAGGCTTTCTCATCAGGAGAATCACCTAAGCCATTACCCATTTTTTTGAGTACTCCAATAACAGTCATTTTTCTACCGTAGGCTCTAACGGTTTTTCCAATTGGATTTATATTTCCGAAGAGATTCTCAGCTGTACCACTACCAATAACCATGACGTTTGATCCTGAGTTGGATTCAGATTCGTTATAAAATCTACCGTCGGAAAGTTTAAGATTTTCAATATCGTAAATACCATTAGAAACTGGTGTAATATTAACTCCAGAAACTGTATTACCTTCATACTTTATGTTTTCATTACCACCGAAAATCACATAAGCAATAGCTTCAATATCTGGCACATTTCGTTCTATAAACTCATAATCAGCATACTCAGCCTGCGGGAAACTCTCACGTTGCCAACGAGGCACTTCTGTAGGTCCAAAAGAATACTTCGTTAAATACATTGTATTTTTATCTAGACCACTCAATTGATCTTTAATACTTTTATCTAAAGAATCTACAGCTGCCAAAACCGCAATGATGGAAAAAATACCAATGGTAATTCCCAAAAGCGACAAAAATGTACGCAGCTTATTATTACGCAATGCGTTGATAGCAAACGAAAAACTCTCTTTAAATAACCTAAGATAAACAAGCATAAAATTGGTTTGATGTTCCAGTTTGGTTCTGGAAATATAAAGATAGGACGTTTTCAACAATTTATTGTTACAAAAAATTGAAACAAACTGCATTTTCAACCCAAATAAGCCTTTGATATTATGTATTTTTGGGCTTTAATTTTTACAAAACAACAAAAATTCACAACACAACGACAACAACTTTAAAATGAGCAACAACAAAACAATTAAATCTGCCTTAATTTCAGTTTTTAGTAAAGACGGATTAGCACCAATCGTAAAACAATTAGACGAACAAAATGTGACCATTTATTCTACAGGTGGTACAGAAAAATTCATCAAAGACTTAGGCATAAACGTCGTTCCTGTTGAGGACGTAACATCCTACCCTTCAATTCTTGGCGGACGCGTAAAAACATTACACCCAAAAGTTTTTGGAGGTATTTTAAACCGTCAAAATCATGATGGCGATGTTGCCGAAATGATTGATTTCGATATTCCACAAATAGATGTCGTTATAGTAGATTTATATCCTTTTGAAAAAACAGTAGCTTCTGGAGCTTCGAATCAAGATATTATTGAAAAAATTGATATTGGAGGTATTTCTCTTATTCGCGCTGCTGCAAAAAATTATGCAGATGTGATTTGCGTATCGTCTGTTGATGATTATTCTGAGTTTTTAGAACTTCTGAAATTGAAAAATGGTGAGACTTCTGAAGATGACAGAAAACAATTTGCTGCCAAAGCTTTTAATGTCTCTTCTCATTATGACTCTGCAATTTTTAATTATTTCAATGCAGATCATAGTATTGCGTCACTTAAAATTAGTGAAACTAAAGGTCAAGTATTACGTTATGGAGAAAATCCTCATCAACGTGGTTTTTTCTTCGGAAATTTCGATGATTTATTCACGAAGCTCCACGGAAAAGAACTTAGTTACAACAACCTTCTTGACGTTGATGCAGCTGTAAATTTAATGAACGAATTTAAAGGAGAAGAGCCTGCTTTTGCTATTCTAAAACACAATAATGCTTGTGGTTTTGCACAACGTGACAATATACACCAAGCTTATGTAGATGCATTAGCTGGTGATCCGGTATCTGCTTTTGGAGGTGTTTTAATCGCTAATACAGAAATTGACAAAGCTACTGCCGAAAAGATTCACACCTTATTTTGTGAAGTGGTTATAGCACCATCTTTTTCTGAAGAAGCATTAGAAATTTTAAAAGGAAAGAAAAATAGAATTCTTTTAATTTTAAAAGACACAGAATTTGCAGAAACAACTGTAAGAACTTGTCTTAACGGAGTTTTAGTTCAAGATAGAAACAACAAAACAGATCGCCTAGAAGACTTAAAACAAGCAACGAACACAAAGCCAACTCAAAATGAGTTAGATGATTTAATATTTGCTTCTAAAATTTGCAAACACACCAAATCTAATACAATTGTTTTAGTAAAAAACAAACAATTATGTGCAAGTGGTACAGGACAAACAAGTCGTGTTGACGCTCTTAACCAAGCCATCCATAAAGCACAATCTTTTAATTTTGATTTAAAAGGTGCTGTAATGGCAAGTGATGCATTTTTCCCTTTTCCAGATTGTGTAGAGATTGCTGATCATGCAGGAATCACTGCTGTAATACAACCAGGAGGCTCAATTAAAGATCAATTAACGATTGACTATTGTAATGAACATAATGTTGCGATGGTCATGACTGGAACACGTCATTTTAAGCATTAAGATTCCCACTAAAGCGAGAATCTCTTCTCAAAATAACTAACAACACTTTACGTCTAACCATGAAACTATCATGGTTAGACGTGAATTTTTAATTTCTGTTCTTCCGAAGTAAAAAAAAATGCTCTTATTTAAAAGCTTTTTTGTGAGTCTTAAAATTTCCGAAGAAAAAGGAGGTTTCATAAATTTTATTCTTTTAATCTATCGTTAACATCCAAAACCAAAAAGTAAACGTTTAACTATAAAAAGTTAACCGCTTAACATTCATATAAATTGAAGTAAAAATAAACCGTAAATATTTAGTAAGTTTTACTACTTTTACAACACGTCAAAAACTGAATAAAATAACACCCTCATAATATTAGAATAACACATGGGATTTTTTGATTTCTTAACCGAAGAAATAGCCATAGATTTAGGAACCGCAAATACACTAATTATCCATAACGACAAAGTTGTTGTTGATAGTCCATCCATAGTTGCAAGAGATAGAATTTCTGGAAAAATAATTGCAGTTGGTAAAGAAGCCAACATGATGCAAGGTAAAACTCACGAAAACATTAAAACAATTAGACCTTTGAAAGATGGTGTAATTGCAGATTTTGATGCTTCTGAGCAAATGATAAGTATGTTTATCAAGAATATTCCTGCATTAAAAAAGAAATTATTTACGCCTGCATTGCGAATGGTTGTTTGTATTCCTTCAGGGATTACAGAAGTAGAAATGCGAGCTGTAAAAGAATCTTGTGAGCGTGTCAATGGTAAAGAAGTATATCTAATACATGAGCCAATGGCAGCTGCTATTGGTATTGGTATTGACATTATGCAACCAAAAGGAAACATGATTGTTGATATTGGAGGTGGTACAACAGAAATTGCAGTGATTGCTCTTGGCGGAATTGTTTGTGACAAATCTGTTAAAGTTGCAGGAGACGTTTTTACAAATGACATTATTTATTACATGCGTACGCAACACAACTTGTATGTTGGTGATCGTACTGCGGAAAAGATAAAAATTCAAATTGGTGCTGCTACCGAAGATTTAGATATGCCACCAGAAGAAATGAGCGTTCAAGGACGTGATTTATTAACTGGTAAACCTAAACAAGTTCAGATTTCTTATCGTGAAATTGCAAAAGCATTAGACAAATCTATTTTAAGAATTGAGGATTCTGTAATGGAAACTTTATCTCAAACACCTCCAGAACTCGCTGCAGATATCTATAATACTGGAATCTATTTAGCAGGTGGTGGATCTATGTTAAGAGGTTTAGATAAACGTTTATCTCAAAAAACAGATTTACCAGTTTATATTGCAGAAGACCCTTTAAGAGCAGTTGTTCGTGGTACAGGAATCGCACTAAAAAATCTAGCAAAATTCAAAAGCGTATTGATTAAATAACCCAGATTAACAACCTAGCATGCAACAAATCATAAACTTTGTCATTAGAAACAAGACGTTCCTTTTGTTTCTCTTGCTGTTTGTCATTTCTTTGGGATTAACAATACAATCACATTCTTATCATAAAAGCAAGTTTATAAACTCTGCCAATTTTTTAACTGGTGGTATTTATGAAAGTGCGAGTGGTATTTCAGATTATTTTGATTTGAATGAACAAAACGATATTCTTATTGAAGAAAATAACAGATTGCGTTCTCAAATTTTAAATTCTAGCGATACTATTACAATAGCAAGTTCATCAATAGATAGTGTGACTTACAATGGTCGTTATAAAATTCAATCTGCAAAAATCATCAACAATAATTACGCCTCAACTAAAAACTACTTGACTTTAAACAAAGGAGAAAATGATGCCATTAAAGAGGATTTAGGTGTTATTACTTCTAATGGTATTGTTGGAATTATTGATAACACATCTAATAGTTATTCTAGAGTGTTATCTATTTTAAATACTAAAAGTAGAATAAACGCACAATTAAAATCATCTAATCATATTGGGTCACTAAAATGGGATGGCAAATCGCCTGCAACAACAGTTCAATTGACAGACATTTCAAAATTTGCTCCTGTTAAGGAAGGCGATACGATTATCACTGGAGGCCAATCAACAATATTCCCAAAAGGCATATTAATAGGCACCATTAATTCATTCGCTTTAGACATAAGTGGTGACACTTACACGATACAAGTAAAGTTATTTAATGATATGACAAATCTTTCTCATGTCTATATTATAGAGAATTTAGATACAGAAGAAATTAAGCTTTTAGAAAACCCAATTGATGAATAGCGTTAATTTAAATAGCATCATTAGATTCGTTGTATTAATACTAGCACAAGTACTTGTGTTTAGTAACATCAACTTTATGGGCACGATTAATCCATATCCTTATATCTTGTTTATTTTATTATTTCCAATAAATAATAACCGTACACTCTTTATCTTTTTAAGTTTTATGTTGGGATTATTTGTGGATTTATTTTCTAATTCTGGAGGAGTTCATGCTGCAGCTTGCGTTACTATTGCATTTATAAGACCACCTGTTTTAAAATTTGCTTTTGGGATGGTTTACGAGCACCAAACCATTAAATTTAACAATACAGAATTTGGTAATAGACTTATCTATTTTTCCATCTTAGTTTTCATCCATCATCTCATTATGTTTACATTAGAAATTTTTAACATTTCTAACATAATTTTAGTATTACAAAAGACGTTATTTTCTAGTATTTTCACTATTATACTGTGTGCACTAATTTCTATACTTTTCAGTACTAAACAACGATGAGAAAAATTTTACTTTTATTAACGGTCATTATCGTAGGGCTCATATTTATTTCTCGTTTATTTTATTTACAAGTCTACAATAAAGAAACGTATAGTTTGTACGATGACACTGCTATTAGAAAAGAGTTTGACTACCCAAAACGTGGCTACGTATATGATAGAAACGGGAAATTATTAGTAGCTAATCAGCCATCTTACGATGTTATGATTATTCCCAGAGAAGTTGAGCCTTTAGATACTTTAGAGTTTTGCAAACTATTAAAAATCACAAAAGAAGATTTCATAAAGAAATACAATAGAGCTAAAAATTACTCACCACGATTACCATCACCATTTGTACCACAATTATCTAAAAAAGATTATGCAGTACTTCAAGAAAAAATGCGAAAATTTGATGGTTTCTATATTCAGAAAAGATCATTACGAGACTATCAAACCTCTATTGGAGCAAATGTTTTAGGTGATTTAGGAGAAGTTAACCGACGAATTATTGAAAAGCAACCTTACTATGTATTAGGTGACCTCATTGGTAAACAAGGTATAGAACTCTCTTATGAAGATGTACTTAGAGGAAAAAAAGGTATTAAGTTTATTCAAAAAGATAGATTCAATAAAAACATTGGTCCATATAAAAATGGCACTTATGATACCTTACCTCAACCAGGAAAAGACATTAAAATCACTATAGACTCTGAGCTTCAAAAATACGGTGAACTTTTAATGACTAATAAACGTGGAGGTATTGTCGCCATAGATCCTAGTAATGGAGAAATTTTAGCACTTGTAACTGGACCTAGTTATAATCCAAATTTATTAGTTGGTAGAGAACGTAATAAGAATTTTTCAAGATTATACTTAGATACTATTTCAAGACCAACATGGGATCGAGGATTACAAGCACAATATCCTCCTGGATCACCTTTTAAAGTTATCAACGCACTTATTGCCTTACAAGAAGGCGTTATGGAACCTTCAGAAAAAGTAACATGCAGAGGAGGTTATTATTATGGAAGCAGAAAACTTACTGGCTGTCACCATCACAAAAGTCCTGTAGATATGAATGCTGGGATTGCCCAATCTTGTAATGCTTATTTTGTAACTGCCTATCGTAAAACAATTGATAAATACCAAGACGCAGGAGAAGGCATGAATATTTGGGCTGATCATGCAAAGAGCTTCGGTTTAGGAGATTTTTTAGGTTACGATTTACCTGTTGGTCAAAAAGGTAGAATTCCAGATGGCAACTATTATGACAGAGCTTATGGTGACAATCGTTGGGGCTCAACATATATAGTTTCTAATGCCATTGGCCAAGGAGAAGTTGAAGCAACTCCAATCCAGCTTGCTAATATGGTTGCTGCCATTGGAAATCGCGGTTACTATTACACTCCTCATATCATAAAAGAGATTGAAGGTGACACCATCCCAAATAAATTTACAACAAAAAGACAAACAACTATAGATAAACGACATTTTGAACCCGTAGTTCAAGGTATGTTTGATGTATATAACAAAGGTACTGCTGCTTCCCTTCGTATTCCTGGAATTGAGATCTGCGGAAAAACGGGAACAGCTGAAAACTTTATAAAAATTGACAGTGTAAAAACACAACTAACAGATCATTCTATTTTTGTGGCTTTTGCTCCAAAAGATAATCCGAAAATTGCAATAGCAGTATTTGTAGAAAATGGATATTGGGGAAGCAGATTTGCTGGACGTATGGCTAGTTTAATGATTGAGAAGTATATTAATAAAGATATTACTAGAACAGACTTAGAAAACTGGATTCTCACGCATAGTTTAGAAAACGAATATGCCAAACCATATTCTGGAGAACCTTTTAAAATTAATGGAGAAAGCACGCTACAAATTGTAGACAAAGTACAAGAACCAAAAGATGATAATCTTGACAACTCTATTAATATAAATGTCAACAAACCTAAATTATAAACATGCATAATAGAGAGCATCATAGAGGTTATAGTTTTGACTGGATTACTATTGTGTTGTTCTTACTACTTGTTGGTTTTGGGTGGCTCAATATTATGTCTGCATCTCATGAAGGCGAAATAGGAAGTTATTTTGACATGAGCCAATTGTATGGAAAACATGCTGTTTTTATGGGACTTACATTTGTTCTCATCATACTAATTCTATCAGTAGAAGCTAAATTTTATGAACGGTTTGCTAGTGTGATTTACGTCGTCGCCATGTTGGCGCTTGTTGGTTTGTTTATCTTCGGAAAGGATGTCAATGGTGCACGTTCTTGGTACGGAATTGGAAGCATGACTATACAACCTAGTGAGTTTGCCAAATTTGCTACTGCTTTGGCTGTCGCTAAATACATGAGCGATTTACAAACAGACATGAATACCATAAAAGACCAATTGAAAGCGGTTGGTATTATCATTTTACCTGCCATATTGATCTTACTTCAAAATGATGCAGGAAGTACTATTGTTTACGCATCCTTTTTCTTTGTGTTTTATCGTGAGGGACTTCAGCAAATATATTTAGCGATTGCTATATCTGCTATAGTTTTAGCTGTTCTTGCCTTAAAATTCGGAATACTAATTACAGCTTTAGTTGCAGCTTTAATAATTTTGGGGATTTACTTTTTCCGAAGAAAAAAACGCGCATCTATTATTCAATATGTGGTAATATTATTGGTTTGCGCTTCTTTCTCTGCTGGTGTACGCATGTTTTATGATCATGTTTTAAAACCGCATCAACAAAACAGAATCAGCCTTTGGTTACGCTTGGAAAAAGACCCAGTAAAACTAGAACGAATGAAAAAAGAAGAAGCCTATAACCTCATCCAATCTGAGCAAGCGATTAGCTCTGGAGGATTGACTGGTAAAGGATTTCTTCAAGGCACAAGAACCACTGGTAAATTTGTACCAGAGCAACATACAGATTATATTTTTAGTACAGTTGGAGAAGAATGGGGTTTTTTAGGTAGCACTTTTGTTGTCATCCTATTTATGGCATTAATTATAAGAGTCCTTTTTCTTGCTGAAGATCAAAAATCACAATTTAGTCGGGTTTATGGTTATGGTGTCGCTTCCATTTTATTTATACATTTTACGATAAATACAGGAATGGTAATGGGATTAATCCCAACTGTTGGAATACCTCTCCCCTTTTTTAGTTATGGAGGTTCTGGACTCTGGGGCTTCACAATCTTACTATTTATCTTTGTGAAATTAGATAGTAATAAAATTAATGAGTGGTAATTGAACATAAAAAAACCTACAAGGTTTTAAAAACCTTGTAGGTTGAACTTTTAATAATTTTAAATCAGTTACTTCAAACTCGCCAAACTACTTTTAATAGTCTCAATCTTAGCTAAAGCATCTGCTTCCTTTTTCTTTTCTGATGCAACAACTTGTTCTGGTGCTCCTGCAACGAAACGCTCATTTGAGAGTTTCTTTTGAACAGATTTCAAGAAACCTTCAGTATAGTTTAACTCTTCGGTTAATTTTGCAATCTCTGCCTCTACATCAATACTTCCTTCCATTGGGATGAAGTACTCGTTAGATTTCACGCGATATGTCAAAGCACCTTCAACAGGTTCTGTTACATATTCAAAGCTTTCTAAATTACCTAGTTTAGATATCACTTCATCAAAAGTCGTAGCAGCATTTTCATTATTTACTACAGAAAATCCTATCGCATCCTTAAAAGCAATGTTCTTTTGAGTTCTAATGTTACGTATTCCTGTAATCACTTCCGAAGCAAAATCAAATTCTGAAATTAATGTCTCATTTATTGGTTTAGCTTCAGGCCATTTTGCTATAATTAAAGCTTCTTCTGGAGAGCGCTCTTTTATAGATTGCCAAATTTCTTCGGTTAAGAAAGGCATGAAAGGATGAATTATTTTAAGATTTTCCTCAAAAATAGACATCACTTTATTATACGTTACAACATCAATTGGTTGTTGATATGCAGGTTTCACCATTTCTAACATCCAACCACAAAAATCATCATAGATTAATTTATAAATAGACATCAATGCGTCGCTAAGCCTATATTTACTAAAGTGATCTTCTATTTCTACAAGTACTTTTTGAAATTTAGCTTCATACCATTCTAAAGCTATTTTACTAGAATTAGGTTGTTCTATAGTTTCGTCAATTTCCCAAAGATTAGTAAGGTTAAATGCATTCCATATTTTATTAGAAAAGCCTTTTCCTTGTTGACAAAGTGCTTCGTCAAACATCAAATCATTACCTGCTGCAGAACTTAATAATAACCCTACACGAACTCCATCGGCAGAATATTGCTCAATAAGTTTTAATGCGTCTGGTGAGTTCCCTAAAGACTTAGACATTTTTCGTCTTTGCTTATCTCTTACTAAACCTGTGAGATAGACATTTTCAAAAGGTCTTTCTCCTCTATATTCATAACCTGCAACAATCATTCTCGCTACCCAGAAGAATAAAATATCTGGACCTGTTACTAGATCATTTGTTGGATAATAGTATTTAATTTCTTCATTTTCAGGATTTCTAATTCCGTCAAAAACACTCATTGGCCACAACCATGAACTAAACCATGTGTCTAGCGCATCTGTATCTTGTTTTAAGTTTTCAATTGTCAGCTTTTCGTTATTAGCTGCTACTCTTGCAAGCTTAAGTGCTTCCTCAATATTTTCGGCAACAACATAATCTTCTTTTCCGTCACCATAGAAATAGGCAGGAATTTGTTGTCCCCAAAGTAATTGACGTGAGATATTCCAATCGCGAATATTCTCCATCCAATGTCTATAAGTGTTTTCAAATTTCTTCGGAAACAGCTTTACTTCACCAGTTTTTAGAACTGCATCAATAGCAGGCTTTGCTAAATCCTCCATTTTAAGGAACCATTGGTCACTTAATCGAGGCTCTATAACTGCTTTTGTACGTTCTGATGTTCCTACTTTATTAACATGATTTTCAGTTTTTACCAAAACACCAGAAGCTTCAAGCTCTTTCGTTACCGCTTTTCTTGCGACAAAACGATCTTGTCCTTCAAAGTGCATTCCGAAGCTATTCAAAGTCGCATCATCATTAAAAATATCAATAACTTCTAATTGATGCTTATCTCCTAAAACCTTATCATTTTCATCATGTGCAGGTGTTACTTTTAGGCAACCTGTCCCAAACTCTAAATCAACATATTCATCTTCTATGATAGGAATAACCCTTCCGCAGATAGGAACAATTGCTTTTTTACCTTTTAAATGTGTAAAACGCTCATCGGTTGGATTGATACAAATTGCAGTATCTCCAAAAATAGTTTCAGGACGCGTTGTAGCAATCGTTAATTTCTCATCACTACCTTCTATTTTATATTCTAAGTAGTAGAGCAATCCTTGTTTTTCTACATGAATCACCTCTTCATCAGATAAGGTTGTCTTAGCCTCAGGATCCCAATTAATCATACGATATCCTCTGTAAATCAAACCTTTGTTATGTAAATCAACAAAGACTTTGATTACAGCTTCACTCATATCATCATCCATCGTAAATTTAGTACGATCCCAATCACATGAGCAACCTAATTTTTTTAATTGTTCTAAAATGACACCTCCATATTCTTCAGTCCATTCCCAGGCATGCTCCAGGAATTCTTCGCGAGTCAAGTCATTTTTATCAATACCTTGAGCTTTTAGTTTTGCTACTACTTTAGCTTCTGTAGCAATAGATGCATGATCTGTCCCAGGAACCCAACATGCGTTTTTTCCTTGTAAACGCGCACGACGAATGAGTACATCTTGAATCGTATTATTCAACATGTGTCCCATATGTAAGACTCCTGTCACGTTTGGTGGCGGAATTACAATGGTGTACGGTTCTCTCTCATCTGGTGTAGAATGAAAATAATTATGAGACATCCAGTAGTCGTACCACTTGTTCTCTACTGCTTTTGCTAAATATTTTGATGGAATTTCCATGCTTTGGTATTGTTTTTGCTTTATAACTTACAAAAGTACTTATATTTCCTTTTTAGCGAAATGAATACGAGAAATAATGATGACTAAAAACCTAATTAATGTTAATTAAAAGGTCATACAACTAATTTATTTTGCAGAATGACAAAAAGTAAGTAGCTTTGATAGTATCAATTTTAAAATTAAAATGATGAAAAAATTAGTAGCAATTTTATGTGTAGCTTTTATTAGCTTTGGAGCAATGGCTCAAGAGAAAGTAGCAAAAATAGAATTTAAAACAGACGTAATAGATTACGGAACAATAGAAAAAGGTGCAGATGGACTAAGAATATTTGAATTTACAAATACAGGTAATGCACCACTTATTATTTCTAATGCAAAATCCACTTGTGGTTGCACTGTTCCTAATTGGCCAAAAGAACCAATTATGCCAGGTCAATCTGGTGAAATCAAAGTGAAGTATGATACGAAAAGAGTAAATCCAATTAGAAAGACTATCACAGTATCTTCTAATGCAGATACTCCTACTGTAGCATTAAAAATAAAAGGTTTGATTGTTGACTCAAGTAAAACTAACGTTTTAGAAAAAACTAATAAAAGTGTAATGGAGCAATAAAATCCTTACCTAAAATAATATTAAAAAGAACTCTCTAATTTGGGAGTTCTTTTTTTTTGAATACATCTTCTAATCTAAATTCTACATTTATTATTTGTCCACCTCGTTCTATTTTTAGCCTAACCATTTTACCAACTTTACCTCTAAAGTAGTGTATCACTTCTTGTAATTTAAGCTCATGCGCTTTCTTACCATTGATAGAAACAACTATATCCTCTTTAAGTAAACCCGCTTTTTCTGCTGGTGAATTTTCTCTAACTTCAATAATAGTATAAGCCGGTTTTAAACCCATACGATAAGTTTCTACATTAGATATCGTGATATTATCATCGTTTGATCTACCATAATTATCTACACTTTTCTTATTCACCGACTCTTTAACCATTCTAAAACCATGTTGCTCTAAAACAATACCACTTCTATTGTAACGAAATTTGTCTTTAAAATTAGCATTTTTCTTAAGCGTCATTTTTGCGTTTTCATAATCAAATATAACATTGAAACGTCTTAAAATTTCGCCAGATAAACTTCCATTCCTATTTTCTATTCTTTTTGCATGCTTAATTGCTGAGGAGTCTGGAAAAGCTGCATTTACATTATTTAATGTGAAATTCTTAAGCTTAAAAGCACTAATTTTAGAACGCTTACCATGTACATTACCACTTAATCCTCTACCTAAAAAATCATGAAAATAATTATTGTTTACAGCAGTAATACCATGACTATCATCTTCAAATAACCACAAAGCATCACTACTTCCTGTATCTATCAATAACTTTACTAGTAAAGTATCTTCTCCCAAGATTACTTCGCCATCAATATAAGGTTTATCATTATGGAATGAGAGCGTAAATGTTTCGCATTTTTTACAAGTTTTATAGGTATAATCTTCTCTCCTATTTAACTTAATGACTTTAGATCTATAATTAATCTCAACAATAAAGTCCTTAAAAAGATTATAACCAATGATACCATGAACAGGAATACCTAATTTGGGTGTAAAATTAATTTCTTGGTCAAATACAACATAAATTTCTTGATTAATATTTATTGCATTACCAATTTTTAAAAAATTATTTTTTGATTTAAGAGCTTTAACTGTTTCTCCAGCTCCCAATCCACGTAAAAATATGGTCTCTACATTGTTCATTTGAAGAGAGTCTGTATTAGTGATATTAAATAAAATAGGCTTACTAACACCTGTGTCTAACAAAAAAGATAGTTTAACACCATTTATTTCTACTGGTATTACAATAAGATTATTAATAAGTTCAAATCTAATTTTATCTTGCTGTTTTCCTGGTAACTCAAAGTTACCTTGCCCAAATGAAAACATAACACTAAATAATAAGAGTAAAGTAAATGCGTCTATTTTTCTATTAAAAACCATAAGTGTGAACAACAAGTTACAAATCTTTATTTTATAGTTTGTTTTTTACCTTGATTTTAAATAAAATTTAAGATTATTTTCAGAACTTTACAATCTTAAACTCACGAACATGCCAAAAATTTCTAAGAAGGGATTATCAATGCCAGAATCTCCTATTCGTAAACTAGTTCCTTATGCAGAGAATGCTTACAAACAAGGCAAAACGGTTTATCATTTAAATATAGGTCAACCAGATATCAAAACACCTCAAGTAGCATTAGATGCTGTAAGAGTACATTCATTAGATATTTTGGCTTACACACGATCAGAAGGTTCTGAAGGCTACCGTACTAAAATTGCAGATTATTATGCAAAAAACGATATTCATGTAAAACATGATGATATTATTGTTACTACAGGTGGTAGTGAAGCGCTTTTATTTGCCTTTGGAAGTGTTATGGATGTAGGTGATGAAGTTATCATACCAGAACCATTCTATGCAAATTACAACGGATTTTCTACATCATCTGGAGTTAAAGTCGTTCCGGTAATATCTAAAATTGAAGATAATTTCGCATTACCTCCAATTGAAGAATTTGAAAAACTAATTACACCAAAAACAAAAGCGATCCTTATTTGTAATCCGGGCAATCCTACGGGTTACCTATATTCCAAAGAAGAAATAAAAAAATTAGCCAATATCGTAAAAAAACATGATTTGTTTTTAATTGCAGATGAAGTGTATAGAGAGTTCGCTTATGATGGCGCAACGCATTACTCTATTCTACAAGAAGAAGGGCTAGACGATTATGCTATCGTTATTGACTCTGTATCAAAACGATACAGCATGTGTGGTGCAAGAATTGGTTGTTTAGTATCTAAAAATAAAGATCTTATTAAAACCGTTTTGAAATTTGCACAAGCGCGATTGAGTCCGCCAACATTAGCACAAATTGCGAGTGAAGCAGCATTACAAACACCACAAAGTTATTTTGATGATGTTATTGAAGAGTATGTTGAACGACGTAACGTATTAATAGAAGAGTTAAACAAAATTGACGGTGTGCAAGTTGCAAACCCTAAAGGAGCTTTTTATTGCATTGCTCAGTTACCAATTAAAAACAGTGACGCCTTCGCACAATGGTTATTAGAATCATTTGACGTTGATGGCGAAACCGTTATGGTTGCTCCTGCAGCTGGTTTTTATAGCACTCCTGGTGTTGGTTTAAACCAAATTAGAATTGCTTACGTTTTAAATACAGACAGTTTAAAAAAGGCTGTAAACATTTTAAAAGAAGCCTTAAAAGTATATAAAGACTAGTGCAGATTCAACACGACATATCTTTAAAATCCTACAACACTTTCGGGATTGATGCAAAAGCGAAACACTTTGTATCGGTCGACTCGGTTGAAGATTTAAAAACAATTTTTTCTTCGGAAGAATTTCCGCAGAAATTTATATTAGGAGGAGGAAGCAATATGTTACTCACTAAAGATATAGACGCATTAGTTATACATTTAAATCTCAAAGGAAAAAAAATAATATCGCAAACCAAAACTGAAGTATTAATCGAATCTCAAGCTGGTGAAAATTGGCATGAATTTGTATTATGGACCTTAGAAAAAGATTTTGGTGGTTTAGAAAACCTATCCCTTATTCCTGGTAATGTTGGCACGAGTCCTATTCAAAATATAGGAGCTTATGGTGTTGAATTAAAAGATACTTTTCACTCTTGCGATGCTCTTAATTTAGAAACTTTAGAGATTGAAACCTTTACAAACGAAGCATGTAAATTTGATTATAGAAACTCAATTTTCAAACAACATGCTAAAGGAAAATATATTATTCTAAGCGTTGTTTTTAATTTGAGTATTGGTAAACACCATTTGCATACTAACTACGGAATCATAACTTCGGAATTAGAAAACATGAATATAGATCAACCTACAATTCAAGATGTTTCTAAAGCAGTTATTGCAATTCGTGAAAGCAAACTACCAAACCCAAAAGAGATTGGAAACTCTGGTAGTTTTTTTAAAAACCCAGTGATTTCAAAAGAAGAGTTCTTAAAATTCCAAGAGAATTTTCCTGATGCACCTAATTATATAGTTTCTGAAACCGAAATAAAAGTTCCAGCAGGTTGGCTTATTGAACAAGCTGGCTTTAAAGGAAAAACATTTGGAAACTATGGTGTTCATAAAAAACAGGCTTTAGTACTAGTTAATTATGGAGGAGCAACTGGAAAGGAAATTTTAGAACTTTCAAAACTAATTCAAGATACTGTAGCTAGAATTTTTGGAATTCATATTGAAGCTGAAGTTAATATTATATAAAAAAAGCCTCAATTTAATGAGGCTAATATTTACTATAGAATAATCTTGAAAATGCTATTAATCAATTTTCTTATATGAAGAAAAACTTTCTATTCCATAGAAATTATATGATAATGGATTAAATTTTGTTTTAGTATTATTTCACTAATTTTACTGTCTTATAATTATATACGATTGAAATTTAATTTTGGACGTTTTAAAATTCATTTTTTTAATATATTTTAAATTCTAATTTTTTGAGCACTCCTTTAGAACAACAAATAGTAGAATTACTTGCAAAAGGTGATAAAAAAGCACTTAATCTTCTTTATGAAAATTATTCAGACAGTCTCTATGGTGTTATTCTAAAAGTGACAATAAATGAGGAAATAGCTCAAGATGCACTTCAAGAAACATTTGTCAAAGTTTGGAAAAACGCCAAAAAATATGATTCTAAAAAAGCAAAATTATTCACCTGGCTATACCGGATTGCAAAAAACACTGCAATTGATAAATTAAGGAGTTTTAATAATAGATTTGAAAAAGAAGTCCAAATCGATAAATCAAACGTATATATCTTACCAACAGTCAATTTAAATCAAGATGTATTAGATTTAAAAGACCATGTTGCGCGTTTAGATGATAAGTATCAAATAGTTTTAAAAGCATTGTTTTTTGAAGGGATGACCCAACAAGAAGCTAGTGAAGAACTAGACATTCCGTTAGGTACTATTAAGTCTAGATTAAAAATTGGATTGCGAGAACTTAAAAAGGTTTACAATCCAGAAACAAATTAAAAATGGAAAAAAAATTACATACCTTTTTTCAATCTGGTTTACTTGACAAGTATATACTAGATGAAACTTCTGCTTCAGAAAGTCTGAAAGTAGAACATTACATTGAAACCTATCCAGAAGTGGAAAGCGAGTATTTAAGATTACAAAGCCATCTTGAAACACTAGCTAAAGCTGATGCGGTAGAAGCTCCTAAATTCATCTTAGATAACATACTAAATGAAATTAAGGAAGACGAAACTCCTGTAATTAAAATGGAGACTTCTCATCGTAAAACACCTTGGTACAGTATTGCTGCAAGTATCGTAGCGCTACTTTTTGCTGGCACTTCATATATGATGTATGAGCAAAATCAAGAATTACTTAAAGAAAATCAAGTTGTTGTAGATGAAATTTTTGACTTAAGAAGTGATATTGATGTTAATAATCAAAAACTTGATGATGTGATGCGTCAGTTCTTGAAACTTAACAATCCTGAAACTGAGAAATATGTTTTAAGAGGAAATGCACGTGCAAAAAACTTAAAAACTGTTGCTTACATTAATGCAGTAGAAAAAACATCTATGATTGATGTGGTGTCTTTACCTCATTTAGAAAAAGGTGAGTTTGTTGAGGTTTATGCTCAAATTGAAGATAAGTTTGTTAGTCTAGGTATATTAGACCCTTCAGATAAGAAGATGCAAAATCTACCATATATGGAAAATGCGCTTGGTTTAAGTCTAAGAATTGTATCTAAGAAAAACAGTGAAGCAAATGCTAGTGATGATGAAGCTGTAGCTGAGATAGAATTAAAAACTAAAAATAATTAACAATAATTATTTAAAAAAAAGCCACTTTTGAATGATCAAAAGTGGCTTTTTTTTGTGTGTAAAATATTATAATTTATTCTTTATCAAAAAATGCTTTATGGATAAGTCCTGCTACAATAGCACCTGCAATTGGAGCTAACCAAAACAACCATAACTGCGCAGTAAATTCTCCACCAGCAAAAAGAGCTTGACTAGTTGAACGAGCAGGATTAACAGATGTATTAGAAATTGGAATACTAATTAAATGTATTAATGTTAAACCAAGACCAATAGCAATTGGAGCAAACCCTTTAGGTGCTCTAACATTAGTACTTCCTAAAATAATTAACAAGAAAAACATAGTTAATAAAAACTCTGCTACTAAAACAGATGTCATACTATAACCACCTGGAGATAACTCACCATAACCATTAGAAGCAAAACCTCCAATATCAACAAAACCAGATTTTCCAGATAAAATCAAATATAATGCTCCTGCAGCTACACAAGCACCAACAACTTGAACTATAATATAACCAATCAAATCTTTTGCAGGAAACTTTCCTGCTGCCCATAATCCTAATGAAACAGCTGGATTAAAGTGACCACCTGAAATATGCCCAACAGCAAATGCCATTGTTAATACTGTTAAACCAAATGCTAATGCAACACCTGCAAATCCAATTCCTAATTCTGGAAAAGCAGCAGCAAAAACAGCACTACCACAACCTCCAAATACAAGCCAAAATGTTCCGAAGAACTCTGCTAATAATTTTTTCATAATAAATAATATTAATTAGTTAATAATTTAATTCATTACCCATAAGACCCTTAAACAACTTTAAAAGTCACATTCAATATTTAAGCTATCAATTACTCACTAAATAAACTACTTAATAACATTCAAAATATTTATCTTTGCACAAATAATTAAACACAGATGAAACTCTTATTAATTACATTACTTCTTTTAGGTTTAGGTGTGGCAGGAATTGCTATTAAAATTTGGGCTAAAAAAGACGGTAAATTTGCTGGCACTTGTGCTAGCCAAAACCCTATGCTTAATCAAGAAGGTGAAGCTTGTGGTTTCTGCGGAAAATCTCCAGACCAATTTGAAAACTGTGACGAACCTCAACACTCGTAATAGTTAATGTTCATTTTTGAGGTACTCTTCTATTTTTTTATTGCAGTTGTTTTCGTACAAGTTATTTTCTATGGCTTTATCTTCGGAAAATTTGCTGCAATAAAACAAAAAAAAGTTTCTAATTCCAATCCACCTGTTTCTGTCATCATATGTGCAAAAAATGAAGCAGAAAATTTAAGAACAAACTTACCTTTTATAGTATCTCAGTCTTATCCAAATTTTGAAATTGTTTTAATAAACGACAACTCTTCTGACAAAACTTTGAAAGTCATGGAAGCTTTCAAAAAAGACTATGAAAACATAAAAATTGTTAATGTCCAGCCTGTAGAAAAATTTTGGGGTAACAAAAAATATGCGCTTACATTAGGTATTAAAGCTGCAAAATATAATACCTTATTATTCACAGATGCAGATTGCAAACCAATGACTAAACATTGGATAAGCGAAATGAGTGCGAGGTTTGACACAGAAAAAGCACTTATTATAGGTTATGGACCTTATCAAAAAATCAAAGGATCTTTCCTCAATCTACTTATTAGGTTTGAAACCTTTATGACTGCAGTGCAGTATTTTTCATATACAACTATTGGATTACCATATATGGCTGTAGGTAGAAATTTAGCCTACAAAAAAGAACTTTTTTTTGAAGCAAATGGTTTCATGAGTCATATGAAAATCAAATCTGGTGAC
Organism: Psychroserpens luteus; assembly: GCF_015319355.1. Classification (GTDB taxonomy): domain Bacteria; phylum Bacteroidota; class Bacteroidia; order Flavobacteriales; family Flavobacteriaceae; genus Psychroserpens; species Psychroserpens luteus. The sequence continues at coordinate 235,485 of NZ_JADILU010000006.1, read as the reverse complement.
GATGATTTATTCGTAAATCAAATGGCAACGCCAAAAAACACAGCAATTTGTATTTCAAAAGGTAGTTTTACAGAGTCTATTCCGAAGAAAACATTTAAATCTTGGTTTCTACAAAAAAGAAGACATGTGAGCACTGCTTCTCACTATAAACTAAAACATAAAGTCTTACTCTCTTTATTCTATTGTTCTCAATTACTATTTTGGGTTTTGGCTATCCTTCTATTAATTTACTTATATCAGTGGCAATTAGTTTTGGGATTGGTATTGTTACGATTTATCATTCAATACACAACACTTTATTCCATATCTGCAAAACTTGACGAAAAAAGCTTGATCATTTTCACTCCAATCTTAGAATTATTTTTAATTATTATTCAATTCTTTATATTTATAAAAAATCTCTCATCAAAACCAAACCATTGGAAGTAAAAAACGCGATAGAAAAAGCAAAACAAAATGATCAAATCGCTTTTAATTTCCTGCTAGACAAGTTTTGGAATACAGTTTATGGGTTTCAATTAAAACGTACTGAGAATGAAAATGATGCAGAAGACATCACCATTCAAACCTTCTCAAAAGCATTTGACAAAATAGACACTTATAATGACAATTATGAGTTTTCTACATGGCTGGTTACCATATCAAAGAATATTCATATTGATTTAGTTAGAAAACAAAAATCGAGCATTACTAGTCACTCAAATTCTGATGATAATAATGACTACTTTTCAATTATTGATGAGTCACCTACTCCAGAAGACAAAATTATTACAGAACAAAATCTGGCAAAACTACTTAGAGACATCAAAAAATTAAAACCTCATTACCAGGAAGTCATCAACTTAAGATATTTTCAAGAATTAAGCTACAAAGAAATTTCAGAACATTTAAAAGAGCCTATGAATAATGTGAAAGTTAAACTTTTACGTGCAAAAAAATTGTTAGCAGAGATTATTAAAAAAGACAATGAATTTTAGTCTAAAAAAAATAGGTGAATAGATTTTTAACATCTAATATCTCACAATCCTATCTACACCAAATTAACTTTATACTTCGTATCTTTGTCATCTATAAAATATATAGATGGATACAAAAACCGCATCAAAACCTGTTATTGAACGTCAACCAAAACCAAAATGGTTGCGTGTCAAATTACCTACAGGAAAAAAATATACAGAATTAAGAGGACTTGTCGATAAGTACAAATTAAATACCATTTGCACTTCTGGTAGTTGCCCAAATATGGGTGAATGTTGGGGAGAAGGTACTGCTACATTTATGATTTTAGGGAATGTGTGTACACGTTCTTGCGGATTTTGTGGTGTTAAAACAGGACGTCCAGAAACTGTAGATTGGGATGAACCAGAAAAGGTGGCTCGCTCAATAAAAATCATGAGTATCAAACACGCAGTTTTAACTAGTGTTGATAGAGATGACCTCAAGGATATGGGGAGCATCATGTGGAGCGAAACTGTAAAAGCAGTGAGACGTATGAATCCTGAAACTACACTAGAAACTCTAATCCCAGACTTTCAAGGTATAGAACAACATATTGATAGAATTATTGATGTTGCTCCAGAAGTCGTATCTCATAATATTGAAACCGTAAGACGTTTAACCCGTGAAGTTCGCATACAAGCTAAATATGATAAAAGTCTTGGTGTGCTTAAATATTTAAAGCAACAAGGACAAAGGCGTACAAAATCTGGCATTATGTTAGGTTTAGGTGAAACTCGCGAAGAAGTCATAGAAACACTCCACGATTTAAGAGCAAATGATGTTGATGTAGTTACTATTGGACAATATTTACAACCTTCAAAAAAACATTTACCAGTAAAACTTTTTATCCAACCAGATCAATTCGAAGAGTATAAAGAAATTGGACTTGATTTAGGATTTCGTCATGTAGAAAGTAGTGCTTTAGTAAGATCTTCGTACAAAGCTCAAAAACATATCAATTAATGATTCGCATTGCTATAAATGGATTTGGACGTATTGGTCGTCGTGTTTTTAGACTAATTCAAGATAGAAATGACATGCAGGTTGTTGCTATAAATGATCTCGCAGATGCTAGAACGCTTAGTCATTTATTAAAATACGATAGCATTCATGGTGTTTCAAAACATGAGATCTCTTCTTCGGAAGATACTATCATCCTTAACGGTAGATCCATCAAACTTCTCAATCATAATCATCCAAGTTTAATTGACTGGACTCCTTTTGATGTAGATTTTGTTGTTGAAGCTACCGGAAAGTTTAAAACTTCCGAAGAACTAAAACATCACATTACCAATGGAGCTAAAAGAGTTATTCTATCTGTTCCACCTATTGGAGACGATATTAAAACTGTCGTTCTAGGCGTTAATGATAAAGATATTGATGGTACGGAATTAATTATATCTAATGCATCGTGTACAACAAACAATGCTGCACCAATGATTTCTGTAATAAAAGAGTTATGTGGTGTGAAACAGGCTTATATCACAACGATACATTCCTATACAACAGATCAAAGTTTACATGACCAGCCACATAAAGATTTACGACGTGCTAGAGCTGCAGGTCAATCTATAGTACCAACAACAACTGGAGCTGCAAAAGCGCTCACGAAAATCTTCCCTGAATTATCAAATGTTATTGGTGGATGTGGCATAAGAGTTCCTGTTGCAAATGGTTCATTAACTGACATTACATTTAATGTTGAAAAAACAGTGACCATAGAAGAGATCAACAACGCTTTTAAAGAAGCTGCTAATATGCACTTAAAACATATTCTTGAATATACTGAAGACCCAATTGTATCTATTGATATTGTTGGCAACCCACACTCTTGCATTTTTGATTCTCAAATGACATCTGTCATAGGTAACATGGTTAAAATTGTTGGCTGGTATGATAATGAAACTGGATATTCTAGTAGAGTCCTTGATTTGATATGCAATTTATCGATGAAATAGTGTGGTTTATCGAATAAATATTTATATTTGTCCAAATAAAGTGGTTTAATATGTCCCCTACCAAATATTCCATACTTGCTTTTTTCTTATTATTTTCTTGCGCAATAATTGCGCAAAATGATGATATAGAAGATATTGACGTGTTAAAACTTCGCATAGAAAATAAAATAAAACAATCTGAATTTGACATAAATAGAGGTAATTATTTCAACGCAAAAGAGAATCTCAAAAAAGCTTTAGAGCTTGCTGTTAACAATAAAGACAAAAAAAGTCAAGGTATTATTCTAGCCAAAATTGGTGAATTACAATTTACCATTAATGAATTTGACAAATCTCTGGCATCACTTATAAAAGCTGCTGAGATTCAAAGAGAAATAGAAGATAATAAAAATCTAGCGATTACTTATAGTATAAAAGGTGCACTTCATGCTGGAAGAGAAGAGTACAAAGATGCCTTAGAATATTTACACTCTGCAAAAAAACCTTTTTGAAGAAAATGATTTAAGCTATAAAATTCCCGAAATCACACTCAATGAGGGGAAAGTATATCTTAAATTAGGAGAATATAAAACAGCAAAATCATTATTTGAAAAAACAATTGTTTTAGCTAAAAAGAATGATCAATCTCAAATCTTGTCTAGAGCTTTAATTTACAACAGTAAAGCTTTAGCTCATCTAGGTAGTAATGATCAAGCAATAAAATCTGCACTTGAAGGTTTAGATATTGCCAAATCAAACAATCAAATAGATAATATTGATAAAGCTTATTTAAACTTAAGTGACATTTACACTAAGACAAAAGATTTTGAAAAAGCTCACAGCTATCTTGAAAAACATTCAAAGATTTCAGATTCAATATTGGTTATTGAGCGCGCAAACATCTCACCTACAACACAAACAGATTACACTCAAGCCTACAATGCTGCAAAATTTAAGGATTTACAAGATCAAGTTAAAAAGCAAGAATCTGATAGTAATTTAGCCAAAATCACTACAATACTAAGTATCGCTTTAATCACGATTTTATCCCTACTTACTTTAGCACTTTACAAAAATAATAATATTAGACTCAAATCTAATAACATGCTTCAGGAGAAAAATGATGATTTAATTGAAGCAATGAAAAGAGCAGAATTAGCATCAAAAACCAAAGCAAACTTTTTATCTACTGTAACTCACGAATTAAGAACACCCTTATATGCAGTTACAGGTTTAACAAACATGCTATTAGAAGAAGAACCAAGTGAGAAACAAATACCACACTTAAAGTCTTTAAAATTCTCTGGCGACTACTTATTAACGTTTATTAATGACATCCTTCAAATCAATAAAATTGAAGCGAATAAAGTAGAATTAGACCCTATACTTTTTAATCTTAAAACTAAGGTTGAAAATGTATGTTCTGCTTTAAATAATTCGGCATTGGAAAACAATACCAAGATGCATTATGAATTTCAAAAAGACATACCAGAAACCTTTATTGGTGATAACCTTAAAATCTCTCAAATCCTTATAAATTTAATTGGTAACTCAATTAAATTTACAAAAGATGGTGATATTTGGGTTAGAGTTTATAGTATAGAAAATAAAGGAGACGACCATATTCTTCGCTTTGAAATTGAAGATAATGGTATTGGTATCTCTAAAGAAAAACAAGATAACATGTTTGAGAGCTTCTCCCAAGGCTCGATACAAATCAATAGAAAATATGGTGGTACTGGCTTAGGTCTATCTATCGTTAAAGGTCTTATTGAAATATTAAAAGGAAAAATCTACTTAAAAAGTGAACTTGGAAAAGGAACAACATTCTTTTTTGAAATCCCATTAACCTACGCTCCAGAAACTGTTAAAATTGTAAAAGAAGACTATTCTAAAAACATTAGTAAATTGGACATTAGCAACATTAAAATCTTGATTGTCGAGGACAATAAGATCAATCAAATGATCACCAAAAAAATTCTTAATAAGATGAACCTACAATGTGATATTGTAGATAATGGTGAAGCAGCTGTAGAAAAAGTTAAAGAAAATAGCTACAATATTGTTTTAATGGATATTCATATGCCAGGAATTAGTGGTCTCGAAGCCACAAAAATCATTAGAACTTTCGATAAAGAACTCACTATTTTTGCACTTACTGCTGTAACATTAGAAGATAAAATGCATGAATTTGATGAAGCTGGATTTGATGATATCATATCAAAACCGTTTAAGCAAGAAGACTTTGAGAAAAAACTATATGAAGTATTAGCAGCTAGTCAAAACTCAACTGCTACTTTTTAAAAATCAAAAGTTATTGATATGTGATTCTATTTGAGCATCAAATGCTTCATTATTATCAATTTTAAATGAAATTGGCAAATACCATAATTGCGAAGGCTCAGATTTAAAATCATCCTGCAATCTCACATAATCCTTTTCTGTAGTTAGAATGATTTCCTTTTGCTTAAATTGTTCTATTTCTGAAGTAGAAAACTCATGATGATCTTTAAAGTTTAGATGTTCAAAATCTATCGATTTAGATTTTAAATATTCTAAAAATGGCAACGGATTAGCAATACCAGTAACCACTGTTATTTTTCTACCATCAAATTGTTTAAATGTTGATGTTTCATTTGCACTGAAAATAGTTTCAGAATATGAAATCGAACTAAAATAAACCTTCTGCTCTGTCAAAGGTTGAAGCTTTTTCTTAATACTTTCTTTTTCCGAAGACGATAAACTCAAAGGACATTTTGTTACCAATATAACATTTGCTCGTTTAGCACCAGATCTTGGCTCTCTAAGATTTCCAGTAGGCAAAACGATATCATCGCAATATAAATTACTGTAACTAGTCAATAATATACTATAACTCGCTTTAACTTTTCTATGCTGAAAAGCGTCATCTAAAAGAATAACATCTGGTAGTTTTAATTTTAAGAGTTGCTCAATCCCATTTTGCCTATTTGCATCAACACTCACTGTAACATCTTTAAATTTACTATAAAATTGATAAGGCTCATCTCCTATCGATGTCGCAGTAGCATGATCGTCTGCAAGAATAAACCCCTTAGTTTCTCGTTTATAGCCACGACTTAATGTTGCGACTTTAAATTCATCTTTCAAGAGTCGTATCAAATACTCAATGGTTGGTGTTTTTCCAGTACCACCTGTACTCAAATTACCAACACATACTATAGGAATAGTGTAGGATTTAGAAGGTTTCCAACCCAAATCATAGAATTTATTTCGCAACCAAGTCACGATATAATAAACAGGAACGATTGGAAAAAGTATTTTTCTGAGTAGCTTCATTAGAACGAAGTTAATGAACTCATTTAGATTTTTTGAATTATAGCGAAAATTAGCACTTTTTTGTTTATTTGAAATCATTTTTTAGTCGCATAGTACCACTACGGAAATAGAAAAAGACAAGAAATAGGCACAAAAGAGCAATTTTTTAGCTATTTGAAAAAGTTTAAATGAGTTCAATCATTTATATTTGTTTTTAAACTCAACACAAAAAATATATGGTAGTTCAAGATGTCATAAATCACTTAGAAGCTTTAGCTCCTTTAAATTATGCCGAAGATTTTGATAACGTTGGATTATTAGTTGGAGATAGAAACACGAAAATTTCTGGTGTTTTGGTCACTTTAGATACTTTAGAATTGGTTGTCGATGAAGCCATTGAGAAGAATTGCAACCTCATAGTGAGTTTTCATCCAATCATTTTTAAAGGTTTAAAATCTCTTACAGGAAAGGATTATGTGGAGAGAACTGTATTAAAAGCCATCAAAAATGACATTGCTATTTATGCCATTCATACTGCATTGGACAATGCTATAAAAGGTGTAAATGATATTATTTGCAACACATTGGGACTAGAAAACAAGAAAATTTTAATTCCGCAGAAAGGAACCATAAAAAAATTAACCACTTATGTTCCCCTCGGAAATGCAAACGCTCTAAGATCTCAACTTTTTAAAGCAGGTGCTGGTAATATTGGCAATTATGACAACTGTAGCTTTAACACAGAAGGAAAAGGCACTTATAGAGGAAATGAGAATTCTAATCCAACAATTGGTAAGAAAGGAGAGCTTCATGAAGAAAAAGAAGTGCAAATCTCTGTTACTTTTAATAAGCATATAGAATCAAAATTACTTAAAACCCTTTTTGAGCATCATCCTTATGAAGAAGTTGCTTTTGAAGTCGCAACTCTTGATAATTATGATCAAAATATTGGGATGGGAATAATTGGAGAGCTAAAAAATGCCCAAGACACTCTAAAATTCCTAGAGTTTGTAAAAGAAAAAATGAATGTGTCTTGTATAAAGCATTCAGAAATTATAAAACAAAAAATTAAAAAAGTTGCAGTATTGGGAGGCTCTGGAAGTTTCGCGATTTCTGCTGCAAAACGAGCAGGAGCAGACGTTTTAATAACTGCAGATTTGAAATATCACGATTTCTTTTCCGCAGAAAACAAGATTATTCTAGCAGATATTGGACATTATGAAAGCGAACAGTTCACAAAAAGCTTTTTAGTGGAGTATCTCTCGAAAAAAATCACTAATTTTGCAATCGTTTTATCAACGACGAATACAAATCCGGTAAAGTATTTATAATTATGGCAAAAAAAGCTGAAGCATCTGTAGAAGATAGATTAAGAGCATTGTATGACTTACAATTAATCGACTCTAGAGTGGACGAAATTAGAAACGTTAGAGGAGAACTTCCTTTAGAGGTTCAAGATTTAGAAGATGAAGTTGAAGGTTTAAATACAAGACTTGAAAAACTAGCTACAAATCTCGATTTAATTGATGATCAAATTAAATCAAAAAAGAACTTAATGGAAGAAGCAAAATCTTTGATTAAGAAATATAGCGAACAACAAAAGAATGTTAGAAATAACAGAGAATACAATTCTTTAACTAAAGAAGTTGAATTTCAAGAATTAGAAATTCAATTGGCTGAAAAGCACATTAAAGAATTTAAAGTTCAAATCGATCAGAAAAAAGTTGTGATTGATGAAACTAAGTCTCGTCTTAAAGATCGTAAAACTCACTTAAAGCACAAGCGTAATGAGTTAGATGCTATCTTAGCAGAAACTCAAAAAGAGGAAGAAGCGTTAATGAAAAAATCTGAAGATTTCCAAAAGAAATTAGACGAGCGTTTAGTTAAAGCTTATTTCCGTATTAGAAATAATGTAAAAAACGGATTAGCTGTTGTACCAATTGAAAGAGGTGCATCTGGAGGTTCATTCTTTACTATTCCACCACAAGTTCAAGTAGAAATTGGTTCTCGTAAAAAAGTAATCACAGATGAACATAGTGGAAGAATTCTTGTTGATGCGCAATTAGCAGAAGAAGAAAAAGCAAAAATGGAAAAAATGTTTGCAAAACTTTAATCCATTAAGATTATATATTTTAAAAGCCTTTATCTATTGATAAAGGCTTTTTATTTTAATAAAACTTTCACATACTAAAAATTAAGGTTACTTAATTTTATACGACTTACTATAAAATAAAGAATCCTATGAAAAATTTTCTATCAACTTTAGCTATTGCTCTTTTATTTAGTTGTCAAAACAATGCACAAGTCAATAACAAACAACAGGCAGTCATTGATGCAGATCCAATAGAAGTACCTTTAGAAAACGGAAAAGCCAAAGCTTATTTTGCAAGTGGTTGTTTTTGGTGTGTAGAAGCTGTTTTTGAAAGCGTTAACGGTGTTGATGAATCAATAAGTGGTTATGCTGGCGGACACACAAAAAACCCAACCTACGAATCTAACAGTTATGGTCGTATAAAAGATCACGCAGAAGCTGTAGAAATTATTTACGACCCTAAAGTAGTAAGCTTCAAAACACTTGTAGATGTTTATTTTGCATCTCAAAACCCAACTCAAGTCAATGGCCAGGGTCCAGATAAAGGCTACCAATACCGTTCTATCATTTTTTATCAAAATGATACTCAAAAGAAAATAATTGAAGAGAAAAAAGCTGCTTTGGCTAAAGAATTAAATGCTACTATAGCTGCAGAAGTTTATCCATTTCAAAAATTTTGGGTTGGTGAAGATTATCATCAAAATTATGAAAGACTCCATCCAAACCAAGGTTATATAAGAAGTGTATCTGTACCAAGATTAAATAGGTTTAAAGCAAAAATGCCAGAAGTTTTAAAGAATAATCATTAAAGTTTAGTCGCTTTAATTTCAAAAATCAAAGGATATAATTTATCCTTAGTCACAAAATTGCCAAATGTAGTTTCTACTAGATCTGGTAATACGTTATAAGGACTTTCGTCATACTCGTTTAAATATTCTATTTGTAGTCCAGCGTCTACAAGTGCATTGATCACTTCGCTCAAACCATGGTTCCAGCAATACTCTTTAGTAATCATTTTTGAGTTTTGGTCTGCATAAGTACCTTCATATTCTTCGTAAATAACTTCATCTTGCATGTAACCATATTTCATGACAGGTTTATTCTCTAAATAATCAAACATCCAAACAATAGGATGAAACTCCGCCATATAAAACGTCCCTCCTTTTTTTAAACGTTCTGCAATCATTTTGCCCCAAGGTTTTAAATCTGGCAACCACCCAATCACACCATAACTGGTATAAACAATATCAAAAGTATCATTAACGTGCGCTGAAGTATCTAACACATTACATCGAACAAATTCTGCATCTAAATTCATTTCTTTATTTAAAGATTTAGCTAATGCAATACCTTCATCACTCAAATCAACACCAATACATTTTGCTCCCATCCTACTCCAACTCAAAGTGTCTTGACCAAAATGACATTGTAAATGCAATAAAGATTTCCCTTTAACATCGCCTAGAGCATTGAGCTCATATGGCATCAACGACGACTTCCCATTTTTAAAAGCTTCCAAATCATACATGTCACTTTTAGAATGTACTTTTACTTTTTCATTCCATGTTTCCCTATTGACTTCAAAATGATCTTTACTCATAACTTCATATTTAAAACTCTAAATTAATAATTTCTTCGGAAACATACAGACTTTCATACCTTTGCAAAAAAACAAATGACTCGACTACTAACAATCTTTTGCCTCTTTATTCTTTTAGCTTCATGTAAAACGGATACAAAAAACCAACAGATAATATCTGAGACGATTTCCGAAGAAAAAAAGGAATTAACCACTGCAGAAAATATTGCTCACGCTCATGGGTTTGAAAACTGGAAAAATATAAACGAAATTAAGTTCACATTTAATGTTGATCGAGGTGATAACCATTTTGAAAGAACATGGTCCTGGCAACCAAAAGAAGACTATGTAGTATCCTCTATCAACAAAGATTCTATATCAATGTATACAAGAACGACCACAATTGACGCCAAATTTGTAAACATTGACAAAAGTTTCATCAATGATAAATACTGGTTATTAGTTCCTTTTCAACTAATTTGGGATGAAGGCACAATCATATCAGAGCCAGTAAAAGAATTAGCTCCTATCTCTAAAACTGAATTAAATAAAATCACTTTAATCTATGGTAACGAAGGTGGATACACACCTGGAGACGCATACGACATCTTCTATAGCGATGATTTTTTAATTAAAGAATGGGTTTATAGAAAAGGAAATAGTGAAGAACAAACTATGGCAACAACATTTGAAAACTACGAAGACTTTAACGGAATTAAAATAGCTACAGAACATAAAATGGCTGATGGTAATTTCAATCTTTACTTTACAAATATTAAGATTAACTAAGACTTTTTCTAAATCTTAAAAAAATACTAAAGTTTGCTGTTTCTTGTAATTAGAACATCCAAACATCGACTTATAGACGTATATATCTTATAAGAATATTCCGCACTATGCGCCTATATATATTCAAAGCGCTTCATCTACTTAGTTGAAGCGCTTTATTTTTTCTAAAATTTTAGAGACAGACCGTTGTTTTAGTCATTTTGTAAATCAATATCGATGCTAAACCAAAAAGAAGCACCTTCACCTTCTATACTTTCTAATTCCAAATCTCCTCCTAACATCTTTACGTAAGCTTTTGATATAGACAAACCAACACCAGAGCCATTAAGCGTACTTCTATTAGCAACATCTACTTGATAAAAAGAGTTAAAAATAGTTTTTACTTTATCTGCAGGAATACCAATACCTGTATCACTTACATGAAATCTTAGTTGAGAAGTATTACTACCATCTAAACTACAACTAAGGGTAATGCTATCTCCTTCTGAGGTATATTTTATAGCATTTTTAATCAAATGTCTTAGTATCTCAGTAAACTTATTCTGGTCTGAATTTACAATAAAATCTCTTTTGTAGATAAAATTATTTAAGGTAAAATGGATGTTTTTTGTTTCGGCATCTTCTAAAAACATTTTATAAACATCATCTATACTTTCATTAATATTAAATTCAGTTTTTGTAATGTTCATTAAGCCTGTTTCTATTTTTGAGATACTCAAAATATCTGTAATAATATCTAATAGCTCTTTTCCGTTACATTCAATTACACTCACATATTCCTTATAATCTTCATCTTCTAGATTGTATGATTTCAAAAGTTCTGCACAACCTAGGATACCATACATTGGAGTTCTAATTTCATGACTCATATTTGCTAAAAAAGCAGACTTTAACTTATCTGATTGTTCTGCTCTCTCCTTGGCTTTTATTACATTTTTATGTTTCTCTAGAAGTTCTTCTTGCAATTGACTTTCTTTTAATAAAGCATTGTGTAATTGGTCTATTAAAAATGAAACTGAGAAAACTGTAAGTAAACTAAAAAGTACATTGTTAATAAAAACAATAAGAACGACCTCAAATGATGATTCTTCAAAAAAGCGTAAATCAACCCATTCAAAATAATAAACACATATAATAATTATATAAAAAACAGTAGTTACTAAAACAGAAATCACACCTGCTTTTGTTCCACTGTAAAGCGTCATTAAAATACTAAGTAAAAAAAGCAAAAGAGTCCCATTACCATTGAGTCCTAAATCTATAACTAGAACAAAAGACAAAACGAAGAAATTTACAGAAAACACTATTTTCTTTGTTTTCAAAGTCATTTGTTTATTAAAAAACAAAATTGTCACAACCAAAACAGCTAAAGTATTAATGTAGACCACAGACCATTTGCCTAATAAAATAGCCATACCTGTACTAGGGAAATAAGAAAAATAACCTAACGCAAGTGTTAATATTAAAATTGAAACAAACAATTTATCTCTAAAAAAAGATAAGGTATCTTTTTCGCTTTGGTTCGAAAAACCACTATACTTAATATACCATTGGTGATAGGATAACCAGAGTTTTTTTAGCATTTAAAAAATAATTATTCACAATAAATTCATTAGTAATATAAGCACAAAATTATTTAATTCCTTTTTAATTCTCTATTTCTTTCTACTTTATTTGATTAATGGAAATATCATATAATTATGCTATTTTTGTTAGCAACCGAAAACAAACTCACTTTGTCCAACTATAAACTTGGTCTTGATTATGCAAAGCAACAAGACATATTAGACGAATTATCAGACTACAGACAACAATTCCACATTCCTAAAGATTCACAAGGAAAAGAGCTCATCTACATGACTGGAAATTCCTTAGGTCTTCAACCAAAGATCACAAAAGGTTACATCAATCAAGAACTAGAAGATTGGGCAAATCTAGGAGTAGATGGTCATACACATGGTAAAAATCCTTGGTTACATTACCATGAGTTTCTAACCAAAACTATGGCAGATATCGTAGGTGCAAAACCATTAGAAGTTGTTGTGATGAATTCTTTAACAGCAAATCTTCATTTTATGATGGTGAGCTTTTACAAACCAACACCTAAGCGCTATAAAATTTTAATAGAAGCAGATGCCTTCCCTAGTGATAAATATGCAGTAGAATCTCAATTACGTCATCATGGTTATGATGATAATGACGGGTTAATACTATGGAAAGCTCGCAAAGGTGAAGAATTAGCAAATTATGATGATTTAGAAAACATACTTGAGCAACATGGAGACGAGATAGCACTTGTCATGATTGGAGGTGTTAATTATTATACAGGTCAGTTTTTTGATTTAAAACGTATTGCAGCACTTGGTCACAAACATGGTTGCATGGTTGGTTTTGATTGTGCTCATGGCGCAGGAAATGTAAAACTAAATCTTCACGACTCTAATGCAGATTTTGCAGTTTGGTGCAGTTATAAATATTTAAACTCAGGACCAGGAAGCTTATCTGGAGCTTTTGTTCATGAACGTCATGCAAACAATAAAGACTTAAATCGTTTTACAGGTTGGTGGTCACACAATAAAAAAACACGTTTTAGAATGCGTGATGAATTTGATCAATTAGCAGGTGCAGAAGGTTGGCAGCTCAGCAATCCGCCAATATTATCAATGGCAGCAATTCGTGCCTCTTTAGATGTATTTGAAAAAGCAGGTTTTGATAAACTTTGTGAAAAATCAAAACAACTCACAGGTTACTTCGAGTTCCTAATCAATGAACTCAATAATTCAGATATTAAAATCATAACACCAAGCAATCCTGATGAACGTGGATGTCAGCTCTCAATACAAGTTAAAAACGCAGACAAAAACTTACACGATAAACTTACAGAAGCAGGAGTTATAACAGATTGGAGAGAACCGGATGTCATTAGATGCGCTCCTGTCCCACTCTATAATTCATTTGTGGATGTATATGAACTTGTAGAGCGATTGAAGACTATTTTGAATGAATAATTTGAGTTATATATCTTCCGTTTTATCAAACGAGAAAATAATACTCAAGCTAATAAAGAAATCTGACATTAGTTTCTGGAACTATCAGTTTTTAGGACTTTTAAGTATATTTTTTAATAGAGGAAAAGATTTTTTTGTTATTACAGAAAATAAAATAGTTCTCCTATTAGATGATAAGCTGATAAAAAAATCAGAATACTTGGATTTTTCAATAATCAAATTTAATTCAGCTTCTTCAATTCTTCATTTTGTAGACAAAGAGAATAAAAACAGGAATTTAAATTTAAGTCGTCTTAGATTAACTTATGAAGAAATTCAATATCTTAAAAGTAAATTAAATGAATAACAAAAAACAAAACATACTAATCATTGGCGCAGGACTCTGCGGAAGCCTCCTCGCATTAAGATTAGGACAAAGAGGTTACAACGTCACAGTCTACGAAATGCGTCCCGATTTACGTAGAACAGATATTTCCGCAGGAAGATCCATAAATTTAGCTTTTTCAGATCGTGGTAATAAAGCCATCAAACTTGTTGGCTTAGAACAAAAAGTAAAAGAGCTTTGCATCCCAATGAATGGTCGCATGATTCATGATAAAGAGGGCAATACGTTTCTATCAAACTATAGTGGTCGTGATTATGAATATATAAATTCGATTTCTAGAGGCGAACTCAATAGTTTACTATTAACAGAAGCTGAAAAACATGATAATGTTACCATCCACTTCAATAAAAAATGCAAATCGGTAGATTTTGAAAACACCACAGCACATTTTCAAGATTACACAACTAAAGACGAGTTTATAGAAGATGCAGATGCAATTATTGCAACAGATGGTGCAGGCTCTGCATTGCGCAAAAGCTACTATTTAGGTAAGAAATTCTTGTTTAGTTTTTCTCAAAACTATCTCACTCATGGTTACAAAGAATTATCTATTCTTCCTACGGAAAATGGAGACTACAAAACCTATAAAAATGCATTGCACATTTGGCCAAGAGGCGACTTTATGGTCATTGCGCTTCCAAATTTAGACGGAAGCTTTACAGTAACCTTATTTTTAAGTTTTGCTGAAGGAGAATATAATTTCAATAACCTCACAACTCCAGAAATTGTTACTGAGTTCTTCACAAAAGAATTTCCAGACGCACTAGAATTGATGCCAAACCTAGTTGAAGATTTCTTTGAAAACCCAACAGCACCTTTAGGAACGGTAAAATGTTCACCTTGGCATTATAAAGGCAATACATTGTTGATGGGAGACTCTGCTCATGCTATTGTGCCATTTTACGGACAAGGAATGAACGCCTCTTTTGAGGATGTTGTAGAATTTGATCAAGTTTTAGACACTCATAAAGATGCAGATTGGGATACCATTTTCACAACCTACGAGAAAACAAGAAAGAAAGACACAGATGCTATTGCAGATTTAGCTATTGATAATTTTCATGAAATGAAAGATCATGTTGGTCAAGCCATATTTCAAGAAAAACGTAAAATAGAGATGGCTTTAGAAAAGGAATTCCCTGAAGATTACTCCTCAAAATATAGTTTAGTTACCTTTAATGAAAACATAGGTTATAGAGAAGCTATGTTGAGAGGGCGAGCACAAGACAAAGCCATATTAAATATGTTAGCAGATGGAGTCATTTCAATTGCAGATGATCTTAAAGATATTTTAGACAAAGTAAAAACAGAAACCGAAGCGATTTTAGAAGATGATAAAATTGCTGGATTAAGTTAATTTATCATTCTTGTTAAAGCAGGAATGACAAAAAAATTAAATTATGAGATCCTGAATCAAGTTCAGGATGACAAAATAAAAAAATAATGAACGAAGGAACTAAAGTAACACCAAGAGGAGCCTATCCACATGTCAAACAAGTTGGCGATTTCATTTTCGTTTCAGGCACAAGTTCTCGAAGAGCAGACAACACCATTGCTGGAGTTGACATCATTGACGACATGGGTACAAAACGCCTCAATGCTGAAGTGCAGACTAGAGAAGTTTTAAAAAATATTGATACCAATCTTAAAAAAGTTGGAGCAAGCATAAAAGACGTCGTAGATGTGACTTCTTTTTTAGTAAACATGAATGATTTTGCAGGCTATAATAAAGCATATGCAGAATTTTTTGAAAAAGAAACTGGACCTACAAGAACCACAGTTGCAGTGCACCAATTACCACATCCAGATTTGGTTGTTGAGATTAAGGTGATGGCTTATAGGAAACAGTAACTGTCATTCCTGCGAAGGCAGGAATCTCATAGATTTGAACAAAAATCCTAATAAATTGATACGATTTTTAAAAGTATTTTGTTTCGTTTTAATAATTACCGTGTTTTTAAGTTGTAGTGAAAACACTGAAAAAGAAATTTCAGAAACTAAAATCACTAAAGATATTCAGTTAGAATTTTTATCCGCTATATCAAAGGATACGACACAAATTTTTTCTGATTTTTACAGTAATGCTTATGTATTTGAAAAAAAGTTTACAAATACACAACTACCAATAACTAAAGACAAAAAAACAAGGTGGTTCTCACAAGTAGAATTGATTTCAAAATATTTAAATACCAAAGACACAATATTTGTACATGACCAAATTCAATTAAATCCATTAAACATGGATGATTTAGTAAAAGCAGGTTTTAAAACAGTTGATTATGATAGATTAATATCTAGATCTTTTATTGAAGACAGTTTAATAGAAAAAAAACTTGTTTCACAAGATTCATTAGATGCTATATTTAATCTTATAGAAAAACATAATTATATTCAAATATTAAAACCTATTTTTAATAAAACTCTTGATTTAGCTTATATTCAAGTTGATTATAAAGAATTTAGTGGTAAATCTATGATTTATAAAAAAACAAATAAAGGCTGGATATTCAATTTAGAAATAAGTAGTTGGATGAGATAATTTTTGCAAATGATTAAATTCTTCAGACATATTCGTAAATCACTACTTTCTGAAAACAAATTCAGTAAATATCTACTTTACGCTATTGGAGAAATTATTCTTGTCATTATTGGAATTCTAATGGCACTTCAAATTAATCCCTATTGAAAAAAATTTAGTTAATCCTAGTGTAGCAAGAAGTCTATTAACACAAGTAAAATTTAAGAATATTTTGACCTACCAAAAAATATTTTATCAAGATTATATAGATTATAATACAAGCAACATCGATGAAGCTAAAGTTTTAAAAATCACAATAGAGTCTTATTTAGAAGAAATAAATTATGATCAAACTCTGTAAACATTAAATTAAGAATTAAATCAAATAACCTTTAACTTGTCGTCACGAACCAAAAGTTCAAATATGAACATAAAAAACTACATCAACGGAAACTTCCATAATCCAATCCAAGATAATTGGCTGGATAACTACAACCCTTCTAATGGTAAAATTTATGGACAAATACCAGATTCAACCAAAGAAGACGTAGAGAATGCATACATCTCTGCAAAATCTGCTTTTCCTAGTTGGTCTCAAACCACTTTAGATGAACGTAGTCGTATTCTTATTAAAATTTCCGAATTACTAGAAGCCAACTTACAGCGTTTTGCAGAAGCCGAAAGTAAAGATAATGGTAAACCTGTGTCATTAGCCAAGCAGATTGATATCCCAAGAGCAGCGAGTAATTTTCGTTTCTTCGGAAATGCAATCACTCAATTTGCTAGTGAATCTCATGAAAGTATTGGCCAACAAGCCATAAATTACACTTTGCGTCAACCTATTGGAGTTGTTGGCTGTATCTCACCTTGGAACCTTCCACTCTATTTATTTACTTGGAAAATCGCTCCAGCACTTGCAGCAGGAAATTGCGTCGTCGCAAAACCTAGTGAAGTCACACCAATGACTGCCTATCTTTTAGGAGAAATTTGTAATGAAGCAGGTTTACCAAAAGGTGTTTTAAATATTGTTTATGGTCTTGGAGGTTCAACCGGTCAAGCCATTATTGAGCATCCAGACATCAAAGCCATTTCATTCACAGGTGGAACAGCAACAGGAGCACATATTGCTAAAGTAGCAGCTCCAATGTTTAAAAAATTATCTTTAGAATTAGGTGGAAAAAACCCAAACATCATTTTTGCAGATTGTGATTATGACGATATGTTGGCTACAACGGTTCGATCATCATTTGCTAATCAAGGTCAGATTTGTCTCTGCGGAAGTCGGATTTTTGTAGAACACTCTATATATGAAAAATTTAAAACCGATTTTGTCAACAAAGTAAAAGCACTTAAAGTTGGTCATCCGTCTGAAAAAGACACCAATATTGGAGCATTAGTCTCTAAACCACATTTAGAAAAAGTAAAAGAATACATCCAAATTGCTAAAGATGAAAACGGAACTGTTTTATGTGGTGGAAATGAAGTAACTATAACAGATTACGAAAACGGATATTATCTAGAACCTACAGTTATAGAAGTACAAAGTGACGAATGTAGAGTCAACCAAGAAGAAATTTTTGGACCTGTAGTTACCATTATGCCATTTACTAATGAAGATCAAGTATTACAAATGGCTAACAAAGTCAAATACGGACTCTCAGCAACACTCTGGACAAACGATCTAAAACGTACCATGCGCATGAGCAACCAGTTACAAGCAGGAATCGTTTGGGTAAATACCTGGATGCTTCGTGATTTACGCACACCTTTTGGAGGCGTAAAAGCAAGTGGAGTTGGACGCGAAGGTGGTTTTGAAGCCTTACGCTTTTTTACTGAGGCTAAGAATGTTTGTATTAAATACTGACTAATTCCTGCGAATGCAGGAATCTAATAAATTGAAAAAAAAATATTATTAATAAAACGTCATTCTGAACTTGTTTCAGAATCACATTAAAAAGATTCCTGCTTTCGCAGGAAATGTTATGAACTTAGAACTAAACAATAAACACGCATTAGTTTGCGGAAGTACCGCAGGAATAGGAAAAGCAACAGCTTTAGCATTAGCTGAAGAAGGTGCCATAATTACCTTAATTGCAAGAAACGAAGAGAAATTAAAAGCGACACTTGCTGAGTTACCTCAGCATAGAAACCACGATTACATCATTGCAGATTTTTCTAAACCTATGGAATTGAAAGCAAAAGTAGAAGCTTACATAAAAGCTAATCATGGTTTTCATATTTTAGTAAATAACACAGGTGGACCGAAAGCTGGACCCGTTTTTTCTGCAGAAATAGATGAATTTGAAATTGCGTTTACGCAACATTTAAAATGTAACCATGTGTTGGCACAAGCGGTTGTTCCGTTTATGAAAAGTGAAGGCTTTGGTCGTATCATCAATGTGATTTCAACATCGGTTAAGCAACCTTTGGATGGATTAGGTGTAAGTAATACGATTAGAGGTGCTGTTGCCAATTGGAGTAAAACATTAGCTAATGAGTTAGGACAATTTGGAATTACAGTTAACAATGTGCTTCCTGGAGCAACTGGAACAGATCGTCTAGCTGAAATTATTAAAAATAAATCGGCTAAATCTGGAAACACAGAAGAAGAATCTGCGAATGCTATGAAAAGTGCTGTACCTGCAAAACGTTTTGCAAAGCCAGAGGAATTAGCAGATGCTATCACATTTTTAGCGAGTGAGCGTGCTGGATATATAAATGGTATTAATTTACCCGTTGATGGAGGAAGAACGAAGAGTTTGTAAACATCAAAAAAATATAATTGAAAGCCTTTTGTCATCCTGAACTTGATTCAGGATCTCATTAAAGAAGATTCTTCATTAAGTGCGGAATGACAGATGCTAAAAATTCATTTATTATTCTTAATTTTATTGAATTGACGAATTTGCGTTAAGGATTGCAACGACATCCTTTTTTTGCTGCCATATATGGCAAAAAAAGATATAGTGAAAAGCCTGACCCTTTTTAGGGTAACGCCCAAAATATTGAACTATGAGTAAATTGTTTCCACCTATAAATTTTAAAGCTTGGATTGAAGAAAACCGTCATTTATTAAAACCACCAGTTGGAAATAAAGTGGTTTGGAAAGATGGTGATTTCATAGTTATGGTCGTTGGTGGACCCAACAACAGAAAAGACTATCACTACAATGAAACTCCAGAATTTTTCTATCAAGTGGAAGGCGATATGGTTCTAAAAGTGATTGATAAAGGCACTCCTAAAGACATTCATATCAAAGAAGGTGACATCTTTTTATTACCTCCTAAAGTACCGCATTCTCCTCAACGTGGCGCAAATACAGTAGGATTGGTTATTGAATATCCAAG
Organism: Psychroserpens luteus; assembly: GCF_015319355.1. GTDB lineage: Bacteria > Bacteroidota > Bacteroidia > Flavobacteriales > Flavobacteriaceae > Psychroserpens > Psychroserpens luteus. Next base: position 215,534 of record NZ_JADILU010000006.1, on the reverse strand, counting down.
AGAAAAAGGTGTGCAGGATGCCTTACTATGGTTTTGCGAAAATTGCACAACTAAATTATACGAAGAGGATTTTACTGTGAAAAATATTGAAACTGATATGCCAAAAATATTTGATAAATATTATGGAGATCAAGATAAACGTACGTGTCCAAATTGTGGTGACATTATGCAACCACCAAAGAAGGTTCAGATTGAGTAAATGATTAGCTGTTAGCCAAAATTAACATTGGGATAAGAGTAAAACATTTTAAAAATTCATGTCCCAAATCAATTCGGAGAATTGAACGCCAAAGCGAAGAATAGATGAAGAAAATTTCCGAGAACAGGAGAACAAAGTTCGACGCAGAATTTTTAAATCGGTTTTCAGTTTAAAAAACTGCAAAATTCCTTGGCTTGGTCTTGATTTTTTGGTTCGTTTTGCATCAAGGCAAAATGAACAGAAATAAATATAAACAACTAAATATTGCTACGTCTAAAGGCTAGCAATTACGCACACATGGAAAAACGCAAACTTAGAATAAACGGTCACTCTCACTTACTTCCTTATCCTGAGGAAATCCCACAATTTATGCAAGATAAAGGGATTTTCTGGGTTGACAAAGACAGGAAGTTTATGCTTCAAAAAGATTGGAATCGTCCTATTACAGATTCTAGTTTCTTCTTAAATGAGAAACTAGCTTGGATGGAAAATTTTAAAATTGACCATGCTGTTGTACTCAATTTATCTCAGCTCTACGGAAACGGTTTACGCGTGGAAGAAATGAAGCAAGCGTTACGTTTTCAGAATGATTTTAATGCGAAAGTACAACGAGAAAATCCTAGTAAATTTACTTGTGGTTTTGTAGTGCATCCTGGATTTGTAAGAGGTGCTTGTTGGGAAATTGAGCGTTGTGTAGAAGAGTTAGGAATGCAACTCCTATGCTTACCAACCCATTACATGGATACTATTGGTACTTGGCGATGTATTTTTGATGAGGAAAATGAACCGATTTTTGAATTAGCTAATAAATATAATTTAGCAGTTGAGATCCATCCTTATGATGGTGAGAAATTTATCAAATTAGAAAATACATCATGGCGTTTTCATCTCATATGGATGCTAGCACAATGTGCAGATGCTTATCACTTTTTAACTTTAAATGGTTATCAAGATAAATATCCAAATATGCGTACTTGCTTTGCTCATGGCGGACAATTAGCACAAATAAATTTAGGACGACGTATTCAAGGTTTTGATGGGAGACCAGATTTATTTGAAGGCAAAAGTCACCCAAGAAAAGCGGTTGGTCATAAAAATATCTTTTTTGACACATTGGTTCATGATACAGGTGGTTTGGAATTACTGATTAGAAATCAAGGTTCAAAACAAGTATTAATGGGACTCGATGATCCATATCCTTTGGGTGAAATGGAAAGCGAAAAACAATCTTCTTATCCTGGTAAAATATTAGACTTAGCAATTGAGCGTAAAATTATTACAGAAACCGAACGTGATGCGATCTGGGAAGACAATGTAATACAATGGCTCTGTGGTGATGACCAAGCAGCTAAAGATAAATTAGTAAAACGTATATTGGGATAATGAAAAAAGATTCCTTTTGGGATAGCTTTACAAATTATATGAAATTTAGAGCCATTGTTCCAGTTATTATTTTAATAGTATTGGCCATTGCTCTTATAGCTAAAACTCTATTTAATAAAATTATAGGTTAAACATTCTTTATGTACTTTTTACCTGAAAAACTAGATGATTATATTGTTGCTCATTCTGAAGAAGAACCTGAGTTATTACAACAACTTACAAGAGAAACATATCAAAAAATATTGCAACCAATTATGCTTAGTGGACCATACCAAGGTCGTGTATTGAGTATGATTTCAAAGTTAATTCGTCCGAAAACTATTTTAGAACTTGGCACTTTTACTGGTTATGCGACACTTTGCTTAGCTGAAGGATTACAAAGTGATGGAGAAATACACACTATTGATGTCAATGAAGAATTAGAAGATTTTCAGCGCAAATATTTTGATAAATCTGGATACGGATTACAAATTCATCAACATTTAGGAAGTGCTTTGGATATCATCCCTAAGCTTAATCAAACTTTTGATTTAGTATTTATTGATGCTGATAAGCCTAATTATGTCAACTACTTTAATTTAATCATTGACAAACTAAATCCTGGAGGCATTATTCTATCTGATAATGTGCTATGGCATGGAAAAGTCATTGAGCCTTTAGACAAGAAAGACAATTCTACAAAAGCAGTTTTAGAATTTAATACGCTTTTAAAAAATGATAAGCGCATTGAAACAGTTTTACTTCCAATTAGAGATGGTCTTACAATTAGTAGAAAAATATAAAGCTCATCTCAAATCTACAATTATCATTATAAAAAAAGACCTCATTACAGCTTTGTAATGAGGTCTTTTCAATTTATTTATGATTATTTTTCTACTGAACTGCTTGTAAAGCATCAATATTACCATAACCAAAACTACTATTTTTGTTTGGATAGAATTCTGCCGATTGTTTCAATCTGTTTAAAACTTGAGTTCTACTCCAACTTGGATGTCTTGACCAAACTAATGCTGCAATTCCTGCAGTAGTCGCTGTTGCTACAGATGAACCTCCTGTATAACGTCTATCACCATTATAAAATCCTAAAACCGGAGGCGCTTTACTAGTATTATTATCACCTTCCATTATAATAGTAAAATCAATTTTATTACCACTGTGACACGTTTCACAACGATCATAATTACTACCATCATCAACACCTGTAACCGCAACTGTTTCACTCATCGTTGCAGGAAAAATAACACCAAAACCATTTGTGAAACTTGTTGAAGTTCCTCCAGCTGCAAAAATTAGCTTATTCTTACTGTAGGCATATTTCACTGCATCTTTAATATTACCTATTGACCATACATAGCCTATTGACATAGAAATAATTTTAACATCACTCCTATTACCTAATTGCGTTAAAGCCTTAGATACTCCTTTACGTTCATGATAATCATTTAATAAAACATCTTCTGTAGCTCTATAAGCAACCAAATTTGAATTATAAGCAACACCAACTGGCATACTGTTATCATTTCTAGGAGAAGCCATTGTTGATGCCATAGCAGTACCATGACCACATTTATCATGTGGACCATCATAATTACTAGACCACCACCAATTAGAATCTATAAATGTTCCATATTTTTGAACAAAACGACCTGTCGAATATCCATCATTAAAACCAGATGAATTTAATAATGATTGTGATGCTGAAACTCCAGTATCAATCAATCCAATTGTAACTCCAGATCCTGTAGATAATCCCCAAGCTTGTTGAATATTATGCTCATCAAAATGCCATGACACTTGAGCATTATTAGGACTTACTGTACTGTAATGTGATGAATTAATGGAGTCTCCATTTTTATCACATCCTGAACTTGATCGCTGTTGGTCCTCATTATAAGTAAATAGATTATATCCATTTGGCTCTAAATAACGTACATCACCACTTTTTCTCAAAGCAATAATGGTAGCTATATTTTCAACACCTACATCAATAACTGTTAAAATATCTTGCTCAACAATTTTGAGGTCACTTTTATCAATTTTTTCTTTATCTAGAACGATATTTAGTATGTTATTTTTTTTAGCTTCTAATTCTGTATCTCTAGTTTCACTAAAACTCTGGCCTTCATTCCCATAACCAATTGTCAATACATTTTGACCATGTACAACTGCACTCCATAGAAAATGAGCATCTTCTTTACTCCAATCAAAATCTCCAGTAGCTCTTATAGTTTCGCTTATTCGATTATTGATTTCTTGGACTGTTAATGGGTCTGTTGGGAATTGAATCTCTTGAGATTCTGTTTCAATTATGGCATCTTCTTTAGAACAAGATACCATGGTAATTGCAAGAAGCAGCAATACCTTTAAGTACATTTTTTTCATTGAATATGATTTAGAATGGTTAATGATTTTCTAAATATATTAAATTATTAAAAAATAATCGCACTCAATTTTACGATTTTATCAAAATAAATGGTTGAAAAATAGGAATATTACAATTTCGGACCTCTACTCACAGAGCCTGTAAAGTCTTCTAGGTCATCTTTGACCTTATTGATTTCTTTTGTGATATTTTTAGTAACATCTGTATCAATGCCTTGTTTTTCGGCAGTTTTAGAAATCTCAGATTTAATATCACTTGTCGCGTCTCTAAGCATACGCATTCCTTTACCCATACCACGAGCAATTTCTGGAATTTTATCTGCACCAAAAACCATAACCACAATGAGGAGTATGAAAATAACCTCTGGAGTACCAATAAATAAGAATGTTGCTAATTGTATCACGATGCAAATATAACGAGTTGTTTACTAATTGTGATTATATTTTTTTTATTTATACTGAAAAGAGCCGATATTTCTATCAGCTCTTTTTATAGACTAGTTTAGACTAACATTAGCCTTTAACTTTATTCTTGAATGCATCAAAATCACTCTCTTTAACCTCTTTAGGCCAAGAGTTATTTGATGTATCAATATCTGCTGTTTCTAATTTTGGATCTACTTTTATGGATACAATTTCTTTTTCTGAAGCGATTGCTTTGCTTACTTCGTTATCATTAAATCTCCAAATTTGTGCAGGATATGTTTCAGTTTTTGTTGTACCATCTGCATAAGTAAATTCTACAATGATCGGCATCACTAAACCACCTGGTTTTTCAAATGTAATGTTATAGAAGTACTTTGGTTGTTTAATAGTTTTACGTTCTTCCGCAGAAAAATTATCCATCATATACTCTTTTAAAGTAGGAGAATTATCAGCAGATGTACCTTCACGTAACTTTTCATCAAACTCTTCACTACCTTCTTCAACAAGATACACCCAATTTAAATCATCTAAATTTCTATTGTTAGTTGCTGCATAGTTTTTAGCGTATTGATTTGGTACTGATGATACATAATATTTTTTCACATCCTTCAATCCGATATCTACCCAATCTGTAGTGTAAAACCATCCTCTCCAATACCAATCTAAATCAAATGCTGAGGCATCTTCCATAGTACGGAAAAAGTCTTCAGGTGTTGGGTGCTTAAACATCCAACGATGTGTATATTCTTTAAAAGCATAATCAAATAACTCACGTCCCATTACTGTTTCTCTCAATATATTCAATGAGGTCGCTGGTTTTCCGTAGGCATTATTTCCAAACTGATACGTGTTTAAACCTTTTGTCATGATTGGAGCAATTTTATCTTGATTACCACCCATATATTTAGTGATGTTTTTTGCTGGTCCACGACGTGATGGATATGATGCATCTCCAGTTGACAAGGCGCCAGGATTCCATGCTCCAAAATCTTGCTCTGCCACGTACTGCATAAATGTATTTAATCCTTCATCCATCCATGTCCATTGACGCTCATCACTGTTTACAATCATTGGAAAGAAATTATGTCCTACTTCATGAATAATCACACTCATCATACCGTATTTTGTACGATCATCATATTTGCCATTTTCGTCAGGTCGACCATAATTCCAACAAATCATTGGGTACTCCATTCCTTGACGTTTAGCATGAACCGAAATTGCTTTGTGGTAAGGGTAATCAAATGTCATACGAGAGTACGTTTTAAGTGTACTTGCTACTGCTTTTGTTGACCATTGTTCCCATAATGGGTTTCCTTCTTTGGAATATAATGACACAGCCATAACGTCTCTATCTCCAAGCTTAACAGCCATCATATCCCAAATATATTTTCTAGAGGTTGCGAATCCAAAATCTCTTACATTTTCTGCGTAAAGCTTCCAAGTATTTTTCTTTTTAGAACGTCCTTTTTCTCTTGCTTCTGCTTCTGCTTGAGTTGATATTACGACAGGTTCGTTATAAGACTTTTTAGCCTTTTCATAACGCTTCATCATATCTTTAGAAAACAAATCCTTTCTATTCATTAATCTTCCTGTACCATCCAAAAGGTGATCTGCAGGAACTGTAATGTTTACTTCAAAATTACCAAATGGTAATGCAAATTCATCGCGTCCCCAAAACTGTGAGTTTTGCCATCCTTCTACATCATTGTAAACTGCCATTCTTGGATAGAACTGAGCAATCACGTAGTTTCTATTTCCGTCAGGAAATAATTCATAACCAGAACGTCCACCATCTGTAACATGATTATTTATTTGATACCACCATTTGATGTCAAAAGAAAATTTATCTCCTGTTTTCATTGCTTTTGGCAATTCTACACGCATCATAGTTTGGTTAATAGTATGTGATAATGCTTTACCGTCTGTACTCGTAACACTTTCTATATTAAAACCTCCATCAAAACTCTCACTCATGTAAGATGACGTAAATCTAGAAGCAGATTGCGCAGGTGTTATTGTGCTTGAATTAATATCTTTTGAAGGTGAATCTTTTGCTCTAACATTTTGATCTAATTGAACCCATAAATACGTTAATTCATCAGGAGAATTATTAGTATAAGTAATGGTTTCGTATCCACTTAATACTGCTGTTTCATCATTGATTTCAAGATCCATTTTATAATCTGCTTGTTGCTGATAATATGCTGGTCCTGGTGCTCCAGACCCTGTTCTAAACATATTAGGCGTTGCAAATTCATCATAAAGTTGCTTAAACTTATTCTGATTAGTGTGACTAGACTTTCGCGCTTCTTGCTCTTGAGCCACTACATTTAAAGAGATAAATGCAATTGCCAAACAAAGGGATTTTAGTATTCTCATAGCTATTATTAAAAAGGTAATTTATTTAAAATTTATGTATTGATTTGTATCTTCTTTAGTAAAAATCAGATTGTTTACTTTAGAATTTATTTTAGATTTAACTATATTTTTTTGCTTCGGAAACAAGTCATAAAGAACTGTATTACTTATTTCAATAGTATTTATAGCAGTAATATTTTCGATTTCTAAATAACAAGCAACTTGATCGTTTTCATATTCTTTTCCAACAAAATTAATAGCAACTTCTTTTGTGTTAATCCTAATTTGAAGTTTTTGTTTTAGGTACTTTTTGATGTATTCATCAACTGTAGATTTTTCATCAATGGTTGTTAAATTTATGTTTTTATCAAAACGTTCTTGTAAGGCACGCTCCAGATCATCTGCATCTATTCTTGTAATTATCTGAACAGATTTTTTCTCTTTCACGTACTCAATCTGTGTTACACTCACATAATATTTGTGTGCAACAGATAAAAATAACGGAAAAGCAAGCGCTAATAAAGTGACTTTTATAGAATTCATATCAATCAATAAGTTGTAAATGTAGCTATTTTAAGAAAATTTTTATTCTTAAAAAGTGTTAATAAATTCTAATTCAATTAGTCTTTAAGTTCTATATTCTCTGTCTCATCCATATAGAGTTTTTGAAGTAGAAACTCATACATTTCAAAATCATTATCTGCTTTACAAAGGATTTCAAATTTAGGATCTTCGGCAACGTAGTAGAAAAAATCGGTTTTTAAATGTTCTTCTATCTCGTAATCTGCAAATAACATGTTTGAAAATTCAGATTTCACTTTATTCATACAAGTGACTTGCTCTTCTAATTTTACTGCGCTTTTTAACTTTTTGGTACGTCCAGAAATTTTATTTAAAATTTTATGAATATTAATTCCAACAAACAATGGTAAAATCACAAAAGTCTTACCTGCATCTGCTTCGTATAATTTTCTCTCTTTTTGAGTTTTAGGTTTCCCTACATAACCTGGAATCCCAACATCGTAAAAATTAATGTCACGCTTTGCATCACTATTTCCAATATCTAAAAGCAAATCTCCTGTTAGTATTTTACCAACAACGACCTCATCTAATTCATTAACTCTATCTTCTAAATTTATGGTAAGATATTGTAGTTTTAAAGTGGTTTCTGTAATAACAATATTTTGAGGTATGTATTGAATGCTTGAAATAAGGATCGTGTCATTTAATTTTGCAGGTACTACAAAATCTCCTTTATCATTAGTAACTGTGAATTCTTGAGCGGTAATGTTGAGGATATGGATACTCCCTAAATCTGAACTTGCTATAACTTTACCTTTCAAATTAATAGTTTGCGCATCATTGAATAGACACGTCAATAGCATGATAAAAAGAAATAATATGTTCCTAATCGTTTTCAACATGTACTTTGAAGGCTTCTAATTTATCTTTTAAAAACTGTAGCATCTTAATATCATTACCCAAGTCACTCAATTCTATAAAAGCTGGATCATCTCCACAAAACAAGAAATATTCATTTTGCATTACTTCACTAAACGTTTCATGCTCAAAAATTAACTTAGAGAATTTTGCTTTAGCTTCTTCAATAGCTATTGATAATTCCTCTCGTGCAATCTGTTCTTTAAGACGTTTAGTACGACCAGTTATGTAATTAATTAACGGGTTTAAAGGAACTATTCCACCTCCAGTTTGCGCTTCATACAAACGTCTTTCACTTTGCGTCTTTTTAGGACCTGTGTAACCAGGAATGCCTATGTCATAGAAATTCATTTCTCTTTTGGCATCGCTATTTTCAACATCTGTCATTAAGTTTCCTGTTAAAATCTTACCTACTACAACTTCATCCAATAGGTTAATATTATCTTCAAGATTGATAGTAACCGCTTTAGTTTGCATTATAATATCTGTGATGAGAATTTCTTTTGGCACATATTGAACTCCTGAAATCACAAGTGTATCATTCTGTTTTACAGGTATTACAAATTCACCTAAATCGTTTGTAATTGTAAACTTACTCACTGTTTTATTAATAACATGAATCCTATCGAGATCACCATCAGCAATAATCTTTCCTTTGATATCTTTTGTTTGAGCAGATATTTCCGAAGAAAAAAGGACAATTAATAAAAAAAGGAAACACTTAATCTTTATCACTATTCATTTTTAAAAATTCTTTACTTTTTGTGTTTAGAACTTCTAAAAACTCTAATTCTTTACCGTAATTCAAATGTGTGTAATCAAAATCTACATCATCTTGTACAAATCTTATAAACTCCTCAACACGATGAGCTGGAATATTAAAATTATCAATGATAAACTCAGATCCAAAATAGTATTTTATAGAGCTTACTGGTACATCTGGTACACCAACAGTCTTCTTGTTTTCAACCTTAGACCTAAATAAAGGCAATAATAATTGGTCTACAACATTCACTATATTTAAACCATTAACCATAGTTGTAGATTGAGAATGCATCACTTCATTTTCAATACCAGAACGTGGATCATCTGTAAACTCATACTCGTCGCTTTTTTTAATTCCGAAGTAAAGCGCATCTAATTTAGGATTGAAGGTCTTTACTGTTGAAACATCTGTTGGCAAATCGCCAGATAATCCTTTTGTTAAGACCAAAATCTCATCAAGTTTATTAATTTCTTCAATTAAAAACACGCGCATACGCTTGGATTGCATTATGGCTTCTGTAACACGTAAATCAAAATTTTGATACTGTAATGCTCTAAACTCTATTAAATCATTTAAACCAACTTCTATTGTAAATTCGCCATTGACATTTGTAATAACACCTTTATTAGAAGATGTATTGAAGACTGTAATTGCATCAACATCTTGACCTTCAACAATAATTTTACCATCAACCTTTATACGTTTTGATATTTGTGAGGTCATTGTAAAAGACACAGAAAGTAAAAATAAGAGTAGTAATTTTTTCATAGTTTTTGGTTTAGATATGTAAATAAAGGATTTGAAAACTTAATTTTTTAATAAAGCCCAACTAAACTTTTGTTAAATTAACGCTTTACATAAATTTACAAAAAATTGTAACCAATGAGAAATATTATTATAGCAAGTACATCAACAATTCATGGTGGAGAATCACTAGATTATTTATTGGAAGAACTTCGTGAGTTTTTTAAAAATACCTCAGAAATTTTATTCATCCCATACGCAAGACCTGGAGGAATAACTCATGATGAATATACAGCCAAAGTAAACATCGCTTTTAATAAAATTGATAAAAAAGTCATTGGGATTCATGAATTTAATAACCCAAAAGAAGCTATAGAAAATGCTAAAGGTATTTTTACAGGTGGTGGTAACACATTTGTTTTAGTAAATCAATTGTATAGAAACAATTTGATAGATATTATAAAAACCGAAGTGAAAAATGGAACCCCTTATCTTGGCACAAGTGCTGGTAGTAATATTTGCGGACTCACAATGAACACAACCAACGATATGCCAATTGTGTATCCACCAAGTTTTAAAACCTTTGGGTTTGTGCCTTTTAATATCAATCCACATTATTTAGATCCAGACCCAACCAGTAAACATATGGGAGAAACACGTGAAACAAGAATTAAGGAGTTTCATAAATTTAATACACAACCTGTTGTTGGAATTAGAGAAGGAAGTTGGCTAGAAGTCAAAGGTGATACGATTACTTTAAAAGGCAACTTAGATGCTCGCATTTTTGAATATAATAAAGCTCCTTACGAAATTGAGACGGGAAGTTTATTGAGTGAACTGAAGTAATTTCCTTTTTAAAATTGTACTAAAATTCGTTATAAACAAAAAAAACCTTATCGCATTGATGAGGATTTTTTTTGAGCTAGAAAGCAGGTTTACTTCGACTTTTCTCTGTATTAACTTCTCACCTTAACTTTCACTTCTAATCTAAGTTGTATCCATAAAAAAAGCTTCATCTGTTAAGATAAAGCTTTTTGAGCGAGAGACCAGGTTCGAACTGGCGACATTCAGCTTGGAAGGCTGACGCTCTACCAACTGAGCTACTCTCGCATTCCGGGCGCAAATATAGTATAACTTTACTTTTTTACAAGCACAAAATCAAAACTTCTTTAAAAAATGATAACCTAAAGCTTCAAAACCTTCATTATAGTAAAATTTATGCGACGGATAATTGTGCACATAAGTATTGAGCTCTACTGTGTTACAGCCTTTAGTTTTCACATACTCATAGATCCAATTGAGAAATTTTTTTCCAAGCCCTTTACTACGATAAGCATCATCTATATAAACATGATCAATTTCTACGCTTTTACCAACATAATGTCGTGTACAAAACCACATTCCGCTCACTCCTATTAAGTTTTCGTCATCAAAAATGACAGCACACTCATAATTTTGAGTGATCATTTCTGCAAAACGTTCTTTTAATAGTTCTTCGGAAACTTTAAAACTCGTAAGCTCTTGCACTAAAGGAATAATCTCATTGATACGAGAATTTTCGAGAATTTTGAATTGGAATGACATGGCGTTAATTTTAGAGTGAAGTTAAATAATTTTGTTTAAGTTTGATTCTGTGATTTAGTAAAACCCCATGAAAACAGATAATCATACTAACGATTTTTATATTCGAGAAATTTCAGCAAAAGAAACTTATGCTGTTAGACATCCCGTTTTAAGAGAAGGACGACCAATTGAAGACTGTCAATTTACAGATGATGAATTAGAAACCACCATTCACCTTGGTTTGTATGTTGATGAGAAACTCATTGGGATTGCTACTTTTCTTAAAAATTGTAATATGCAATTTTCCGAAGAAAAACAATATCAGCTTCGTGGCATGGCAATTTTAAAAACATTTCAAGGTCAACAATTTGGAGAACACCTTTTAAGATATGGCGAACATCTTTTAAAAGAAAAACATATAGCGAGAATTTGGTTTAATGCCAGAGAAACTGCAGTACGCTTTTATCAAAAAAATGAATACCAAACCGTAGGACAGCCTTTTGAAATAGATAAAGTTGGCACGCATTATGTAATGACAAAAGTATTATGAAGAGACGCACATTTATAAAAGGGACAACAGCATTTGGATTGGGATTAGCAGTTTTTCCGCAGATTGCATTTCAAGATTCTAAAACCAATATTTCTTATGATGAATTGATTGGCAAAGGTAATCCTGAGTTGTTTGGCAATGGTTACAAATTGCGACAAGAGGCTTATGATGCGTTTATAAAAATGAGTAAAGAGGCTTTAAAAAGTGACATTAATATAAAAGTTGTGTCTAGTTATAGGAACTTCGCTCATCAAAATAGAATTTGGGAACGTAAATACAAACAAAATATTAATAACGATTTAAGCGCTCAAGAAAGCATTAAGAAAATAATAGAATACTCAACAATACCTGGAACATCAAGACATCATTGGGCAACAGACATTGATTTAATAGATGGAAATGTTGCGCAACCTAGTAGTGTTTTGAATCCTAAACATTTTGATGGCACTGGTTGTTTTTCAAAATTTAAAACTTGGATGGATGCTCATGCTAATACCTTTGGTTTCTATTTAGTTTACACGAATGAAACCAATAGAAAAGGTTTTAAATATGAACCTTGGCATTATAGTTACAAACCGCTTTCACAAGGATATTTGCAAGCGTATCAAAAATTAAATTTGATAGATATTATCATTTCAGAGCAATTAATGGGATGTGATCATTTTTCCGAAGAATTTATTACTAATTACCTCAACCAAAATATTTTGGATATAAATCCGGAACTTTTGTAAATTTAAAAACATTAATTAATACAATCATGAGAGGAAAGAATTTTAAAATAAGACTACTTATTGGAGTTGCCATCGCCCTGTTTTTTGTCGTAAAACGTTGTAGTCAAAGAGAAGAAAATCCATATACTGGTCGTATGCAAACCATTTCTATGTCTTCTAATGAGGAAATTCAAATTGGTCTTGCCAGTGCTCCACAAATGGCACAACAACATGGCGGATTACATCCTAATAACGAATATCAAGCTATGGTTGATAACGTTGGAAACAAACTAGTTGATAATAGTATAGCAAGAAATACACCTTATAAATATGAATTTCATTTGCTTGCAGATCCCAATACTATAAATGCATTTGCATTACCTGGCGGACAAGTTTTTATCACCTATGCCTTGTTTTCTAAATTAGATAACGAAGATCAACTTGCAGGTGTTTTAGGACACGAAATTGGTCATGTTCTTGGTCGTCATAGTGCTGAGCGTATAGCAGAAAGTGAATATTGGCAAGGACTTGCAACTGCAGGTTCTGTTGGAGCAGATGCTGGAGGTTTGGTAAGTGGTATTGGACAAAACACTTTATTAACTAATGGTCGTGATGATGAATTAGAAAGTGATGATTTGGGTGTTAAATTCATGCTTAAAGCTGGTTACGATCCTGAAGAAATGATTGGTGTCATGGAAATTTTAAAAGCAGCTGCAGGACCAAATCGCGTTCCAGAAATGCAAAGTACGCATCCAGATCCAGAAAACAGAATAGAAAAAATTAGAGAGTCTATCCAAAAATATAAAAACGCATCTTAAAAAGATGCGTTTTCAAACTAACTAACTCAAATATTTGTTTCTAAAAAGAAACCTATTTTGTTAAGAATCTAATTCTTTAATGTAGGCTAATGCATCTTTTGCATTAGATAATTCGGCATACTTCTCTGCTGTCATACCTTTTGCTGATTTCACGTCTAACTTGGCTCCTTTATCTACTAAGAGTTTTAAAATATCTAATCTGTTATACTTAGCAGCATACATTGCAGGTGTTAAACCATTAGATTTTTTGTTGACGTCTTGTCCTAATTCAATAAGTTTTTTTACAGTATCTAAATCTCCTTTTACAATAGAGATACAAAATGGATCTACCAATCTTTTAGTTACGGTTTCGTAAGTTGAAGTTGGCATAATGCTGTTTGATGCATGTAAGGTTGTAAATAAAAACCCTAATGCGATTGCGATAATTACTGCTGATTTTTTCATGATGAAAGATTTTAAATTAATTGATTAATGTTTTTTGATTTTGAACAGATTTAAACCAGTTCATATTATAAAGACGACATAACTTTTGAAATGTTACACAAAAAACATTTAATAACATTTTTTTAACTATTTGTAAATAAATACGTTAATGCTATCATAATTAAATTACGGATAAGACGATTAGACCCATTTTCTATTAATTAAATCATAAATACTTACATTTTATAACATCAATTACTTATAAACAGTATTAAACTTTTATCTTTGATTTTTCATAAAACTCATTCTAATGAACAAGAAAGTTATATTAATGATTCTTGATGGTTGGGGAATGTCTCCTGACCCAAAAGTATCTGCTATTGATAATGCGCAAACGCCTTTTATAGATTCACTTTATCACAATTATTCTCACGCTACGTTGAGAACTGATGGTTTACATGTTGGTTTACCAGAAGGTCAAATGGGAAATAGCGAAGTTGGACACATGAATCTTGGTGCTGGTCGTATTGTATATCAAGATTTAGTAAAAATAAATCTAGCAGTTAAAAACGATACATTAAAAGATGAGAAAACACTTGTTGATGCATTTCAATATGCAAAAAACAATAATAAACCAGTTCATTTTTTAGGTCTTGTAAGTGATGGAGGAGTTCATTCTCATATCAATCATTTATTTGGATTGGTGGATGCTGCTAATAACTTCGGAGTTAAAAAGTCTTACGTTCATGCCTTTACAGATGGTAGAGATGTAGATCCTAAATCTGGATTTGGATTTATTTCATCCTTAGAAACTCACATCAAAAACACGAACACCAAACTTGCATCTATCACTGGTCGATATTATGCAATGGATAGAGATAAACGTTGGGAACGTGTAAAACTTGCTTATGATGCTTTAGTAAATGGCGAAGGCGAACATTCTCAAAATGCAACCCATAGTATTGAAAACAATTACAATAATGGCATAACCGATGAGTTCATCAAACCAATTATCATGGTTGGTGATGACAATCAACCGCTTGCCAAAATTAAAGATGGTGATGTTGTTATCTTTTTTAACTTTAGAACAGATCGTGGTCGTGAATTAACTGAAGCGTTAACACAAACCGACTTCCATGAACAAAATATGCATAAGTTAGATTTACATTATGTGACTCTAACTAACTATGATGCTTCATATAAAGGTATAAACGTCGTCTTCAATAAAGATAACCTCACCGAAACTTTAGGTGAAGTTTTAGAGAAAAATAACAAAACACAAATTAGAATTGCGGAAACAGAAAAGTATCCTCATGTTACTTTTTTCTTTTCTGGCGGAAGAGAGAAACCTTTTAAAGGAGAAACTAGACTGTTAAGAAACTCACCAAAAGTGGCTACTTACGATTTAAAACCAGAGATGAGTGCTTTTGAATTGACAGATGCTCTTGTTCCTGAACTTGAAAAAGGAGATGTCGCTTTTGTTTGCTTAAATTTCGCAAATGGCGACATGGTTGGTCATACAGGAGTTATGGAAGCTGCAATAAAAGCCTGTGAAGCTGTTGACACATGTGTTAAAAAAGTTATTGAAACTGCACTAGATCATAATTACACAACTATCTTAATAGCAGATCATGGTAATTGCGAAACAATGATAAATCCAGATGGATCTCCAAATACAGCACATACAACTAATCCTGTGCCTGTGATTTTAATTGATAACGAAAAACTAACAATCAAGGATGGTATTTTAGGTGATATTGCTCCAACGATATTAAAACTAATGGGAGTTGAACAACCAGACAAGATGACTCAACATTCTTTGGTTTAATTAAAATCGAAAAATTGTATTTTTGCACCTAACAAAAACTCACTAATGAATTTTCAAGATAAACTTGTCATAGCAATTGATTTTGATGGAACCATAGTTGAAGATGCTTACCCAAAAGTTGGGAAACCTCGTATTTTTGCGTTTGAAACTATGAAACGTCTCCAACAAGATGGCCATAGAATCATTCTTTGGACCTATAGATGTGGTTCAAAACTGGATGAAGCTGTCGCTTTTTGTAAAGAAAATGACATCACATTTTATGCAGTTAACCAAAGTTTTCCTGAGGAGAAATATGACAATTCTGTGAGTAGAAAAATCTATGCAGATATTTACATAGATGATAGAAACATTGGTGGCATCTTAGGCTGGGGAGAAGTATATCAACTCATCACTAACGAAGAACCCAACATGAACATTCCTAAACAAAAAAAGGGGTTCTTTTCATTTTTAAAGAAATAACATGATTATAGTAAAAACAAAAGAAGAAATTGAATTGATGCGTCTAAGCGCATTAGTTGTTTCTAAAACTTTAGGCATGCTTGCTAAAGAGACTAAAGAAGGCGTTACCACAATGCAATTAGATAAACTAGCAGAAGATTTCATTAGAGCTCAAGGTGCATTACCTGGATTTTTGGGATTGTATGATTGTCCGTCGACATTATTGTGCAGTGTTAATGAAGCTGTAGTTCATGGATTACCAACAGACAAACCTCTTAAAGATGGAGATATTGTTTCTATAGATTGTGGCGCATTAATGAATGGTTTTTATGGAGACCATGCTTACACTTTTGAAATTGGAGATGTTGCTCCAGAAACGAAAAAACTGGTTCAAATCACTAAAGAATCTTTATACGTTGGTATTAGAGAATTTAAAGCTGGAAACCGTGTTGGCGATGTAGGTTTTGCTATTCAGCAGTACTGTGAAGCTCAAGGCTATGGTGTTGTTAGAGAACTTGTAGGTCATGGTTTGGGTCGTAAGATGCATGAAGATCCAGAAATGCCAAACTATGGTCGTAGAGGTCGTGGTAAGAAATTTATTGACGGAATGGTAGTTGCTATCGAGCCAATGATAAATGGCGGAACTCACAAAGTAAGACAACTTAAAGATGGTTGGACAATCGTCACTCAAGACGGTAAACCTAGTGTACATTTTGAACATGACATTGCACTTATTAATGGTAAACCTGAGATTTTATCAACGTTTGATTACGTTCATGAAGCTCTTGGTATTACTAGCGATGAGGAAGTTGAATTTAAAAATCATGTTCCTTCTCAAAACTAGTTTATAGCCATTGAAAAAACTCTTTAAATTTATCTTAAACACAATTCCTAGACCTTTATTAATAAGGCTGAGTTATGTTGCTCGTCCAATTCTAGCATTTTTTTTAAGAGGAGATAAGTTTACAGATCCAATTGATGGCAAGAGTTTTAAATCTTTTTTGCCTTATGGCTACGGAAATCAGCGCAATAATGTCCTCTCGCCTTCTACATTAAGTTTAGAACGACATAGATTATTGTGGTTGTATATACAAAATGAAACCGATTTTTTCTCTTCGGAAAATTTATTCGAAAGGAATTCTCCAGTTCGAGTACTTCATTTTGCTCCTGAGCAGTGTTTCTTAAAACGTTTTAGAAAGCTTAAAAACATAGATTATACCACAACTGATTTATTATCTCCAATTGCAGATGTAAAAGCAGATATCTGTGATTTGCCTTTTAAGGATAACAGTTACGATATCATTTTATGTAATCATGTGTTAGAACATATTCCTGATGATACAAAAGCCATGCAAGAATTATATCGTGTTATGAAACCTGGCGGAATGGGTGTTTTTCAAATTCCGCAAGATTTATCTCGTGCTGAAACTTTTGAGGACAATTCAATTACAGATCAAAAGGAGCGAGCGAGAATCTTTGGTCAATATGATCATGTTCGCGTTTATGGTCGTGATTATTTTGATAAGCTTCGTAGTATTGGTTTTAAAGTAGATGAAGTGGATTATACATCTAAACTTTCCGAAGAACAAATTGAAAAATACTGTTTAGCTAAAGGAGAAATCATACCTGTGGTTTACAAATAGAATAACTTACTATAATGACACAACAAATTATAATTGCTACAGGTGCCTTTTTTGGTATGTTATCTGTAATATTTGGTGCTTTTGGAGCTCATGCTTTAAAGAAAATTTTATCTAACGATCAATTGCATAGTTTTGAAGTTGGTGTAAAATATCAAATGTATCACGCCATAGTATTAATCGCTTTAGGTTTTAACTCTAGCACTATAAGCTCTGCAACTTATTGGTGCTTTACCATTGGGATTTTATTATTCTCTTTTAGTATTTATGGTTTAATCTTATCTGACGCTAAAGGAAAAAAGCTTCGATTTTTAGGACCTATTACTCCAATAGGAGGTTTACTTTTGGTTATTGGTTGGTTGATTTTACTGATTAATGCATTTTAAAAAAAGCATATTTTATACGTTTTATTGAATCATTTTAAAAATTGACGAGGCAGATTACACTGTTACAATTTCCGAAGAAAATATTGTTTAGCAAAACGTGAGATTACACCTTGCTGTTTTCAAATAAAATTTAGTTTTTTACTGAATGTTTCTCAATAAAATCTTGGAGCAACAACAATTTTTCATCTTCTAAAATCAGCATTTCGCTATCATTATTTTTTTCTAAAATCTTAAATTGTCCTGCTTTAACTTTCACATATTTAGAGTTACCAGAATAGTTCCCACTTTCATTGGGTTTTGAATCAAACTTCAAACCTTCAGCATCCATCCAACCACTAGTTCCGTTTTCTATGATTTGAAATTTACCGTCACAAAAAGCCCCTAAATGGCTGTAATAATTTGAGCTATATATTTTACCTTCTGAAGTACTTAAAAACCCATGTAACTCGTTTTTCTCATTGTATATGGCGTGAATTCCGCCACCAACAGTATTTCCTAACTCAAACCAATCTTTCTCTATTTTTATCTGTAATTCTTTATTATACTTATCTATGATATCATTCTTTTTTAACGTTTTTAGCATTTCTTTTTTATCTTCGATAGATTGAAACTGCTTTGTATTTAAGTCAAATACAAGAACATTTGCTGTGTTTGTAGGATAAGTAACCAATAGACCGTTTGTTCTTGGCAACATGAATTTACCATAATCATAAGCTTGATTGTCAAACTGTGTTACACTTGGTAATTGATACCCTTCTTTAGTACTGATATTGTAGCAAAATACTCGAGTAGGTTTCATTTCATCATCTGTAAATAATATATAACCGTCATGATCTATAGCGTATTCATAGGTATTTGCTTCTATTATGATAGTACCTCGATCATCAATTAAACCTAGTTTTCCTGCTTTTCTATATATTGCTAAATTATACTTGTTAAAAGCTTTTACATCATCAATATCTAGCAAGAAGGCACTAGATTTTTGTGTCCAAAGATTGGTTATAGAATCTAAATGACGTTTTTCGTTCTCTAATTTAATACGCTCTAATCTCAAACGTTCTTCTTCAATTTCTCTCAATTTTATATCATCATCTATAGTTACATAAAGCACTAACATTTCTTTATAACTATCTTTAGTGTTGTCTTTCTCTAATTCAAAATAGCGTTTTGCTAATATTTTGGCTTTTGTATAATCCTTAATATCATAACTCAATAGAGTACCTAAACGAGCTACACGACTATCTGTAATTTCTTTTATGTATAAGATGGCTTTGTCAAAATGCTTGCGTGCTTCACGCATGTTATTATCTAAATAACTTTGTTCTGCTCTATCTAGATGTACTGAACCTATTTCTAGATCTGTTTGAGCGTTAATATTTATGACATTAAAAATTACGAATAGGATGGTGAGGATGGTTTTCATACTGCAAATAAAATAGTTTAGTCTAGACGACACAATACCTTTTAAAAGGTATTGTGTCAATTGATTAGACCCTAAACTACTACTCTTTTGCAGGAATTTAAATTATACGTCAGATTTTTCGGCAAAGTGACATTTTATTTCTTTAAACGGTCTATAACACTATCATACAATAAGATGGGATTGTATTTAGAGTAGATGTTTCCGAAGAAAAAAAGCTGAACTAAATAATTTTAGATCAACTTTTTATAAAATAGATTAATAGCATTTTTAAAGACACTATATATTTTGAAAAACTTTTTAGACTTTAACTCTCAAAACTTATTCTTTACATTTTGAAAATGATAAATGCTTTTAACTTGATTCTAGATTTTCACTATACAAGTATTTTACCTTAAACATTATCACCTTATTCAGTTTCTTTTTAAAATATAATTGAGTAACTCAAACTTATTATCGTGTATCTAATTGATATTTATTGTGGATCCACAGCCTGAATTTGACCTATACACTTTAGTTTTTGTAGAGCTATAAGCATTACTTCCTCCAGATTTAGTGATTCTTTGCAAATACCCATCGCGTCCACAATCCCATGAAGCAGTACCACCTGCACTTATTCTTGTTCCAGGATTATCACTACCATCAGTACCTACATAAATTGCACTGCTTGAATTGTTACGAAGCGTTACCGTGTTTTTTGACTTAGACGCTTGATAATTTACCTCATTTTGTTTTATTCTTTTCTTTAGATCTTTATACTCTGGTGTTGCTTTTATAGAATCGTTATAACGTTTTATTTCTTCGTCCCCAGCTTCTCTAGCACGCTTAATTCTTGCAATATCTGTTCTATCTTTTGAAGTTTTTGGACTCGCTTGTTTAGCTTTCATAGCAGTAACGTACTCATTGAATATTTTTTTGATATTTACCGTTTGAATATACTTATATGTTGGTGACTGTCCTGAGAATTCTAGTTTAGCCTTCATTCTTCCTAAAAAACCACCTTTCTTCTTTCCGGAGTCATCTTTTTCTCCTGTACGATCTTTAACCATGACATATACAGCAGTAACATCTTCAACTTTTGGAATACCGTTACTTGGTATATAACTAATCTCAAATAACATATCGTCAATGACCATATAACCATCCAACCCTCTTTTATGAGTATTCTTTATAGTCATTACATTTGGGTAACTATCTACTCTCCCATAATCGCTTATTTCTGACATACCAAAACTACCATAATTTTCAGAAACTGGTGTAGCCTCAAAGCCTACAGGTTGTCCTGCAGCTAGTTTTGTTACGATTATAGTTACTGTTGGTTTTCCTCTTACAATACCTATGGTACCATCGTCATTTATAGATATTCCAGAAAAACCTTCGTAGGTTGCTGTTTCCCCATTAGCTTCAATAGCTTCATAAAGGTTTTTTTGAGCTTGCGCTATGGTTGCGGTAAAAATCAATGCAACCGTTATCATTATTTTTTTCATAATAGGTTGAATTTTTAAATTCATGAAAGCAAATGTCGTGTATGAAGCCTTAGTAAAATGGATTGAATTTCTGAAATTCTAGTTTCAACTTCTAAACAAAAAAATCTCGTAAGTATTACACTTACGAGATTTGTAACAACAACTAAACTAGACCCTATTCCCTTATAAATCGTTTTGTTGAAACACTACCATTCTCATCTTCAATTTTAATAATATACAGACCATTTGATAGTCTAGAAACATCGAATTGATTTGATACACTTTCAATAACTTTTTGACCTTGTATATTAAATATTATTGCATTTTTCAGAATCGTATTCATTTCAATATTTAATATAGAACTCGTTGGGTTTGGATAGAGTTTTATATCGTTTTCTCCTAAACTCATATCATGAACACCTAAAGTTGATGAATCGAACTCATAAGCACCCATATCTACTGTAGAATTGAGAATTCTTTGATTACCTAATAAATCTGTAGCTCCTAAAACATAAACATTATCTCCTGTATCTACTGCTGGCGAGATAGAAGTTAATGTGTAGTCATTATTTGCAGAATTAGTAAACAATGGATTAGAATTAATTATGGTATTAGTACTTGTAATACTATCATCATTAAAACTTAGTGGATCTAAAGAATTATTAATTATTAATGAATTTGCAGGAGATGTATATTGGTCTGTGATAGATCTCGTAGTGACTCCTCCTGCAGTTGTATTCTCCCAAAAAATACAATTATTAACTGAAGCATTGAACACACTAGAGATTCCAGCTGCTTTACTTATCGCTACGGTTGCTCGACTAAAGTTATTTACAGATTGTGCTGTTCCTAAATCTATGTTATTGACATAGGTATTATTTGTTAGATTCAAAGTAATATTTGATCCGTTAGTTAATACTCTAAACCATGAAGCACTTCCGCTAATACCAGTTACAGTACTACTAAGATCTGCTGCAATGTTACCATCAAACAATGTGTTTGCAACAGTTATATCAACATTAGTATTTCCTCTTACAAAACTATAAATACCACTTGCCCATCGCGACATATTATTAACAAACTGGCAATTCTCTATAATTAACTCACCTCTTGTTCCTGATGTATTATTCAACTCAAACTCTGCAACTAAACCTGCATTATCATTTCTACTCACATTATTTTTTACAATACAGTTTCTTAAAGTTAAATGTGATATCGTTTTATCTTTTGCTATAGCTGCTCCTCTCGTTGTTGCATTAGCATTGTTATGAGCATCACTAATAGTTAATCCGTCTAAAAGCAAATTATTTCCTGCTGCTGTAATGTTTACAACACGATAACTATTATCTGCATTTCTTGTGGTATTAGCATAGTTTCCTGGGTAATCTGAGACATTAACATCGTTAGCTTGCAAATCTGCAGATAAAATGGTTTCATTTACTCCAATTGTACGATCTGCTAATTGCATTTCTGTACCATCAAAACCTCCATAGAGTTTTAAGTCTTCTTTATCTATGACAAAATATATACCTCGATTTGATGCATGTGGTGTATAAGTTCCAGAACTAATCCATATTTCTTCACCTGCAATAACCTCTGTCAATGCACTTTGCAAATTGGTAAAAGCATCTGTCCAAGATAATCCATTGTTCGCTCCAGTTGCATTTTGATTAACATATAATTTACCATAAGGTCTTACTGTACTAAACATTACAGCTTGAGACCAATCAGTAACATTGGCACATTGTTCTCTAACATAAACTAAATAATCTGTAGATATGTCTAAACCTGTTAAATTAGCTTGAGAAGTTGGTGTAGCACTTGTAATACCTGAAATAATTATTGCATTAGAAAATGATTCTGAAGCTTTATGATAGGCAAGGTCAAAAGTATTACTATTATTAACCATATCAATGTTTGCCTCTGTTCCTGTAATTCCCGAAACACTTAGGATAGATGAAGAGGGTGTAAAACAGTAATTATTATAATTTCCTATTGAAGTCACTTCGGCAGGAGTCAATGCTCTATTATAAATTAAAATATCATCAATTACATCTGTATATTGATTAGCTAAGGCTAAATGATTAAACCTACTATTAGCAATCGTTACATTACCTGCTTGATTTGGCGAGGTAGTAAATGATGAAGTACCATTGTTAACAGATTTAGAATTTACAACACCATCTATATAGATTTTTGAATTTATTCTTTGGATCCCACTAATAAATGTTGGGTTATATAAAACTACTATATGATGCCAATTACCATCTGATATTACTTGTGGGTGAGCATGGCCATATCCTTCTGGCACAGGAGAACTAACACCAGGACTAGCTGTGTAAAACCTACTTGAAAGGCTTATTTTACCATCTCTATAAAAGATATAATACCCAACATCATTACCATCAAAACCAATACTAGTATCTCTTGTACTGTCATCAATAACAGTTTTAACATCATTGGTATTAGTATTAGATTTTAACCAAAAAGAAAAAGTGACAGCAAAATCTAATCCTGTGTTACCACTAATTGCTATATCTGGTCTAGTTAAATAATCGCCATTTAAATCTATGGCACTTGTTGATGGGTCACTAAAACGGTTATTAATTTCTGTTAGTGCATTACCTGTTTGGGTGAAGTCTTGTCCATTTGCGCCATCAACTAACAAAAACCCATCACCAAAGTCGTACCAAGCAATTAAATCGTTTGTTGGAAATTGGGCATAAGCAAATGTGCTAATAAATAAGAATACGTAAAGTAATTTTGTTTTCATAATAGGTTCTGTTTTTAGATTTATGAAAACAAAGGTCTACTATGAAGCTAGAATAAAATAGAGTCAATTTCTGAAATGCTCTTTTGAGTTTCTAAAAGAAAACTACCCTATATTTTGAACGATAGTTAAAAACTCTTCTTTTTTATCTTTTGAAATAGATACACTTTCATTGTTGTCCATTATAATGTAACCTCCATCTTTTTTATAATATTCCTTGATATACTTTAAGTTAATTAAGTACGAGCGATGCGGTCTATAAAACATAGGAATGGTATCCAATAATTCTTCAAAATGCTTAAGTGGCTTGCTAATTAAAATTTCCGAAGTATTCAAAACATTAACCTTAGTGTACATACCATCTGCTTTTAAAAGAATAATATCTTCAAAATTGACAAATTTGATTCCATCTGCCACCGGAAGTGCTATTTTTTTGAAATTAGATGTTTTTAAACTTTTTTGAAGCTCATCTAATTTTATATTAATATGAGATTTCCCGATGTTAACAATCGCTTTCTCAATGGCGTCATTAAGCTTATCTAATCGTAGCGGTTTTAATAAATAATCTACTGCAGAAAGCTCAAAAGCCTTAACAGCGTATTCGCTGTAAGCAGTTGTAAATATAATTTCAAAATTACGATGCGTTTCATCTATAAAATCAAAAATTTCTAAACCAGAATGCTCAGGCATTTCAATATCTAAAAATACAATTTGTGGCTGTTTTTCTTTTATTATCTCAATACCACTTAACAAATCTTCGGCTGTAAAAATAGCAGTGACTTTTGGGCAATTCTCCTCTATTAATATTTTAAGCAATTTTCTTGCTTTAGGTTCGTCGTCTATAATTACTACGTTCATATCTGTTTATTTTATAAGAGCTCCTTTTATGATTAATCTGTGGTATACGGAATTGTAATATCTACTTGTGTACCTATTGGTATATCTTTATCAAACAGATCGGTAATAATGACACCAACTTGTTTTTCCTTTCCGTAGTTTAATAATGCTAATCGATCTTGAGTAGCTTTAGTAGCAAAAGACGGATGACTTTTACGACTTCTCGATTTAAATTTTTCAGCTTGTGCTCTACCAACACCATTATCTACAATAATACATCGTACTGTTTTTGATTCATCATTTATAAAGAAATTGATTTTTAAATTCCGATCTGTTTTACGATGTAACAATCCATGTTTTAGAGCATTTTCTACATAGGGTTGAATAAGCATGGTAGGAATATTAGCTTCGTCTGGCTTTAAACTGCAAGATGTTGAAATGCTATAATGTAATTTATCCTCAAAACGTAACTTCTCTAATTCTAAATACATTTCCAAACAATCAATTTCTTCTTGTAAGGTAATCTTCCCCTTGGTGCTATGGTTTAAGTAAGTTCTTATTAAATCTGCGAACTTTCCCAAATATATAGTTGCTAATATTTTTTGGTTTAAAACAATATATTCTTGTATCGAATTTAACGCATTGAATATAAAATGCGGATTCATCTGCGAGCGTAAATTTTCTAGTTTTAAAGCGATTAACTCATTATCTAAAGAGAGTTGTTTAATCTCTAATTCTTTCGCTATTTCCTTCTTTTTTAATTTCCTTTTGTAATACAAAATAATGAGACCTATAAAAGATAAACTGTAGGCTAAAATAAACCACCACTTTTTCCAATATGGTAATTTGATATTCAACTTAATGCTTTTAACTTTACTCTCAGTCCCCTCATTAATCGATGTTGGCCTTACCTGAAATGTATATTTCCCCACTGGTAGGCTACTATATTTCACGGTATTCACACCTAAATCTGTGGTAATCCAGTTATTATTATAACCAACTAAACGGTATTGATACGTTTTATTTATATTGTATAAAATACCATTGACATTAAAACTAAATTGTACTGAATTCTGATTATAATCTAAATCATAATCCGTTCCTAGATCAGTCGATTCTTCATTAATTTTTATATCATTAAAATAAATTTCGGGTTGCGACGTCTTTTTAAACACCTTCTCTTTATCAAAAGAAAAAACACCCTTGTTTGAAGACAAAACCACACGATTGTTTAAGACTTCAATTCCAGAAATTTTGTAAGACAAAATACCATCTGTCTTGTTTAAATTTTTAAAATCCTTCCTATCCGTATTAAACACTTGCAAACCTTTTGGTGTCGCTATCCAAACCGAATTTTCATCAGCCTTTAAATATTTAATCTGATCAGACAACAAGCCTTCTTTTGTAGTGTAATGCGCAATAACTTGATTATCCCTTATTGCAAAAATTCCATTTTTAAACGTTCCCACCCAAACGATGCCATCTGCAGTTTCCGTAATAGAAATGGCTAAAATCTCTTTCTCGTTATAGCGTATTGTAGTGGACTTAAAATCGTTATCTAAAACTAATAAATCATCGACATACCCAATAAAAATAGTATTGCTATTTTCACTGTAGTAGGTTGTATAGATCCGCTTGTTATCAGAAAATGTTTTAACTAACTCTGCATTATTATTCAAAAAAGCCAATTGGCTATACGTCCCAAAAAGTGTCATCGTTTCATTAACACGAGAAAAACTTTTCACACCAAGAAATTCATATTTTTTTATGGTTTCTAATGTCTTGTTATTTACAAAATAAGCACCATCGTCGATACTTACATAACTATATCCAATATTAGAATTATACTGTATTGCAGAGACTTTATTACCCAGGTTAGCAGATGCTTTATAAGTAGAAGCATCAACGTTTAAAAACCCTACGACTCCACTTTTAGAACCAAAAAACACAAGCGAATCATTCACCTTATCGATAGCCATAATATCATCGCTGTTTTCAGGTAATTTATGTTTTATAACCTCTATATTCGGAATTAAATGAACACCATTAGTAAGTGTGGACACCCAAAAATTTTGATCTTTATCAATGATAACGTCAGTAACGATTTCATCTTCTAATATTTGGTTTTTAAGTGTGAATTCATTTTTATCGTTTTCATAAATATAAATTCCGGTATGGGTTAACACCCACATATTGTCCTTTATGATCTTTATCCTAATAATCCTTTTATTTTTCAGAAGTTCTAATCCTATTGTAGCATCCGTAGTGCCTGTATTTAGGTTGATACTTCTAAACATGTTTTTATACTTAAATTGTTGAGAAAAAAATAAAATCTCATTTAGTTTAAAAACTTGAGTTTGACCTTGTGCTGTAGTCATACCTTTAGAGCCACGATAGTGGATATTAAGCAAAAACTGATTGGTCTCCTTAAAATCATTATTGAATATTTTTACAGCATCAAAACTAATCAACATGTAGCCCGTATCTAGAGGCATCAATCTTGCCCCACCAATTCCATGAAGTTCTCTTAAAAGAATTTTCTTGGTAATTAAATCAATAATATATAACGAATAACTTGTCGTAATTAAAAGTTTATTGTCTTGTATACTGTAATTTCCCAACTGCCCTTTTAATTCCTCTTTTAAATCTATAAAGGTGATGAGTTGGCTGTTTTCAACATAAAAGAACTGTCCTGAAATATTAGTGCACCATATACGCCCTTGTGTATCTTCAAAAAGTCCAAAAACGGATAGGCCTCGTTTTTCTGCGTTAGTATATTGGGTATACGTTTTGCCATCATAACGATATAAACCCGTATCTGAAGCTAACCAAATAAACCCTTTACTATCTTCTAAAACATTATAAAACTCAATATCTGGTAAGCCATCTTTTTCAGTAAGATGAATAGACACAGGTTCTTGCGCAAACAAAAAATGCAAGCCTAGTAGCAATACAATAAAAAGTAGTGTTTTCTTCAACATTTAAAAATTGTAGATAAAACTACAATAAATTACAAATTGTAAGCCTATAAGCTTTTAAAAGTGTGTTTTTAACTGCTGAAGGTCGTTGTTTCTATTGTGGAAAGTTATTTAATGAAAGGGTTTCAAACTCTTTTGCTTCATTCTCAAAAATAATAAACACTTTTAATTCAGAATGTCGCTCTGCAAATGTTTTTACTTTATCTATTCCCATAGCCTGAAATGCGGTTGCATAAGCATCTGCAGTCATACAATCTTTTGCTAATACAGATACACTTAAAATATTAGTTTTAGAAGGATAACCTGTTTTTGTATCTATAATGTGCGCATAGCGATTTCCATTCTCATCAATTTTAAATTTTCTGTATGTACCTGATGTTGCCATGGCTTCATCTCTTAGACTTATCGCTTTATATACAGATTGCTCACCATCAAAACGAGGTTCATCTAAACCAACTTTCCATGAGCTATTTTTATCTTTGTTTTCACCCCTAACACGTATCTCTCCTCCTATTTCAACAAGATAATTCTCTATATTTTTTGTCTCTAAAAATTCTCCAATAACATCTACTCCATAGCCTTTAGCAATAGCATTAAACTCTAAATATGTATTAGGTGATTTTGATACTTTCCCTTCAATTATACTCACTTTATTCAAACCTACGTACTGCATTAGACTGTCAATGGTAATGCTATCTGTTAGGAATTTATTTTTATCTGCACCAAAACTCCATGTGTTAACTACGTTACCAATTGTTGGATCAAATGCACCATTAGTTTCATTGTAGATTTCCTTTGATGCTAAAAAAACATTCTGAAAATGATTGTCTATCTTATAAGCTTCATTTCTATTGAGTTTAGAAATTTCTGAAGTAGGAATATATGTAGACATCGATTGATTTACAACTTCAAACAAACTATCAAATTGCTTAGAATAATTTATTTCAGAGTCATAAATAACAGAATATGAAGTTCCAAAAACAGGTCCAGATAACTTTATATTTATAGAGCTTTGAGTATTTGATTTTGTCTCTTTTTTACAAGATAAAAGACATAAAAAAAGGACTACGTAATAAAAAATTCTATGCATAAAAGATTGTTGAATTAGAGATTTAAGCAAATTTAATCTAAACAAATCACTTCTTATTAACTAACGATTGTTAATAACATGCTCATAACGCCTCGTTCTAAGCGTTTTTAAGTAAAAAAAAATATTATTTTTATTTTTTTGATTATAAATCAGTAATCCGAAGTTATAACCCTTGTAGAATGACTAGAGTTTTTTTCATGTCTTTGACGTTTTTTTCGTTCTGTTTTTTCTACGGAAATGCTCAAACATTAACTAAAAACCATACCGTTAAAAAAGGAGAAACTGTTTACCAGTTATCCAAAATATATGGTGTATCTGTCAATGCTATTCTTGAATTAAACCCAAATGCTGCTAAAGTAATTTACATTGACGAAATTTTAAAGATTCCAATTTCCGAAGAAACATCAAATGCACAAGAAAATGAGGAACAAAGCCCAGTAAAAACCGGTAGTTCTTTTGTTTATAAAGTAAAAAGAGGTGATACTAAATTTGGTCTTTCAAAAAAGTTTGGGATTACCATTAGCTCTTTAGAGAACCAAAATCCTCATATAAAACTAGTTTTACAAGCTGGTCATGTTCTTAATATAAATAATTCTAATTATTTATCTCAATCGCAACCTGAGTACACTTCCACTCCTGAAAATACTAAGACAAATAAGTCTCACGTGGTTGTCAAAGGTGATACTTTTTATAGTATTTCAAAACTGTATTCTGTTGATTTAGCATCGCTAATTAGTGCTAATTCTTCAATAATCCCTGAGAAGATGTCTATTGGGATACAGGTTAAACTACCAAACCAAGGATTCTCTAATACGCCTCTCGAAAACAAAACAGAATACTTTGTCAAAAAAGGAGACACCAAATTTGGCCTAGCAAAAACATTCAATACGACTATTGCCAATCTTGAAAGTTTGAATCCTCAGATTGTAGATATGCTACGTTACGGAATTACAATAAAAATACCTTCAACTGAAAACAGCACTGTTGTCCAAAATAACACAGTAGAACAACAACCAAATTTAGAAGAAGAAGAAGAAGAAGTTAAAACTGAAACTACAAAAGAGAATAGTAATACTGTAGCCATACAAACTCCTACTGATTCAATACAAGACAATGTAGAAACAAAAATAGATGAGATTAAAACAAATGTTCTAATTGATCCTGAATTAACCGAAAACAACAATCCAGTTGACTCGATCCCTACAACCACCTCATCCATTACAAACAATCAAAACAGTAATATTGCTTACAAAAACTATGTTATTGAGCCTAAAGAAACACTTTATGGTCTCTCCAAAAAAGCAGGCATGACCATACCTGAATTTCTAGAATTAAATCCTAAATTATCAGAATCTGTAATTGTTGGGACCATAATAAAAATGCCAATTACAAGTTTTGATCCAAATACAAAACTCATTAATTCTAGTAACACTAGCGAACCTAAAACTAATAGTTCATATACAAACTTAAGCACATCGATTACTAATGTGAAAGACAAAAAAGTATTAATGCTATTATCTTTTAATGATTTAGAGTTCACTTATTACACAAAAAACACAAGTAATTACGAAGCGATTTCAAATCCAGATTTACGAAACGATATTCAATTTTATAAAGGAGCTTTAACAGCTATAGACAGCCTTAGTAAGTTGGGTATAGAAACTGAAATAAGCTTAATAAAAATTGATAACAATCTAATTAATAAAACATTTCAAGATATTGATCTAGAATCTTTTGATGCCATTATCACTTCTAATTTCAATAAAGACATTGAAACAGCAATGATGCTAAAAACGTCTAAATCTATTCCTGTAATTGCTACCAAATCAGAATATCTCACTTACAATATGAATTCAATTTATCAAGCAATACCAAGTGTAAATGCCCAAAAATTGAAAACGTTGCAATACTTAAATGACAAAAAAGGTAATATTATTGTTATAAGTGATAGTGATAATATTGAGAGTAGATCATTTATTACTAAAAATTCACCTAACGCTAAAATAATTATAACTAATGAGAATGGTGAGTTTTCTAATGAGAGTATCATTTCTAGTTTAGACAAAAACACAACAAATTACATCATTATTGATAGTAACAAAAACGGAGTATTTTTAAGTTCTACAACATTTCTATTAGGTCAAGTATCAAATTATGACATTCAACTAGTGGTATTAGAATCTTCTTTATTACCTAATAATCAGCAAATTTCATCTAAAAGATTTAGCATACTAAAACTAATTTATCCAGATATAAATCAAATTACAAATACCGCACAAACGTTACAATACTTTGATGATTACAAACTAAAATATAATATTGACCCAACAAATAAGGCACTTCAAGGGTTTGATATAACGTTTGACACAATGTTAAGATTATCTCAAGACATGAGTTTTGAAGAGTCTGTAAAAACAGTCAAAACTGAGTATTTTTTACTTAAATTTTATTACATAAAAAATGATAATGGGGTTTATGATAATCATGAAATTATCATTCGTGAGTTTAATAATTTAGATATTGCTAATTAATTAGTAGATTTACTACTTAAAAGTATCCCCTTTCTTATGCTAAAACAATCTATCAAATTTAGCCATAAACAGCTAATTACATTAATTTTACTTGTATTTGGTATATTACAAATTCATTCTCAATGTCCTACAATTACAAATACGAATCAAAGTTTTTGTGACTTGGATGGACCAACTATATCTGATTTAGTTGCAACAGACAATGGTAATGGTGTCGTTTGGTATGATACACCAATTTCAACAACACCAATAGGAAACACAGAAGGCTTAATCTCTGGAGAGGATTATTATGCAGATGATAATTCTGGTACTTGTGGTACAAGAGAACGAGTAGATGTTTTAATTTATGGTGCTCCTTTAGGACTAAATTTTCAAGGAGTATGCGTAGATGACATGAATGACGCTACAATTTCAGATTTAAATGCAATTGGAAATAATGTACAATGGTATAGTGTCCCTTCAGATGGAACTGCCTTATCACCTACGACAATTCTAAACGATAATACGATATATTATGCAGATCAAGAAAACCCAGATACAAACTGTAGAACATCACGATTATCTGTATTAGTTAACATTGGTTTGGTTCCTGTACCAACTGGTGATTTTATTCAAGAATTTTGCTCTGATGAAATACCAACTGTTGCAGACTTAGTAGCTATAGGATCTAATAATTGGTATGCTAATTTAGGATCTGTTATACCTTTAGAGTTAACAGAACCGTTAATTAATGGAGAAAACTATTTTGCAACCTCTGTAGATCCACCTTGTGAAAGTGACAGCAGACTTGAAGTCACTGTCATCATAAACACTCCAGCTAACTCTGGAGCAAATGGAACCTTAGAAATTTGCGAAACAGATATCAATACGATTTTGTCTGTTGATTTAATTGATAGCTTATTAGGAAACCCTGATACTGATGGCTCTTGGAGTGGACCATTACCTACTACAAATGGTAGTATTGGAACTTTAGATATTACTTCGTTAACTGTTAATGGTGGACCATATATTTTCACATATGAAGTGGATTCAGCAACGATTTGTGGTAGTAATACATCAACAGTTACCATTACCATAATTCCTCCACCAAATGCAGGAACAGATGGTGTCTTAGATGTGTGTATAGATAATGACCCAATTGATTTATTTACACTACTTGGTGGTTCTCCTGAAACTGGCGGAACTTGGTCTCCTTCGCTCGCTAGTGGACTTGGACTTTTTGATCCTAGTACAGATACAGCTGGTGTTTACACTTATACAATCTCCGGAAATGCGCCATGTCAAGATGCATCTTCAACTGTTACAGTAACAACTAATATTCCTCCAAATCCTGGAACTAATGCAACAATAGATTTATGTACAAATAACGACCCTATAGATTTATTTACAGTTCTTGGTGGCTCTCCTGAAACTGGTGGAACATGGACTCCTGCACTTGCTAGTGGAACTGGATTTTTCGATGCTACTTTAGATGCTGCTGGAACTTACACCTATACATTGATAGGAACACCTCCTTGTGAAAATCAATCTGCAACAGTTACCGTAGATTTTATTCCAACTCCAAATGCTGGAACTGATAGTGCTATAGATTTATGTTCAGATAATGATCCTATAGATTTATTTACAATACTTGGTGATTCTCCTGAAACTGGTGGAACTTGGTCTCCTGCTCTCTCTAGTGGTACTGGATTTTTCGATCCTGCTTTAGATGCTGCTGGTGTTTACACATACACAATCGCTGCAAATCCGCCTTGTGAAGATTCTTCTGCAACGGTTACAGTAACAACGAATATTCCTCCAAATCCTGGAACAAACGCAACAGTGGATTTATGTACTAATAACGATCCAATAGATTTATTTACAGTTCTCGGTGGTTCTCCAGAAATTGGTGGAACATGGACTCCTGCACTTGCTAGTGGAACTGGATTTTTCGATCCTGCTTTAGATACAGCTGGAACTTACACTTATACCTTAATAGGAACACCTCCTTGTGAAGATCAATCGGCAACGGTAACTATAGATTTTATTCCTACTCCAAATGCAGGAACTGATGGTGCTATAGATTTATGTACAGATAATGATCCTATAGATTTATTTACAATACTTGGTGATTCTCCTGAAACTGTTGGAACTTGGTCTCCTGCTCTTTCTAGTGGTACTGGATTTTTCGATCCTGCTTTAGATGCTGCTGGTGTTTACACATACACAATCGCTGCAAATCCGCCTTGTGAAGATTCTTCTGCAACGGTTACAGTAACAACTAATATTCCTCCAAATCCTGGAACTAATGCAACTGTTGATTTATGTACAAATAACGATCCAATAGATTTATTTACAGTTCTTGGTGGTTCTCCGGAAATGGGTGGAACTTGGTCTCCTGCACTTGCTAGTGGAACAGGATTTTTCGATCCTGCTTTAGATGCTGCTGGAACTTACACTTATACTTTAATAGGAACACCTCCTTGTGAAGATCAATCGGCAACAGTTACCGTAGATTTTATTCCTACTCCAAATGCAGGAACTGATGGTGCTATAGATTTATGTACAGATAGTGATCCAATTGATTTATTCACATTACTTGGTGGTTCTCCTGAAACTGGTGGAACTTGGTCTCCTGCACTTACTAGTGGAACTGGAGTTTTTGATCCTAGTACAGATACAGCCGGTGTTTTTACCTATACAATTGCTGCAAATCCTCCTTGTGAAGATTCTTCGGCAACGGTTACAGTAACAACTAATATTCCTCCAAATCCTGGAACTAATGCAACTGTTGATTTATGTACAAATAATGATCCTATAGATTTATTCACAGTTCTTGGTGGTTCTCCTGAAACTGGTGGAACATGGACTCCTGCACTCGCTAGTGGAACAGGATTTTTCGATCCTGCTTTAGATGCTGCTGGAACTTATACTTACACCTTAATAGGAACACCTCCTTGTGAAGATCAATCTGCAACAGTCACCGTAGATTTTATTCCTACTCCAAATGCTGGAATTGATGGTGCTGTAGATTTATGTACTGATAGTGACCCTATAGATTTATTCACACTACTTGGTGGTTCTCCTGAAACTGGTGGAACTTGGTCTCCTACACTCGCTAGTGGAACTGGTCTTTTTGATCCTAGTACAGATACATCTGGTGTTTACACTTATACAATTCCTGCAAATCCTCCTTGTGAAGATTCTTCTGCAACGGTTACAGTAACAACAAATACTCCTCGAGATCCTGGAACTAATGCTGTAGCAGATTTATGTAATAATGGTGGAGCAATAAACTTATTTACATTACTTGGTGGCACTCCGGAAACGGGTGGAACATGGAGTCCTGCGCTCGCTAGTGGAACTGGGCTTTTTAATCCTAACGTAGATGTCAATGGTACTTACACATATACATTAACAGGAACTTCTCCTTGTGGTGATCAATCTGCAACGGTAACCGTTACTATTATTCTTCCTCCTGACGCTGGAGAAGATAGTAACGCTGTAATTTGTATCGACGATGGTGCTCAGAATTTGTTTAATTATATAAATGGTAATCCTGATTCTGGTGGAACTTGGAGTCCTGCGCTTGCTAGCGGAACTGGACTTTTTGACCCTAACATAGACATCGCTGGAATATATACCTATACAGTCAATGGTCCAATAGCCTGCAACCAGTCAGATAACTCTACAGTTACAGTAACAATAGAATCAAGTCCAGATGCAACTGGCTTAGAAATTTCATCTGAAGACATCTGTTTAGGGCTTTCAAATGATATATCAATTATAAATGCGACCCTTCTGATTGATGGTCCATATACTCTAACCTATAATTTATCTGGAACAAATCAATCTGATAACACCATAACAATTGATATTCTTAGTGGAGCCTCTCTTTTTAATATCCCAGCAAATCTATTAACAAGTGTAGGATTAACAACAGTAACAATAACTTCAATTACCAATGTAGGTTCAATTTGTAGCGCAGATGTTTCAGCAATTTTGACCTCTAATTTTACGGTTCTTAATAGTCTAACACCTGAGCTTATTGAAAATGGAAACATCTTTTGTCTCCAAGATGAACCAACGATAGAAAATCTATCAAGTAACATTATAGATACAGAAGATATTACTTGGTATGATGCTCCTAATAATGGCAATAGTTATACTAATGACGAGTCCTTAGTAGATGGTCAAACTTATTATGCGTCTGCTTTATCAGATGATGGATGTGAAAGCACAAATAGATTAGAAGTAACAGTAATATTTGAAAATTGTCCTTTAGACATTATAATTCCTGACGGATTTTCCCCTAATGACGATACTATAAATGATGAATTTACAATAGAAAATTTAAGAGATTTATATCCTAATTTCACTTTAGAAATTTATAATCGCTATGGAAACATTTTATACAAAGGCGATATTAACACTCGAGATTGGGATGGTACTTCAGAAAAAGGTATAACTCTCGGAGACTCCAAACTACCAGTTGGTGTATACTTCTTTATTCTAGAATTTAATGATGGTAACAGAAACCCAATCCAAGGAAGAGTATATTTAAGCAGGTAGTAATTTCAAAATAATATGACTAAAAGATTCCTAACATATAGCATAAAAATCATCATCCTACTTATAGGTACACTTGTGTATTCACAACAAGATGCTCAATATACACAGTACATGTATAATATGAGCGTTATTAATCCTGGATATGCAACAGACGATCCAGACTTAATAAACCTGGGACTATTACATCGTTCTCAATGGGTAGGTTCAGTTGGTGGTCCAACAACAAGTACGTTTTTTGCACACACCACAATAGGTAACAGAATGGAAGGTGGAATTTCTGCAATACACGATCAAATTGGCGATGTTGTAAAAGAGACCAATTTATTTGTCGATTTTGCTTATGC
This sequence comes from Psychroserpens luteus, assembly GCF_015319355.1. GTDB lineage: Bacteria > Bacteroidota > Bacteroidia > Flavobacteriales > Flavobacteriaceae > Psychroserpens > Psychroserpens luteus. Next base: position 179,490 of record NZ_JADILU010000006.1, on the reverse strand, counting down.
CATTCCTCTCAGTGAAAACACAAAACTTTCTTTTGGTGTAAAAGCTGGTGCCACATTTTTTAGCACCAACTTTAATGGGTTTGTTTATTCTGATGATTTACCAGATCCTGCATTTGCAAATAACTTGAGTAAAACATCTCCTAATATTGGTATTGGTGCTTTTTACTTCGGAAAACAATTTTATGTAGGATTATCTGCTCCTAATTTATTAGAGTCTGAACATTTAGATAACGATAGTGGTATTGTAACATCAAGAAAAGAAGAAACACATCTCTTTTTTACTGCAGGATATGTTTACGACATCAATGAAAGATTAAAAATAAAACCAGCTTTGATGGCAAAAGCAGTTTCTGGCGCGCCAATATCATTAGATTTAACAACTAATGTTTTAATAAATGATCTTTTTGAAATTGGTATTGGTTACCGTTTTGACGATGCTATAAGTGGCTTATTTAATATTAAAGTTATTGACTCATTACGCATTGGGTATGCTTATGACTATACACTCTCAAACCTTGGTAAATTTAATTCAGGATCACATGAAATTATTTTACTTTTTGACATTGGAAAATTAGGTAACGGATACGATAAATCACCAAGATTTTTCTAAACTCATAATTTATGAACAAATATTACATTCTTATATATCTATTGTGTGTTTGCAGTTTTGGTTTCGCACAAAAGAAAAGTCTAAAATACGCTAACAAACTCTTTGCTAATAAAGCTTATATTGAAGCTGCAGCAATTTACAAGCAATTAGATGATAGTCCAGAGTCCCTTGAAAAGCTTGGAGATTCTTATTACTTTAATTTTGATATGAAGAAGGCTAGTGATGCCTATAAAAAATTATTCACCAATTATAAAGACAGTCTATCTTCTGAAGTTTATTTTAGATATGCAAATGCTCTAAAAGGTATTGAAGATTATGATACTGGAGATCAAATAATGAGCGAATACTCAAAACTCCCAGAAAATACGCCTCAATTCATAGAAGATCTTAAATCGTTAGTCCCCTATAATTATACAATCAACCAGGTGAAAAGCGGTTCAAATGTTGGTGATTTTGGAATTACTTATTTTGAAGACAAGGTTGTATTTGCTTCTGCAAGAAATGTAGAAAACCCAAAATATGCATGGAATGAAAATCCGTATTTAGATTTATACCAAGCTACAGTTTCAGAAGACAAAAACCTCGAAAACGTGGAGCCTTTTTCCGAAGAAATAAATAGTAAGACTCACGAAAGCAACGCGACTTTTAGTAGTGACGGAAAAACGATGTACTTTTCTAGAACGAATAAAAAACGTATAAAAATTGGTGAAGAAAAAATTGCAGTGGTTAAAATCTATCGTGCTGAACTAGTTGACAGCACATGGGCAAATATTACAGTATTACCTTTTTCAAGTGACGTGTACTCTACACAACATCCTGTTTTAAATAAAGATAATACTAAATTATACTTCTCTAGTGATATGCCAGGTTCTTTAGGCTCGTTTGATATATTTTATGTTGACATTTATAACAACATTGGCTATGGTAATCCAATAAATTTAGGAAGCGTAATAAACACTAAACAAAGAGAACAATTCCCATTTATTACAGATGAAGAAACACTTTATTTTGCTTCTAATGGTCACAATGGACTAGGTGGCTTAGACTTATTTATGTCAAAAAATAAAGACAAAAAATTTGAAGAGGCGTTAAATCTTGGACATACGATAAATTCTGGAATGGATGATTTTGGCCTTGTTTTGAAAGATTCTCTTGAAGAAGGATTCCTCTCATCAAATAGAGATGGAAAAGATCGTTTATACGCATTTACCAGAGAACCAAACGTACAAACATATTTCGTAGAAGGACAAGTACGCGATAAAAACTCAAAAGAGATTTTACCTGGATCTTTAGTTACTTTATTGAATGAAGATGGGAGCATCGTAAAACAGATTGTCGTTGGAGATGATGCGATGTATAAATTTGAAACCAAGCCTAATACATCTTATAAAATTGAAGGCCATAGAAGTTTTTATATACCTACTATTGAAGACCTTAACACTAATGAAGAAGGGAAAATTGAGTTTGATTTAGAACTAGAAATTGAATCTTATGATGATGCCGAAGAAATTGTAGTGACCAAAACTGACGGTTATATTTATATAGAATTAGAAAATATTTATTTTGATTTAGATAAATGGGATATTAAGCAAGAAGCAGCAAACACATTAGATGTTTTAGCTAATCTTCTCCTTAAATACCCTAGAATGGAGATTCAACTTGGAGCTCATACAGATTCTAGAAGTAGCGATAGTTATAATTTAGTATTATCTAATAATCGCGCCAAAGCCACTTTAAATTATATTGTTTCAAAAGGAGTCAATAAGACACGATTGCAATCTAAAGGTTTTGGAGAGACTCTACCTTTAGTAAACTGTGGTGATAATTGTACTGAGGTGGAACACTCTATAAATAGACGTTGTGAATTTATCATTCTTAAATAATTAGCTCCTCAAATACAGCTCAAACTGCTTAATTTAATGGGATATCTAAAACTTGAATTCCGTTGTATTCTATAAGGTATTCTTCGTTTAAATAAATTGGTAAATGTTCACCATTTGGATTCCCAATACCTACGCCTGCGTATAAAACTTTAGCATCCTTTTCAAAAGCATGTTTCTTGAAGGTTTCCATCCAAACTACATCATAATTATTAGGATTATCTGGAAGCTTTACAGCTCTAACAATCACAAAAAAATATTGGCTATTCTTATCTATACAAACAAATTGTGGATGTTTTTTCAACTTACTATTAATGGCTATAAACTCAAAACCACGTTGTTCTAAATCTTTCCCAACATGGTTCATTGCTAAGTTATGTAATTCTTGTAATGTTAAGGCTTTACTCATATTGCAAAGATACAAACTTGAGTATAAATGGAAGTTTTAAAAACTTCCGAAGAAAAAATTATGATGACATTTTAATAATGTTTCGATGTCTCAATATATAATCCTAAAACTCAACAGATGAAAAATCTCATTTACGTATTCGCATTAACACTTTTATTATTTAATTGTTCTTCGGAAGATGATGATAATAACAACCCAAATAACATAGTACTAAGACCGTTCTCGGTTGCCATTTTAGAAACTCGTATGGATGGTGCAAATATTGAATGGACTGAAGCTATTGATGATGATGATGATGCAGTCACCTACTCTATTTATTTAGATGATCAATTAATTTCAACTGGAAGAACCTCTTTGACTTACAACTTTACTGACTTAGATCCTGAGACTAGTTATGATGGAAATGGTGGAACCTCTCTAACCGATTTCTTTTTTGTAACAGAACCTGAGACTATAATATTAACTATAAATGCCAGAGATTGGATTATAAATAGTTTTCCTGAAGCAGGTGAAACCCGTGAAGTTCTTGTTACAGGTTTTGAAGTTCCTGTTTATGAGTTAGCCATTACAGATTCTATTTCTTCGGAAGATAACTCGCTTTACACCCATGAAATTTATAATGAGAATTTATCGTCTAATTTAGCCATCCTTAAAGCTTGCGAAACGGAAAAACCAACCTATTAGGCGAAGGACTGATTTCACTTGCACATGCTTTTAATTATGCTGGAAGCGAAAGTATTCTCACAAGTCTTTGGAAAATTGATGAGCAATCAAGTGCTCAAATCATTGAAAACTTTTATGGTTATATCAAAAAAGGTTTGCCAAAAGACGAAGCTTTACAAAAAGCAAAATTAGATTATTTTGCCACAGCAAGCGGAAGAACTATTGCGCCTCAATATTAGATAGGTCTAGTATTAATTGAAGATACTACTCCTATTACGCTACAAAACTCACCAAATCTTGTATTCTGGTTAGCAATAGTTACTGTTCTTCTAATTTTAATTGGAATTATAGCAATCAAGTTTATTATATAAACATCGTTAATGTTTTAAAATATGAGCATAAAAACGAATAACTAATTTTGTGATATTTACAATAAACTTTCTATATTGCAAGTAATCATGATATTGAAACTCCTTACACTAATTGCTTCCATACTATTGATTTCTTGTAATAAAGAGATTAAACAACAGCCTTTAGACGTATTTCATATAGACGATTTAAATTATGCAAATAAGGTATTGCTAGAAAGTGTCATGGAAGATGCTTTCACTCCTCCTGTAGCAAGTAGAATTTATGCATATGCACATCTTGCACATTATATTACTTTACAAAGTGTGTATCGTGACAGTTTACCAGAAATTACTTCTAAAATAAATGGTCTAAATCATTTTACTATTCCGGTAAATACTGAAGTAGATGCAAAACTTTCAGCATTACTTGCTTTTTCTTCAATTGGAAAAAAACTAATTTACTCTGAGCAATTTTTTAATGATCTTAGCAAGAACTTAAAAGATACAGCTTTAGAAAAAGGGTTGACTGAAGAACTTATAAAAAACTCTGAAACATATGCATTAAATATTACCACACAACTTAGTGATTGGATCGATAAAGACATGTATACTATAACCCGAACCTACCCTCATTTTACCAGTACCAAAAAACCTGAAAATTGGAGAGAAACGCCTCCAGATTACACGAGTGCTTTAGAACCTTATTGGGATAATATTAGAACATTAGTTATTGATAGTGCTAATGTCTATAAGCCTAAACCACTTCCTGCATATGATACCAATAAAAATTCTGACTTCTATAGAATGGTGTATGAAGTATATGATGAATCTCTAAATACGACTGACGACAAAGGTAAAATTGCTTGGTTTTGGGACTGTAATCCTATATTAACTATACACAAAGGCCATATGGTAACTACTATTCATAAGTTCACGCCTCCAGGTCATTGGCTTAATATTATAAGTCAGATTACAAACAAAGATCAGTCAGATTATTATACAGCAACTAAAGCATATACGTTGACTTCTACAGCTATGTTTGATGCTATTATTGGATCATGGCATGTAAAGTATAAAACCGATTTAGTAAGACCTGTTACCTATATCCAAGAGTACATTGATCCCGATTGGAATCCTATTTTACAAACACCTCCTTTTCCTGAATACACTAGTGGACATAGTGCTACATCAGCTTCAGCAGCGGAAATTTTGACACATATATTTGGAGAAAACTACGCCTTTACAGACCATACACAATTAAGATTTGGCTTAGAAGAACGTTCTTTCCCTTCCTTTAAGGAAGCTGCTCATCAAGTTAATTTGAGTCGCTTTTATGGCGGAATACATTATAGGCAAGGTGTAGAAGAAGGTGGAAAGCAAGGTACTTATATAGCTAATCTCATATTAAAAAAACTTAAACCATAACATCGTGTATCATCTCAGACTTGTCATTGTTTTAAGTGGTCTTATTTTTTTTTTAAATTGTAAAAAAAACGAAAAAAATAACGCCATAAATACTCAAATTGAAAATACTAGCTTTACATCTGAGCCTGCATTGTTTGAGTTTTTAGAGTCTTCTGAAACAAATATTCTTTTTAAAAATAAAATTGTAGAAACCGAAACTTTTAATTTTTTACTCTATGAATACCTCTACAATGGTGGTGGAGTTGCTATTGGTGACATTAACAATGATGGTTTAGATGATATCTATTTCTCTGGAAATACTGTTGAAAATAAACTGTATTTAAATCTAGGTGATTTTAAATTTAAAGACATTACTAATTCAGCTCATGTCAATGGTGGCGTTGGTTTTAAAACTGGAGTAACCATGGTAGATGTTAATAATGACGGTTTTTTAGATATTTATGTTTGTAAATCTGCATTAAGTGAAACAGCTTATAGAAGTAACTTACTCTATATTAATAATGGTGACCTAACTTTTACTGAAAGTGCAAAACACTATGGTTTAGATGATAGTGGTTATTCGGTTCAAGCTTATTTTTTTGATTCTGATGGTGATAATGATTTAGACGTATATGTTTTAAATCACTCAAGTAATATGCGCGAATCAAACACTTTAAAAGTTACTCAAAATGAAGATGGACAAATCGTAATAGCTAAACCTAAATCATATGATAATAAAACGGATCGCCTTTACGAAAACAAAAACAGCAAGTTTATAGATATTTCTGAAAAAGCAGGCGTTTTAAATGATGCTTTTGGTTTGAGTGCTGTAATTGGTGATTTCAACAATGATTTCAAACCCGACATCTATGTGTGTAACGATTATATGATGTCTGATAGATTATTAATAAACAAAGGAGGCAATGTATTTGAAGATGAGATTGAGTCTTACTTCAGTCATACCTCATTCTCGTCTATGGGATCAGATTTTGCAGATATTAATAATGATGGTCTTTTAGATTTATTGACATTAGATATGTCTCCTAATGAAAATTACAGACGAAAAATGATGACAATGGCTCAAAATTATGACAAATATGAAAAGATGTTACATTACAAATTTGGGGTCCAATTTTCTAAAAATGTTCTTCAACTGAATTTAGGCTCCGGTAATTTTTCAGACATTTCATTTGTAGACAATTTAGCTCATACCGAATGGAGCTGGAGTACGTTATTAGCTGATTTTGATAATGATGGTTTAAAAGATATTCATATTACAAACGGTTATAAAAGAGATGTCACCAACAATGATTATGCTCGATATAACATGGATGTGCTCCAAAAAAAATTTAATGCAAAAGAAATTACCTTAAAAGATTGGATAGAAGAAATACCTAGTAATCCTGTTTCTGCTTTTTTATTTAAAAACCAAGGGAACAATAGGTTTAAAGATATTTCAAGTACATGGAATAGCGGTAAACCAACGTTTTCAAATGGATCTGCGTATTCCGATTTAAATAATGATGGCTACTTAGATCTTGTGGTAAGTAACATCAACGAATTGCCCTTCATAATGAAAAACAATGGAAGCCAATTATTTGAAAACAATTATCTCACTATTGAACTCGAACATCAAAAAGGCATTACCAATATAGGAGCCTTAGCAAACTTAACATTATCTGATGGCACCATTTTAACAGAAACATATAATCCTACTCGTGGATTTCTTTCATCGTCTCAACATCGATTTCATTTTGGCATAAAAAAAGATTTGAAAGCCGAACGATTAGAAATTATTTGGCCAGATAAGAAAGTCCAGCGTATTGAAAACCCTGATTTAAATCAAACATTAAAAATTAATAGAGCTCCAAATTCAACATATAATAACACCAAAATCATCTCAAAATATTTCGAAGATGTCAGCTCAAAATTAGGAGCTGATTTTACACATAACGAAAATGAGTTTATAGATTTTAAACGCGAAGTTTTATTACATCACAAATACAGTGAAGAAGGACCTGCAGTAGCAATAGCAGATGTTAATGGAGATGGTTTAGACGATATATATTTAGGAGGTGCTTTAGGTTTTTCAGGAAAACTGTTATTACAAACCACTTCAGGAAGTTTTAAGCTTCAATCTCAACCCAATTTTGATGAAGACAGTATATATGAAGATATTGATGCTGTGTTTTTTGATGCCAACTCAGATGGTCATCTAGATTTATATGTAGTTAGTGGTGGAAATGAACACAAAGCAAACTCAAAAAATTATAAAGATCGCCTGTATATCAATGATGGAACTGGTAAGTTAAAAAAGGACGCAAATGCTATTCCCGATATTTTTGTAAGTGGTTCGGTTGTTAAAGTTCATGATGTAAATAACGATGGTCAATTAGATCTCTTTGTTGGTGGACGTGTAACGCCTGGTCGCTATCCTGAAGTTCCAAAAAGTTATTTATTAAATAATAATAATGGTAAGTTTGAAGATGTAACATCGCAATGGTCTAAAGGACTTTCAAACATAGGAATGGTCACTGATGCTGAATTTTCAGATTTAAATAATGATGGTACTAAAGAACTTATTATTGCTGGAGAATGGATGCCTATTTCTGTATTTAAAATGGAAAAAGATTACTTTGTCAATACAACTAAAAATTTTGAATTAGCAAATAAAACAGGTTGGTGGAGATCAATTACTATAGACGATATTAACAATGATGGTTACAACGATATTCTTGCAGGAAATTTAGGTCTTAATTCTTTTTTCAAAGCTTCAAATGAAGAACCAGCCACACTCCATTATAAAGACTTTGATAATAATGGAAGTGTTGATGCTATATTGTCTACTTACATTAATGGTGTGAGTTTTCCTGTTCATAATAGAGATCGAATGCTTAGTCATATGGTTATGTTAAAAAAGCGATTTACACGTTACGAGTCTTATGCAAATGCAACCGTAACTGATTTATTTACTGCAGAAGAATTAAATAATGTTACTATTTTAAAAGCCAATCATTTTGAGCACACACTATTTATAAATAATAACGGTATCTCTTTCACACCTAAAGCACTTGCCAATGCAACTCAAGTATCTGTATTGAATGACGCACTAATACTTGACCTAAATCATGATGGTAAAAAAGATATAATCACAGGTGGTAATTTTTATGGGACAGATGCCGAATTTGGAAGATACGATGCATCTGTAGGCTCGGTTTTAATCAATACTGAAGATTCAAATTTTAAGGTCGAAACTACTTCAGAAAGTGGATTTAAAATCCCTGGAAATGTACAACACATGAAGCCTATTACAATTGGTCAACAAAATTACATTTTGATTATTAGAAATAATGATAGGTGTAGTTTATTTAAAATAAAATAATATGCTAAAAATGTTGAAAACTAAAAAAAACAACAGATAAATCAATATTGCTTTGAGTAAAAAGAGTAGATTCATTTCTAAGTCCTAGTGAGTCACAAGTCCCAAATGTTAATCCTCCCTAGACAAAACCGCCATCAATGAAGATATCATCACCATATTGAGGCACGTCAAAAATATGACCAGTTATAGGATTCTTACCAACTATATCCATCACCTGTAAAAATGTTTTGAAAACACACGCTCATTGAGACACAGAATAGTGTCATAAAAAACAGCATTTATATGTTTATAAGCTACATCAAAACCATTTTAAAATGTGAGCACAGTCATAGAATTTATTTAAATCTTACAAACTTTGCACTACCAAACGTATAATTAGAAACAGGTATGACTACATCATTTTCTAACTGATACCAAGGAGAAATTGTAGAATCTTCCAAATTTTTAACCAAATGTACACTTTGAGCAGGCGTATTGCCTTGAAACAACAAATACAATTTATCACCATTCTCATTTACAACCTCATCACCAATCATCACAATATGACCAGGAGAACCACCTCTAATAAGCATATCGCCTAGTTGCAAATCTTTGGCATCAATAGATTTTAATTCATTATACAGTGATAACGTACCAGAATACATGTAAATTAAATTAAGGTATTTATAAAAATTTTCTTCGGAAGGGTTTGCGCTTGCTGTTTTACTAAAGCTCACTTTATTACCACTAATTTTTGGTCGATAGCCTTCTGCATATTTTTTCCAAGAGCAGTAATGACCAGAAGTGAAATTAAAACCTATCTCGTCCTTTCTATTATTTTTCCAGAGGTATTCGCTTCTAATTCTAATGAGTGCATCTGCGCATTGTTGTAATCCGTTTTTAGGTACAGAAATTTCTAAGATTCCAATATGACCACCTTGCCAGAAATATTCAGAATTATCATAATTTATAATTTTGCTTCCAAAGAGTTTCAATTTATAGTTTCTAAGATAATCCTCATAACTCCCTTTCGCATAAGTGACACGCTTATAACCTTCAGGTATATTTACACGGGATGCAATGGTTAAACTGTCTTTATTAATAAGACTTGGAGTAGAGATACTTGCTTCAACTATACTTGCTACCCTTTTTACAGGTTTAAACTGAAATGCTAATACTACAAGTGAGGTTAAAATTAAGAGGATAAGTAGAAATTTCTTCATAAATAAGATAACGTAAAAATAGAAGACTATCGTATCTTGAATACTAAATTATAGTTCGTTATTGTAAGATTTTTTTATCAATTCTGCTTTACTATTAATTTCTAAAGCTTTGTAAATGTTTTTGATATGACTACGTACTGTATCTAGAGAGACAAACAAATCGTTGGCAATCATTTTATAACTTTTACCATCTACAATACCAGCTACAATGTCTTTTTGCCTTGGCGTCAACACATCATTATGATTTTGTTTTGGAGCAAATCTATTTACAATTTTACGAGCAATTGATGGAGACATATAAGAACCGCCATTGTGAACAACTTCAACAGCTTCTAGAATTTTTTTAAGAGGCGTTTTTTTAGATAAATAAGAGCATGCTCCTGCACACAATGCTTTGTAAATACTATCATTATCTTCAAATGTAGTCAACATAATAATATCTACTCTTGGAAGTTCATTTAAGATAAGCGGAATACCTTTAATCCCAGACATTCCCAGTAAATTTATATCGAGAAGTATAATGTCTGGCAATTTTTCCGAAGTAATAATAACTTTAAGAAAACCCTCTACTGAAGATGAAATCTGTAAACATTCTATATGAGATTGCGTATCAAAGAAGTCGTTCAGGCTTTCCTGAATCAATACATCATCTTCTATAATTGCTAATCTTATGGTGCTCATGTTTACAATAATCTTTCTCATGTAAAGTTATAACAATAAAGCAGTTGTACAATCACATTAAAATGTGGTTTTATGTCAAATAAATTTTAAAAGAACCCATATAATTGATTTGATATTACAATTGAAATGGTAAATTTAACTGTATTCCAAATCCATTTTCCATTTGAAAGCTTAAGCTGCCTTTAATGTTTTCTGCACGCATTACCATATTAGACAAGCCTAAACCTGTAGATTTATATGATTCTTTTTTACTACCATTATCTTTTATAATCAATTGACACCCTTTTGCTTGATTGGTAATTACAATATTGACGTTTGTAGCGTCTGAGTGACGTAATACATTAGTTATTGCCTCTTTGTAGATTAAAAAAATATTTTGTTTAGTTTGAGCTGGCAACTTTTTATTCGGGTTTTTAATGTTAGAACTATCTATTTGAAAAGAGATCTCTCTTGATAATAATAATTCTTCTGCAAGTTCATGCATACGTTCTATTAAATCCTTGATCGTTTCTCGCCTGTTATCGATACTCCAAACCAAATCACGCATTTGAGAAATGGCATTTCTACTAATACCTGCAATTTTTTGAAGTTTAAATTTATCCTTTTCCGAAGCATTAATTTCCATTAATTCGGTTTGCATGGCGAGACCAGAAAGCAAGGAACCAACATCATCATGTAAATCACTGGAAATTTTTGTTCGAAGTCGCTCCATAGCCAAAGCTTGTTGAAATCGATATCTAAAAACAGAATACATTATGGCTATAATTACTAAAAGCACAAGCGCAATAAACCACCATTTTTTATAGAATATTTGACGTACTGTAATAGGAATAGATAATATAGACGCACTCTCATTTCCTCTAGAATCTTTACCTTTTACCTTTAATACATAATCTCCAGCTGGTAATTGATTGTAACGAATGGAAGCAGAATTACCTTGGTAAAACCAACGATCTTCAAAACCTTCTAATTTGGTACTGTACGTGTTTTTTTTATTCTGAAAATAGCTTGGCATGGTCCAACTGATTTCAAAATACTGATCATAAGGTGATAATTGAAATTCCCTAAATTCTACTTGACTATAATCTATATTGAATCTCGTTTTATCTTTACTATTATATCCTGAAACTCCTAAAAAATGTAATTGTGGTGGTTCTGATTGTTTTAAAACTTCATTAGGTTTAAAAGTATTGAGACCATTCATTCCTCCAAAATAAAAGTTTCCTTTACTATCCTTAAAAAAGGACGTGTAATTAAACTCATAGTGCGTTAGACCATCTTCAGTATAAAAATTCTGAAAAATTTTAGACTTTTTATTAAAATTTGATAAGCCATTATAGGTACTAATCCATAAATTATTCTGCTCATCGGTTAGAATACCAACAATATTATTATCTGGTAATCCTTGTGATTTGGTATAGGTTTTTGTTGATTTTCCATCTGCAGAAATATAATTAAGTCCTCCACCATAAGTGCCAACCCAAAGACTTCCATCTTCATCTTCTTCAATAGCGAGAATATAATTTCTTGAAATACTTGGTTTGGTTTCTGTTGTGTACATTTTCTCAACATATCCACTGAGATGTATTTTTAATAGCCCATCATTTTGTGTTCCTACCCAAACAATACTATCTGTTTCACTTTCTTTGAAGTATCTAAAATCTGCAATATCAGTTTCAAGTTTTTCGTCATTAAAAACTAATTTACTTGTTTCGTTTTCTGGATCAAAAAGCACTAATCTGGTTAAACTTTGTCCGAAAAGTAATTTACCATCTCTAAGTTTCATTAAAGGATTTTGCCCTTTAAAGGTGACGTTAGGACTAAATTGGTCGTAACTTTTAGTGGTTCCATCTTTTAAATTTATTTTCAATAAACTCGCGCCTAATGTAAATACATTTTGTTTTGAAACGTCTAAAACATAAAAATTTGAAATATACTGTGATGCCTCTTTTGACTCACTATCTAACTTAAGTTTGAGCGTATCAATTCTACCATTTAACGTTTTATAGAGAATTTCATTTTGGCTTTCACATTTTGCAAAAATAGTTCCGTTAGCATCTTCAAAAATCCCACGCATTGTATTTCCCCAACCTTCACTATTAGATTTAAAAAGCGGTTTAAAAAGTTCTTCTCCTATTCGTATTTTAAATAAGCCATTGTCGGTAGCAACCCAAAGTAACTTAGTCGCATCTATAAATAAATAATTGATTTTTGAATATTCGAATTTCGCTTTTAACTGTTCTGTATAATCTCTAAATTTACCATCAGGACTCATGCGATACAATTCTTTGTTACCAGCAAACCACACACTCTTTTGGTGATCTTCTATGGCATAATAAAATTGATTTCCGTTATCTATAAGACGTTTTGAGGTTAATTCTACTTCATTAAAAATAAAAATACCACCTTCTTTCTGCGGAAAATAATAATGGGTATTATTACTATCGTAAAAAGATACCGTAAAATTTAAGTCAAGACCTTGCCAATTATATGTTGATAGCTTAAAGGTATTTACTAATTTTCCTTCGGAATCAAATTTTAAACTTCCTTCTGGTGAGCTCCATAAAATATCACCTTCCTTATTTTTAATTAATCTGCAATAAGCCCGTTTAGCCCTAGGAATGGAGGCCTTAACTTCAAATTTACCATTAATCAATTTTTGAAGGTATTGTTTAGCGTTTCCTTTTTCAGCAATTAAAAAATCATCGGTCAATATCCAGATACTACCATCTTTAGCCTTCAATAATCGCAAAACATTTCCCTTTATATTGTGAGAATCATTATATGAAATTACATTATCTTTAAATAACTGGAGTTTAAAGAGTTTTTCGTTCGCCATATACCAGAGTTCATTGGCAGCAGCATCAAACACCAATTCTCCATTAATAAGTTCTTCTTCAATATAAAAAGGGTTGTTTTTATCAGAATTATACACCTTAAAGTTATAACCATCATACCTAACTAAACCAAGGTCTGTACCAAACCACATGGCATCATTAGCATCTTGAGTTATGGATGTAATATCTCTAAATAGTAATCCTTGCTCTGTAGTAAGCACATCAATTTGAGATGGATTTTGAGAATAGACACTAAAGCAAACAAAGAGTAAGCCCAATTGCTGAACGACTGCATACAGGATTTTAGATAACTTCAAAATGAAAATATAATTAATAGCTATCTCAAATATACAAAAAGATATTACCCAATATCACATGAACATGTGATTGACAATAAACCAATTACGAACTAACTTAGCTAAAGTTAAAATATACGCAACATGTGTGTTTTAATTAAGCTAATTCTACTACCCTAAGAATTGATTTTGCTTATATGGATTGATAGCACTATGTATTAAAAAACCATAACTCATTATGAGTTTGGCTGTTTAGTATAGACAATAAATATAAAATTTAATAAAATCGATTAACATGAAAAAAGCAGGCATTATTGGTGGCTCTGGGTTTATAGGAAGCCATATTACCAAACAGTTTTTAGACAATGGGTTTGAGGTTAAGGTCTCCACAAGAGATTTATCCAACTTAGACAAATACCAACATTTAAGTCAGCTCAAAAACGCCAATAATTTAAGCTTCTCAGAGCTAGATGTTGAAGACAAAAACCGATTGGAACATTTTGTAAAAGATTGTGATATTGTCATCCATTCTGGAACTCCCTTTCAATTAGATGTTGAAGACCCAAAGAGAGACTTATTTGATCCAACCATAAAAGGAACAGAGAATTTTCTTGAGGCCATTCATAATTCACCAAAAGTAAAAAAGGTTGTAATTATTGCTTCGGTTGCTGCTTGGAACACTAATTTCCCATTACCTGCAGGTAATAAATCAGCATCAGATGAGTTTAGTAAAAATGACACTCCTTTTACAAGCGAAGAAAGTCATCCTTATGCGCAAGCTAAATTTATAGCTAACCAAACCGTCAATGATTTTATCAAAAAGTATCCAAACCTAGACACAGAAATCGTTAGTGTTTCGCCAGTTATGGTCATGGGTAAATCATTGTCTAATAGAGAGGATTCTACATCTACAGGTATCCAATTTTTGTTCAAAAACAAAATCGTACCAAATCCTTTCATTCAAATGTTTTATGATGAAGATGTTACTATGGCTATAGTAAATGTTAATGACGTCGCAATTAGTGTCTATAAAGCAGCAACTATTCTTGGTTTACATGGCAAAAATTATTTGTTGTCTAGTGAAACATATCCTGTATCTGATGTGACCTTGATGTTGAACAATCAATCACCAAAGCATGCTGCAAAAATCATATATCAAAACCAGTTAGCAGAGCGACAATTGGGTGTCCCATTTCAGTCGGTACAATCCACTCTAAAAGAGTATAATTCATGAAATTATATTATAAAAACAAGACTATTGGAAACTATTTTCTTCGGAAATATAAAAACTCAATAACCATTTAAGACACATAAAAATTAATCAAAACATACTAATATGAAACAAGTAACATCAATTCTATTGCTTTTCCTCCTAATTTTTATGAGTTGTAATATTTCCGAAGAAAAGAAAATCACAAATGCAGAAAAAAGCAGTTATTTAGATTATTCCAACAGTGATGATCAAAAAACGGGTGGTATTAAAATGATTCCTATTAAAACACCTAAAGGAACATTTAATGTTTGGACAAAACAAGTGGGTAACAATCCAAAAATGAAAGTTTTACTGCTTCATGGAGGTCCTGGAGCCACGCATGAAAGCTTTGAGAATTTTGATGGCTACTTGCCTAATGAAGAAATAGAATATATCTATTATGATCAATTAGATTCTTATTATAGTGATCAACCAAATGACTCAACCCTTTGGACGATAGATCACTTTGTAGAGGAAGTAGAACAAGTTAGAAAAGCATTAGATTTAAACAAGGACAATTTTTACCTACTCGGACAATCTTGGGGAGGAATTTTAGCCATGGAATATGCTCTGAAATATCAAGATAATTTAAAAGGTCTTGTCATTTCTAATATGATGGCCAGCATTCCTGAATATGAAAAATATGCAGCAGAAGTGTTGGGTCCTCAGTTGCCACTAGAAGTTTATAATGAAATCAAAGCTATGGAAGCTAAAGAAGATTTTAGCAATCCTCGTTATACAGAACTCGTTATGCGACACTATTATACAAAACACGTCCTGCATAAACCTTTAGATGAGTGGCCAGAATTCATTAATCGTACCTTCTCTCACCTTAATCCTAATATTTACATTTATATGCAAGGTCACAGTGAATTTGGAGTAACTGGTGATGCTACTTTGAAAGGCTGGGACGTTTCTAACCGATTAAATGAATTGAAGATTCCAACCTTAATGATTGGTGGTAAATACGATACCATGGATCCAAAATATATGGAATGGATGAGTACAGAAGTTCAAAACGGAAGAAGTTTAACTACAAACGCAGCACATATATCACAATATGACGATCCTGAAACTTACTTCTCTGGATTGATAAAATTCATAAAAGATGTCAATTCTGGGGAATTCAAATAAACCAATAGTGATAACATAAAATAACGAAATCATGAATAACGAATTAAAAAAATGGTCTAAAGCAGAACTCAAGATTTACATCCTAATACTATGCGCTAAAATAGACACAGAAGAATCTGAAGCCGAAATTGCTTTTATAAAAGCAAAAACTGATGCAGAAACTTTTAATCTTTTGTACAATGAATTTTGTTGTGATGAAGAAGATGCTTGTTTCGAAAAGATAGAAAATGCTATTAACCATCATGAATATTCACCAAAAGAACTGCACGAATTAAAAAAAGAAATATTAGCTGTGTTTCATGCAGACAATAAATTCGTGATGAAAGAACGCTACTTAGAAAAAGTATTTGACAATATTTTATACTGAAATTTAAAAAAACAACATATACAACCATGAAACATAAATCAAAATGAACAGGTCTAAGAGCAATAACACAATAGGCAAATACACTTTAATAGCGTTATCAATATTGACAAGCATATTGATATGTTATTACGTAATCACAAGAGCATTTCCTATGCTAATTCCAACCGAAGAAGTTTACGGTTCGTATTACTTCCATAGAGTATTCTGGGTATTTCCACATATTGTTTTAGGTATAGTCGCTACTGTAATTGGGCCTTTTCAATTTATACCAGCAATACGAAACAACTATCTAAAAACACATCGACAATTAGGACGTGTTTATATTATTTCTACAGTTTTAGCAGGAATATCTGGCATGTATATGGCAGCTACCTCTGACGTTAATTTACCATATGCAGTTGGTTTGTTTATGTTAGGTGTCGTTTGGTCAACATCTTCTATAATGGCGCTTATATCTATAAAAAACAAAAAAGTGGACCTACATAAAGATTGGATGATTCGTAGTTACGTGATCACATTTGCTTTTGTCACATTTAGGTTTGTAGAAGATATTTTACGAGCATTAGAAATTGGAACTAACGAAGAAATCATGGTCTTGATGAGTTGGGCATGTTGGGCAATTCCATTATTTATTGCTGAGATTTTTTTACAAGGAAGAAAGATTAAAAATAAATAAACCATTAAACACTAATAAAATGAACAAATCAATTTTTTTAACAGCATTCATCTTACTTTTTATAGCAAGTATATTAACAAGTTGTAATGAAAAGACTAAAACAGAAACAGCAATAGAAAAATCTGAAGCTATTGAACACAAACAAGTAAATGAAATACCAGAATACTTCCTTCTACGTCCAGAAGTAGAGAAAGCCTATGGTTATTCTCATGCTGTAAAAATAGGAAACTCAATTAAAATTTCTGGAGCTGTGAGTATGGATGACGAAGGCAATCCTACTGCTGTTGGTGATTTTGAACAACAAATGAAAAACTGTTATTCAGATTTAGAAAAAGTCTTAAAACACTATGGTTGCACATTTGATGATGTGGTAAAAGAAGATGTCTTTACTACAGATATGGCAAAGTTTTTAGAGTTTGCTGGTTACAGAACTGAAATCTATAAAAAACAATTCCCTACAGGATCATGGCTTGGTGTGACAGAATTAGCAGTACCAGAATTTATGATAGAGATTGAACTCGAAGTGCATAAATCTAAATAACATTAATAATAATCTAAAAATATAAATTATGAATTTTTCGAATAAAAATGACAAACACAAAACAAAAAACAGAAATTCTGTAAGTAAAGTAAGTCAACTAATAGTGACACTTATTTTAGTATTTACGATCAACTTGGTGTGTCTTGGTCAAGATAAAAATACCGATTATAATATTATCTACAAAACCGGAAATCCAGCAGATTGGCCAGCTGAATTAGATGCGGTAGTCGCTGCACCTAATAATCATAAAATTCTATTAGAAAATGACCAAGTGAGAGTTTTAGAAGTCACTTTAGCGCCAGGAGAAATAGAGAATTTGCACCACCATAAATGGCAAAGTACACTTTATATACAAGAAGCTGGTGATTTTACAGATTCTGATAGTGAAGGCAATATTATCTTTGATACACGCAAACTAGATGAGCCTTTACAAATGCCTTTTGTAATGCACAAAGAACCAGAAGCACCACATACAGTGACTAATTTAAGCAAAACTGCATCGATAAGATTGATTAGAGTTGAGATAAAAACTCCAACCACCAATCAAAACGTTCAAATTGTTGACAAACTTTACAAATCACTTGCCAAAGGCGATATTCCTGCATTACTAGGAACTATGGATGCCAATATTGTTTGGAATGAAGCTGAAGGAAACGCATTGGCAATTGGCAACCCATACATTGGACCTGATGCAGTTTTGAATGGTGTGTTTGCAAAACTACCAAATGACTTTGAAAATTTTAGGGTAGAAAATATTGTTTTAACTGAAATGAGCAAAAATCAAGTTCTTGCCACTTTACGCTATAAAGCGACTTCGGTCCACAATGGCAAAAAACTAGACGCTCAGGCTGCTCATTTATGGACAGTTTCTAACGGAAAAATAATAGCATTCCAACAATATATAGATACCAAACAGCTTGATGAAATGATGAAAAAATAAGCAATTTCACAAAAGTCAACTTTGAAAACGAGGGTTGACTTTTTTTAAGTTTTAAGCAGATGACAAACTTATTTAGACATATTCCTCAACGTTACATTTCCGAAGGAAAAACAAAAAAGTATTTGCTTTACGCTATTGGAAAAATCACACTTGAAATTATTTATTAAAATTATTTAGCTTCAAAAACATAAAAAAGACTAAAAATCAATAACTTAACAAATACTAATTTTGTAAAACCAGTCTTATGAAAACTCTCTTCTGCACAAGCGTTCTTTTACTTTTTTCTATTACAATTTTCTCTCAAGACTATCAAAAAATTCATGAGAAGGCCATTTTAGTGGATACACACAACGATTTCCTAATGCAAACAATGGAAAAAAAATTCGTTTTCGATACTAATTTAAAAGGTAAAACACACAGCGACCTTAATAGGATGAAACAAGGCGGTGTAGACGTTCAATTTTTTTCTGTTTTTAGCGATGGCAAACAGCCGAATCCATACAATTATGCCAATCGTCAAATTGATAGTATGGATGCGGTAATAAAAAGAAATCCTGATAAAATCGAGAAAGTCGCCAATTCAGCAGAACTTCAAAAGGCATTAAAACAACACAAAATCGCTGCCTTATTTGGTTTGGAAGGTGGTCATCAATTTGAGGATGATTTAGGCAAACTAGAAGTACTCTACAATCGTGGAGTTCGCTATATTACACTCACTTGGAACAATTCCACAGCTTGGGCCACAAGTGCTGCTGACGAAACCAATCCCGAAGGCGCAAAAAATTCAGAAGAAAAAAAAGGACTGACAGATTTTGGTAAACAAATCGTCCAAAAAATGAATAATTTAGGGATAATGGTAGATGTTTCGCATGTTGGTGAACAAACTTTTTATGATGTTATTGCAACGACAACAAAACCTATTATTGCTTCACATAGTTCAGTTTATCAACTTTGTCCACATCCTCGAAATTTAAAAGATGAACAAATAAAAGCCATTGCGAAAAATGGAGGTGTTATTCAAATTAATTTTAATTCAGGATTTATTGATCCCACTGTAGGACCAAGGGAAAAGGCATTTATTAAAAATCATAAAGTAGAAATAGATTCCCTTGTAAAAACAGGAATGTTTAAATATCATGCAGAAGAATCTATATACAGAAAATATACTGTTGAGTCTGAAGCACTCAGAGCACCTTTTGAATGGGTCATTAAACATATAGAGTATGTTGTTAATTTAGTGGGTGTAGATTATGTTGGAATTGGTTCTGATTTTGACGGTATCTATCAGCCACCAACATTATTAGATGATGTCACCGATTATCCAAAAATCACTAAAGCTCTATTAGAAAAAGGCTATAGTGAGAAAGACATCTATAAAATACTTGGTGGAAATATTTTGAGGGTTTTAAAAGCGAATGAATAGCGTATAATTTTAAAAGGCTTTTTCCATCAACAAACTGAGCCTAATTAAAACGTAAATAAAAAACTCACCATTATAGAGTTTTGACAGCATGAATTAAATGGTATTCTATACGATATATTGAATGTTAATCAAATTCGTATAGATAATATATTAGATGAAGAATTTAATACTTTTAATAGCCTCTAAATTCAATAGAGTATAAAAAACAAATACCCAAATTATTAAAACTTCTTCAACAATTTAATTCCTATATCATCAATAAGTAAGACAAAGACTACAAAAAATACACGTTAAACGTAAAAAAAGGCGCTTTGTAGTTGTTATTTGAAAAAAAAATTATATTTACTCATCAAATCATTCTTGATTTATACATTTTACCCCACATAAAAGATCAAAATGCAAAAACAGAGTAAAGTTTCCTTATTAGAATTTATCCAAAAACATGCAACTATTGGCACATGGGAATATGATGTAGAATTAGATTCTGTTCATTGGAGTTCTGAAACAAAAAAGATACACGAAGTTTCCGTAGATTTTGAACCTAAAGTTGAATCTGGAATTTCTTTTTATAGAATAGGATATAGCAGAACTACGATTACCAAATTATTTACTAATTGCATTGAAAAGCACGAAGATTTTGATATAGAACTTGAAATTGTTACACCTCTAGGTATAAACAAATGGGTAAGAGTTATAGGTATGCCCATAATTGAAAACTATAAATGTTGCAAAGTTCAAGGATTATTTCAAGATATTGATGAAAAAACAAAAAATTCTATAGCTTTAAACTTTAAAGAAAAACAACTTAGACAAACCTTTGAAAGTGCCTTAATTGGCATGGCAATTATAGACCTTGAAGGAAATTGGATAAATGTAAATAGAAGCCTTTGCAAAACATTTGGCTATAGTACTGAAGAGTTAATGAGCCTTTCATTTACAGACATTACACATCCAGAAGATTTAAAAAAAGGGTATAAATCTAGGTTCGATATGATCAATGGCAAACTCGATGATTATGAGACAGAAAAACGTTTTTTAGACAAAAAAGGAGATACAATATGGACTCAATTATCAACTTCAATTGTTAGAGATGACAATGGGCAACCTCTCCACTTTGTAGCTCAAATAAGCGATATTTCACAAATTAAAAAAAGTAGTAACAAGGTTAATCAATTACTAAAAACTACCGAAAACCAAAATAAACGTCTTTTAAATTTCGCACATATTGTTTCCCATAACTTAAGATCCCACTATGCTAATTTGGATATGTTGTTGGACATTGTAAAAATAGATTTACCAGAAACGACGGAAAATGAAGTCTTCCCATTAATTTTGGAAGCAGTCAATAATTTGGGAGAAACAGTAGAAAATCTCAACGAGGTAGCATCAATTAATATTAAAACTGATAATATAATTGAATCTCTCAATTTATCAGATTATCTAAATAAAGCAAAAAAAAGTATTGCAGCAATTATTTTAGATTCAAAATCAATTATTGAAATCGACGTAAACAAAGATTTACAAATTTTAGGTATACCTGCTTATTTAGATAGTATTATATTGAACTTTTTAACTAATGCTATAAAATATAAGAAACCTAATGAACCAGCAAAAATTGATATAAGTACTGATATTACGGATAAGAAGATTGTTTTAAAAATAAAAGATAATGGACAAGGAATTGATCTCGAGAAATATGGGGAAAAGTTATTTGGAATGTATAAAACATTTCATAGACATGAAGATTCTCGTGGATTAGGATTATTTATAACGAAAAATCAAGTTGAAGCCATAGGAGGTAAAATAGAAGTAAAAAGTAAAGTTAATGAAGGTACAACCTTTTATATACATTTAAATAAATATGAATAAAATTGATATAGCATGCATCATTGATGATGACCCAATTTTTATTTTTGGTGCAAAAAGAATGATGGAATTATCAGATTTTTGTAATTCATTTATGATTTTTAAAAATGGACAAGAAGCCATTAATAATTTAAAATCAATAATGCTCGCTGGAGAAGAAATACCAGAAGTTATATTATTGGATATAAATATGCCAATAATGGACGGTTGGGAATTTTTAGATGAGTTTACTCAAATTGAATCTCACAAATTGATTACAATATATATTGTAAGTTCATCTATTGACCCTGTAGATTTGCAACGCGCAAAACGATATGAAAATGTATCTAATTTCATAATAAAGCCTATTGCAATTCAAACCTTAAAAAACATATTGCAAGAAGTTTCTCAAGATTAGGAGTATTAATAATTACAAAAAAACCAACTCAAATGAGTTGGTTTTTTTTTCTACTACAAGTGAAAAAGGAATATTTTTATAATGTAATAGTTCATTTTCAAGTTAATAAAGAACCTCTATATAAACTAAAAATATTAATAAACGATACATCAAAAATCAGTATATTGATTGACGAAGAATAACATAACATTAAATGCATCGCAATCATCTTATTAAAAAATACGACCCATTGTGGTTAATCCTACTTCTATCGTTAATAATGCTAAACTGCAAAAATAAAAACACTTTACCAGACCCTTTAGAAGCTGGTTGGAACAATGATGCTGTATGTGAAGTCGTTGAAGAGAACGATAATGTAAGAGTCTTAAAATGTACATTTGAGCCAGGTGTTGGTCATGAGAAACATTATCATAATCCGCATTATGGATATACGGTTGCTGGTAGTAAATTTAAAATAAAAGATACCACAGGAACTAGAGAAGTTAATGTCCCAACAGGTTATAGCTTTAGCAAAGATGAGATCTCAACACATGAAGTTCTCAATATTGGAGATAGCACTGCGGTTTTTTTAATTGTTGAATATAAATAATCTTATGAATGGATTTGATATTGTCATGGTCATTGCAATCATTCTATTTGCGCGATTAGGTGTAAGATTAGTGACGGGTTATATTAAAATGAAAAAGGAAGATAAAGAGGATACTGAAGATGATATTTAAATGTATTTTAAATCAAGTGAAATAAAAAAACCAACTCAAATTGAGTTGGTTTTTTATTATATAGATTCCGCATTAAGTACGGAATGAAAGTTATCTTCTAGCCTCCAAAGTCATCAAATCTAATGTGCTCATCTGGAATTCCAAAATCTTCACCCATTTTTTGAACTGCTTGGTTCATTAAAGGAGGTCCACAGAAATATAATTCAATATCTTCTGGCGCTTCGTGCTTAGATAAATATTGATCTATTACCACTTGGTGAATAAAACCTGTAAAACCGTCACCTGATTCATCTTCAACATCTTTTTTAAGTTGCCAGTTATCAGCTTCTGTTGGATCTGATAACGCAATAAAGAACTTGAAATTTGGAAAATCTTTTTCTAAAGCTCTAAAGTAATGGATGTAGAATAATTCTGCCTTAGAACGTCCACCATACCAATACGTTACTTTACGTCCAGTTTTTAATGTTCTAAATAATTCGTATAAATGTGAACGCATTGGAGCCATTCCTGCTCCACCACCAACATATAACATTTCACTATCAGACTCATTGATAAAGAATTCTCCGTAAGGTCCTGAAATAGTTACTTTATCTCCAACTTTTTGATTAAAGATGTAAGATGAAGCAATACCTGGATTTACATCCATCCAACCGCCTTTGGCGCGATCAAAAGGAGGAGTAGCCACACGAACGTTAAGCATTATTTTTCTTCCTTCAGCAGGATAAGAAGCCATAGAATAAGCTCTTTCAACAAGCTCATCATTCTTCATTACTAAAGGCCATAAACCAAATTTCTCCCAATCTCCTTTAAACTTATCTGGTTCACCTGGATGATCTTCTGGGTGAGCAGAAACATCCATATCTGAATATTTCACTTCACACTGAGGAATTTCAATTTGAATATATCCACCAGCTTTGTAATTCATGTCTTCAGGAATTTCTACAACGAACTCCTTAATAAATGTCGCTACATTATAATTTGAAACAACAGTAGCTTCCCATTTTTTAATTCCGAAGACTTCTTCTGGAATTGTAATTTCCATATCCTGCTTCACTTTTACTTGGCAAGATAAACGTGCACCATGTGCTAGTTCTTTTCTACTAAAATGAGGCGTTTCTGTAGGTAATGCTTCACCACCTCCAGAAAGGACGTGACACTCACATTGAATACATGTTCCACCTCCACCACAAGCAGATGGTAAAAATATTTTTTCGGCACCCAAAGTAGCTAATAATGTACTTCCTGATGCAACTTCTATTTCACGCTCACCATTAATCTTAATCTTTACTGGACCAGATGGTGATAGTTTTTGCTTTACAAATAATAAGATACTTATTAAAAATAGTGCGATAATTAAAAACGCGACTACAGTAGTTATTACTGTTCCTAATGTTCCTGCTGCTAAAATCATATTACTCAACTATTTTAGTGTTTTCAGCTAATTCCTTAGCATCTTCAGTGTTTACTTCTTCAACTTGTGATGTTGGTGTAGATGTTGGTTCTTCTTCTTCGTCACCACCTGTTAACATTCCTCCAAAACTCAAGAAACCAATACCCATTAAACCTGTAATGATAAATGTGATTCCTAATCCTCTTAAAGGTGCTGGCACATTTGAATATCTAATTTTTTCACGAATGGCAGCAATGGCTAGAATTGCTAAAAACCATCCAATACCAGAAGAGATTCCATAGTTAAATGCTAATCCTAAAGTTTCAATTTCTCTTGATTGCATAAATAATGATCCTCCTAAGATTGCACAGTTTACTGCAATAAGTGGTAAGAAAATACCAAGAGAGTTATATAATGAAGGTGAAAATTTCTCCACTACTATTTCTACTAACTGTACCATTGTTGCGATGGTTGCAATAAACATGATAAAGGATAAGAAACCTAAATCCATACCAGAGAAACCTTCTCCATTTGTACTTCCATCAACCCAAGCAAGTGCTCCTGGCTGTAATAAATATTGATCTAATAACCAGTTTAAAGGTACTGTAATGGCTAATACAAATATTACTGCTGCACCCAAACCTACTGCTGTAGCTACTTTTTTGGATACTGCTAAATATGAGCACATACCCAAGAATACAGCAAATACCATGTTGTCAATAAAAATGGACTTAAAAAATAGTTCGATGTGTTCTATCATTGTCTTATATTTTATAGGTTTCAATTTTTTTGTTATCGATTTGCATAAACTGCAAACTGAGTACTAAAAACTGACTACTCTTTTTTAATCTTCTATTAAATTTTTGTTTCTACTACGTTGTACCCAAATTATTAATCCAACAATAATTAAAGCCATTGGTGGCATTAACATAAATCCATTGTTTTCATAACCAAATGCATAAACTCCTGTTGGTCCAGTTTCTGGACTTCCGATAGGATCTCCTAATACAGGAATTCCGAAAAGCGTACCAGATCCTAATAATTCTCTAAAGAATCCAACAATCACTAAAATAACTGCGTATCCTAAAGCGTTACCGATACCATCTAAAAATGATTGCCATGGTTTGTTTGCTAAAGCAAAAGCTTCAAAACGTCCCATAATAATACAGTTAGTAATAATTAATCCAATAAATACAGAAAGTGTTTTACTTAATTCAAAAGCAAATGCTTTTAGTACTTGATCTACAATAATTACTAATGCTGCAACTACAATTAGTTGTACAATAATTCTAATTTTTGAAGGAATGATATTTCTCATTAAAGAGATGACAACATTACCTACACTTAATACAAACAATACAGCGATTCCCATTACTAAAGAAGCTTTAAGCTCTGCAGTAATTGCTAATGCAGAACAAATACCTAATACTTGAATAGTAATTGGATTATTATCTGCTAATGGATCTGTGATTAACTTTGCGTCTTTTTTTGAAAGTAGTCCCATATTAGTTATTATTCTTTTTTAAGTTTTTAAAGTATGGTAAATACAATTTTAAATCTTTCTTTATCATTGCAGATACACCATCTCCTGTAATTGTTGCTCCAGCTAAGGCATCAACTTCAAAATCATCTTTATCATTATTTACTGGATCATTATTTCCTTTAGCAACTTTAATACCTTTGAAAACACCTGCTTCAGTTAATAATTTTTCTCCGTAAAAATCATCCATAAAGTAACGTTGCTTAATATTTGCTCCTAAACCTGGCGTTTCTCCTGCATGATCAAAAAATGTCCCTTTAACAACCATATCTTCATCTAAAGCTACAAAGCCCCAAATAGCATCCCAAAGTCCTTTTCCTCTAATTGGCACAACATAAACTGTTTTGTTATCTTGTTGTCCTATAAATAGAGGTAAAAATCTAGATTCTCCATTTTTTGCTTTTGCTTGCTCCTTCTTAATATCTATTAAATAAGGTTCTTTTCCTGCACCTTGTGCTTTCGATTTCATAAACTCATCACGAGTCATTTCTTTTAAAATCTTACCATCTTTTACTTCTAGAACAATTTGTTCTGAAACATTTTCAGAAAAAGCTTCTGCTACTTTATCAGTAGAAACAAATGTAATATCTCCAGTGCTTTCATTACCATTAATTCCCATAGCATACAGAATATTCTGCTGCTTTTCCATACGTTTATTTTCTTCAATATTAGGCTTTAAAGACGATGCTGTAAAGGCTAACAATGAACCAACAACAAGTACCATTGCTACTGCAAAGATGATTGTGTATGAATTTTTATCTGTGTTAACTGCCATAATTATGCTGTTTTAACTTTTAAACGTTTCATTCTGCGTTTTACATTTCCTTGTACAACGTAGTGATCAATTGTAGGTGCGAAGACATTCATTAATAAAATAGCTAACATTACACCTTCTGGATATGCTGGGTTAAATACACGAATCATAATTGATATAAAACCAATTAAGAAACCGTAAATCCATTTTCCTTTATTTGTTTGTGAAGCTGTTACTGGATCTGTTGCCATGTAAACTGTTCCAAAAGCAAAACCACCAACTAATAAGTGCATCCAAAAATCAGTACTCATTAAGCCATAAAACTTACTTGATTCTGAAATCCATCCTGCATCTGCAACACCATTAAATATTAATCCCATTACTATGGCACCAATAACAGATGATAACATGATTCTCCAGCTTCCTACTTTCGTGAATATTAGAAACAATCCTCCTAAAAGGATTAATAAGGTTGATGTTTCTCCTACTGAACCTGGTATAAATCCGTAAAAAGCATTCCATATATCTCCAGCCGAATCAATCATGCTAGAGTTGTTTTGCGCTAAGCTTCCTAAAATGGTCTCCCCCGAAATTGCATCTGGTGTTGCTCCATTTGCAAGATCTTGAACACGTGGATCTGCTCCATGAACCCAAACTTTATCTCCAGACATCCAAGTTGGATATGCAAAGAATAAAAATGCTCTAATAGTTAAAGCAGGATTTAAGATATTCATTCCTGTTCCTCCAAATACTTCTTTACCAATGACTACACCAAATGCAACTGCAACTGCTAACATCCATAAAGGAATATCAATAGGAACAATCAATGGCACAAGCATACCAGTTACTAAGTATCCTTCTTCTACTTCATGGCTATTTTTCATAGCAAATAGAATCTCAATTGCAAGACCTACTCCGTATGAAACCACAACTAGTGGAAGAATTTTCCAGAAACCAACAGTGAAATTATCCATCGTCCAAAATGTAGAACTAAAGAAACCTGAAGTAACACGTTCTATTTCTCCAAAGGCCAAGTGATGTTGATATCCAGCGTTAAACATACCAAAGATTAAACATGGTACCATTGCCATAATAACAATATTCATGGTACGTTTTAAATCATCGGCAGCTTTAATGTGAGTCCCATTATGGGTTGTCTCATTAGGCAAGTATAAAAACGTATGTATTGCCGAAAATGCTGGCAACCATTTTTTGTCTTTATTCTTTTCTCTAAAATTATGTAAGTTATTTTTTAAACCCATCTTTTATATGTTTCATTTTACTTCGGAAATTGGACAATCTTAAACAACCATCTATTTCCGTATAAAATTTAATAATTAACCAATTTCTTTAAGCATTAAGTCTAATCCTTTTCTAATAATATCTTGATGTGGTTGCTTAGACACACATATAAATTCTGTTAATGCGAAATCTTCTGGTGCAACTTCGTACATACCTAAAGCTTCCATTTCATCTAGATCTTCATACTTACAAGCTTTTAA
The DNA here is from genome assembly GCF_015319355.1 of Psychroserpens luteus. Taxonomy (GTDB): domain Bacteria; phylum Bacteroidota; class Bacteroidia; order Flavobacteriales; family Flavobacteriaceae; genus Psychroserpens; species Psychroserpens luteus. The sequence goes on along the minus strand of NZ_JADILU010000006.1, from coordinate 151,275 downwards.
TATTTGCATTGGAAATATATCTAAAGGAAAAACTTCTTCATAAGAACCCGTAACTACAAATGCACGATGCTCGCCATTAGTATTCGTGTTCAACGCATATTTTTTCTTAGGGTTTAACCAAGAAAATGTTAATGCTCTAGAGGTAGAAATTTTATTAAAAATTGGTTTATTCCAACCAAAAAATTCATAATCGTCACCTTCAGGAATTACAGAAATTAAATTGTCATAAAAGCCTAAACTTCCATCTGGTTTTAATTGTTTTCCTGACAGCACATTTCCGGAGATAATACGATCATTACCATCTTTATCTACACCATTATCATAAACCATAGTAGCAACTTCGCTACCAATTGTAGTTTTGAAATATCTTGGCTTTTTCACTGAAGAACCTGCTAAAGCTACAATACGCTCTGCATTAAATTTCCCGGTAAGTAACAATTCTCCAATAATAACTAAGTCTTGTGCATTTATCGTCCAAACTGTTTCTCCTTTATTAACAGGATCTAATTTGTTGATATGGGTACCAACGTTTCCTGCTGGATGTGGACCAGATACTTTATGAATTGTAGCGTCATTCATATTTGCTAATGGTGAGTTGTTAGACCCAACACCAATATGAACTTGGCCTTCTGTTAATTTTGCTAAAGCAGACACTGCTGCTTGTAACGCCTCCTCTTTTCCTGTAAGTACAAAATCTAAATCTGCTGCCAATGGCGCAGTAGAAATCCCAGAAATAAAAATCGCTTTTGGTGATCTCTCTGGATTTGCAATTACATCATAAGGTCTTTGCTTGATAAAAGCCCAACATCCTGAAGCTAATAAATGTGCTTTGGTTGCTGCTGCATCAGAACTCATATTGAATTTCCCAAAATCTTTGTGATCTTGAGTTTTATCTGCTTGAATCTTAATAGCATCAATGCGACGTCTTGGTCCTCTTTGAACTTCAACCACCTCTCCTGAAACTGGCGACACAAACTTCATAGCCTCAACATCCTTATTATGAAAAAGAACGTCACCTGCTTTTACACGAGTACCTTCTTTAGCAATAAGTTTTGGAATAACGCTATGAAAATCTTCAGGTCTGATAGTGCAGAAATTACTTATAATAGCTTGTTCTACTGTTTTATCAGCTTCGCCTATAAGTTTTATATCCAGACCTTTTTTAATCTTAATGTCTTTTGACATACGCTTTATATTGAAATTAGTTCTCTAAAAATCGGTGCAAAAATACGAATTTATTGAGTAATATTATAGTGAGGTTTTTTAAGTTTATTATTTTTAACGATTCTAAATAAACGAAGCAATATTAAGGCACAGATTTTGTTTATCTTTACATATCAAACTCTATTAAATGACTAAGAACATCTATTTTTTCTTATTAGCTATTCTAATTTCTATTCAAGGATTTTCTCAAACAGAAGAAATCAATCCACCAGAATACATAAAGACCGTCACTTTTAAGAGTCGCACATCTTCTCAAGGTCAATTACCTATTATACGTCTAGGCGAAGCATTTAATTTAGAATTTGATGTTCTCACAACAGATGAGCCAGATTTCTACTATACCATAGAACATTACAACTATGATTGGACACAATCTAATTTGGTTAAAATGGAATACATGGATGGTTTTGACAACTATAGAATCGTCAATTATGAAAATTCATTTAATGCCTACCAACTCTATTCTCATTATGATTTACAAATCCCAAATGAGCAAACTCGCGGATTAAAAAAATCTGGAAATTATATCATTACCATATATAATGAAGATGAAGAGGTTGTATTTACTAGAAAATTCATGATTTACAAAGAGCAATTAGGAGTAGGTGTTTCTGTAAAACGCCTTAGAGATGTGAAATATATTGAGAGCAAACAAAGTATTGATATAGTTATAAACTCTGGTAGTTTAAATTTAAACAACCCTAAAGAAAACATTAAAACCTTAATTATCCAAAACAACAACCTCAACACTGCAATTACAAATGTTAAGCCTCAATATACTATTGGTAAGGAGCTCATATACAAATACACCAATGAGACTGCATTTTGGGCAAGTAATGAATATCGCTTTTTTGAAACTAAAGATGTAAGAGGCGCAAACGTAGGTGTTCAATTTATTGATTTAAAAGACATCTATGAAAGCTATTTATATGTTAGTGGTCCACGAGACAAGAGACCTTATACTTACAACCCAGATATTAATGGTAATTTCTTAATTACTGCATTAGACACAGAGAATGTGAATATAGAAGCAGATTACACCAATGTTCATTTCGCGTTACAATATCCAGAACTGACCGATGGTAGCACTATTTATGTCTACGGAAATTTTAACAATTACGCACTAAACAACCAAAACAAACTCACATTTGATAACACCGAAAAACTCTACAAAAGCACAATAAAACTCAAACAAGGATTTTATAACTACAAATATGTAGTGGTTGATGCTAAAGGAAAATTAAATGAAGGTAAAATCAGTGGTAATTTTTGGCAAACAGAAAACAATTATAAAGTACTCGTGTATTATAGAGATTTAGGAGCACGTTTTGATGAACTCATTGGTTTTGGAGAAGCATCATCTGTAGATATTTCTAATTAATCTTTTAAGGCAAGCTCCTTAAACGTATCATAACTTAGTTGTCTTTCAATAAAAGTCTGAGATACCTCATCAAAAGACACACAATTCTCTATTGGTTTTGCGTAAAGATGCAAACTTATGGATCGTCCAAGGTTACTGTTTTTTAATTTATGAAACCCAATTTTATCATTCATAAATATTAATTGATTTGACTGTACTTTTTGACTACCAATTTCTCTTAAACATTGATCATCATCAATCGTAAAGAAAACTTCTTCCATTTCACCCTCTAACAAATACACCCAACAATCCTCACCATCATGTCCATGAACAGCTGTTTCCTGCTCTTGTTCCCAACACAGTAAAATAAGTTCAAATTTAGCATCTTTAAATAAACAATTTCTTGTGTACTTTTCGTTAGACCAACTCTCAAAAGGCGCAAAATCTAAAGACCCAAAATCAAAAGCATTGAGAATAACATTGTAATCTTCAGTAGGAGATTGCGACAATAGTTGTAATAATTTTTGAATAGTCTCAGGAGATTTCAATAGATGTAATTGATTTTTAAAGGGATTATAATAATTTTTCGATAAAATAGGAATAAATTTACAAAAAGCCAAAATTAAAGAACCACCTTAACAGATGTTTAAAGACCTTAAATTGTTTACAGAACTTGCGGAATATCTCATTTCCGAAGAAAAAAACAATCCTGTTGCTACACCAATTGACACTTCAAAACTTTATGAGACTTTAGATCTTAGTTTAAATGACCATCCAATTATTGATGAAGATTTTACTAAAACATTAAAAGAGATTATAAAAAGCACACCCAAAACTGCTTCCACTTCCTTTTTTAATCAATTATTTGGAGGTAGAATTGATAGAGCAACACTTGGCGATTTATTGGCAGTAATGCTCAATAATAGCATGTATACTTACAAAGTCGCAGGTCCACAAGTTGGGATTGAGAAAACCATTCTCAAAACCATTTGTGAGATGATTGGCTATCCAGAAACAGCAGATGGCACCTTTGCTCCTGGAGGCTCAATGAGTAACTACATGGCTGTATTAATGGCTAGAGACAAATACAACCCAAAAGCAAGAACCGAAGGCGTCACAAATAAAATGACTCTTTATACTTCAGAAGCTTCGCATTACTCCATCGCAAAAAACGCATCATTTATTGGCGTTGGTAGAAATCAAGTGCGAGCTATAAAAACAAATGACAAAGGCGAAATGCTAGCTACAGATTTAGATCACCAAATCACAAAAGACATAGCGCAAGGTTTCCAACCCTTTTTTGTGAATGCAACTGCAGGAACAACTGTTTTAGGCGCTTTTGATGATGTAGAACAGATAAGTAAAGTATGTAAAAAACATGACGTTTGGTTGCATTTGGATGGTGCTTATTGTGGTTCAGTAATTTTTAGTGACAACTATAAACATCTGGTAAAAGGCATTGAACACACTAATTCTTTTAGCGTCAATGCTCACAAAATGTTAGGAACACCTCTTGGTTGCTCCATTATTGTAACGAAAGATAAAAAACACTTATATCAATCATTTTCTAATGAAGCAGAATATCTGTACCAAACCAATGATGACGATTTTAACCTCGGAAAAACCTCTCTCCAATGTGGTAGAAGAAATGATGCTTTAAAACTTTGGACACTTTGGAAATCTGTTGGAAATAACGGATTGAAAGCTATCGTAAATCACCAATTCAATCTAGCTCAAATAGCGAGAGATTATATCAACCAACATCCAGATTACACATTATACAGTTTTGACGATTCTATTTCTGTGTGTTTTAATTATAAAGATATTCCTGCAAATAAATTATGCACTGCTCTGTATGAAGACGTACAACTTATGGTTGGCTTCGGAAATTTTAAAAATCAAGAATTCGTTAGGATGGTTACCATTAATAGCATTTTACAAGAAAAAGACATTATCAATTTCTTTGCGATTATTGAAAAATTTGCAAGTTCAACTGATTTATAATCAATTTAATCGATAGTAGAATATTAAAATGTTAAAAATTTGCATTATTCTAAAAAAGTAGCCAATTTAGTAGAATAATTAGCTTATTTTTGATCATATCACCACAATTAAATGGTACAACAAGTTACAAGTGGAATTAAAATTTCTGTCGAAACATCTTTCGAAGGCACATTTTATAAAAATTATAAAGTGCACTTCGCCTTTGGATATAAAGTAACTATTGAGAACCAAAGCAAAGATTCTGTTCAATTAAACTCAAGACATTGGAGAATTCTTGACGCTCTTAACAATGAAGAAATTGTTGATGGCGAAGGTGTTATTGGTAAAAAGCCAGTTTTAAAACCTGGGGAATCTCATACTTATAATTCTGGCTGCCTACTCACCTCTCCTTTTGGAGCGATGCAAGGTCATTACAATATGGTCAATTTTACAAATACCAATCATTTTAAAGTAATCATACCTACTTTTAAATTAAGCGCTCCTTTTGCGCTTAATTAGTATTCTTTTCTATTCTTTTCAATAAATCATTTAACTCTTGTCATTAAGAAAAAGATTTGACTAGAGAATCTATTCTTTCTATAAGTCAAAATCCTTCAGATATTCAAATCTGTAAGTGGTTTCGTTTTGCTTAATATGAAAGAATTTGCAGTTAGAATAATGAATAAACTCATAATCTGAATTAAGTTCAAAACCTTCCGTAGTAATTTTATAAATCCCATCGCAATCCACATTTCCGTAGGGAGAAATACGTCTGTATCTATATTCGATTTCACTACCTATATCATAGATTTCAAACCATGCTCCAGCTGCAATACCGCTCAACCATTGCCCATGCTCTACTTTCACATCATGATGTTTAGGCTCGAGCGTCCCAACGATACTAGGATTATATCCTTTTAACACATCTAAAAACAAACGTCTATTTTCTTTACTTACTGTAGATGTAAACTCAGAGATATCACCAGTTTCAGAAACTAAATACACATCATCCTCTGTATCTGCAATCACAACATTACCAATAGTACTTGGCGTAAAAATTTTGGACTTAATAAGTTTAGATTTTATAGAATCGCTGGTCACGCAAGCAATCAAAGTATCTGTAACAAAACGCGCGCAATTACAAGCGTCATTAACAAAAGCTGCATATCTTATAAACCCTTTATGTTGCATTGAGGTGATATGAGATCTTGCTTTTTTATAATCTATCGCATTACAAACCGAAGCATATAAATTGCCATCACCATGCGTTAATTTTGGTTGTGTTGCCAAAAACTTAAGAATCTCATCTAAGTTTTCAATAGTATTATTTTTTATCTCTGCGGAAATTGGAAAATCAAGTTCAAAGTCTGTTTCTTGACCACGAACCCTTCCGTTTGGAGATGGCGTAATATATCGTCCAAAGTCATGATATTCTAAAACACCAGTTGATTTATCAATTAAAACCAATGCTGCATGACCAGCTCTCACATGTTTTTTACTTCCAATGAAAAAAAAGCGCAAAAACTTTGAGTACCATTCTTCTGCGTGTGAGACAATGGTTTCTGGGTAAGCGAGGGTTAGGATTATTCCGTCGTTCATATTCATAATTAAAGGTGGCAACTTACAAAAAATTACCGATTATTTTAACCTTGTTTTAATACTAGGCAATCCATTAGTCGTCAAAAAATCGTAACTTTGCAGCTTCAAAAATAATAACCAAATTATAAATTTATATTAAGATGGGAAAAGGATTTTTCAATGTACCAATAGCTATAAATGAGCCTGTTAAGTCATATGCTCCAGGATCTCCCGAGCGTGATGAAGTTTTAAAGGCTTATAAAAAAATGTTTAATGAAACTATTGACGTACCAATGTACATCAACGGTAAAGATGTAAAGACAGGAAATACTAAAACCATGTCTGCACCTCATGATCATCAACATGTTGTTGGGACTTATCATTTAGCAGAAAAGTCTAATGTAGATGAAGCTATTGCAACAGCTTTAGAAGCTAGAAAAGAATGGTCTCAATTACCTTGGGAGCAACGTGCAGGAATTTTCTTGAAAGCTGCTGAGTTAATCGCTGGTCCTTATAGAGCAAAAATAAACGCAGCAACTATGATTGCGCAATCTAAAACGGTTCATCAAGCAGAAATTGATGCTGCTTGCGAATTGATAGATTTTTTAAGATTCAATGTGCAGTTCATGACAGATATTTACCATGAACAACCAGACAGTACAAGTGATGCCTGGAACAGATTAGAATACCGTCCACTAGAAGGTTTTGTATACGCTGTAACACCATTTAACTTTACTGCTATTGCTGGAAATCTTCCTGCATGTATGGCAATGATGGGTAACGTCGTGGTTTGGAAACCTAGTGATAGTCAGATCTTTTCTGCAAAAGTTATCATGGACGTTTTCAAAGAAGCTGGTGTACCTGCTGGAGTTATTAATGTTGTTTTTGGTGATCCAGTTATGATTACAGATACAGTTATGGATAGCCCAGATTTTTCTGGATTACATTTTACAGGTTCGACTTACATCTTTAAAGAACTTTGGAAAAAAATCGGAAATAACATTCACAACTACAAGACATACCCAAGAATAGTTGGAGAAACTGGTGGTAAAGATTTTATTGTTGCGCATAAAAGTGCCAACCCTATTCAAGTCGCAACAGCTATCTCTAGAGGTTCATTTGAATTTCAAGGTCAAAAATGTAGTGCAGCTTCAAGAGCTTACGTACCTTCAAATATGTGGGAAGTTGTAAAGAAACGTGTTATAGAAGATGTGAAGTCTTTTAAAATGGGTTCTCCTGAAGATTTAAGCAACTTTGTAACTGCTGTAATTCATGAAGGTTCATTTGATAAATTAGCTAAATTTATTGACCAAGCAAAAAATGATAGTGATGCTGAAATTATCGTTGGTGGAAACTACGATAAGAGCAAAGGTTACTTTATAGAACCAACAGTTATTGTAACAACTAACCCAAAATATTCAACAATGTGTACAGAGTTATTTGGACCTGTAATGACTATTTACGTATATGATGAAAACAAGTATTCTGAAACATTGAAACTTGTAGATGAAACAAGTGAATATGCACTAACTGGAGCTATTTTATCAACAGATAGATATGCAATTCAAGAAGCTACAAAAGCATTACAAAACTGCGCAGGAAACTTCTATATTAATGACAAACCTACAGGAGCAGTTGTTGGTCAACAGCCATTTGGAGGCGCAAGAGCTTCTGGAACAAATGACAAAGCTGGTAGTGCATTAAATTTATTACGTTGGGTATCTCCTAGAATGATAAAAGAAACATTTGTAACACCTACAGATTATCGCTATCCGTTTTTAGGATAAAAATTCAACATATAATTATTATAAATCCTCAAATCTTACGGTTTGAGGATTTTTTTTGCCTTTAAACCTAAAACATTAAATGACACATAATTAACTAGATGAAACTTTGTATATTGTTGGTCAAATTTATTTAAATTGATCAACTATGAAAAAACATTACTTTTTACTTTTATTAGTACTACCTCTATTAGTACAGGCTCAAACTGTTGAGTTTGAATCTACACTTACTGCAGATTTATCAGGTTATACTGGAGTTCCTGAATTTGCTGGTTTAGGTGAGTATGAAATATTTTTAGACACAGACAATGGTGTTCTAGACAAACCAATAATTCTTATTGATGGTTTTGATCCTGGTGACACAAGAACGATCTCTGGTTTATATGGCTTATTAGATTTTAACGGATCACAAGGTGACCAAAACCTAGGAGATTTAGTTAGAGCAGAAGGCTTTGATGTTGTTGTCTTAAACTTTCCCTCTTATTTTAGATTGAGTGATAATACACTTTTAAATATTGATGATGCGACAGATACTAACGCAGATACTATAATTGACGAAGCAGATTATCCTGGAAGTACGCTTGTAAATGGTGGTGCAGATTTTATTGAACGTAACTCTATGTTACTAGTAGATTTAATAAATACGCTTAATGCTGATAAAGTTGGAGATGAAGATCTCGTAATCATTGGCCCAAGCATGGGTGGACTGATTTCTAGATTTGCATTAAACTACATGGAAAATAATTCACAAGATCACGAAACACGTCTTTGGATTTCATTTGATGCACCTCATTTAGGTGCTAATGTTCCTTTAGGTTTCCAACATCAGTTTAATTTCCTAGGCTTTGGTTTAGGTGAAGACTTAAATATTGTCGCATTGCAAGGTGTTGTCGATGGACTCCTAAAATCTCCAGCTGCAAAGCAATTGCTAGTTGATCATTTTGAATCACATTTATTAAGTGGAAGTGATGTAGAATTTGATCCTACTAAACTACTACCAGAAGCGCATCCATATAGAAACGTCTTTTTAAATAATATAGGAGGATACCCTCAAAACACACGTAATGTATCTATGATTAACGGTAGTGGAATTGGCTCACCATATCAATCTATAGCCAATACACCTGTAACTCCTGGTTTTGCTGCTTTAAACCTTCAAAATTTACCGCTTCCAGATGTTCCACCTTTATCTGATGTAACTGCTACAATTAACATCAATCTAACACCAGCAACAGCTGATGGAGAACAAGTAATTAGTAAATTACTTGTTCAAGGGTTCTTTATTTTTCCAATCACACTAATCGATGTTGAAGTTGAAGCACAAGCACCTTCTTTTTCTGATGGTGTTGATGCTGCATCAGGAGGTCTTTTTAACCTTGGAGGATTCACAGAAGGCTTAGGAGGCAACCCATTAATTGATAGTTTCCTAACATCTTTACTATTAGATAAATTTAGTTTTATCCCTTCTGTAAGCGGTATGGCTTTAGAGATTACTAACGATGAAATTGATTGGTATCATGATATTAATTTAGGAACTCCTGGAAGTTCTGGCGACACAACCAATACTACACCATTTGTAAATTGGTATATGCCAGATGACAATGAAAATCACGTACAATTAACTGAACAAAATGTTGCTTTTGCTTTAAGTGAAATTATGCCAGAAACGTTGTCTAATGTTGAATTTGAAAATTTTGCAACTCTTAAGATTGAGAAAAACCCAATTGATAATGAGTTAACTATCCTCAGTAATAAGGTTGTTAACAACGCTACAATATCATTAATTGATATTACAGGTAAAATAGTATATCAATCTATTCAAACTTTAGATAGACGATTAACATTACCATTATATTTAGATTCTGGTATGTACATCCTTAACATAGAAACACAATATAACTTTAAATATAGAACTAAGGTTATTGTAAAATAGATGACATCTATTTATAACTCACAAAAAAGAGACTAGAATATTCTAGTCTCTTTTTTATGTTAATATTTTAAACTGAATAGAATGCTTATTTCACTTAATACCAAAATTAATCTTAGTGTGATCTTATAGCTACATTGGGTATTGTAATAAACACTCAATAAGGTAAATAGTTTATAATTTAACGATTACAAAAACTCTTAAAACAAAAAAAGCTAGATACAAAACATCTAGCTTTTCAAAAATATTTTCGTGTTGATTAATCAAAATCAATACTGCTTCCTACTTCTACTTCTTGTACATTATAAATATCATAATGAGGAGAATTAGTGTGTACTTCTCCAAAGTAATCAGTAAATGTCTTAGTATATGTATTTCTAACAAAAGCAATAACTTTTAAATTAGAAGTATCGTCAATATTTGTAGGTAAAGTTAAACTAGTAAAATTCCTAACATAATCTTGACTTAAAGATATACTACCTGCTGGTATAACATCACCCAATTGATTAGTATATACTTCACGTAAAACATCTCTATGCAAATAATTAGCTCCTTGAGATGATCCTGCCTGAGATGAGTTTGTAGTAATATTATCTTCAACCAAATACAACATTAATTGCACAGCTTCATTTGGCACAGTATTAAATGCAACTCTAACCTCTACATTTAATTGACCTCCTGTAATTGAAGCATCTAATGCAAGACCACATGTAGCTAATTCGCTAAGTTCTCCGTTAACTTGAGCCATGTTTGGAAAATTCCAACGCGTATCAGGACCATTCACATAAACAGTTGGAAATCCTGTTACGTTATAATAACCTGACCAAAATGAAGTTTCAGAAATTTCCATTGGATCTGGATAACCATTGACACCATCATGATATGAAACTCCAAAAACATTTTCATTTGCACTTGTTGCAGATGCTATTGCAGCAGCAGCAGGTGGGCAATTAGGACACCATGTTCCTGTAAAATCTTCTAATAATGCTTTTTTTGTAAATGATCTGGTAATCTCTATATTACTTGAAGTAGATAAACCATCATAAGAGGCTATTACTGTATTAGTTCCTATATTAACAAATTGATAAGGACTTGTAATGGAATTCCCATCTAAAGTAAATGTAGACTCTGAAGTCACATCTACTCCAACATTATTTAATACCACAAAAGTCACAATTTGATCTGTAGTAGCTGGATTAAAATTAAAAAGCAACGTTAAATCAGATTGGCTTGTTACTAAAACTGTAGCTATATTAGATGTGAAACTCAAATAACTAGCAACAATGTCATAACTTCCTAATTGATTAAAAGTATAAGGATTTGAAACCGTAGAACCGTTAACTTTATAAGTTGCTTGACTCGTAAGATCGTTACCTAAATCATCAACAACAGAAAACGTTACTTGATTATCCACAAAAACTGTATTAGCACTTGCAGACAAAGTAATTGATGTAGTTTGGTTGCCACCTCCTTCTCCCGAACCATCATCTGACGAGCTACAAGAAACAATTGTCATCACGACTACGAAAAATGACATAAAAAACTTAAATTTACTTAATACTTTCATTTTGGTATATTATTTGGTTTATTTGTCACGAATATAGTGATTTTAACAAAAAATTAGCAAAATCTAATCATTAATTTAACAAAATTCAAAACCATATAATTATGAAAAAACTTATTCCTTTTATTATCCTTTTATTGTCTTTAACAGCATTTTCTCAGAATCAAGTTATGGACACACCTTTAAAAACATTAAATGGAAATAACACCAATCTTAAAGAAATAACAAAAGATAAAGATTTAGTTATTGTTACATTATGGGCAACTTGGTGTGTCCCTTGTAAAAATGAATTAGATGCAATTAGTTACACATATGAAGATTGGAAGGATGAAACGAATGTAGAGCTAATTGCTGTATCTATTGATGACTCTAGGACGGTAAACCGCGTAAAACCTCTAATAAATGGAAAAGATTGGGATTATACCATCCTCTTAGACACCAATAATGATTTAAAAAGGGCATTTAACACTAGTACAGTTCCTTTTACAGTAATAATAAAAAAAGGTGAAATTGTATATCGCCATACAGGATATACACCAGGTTCTGAAGAAATGTTATACGAGGAGCTAAAAAAGCATATATAATACTTTTTCAAAACTAACTAAAAACCTCTCAAATGAAATTTCATTTACCTATAATAATCACTGTATTAGCAAGCAGCTTATGCTATTCTCAAGAATCATCTAATAAAGTTAATGATTCCATTTCAACGATTAACAAAATCAAAAACAACCTATCAGGTAGTTTTGAAAGTAATGCTCAATGGTATTTAAACGATAAAAAAACCGGAGAATTTGAAGAAGATAACCATGTAAGAGCCAATAGCTATTTAAGGCTTAATTATTTTTTCTTAAAAAACTTTACTACTGGAATTCAATTTGAAAGCTATGCACCTCAAGCTTTACTTAATTATGATAGACAATTTAATAAAGAGATTGATTTGGCTCAATATTATGTTAACTATAAAGCAGATAAAATAGATGCAACTGTCGGGTATTTCTACGAACAATATGGTAGTGGTTTAATATTAAGAACTTGGGAGGACACTTTTTTAGGCCTCAACAATTCTATCAGAGGTGGTAACATAGCATATAAACCTCTAGATTATTTAGAAGTAAAAGCTTTCTACGGTAGTCAAAGAGTTGGTCTTGACATTTCTGAATCAGACATATATGGAGTTAACGTAGAACTTGATTTAAAAAATGCATTATCAACAGCATCAATGGACCAATTATCTGTGGGTTTGAGTTATGTAAATAGATCTTCAGATTTCACAAGTACAAGTGAGAATACAGACAAAATCAATATCCCTAAAAACGTTGGCGCTTATTCCGCTCGTGTAAATGTTGGTTTTAAAGATGTTTATGCAAATGTTGAATATGTTTACAAACAAAAAGACATAAGATTAAATAATGTTCAACCTAATATCGTTAGTTTTTCAGAAAATAAACTTTTTGATGGTAGTGCTGTTTTATTCAATTTAGGGTATTCTAGAAAAGGATTTGGAATTAACTACACGTTTAGAAGGCTGGAGAATATGAGTTTCTTTTCACAAAGAGAAGATGCAAATTTAATCAACAATCCTACACAAAGAGGTACTCTCAATTACATTCCTGCTCTAACCAAACAACAAGACTACACATTGGCAAATATTTATTTATACCAAGCTCAACCAGGTCTTTATATAGAAAACTATGAAGCCCCAAGGGTTAAAGCAGGAGAAATAGGTAATCAAGTTGACATATTTTACAACATACCAAAAGGATCTTTATTTGGAGGAAAATATGGAACTAAACTTTCAGCTAATTTATCTTATTGGGCTGCATTAAATATAGATGTTTCTGATCCTGATGGAATTCCTTTTTTTAGCAGTGATAATTTGACATATACTAGTGATTTTCTAAATTTCAAGAATAAACTGTACTCAGATTTTAATTTTGAAGTAAAGAAAAAATGGTCTAAAAAATGGAGTTCCATCTTTACATATATAAATCTTTTTTACAACTCAGATTATTTAGTTGAAGCTAACGGAAGATCTTTAAATGCATGGATTGGAGTTGCTGAAACTACACTTAAAATGGGTAAAGGTAAATCATTAAGACTTGAAGGTCAACATCTATCTACAAATGATGACGCTAGAAATTGGTTGGGTGGAACAGTAGAATATTTCTTTAATTCAAATTTCGGTCTTTATTTAAACGATTCATACAATTATGAAGAAAGCCCTATTGTTGAAAATTCAAAAATACACTTCTTTAATTTAGGAGGTAGCTATTCTAAAGGTGCAACTAGGGTAGCCCTAAACTACGGAAGACAACGTGGAGGCTTAATCTGTGTTGGTGGAGTTTGTAGACCTGTAAGTCCAAATTCCGGAATTACTTTAAATCTCTCAACTTCTTTCTAATCAAAAAAAAATAAAAAAAAGCTTCATGAAATTCATGAAGCTTTTTTTTATCCGCGATATTTTATTGGTAAGTGCACCACTTTTTTGGTCTCAAAGAATTCTTCTTTAAAATAGTCTTCAAGGTTATAAATTGTTGCAGTTTGGTATGGTTCTAATTCTTCGGTGAGATCTCCTCCTTTAAGGTATAGAATTCCGTTTTTAAGTTCGTGATTTGAGGTCTTTGCAATTTTACCTTTTACCCAATGTACAAAAGTCGGCATTGCTGCCACTGCTCTACTGACTATAAAGTCAAACTGCTCATCAATATCTTCTACTCGACTATGAGTTGTCTTTACATTTGTGAGACCTAGGCCTTCAACAACTTCATTGACTACCTTTAATTTTTTAGCAATACTATCTACCAAATGAAATTGACATTCTGGATGTAGAATAGCTAATGGGATTCCTGGAAAACCACCACCTGTACCAACATCTAAAATATTAGAATCAGGTTTAAACCGAATCACTTTTGCAATACCTAAAGAATGTAGCACATGACGCAAATACAATTCGTCAATATCTTTACGAGATACGACATTGATTTTTAAATTCCAGTCTTTATAAAGGTCTTCTAATTTTTTAAACTGAAGGATTTGTTCTTCAGTTAAATCAGGAAAATAATGTTGTATCAGCTTCATTTTTTAAGATTTCGACAAAAGTATGTATTTTTAAGTGGATATTTTTAAGATTTAATTATACTTCGCACAGCTTTTATTATTTATCTTTGTAGGTAATATGAAAATGTGATTTATCGCGTTATATTGAAAAAATTAATAGCATGAGTAAACAAACCTTAACCTTCTCAAGAACAGATTCTGCAAAATTCTTCAGGACACTAAACAAACGTGTTAATGATTATTTTAAAGAAAATAACATAAAAAAAACAGGAAACTGGAAGCTATACATTAAAGCTATAGTAATGTTCACATTATTACTTGGCCCTTTAGTTGTATTATTAACGGTTGACTTACCAATTTGGTTACAAATTATAAGTATGATGGTTATTGGTATTGGTATGGCAGGTGTTGGTATGAATGTCATGCATGATGCTAATCATGGTTCTTTTTCTAGTAAAAAATGGGTAAATAAACTCATGGGAAGCAGCATCCACATATTAGCTGGTAACGATTATAACTGGAAAGTACAACACAATGTGTTACACCACACATATACTAACATTCAAGGACACGATGAAGACATTGATGCTGGTAGAATAATTCGTTTTTCTAAACATTCTAAATGGTCAAAAATACATCAATACCAAAAATATTATGCATTCTTATTATACGGTTTATTAACTGTTAATTGGGCTATCACAACAGATTTTAAACAAACCTACCAATACCTTAAAAGAAAACTCTCTTATGGAGAATTTCCTAATCCTGCAACGCAATGGACAAAGTTAATTATAGGTAAAATTCTATATTATTCTATTTGGGTAGTACTACCTATAGTTTTAGGTTACGCTTGGTGGCAAGTTTTAATAGGATTTCTAATTATGCACTATACTGCTGGAATTATTTTAAGTGTCGTTTTTCAATTAGCACATGTAATGCCAAATACCGAAATGCCTTTACCAGACGAAAATGGTACTATGAAAAACACTTGGGCAATTCACCAATTATTTACCACTTCTAATTTTTCTCCTAAAAGTTGGATAGTAGAATTCTATACTGGAGGCTTAAATAGACAAGTAGAACATCATTTATTCTCAAACATAAGTCATGTTCATTATAAAAACATTGCAAAAATTGTAAGAGAAACTGCTCATGAATTTAGTCTGCCTTATAACGAATACAACTCTATTTGGACAGCCATAGGAGAGCATTACCAACAATTAAAAGAATTAGGTAAAAAGCCAACCTTGGCTTAATACAATTTATAGCTTAAAAACAACTAATCACACACAATGACACAACTTTCAGACAGAGTTCTCAATATGGCAACATCTGCCACATTAGCAATGGCAGCCAAAACAAGAGAGCTAAAAGCAGAAGGAAAAGATATTATTGGTTTAAGTCTAGGTGAACCAGATTTCAACACACCTGATTATATCAAGGATGCAGCTATTCAAGCTATAAATGACAACTATAATTCATACACACCTGTTGATGGTTATGTAGAATTAAAAGATGCCATTATCACCAAATTCAAGAGAGATAACAATCTTAATTACAAACACTCCCAAATTGTAGTGTCTACAGGAGCAAAACAATCATTAGCAAATATTGCTGCGGTTATGCTTAACAAAGGAGATGAAGTTATTTTACCTTGCCCATATTGGGTAAGTTATAGTGATATTGTTAAACTCAACGAAGGCGTTCCTGTTGAAGTAAAGACATCAATAGACAACGATTTTAAACTCACACCTCAACAATTAGAAGCTGCTATTACGCCAAAAACGAAAATGATTTGGTACAGTTCTCCTTGTAACCCAAGCGGATCTGTTTATAGCAAAGATGAATTGAGAGCATTAGCAGATGTACTCCAAAAGTATCCAAACATCATTGTTGTTTCAGATGAAATATATGAGCACATCAATTTTATTGGTGGTCATGCAAGTATGGCTCAGTTTGATGACATGTTTGATAGAACTGTAACGGTTAATGGTGTTTCAAAAGCCTTTGCCATGACAGGTTGGAGAATTGGATATATTGGAGCTCCCGAAGTTATTGCAAGAGCTTGTACTAAAATGCAAGGTCAAATCACAAGTGGAGCAAACTGTATTGCACAACGTGCAGTAATTACTGCTTTAAATGAGTCGCCATCACGTGTTCAATTTATGATTGATGAGTTCAAAGTAAGACGAGAATTAATTCTTGGTTTACTAAACGATATCGAAGGATTTAAAACTAATGTTCCAGAAGGTGCATTTTATGTATTTCCTGATGTTTCTTTTTTCTTCGGAAAAACGCTAAAAGGACAAAAAATTGAAAACGCAACAGATTTTTCGCTATACTTATTAGAACACGCAAATGTCGCTACTGTAACAGGTGTTGCTTTTGGAAGTCCAGATTGTATTAGAATTTCTTATGCTGCATCGCAAGAGCAAATCATTGAAGCGATTAAGCGAATTAAGGAAGCAGTAAGCTAGACTTAAAATCTAAAAATAATATTAGGACCTTTCAGAAATTAAAAAACCTGAAAGGTCTTTTCTTTTCATCCATATTGGATTCTATAAAACCAATACAAAACAATTGATCCTACAATAGTGCCAATAATGATTTTCTTAATAAGCAAACGCCTATTTTCTCTTTTAGTCTTAATCCTAACGCGTCTTAAAATATGAGGCGAAACTTTAGGCAAAACATATTGCTTGTATCCTAATTTTCTACTAGAACCTCCATTCATTTTTGTAAATGGAACACGTTTTCCGTTTTTTAATAATTTTCTATTATTATTTATTGTGCTATTCATTGATGAAATTCCCATGATATCTTTTTTTTATTCTGAAACAAATTCAGAAGTCCAACCGTTAAAAATTGAAGTATATCAAACCTTTCAGAATACATATAAGTATGCCAAAAACGTATTGAATAAAAGTGTAAAAGATAGTTTTGAGTGAGAACTCAATCATACCAGTTAAAAAGGTCTTTTATAGTCTAACTATAATATAAAGCCAAGAACTATGGCAAAAACAGACAATTTTAAAAGTGTTTCGATACTTGAAGTAAATTGATATTGTCTGCCTTTTATGCGTTGCTTAATACCAAAGATTGATGATGAATTTGTATGATGTAAATTACACTTTACAATAGACTTGTAATTTGAATTTAATAAACCTTCTGGTCTAACAAATTCGATTTCTATTCTAGGTTTGGGTGAAGGCTCTAATTTTTGTGATGTAAGTACTAATTCCATGATTGATTGATTTAATTGATTATACAAATAAGACGTACATAAAGATAAAATGTTACAACCTATTTCATTTCTAAACCATTAAAAACCAATGTTAAATTCCCGAAATACCTATAGATATTAATATTTCCGAAGAAAAAATATTTTTAAAAATAATTGAAATATTATCTATTTCGCCAAAAGAAAGGTGTCAATAAAATCAAAACTGTGAAGAGTTCTAATCTACCAATAAGCATCAAAAATGAAGCCCACCATTTACCCAAAGCTGGTAGCTCTGCATAATTATTTACAGGTCCAAAATTACCCAATGCAGGACCAACATTACCCAAACTTGAAGCAGATAAACCAATGGCAGATTCAAAATCTATATTAAACATTGAGAACACCAAAGCACCAACAATAAAGGATAACATGTATAAAATGAAGAATCCCAGAATATTAAATACAATATTTCCTGCAACTGCTTTTTTGTTATAACGAACGGGTAAAATAGCATTTGGATGCAAAGCACGCTTAAATTCTAAGAACCCATTTTTTATCATAATCATATGTCTCACGACTTTTACACCACCAGATGTACTACCTGCAGAACCTCCTAAAAACATGAGCCCGAAAAAGAACACAACCAAAAATGGTGTCCATAGTGTGTAATCTGCGGTAATAAAACCTGTGGTCGTTATCACAGAAATCACTTGAAATAGTGCGTGTCTAAAAGAAGCTTCGGCTTTTCCGTAAACCATAGGATGATCTATTGATGAGATAGAAAAATCTGCTCTAAAATAGATAATCAATGCAGCAATAATTGTAAATAAGGCTATAAATTTAAAATACAATTTAAACTCTTCATCAAATATGGCCTTTTGTATTTTACCTTTAAAAGCGAAGTAACTTAATACAAAATTTGTACCTGCTAAAAACATAAATACAATGATAATATATTGGATTACGGGTTGTCCATTCCAGTAGGCAACACTTGCGTTTTTAGTAGAAAATCCTCCTGTAGACAAGGTACAAAGTGAATGATTAATAGCATCAAAAAATGACATACCTGCCACTTGAAGTAAAATAGTTTCGGCAGCTGTATAACCAAAATAAATAAGCCAAAGACGTTTTGCTGTATCTGTTATTCTAGGATGTAATTTATCTGCATTAGGACCAGGAGCTTCTGCTGCGAAGAGCTGCATACCTCCAATACCTAATAATGGTAATATGGCAATGGCGAGAACGATAATTCCCATTCCACCAATCCAATGTGTCATACTACGCCAAAACAAAATACCTTTTGGGATAGCTTCAATATCATTTAAAATAGTAGAGCCTGTTGTCGTATAACCAGACATGGTTTCAAAAAACGCATTTGTAAAACCAGGAATAGATCCAGAAATTAAATAGGGCAGTGTACCTGTCAATGTCATGACAATCCAACCAAAAGAAACTACAATATAACCATCTCTTTTATTAAGTTCTTTTTTATGCTTTTTAGTTGATACCATTAAAGCAACACCCATCAAAACAACGATAAGTCCAGAAGACATGAGCTCCATTGTTACGCCATCTTCATAAATAAGACTTATGATAGTAGACAATAACATGAATCCTCCATTGAAAAGGCATAACAACCCGAAAAAATGAAAAATGATTTTGTAGTTAAGTTTCATGTGTTCGTTTATAATTTTTATTAAAGGTCACATGGTTCATTCAAAGAAAATTTATCTTTATCCTTAAAAATATAGAATGAATGGTTCATGTGGACGTTTATGATTTTTTTTGATGGTCACATGGAACATTAAAAGAACAAGCAAATAAGTGTTTTAAAATATAGACTAAATGTTTCATGTGTTGAAATTAGAAAAAGAAACGTTCTACTTGAGTTATTGATCTTGGTAAAGAACATACGACAACCTTATCTCCCATTTGGATTTGAAAATCTCCTAACGGAATAAGTCCAACATCATCACGAATCACACCTCCAATAATTGCAGATCGTGGAAAATCTAAATCTTTAATTTTCTTTTTGGTTATTTTAGATTGAGAATTAACATCAAACTCCAACAACTCTGCATTCATATTAGTTAATTTGGTCATTGCAACAACCTCACCACGTCTTATGTATCTAAATATATTATTTGCTGCAAGAAGTTTTTTGTTGATTAGCGTATCAATACCTATAGATTGAGATAATTGATAATAATCCATATTCTCTACCAGAGCGATGGTTTTTTTAACACCTTTAGATTTTGCTACAAGACAAGACATGATATTGGTTTCAGAGTTTCCTGTTACAGAAATAAAAGCATCCATATCACTAATATTTTCTTCATCTAGCAACTCTACATTTCGCCCATCGCCATTAATCACTAAGGCGTTTGGTAAATCATCTGCACATTCAAAAGCAATTTCACTATCTTTTTCTATAAGTTTGACTCTAAATTTACTTTCACAAAGATCTTTGGCTGTTTTATATCCTATCTTACTTCCGCCTAAAATCATAATATTTTTAAGCTCAGCTTTTACTTTTCCAGACAATTCAAACAATTCTTCATCTCCACCTTTAGAGGTCATGAAGACTACTTTATCACCTTCTTTAAACTCTGTATCTCCTCTAGGGATAATCGTATATTGAGTCCCAAAACGTTGTATCGCAATTGGCACAAAGTGTAACTCAGGAAAAACCTCTGCAGCTTCTCTAACCGTTTTACCAACAAAACTTGCAGTCCTTGATAATCGCAAACTAAGCATTGTTAATTTACCTTCTTCAAACTCATAAGTATCATTGAAACCGTATTGGTTTAGAAGTAATTCAATTTCAGAAGCTGCTAAAATTTCTGGTGAAATTAATTCATCGATACCAAATTTTGTAAAACCTAAATCTTCATCTTGATCTAAAAATTCTTCGTTTGCAATTCTAGCAATAGTTTGTTTAGCTCCTAATTGTTTGGCGAGTACACAAGCTGTAATATTAGTAGTTTCTGAAGAAGTTACAGCAATAAATAGTCCTGAGGTATTAATTCTAGCTTCCTTCAAAATAGCAATTGAAGTCACATCTCCTTTAATCACTCTAATATCTAAATGATCACTTGCATACGCTAAACTATTTTTGTCGGTATCGATTAAAGTAATCTCTTGCGACTCGTATGATAAAAGCTTAGCTAAATGAAATCCTACTTCACCTGCTCCTGCTATAATTATTTTCATAGAAATTTTTATTCAAAAAAGCATACAAATATACTATAATATTATGTGATAAGCTTACTTACAAATAAGACATACTATTATTTAAAGCTATTAGTTTTCAGTATATTTGCAAAAAAAGAAATGTCCTCAAAAGTAACTCCATATAAGGATAGTGATTTAAACAAAAAGCAACAAGTCGCTCAAATGTTTGATAATATCTCAAAAGAATACGATGGTTTAAATCGTGTGATTTCTTTTGGTATTGATATCAAATGGCGAAATAAAGTGGTTGATATTGTATCTAAGACAAACCCAGAACGTATCTTGGATATCGCAACAGGAACAGGTGATTTAGCCATTAGCCTTGCTAAAACTAATGCCAAAGAAATTATTGGTTTAGACATTAGCGATGGAATGCTGGAAGTGGGTCGAAAAAAAATACAGCATAAAAAATTAGACAACCTTATCTCTATGGTTGTTGGAGATTCTGAAGATTTACCATTTGAAGATAATAGCTTTGATGCGATTACTGTAGCTTTTGGTGTTAGAAATTTTGAAACCTTAGAAAAAGGTCTGGCAGAAATTCTTAGAGTTCTAAAACCAAACGGAACATTCGTCATTCTAGAAACCTCTGTACCTACAAAAACTCCTTTTAAACAAGGCTATAAATTCTATACCAAATACGTAATGTCTACCATTGGAAAACTCTTTTCTAAAGACCAATCTGCTTATACTTATTTACAAGAATCTGCATCTGTTTTTCCTTATGGTGAGGTTTTAAACAATATTTTACGTAAAATTGGGTTTATTAACGTGCAAGACAAACCTCAAACTTTAGGTGTCGCTACAATTTACACAGCATCTAAAGCGTAACGTTTTTAAGTCATTTAGTAATTTATGAAGAGAATACTTATAATTTTAACTTTATTAATAGCTTCGCAAACAGCGTCTGCTCAACTTTTTAGTAAGGAAAAAATAAAAAATATAGAAAATTTTGATAAACAAAGAGTGTCTTGGGGATTCTACCTAGGACTTAACACTTATGATTATCAATTTGTTTACGAAGAAGACAAACCAGATATTCTAGTAGAAACGTCTATGGGTTTTAGTGTTGGTTTAGTTTCTAACCTAAGGCTTAACGACTATTTCGATTTACGTTTTGAGCCAGGTTTATTCATTACAACCAGAAATGTAATGTATGACCCTTCATATTTTGCTGGTTTAGATCCTACAAGTTCTGATTTATTGCGTGAGGTTAAATCAACTTATGTGCATTTTCCGTTGCTACTAAAAGTATCAACCAAACGATTTAATAATATTAAACCTTTTATTATTGGCGGATTTTCTACTGCATTAAACTTATCCAGTAACGAAGAAAATCCAGATGACAATGCAGCAGGACAATTTAGAACAAAGAAAAATGTGGTATTTTATGAGTTGGGTTTTGGAATAGATTTTTATAACCAATGGTTTAAATTCACGCCTTCTATTCGTGGTGTTTTTGCTCTTAATGATGAATTAGTTAGAGATGAAGATCCAAATAGTCCTTGGACAGGAAATGTAACTACCATGAAAACCAGAGGTGTTTTCATAAATTTCACATTTCAGTAGGGTTTAGTTTCAGTATTAGAACTATAAGATATACTAGTTTCTTTTAAACTCGCTCAACACAATAGCTGTTGCAGTTGCCACATTTAAACTTTCAGTTGCTTTTAGGTCTCCAAATCTAGGAATGCTTAGTTTATTAGTAACTCGTTTTTCAATTGCTTCAGAAATTCCATTCGCTTCGTTACCCATGACGATAATTCCGTTTTCTGGTAATGTTTCAGAATATATATTTTTTCCGTCCATAAATGTTCCGAAGATATCATTCTCATAAACATCTAAATACGCTTGCAAATCAACATATTGAATATCAATTCTTGCTAACGATCCCATGGTTGCTTGTACTACTTTAGAATTATAGCAATCTACTGTTGCATTACTACACACTAAGTTTTTTATACCAAACCAGTCACAAAGTCTTATAATGGTCCCTAGGTTTCCAGGATCACGCACATCGTCAAGCGCTATAATTAATCCGTTGGACTCTATATTTTTTTTCTTCGGAATATTAAAAACCGCAACTGCTCTATTTGGTGATTTTAGGCTACTAATCTTTAGTAGTTCCTTATCTGAAATCAATATCGTTTCAGCATCAAAAATAGATTCCGTAGAAAATAACATATGGAGCTTAAAACTTGAGTTTAAAAACTCTTTAATCCCTTTGATGCCCTCAACCACAAACAATTGCTCTTGCTGTCTAAACTTTTTTTGACTTAGACTCTTAATAAGTTTTATGTGGCTTTTACTTAACATTAAATGGGTTATATTTTTGTATTATTATATTAAATCTACAAAGTAATACTTTTTTGGTGTATTATTTGTTATCCTTAGACGTTTAGAAGATAATAAAATCAGTAAATTTGAATAGATTTTAAATGCAAACATTCTCTCTTTTGAAATATACCGTTTTAAGACTATTAATCTTTAGTTTAATATGCTCTACATTTTCATGTGATGTTATGAAGCGTGTTAAAAAAGATGAGCATTTATTGGTCAATAATACGGTTGTAGTAAATGAAAAAACGACATCTACAGAGACCATAGAAAATCTTCAATATCAAAAACCTAATGGTACTCTTTTAGGAATCCCATTACGTATTCACATCTTTAATCTAGCACGACCAAATATAGATTCTATTTTAAAAGCTAAAGTTTTAGACAATCCTAGAAAAGTAGCTTGGAAAACGAAATTGCTTTCAGAAAAACAATTTTATGGGGAACTTCAAT
Source organism: Psychroserpens luteus (assembly GCF_015319355.1). Lineage (GTDB taxonomy): Bacteria > Bacteroidota > Bacteroidia > Flavobacteriales > Flavobacteriaceae > Psychroserpens > Psychroserpens luteus. The sequence continues at coordinate 127,545 of NZ_JADILU010000006.1, read as the reverse complement.
CTAGAAAAAACTTTAATAATTGGCTCAAAAAAACTGGAGAAGCGCCTACAATTTACAATGAGAAAAAAGCCGAAAGAACTGCTTTAGCACTTAAGAAATATTATTTCAGTAAAGGATGGTTTAATGTAGAAACTTCTTTTGAGACCGAAAAGGATAGCTCTCAAAAAGCTAGAGTCACCTATAAAGTAACTACTGGAGAACCTTATATTTTAGATTCTATTAAACCAAGTATTAAAACACCTATAATAGATTCTTTATATGCTTCTCGATTAAAAAAAGGTTCTCTAATTAAAAAAGGACAGCAGTATGATGAAGTTAATTATGCTAACGAAAGAGAAAGACTCACAACACAACTAAGAAATTCTGGTTTTTATTACTTTGGACAGGATTATATTACTTTTGATATTGACACTGTTCGAACCAATAAAAAAATTAATACCAATTTAATTATTGCTAATAGAGCAATAAGAAATGAAGACTCTGTAGCTATAGTTCCTTTCAAAAGATACAAAATAAAAGATGTCAATATTTATACAGATTATAAAAACGAATATCGAGATTCTACAATTACCGACTCTGTAAACTTTAAAAACTACAATTTATATAGCTACAAGAAACTAAAGTACAGACCAAAAGCTATTACAGATGCCATATTTATAACAAAAGACGATGTATTTAAAGACATTGATAGAACGAGAACCTATCGTTATCTAAGCGAGTTACAGGCTTTTAGATATCCACGAATTGACTATATTCCAAACGAACAGGACTCAACGTTGATAGCTAACGTGTATCTTGTTCCGAAGAAAAAATTTGAGTTAACTACTAGTTTTGAGGTTTCTCAAAGTAATATTCAAACCGTTGGTTTTGCATTTAATGCTGGTTTATTAATTAGAAACATTTTTAGAGGAGCAGAAACTCTAGAAATCTCAGGAATTGGTGCTATTGGCGCATCTAAAGAAGCGTCTAATAGTAGAGATCAATTTTTTGACATTAATGAAATTGGCGGTAATATACGATTAAACATTCCTAGATTTTTTCTTCCATTTAAAACAGAAAAAATCGTACCTAAATACATGTCGCCGAGTACCAAAATAAACTTAAGCGCTACCAGTCAACGTAATATTGGATTAGACAAACAAGCCTTTACTGGAAGTATCAATTATAATTGGTTACCTTCAAAAAAAGTAACTAATAATTTTGATCTCTTTAATGTACAGTATGTAAAAAATCTAAACATTGGTAATTATTTTGGTGTCTATACAAATTCATTTGAAAGTTTAAATGTCATCGCCCGAGATATTGGGTATATTGGTGAAAATGAGATTTTAAGAGACCCTATAGCTGCAGGCGCATCATTTGCACCTGCAGACGAATTTATAAACGAGGTTATTAATGGCACACTCACAACAACAGACGATGATTACACAACGGTAAGCTACATCAAACAACGTAAAGACAGACTTACAGAAGACAACCTTATTTTTTCATCAAGCTTTAATTATGTAAAAAATAGACGTGAGAATTTATTAGACAATAATTTCTCTATCCTAAGGTTACGTTTAAAACTCGCAGGAAACTTACTTTCTAACTTATCAAATGTTTTAAGCCTTGACAAAAATCAAGATGGTAAATATGAAGTTTTTGGAGTTCCATTTTCACAATTTATAAAAGCTGAGATTGATTATGCCAAACACTGGGATCTAGGCAGTAAAAGTGAGTTTGCAATACGTAGTTACTTTGGGATAGCTATACCTTACGGGAATTCAGATAACATTCCATTTGCAGAAAGTTTCTTTGCAGGTGGACCAAACGATATAAGAGCCTGGAGTGCTTATAATTTAGGACCAGGAAGCTCATTATCTGCCAATGAATTTAATGAAGCCAATTTAAAAATCACATTAAGTGCAGAGCAACGCTTCAATCTACTAGGTCGTTTTAATGGAGCTGTATTTGTAGACGCAGGAAACATCTGGAATGTATTTGACGATGTAGAAGATGATGCAGCAACTTTTGATGGATTTAGTTCATTACAAGACATTGCAGTAGGCTCTGGTTTTGGTATTCGATATGATTTTAGCTTCTTCGTACTCAGAGGTGATATTGGCTTTAAAACCTACGATCCTTCTAGAGAACTTGGCAATCGCTGGTTTAAAGATTATAACTTTGGCAATGCAGTTTATAATATTGGTGTCAACTATCCTTTTTAACACAAATTGTCTTCTTTTATTTTTTCCCTAACTACAACGTTTTAGCTACAATAACAGCTAGTAAAGTCCTAAAAACACACATATATATTCAAAATTTACGTACTTTTGAAACTTAACATTCAAAGAAAAAACAATCATGGGTCATAACATAAAACCAGGAGTTGCTACAGGAAAAGAAGTTCAAGCAATTTTCAAATTAGCAAAAGAAAAAGGATTTGCTTTACCAGCAGTTAACGTCATTGGTTCTAATACCATTAATGGTGTTTTAGAAACTGCAAAAGCTTTAAATGCACCAGTAATCATCCAATTTTCAAATGGTGGTGCTGTTTTTAACGCAGGAAAAGGATTAAGCAATGACGATCAAAAAGCTGCAATTGCAGGTTCTATTGCAGGTGCAAAACACGTTCACTTAATGGCAGAAGCTTATGGAGTTCCTGTAATTTTACATACAGACCATTGTGCTAAAAAATTATTACCTTGGATTGACGGTTTATTAGACGCAAGTGAGCAACATTTCAAAGAAACTGGTAAATCACTTTACAGTTCACATATGATTGATCTTTCCGAAGAACCAATTGAAGAAAACATCGCCATTTGCAAAACATACCTTGAGCGTATGAGCAAAATAGGGATGACCTTAGAAATAGAATTAGGTATCACAGGAGGAGAAGAAGATGGTGTAGATAACAGTGATGTTGATGAGTCTAAATTATACACACAACCAGAAGAAGTAGCTTATGCATACGAAGAACTAAGCAAAGTTAGTGACCAATTTACTATTGCTGCAGCTTTTGGAAACGTTCATGGCGTTTACAAACCAGGAAACGTAAAATTAACACCAAAAATTCTTAAAAATTCTCAAGAGTTTTTATCTAAAAAACACAACTTACCACACAACCATATTGATTTTGTGTTCCATGGTGGATCAGGTTCTACATTAGAAGAAATTAGAGAAGCTATTGGTTACGGAGTAATAAAAATGAATATCGATACAGATATGCAATATGCATTTATGAGTGGTGTTCGTGATTATATGGGAGAAAATGCTGAATATTTAAAATCTCAAATCGGTTCTCCAGATGGTCCAGAATCTCCAAACAAGAAATATTACGATCCTCGTGTTTGGTTACGTAAAGGAGAAATTACATTTGTAGAACGTCTTAAAAAAGCGTTTGAAGATCTTAACAATGTAAATACCTTATAGTAAACTCATTTAGACTTTTTTAATTTTCGCTAAAAGTCAAAAAGTCTAAATGAATTGAATATTTTTTTGGGCGTTACCACAAAATTAAACTTTTTGTGTTTAATTTTGTCGTCAGGCTTTACGCTATATCTTTTTTAAAAGTTGGTTTTAAAACAAAACCAACTTTTAAAAAAGGATGTCGCTACAATCCTTAACGCATTTCCGATTTAGAACACTTCTAATTTCGTATATTTAATATCGAAAATTAAAAATATGTCTTGGTTTAAAAGAAAAGAAAAAGGAATCACAACCTCTACCGAAGAGAAAAAAGATACACCCAAAGGGCTGTGGTACAAATCTCCAACAGGTAAAATAATAGATACAGAAGAACTTGAAAAAAACTTTTACGTAAGTCCAGAGGATGGATATCACGTAAGAATTGGAAGCAAAGAATACTTTGAAATCCTATTTGATGATAATAAATTCAAAGAATTAGATGCTAATCTTACTTCTAAAGACCCATTAAAATTTGAGGATACAAAAAAATATCCAGACCGTTTAAAAGCTGCTCAAGAAAAAACGAAACTTAAAGATGCAGTTCGATGTGCTGTAGGAAAATCTAAAGGTAAAGACTTAGTCATTGCTTGTATGGATTTTGCTTTTATTGGTGGATCAATGGGAAGTGTTGTAGGTGAGAAAATTGCAAGAGCTGCAGAATATTCTTTAAAAAACAATATACCTTTTATGATTATCTCCAAATCTGGAGGTGCTCGTATGATGGAAGCTGCGTTATCCTTAATGCAATTAGCAAAAACTTCAGTACGACTTGCTCAACTTGCAGATGCTGGAATTCCTTATATTTCTTTATGTACAGATCCAACAACAGGTGGTACAACAGCATCGTTTGCTATGTTAGGAGATATTAATATTGCAGAACCTGGAGCATTAATTGGTTTTGCAGGTCCAAGAATTGTAAGAGATACTACCGGTCAAGAATTACCAGAAGGATTTCAAACGTCTGAGTTTTTATTAGAGCATGGATTCCTAGATTTCATCACACATCGTAATAAATTAAAAGATAAAATCAATTTGTATATTGATTTGATTACAAATCAACCTTTACGTGGAAAGCCAGTTATTGAAGTGGCTACCAAATAAATATAAACCTCATACTTTTTTAGTTTGAGGTTTTTTCAATACTACAGACCAAATAATCTATTTTTTGATAAATGAATTTTGAAAACTTAAATTTCAATATTTTCAACATTATTATATTTACTGGAATTATACATGGTTTTATCTTTAGTTCTGTAGTACTAATAAACAAGAAGTTAAATTCAAAACCAAACTTTTATTTATCTTTCACAGTATTAGCATTAGCTTTCAGTAATCTTCAATATTGGTTCTTAGATACAGGTATAACTCAAAGATATCAATACGATAACAATTCAATCATTTTCATCCCTTTTGAGTTTTTAATTTTACCTTTTTTTTACCTCTTTGTTAAAAGCTACATTAATAAAAAACTTAATAAAACAGAACTCTTTGCTCTTTTTTCACCATTCGTCTTATGTGTCATATATCTCATAATTAGAAACACTTTAAATGATAACCTTAAAGTCATAAAAATTTTCAACTTAATTGTTGAATATTTATCAATTTGTCTATCATTGACTATTATAATTTTAGTATTTAGAATGTTATATAGACATGAAAAATCTAACAAAAAACAAGTTAATAATACGGTTTTAATTAAAACGAAATGGCTTAAAAGAATTTTAATTATTGGAATAATTCTTTGTGTGGTATGGTTTATTTCTTTAAATATCTTCATCGACATTATCAGTTCAGGTTTTTATAGATTTTATCCTCTTTGGATTGGTATGTCAATTTTAATTTATTGGGTAGGCTACACAGCGATATTACAAAAACAGTTATATAATCAAAGAACAGAAATAAGAAATAAATTAAAATCAAATAAGATATCAAAACCTGAAACTAATAATGGTATAACAACATTCACTAAACTAGAATCTGTCATTCTTACTAATAAAATATTTTTAGAACCATCAGTTTCTTTAACGACATTATCAAAAGAGTTTAATTTGAGTGAAGGCTATATTTCAACATTAATTAATACAAATTCTGATTTAAATTTTAATGATTTTATAAATTCATTAAGAATAAATGAAGCCAAAGAAATGCTTTCTAACATAGAGTATGATAATTATACGATAATAGCTATTGGTTTAGAGGCAGGATTTAATTCTAAATCCAGTTTTTATTCAGCATTCAAAAAATTCACAAATAAAACACCAAATGAATATAAAAAATATGTCCGAAATCTTTAACTATCTATAAATACTGTACTTTCAAATTATTTTTTTCATATATCATTGCTTTTATAACTAATTTAAAATCAATAAAAAATGAAGTACCTTATTAGAACATTATCATGCTTACTCATAGTGTTTTCTGTCTTTAGTTGTCAAAAAGATGACACACCAATTCTACAAGAAGAAACTCAGATTGAAAGTCTAAATGCTTTTAATTTAAACTCTAGAGAAATACCATCTCACATTTTAGACTTTGTGAAAACAAAAACTAATAACAATTTTGGAGTGAGTATTGTTAAAAATAAAGTTAAGCTATCTTCTTCTGGGGTTAATGAATTAAGTAGAGAAACACCTTTAGGAATTGTCCAAACTAACAAAGTAGTACAAGTCTATAATGAGCGTAACACAAAATACACCTTTAAAGTTAGTAATCCCGCCAATTCAAATAGCGTCATAAATTTAGTTGTTGTAGATATGGATGGTGATATTATTGAATATTTTATTCAATATATTTTTGATTCAACAATTTCTATACCTCGTACTCCATCTGGAGCGATAGATATGACAAGATTTACTGGAGGAATGACTTTTTATGATATGGATGGTTTAATTATAGGGAATTTTATTCTGGATGATGGTAGTTTAATAGAAAATAATGGAGACATTGATCCATGTCCAGAAGATATTGTTGAGGATGATACTGATGATAACAATAACAACAATTCTAATACTAGTGGTGGTGGAAACAATAACACAAATACTGGAAACGACAATGATGACCCAGACTCCAATGGAGATACTACAAGCAGTGGTCATGGTGAGTTTGTAGATCCAGATCAAGATGAACCATGTGGTATGGATTTTTATTATGGTAATTGCGGTTGTGCAGATGAAGATTTGCCAACTATGACTGGCCATGAACCATCTGGCAGACCATGCTGTGGTGGGACTCCTCTCGTAGCAATAGACACATGTACTGGTGATACTTGGAGCTCAGCTGGTAGAGGATTGTCAAGCACATCGTCTCCTTGCGATGGTGATGTTGGCGTAATTATTGAATTAGAAAATTTAGTTGTTAAAAAACAAGATTTAGCAGATTGTCTTCAAGAAAGCTATAATCAAGAATGGTTCAACGAAAACTTTGATTATAATGACATCAACTTAATTCATGAATTTTTGATAGACTCAAATAATTGTGATTCATCTTCGATAAGCGCAATCAATACGATTATTGATCTAATGACTGCTAATCCTACTTCACAATTTGAAGATTTCATTTTAGAAATAAACGCAGATCCTGAAAAAAAGATTGATAATATAATTGAAGAACTAGAATGTTTTGATAAAACTTTACCTGCTAAACTAACAATTTATGCAGAACAATGCATTGAAAATTCAAGAGAAGTAACATCTAGATTGGGCCATACATTTATCGGTATTGAACAAGATGGAGTTGTAAGAAATATTGGTTTTTATCCAGATAATTCAGGTGCAGCAAATCTATTAGGACCTCAAGGTAGTGAACTTCATAATAATTCTTCCTCTCCATACCACATCAGTATTTCAGCAGATATAGATTCAAATCAATTAACAAATATCATTAATTATATAGAAAATTATTCTAGTTTATATGATTTAAATAATTATAATTGTACAGATTTTGGAATTGTAACTGCTTCTTTAGGGGGAATAAATTTACCAAGGACAATTGGAACTAAATCTCAATGGGGAGTTACTGTTTTTGAAGGAGCAAACCCTTCAGATTTAGGAGAAGACATGAGAGAATTCACATTACCTCTCGGAGCTACAAGAGATGATGAAGGAGGAAATGCTCCAGAAAGATCGGATGATTGTTAATATTAAATAAATTTTCATGAAAAAACTATTAACCTATACATTACTACTTTTAATGATTATTTCTTGTAAAACAAAGAATAATGACAGTATTATTCAAGGTGAAATATTCATCAAATTAATCGATGTTAGAAACATTGTATCTAATATACCAGATAACAAATTAGAAGAAGTAAAAAAAAGTATTGCAAACGCTGATCAAACAAATCTTACTGAATCTGAAATAAAATCAAGTAACTATTTTAAAATTTTACTAGAAAAAGATTTAATAAAGAAGCCCTTTTTTAAGTTAAAAATAAGTTCAGGTAATATAATTAATGTTTACACAACTAAAACTGAATATTCTAAACTACAAAAAGTGTTAGAAAATTTTGATAAATATAAAGAAAAAATAAAGGTAAAATTCAAAGGGATCAAAATATCTGATGGAATTTTTGATTCCGATGGAATTTTTGACCAGCCAATTTATTTAGCAGATGAAATTATATCAATAGAAAAAACAGACGGAAAAACAGATTGGAAAAAATAAGCCCTAATATGATTTATTTTTAATTCAAAGAAAACCAAACCTGTCTTGTCTACACTGGACAGGTTTTTTTATTAAGATTAAGCATTCAAATAATTTTAACTTATTACGTAAATTTTACTTGTATTTAAAATACCGATAACTATGCTTGTACAGATTTTGCAATAGTTATTGATAATTTAGGAAGCATGAGTTTATCTTCAACTATCGTAAACGATTATGGTTTTAAAGGTAGAAGTCCAAGGTAAATTAGGTCAAGAAATAAGAGCTATGAGTTCTACATTACAACTACTCAAAGTAACTCTCAAGAACGCCAAGGAGACTGTCCTAACTAAAATTAAAACAAAAATCAAATGAATAAAATATTAATTCTATTACACATTTTTATTTCATCAGCAATTTACTCACAAGACAATAATTATGTGAAATTACCAGGCATAAAAGTAAATAGTCCTACAATAATTGTTGAAAACAATATTATTGCGAACAAAAGTTTTTTAGATATAAATGAAAAGGAAATAAAAAATATAAGTGTATTAGTCGATAAACCAAATAAACAAGAACACAAATTTTATAATCTTACCGAAAATGGAATTGTTTTCGTGAGCTTAAATATAGAAACAGATTATAGAACTCAATCTGAGCTAAATCGCTTTTTTGGATTTAAAAAAAATAATGAAATCTATGTTAATGGATATCTTTTAGAAAGTTCTAATTATAAAATTGCATCCAATAGTATCTCGAAAATTGATGTGGTTATTAAAGATGTTACAAATAAGACTAAAGTTTTAAACGTTTGGACTATTAGTGAAAAAGAAGGATTAAATGGTTGCAAGAAGTAAAGTATGTATAAAAAATCTTTTTAATTAATACATAACAAACTTGTTAAATCTAGCCTTATTGATAATTAAATTTCATGAAAAAACTATTAACCTATACATTTATACTTTTAATGATATTTTCTTGTAAAACAAAGAATAATAACAGCACTATTCAAGGTGAAATATTCATCAAATTAATCGATGTTAGAAACATTGTATCTAATATACCAGATAACAAATTAGAAGAAGTAAAAAAAGTATTGCAAACGCTGATCAAACAAATCTTACTGAATCTGAAAAAAAATCAAATAATTATTTTAAAATTTTACTAGAAAAAGATTTAATAAAGAAGCCATTTTTTAAATTAAAAATAAGTTCAGGTAAGATAATTAATGTTTATACAACTGAAACTGAATATTCTGAACTACAAAGTACATTAGAAAATTTTGATAAGTATAAAGAAAAAATAGAGGTAGTATTTAAAGGTAACAAAATTTCTGACGGAGTTTTTGATTCTGATGGAATTTTTGACCAGCCAATTTATTTAGCTGATAAAATCATATCAATAGAAAAAAAAGATGGAAAAACAGAATGGAAAAAGTAATAAATTAAAAGATAAAGTCAATTTGTATATTGATTTGATTACAAATCAACCTTTACGTGGAAAGCCAATTATTGAAGTGGCTTCAAAATAAATATAAACCTCATGCTTTTTAAGTTTGAGGTTTTTTTATGCCTTCAATAAATAAATATAAAAACAAGTCCCTTCACCCACTTTACTCTCTACCTCGATCTTACCTCCTATGCTTTCAATATGGTTTTTTGTGATGTATAAACCCACTCCTCTAGAATCATGATGTTTATGAAAGGTACCGTTGAGTGTGAATAATTTCTGTTGATTCTTTTCTAAATCAATACCTTGACCATTATCTTTTATGTTTAGGATTACGAATGCTCCTTTAGTAGATGTACTAATTTCAATTATTGGATCGCGATTCGGTGATTTATATTTAATAGCATTGGTTATAAAATTTAGAATGATACTATCTAGATACGCTTCTATACCTAAAACCATAACATCTTTATCAACATGATTTATAATTTGACATTGCTCCTTTTTTGCAATAGCGCTAATATTATACATGGCCTTTTTAACATAATCTGATAAGTTCAATTCGTTCAATGAATTAAACTTTTTAGGTTTATCTAATCGTATACTATTAAGATGCTCGATGGTCTCGTCTAGATTTAATATGGATTCTTTTAGCATTTTATAATTATCGTTATCAATAATCGTAACAATATCTTCCTCTAGAAATTCTGTAATCGATCCTAAATTACCAACATGGGTTCTAATATCATGAGTTGCGATACGTGCAAAATCATTTAGTTTTTCATTTTGCCCTTTTACAACGTTCATCAAAAACTGTAAATGCCAATTTGCAGACTTCTGAGCTGATATATCAACTATTTGAGAAATAAAATATAAAGGATTATTATCTAAATCTCTAACTATTGAAACAGATAAAAGAACCCAAATAACGTGACCTTTTTTATGAAAATAGCGTTTTTCAACTTGATAGCTATCTACATCACCTTCAATTAAATACGTCATTGACTCTAAATCTGCATCTAAATCATCACGATGAGTAAGTTCTTGAAAAGACAAACTATAGAGTTCTTCTTCACTGTATCCAAATAATTCACAAATACTTTTATTGACTTTAACCCATTTTCCTTCTAAACTTACAATAGCAATTCCTCCATGAGCATGGGTGAAAATATTTTCAAAGAGTTCGTCTTTGATTAAGCTCATATTTATAGGCATAGGTCTTGTATATCAAAGAATTAATCAAACTAAAGTTACTAATTATATACGATTTTACTGCATAATAATATAAAAGAAACGTCGCTTCAAAAAGTTTCAATTTTACAGTATTAGATATTATAAAAATCACTATATTTGCAGCCTGAAAGAACGACTTTCAGCGTACATAAAAATCATTTACAACAATATTAGCATGTATTTAGATCAAAAAGAAAAAGAAGCCATCTTTAAAAAACATGGCAAAAATGCAAAAGACACTGGAAGTGCAGAAGGTCAAATCGCATTATTCACTTACAGAATTAACTACTTAACTGGACACTTAAAGCAAAATCGTAAAGATTATAACACTGAGCGTTCATTAGTAAAGTTAGTAGGTAAAAGAAGAAGCTTACTAGATTACTTAACTAAGAAAGATGTCTTAAGATATCGTGCAATAGTTAAAGAATTAAATTTAAGAAAATAATATTAAAGAGGCTTCGTGCCTCTTTTTTTTATACAATTAACTCTTACGGTAGAGTATAACAATAGTAAATAAGAAGCTGGATCCTGAATCCCGATAGCTATCGGAACGGGACAAATAGTTTTTCATTGGTCACACGACATCACATGTCACACAACAACTACAACAACACAACGACCATTGTTTAACAGTATTCTAGCGAGCAATAATGCGTTAGAATTAGAATTAAAAAATTTATGATTCCAAAAGTATTTAGAGAGGTCATTGACCTTGGTGACGGTAGAGAGATTTCTATCGAAACTGGAAAATTAGCAAAACAAGCTCATGGTAGCGTTGTTGTGCAATCTGGAAAATGTATGTTATTATGTACAGTAGTTTCCAATTACGAACAAAAAGATCTTAACTTTTTACCATTAACGGTAGATTATAGAGAGAAATTTGCAGCTGCAGGTCGTTATCCAGGTGGTTTCTTTAAAAGAGAAGCTAGACCTAGTGATGGTGAAGTATTAACAATGCGTTTAGTAGACAGAGTATTACGTCCATTATTCCCAAAAGATTATCACTCTGAAACTCAGGTGATGATTCAGTTGATGTCTCATGATGAAGACGTTATGCCAGATGCAATGGCAGGATTAGCAGCTTCGGCAGCTATTCAATTATCAGATTTCCCTTTTGAATGTGCTATCTCTGAAGCTAGAGTTGGTCGTGTAAACGGAGAATTTGTTATCAATCCTACACCAGCACAAATGGAAGCGTCTGATTTAGACATGATGATTGGTGCTTCTGCAGATTCAGTAATGATGGTAGAAGGTGAAATGGATGAGATTTCTGAAGAAGAAATGGCAGATGCTATTAAATTTGCTCATGAAGCGATTAAAGTACAATGTGCTGCTCAAGTAAGATTAGCTGAAGCATTCGGAAAGAAAGACGTTCGTGAATACGAAGCTGAAAGAACAGATGAAGATTTAGAGAAGAAGGTTCATGACATGGCTTATGATAAAGTTTATGCTATTGCAAAAGCTGGATCTGCTAAACATGAAAGAAGTGCTGCTTTTCAACAAATAAAAGAAGATATTAAAGCTACTTTTTCTGAAGAAGAATTAGCAGATTATGGTGGTTTAGTTTCTGATTATTACCGTAAAGCTGAAAAATCTGCGATTAGAGATTTAACCTTAAATGAAGGTTTACGTTTAGATGGTCGTAAGACTGACGAGATTAGACCTATCTGGTGTGAAGTAGATTACTTACCATCTACACATGGTTCTGCAATCTTTACTCGTGGAGAAACACAAGCTTTAGCAACCGTAACTTTAGGAACATCTAGAGATGCAAATCAAATAGATATGCCATCTAAAGAAGGTGAAGAGCGTTTCTATTTACATTATAACTTCCCTCCTTTTTGTACAGGTGAAGCTAGACCAATTCGTGGAACATCTCGTAGAGAAGTTGGACATGGTAACTTAGCACAACGTGCATTAAAAGGAATGATTCCTGCAGATTGCCCTTATACAGTAAGAGTGGTTTCGGAAGTATTAGAATCTAACGGTTCGTCTTCTATGGCAACAGTTTGTTCTGGTACAATGGCATTAATGGATGCTGGAGTTCAAATGACTAAGCCAGTTTCTGGTATTGCAATGGGATTAATTTCTGATGCAGATTCTGGAAAATATGCTGTATTATCTGATATTTTAGGTGATGAAGATCATTTAGGAGATATGGATTTTAAAGTCACTGGTACTGCAGATGGTATTACTGCTTGCCAAATGGATATTAAAGTAAAAGGTCTTTCTTATGAAATTCTAGTAAATGCTTTACAACAAGCTCGCGCTGGTCGTTTACATATTTTAGAGAAATTGACGGATACCATTGCTACACCAAATACTGATGTAAAAGAGCATGCTCCTACAATGGTAACAAGACGTGTTCCTAATGAATTTATTGGAGCCTTAATTGGACCTGGTGGAAAAGTGATTCAGGAAATGCAAAAAGAAACTGAGACGACTATCGTTATTAACGAAGACCCAGTTACTGAAGAAGGTATTGTTGAAATATTAGGTGTTGGTAAAAAAGGTATCGAAGCTGTAATGGCAAAAATAGATGCTATCTTATTTAAGCCTACTGTTGGTAGCGTATACGAAGTAAAAGTAATCAAGATGTTAGATTTTGGAGCTGTTGTTGAGTATATGGATGCACCAGGAAACGAAGTATTATTACATGTTTCTGAATTAGCTTGGGAACGTACAGAAAATGTAACCGATGTTGTAAACATGGGAGACGTATTCGATGTGAAGTATTTTGGACAAGACCCAAGAACACGTAAAGAGAAAGTATCTCGTAAAGCATTGTTACCAAAACCAGAAGGTTATGTAGCAAGACCACCAAGAGATGATAAACGTTCTGGTGGACGTGATAACAATAGAGGAAGAGATAATCGTGGACGTGATAACCGTCGTGATGATCGCAAACCTAGAGAAGATAAGAAAGAAGATTAATTTCTAATTTCTTTATATATTAAAACCCTAAACAGAAACTTCTGTTTAGGGTTTCTGTTTTTTATCAATTTCAAATTGAAAACTTAAAAAATTCATCAATTATGTATTTTATAATTGATCTATTAACTCTAATAAAAATATCAAATATTCTCAACTTGTTTCTGAATAATAAAGCGCAAATAGAAAACCTCAGATAGAATTATATTATTAGCTTATCCTCACTCCTTATTATTCGCATAGTATCATATAAATATGAAATACTCAAAAACAAAGAGCAAAAATTGCTTTGTAATAACGAGAATCAAACTATTTGTCACCGACAGCTTGTCACAGTTAGTCCGTTTTAGAATTTTCTAAATTCCCATATCGTTAACTAATACCTCAATATGTTTCCAATATGACAATTATTACAACAAATTCCTTAGAACATCGAAATTCTTCAAATCAACTTTTCATTTTGGCACACTCGCATAGTAATTGAGGCTATTGTACTAAACTGACAGTTAAAATTTTAATCTAAATAAATTATGAAAGTATTAGTAATTGGAGCCGGAAACATGGGCTTAACCTATTCAGAAGGAATGGCAGATTCTTCTTTATTGGGCAAACAAAAATTAAAAATCTATGATACAGATCCAAATAAAATTGAAACGCTTAAACAAGAATCTAAATTTGATGTTTACACCTCTTTAGCAGATGTTTTACCTCAATCAGACATCGTGTTTTTAGCAGTAAAACCTTATCACTCTGAGGTTCTATTCAAAGAAATGTTACCATTAGTAAATAAAGAGCAAATTTTTGTATCACTCATGGCTGGTGTGACTATAAATACCATTCAAGATGGTCTAAAAGTTAAAAAAGTTGTTAGAACAATGCCAAACCTACCTGCAAAAGTTGGTAAAGGCGTAACTTCTTATACAGGAGCAGAAGCTACATCTAGAGTAGAACTTTTAATGGTGAGACACTTATTAGATACCACAGGTACATCTATACATGTTAGTTCAGAGAAATTTATAGATGCCTCTACAGGTATTTCAGGGAGTGGACCTGCTTATGTGTTTTATTTTATGCAATCTATGTTAGAAGCTGCACTAAAAATGGGGTTTTCAGACTACGATTCAAAAGTACTAGTAAGCAATACGTTTGAAGGCGCTATAGAATTATTCAACCAATCAAATATATCACCAGAAAGTTGGATAGACAAAGTATCATCAAAAGGAGGTACAACTCAAGCTGCAATAGACTCTTTAGACGACAATAATGTAAAGCAACTCATACAAGATGCAGCTTATGCTGCTTTTGATAGAGCTGTAGAATTAGGAAAAGAAAAATAAATTATGGAAGATGATATTAAACGTGTGGTTGTAAAAGTAGGAACCAACGTATTAACAAATAAAGACAATAGAATATTAGGACCTATTCTTAGGGAATTGGTACGACAGATTTCAGAATTATACGAACGTGGAATCATGGTTATTTTAGTCTCTTCTGGCTCTGCAATTGCAGGAAAAGAAATCTTAGGAGACACAAAAATAAAAGATTCTTCAATTAGACGTCAGGTCTATTCTTCGGTAGGACAACCAAGAATGATGCGCCATTATTATAGTCTTTTTCATGATTATGGAATGCGATGTGCTCAGGTTTTAGCTACCAAAAGAGATTTTGATATAGGAAAACATCGTGAGAACATGATTAATTGCTATGAAGGCTTGTTGTCTGAAGGTATCATACCTATTGCTAATGAAGATGATGCTGTGTCTTTAACAATGTCAATGTTTTCTGATAATGATGAGCTTGCAAGTTTAGTTGCCGAATTATTAGATGTAGATCGATTAATTATTTTATCAGACACTGATGGACTTTATACAGGTCATCCAGATGACAAAAATTCAATAAAATTGTCTGAAGTCAAAACCAATCAGAATGTAGAAAAATACGTTTGTGCATCTAACAAAAAAGAAGGTGAAGGTCGTGGTGGCATGGCTTCTAAACTTAGAATCGCAAAAGGAACTGCTCGTAAAGACATCCCAACATACATCGCAAATGGTAAACGCGAAAATGTTATAGTAGATATTATTAATAATAAAAAGGTAGGTACAAAATTCATTAGTGCCTAATCTAAAAAATTAGAAAATCGATGAAACTTTTAAATACAGAAATAAAAAATAATGTTTTAAAATCAATGCTTAAGATTTTAGGCAGAGAACGACAACATATTATTGAAGCCAATAAAAAAGATTTAGATGCTTTTCAAAAAGAAGACCAAGCACTTTATGAACGTCTAATCGTCAATGACAAAAAAGTTGATGAGATGATTGAAGCGGTTAAAGCGGTAATGCTACAGGATGATCCCGTTGGACAAGAACTAACGAATAGAACTTTAAAAAACGGGCTTAATATCGTGAATACCACTGCTCCATTTGGTACGATTCTTATCATCTACGAATCTCGTCCTGATGTCACAATTGAAGCCTCAGTTTTAGCCTTTAAGGCAAATAATAAGATTTTATTGAAAGGCGGAAAAGAAGCTTTGAACAGTAACCTTATTTTAGAAAAATGCTGGCATGAAGCTCTTGAAGAAAACGGGTTATCTAAAGATTGGATTAAACTTCTACACTTAAAACGTGAAGAAACCCAAGCATTTCTTAAAAACCCAACTGAACCTATAGATTTAATTGTGCCACGTGGTGGAGAACAACTAATTAAATTTGTTAAAACTCACGCTACTTGTGCAGTATTAGTAAGCGGACGAGGAAATAATTTTTTATACGTTTCTGAACATGCAGATTGGAGCAAAGCAGTAAATGTTATCATTAATGCAAAAACAGATAAAATTTCGGGTTGTAATGCTTTAGATAAAGTCTTAATTAATAAAAACCTTCCGGAATATGAAATGAAGCTTAAAATGCTTCAAGAAAAATTAGAAAAACATAAAGTTGAAATTATTGTTGACGATAAAGTATCTGACGTTTTATCAAAAAAAGAAACCGTTTCAGATAATGATATTTGGTATGAAGAATTTTTAGCATTGAAATTACTAATTGGTCAAGTCAACTGCTTAGATGACGCTATAGAGCTCATCAATAAATATTCAGGGAAACATTCCGCAGTAATTATTACAGAGCATAACGATGAAGCTATGAACTTTATGCACAACGTTGATAGTGCAGCTGTTTATCATAATGCCTCTACTCGATTTACAGATGGAGGCCAAATGGGAGTTGGTGCAGAATTAGCAATTAGCACAGACAAATTGCACCATCGTGGTCCTTTAGGTTTAAATCAATTGGTCACTAATAAATATTATGTTTATGGAGATGGGCAAGTAAGGGTTTAAGTAATTTGGCTGCGTTAGTAAACCAAGTTTTAATACACTTAAGGTAATATCTTTTAATCAAAAATTAAACCTCAAATAGAAGCAATTTTATTTGAGGTTTTTTATATTTTTTTCTTCAGAAATGTTAAAACTCAACTTACAATCATAAATAAATATTAAAAAAAATCTAAACACAAAGACTAAACGTAAATCTAGAAACGCAACTATTCAAACATCTAGATCACTACATGAACTCTAAAAAAATCACTCGTGCAACAGTAGAATCAGCTACTGACCAAAAAAATAGTAAATTTTCAAACAACTTAAATTCTTTTTTCAACCGTTTTAATGTTGATATAAACGACAGTGAGATACGACTTAATCTATCGGTTCTTTTCAGTTCGTTTGCATTAATGGGAATTGGAATTTATTTTTTCAGTGTATTTCGTGGGGATTTCGATTTACTCAACACAGTACGTTTAACCTCATTTTGGGGAACCGTATTTATAGTTATCACTACGAGTTTAGTCATATATAAAGCATGTTTATTTGTATTTATGCTCTATAAATTTTTTAAATACAAACCCATAGATTCTGTTACAGACGAAGAACTACCATCGGTTACTATTATTGTACCTGCTTACAATGAAGGCAAGCAAGTTTGGGATACGTTGATGAGTTTGGCAGATAGTGATTATCCGCAAGACAAAATAGAACTTTTATCTATTGATGATGGTAGTGTAGATGATACTTGGGAATGGATGCAAAAAGCTAAAAAGCAACTAGGAGATCGTCTAGTTATTTTACAGCAACCAGAAAACCAAGGCAAACGTCATGCACTTTATAGAGGTTTCAATTTAGGGTTGGGAGATATATTTGTCACTGTAGATAGTGATTCTATTGTTAATAAAGACACGTTGAGACATTTGGTAAGTCCATTTGTTACTAATAAAGATTGTGGCGCAGTTGCAGGAAACATTAGGGTTTTAAATAACAAAAAAGCAATGCTTCCAAAGATGTTGGACGTTAGTTTTGTGCTAAGTTTTGAATTTGTACGATCTGCAGAAAGTAGCCTTAACTCAGTATTATGCACACCTGGAGCTTTAGCAGCTTACCGAAGTTCTGCAGTTCATAACTGTTTACCAGAATGGATCAACCAAACGTTTATGGGAAAACCATCAGACATAGGAGAAGATCGTGCCATGACCAATATGATTTTAAAACAAGGCAAGCACGTACTATTTCAAAAAAACGCGGTTGCTTACACTAACGTACCTGAAGAATATACAGGACTCTATAAAATGTTCATTAGATGGGGACGAAGTAATGTTCGTGAAAACCTTGAAATGGCTAAATATATATTTACAGACTTTAGAAAAGGCAAAAAATCGGGTATACGTTTATTGTTCATTACTCAATTTTTAGAAATGTTAATGAGTTATCCGTTTCTTTTAATCATGCTATTTTTTGTAGCAACACATCCTTTATTATTTTTAGGATCAACGTTTATGAGCATCTTAATTCTTTCTAGTTTTTCGGTAATTTTCTACTCTAATCGTTATAAAATTTCAGAATCTATTTGGGCATATTCTTATAGTATTCTCTATACGTTTGGATTATTTTGGATCACACCTTATGCAATAGCAACTGCAAGTAGAAGAGGTTGGTTAACTCGTGATATAGTTGAAACTAAGTAATATTTTTCTTACAGGTGGAATAAGCTATTTTATGTTAAAAGATCAAAGTTCTGAAAACCCAATTAATTTAGAGTATGGTGATAATGTATCTTTAAATTTTGGATTAGGTATAGAGTATAAATTGTTTGACTGATTTTATATCAACCTAGAATCTAACTTGAACTATCAATAAGAGCCTATAACCTCAAATATTGATTATACACCATACATTTTCTCAATAAGTAAAGGTATTGATTATAGGTTTTAAAATAATTCTAGTCCAAATATTGCATATTTCACAGATTTTCAGTACATTATTAGCTATGATACATGAAGACAAGGAAAAATATAAAGACATTTTAGAAGATTCAGTAACGTATTTAGAACAACACGGTTTTGAAAACATCAAAGCAGATACTGAGGGTTACGAAACCCCTAAATCTTATTCAAAAAAAGGGAGTGATATTTCTATAACACCAGATATTGTAGCTACAAAAGAAGGTACAAAACATTATTTTGATATTAGTTTAAAAAGTGAAAAGCCAAAGCTCTTAAAATCTAAGTGGTTATTTCTTAATACGCTAACAGCCTTAAAGTCATCACATTTCAGATTAATAACTACAAGAGGTCATTATAAATTTACCGAAGAAATGCTTGACGATATTAACCTTAACAATAAAAAACTAATCAAAATTTAATTTATTTCACTTTTCTTGTAACATTTTATGTACTTGTTACGTATAACTATGTAGTAAATTACATTTACCCAAATTAAAAGCATATAATTAAATGAGACAACTTAAGATTACAAAGCAGGTTACTAATAGAGAAACCGCGTCTTTAGATAAATATTTACAAGAAATTGGAAAGGTTGATTTAATTACCGCAGATGAAGAAGTTGAATTAGCTCAACGAATCAAAGCAGGAGATCAATTAGCATTAGAGAAATTAACTAAAGCAAATTTACGTTTCGTAGTTTCTGTTGCTAAACAGTACCAAAATCAAGGCTTGACATTACCAGATTTAATTAATGAAGGTAATTTAGGTTTAATTAAAGCTGCGCAACGTTTTGATGAAACTCGTGGATTTAAATTCATATCTTATGCTGTATGGTGGATTCGTCAATCGATTCTTCAAGCATTAGCTGAACAATCGCGTATTGTACGTTTACCATTAAATAAGATTGGATCTATTAATAAAATTAATAAGACGTTTGCTTTTTTAGAGCAAAGTCATGAGCGTCCGCCAAGTGCAGAGGAGATTGCTAAAGAATTAGACATGACTATTAACGATGTTAAGGAGTCTATTAAAAATTCTGGACGTCATGTCTCTATGGATGCACCTTTGGTTCAAGGAGAAGATTCTAACCTTTACGATGTATTGCGTAGTGGTGAGTCTCCAAATCCTGATAGAGATTTATTACATGAATCTTTACGTACAGAAATTGAACGTGCACTAGAAACGCTAACGCCTCGTGAAGCAGATGTGATTAGATTATATTTTGGTCTTGGAAATCAACATCCGATGACTCTAGAAGAAATTGGAGAAACGTTCGAATTAACTCGTGAGCGAGTAAGACAGATTAAAGAAAAAGCCATTCGTAGACTAAAACATACATCACGAAGTAAAATATTAAAAACATATTTAGGTTAGTAATTTTTTTTAATAAATTACGACTAAATTACGACAACAACAGTTACAAAACATAACTGTTCGTTTTTTGATTGATGAAAGAACCCAGAGCTGATTACTCTGGGTTCACTCATTTATACCCCTTTCTAACTTCTCTCTTCGGAAATTGGCTGGCCACATGTTTTTATCTAATGATTTACACTTGAAGAAACTTGATTTTTTAATTACCTTTGACAGAAATAAATCAACATAACATAATGGCTCAGAAATTAATTGCACCTTCAATGCTAGCTGCCGATTTTGGCAACCTCCAACGTGATGTAGAAATGGTAAATAACAGTGAAGCAGATTGGTTTCATATTGATGTTATGGATGGACATTTTGTTCCTAATATTTCTTATGGATTCCCTGTTATTGCAGCAATGAAGAAATATGCAACAAAACCATTTGATGTGCATTTAATGATAGAAAAACCTGAGCGTTATATTGAAGAATTTGCAAAAGTTGGTGCCAATATCATTACAGTTCATTATGAATCTACGGTACACCTACATAGAACCTTAAGACAAATTAAAGATGCTGGGTGTAAAGCAGGTATCGTTCTTAATTTAACAACACCTTTGTGTGTACTTGAGGATATTTTACCAGAATGTTATATGGTTCTTTTAATGTCTATCAATCCTGGTTTTGGCGGACAAAAATTTGAGGACATCACCTACAAACGTGTCAAAAAGTTACGAGCTATGATTAACGCACAAGGTTTAGACACTAAAATAGAAATAGATGGTGGAGTTACAGACAAAAACATCAAACAACTAGTAGAAGCTGGTGCAGATGTATTTGTAGCTGGTAGCCATGTTTTTAAAAATGATAACCAAACTGAAACTATTAAACGTTTAAAAGCATTAGCTAATAGTTAATTAGTCTTCACTACTTCCATAACCATATCCATAACCGTAGTTGTATGAATAACCGTACGATCTACTTGCTCCTACTCCATTTATAACGTAAGCCATATTCTTAATCTTACCAGAGTCTGATAAGCTTTTAGAGAAGTCTAATAGGTTTTTCTCGGTATGTTCTGCTCTTACTAAGTAAATTGTAGCATCTGCATATTTAGAGATTAATAATGTATCTGTCACTAAAATAGTTGGTGCAGTATCAATAATGATATAATCATAAAGATGTTTAGCTTCATCGAGTAATTTTTCAAATCTACCATTTGTAAGTAATTGAGTTGGATTTGGCGGAATATCACCAGACAATAATATCTCATGATTCACATGCCTTTCAAAACCTTTGATAATTAGGTTTTTCCAATCAATTGATTCATCATGCAGATAATTAGATAAGCCTGGACGGTTTTTATCTTGTGAAATATACGTATGTATCTGTGGGTTTCTTAAATCTGCTCCTACTAAAAGTACTTTTTTATTGATACTTGATAAAGCTAAAGATAAATTAATACCTACGTAAGTCTTTCCTTCTCCTTTTATGGTAGATGTGCAATAAATAACTTTACCTAAATCATTGTCACCTGTAGGTATTATATAATTGACATTTGCACTCAATATTCTAAATGCTTCTGATTGAACAGAACGATCTGTAGGATTATCAAAAACTAGATTTTTGTCTTTCTTAATTTTTGGGAGCTCTGCAAGAATCGGGATATTTCCAACCCTAGAAGTGACATCATCCTTTCCTTTAATTTTAGTATCTAAAAGGTTTTTAGTATAGATAGCTCCAAATGGTAAGAATAATCCACCAAGCAAAGCCATCATATATATACTTCTGGAGTTAGGTGAAATTGGTCCTCCTCCAGATAAAGCATATTCTACAACTTTTATAGATGGTTCTGTAATCGCTAAATTAATGGCTGCTTCTTCTCGTTTTTGTAACAAAAAGAGGTATAAACTTTGTTTTATGGCTTGTTGACGCTCTCTAGAGCGTAATAACTTTTCTTTTAGTGGTAAACTAGCAACCTGGTATGCATACTTTTGATTGCGACCTACCATTTGTGACTTAGTAGCCTTAAGTTGGGTATTGTAGGCAGATAATGATGCTTTAATATTAGATTGTACGTTTTGAAGCTTTGAGTCTAATATTTTCACTGTTGGATTATTCTCCCCAGCACTTGTAATTAATTTATCTCTTTCTGAAACTAAATCATTATGTTGATTAATCAACACGTTAATGTTTGCATCGCTTAAACCAATATTAGCAGGAAGCAACTCTGTATTTGAGCTTTCCGAAACTAACGTTTTTTTCATTAGATCTGATATCACCAATTGATTTTCAATTTCAAACACCTGATCCTCAGACATTGTTCTCTGTGACAATCCTAATTCTGCATCAGATTCTATATTGATAATATTATTAGATTTTTTAAAATCTTTAATACCTACTTCAATAGAATCTAACTCTTCTGCCAAGAATTTAAACCGCTCATCAATAAAATCTATGGTACGCTTAGAAATTTGTTGTCTATCTGTAATTCCATCTTCATTAAACACCTCAATGAGCGCATTGAGCGTTTTCTCTGATCTATATCTACTTTGACTTGTATGATTTAAACTGAGTAAATCACTACCTTTACCTAGCATACTTACGCCAACCGATCCTTTTAATTTTTTTGTTGCACTAGAAACAGGAATAAAATTCAATATATAGGTTTTCCCTTTTAAACGCTTCATTGCCCCTTTATCATTTACTTTCACCTCAAATGGTAAATTATGCTCTACATTATATGAGTTAAAGTTTGGGATTTTTGTTGATATTTCAAGATTTCCTTCGCTGATTTCAAATGAATTATCTTTAATTACTATCCTGTACTGCTTATAAGAATTAATACTGTCATTACTAATTGTTTTAGTAACCTCAAAGGGGAATTTATCTATCTCTGTTGTTAAAACATTTCCTTCCTCATAGTATTCCATTGTTAAATCTAACTTCTTAGCAACATCTTCAATGATTCGATAAGATTTTAGAATTTCAATTTCATTTTCTAAATTAATGTTAGATCTATTAAAAATAAATGCTGAAGATGGTAACTCCAGACCTTTAGTTTTATTTAATATCTTAATTTTCGCAGAAGTGCTATATATTTTTGGTGTATATCTCAAATATAGATTAGCACCTATAAATGCCAGTACTATACCGAGCGCAAACCAATACCAGTATCTAAAATACTTTCTGATTTCTAATTTTATGGTTTCACCTTGATCACTTTTTCTGGGTGGTGAAATATTATATTCTTGATTAGCCATTTATCTTGTTATTAAAACAACAGTTGTTAGGAGGATTGATATTACAGAGATAAATGTAGCTGTATTACCTACAAAACCTGCACTTTTTACTTTAGGCCCATTAGGGTCTACAATAATAATATCATTCGGTCTTATTTGATTAAACTCACTGTTCAAAAACTCTGCCGAAGTTAAATCAATATGGGTTATAGTTCGATTACCGTCTGATTCTCTTATGAGTTTTATATCTTCTCGTTTTCCATTAATAGTTAAATCTGAGGCATAACCCAAGGCCTGTAATAAACTTATATTCTGTTCCGTAAAATTATAAACGCCTGGACTATTAACTTCTCCTAGAATAGTTACTTTAGCGTTAACCAATCTAATATTAACTGTTGGCGCTTTAAGATGACCTCCATCTACAAGCATTTTTTTAATACGCTCTTCTAATTCATTAATAGTCATATTCTCTGTAGAAACAAGACCTAACACTGGGTAGTTTATTGTATGATTTTGTGAGACTATATAGCCTTCTAACTGCATGAGCTCAATACTCTGTCCTCCAATGCTTCCATTAGATTTATTGTATGGTAATGCAGACTCCTCAATCAATGCACCCACTTCAATTTTTAAAATATCATTGGGTTGAATTTTCGGGATTGAATACGTTAACGCTGTATTATCATAATCAGCGGAATCTTGAAGATATAATATTTCTTTCTTAGTAGCACATGAGCTCAATATTAAAAAAAGCACACCTATAATTAGAATTTTTCTCATTTACTTTTGCATTAAAACACGTGCAAATATAATCGCAATTAAAAGATTGACAAAAGTTAATACCAAATTAAAAAAAAGGTACTATTTAGAGTCTAAGAAACTTAGGTAGCCATTTATTAACTACCAGCCAATTGTAGACAAATAGTGAAGAGTATAATATGACACCTACAATTATTAATAAAGCAAACTGAAAATGAATGTCCATATACCTAATCGTATAAGTGAAAGTGATCAAGATTATATTTAAAATAACAATATAGCAAGTTGTTTGCATGTGAGAAAAACCTAATTCTAAAAACCGATGATGAAGATGATTTTTATCTGCTGAAAACGGGCTTTTTTTCAAAATAAAAAGTCTAATAATAAAAATCCTAAAGGTATCTAACAAAGGAAAAAACACAATAGACAATACCATTACTGGAGCAGAATTAAAAAACATTGATGTTGGATTACTTTGTGTAGAACCAATGAACCTAACAGAGTAAAAAGCCACTAAAAACCCAACAAGCATAGAGCCTGTATCACCCATAAAGATTTTTTTGTTTTTTGATAAGTTTAATCTTAAAAAAGGGATTAATGCTCCTATTGTTGCCACAGCTGTGGTTGCCATGGTAATATCTTTTATCTTAACAGCTATAAAAGCAAATGCTCCAGAGGCTATAAGTGCTAAAGATCCTGCCAATCCATCAACACCATCAATAAGGTTGTAGGCGTTAATAATTAAAATATATACAAACAAGGTAAAACCAACAGAAATCCAGTAAGGCATTATAGTGACACCAAGTAAACCAGAAAGCCCCAATATTCTCGTATCTGTAAAAACAATCAAAACCATTGCTGCAAGCACCTGTCCAAATAATTTTTTTCTTGGAGAGAGAATAAGCAAATCATCTTTAAGACCTAAGAAAAAAAGTATCGTTAAACTCCCTAAAATAAGCATCAATATTTTTGTATCTAAGAGGCCTCCAATTAATGTGATAACAACCACTAAACTAATATAAAGACCAACACCTCCAAGTGTTGGCGTTTTTTTTGAATGGATACTTCTCTCACCAGGTTCATCCATAAGATGTTTTGCTTCAGAAATATTAAAAATCGCTGGAAATGTACTCATTGAAACTAACATTGCTATAAATGCAGCTCCTAGTAACCATAGTTCTAAGTGGTCTATAGGATTAAAATTTTCAAGTAATTCTTTTATCATTTCAATAGTTTAAAAGCAATAAAATAGTTTTATTGTTTCTTTATAACCGCACAAATATAGTTTGAAAGTCTGATTATTTATAAAAAATCGGTTAAAAACCCTACAAAGTCCTCTAATCTACTCATTAAACAAAGTTACTATTGAGTCTTTAAAAACTATAAGATTCAACTATTAAAATAAGGTTAAGTTTGAAAAAGGTCTACTTTTTAAACCATTGAGGAATTTTAGATAAATTTTTACTCAAGACAACTTTTAAAGGAAAGTTGAGTCCATTTGTTTTTGAAGCTTTATAATCTTCTTTAGTTTTTTGAATGATACTTTTCAAACTTCTATTACTTGCTCCTCCAACTCTCATTTTGGTTATGGTTTTTGGAAGATAATAAAAATTATAAAGCTCTGTTTTGAAAACTCTTAAAATGAAATCATAGTCTGCAGCTATTTTGTAATTTAAGTCAAATAGCCCTTTATCTAAATAAACTTGACGTTTTAAAAATAATGTTGGGTGTGCAGGCATCCAACCTCTACTCAATAATTTTGCTTTAAAAGGTTGGCTAATCCAGTTTCTAACAATAATATTGGGATTTTCAAAAGACACATAATGTAAATCACCATAGACACCTTCTACATTTTGTGTTTTAAAACTTGTTACAATATCAGCAATGATAGAGTCATTGGCTAGATAGTCATCAGAATGCACAAAACCTACTACATCTCCTGTTGCTAATTCAACACCTTTATTTAATGCATCATAAATCCCTTTATCAGGTTCTGAGACCCATTTGATATACTCATATTTATCTGCAGCTGCTTTAATGATAGATTTAGTCTTGTCTTTAGAGTTTCCGTCGATAATAATATATTCAATATTGTCATAAGCTTGATTAATAACAGATGACATGCAAACCTCAAGCGTTTTCTCGCTATTATAAGTCGCAGTAATTATAGAAATTTTCATAATCAATTAATCTCTCGTTGTTTTACTTTTATGGCAGGATTACCTCTATAAATACCATAAGCTTCTAAATCTATACTTGTTGTGGAGCCTACAGCTAAAATTGCATGATCATAAACTGTTACTCCTGGTCCAACAATACTTTTTGCACCTATCCAAGCACCTTGTTTTAATACGATTGGTTTAACGATTAAATCGAAGGATTTTAATTTATAATTATGATTTCCGCAGAGTAAAAAAGCACCTTGCGACAAACAGACGTTTGACCCAATCGTGACGTTGTCTAAATTATCTATCCATACTGATTCTCCAATCCAACAATAATCATCAATTGATAATTTCCAAGGATATTTAATATTTACATTTGGTTTTATGATGACACCTGTTCCTATTTTTGCTCCAAATAAGCGCAGTAATGAAACCTTTAGTCCTGATATTGGAAACAGGCTACTTTTAAAAAAAAGTTCGTTAACATAGTACCATGTTAGTCGTTTAAATCGAGAACCTGGTTGATACCAATTGTTGTTATATGTAGATAAATCTGTTTTCAATTAGTTTGTTAATGAGTTATCAAAAATAAGTTTTTGTTTTGATTGAGTAGCTCTTGATCTTCGGAAAAACGCTGTGCAAAGGAAAATGATTGATTTACCATGTGATTATAATCTTCTTGACTCATGTTAGAAATTTCAGAAAACACATCTGAAATTCTATTAATGTCCTTTACATTTAAATCCCAACCAATTCCTTTAGATTTTAAGTTTGTCCATGGTGTTTTATCAGAAATGATAACAGGACAACCCACAGAAAGCGCTTCTAAAATAGAATGCCCAAAGTTTTCTCCTTCCGAAAGTAATATAAAAAAATCGTATGCCTTTAAAGTATCCAATACAAGTTCGCTTTCTACTACCCCTTTATAATTAACTGTAATATGATTAGGCAAGTGTTGGATTGCTATTTGACATTTTTCCCAATACTCATGATCATAAACAGGCCCAAAAATATCTAAAACAACTTCTGTTTTAAAAACACTTAGTGCCTCTATCATAATCAATGTGCCTTTTTCAATAGAAATTCTTGCTACATTAATTAGACGTATAGGATTGTTTTTACTACTATTTTTAATTGATATGTTTTTTAATTTTCTAGGAAATTGATTTGCTATTTTAACAGCCTTACTCCTTTTTACCCTATCACTTATCATAACAGCTTCTTCTTCATTTGCAGCATGAAATGTCGTATTCTTATAAATTTTCAACGCATTAAAAACAGATAGAAACATTTTCTTTTTTAATGGCTTAACGCTAAAGGCTTGGGTTGATAACATGCCATGCGGATTCACAATCGTATTTTTTCCTTTTGAAAATAAAACAGGTAAAATGGAAAAAAACGGAGAAAACATACCATTTACATATAAAAAATCATAATCTGTATTGGCAATTATATTCTTAATATTTTTAATTGACACCTCAGATTGAGACATGTAATAACAAGAACTATTACTACTCTTAACCCATTTGCCAGGAGGAATAGAAGCATAGGGTTGATGATCTGCATAATCAATATTTCTAGTTACAATTTTAAAGTCTATATCGTCTTCTAAATAGTCTACAAAATTACCAAATGCAGTAATTGTTCCTCCTGCTTTGTAACCAGGTCTGTACCAATCTATAAAAGCTAAAACAGTTTTACGTTTAGACATGATTATCAAGAGATTTATAAAGTTCTACATATTGCTCAGCAATCTGAGATGCTGTAAATCGTTGTGTATTTATAATCCCTTTATCTACTAGCGCTTTGCGCTCTTCAGAGTTTGACAATACAGATTTTATAGCATTGCGATACGCCTGAATATCTAACGGATCAATTAAAATAGCGCTATCACCTGCAACTTCTGGCATTGCACATCTATTTGACGTAATCACTGGACGACCAATAGCCTGAGCTTCTAAAATAGGTAATCCAAAACCTTCATAAAACGATGCAAAACACACAAGGTCTGCTTTTTCATAATAAGCCACCACCTCATCATACTCTAAATCATGTGCATTACTATAATTTAAGGAAGCAGATTCTAACAATGTAATTTGTTCTATTGACAATTTACCAATAATTACGAGCTCTACAGTTAAATCTCCAATAGCTTGAATTAAACCTTCTAAATTTTTGTTATAAGCTGTTCCTATTTGCAATAAAACGGGCACTTCTGGCATTTCTTTTTTAGGCTGAAATGTTAACTGTGCAGCAAAAGGGTTGTGAATAACTTTAATTTTATCTGGATTTACATCAATAATATCTAACAACGCCTTTTTAGTATAATTAGAAATCACAGTAACATAGGCTACAGATTTTATTGGCAATTGGTACCAAAAAAATTTCAAAATTGCATGTTTTAATCCTGTACTATTTTCTAATGGAGCTAAATCATGTATGGTTAATACCGTACGCTTTTTAGGTAAAAAATAGCTAACATAATGAATATCGCCTGTAATGTGATTGATATCACCTTGATGTCTTAAGACTTCAAAACAACTTTTCAACCTCGTTATCACTCCAGTGCTATAAAATTTTAGATGGTAATTATTAACCACAATCTCCTTAGGCAATGCTTGTTGCACTATCTTGAATACATTTTCTATACTAAAATAGTCTTGGTATGGTTTTCTAAAAAAATAGGTTACTCTCATACTTGTCGTTTTAAATAGCTATCAATTTTAGAGCACACATACTTATTAAATAAGGTCGCTACAATCCAAAATACAATCAGGTTTCCAAAAAATTTAATGAGGGCATTTTCATATTTATAGAGGAGTATAAATAAAGGAAGCATAATAGCCATTCCCCAAAAAGAATTTAAAGATGTTCTATAAATAGATCTAATGATATATCCAATAAATAGCCCAAAGAAAAAAAGCGCAACTAACATCCAAAACGGACCAAAATCGATATAAAAGTCAGCAACATAACCTAGAGCAAAAGACACACCCATTGAAGCATCTGCGTAAAACACACCTGTATATTTAGTTAAATGCTGTGAATCATCAATCGCTGCTTTATTAGGATTAAATAAACGAGGCACTAGAACATGCATAATAGCATCTTTCGTTAATTTCCCATCTTCATGTGGTAAAACATTTGGTACATAAGCCATACAAGATGAGAAATAATCAATATATGATATACGATCAATCATCGCTCTAAAACCCAAAGCTAATTGTTCATCTGAAATATTACCTACATTATCAACCAAGTAACTCAAAGCTTCACCATCACTTACAGTCACAACTTGTTGACCTGCGTCCTCACTTATAAACTCCCGATAATCAAATTTCACACTCGTCCAAATAACACCTATATATCCAAAAATCACAAACGCAATTATTAAACCGAAAAACTGTTTATGTCTTATTTGATATAATGCTAAATAGGATATGAGTACCATAAAAACTATGGTTTTAAAATCTGCAAAATAGGAGGCGAAACCCGAGATAAATTCAAATAAAATAATAATGTATAGTAACGACCGGTATTGATTTTGTTTTAATGCCGAATAGAACATGAAGAAAAAGAGTGTCCACTTAATATAACCCAGTGCGACAATACCTTGAAAAAGGCCAGGTATTTTAAATCGAAGACCATATAAAACTGTAGCAAACACTGAAAATAAGAGGTAAGTAATTAGTGTTTTTTTTGTATCTAAACTCAATAAATAGTGTAGTATTCTATTAGGATAAATTTTAATTTCCTTTAACATGGTATACACACCAAAACCCAAAGCCAACAGTGCTAAACACGAGAGTAAATAAGACTTAATGATATGATCTGGAAACTCAGCTACATCCTTAAGGCTTTGCATTGTAAAAGTTGCATAAATAGGTTTAATACTAACCTGAAGCCATTGATAAGCAAATGCTATCATCAATACTGGTGGATAATTATCTGTTGCAAACCATTTACAAATAAAAAATAACACAATAATAGACGGGACTGCTATAAAATCTCTAGCTCCAAGAAATGAAAAAATGATCAACGTAATTCCTAATAGAACTATGTATGGTGTCAATCGTTTAAAAAAACTACTAGATCCTGAATATGGATGTATTAAAGTCTCATTCATAAACCTTCATCCATTTATGTTTAAACCTAGAATATGAGATCTCCAATTCTTCAATACTCTCAAAAGCAGATTTTCCATGCTCTTTGATAAGCGTTTGATTATCGCAATAGTATGCCATTGCTTTAATCAATGAATCTACTGTTTTTTCAGATATAATATAGCCATTGGTTTTATGACTCACCAATTCTGGTAAACCACCTGATGCAAATACAATTGATGTTTTTGAATTAGCCTTAGCCTCAACAATGACATTAGACAGTGGCTCTTCATATACTGATGGTATCACATTAACATCTGTAATACTGAAAAGTTTATCTATTTGTTTAATTTGATCAAGAAACAACACTTTATCTTCTAAATTTTCTTTTGATACTTGATCCATAAGTACTCTTGTAAAATCTGGATTTTGCTTTACACTTCCTGCTATTAACAATCTGCAGTTTGGATACTGTTCTACATACTTAATAAAAGCATTGAGTAAAAGGTCTATCCCTTTATCTTTAGATAATTGCCCTATAAATGTAAAAGTGATAACTGACGAATCACGTGTTGGTAAATGCTCATCTACATTTTCAATGACTCGTTTTGGAGGAAAATTATAAATAATTGTAATCTTATCTTCAGGACACCCTAATTTAATTAACTCGCTAGCTACAAATTTTGAGATGCACACAAAGGCATCAACTCTGGGGATAATGAAGCGTTTCCATAAATAACTATGTAGTTTAGACAAATGTCCAGACGGTTTATCTCCAAGTCTATAAATTAATTTTGTTTTATTGCGTAACAATACTGGTAGCAAAGTCATAACATGAGTATCGTTACATACGTGTATATAATCTGGCTGATACGATTTAATTGCTTTATATAATTGATAATTAGACTTTGGAATATTAAGAAGATAAGATTTTAGCACCTTGAACTTAAAGGTCTTTTTTAAATTCCATGAAAAGCGTATTTTTTTATAATTTAAACCTCTAGCCTCTACTTCTGGCTGCAAGTGCCATTGAAAACCAAGGTCATTAACCGCTAAAAGTAAATCGTATCCAGAATCCTTCAATAGTTCAAATACTTGAAGATTGGCACGTTCTTGCCCATAAAAGGCAACGTTACCAAAAAGTGCTAAAATTTTCTTATTTGCCATCGGTTAATTGTGATTCAATATTAGAGACTATAGCTTCAAAGCTCCAGCTCTTTATAGATTGCTCCGCATTTCTACCTGCAATTTGTAAGCGCTCTTGAGTTAGTGATTCTAATATTTTTATAAGTTCGTTTTCATTATCATGCCTAAATACCCAACCGTTTTTACCCTTATTTAAAATATCTTCAGCGCACCCTACCTTATCACTAACGATAACAGGTCTAGTGCATGATGATGCTTCATTGACTGCTAAACCCCAAGTTTCTCCTGGACCTTTAGATGGTAAACAAAATACATTCCCTAAACGATATACGATTGGCATTTTTGTTTGATTTTGAAAGGGAACAAAGGTAATGAAATCATAAGTGCTAGCTTGTTGCTTAAGCTCTTTTACCAAAGGTCCGTCACCCACCATTACTAATTTCAAGGATTTCTTACTATTCTTATTGGCTTCAATGATGGCATTCATTAAAAATTCAGGTTGCTTTTTTGACTCAAATTTCCCAGCAAATAAAACAACTATATCTTTATTAAAAAACCCTAAATCTGTTCTCCACTGCGCTGCTTTTTGTTCGTATTGATTTGATTCATTATCATTAAAGCGCTCATTATCTATAGCATGAGGCACATAAGCTAATTGTTCTTCTTTCAAACCATGTTTTAAAAAATAAGCTTTATTTGCATCACCGACGAATAATGCTGTATCGACGTGCTTGTAAATCCAAGATAATACTAAACGTCTTAGTTTCGTCTTTACACCTGGAACCTCATCAAGCAAAGTAGAATCGCCTCTAAACCATACAGGAATTTTACCTTTAAAATATCGCAATGTTTTAAGATGACTTTTAAAATTCCATCCAAATACTAAAACAGTATCAGGCTTATAAGCCTTTATACTGTTTACTAATTCTGGACAATTAATCCCTAAAAAATGATGAACACCAGGTTTCTTTGCGGTATTCTCCACAAATTCATAGTTGTAACCTTCAAGTAATGGAATATCCCATTCAATTTGTTTACCAAATGTTTTATCTTCTACTGTAGTTGCTGCTTGAGACCACGTATAGAACACCTTAATATCAATATTTTGTCTTTGCGCCAAAAGCTTAAACCATGGTGCGTTATATTGAATTGGATGTGTAGAGACAATAGCTAGTTTTTTCATGATGCCTGATACGATTTTAATACTTCATTAAAAAAATCACATTGCACTTTAGTCATTGATTCCGCAGTAAAAGGTTGAAATTTCTCCCAGTTCGTCTCTGGTGCATTAGGCAATTGGTCTACAATCTTCTCCATATGTTCTAAACACTCATCCACTGCTAATTTTTGATCAAACAATACAACTTCTCCTGCATTTAAATCTTTAACAATACGTACCACACTACTATTAGAGTGAAACACACATAATAAAGGTTTTTTTGCCAACAGATTAGGATATAATTTTGATGCTGTATAATTGGCATCTTCAGATCCTGGTATTACAATGACATCTGCAGACTTTAAAAGCGTCAACACTTCAAAATACGGTTTTCTATCTGTTATTTCTTCAACATAGTTTCCAACACCAAACTGCGTTGCAATAGGTTTTATGGTTTGCTCACCTTGTCCATCTGGCGCATAACTTGTCCCAATAAACCAAAACTTAAACCGTTTAAAATTCTCATATTTCTCTAAACCATTTTTAAATGCCTCAAAAATAACACTCAAACTTTTTGCCATATCATGACCACCACGACCAATATAAATGAAGTTTGTCTTATTTTGATCTAATACAACCGAAGGCCTAATAGTTCTCGAATTAATAAATTCAAAATCCTTAACAGCTGCTCCAAACGTTAGTGTTTTTGCTGGGATATTCTTTATTTTAGGATATCGTGATTTAAGCATCTCAATATACCCATTAGATACTGCAATTAACCCATCAACTTTAGGCATTGTGAAACGCTCGAGATATTTATCTAAGTTATATGCAAACCAGAATTTTGGTGGTTGCTCTTCTTTAGGCACTGTCAAGTAATAGTCGTTACGCCATGGATCTTGCATGTCAATGGTGAAAGGCACTTTAAACTTCTTTTTCCATAAACGTCCTAATGGCATAGATGCAAACATGGTTGTACTAAAATAGACGAGATCGTAAGCATCTGCTTTTAAAAGTGTATTACCCGCTTTAAATAACTGTAAAAATGCTCTCAATCCTAAATTACCTAATCCCAATTTACGTGTATAGGTCGTAGAAAAAGCTTTAACCATATGAACTTTAACAGCTTCTGGAAGCGACTCTAAAAGCAGTTCATCCCTAGCCATTTCTACATAGTTAGGATCAACACAAAGTACCGTTGGCTCCCAACCAAATTGCTCAAAATAGGGCAAGCTTTGACGAACGCGATGCATATCTGCTGCATTTATAGGAGGAAAATGTGGAGAAACAATAAGAACTTTTTTCATCACGATATTAATTAAACTTTACTTTTTTTGCCCATTGATGTGAAGGTTTTTCTATATATTTATAAAATAACCAGGCTGCAAAAATACTAAAACTTAAGGCAACTAAAATAACTCCATATTTAGATGTTTCGTTTAAGTCTAATCGTTTACTTAAATTGACTATTTTTACTCCAATAGGCACATGTAATAAATACAATGAATAGGATATGTTTCCTAAAAAAATCAAGCTTTTTACATTTCCGTAGGAACTAGCGAAAGAAATTAAAGTAGCAGTTGCAAGTGTTAATAATGAAATGATAATCCCATGACTATCATAAACTACAAAACTCACTATTAAAAGTGAAGCTATATATGGTTTTAGCCCTAACTGTTCCTTTTTATAGAAGGCTGTCAATATACCTAAAACAAAAATATCTGTATATTTAAAAAAGGTAATTACATCTTGATTTATAAAAGACACTGAAAATAAACCTATAATGGAGGCTATAGTTAGCCATCGTTTTTTGAGATTCCATAGAGCGATAAGCAAACCAATAATTAAATAAAAGTGAAATTCTACCTCAAGGGTCCAATATACTGGATTAAGCCATGTATTATTAAAAAACTCTACCAAGTAAAGTATATGTTGTATGAGCAAACCAATAGACATTTTAAATGGTTCACCAGCAAATCCTGGAGTTTGACTGGCAGCATAGCTTAAGATCACCACCAATACAACAGAAATAAGATAAGCAGGTTCTATTCTTATAAACCGCTTTTTCATGAACTTGAAATAGTGATAAAACCTAAAAGAGGTTCCTAACAAAGAAAACGGAATCACAAATCCTGAAATAACGAAAAACACCTCAACTCCCATCCAACCATTTCTAAAAACTGCTCTTACCAAGCCATCTTCGTTCACGAATTCTTTAGTAAAATGAAACATGCACACTGCCAAAGCTGCCAAACCTCTAAGCACTACGATAATTGGTAAGTATTGCTTTTCTTGTTTTGGAAGATTCACAAATTATATATTTTATTAAAAATGAAACAATAACAAAATCGCGAGTATTACATCGCTTTTACAAGTCCATTTAATTTAAGTACTCCTTTTTTTTTAAAATTAAAATCTATTGTCATGCTTGTAAACTTACTGCTTTTCATATCTTTTTATTTTTAAGATAGTGAATTACGAAATAATTTGTCTTAGCTATTTTTACATAGTTGGATCAACATAAAATATGGCTGATTGCCACCAAACTACTCAAAACAGGATAGGCTTTAACGAACTTGATGTATATCTGCTACATTTACAGAAGTTGAATTTGATACAACAAGAATAATTTTTTTTATAATTTCTCTAATTTTTTCAGTGATATCCTTTTTAAAAGTTCACTATTAAATTCTAAAACACCTTTTTGGTTTAGATGATCTTTATCTATAAAATGCAAGGAATCACTCAAAGTAATAAGGTTATTAAAATTGAAGTAATCTTCATATCTCGAAAAGATTGAATCGATTTCTTTATTATTAGTGATTGCTTTATAGTATTTAGATGTAACTGGAGCTTGAACCAAATACACTTTTATCTTTTTATCGTAAAGCATCTTAATATTTTCTTCAAATTGTTTTAATTGTTTCTTGTTAATTTCTATGCGTTCTGAATTGTGATCTATAATTCTAAAATTTGCTGGAGTATGCTCAACAAAACCTCCAGAAATATAAGTATCACTGCCTATAGTTTCTTTTTCACTAAACTTTGGTGTATTAAATTCATTGAAATAATAATAAACTGAACTATTCATTATTTTAATGTTTTTCAATTTAAGCGCCATTTCAACATTGGCAAAATCACTTTTATCATTCGCAATTATATCTAAACCAGATTCCACTCCATCAATCTCAAAACTTTTAGGATACACTTCGTATATTACAACTTTTGGATTTAATTTCTCTAAATACCTTTTTAGCAAGACATTTGTTTGGATTGGTGTTTGAGAACTGGTTCCAAGATTAAAAGAAGATAAACCTTCACTTTTTAATAGACGTGTATCAAAACCTCGATATGTATGAGAAGACCCCAAAAATAAAACATCTACTTTTTTAAAATCTTTTACTTCTTTGAGTCTAGAATAGGTATGTCCATATGAACCTTTTAAAAAACCTATGTTTGGCGACATAAATTCAGGAAGTAATGTTCCCCAAAAGCAAATCAATATTATATAAACTAATATTGAGAGCGGAATAAATAATACTATTGATTTTAGTAACTTTTTCAAAACATTAAAATTGAAAATAAATGAAAGGTGTTTCTTCGGTTTGCATATACATTGCAATCAAAAATAAAACAAAAGAATAGAACAACCATCTAACTATCCTTGGGTATTTTAAACCTATTTTTTCAATAGCGTATTCATGTTCACGCCCTAGCCATTCAAAGAATAGAAAAAATAATAATAAAACAATAAGACTAGAAGCCCTACCCATTGCATAAAAACTTGGGATAGAGAGTGTGCTTTTCGAAAATATTTCATCTATTATTGATATAGCATGGGATATGTTATTTGCTCTAAAAAAAATCCAAGCAAATACAGTAATAGAAAATGTAACTAAAATGCTTATGGTTTCTCTTATCGTTGGAAAAATTTTCCCTTTTGCAACAATATCTATATTTTGCCTATTTTTATTTGACAATAGTAAGGGCAGAAAAAAAAGAGCGTTTAAGAATCCCCAAACAATAAAAGTCCAATTTGCACCATGCCAAAAGCCACTTACTATAAAAATGATAAATACATTTCGCAATTGTTTTAATTTACTCCCTTTGCTACCTCCTAAAGGGATATACAAATAATCCCTAAACCAAGTAGATAATGAAATATGCCATCTCCTCCAAAACTCTGCGATATCTCTTGAGAAATATGGGAAAGCAAAATTTTTCATAAGATTAAACCCAAACAACCTTGAAGTACCAATCGCTATATCTGAGTAACCAGAAAAATCTCCATAAATTTGAAACGCAAAAAAAACAGCACCCAATATAAGTGTACTACCTGAATAATCTTGTGAATCATTGAAAATCATATTAACGTAATACGCACAGTTATCTGCGATTACCATCTTTTTAAAAAGTCCCCATAATATTTGTCTTAAACCGTTTACAGCATCATGATACTTGAACACTCTTTGTTTGTAGAATTGAGGTAATAAATTTGAAGCTCTTTCTATTGGTCCAGCAACTAACTGCGGAAAAAAGCTAACAAAAGCACCAAAAGCTATAAAATCTTTAGTAGGCTCTAATTTTTTTCTGTAAATGTCAATCGTGTAACTCATGGTCTGGAAGGTGTAAAAACTAATTCCTACCGGAAGCACAATTTCTAAAGAGCTTGCACTAATTTGAGTTCCGAAGAACGAAAAAGCATCAACAAAATTCTCTAGAAAGAAATTATAATATTTAAAAAAACCTAAAAACCCAAGATTTATGGTAACACTAGCAATTAATAATAACTTTCGTTTTGTTATTGCATGTTCTTTAGACAACAAGATACCTATGGTATAATCTACCAAAGTACTGAATGCTATTAACCCTAAAAAGCGCCAATCCCACCATCCATAAAACACATAACTCGCCACAAGAACTAATGCATTTTGCACCTTTAAGTTTTTATTAAAAACAAACCAATAGAGCACAAAAACTATAGGCAAGAAAATCGCAAAATCTAGAGAATTAAATAGCATCTACAAATTCATTTAATTTAAGCGCTTCGTTTTCAAAAGCAAAAATTTCTTGTCCCGCTTGCCAGCTTGCTGCTTTCATATCTTTTAACTTTTGAGGCTGTGTTAACAACATTTCTATAGTTGCTGCTATGTGTTGTGGATCTCTATCCATCAAGCAAACTGCCTCAGGTGCTAACGCTTTTATTTCGGCTTGCCCTTTCGTATTGGTTGCCAAAATGGCAATCCCAGCTTGTAGGTAATGAAATACTTTATTAGTTATGGTATAGTCTCTACTCTCTGGAGTCGTTTCTTCAAAAGCAATCCCTATATCGTGTTCTGCTATTCTAGAGATTAACTCTTGAGCAGGTACCACTTCATGTATATGTAATGACACGTGTGATGGTAACAGTGATTTTAGCTTCTTGTGATATGTTTCTAAGATGCGACCTCTAAGATGCAACTCTAAAGGTGTTGTTGTTAAATGTAGTGCTTCACAAAGTAATTCTAAACCTCGTCCTTCACTAATGACCTGAGAAAACCAATACAATGATGGCTTGGTGTGATGAAGTCTATCTTTTGATAATTGATCTATAGTCTTACGGTCTGAAGACAGAAAACTATTATACACAACCTTAGGACTAATTGCGTCATAATTATTTGCCATACTATTAGCCAAAGCTTTTGATGTTGTATATGTGTATTTTGCTTTGGTAAGTAAAAAATATTCTAAATTTTCTAACAATCTAATAGGTCGATATAATCGATCTTGAGGTAATAAATCCTTACTATGCCAATCTTCAAAATCAAAAGCAACAATTTTTCCTTTTGTTATTAGAGCTCTACATAATGCCATACTCATTTCTTCATGACCAATATACAAGTCTGCATCTTCTACTAACAATTTCTCTAAATAGGATGTAAAATCGTAACCTAATGCAGCAACTGTACTTACACCTGTATGTTTGACAAATAAACGTGCCAATTTACGTTTAACTCTAATATATTTAGAAATGAAACCTCCATAATTTAATAAATCCACACCTGCTTTATAGCTTATCGATTTGTGTAATAGCTTACGGTCTTTTTCTAATATTTGTGCATCATACCATAGACTATAAACAATAACTCTATGTCCAGTTTGAGCATACACATTAGCTTCTTTAACAACACGAGGTGCAGCTACTAATGGTGATTGGGTAAAAATGCAAATAGTTTTCAAATGGTGTGTCTTTAACTTTAATTATTAGCTATGATTTCTAAAATACGTTGTGTTGCTTGTCCATCCCAAAGCGGTGGAATTTGACCTTCTTTGTAAGTCCCAGTTTGAATCTCATTGATTTTTTCAAGAATGTCTTGCTTGTCAAAATTCAACAAGGTATTAGAACCTATGGTTAATGTGCTAGGACGTTCGGTATTTGGTCGTAAAGTTAAACATGGTTTTTGTTTAAATGTTGTTTCTTCTTGAATCCCTCCACTATCTGTCAATACCATTTTGCAATTATGGATTAAATTCTGAAAACTAAAATAATCTTGAGGTGCTAATAATTTCAAGTTCTTTAATGTTTCAAATTCAGTTTCTAAATCAAACTTTTTGATGTTATTTAAAGTTCTTGGATGGATTGGGAATACGATAGTTGCGTCTTTAGGCATGTCCTTTAATAATGACAATAAACCTTCTAATCCATTTTTATTATCTACAGTAGCTGGACGATGAATCGTCATTAAAATAAACTCATCTTTAGTTAAACTATTAGAATCTAACATGTTTTTAGAAGCGATATCGTCTTTGAAAGCAACAAGTGTGTCAATCATGGTATTACCAATCAGATGAATTTTTTCTTTCGCTTTACCTTCTTGAAGAAGGTTATCTATACCGCTTTGCTCTGTGACGAAATAAAAATCTGAGATTTCATCAACTAAGATACGATTCACTTCTTCAGGCATTGAGCGATCCAAACTTCTCAATCCGCTTTCTAAATGTCCTAGCGTAATACCAAGTTTATAAGCTGTTAATGCTGCAGCAAGGGTAGAATTGACATCACCTGGCACTAAAATAATATCTGGTTTAAATTCTTCTGAAATCACTTTCTCTAAACGAATCATAATTTCACCCATTTGAGTATTTGGTGATGCTTGTGAAATATTTAAAAAATAATCTGGCCAAATATCTAATTGCTGAAAAAACACATCTGCCATTGATTTATCAAAATGTTGACCTGTATGTACAATTTTAATATCAAACTGTCCAGCGAATTGTTGCTGTGCTACTTTTTTAAACTGTGTTACTTTAATGTAATTTGGTCTTGTACCAACAACGATAAGTAGTTTTTTAGTTTTTAAAGTCACTGTCATTTTGATTTAATTAAATCCTTAATTTGGTGTAAAAATAATTTAAATATTTTTGCTTTTTTCCACCCAAAGGTAACTTTTACAATTTCAATAATGTTACCACCTAAAACAGGCTCATAACTACTACCTCCTAATGCCTTTGAATTGGTAATGGCCATTTTGTAAATATCTTTAAATTCTGGGTATGCATCAATAGCCAAAAGTTTATATTGAAGTGCAAACGCATTTTTATAGGCTACCGTATTTTCTAAAATTTTTAATTGATTTAATTTTGATTCTATTGCTCTAAATTGACTTTCTAAATGCCTCCTTTGTTTTTGATTGGCTATATTTTCGCCTGCAACATGTTTTCTATAGTAATTTTTAACCTCAGGTTGGTAACTTACCCCTTGGGCATTAACTACAACACGACAAAAGAACTCCCCATCTTGATCTTTAGATAACGTCTCGTCCCAGAGGCCTGCTTTTTCAATAACCGCTCTAGGCGTTAACCACGCACTAGTTTGCACCATATTATAATCTTTACCATTGGCTCCATAAAGGTTTATTAAAAAATCTTTAGGGCTCTCTGTAGAATACAAGAAGTCGTGATCTGTTATTATGCCATGTTCTGGCTCATGATAAAAATGAGCTGTACTGCATACTGAAACATGATTTGAGAGCAGGTCTAAATCATTAACCTGCTTTTCAATTTTATCAAGACTTAATAAATCATCAGCATCTAAAAATTGTAAATACGCGCCTGAAGATAATTTAAAACCATAATTACGAGCAGCACAAGCACCTTTACCTGAATTTGGTTTAACAATTAAATTTGGGCTACTTAACGTTTTCAAAAACTCTAATGTGCCATCTGTAGAACCATCATCTACAATAATAACTTCTATGTTTTTATAGGTTTGGTTAAAAACACAGTCTAAAGTTTCCTTTATAAATGGGAGTGCATTATAACACGGTATGATTATGGAAACTTTATTTGTAGTCATATTTTTTTATATGCTTTTCAGAATTGTATCGGTATGTCATTTTAGATTCTACTTATTTATACTAATATCTACTGAGGAATCCATTAAATCCAGAGAATTATAAACGATTTTATAACATAAGACATGTTATAGTTGCACTTTTTCTAATAAATCTTTTGTTAACTCGTTTTCAAATAAAAATCGATTCTTTCTTAGGGTGTCTTCATCCCAATTCCACCAGCTTAATTGTTGTAACATATCTATAACCTCATCATCAAAACGATAATTAATAACTTTTGCAGGTGAACCAACAACAATAGAAAATGGAGGTACATTTTTATTTACAAAACTATTAGAACCAATCACAGCACCATTTCCGATAGTAACACCACCATAAATCATAGCGTTAGCTCCAATCCAAACATCGTTTCCAATTTTCATATTGCCTGTTCTCACAAGTTCCGAGTCATTTTCTGAATCAAAGAAATTCTTAAATATTTGATAACTCGTTATTTTCTTATAATTATGGCCATCTAATTGAATCGAAACATTTCTAGCAATAGAACAAAAATTACCAATTTCTACTTCACCATCACCAGCATAAATATTTAGATTAGGACCATTTAATGCGGTATGATTGCCAATTTTAATGTTGCCATAAAATTCACTCCTCATAATTTTACTATGCGCTCCAATAATCACATTTCCATCAAACTTATTACCAAATACACTTGAATTCTCAGGATACTTT
This sequence comes from Psychroserpens luteus, assembly GCF_015319355.1. Classification (GTDB taxonomy): domain Bacteria; phylum Bacteroidota; class Bacteroidia; order Flavobacteriales; family Flavobacteriaceae; genus Psychroserpens; species Psychroserpens luteus. Next base: position 85,569 of record NZ_JADILU010000006.1, on the reverse strand, counting down.
ATTGTATGTCCTACTGGTGTATGATTTTTAGTCAATAACAGACTTTGTATACGTTGAGCTATATAATTCTTAATGGCGTTCATTCTATAGTTTTAATTTTTTTTGCAGGCACACCAGCGTAAACACAATTATCATTTAAATCTTTGGTTACTACTGAACCTGCTGCAACCACTACGTGTTTACCAATTGTCACACCTGGCAACACTGTAACATTAGAACCTAACCAACTATCAGATCCTATTACAATTTTACCGGTTATGATATCTCCATTCCAAGCTGCTTTATCCATCTGATGATATTCATGATCATGTGTATAAAATGTACAGTTAGGACCAATTGCCACGTTTTCTCCAATCAATATATCATCTGAGACATCTATAATACAATAATCAGCAATATGTGAATTATTGAGCATTTCTAGTTTACCTTTAAAATTACTCTCCCTAGAAAACACAGAACAATACGAATTTATACTTGTATTATTATGAAATTTCCAATCATTTTGAACAAACAAGCGCGTGCCTTGACCAATTAGAAAATCATTCCCAATCTCTAAATTACAATTCTCTCCTACTAGAATTTTAACATCTTTCTCCAACGTATTTTTATTGCCAAATTTTAAACTAGCATTAACCCCAGCCCCTAGAGAAATATTAGTGGCCGATTTAAAAAAATCACTGGCAGCTATTTTTCCTTTACCTTCAATTGAAAATGGAAAAGAAACATCTGGGGATTTTCCAAAACTCACCTTAGTCAGTCTAAAAAGCCAATATGCTTTTCTAACCCATTTTTTGATTATAAATTTTATCAGTAAAATAATCGCCTTCATTTTTTGAATTTATTTTTTAAAATAGTATAAAACGACATGCCATTTTTTGTCTTCATTTCTATCGCTTTAGATATAGAATGGTGCTTCATTGCAGACAATATAGCATTAGATTGTTGCTTTCTAACTTTTTGAATAGCCTTTTCTTGATCTAATCCTTTTAAAGGGCATTTATCACTTTTTAATAACTCTTCAGCCAATAGTATATACTTAAATGGTACAAACGGGTCTGTTCTGTTGTCGTTCATTTGCTGATCATCGTGCTCTCGATACCAAACAATACCTTGAGGCATTAAAACCACATTATATTTATTTGATAACATATGCCACATTTCAAAATCCCCTAAGTGTTGTTTTCCTGAAAAACCACCAATAGTCTCAAACGCTTCTCGTTTTATAATAGATGACAAGGGTGCTTTATGAAATAATGGCTGTTGAAAATAATGCCTTTGGTATGCATCTTTTGCACTTAATTGAAATGGAAATTGTTGCAATTTATCTTGTGGTAAGGAACACAAGCCATAACCTGCCTCTGGAAATTGTTCTATATAATAGACCAATTGCTCTAAACCGTGAGGATAAATCATATCATCGGCATCTACATATTTAAGGTATTTCCCTTTTGCATAAGATGCAGCTTGGTTTCTATTTGGGTAATCTCCTAAATTTATTTCATTGACATACACCTTAATTCTATCATCTTTAGCCTGGTATGATTTTGCTATAGCTACAGAGTTATCTTTAGATTGATCATCTACAATGATAAGTTCCCAGTTTTTATACGTGCTATTTATAATACTCTCGATAGCTTCTGCTATATATTTTTCACGATTGTAAACAGTCATTAAGACAGAAACTAATTCAGTTTCTTTATTCTTCTTTAATTCCATGTTATATTTTTTTTAATCAACCTTGGTGGACTACCGACAAAGAGGCCCGAATTATTTGAAATATCATTAGATATAATCGATCCGGCTCCTATAATTGATCCATCAGATATTATAGTTCCCTTCAAAAGTGTACACCTACATCCAATCCATACGTTATTACCAATAATAATTGGTTTTGAGCTATTGATTACATTACCTTTTTCATCTTTAATTATATGTAAATCACTATCCATAAGTAAACATTCCCATGACATTAAAACATTATCTCCAAATTTTATATTTTTTGCGGATATTATTGATGATTCTGCAGTTATATTAAAGTTATTCCCCAATTCTAAAATACCACTAATAGATAAGCGTGATCCATGACCGATATCTGTATTCCCGTTAAATATAATTTTACCCGTAATTTTCAAAATAGTTCTGCTTTTTTTATTATCAAAAATACTAACATCCCCAAAACCTATTTTTATCATTCCTGTTCTTATTTTAGACTTAATAATCACATTACCCTCTGTTTTTTTTAAACAGACATGCCTTGAAAGAAAAACAGGAAGCTTGATAGCGTCTTTAAATGGCAAGTACTTGAAATTAAAATAGAGTGTTTTAAAATTTATTTTCTTAATTACATAAATATATTTATTTAAGATCATATCTTATAATTAAATTTTATTTTGGCTTCCCTGTGGGATATTCAAAGCTAATTCGGTTTCTAATGCTTCTATTTTATTATTTTTAATTGCACTCCCTAAAGTATGAGTTGCCTTTCTATGATTCGTTATTATATTAAAATTATGGAGTATCCATTTTGGTGCACAATTCCATTTAAAGTTTCTATAAACTATTAAAATATAGTCTTTATAATTGTATGTTCGGGCATCAAAATAGTTAAAACACTTATATATAAAAAACTTAGAAATTAAAACCCGTTTGTAGGTATATTCAGGAAATTGAAAATGATAATGAAATACTCTAACTGTACTATCGTACACCAAAGCATACCCTTTCTCTAAAGCCATTTTTGCCCATAACATATCTTCACCAAATACTAAGGGTTGAAAAGGCAAATCTACCAAGGCTTGTTTTCTATACATGGCAACGACATCGTCCCATCCACAAGATAGGCGTTGCTCTTTTGGTGACAATGTTAAAAATGCTTCTTTTGTTTTAAATTTAACTTTTTTAGCACTGCCTTTAGATTGTGGTCTAAACCACTCGTGTGGATTTTTGTCTTTATGATGTGGTATCACTTGTTGCCCACAAACTCCCATAACTGATACATCTTTAAAATGATCAACCATGCGTTCTAAAAATTTAGTATCTGTTGTCCAAGCATCTTGAACCGTCATTAACACAAATTCTCCATTACAGTGTGTTACACCTAAATTACGCGTAGCACCATGGTTGAAGGTTTTAGGATCTATAGAAATGACTTTTATGAAGTCAAAAGTTTTCAAGTACTCTACAGAACCATCATCACTCCCGGAATCAATAATTACAACCTCGCAACTAGACAATAGTGATTGCTTCTGGATCCCTTCAATAAATCTAGGCAATGTATCCATCCCATTTTTAACAGGAACTACAACAGATATTTTTATCTCTTTATTATTACGCATTATATTTTCCTATTGTACTATTATTAGATACTAAACTTTCTTTAACTCTATTGTATATGGATTGTATTGATTTTAGTTTTGTACTTCTACTAAATTTAATTAAGGCCATTTTTAAAATACTATGTCGTAATTTAACAGGCATTTTTGTTTTGTTCTCATTATATAAATTAAAGAAAAATTTATATTGATATCCATTGATCGCACTAACAAGTATATGAATCACCATGTTTAAGTGACTATATGAGTTTAAAATATTATTTGATTTAACCCATTCTAAAAGGATTCTCTTACTTTGTAATTTAACTAATGAATTTGTACTAGATTGACTAATTGAGTTTTCTGAATCTTTTCTATACCAACAATCCGCAGGCATATCATAATATATTTTATATTTTAACGAAAAAGACAAGGCTTTAATATGAATATCTATATCCTGCCAACATTGTAATACTGGATTAAAACAGCCTATCGTTTTTAAAGTCTCTTTTCTCCATATAGGTCCAGTCGTTTGCCAAACAGTATCTAGATTTAAAAAACGTTGAAGAACATCTTCTCTAGTATCTATATTCCAAATGCGAAGATCATCTCCAGGTTGCTCTTTAAAAAACTGCATTTTAAATACTGCAAAATCTAGATTAGGGTTTAATTTTAAAATAGACACGCGTTGTTCCAAACAATGTTTGGCTAGCATATCATCAGAATCTAAAAATATAATATAACTACCCTGTGCCTCATTTACACCAATATTACGACATACGGAAGCGCCTTTTAAATCTCCATTACGTTCAATCCAATGTATACGATTATCTTTAAAATCTAGAATGGTCTGTTTAGAATCGTCAGAACTACCATCATCTACAATAAGAACTTCCCAATCTACATAGGTCTGCTTTAAAACAGAAGACACTGCTTGTTTTAAATAAGTTGCCCTGTTAAAATTAGGGATTATTATAGAAACTTTGGACATAATGTTAGTTTTGGTTCAAATTCAAATCTAACAACTCTACGTAAATACGTTTCCGTGCTTTTTTAACACGTCTCAAATAAAGAAGGGTTTTCAATATGGCGATAAAGTCAACTTTAAATTTTTTAAACTTAAAGAACAATAAGTCAGATGTTAAAACATCAAAATGTTGTTTTAAAAGAATTAACAAATTACTTCTTAAACTAGATTTAGGATTTTTAAGAAAACCTATATTATTTATCACTTTACGCTTAAGGTTAAACTGCATTTCAGCCCAAGGTTTATTTATACGGTCATGACAAATTTTTGCACTAGGAACAATTCCTAACTTAAAGTTAACAAAAAATAATCTATTCAAATAGTCATCATCTTCTCCATAATGTGGAAAAATAGGATCAAAACCACCCAATTTTTCAACACATTCAAGAGAAATTAACCAAGCAGCTGCATTTGCGAATTTTGAAGAATAAATAGCCTTTAAGTTGTTCACATAAGCATCTGATAAAAAATCATTTGTAAACTCTGGCGATAAGTACTTACTAAAATTAAAATCTAAACTATTACCCGAACCATCCAAATGCACCGGGCTTAATATTCCAAAAGTTTTATCCTTGTTTGCATTATTAACTAAAATTTCGATAGTATTAGGTTCTATCCATGCATCTTGATTAAGAAGAAAGGCAAAATTGGCTTTATCATCTTTTACTCTTTTTAAGCCTATGTTATTTGCTCGACCAAAACCCAAATTTTCCGGAGATAAGATAAGTTCAACTTCAGGGAAGTTTTGAGTGATTAAATCTCTACTATTATCTGCAGAATTATTATCTATAACTAAAACATTAAGAGGAATGGTAGAATTTCTAAGTGAACCTAAGCATTTATCAATCCAAGGTGCACCGTTATATGTTACTATTATGACGTAGACTTTCATAAAACATTTTTCATTTTATAATTGAAATTTTCAAAATCTTCTTGATAAAATTTATTAACAACTTTAATCATATCTGTAGAAAATTCTGAATGTATATCCACATTCTTTTTAACTTCATTTTTGTTTTCTAATGTTAAATCCGTTCCTATACCTATGATATCTCGCAATTCGTTGTAGTCTATATTTAGATTCTCAAAACGACCAATAAAATCCATCTTTATTTCATCATTTAAATCAACTAAATAACTTGTTTGTGTACAAAAGTGTTGAATAGTAGCCACTTCTTTACTTTTTAAACCATTTAATATAAAATCTTCAAATGATGAATATTCTTTAAGTATTTCGAAATACATTTTATCATAAGTTTTACCTCTCCCTCCTTTTTTTAAGTAATAGTATGCAGAATGCAACCTATCATAAGGATTTCTTACAAACGTGAATTTAAAACATTCTTTAAACTCAATTTCAGACATATTATCTTGGTAAAAGGCAAGACTTGTATGTCCAAATGAATCTCTATTAAAGAGTCCCTTATAGACAGAAATACCAGCTGCTTTTGGGATGTGAATAAAAAGAATTTTATTTTCTTTAAAATAACTAATGCCCTGTACAAGTTTATTTTCGGTTTCTTCTCTTGCTACTTTTTTAGGACCTCTTAACCTTGCTATTTTTTCTCTTATATTTTCAGGGAAAACACTTTGATATATTTCTTTTAACCCCATTTTTATTCTCTCTTTTTTATTATTCGCGCAGGTACTCCTCCTACAATTGTGTTTTCTGGAACATTTTTGGTTACCACTGCATTCGCTGCAATTATTGCTCCTGATTCTATGGTTACTCCTTTAGTAATCACTGCACCATAACCAATCCAAACATTATCTTTTATCATAACTGCAGCTGTGTTAATACCTTGATTTAGCATTGGTTCAACTAAATTGCTAAAAGTATGATCCGTATCTCTAATAGAAACTGCTTGAGCAATCATAACGTTATCCCCTATAATTATAGATTGATTAGCTCCTATTGTTGAATATTGACCTATAAAAGAATTTTCTCCTAAAATTATTTTTGCACTACCTTGTATTAATACATCCTCTTTTATTCTAGCATTCTTTTTTAATACAATGTGTAATTTCCCATTATTAATCCAATGGAATGGACTTATAGTAGCTTTATGAGAAATTTTAGCATTTTCTGATAATGTAAAAAAGGCCTTGTTTTTTTCTAAAAAATATTTTTCTGAATATTGATTCTCAAGTCCATTTAGAAACTTGAACAACTTATACTTAAAATAGGAAATCATTTATATGCTTTTTTTTATGACTAAACTTACTTTAAAATAAGCCCTTTTTCACTAACCTCTATTATACGGTCACAATATGCTAAAGTACTCATTCTATGAGCTATAATAACAATTGTTAATTCTCCATCTGACAATGATTGAATAGAATCTGTAATGTCCTTTTCTGTTTTAGAATCTAATGCAGAAGTAGCCTCATCTAAAAAGATTATATCTGATTCAAAATATAATGCTCTGGCAATTCCTAGTCGTTGTTTTTGTCCTCCTGATAATTTGGTTCCATTCTCACCAATAATTTCATTTATACCTGCAGGTAAACTATTTATCATATCTAATAAATTAGCTTTCTTCAGCACATCTAGCAACTTAACCTGGTTTACTTCTTCATGTTTACAACCAAATGCCACATTTTCTGCAATAGTACCGTCTATTAGATATACTTGTTGTTGCACATAGCCTATTTTATTATAAAAAGATTTAATATGGGTTTCATCTAATAGGGTATTATCAATGAAGTACTTTCCTTCTGTTGGTGTAAGAAAACCTAGTAGAATATTCATTAGAGTTGTTTTTCCTGCACCAGATGGTCCCATTAACCCAATGACTTCACCCTTTTTTATGGTTAGATTAACATGTTCAAAAACAGGTGTATCAGATCCAGGATATATAAAACTAACATCTTCTAACTTTAAATGATTATTAAATGTGATGCGGTCTTCTTTAATAGGCTCTATTATTTTTGATTCTTTTTTTAATGGCTCTAAAACGTCAAAAATCCAATGTGATCTATTTAAACCATTAATAGCTATCATCATTCTATTTATGGATGGCATAATGCGGTAACCTGCAACAGCAAAAAGTCCTAATAATTTTAAAAGTTCAATTTTTGAGGGCAATAGGTAAACACCAAAAGAAATAATGATAGCTATGGCCAACATTAGAGATGTTTCGATAACTCGAGTAGGCGCTAAGTTATAAACTGTTGTTTTTATATCGGCTTCAACTAATTCTTCTAAATTATCTTTAATCTTATTTCTAAAATCATGTTCTGCTCCCATAATTTTAACATCCACAAAACCGAAAATACTTTGAAACATGTTTTTACCCAATATTGGGGTTAGCTTATTACTTACTGTTCCTAGCTCAATAGACTTTTTCCTTACCCAAGTATAAAAAATTAAAAAAGGAGGTATAACCGTTACTATAAGTAATAATAATATTTGAAAATTATAAAGCGCAATAAAAAAAACAATAAAACTCAATACTATGATTTCATTTAAAAAATTCAATGTCCCTAGTACTTGAAATTGTGAAAATTGAGCTGTCGCTGTTCTAATATTACGCACAACCACATTTGAATTTGTTGTTTTAAAAAAAGAAAATCCTTTTCTGTAGTAAATTTCGTGTAATTTTAAAGCGAAATCCTTGGAAAGACTTAATGCAAATGTAGAATTATATTTTATAATTAATAAACCTACTACGTTCTTAAGTAATATGACAATTAACAATAAAACAGATAAAAGCACTATGAGTTGATTTTCATCTGTTAAATGAAATATATCATATATTCCTTTTAAAAAACTATTAGTTTCCAAAACATTATCTTCTAATAAAACAGAAAACACAGGCAAAAGTGCGCCTAGCCCAATCAATTCAAGTATTGAATTTAAAAAAAGTAAACAAGCAACTATAATTAATTTTCTTTTATCCTTTGAAGGTAAAATCTCTAATATAAATCTAATGGTTTTATATAATATTTTCATTTATTTTTAAATTAAAAATCCTAAATTCTATTGATAACAAAGATGACTCCTATAACGTTTTAAAATTATCAAAACCATACTTTTAATAATTTCGATCTTCCAAATCCATTTTGATAAATCGCATTTTAGATAAAAAAATACTACTATCACATATTTTTAAGTTTTGTTAGGCATCAGAACTTTCAATTCCTAACAAATTTAATCTCGTATATTTTAAATTAACATCATAGTAATCCTTAATATTATCAAAACCAATAACATTATACCCCATATTTAATAACTGCTTTGCAAGATGAAAACCTATGAATCTAGTAGCTCCTGTAACTAAGATTGTTTTTTTCATTTTAAGTGGTTTTTTAAAGATAAATCTCAATTCTTAAATTCTATGCATTTATATGCTTTACACATGACTTTATTGATTTATCTAGTCTACAAAATGATTATCTTCCTATATTAATTAATAGTTACAACAAAAGTTAATCAGGTTATAATAATTATCTGCTTAAGGCTTCCCAATACCATCCACATTAAATCCTATAGCTTTTAATTTATCTAAATCCAATATATTTCGCCCATCAAATACAGAAGCAGGTTTCAACATATTGTCATAAATAGACTGCCAATTGTAAGTTTTAAACTCGTCCCACTCTGTCAAAACCGCAATAGCGTGTGAGTTTTCACAAGCCTTATATGGATCGGTCTCAACAGTTAATAATTTTTTTATAGTTTCTAAATCATTACCTTCAAGATAATCCAAATCTTTATAAATTTGATCTGCAGTCACCTTTGGATCATAAACCACTATGTTTGCATGTTCCTTGAGCAAGAAATCTGCTACATGAATCGCTGCCGATTCTCTTGTATCATTAGTATCTTTTTTAAATGCCCATCCCAAAAATGTTATCTTTTTGCCAGAAACCGTATTGAATAATGTTTTCACGATGTTAGCAGCAAAACGATTCTTTTGATGATCATTCATAATGACCACTTGTTCCCAATAATCTGCAACCTCATTCAACCCTAGTGATTTTGAGATATAAACTAAATTAAGAATATCTTTTTGAAAGCAAGATCCTCCAAAACCAACAGACGATTTTAAAAATTTAGACCCAATGCGTGAGTCCATACCTATAGCACGAGCTACCTCATTAACATCTGCACCCGTTTTTTCACAAAGCTCGCTCATTGCATTTATACTCGAGACTCTTTGGGCAAGAAAAGCATTAGCTGTAAGTTTAGATAACTCTGATGACCACACGTTGGTTGTCAAAATACGGTCTTTATCAACCCAATTGGCATAAATATCGACTAAGGTTTGTATCGCAGTTCTTCCTTCTTTTGTAGCTACATCTCCTCCAATTAACACACGATCTGGAGCCATTAAATCGGCTACAGCAGTACCTTCTGCAAGGAATTCAGGATTTGATAAAATTTGAAATTTAACACCATTACCTGTATTTTCTAAAATACTTTTTAGTGCATTTGCTGTTCTTACTGGCAATGTAGACTTCTCTACAACAATTTTATCTGTGACTGAAACTCTAGCTATTTGTCGTGCACAAAGTTCTATCCATTTTAAATCGGCTGCCATTCCCTTACCAATACCATAAGTTTTAGTAGGTGTATTTACTGAAATAAAAATAATATCTGCTTTCTCTATTGCAGCATCAACATCTGTAGAGAAAAACAAGTTTCTATCTCTAGAATCCTTAACTACATCTGCTAAACCTGGTTCATATATTGGGATTTTTGAAAAATCAGGATCATTCCATGAATTTATTCTTTGTTCATTAATATCTACAACCGTAACATTAATGTCTGGGCACTTTTGAGCAATGACTGCCATAGTTGGACCACCAACATATCCAGCACCAATACAGCAAATGTTTTTTATTTTTTGCATTTTCTAACTAAATTATATTTTTACTTCTTAACGATTTAAGAAATTTACTTATGTTATTTTAATTAATTCAAGTTCAACACCTAATAAATAATAAACACATCACTTATAAGATTATTTGATTTTTCTAAAATTTCAATTACTTAGAGTGCAAAACTAATCACATTATTTAAAACAGTCTAAAATATTAGAGATAATCTAATATGGTAATTTCTATTGTTTGAAAAATCGCATTCATATTGAATTAGGATTCATTTCAAAAAAAATCTGCTTCATCAAATGATAATTGTCGATTGTCTTTTAATGACAATTTTAATTTATCTACAGGCAATTTCCAATCTATATTTAATTCTTGTGCATCATATGCGATACCTCTATCGTGCTCTGGGCTGTAATAGTTATCCACTTTATATGCAAATTGAGCGGTATCACTAAGCACTAAGAACCCATGGGCAAATCCCTTAGGTATTAACAATTGCTTTTTATTTTCTCCTGTAAGTTCTACACTAACATGCTTACCAAATGTAGGTGAATCTTTTCTAATATCTACTGCAACATCTAACACACTACCTTCAATTACTCGTACCAGTTTTGTTTGTGCAAATGGTGGAAGCTGATAATGCAAACCTCGTAAAACACCAAAAGTAGATTTTGACTCGTTATCTTGACAAAAATCAATTTTATAACCTAGAAAATCAGTTAACTTATCTTCTCGAAATGTCTCCATAAAAAACCCACGATCATCACCATAAACATCTGGCTTACATATAATAACATCAGGTATTTCTGTTCTTAAAAATTTCATAAATTATAATTCATTAGCTCGTTCAATTAAATATTGTCCATAACCGTTCTTCTTTAGAGGCTCTGCAAGTTCTAATAGTTGACTTTTATTAATATAGCCCATTTCAAAAGCAATTTCTTCTAAACATGCTACTTTTAATCCTTGTCTATTTTCTATGGTTTGAATATAGTTTGACGCCTCTAAGAGACTATCATGGGTACCTGTATCTAACCAAGCAAATCCTCGACCCATAAGTAAAACTTTTAGATTTTCATTTTTAAGGTAAGTCTGATTTACAGTTGTAATCTCTAGTTCTCCTCTATGGCTTGGTTTTATAGTTTTTGCAATATCAATAACACTATTAGGATAAAAATACAGACCTACAACAGCATAATGACTCTTAGGTAGTTCTGGTTTTTCTTCAATACTTATAACATTTTGTTTTTTATCAAACTCTACTACACCATAACGCTCAGGATCTTTTACATAATAACCAAAAACAGTAGCTTTTTTATGTTCAGTTACATTACGAATCGATTTGGCTAATAATTTATTTAATCCATGACCGTAAAATATGTTATCTCCCAATACTAAACAAACATCATCTGTCCCGATAAAATCTTCCCCTAAAATAAAAGCCTGCGCTAAACCATCAGGAGAAGGTTGTTCTACATAACTGAATTTCATCCCTAAATCTGAACCATCACCAAGTAAAATCTCAAATCTTGGTAAATCTATTGGTGTTGATATAATCAAAACATCCTTAATACCTGCTAACATTAGAACAGACAAAGGATAGTAAATCATAGGTTTATCGTGTATTGGTAATAACTGTTTAGATGTCCCCTTGGTTAATGGGTATAATCTCGTTCCTGAACCACCTGCAAGTATAATGCCTTTCATATCTTATTTGTATTGTTCTTTATAATAGTTTTTATAAGCACTAGAATTCACATTATCTAACCATTCATTATTTTCTAAATACCAATCAATAGTCTTAGATAATCCTTCTTCAAAAGTAACACTTGGCTCCCATCCTAATGCTTTATTAATTTTTGATGCATCAATCGCATATCGCAAATCATGACCTGGACGATCTTTAACATAAGTTATAAGCTTTTCACTTGTACCTTGTTTTCGATTTAACTTAATATCCATTTGTTGACATAACAACTTTACCAAATCAATATTTTTCCATTCATTAAAACCACCTATATTATAGGTTTCTGTTAAAACTCCTTTATGAAAAATTAAGTCAATTGCAATAGCGTGATCTACTACATATAACCAATCTCTAGTATAATTACCGTCTCCATAAACTGGTAAAGACTTATTATTAATAATATTATTGATAAATAATGGAATCAATTTCTCAGGGAATTGATAAGACCCATAATTATTAGAGCAATTAGATATTACATAGGGTAAATTGTAAGTTTCACCATAAGCTCTCACAAAATGATCTGAACTAGCTTTAGATGCTGAATAAGGAGAATTTGGACTATAAGGTGTGGTTTCCAAAAACAAACCTTCCTTACCCAATGAACCATAAACCTCATCTGTACTTATATGATAGAATATTTTATTTTCCCAGTTATCACTCCACAAATTCTTAAAAGCATTAAGCAAAATCATTGTTCCTAAAACATTAGTCTTTGCAAAGGCTAATGGATCAGTAATTGAACGATCTACATGAGATTCCGCAGCTAAATGAATAACGCCATCTGGTTTAACTTTACTAAACAAATCGTTGACGAAGCTTTCATCTGTGATATCTCCTTTAATAAACTTATAATTTTCATTACTTTCTAAGTCTTTCAAGTTATGAAGATTTCCTGCATAAGTAAGACTATCTAAATTTATAATTTCATATTCAGGATACTTATTTACAAACAATCTTACAACATGAGAACCAATAAAACCTGCTCCGCCAGTAATAATAATTTTTTTACTCATTTTTAACTATATAATTAATTCTTATCTAAATAATAGTGCTATTTATAAATTCACGAACTGTGAGGCTCTATATTAATTCTAAATAAAGACAAATTTTAAAATACCTTTATTTAATTAGAATCAACTTTTAAACTTATTTTTTTTGCAAATCTAATTATAAAAATAAATTATTGAAGCTTAATCGCTTTTAAATCAAAAGTCTTATAAAGAAGAATCATTTTTTATCATCCAATAAAAAAGTCAATTATAACTTTATACTTAAATAATGTATTGAGACCTATTTCTATAATACTGTGCCTTTCTGTATCAGGACATAAGATCAAACAATTAATATATTTATAGGTTGATTTTTTTGTAAACCCCTACCATCTATAAAAACTAAAATACTGCTGTGAATTAAATTCCATAAACTAAAACAGTCTACTCAATGAGCAATAATTGAGTTTTAGATAATAAAATATAACCTATTTTTTTTCAGATGTTAACATTTTAAAACAGATTTAAAACGAGTTTTTGCGAGCTATAAATTCTGCAAACTCCCAATCTAATGGTGTATCTATATCAATAGATGTCACATCATCCATTTGATATTTTACGACTTTTTTAAATTCTCCTATTAATTTATCTTTGATAGATTTAGGATTTATTATATAAATTGCGCCATTAAGTTCCCAAACTTTAGGTAAATCTTGTCGTCTTAAAACATTACTATCCTTAGATTTTTTTAAAAATTTATTATCATCTTCTTCGAACAACACATAATATGGATTGGCACTAGTTTCTTTAACTGAAACTACCATATCTATATCGTTAGAATATAATTTCAAAGCTTCTTTGATATGTTTTTGATTTCGAAATGGCGAAGTGGGCTGTAATAAAATAATAACATCAGGTTCTATATGATTAACTAATTCAAATTGTTCTAACGCATGAAGCAAAACATCTCTTGAATTAGCTGTATCTGTTGCCAAATATTCTGGTCTCAAAAAAGGAATTTTAAGTCCTGTTTCTTCTACGACCTGTTTAATCGCTATAGAATCTGTACTCACATAAATATATTGATTTTCAAAAACACCTTGTGCAGCTTCTATTGTATAATGAATTAAAGGTTTTCCGTTTAGCAATTTAATATTCTTACCAGGAACACCTTTTGAACCTCCTCTTGCTGGTATGACAATTAATGGTTTCAACATTAAAATTTTATAGTATTAATATCTTTTTGTGCTTTTTCAAAATCTTCATGTTTACCAACATCAAGCCAATAGCCTACTAAAGGATAAGATATGACCTTTTTCTTTTCGGCAATTAGTTTTTCCATTAAATCAGTAGCATTAAAATGTGCTCCTTTAGGAATATAATCTAACATAGAACGCTTCATTAAATAGATTCCACCATTAGAATAATAGGTATATGTTGGTTTCTCTTTAAAATCCAAAACATGACCATTAGAAGTTTCTAAAACAGCATAAGGAATACTCACATTGTAAGGAATAGTCACTACTGCAAAGTCAGCATCTTTACTTAGAAAATCTAAATAAAAGGCTTCGTAATCAAGATTGGTCAAAATATCAGAATTAGAGACCAATACGTGTTCATGTTCTAAATTATCAATTTTTGACACAGATCCAATGGTTCCCATTGGTTCATCCTCCCAAACATAATGAATAGAACGATTTTTATCTTTTCCATCACCGAAATAATCTACAATTTGATCTCCCAGGTATTTCACTGAAAACCAAAAATCATCAATTCCGTATAATGCTAGCCTATCAACATTGTGTTCCATTATAGATTTATCACCAACCTTTAACAATGGCTTTGGTGTATTGTCTGTCAATGGTCTTAAACGCTGACCTCTTCCTCCAGCCATAATGATTGCATCTATAGGTAAATACGAACGCATATACCTAAAATTCAATACATTAATTACTTTGTCATTATCATCTATGACAGGTATAATTCTGAAATTTAGTTTTCTATATTCAATAATTTGATAAATATCCCTTGAGCCTTTTTTAATGAATTTAGGGTGATCCTGAATTATTTTACTCACAGGCTCTTCAATAGTAACACCTTTCAACAAACCACGTCGCACATCTCCATCAGTTAACGAACCTTTTAATTTATCATCTTCATCAACAACAAATATGATAGCATCACCAGCTAAAAGATCCAGCCTTTTTAGTGCATCTCTAATGGATGTACCACTAGTTATTAAGTGATCTTTGTAATTAATCATACTGTTTTATTGTTTTTATAATAGAATCTGCAGTTTCTCCTTTGTAATATATATTTTCATTGCCAAAACTAGGCAACTTAAGCACTTCATTTGTTTTTTCAACTATCTTTTTTGAATCAAAAGCTACATCAAAAACATTCTCACCATGCGCTCTACCCTTTTGTCTAGATCCTACATTAATGACATGTTTACCAAAAGATGCTGCTTCAATAATACCACTAGAGGTATTACCTATCATTAATTTAGCGTAATACATTGCTGAAAAATAATTCGTTTTTCCAAAATTTTCAATCAGTAGAATTTTGTCTGGAATTTGCGATTTTAATTGATGCAACTGTTCACGATATACACTACCAAGCGTATCTGCATTAGGCATCGTAATCACAATATTTAGTGTCTCACTTAATTCTGCCAAAGCATCTCGCATATGTTTTGCGTAAGACATATTTGAATCTACAGCAACCGTTTCTGGATGAAATGTTACCAATGCAAAATCTTCATTTTTAATTTGAAATTTTTCTAAAAAGGTAGTTTTATCAATAGGTTGATAGCTCTTAATATTATCCAAACTCAATGCGCCAACATCGTATATATTTTCTAAAGTTCCTGTAAGAGCTGCTACTTTTCTCTTATAATCTAATGTAGAAACAAAGTGTAATTGTGAAGCCAGAGTAATTTGGTGACGATAAATATTATCAATAGCACCTAATGTTGTTTCGCCTCCATGAATGTGCGCTAACTTGACACCAAAGGGGATACTTGCTTGCACAGCTGCACTCATTTCAAAACGGTCTCCTAAACAAAACACTAAATCAAATGTGTTGTTTTGCCAAAACTCAGCAAATTTTAAAACTGTTTGACCATATGATTTAGCAATGCCTTTTGTACTATCATCATCTTCTAATGAGTCTATTTTATGAATAATAGTATAGCCATCAGTTTCAATATTTGTTAATGTGTATCCATGTGTTTTTGAAACATGAGTTCCGAAAGCGATAATTTCTAGTTGAAAAAATTCATCAGTTTTCAATTTCCGAAGTAATGGTACATAAATACCATAATCTGCTCTAGAACTTGTTAAAACACCTATTTTCATGATAAATCTGCCCAATTTAGTAAATCATGTTTTTTTAAATCTCTAGTTGTCGTCTTACCTAAAACCGTATTCCATTCCATAGGAGAAATCCCATGCCCAGGACGTAGCGGAATCATATCAGCTTCTGTAATCACTGTTCCCTTCTTAATATCTTTTGATAAATGGATGCTCTTACGTGCAATAGGCCTATTTTTTTGTTCACTCTCTGAAGGTTGTTTAATACCATCTCCAGAAATAGCCTCTTCAATATTTCTAATTGACAAAACCATCTCTTTTAAAGCTTCTGGTTCTAAAGATGCTTTATGATCTGGACCGGGTAGTGTATTATCGAGCGTAAAATGTTTTTCTATAACTCGCGCTCCTAAAGCTACTGCAGCAATAGGCACCTCAATACCTAAAGTATGATCAGAATATCCAACTTGAACACCAAATTGCGTCTTAATACTATTCATTGCATGAAGATTCACATCTTTCATTGGTGTTGGGTATTCGGTATTACAATGTAATATAGTGAGTTGTTCTTTTTTTGTCCCGAAGTCTAACAAAACTTTAATCGCAGATTCAATATCACCTGTACTCGCCATTCCTGTTGATAAAACTACAGGTTTTTTAGTTTGTGCAATAGCTCTTAAATATGGAAAATTAGTAATTTCGCCACTTGGCACTTTAAATAGGTTCAATCCTAAATCATTCAAATAAGAAACACCTTCTACATCAAAAGCACTAGATAGAAACTGAATATTCTTCAAATCACAATATGCCATCAACTCGTCGTGATCGTTTTCACTTAATTCTAATTGCTTAAGCATTTCGTATTGAGACTGCTCGCTATTTCCAGTATTTTTGGATTGGTAATCGGCTTTTTTAGCTGACTGACTAACAATCGTATCTGCTTTAAACGTTTGAAACTTCACATAATCTACCTCAGCAAAAGCTGCTGCATCGATTAACTGTTTTGCAGTATTTATATCTCCATTGTGATTTACACCTGCTTCAGCAATAATAATAACTTTACTCATATTATATAGCTCTTCCTGGATTTCCAACAATTCTTGAATTATCTGGGACATCGTTTAACACAACACTTCCAGCTCCAATAATGACGTTACGTCCTATTGTTATATTTTCTTTGACAACTGCATTCGCACCAATAAATGATTGCTCTCCAACAGATACATTACCAAGTAACACAGCTCCTGGAGCAATATGAACACCATTTGAAATACGACATTCATGGTCTACGATACAACCTGTGTTTAAAATACAATAATCACCAATTTGCGTCAAAATATTCACTGTTGCATTTTTTGCAATAAAATTACCTTGACCTATTGTAATTTCTTCGGAAATATTAGAAGACGAATCAATCACATTCAAAAGTCTTTTGTTCTTACTCAAAATCAATTGGGCAACTTTTTTCCGAATAGCATTGTTACCGATTCCCAAAATGTAATCATAAGGTTTTTCCCAATGAGAAAATGAATCGTCACTTTCAAAACCTAGATAACTTAAATCGAAAGGATTGACAGTCATTTCTTCCATTTCAGTATAAAACTGTAAGTTCATTTGACTTGACATTGCACTTTCTGCAACAACCAATCCATGACCTGAATAACCAACTAAAACAATCTTATTATCTAACACTACTTGGAATATTTACAATTCGTTTTTCTAGAAATATAGCATTTTTTTGACTATCCTTTTGAAAGTTCTCATACATTGGCAATCTAAACATCAATTGCCAAATTGGTCTTGTCATCACACCTTGACTATTGGTATGTTCTAAATAGGCATCTCTTTCTTTTTTGTTCTCAAGCTCAACACACATCAACCAATAGTTGGCTTTTGTGTTTGGTAATTCGGTTCTAAACTTTATGCCTTTGGTATTGAAAAACTCAGCATAAGAATTAGCAATTGCTCTCTTTTTAGCTAAAAATGCATCTAACTGTTCTAATTGCGCACAAGCTAAAGCTGCATTAATATTGGGCATTCTATAATTATAACCTAACTCATCATGAAAATACTCATAAGGATGTGGTTGTTTTGCTGTTGTGGTCAAGTATTTCCCTTTTTCAGCAAGCGGAATAGAATTACTAACAATAGCTCCTCCTCCTCCAGAGGTTACAATTTTATTTCCGTTGAATGAAAATACACCTAATTCTCCAAAGCTTCCCGTAGGCTGCCCTTTGTATTCACTACCAAGAGATTCGGCAGCATCTTCAACTATTTTTATATTCCATTTTTTGCAAACTGAAATCAGCTCATCTAAATGCACTGGAAAACCAAAAGTATGCATTGGCAAACATGCGCTTATCTTTCTTCCAGACTTTTTATTGTAGCAAACTCCGTCTCTTAACTCACCATATTCTTCTAAAAATGCAGAAACTGCTTTAGGAGATAATCCCATCGTATCTAAATCAACATCTAAAAATACAGGATGTGCATTATTATAAATGATTGCGTTAGCAGTAGCAACAAATGTAAGCGCCTGAGTTAACACCTCATCACCTGCTTGAACGCCTACCAAACGCAAAGCAACTTGTATACCTGCAGTTCCATTAACGACTGCAATCGCTTTTTTTGTTCCAGAAATTTGAGCTATTTGATCTTCAAATTGATCTACAAATTTCCCCACACTTGAGACAAACGTTGTATCAATGCAACGTTCTAAATATTCTTTTTCTTTTCCTCGGAATTTAGGCACGTGTAATGGTATAAATTCACGCGTTCCATATAATTCTTTGATGTACTCTGTTACGTCGTCAAAGTTTCCCATTACATTTTAGAATCTAAGTATTTACCTGTTTCTTTATGGCCAAAATCTGGTATCATATAATGAAACAAATCCACCAACATATCTTTGTTCCATGATTTCTTAGATTTTAGCTGCTCAATAGTGTCTGAAAAATAATTTAATTTATCATTATCATAAGTTGGTTCATTCTTAATGATGCCAATTCCACTAAAACGTTCCATATCTAAGACTTCAGAATCTGTAAAAAATTCTTCAAAATCCTTTTCTCCTGTTGTATCACTTTTAGTAAATAAACAAGGCCATTTTTTATTCGCAATATGTTTTTCAATATCTTTTCTCGCTTCGTCTTCGGTTTCGCATAAATAAGGCTCATAACCTAGATTTTCAAGATATTTAACAGCAATATCTGCAAAAGAAATCAAGTGTAAGGATTCTTCTAATTTCGGGAAAAATATATCTCGATTTCCACCTAAAACACAAGAAGACAAACACAATTCCCCAGCCTCTTGAGGCACAACAAAATAGCGTTTAATATCATTTGGCGCAACAATAGGTTGTTTCTTTTGAATACGTTGATTGAACCCGTGCAGTAACGACCCATCTGAAAATGCTACATTTGCAAATCTTGCAGTAGAAATATTAATTTGCTCACTTCTTCGCATTAAAAACATTTCCATAATGCGCTTTGAAGCTCCCATCATATTTACTGGATTGGCAGCTTTATCTGTGGATACACAAAAATATTTTTTTGCTTTATTATCTATAGATTGTTGAATCGTTTTATCTGTATTGAAAATATTCACATTAATCATTCGCATTAATGTAAATGGATCTTTTTCACTTCTTACATGTTTGAGAGCCGATAAATTTAAGATGTAATCATATTGACCATCATACTCAATAAAAGCATCATACTCAACAGATCCTATATCTAAAGCAAATGTTTTAAAATCACCTTTAATATATCCAAATGAGCTTCGAATATCTCTTACCAACTCAACGAGGTTATTCTCGCTAATATCAACAACATGTAATTTTAGTGGGTCTCTTTTAAATATTTCTTTGACAACAGCTTGACCAATGGAACCTGCGCCACCTAAAACTAGGAACTTTGACGTCGATACTTTAGCATATAACTCTTCTTGGTTAAACTGAATATCTTTGGTAAATAACATTTTATTTCTACCAATAAGTGCTAGTGGTACGCTCATAAAGTATAATAATTGCTTTTTAAATATTAGTTGCTATTCAGCTTGTAATAATATAGAATACAATAATACAATAATTTGACAAGGCTAAAAAGAGTGAAGGCATACTTTCTATAGACAAAAAGATAAGTTAAATCAACAAAAAGGCCTTATTCTATTTTGGAAATCACATCTAAAACACGTTCAGTTGCTTTTCCATCCCATAAACGAGGTATTTCTCCTTGCTTATAATCTCCAGAAATCACTTTTTCAACCATCTCTAAGATTTTGTCTTGATCAAAATTTAGTAATGTATTTGAGCCTATTTCTATAGTACTAGGTCTTTCAGTATTTGGACGCAAGGTCAAACAAGGGATTTGCTTATAGGTTGTTTCTTCTTGTATACCTCCACTATCTGTTAAAACCATTGCACTATTATGAATTAGATTCTGAAAACTAAAATAATCCATGGGCTCTGCAATAACTAAATTATCAATAGCTTTAAAAGCCTGTTCTAAGCCATAAGATTTAATATTCTTAAACGTTCGTGGATGCATTGGGAAAATAATACGCTTGTGAATTGACAAACGTTTTAAAAGTAACAACAATTCTTCTAAGCCTTTTTTGTTATCTACAGTTGCTGGTCTATGAATGGTCATCAAAATATAATCTCTTTTTTTGAGATGATATTTAGTTAATAAATCTTGATTAACAATATCTTTTTCAAAGGCATACAAAGTATCAATCATTGTATTGCCTACAAAGTGAATTTGATTTTTTGACTTCCCTTCTTTGATAAGATTATCTATCCCACTTTGTTCGGTTACAAAATAATAATCTGTAATCTCATCTACTAGTATTCTATTGACCTCTTCAGGCATTGAACGATCAAAACTTCTCAGTCCGCTTTCTAAGTGTCCAAGTTTTACTCCCATTTTATAGGTAGTCAAAGCTGCTGCTAATGTAGAATTCACATCTCCTGGTACTAGCACCATATCTGGTTGAAATGAAGTAATGATACTTTCTAATTTCATCATTATTTCACCAACTTGAGAGTTTGCTGATGCTGGCTTGATATTTAAAAAGAAATCAGGCCAAATATCTAGTTGTTGAAAAAACACATCTGCCATTGATTTATCAAAATGCTGACCAGTATGCACTATCTTAATATCAAATTGATTAGAATAGTCACTCTCGGCAACCTTTTTAAATTGTGTGACTTTTATATAATTTGGTCGAGTACCAACAACTATTAATAGTTTTTTCATCTAGAGTAAACTGAAATTAATTATATTTTTTTTTGAAAAAGCAGCTTTACAAATTATAGCCAAAGCAAGCATAAAATTCCATACAAATATATCCTATAAATTAAATTGACCTAAGCAGACTGCTCTAGTATTTAACACAATATAGTAAAATCTTCCTAAAAAAGAAAGATTATTCCTACAAACAAAGGATTCCGCTACTAATTAAGTATTTTTTGCTAAACTAACTCATTTCATTTCCTTATTTTTGCTAACCCTCTATCTACAAAATTTTTATTTATTACATATCATTAATAAGAATGTAGGAATATTTTTATTTATTAATTCACATTATGAGAAAAATTTACGTTTTACTAATTACAATTCTTTTTACATCTTTTGGTTATGCCCAAACTATTGTAACAATTGACAGAACTAATGGTCCCGGACCAACTGCCACAGGTAATGATCCTTCAATATCCTCAGTAGGATTATCTAGAGGATCTGGTGTTATTCAAAGAGCCGGAACTGCCTTTTCCACAAGAAATTGGGATCAAACAACTCAAGCAGATGCTGCTACTAACAACGACTATATTGAATGGTCTACATCTTCTAACGCAAATTATGACATTGAAGTCACAGAACTTGATATGAGATTGAGGCGTAATACTGATGGCCCAGCAGAATGGCAATTATTTTATAGTTTAGATGGTTTTACAACTGCTGGAATTCCAGTAGATGCGTCTTCTACTCTACTTGCAGACACTAGTACAAATATTAACATAAATGGACTGAGTATCAACTCAGGTGCTTCAGGAACGATTACATTTAGATTATATGCATGGAATTCTTCAACAAACGCAGGATGGCTACGTATGCAAGGTCGTAGCGCTTGGAGTGCTTTTGGAATTGCAATTCCAGCAGTTAGATTAATTGGTAACATTACTTCAACGTCAGCTAACAGTACAGATTCAAATATTATAGCGACATCTTTTGACCCAACAGATAATATAGCATACTCAGGTTTTACTGCAACTTCTGGTCTTACTACAGGTAATGCTATTAAAATTGGTGAATTTACGATTCAAGATGGTGGGAATACATTATCAGATGCTGATGCTCTTCCTACAATCCTAACAGATTTAGAATTAGGAGTAAATAATAGTTCATTATTTGCTGCAATGGCGATTTTTGATGGATCAACTAACATTTCCGAAGTCACAACTATTACAGATAACACAATATTTAGTGGAATCACAGGACTTTCTGCTCTAGATAATAGTTCAAAAACATTTGACGTCTATGCTACATTTAATGTGCCTACGATTGTTGATAATGAACAATTTCAAATCATAATAAATTCTGCGGTTGCAGATGAAACAAGTGGCTCAATTTTTAATGCTTATGATGCTGGAGGAGCTCAAACACCAATAGCAGGTGATGACAATAGAATTGAAGTTACTGCGACACAATATGTTTTTATTCAAAGTCCAACAGACACCTACCAGTTTGAGATAATGAAACCTTTTCCTACTGTTAAAGCTGCCGATGCAAATGAGGTACAGGATTTAGATTTTAATGGAACCATAAACGTACTCGCAGCAGGATCATTAGATCCAGCATTAATCATGTATCCAATAACTAATGGTTTTGCAACATTAAACACTATTGTATTTACCGAAAAAGAAAGCGTAGCTACCTTATTAGTTTATGGAGGCAGTCTATCTCCTGCAGCAAGTAGTGCTTTCACAGTAGAAGGACCGTTAATCACAATCGCTTCTCAAGATTTTGATGGATCTACTCCAGAATGGACTTATGAATCAAATGTTATGCCTTTGTTTGATAATGGTTGGGGAGTTGATGGTTACTATGATGTTATTGATATTGCTAGCGCTTCTCCATTAAATTATAATTCATTCTCAAATAATATTTTTGGAGAAAATGATTTAAATGATGAAGGTAATGGTACTACAGGTTTTGCAACATTAACGTTTACTACAATAGATATAAGTGCTTACGCTGATATCAAATTATCATTTGACTGGCAAGTAATTGGATACAATGCCAATAATGATGATGCTAAATACACACTTATTTATGACGGTGTAGCTCAAGCAGATGTGTTTTTACTAGACGGAAATTTCACAGCGACAGATGGTCAAGGTACGGTTTGGTTAGATATTCCAAATTCAGTTAACACAATTGGCTTAGAAGTAAGCATTAGAGATAATGGTCTGGATGGTTATTCTGGATTTGACAACTTTAGCTTAGTTAGTCTTTTTGATGGCTTACTTTATGCAGATAATGGTTGGTCTCCAAACCCACCTTCTAATACTACAGGAACAGATAACGTATATGTATATGATGGTACTTACATCATAGGAACTAATATTCAAGCTAATAATTTCTATGTTAATACACTAGGTACAACATCAATATCTGCTGGTCAATCTTTAGTTACTAATGCAAGTATTATAAATAAAGGAACTTTAGAGATGAATTCGGTTTCTACAAGTTACTCTTCATTAATTTCAAATGATGTTCAAGGTGAGGTAAGTTACAATCGTCACGTTAACCAATTTGCAAATCCTGGTTCTCCTACTGGCGCAAATGATTTAATTGCTGCTCCTGTTACTAATCCTAGTCAAACATTTTTAGCATTTAGGACTGCTAATTCAGATTTACCGTCAGGAAATATTGATGGAGTCCCATCATACTTATTTGGCCCATTTAATAATAATGCAAATACTTATACGAATTTTACAACTGCAGACGATGCTACGCCTCTTACTGCTGGGATTGGATATAGAACAGCTTCTACTGCTGCTATTGGATCAAATTTTGAATTTACAGGTGATGTACTAACGTCAACAGTTACAACTCTAATAACAGTTGGAAGTGCTAGCGATTTTAATTTGGTAGGTAACCCGTTCTCTTCATATATTAAACTTTCAGATTTTTTATCTGATAACAATAGTGAGTTTAGCATTACAAACTCTGGAGTCTATGGTTATGATGGCTCTGCTTTAGATGGGTTTACAATATGGAATCAAGCTTATTCTGATGCCAACCCAACTGCTAAAATAACACCAGGTCAAGGATTCCTTGTAGCTTCTAAAGTTGGTGGTGGCGAAATTACTTTTGATGTTAACTCTCGTTCTATTGGTACAACAGATGACTTTATTGTAGGTAGAAATGGCACTAATAATCTTGCTCATGTAAAACTTCAGTTATCACGTGAGAATGCACTATTTAACACAGACCTATATTTTAATGATAATGCAACACTTGGTATGGATTCTGGATACGATTCTGGTCTCTATCAAAGTGAAGCACCAGAATTTGCTATCTTTTCTCATTTAGTATCAAACAATGCTGGATTAAATTTAGGAGCACAATCTGTTAATTACAATGCTATCAATGACGTGACTATTCCTTTAGGAGTTAATGCTAATCAAGGTGAGCAATTGACAATTAGTATTTCAGAACATAATATTCCAGAAGGTGTTGATGTGTATTTAGAAGATACTGTAACGAATACATTTACTTTATTAAACACATCAAATTATATTTTCACTCCTAATACAGTTTTATCAGGAACAGGACGGTTTTTCCTTAGATTTTCTGCGGAAGCATTATCAACTTCAGAAGAAAACTTTGAAACCATTCAAATTTATACAACGAAATCTCCTAAAACATTATTCGTAAAAGGAGCACTTGATAATGATACGACGATTGAAATCTATGACATTCAAGGTCGCATGATCTTAACATCAAAATTAGATTCTGGAAGTAATTCTAATCAAATTGATATTTCTGGATTTACAACAGGAATTTATGTTGTAAAATTAAATAATGGGATATCTCAAAAATCGCAAAAAGTGATTGTTAACTAGATTAATAATTACAAATATTAAAAAAAGGCACACTTATTTAAGTGTGCCTTTTTTTTATGTAAAATCATAACGAGTTAATATGTAGACTAGTATTAATTATTTGAAAAAACAGACTTAATACTAACTTAATATGAGCAAACACCTTAATTAATTTCTTTTACTATATTTGCCTCCTTTAATTAGATAAAAACGAACAAGATATTTACATTTTAATCGACTAACTATATATTACCTCTTCACATGAAACATTTTTACGCATTTTTAGTACTTCTTTTAATAGGAAATTTAGGGTTTGGGCAGGTCATTGATGATGATTTTGAAGATGGAGACTTATCCGGTTGGGGACAAGGAAGCGCATTTCACTGGATAAATTCTAGTACTAATCCAATTACAGGAAGTAGATCTTTAAAACATAACCTTTCAGGTACTTCTGGATCTAGTTATATTGCATATAATACCTCAGCATTAGATATAGCAAACCAAGATACATCTTGGCAGTTTAATTTAGCCAATGGAAACTGGGATCCTTCTGGGGGAAATAAATTTTGGATATATCTCGCAGCTAATGAATTCAATATAAACTCAAATTCAGTTGACGGTTATGCTGTTGGAGTTAATCTAACAGGTACTTCAGATATTTTAACTTTATGGAAAGTAACTAATGGATCTGCAGATGGAGCTATTGTAACGTCAACATTTAATTGGGATGCAAATGACACAGTAGGAATTAAAGTTATAAGAACAGCAGCAGGTAATTGGGAATTACTTATTGATACAGATGGAGGTTTTGATAATTTGGTATCTCAAGGTACTGGAATAAATAATGATTATACGTTCAATAATTTTTTTGGTCTAAGCTTTGAATTTAGTAGTACTAGAGCTGGATTATTATGGATGGATGATGTTTTAGTTGAATCAATTGTAGTTTCTGGTCCAGCAAACCCAGATGCTTTAGCAGCAAATGCAAGTTCTTCTACACAAATAGATTTAACTTATGATGATAATGATCCAGGAAATAATGCTACTGGAGATAATGTCGTAATCGTATTTAATACCGATAATAATTTTGATACACCAACAGGAACTCCAACAGTAGGGAATTTCTTTGGTGATGATGAAATTTTAGTCGTTGGTCTTGGTGCAGATCCTGACCCAGTTTTTAATCATACTGGATTAACAGAAGGAACAACATATTATTACAGAGCTTACTCTTATGATAATACAGAATATTCTATTGGTTTAAGCGCAGATGCAATGACACCTTGTACAACTGTAAATTCTTTTCCTTTTACTGAAGGGTTTGAAGGTGGTGCATTACCATCTTGTTGGTCTCAAGAATATGAAACTGGAGCAACAGATTGGATATATACAGATGGAGACAGCAATGTGCTTTCTGCAAACACAGGATCATTCAATGCCCAGTTTTATAATACAGGTGGTGACCAAACTAAATTAATCTCTCCTGCTTTAAATTTATCTGGTGTTTCTAACCCAACTTTATCCTTTTGGCATGCTCAAGTAGATTGGAGTGGTGATCAAGATGAACTTAGAGTTTATTATAAAACGTCTGCTGGTGGTACTTGGACAATTATTCCAGGACAAGAATTTACTAGTTCAATAGGGTCTTGGACACAAGAATCTGTTTTACTACCTAACCCAAGTTCAGATTATTATATTGCTTTTGATGCAATTGGAAATTATGGACGTGGTGTTGTTGTAGATGATGTTGTAGTTGCTGCAGGTGTAGCACCAAATGACTCAGACACTGAAGTCTATGACCCAACATTTCAATTAGGAACAACAACTATTACTGCTGCAAGTAGCACTACAAGTGGTACTGCATTTGATGCTTTTGGATTTGAAGTAGTAGATCTAGGAACAGCTGATGGACTCCCTACAAACATTACCACGATGCGTTTTGTACCTGGACCAAATAACACCGCAGGTTGGTCAGACCACATCCAAGGTATCACTGTATATGATGAGAATTTAGTCGATTACACACCAACTACAACAATTACAGATACAGAGATTATTTTAGACTTTGGGACACCTATCTCTATTACAGATGGAACGTCTTTAGAATTTGTTTTAGGGTTTTACTTAAATACTACAAACATTGTAGATAGTAGTGTCATTCAGTTTCAAATTGATTCTGCTTCAAATGGTTTTGCTGCTAATATTAGTGGTTCTGGTTTTGCGGATCCATTCTTACTAGGCGATATTGTTAGTAATGATATTATTGTAGATGTTTATGTAACCGAACTGGTTTTTTCTCAACAACCTTCTAACACCTTTGTTAATGCTATAATGACACCAGATGTGACTGTCTCTGCTGTTGACATAAATGGTAATATTGACACGAGTTACGATTTAGATATAGAAATAACCTCTACTGGTACACTAACAGGAAATCCTGTAACAGCAACTCCTGTTGATGGTGTTGCAACATTTACAGGTTTAACACACACAGCAATTGGTACTGCATTAGTGATAACTGCTGATGATGATTTGTATCCTACTATAAACAGTAATACTTTTGATATTGAAGAGCCACCTGCGACCTATAATGGTGTAGGCGTATTTGAAAAAATTACATCATTAGCTCAACTAACAGATGGCTACTATGTAATTGTCGAAGCGGGAGATGAATGGGCAATGAACAACACTCACAATGGGACTTACTTAAGCAGGGCAAGTGTAACACCTGTAGATGATTTAATTACAAATCCTGATGTTTCCATTGTTTGGAGCATTCAAACTGATGGTTCAGGGAAAACAATCTATAACGATGTTACAGCAAAATTTGTATCTTATACTGGTAGTTCAAATAATGTTCAAGTTGTAGATAATGTATCATCTAATAATCAACGTTGGAATTTCAGTTATTCAAGTGGAAATTTTATAGCATCCAATGCAGCTGTAACAGCTAGAGATTTACAATATAATTCTGGAGCTCCAAGATTTGCTTGCTATACAGGATCTCAAGAAGATCTTTTGCTTTACAAATTTGTTGAATCAGAAGATGCGATTCTTTCTGCTGTTCCTGGAGAACTCATTAATTTAAATTACATCGAAACTCAAGGACCTTCGTTAGATCAAGAATTAGCTGTTAGTGGAGCAAACCTTGATAACTCTGATGTAATTCTCACATTAGGAGGCAACAATTTTGAGTTATCTTTAGATCAAACTACTTATAGTAATACCATTACTTTGACTAATTTTGATGGAACTGAAACTTCTATTTTTGTAAGACTAAAAGAAAATTTAATTAGTAACGACTATAATGATACACTCACGATATCTGGCGGAGATGCAGATGATATCACAGTAACTCTTCAAGGAACAGTATTAGAACTTTTTAACCTTCCTTATTTTAATGGCTTAAGAAATCAAGTGGATTGGGATGAAGCCTTAGCGTTTGATTTTGAGTTTAACGGAACTTCTTTCGAAACATCTAGTGAAGGTTACATTAAAATGCCAATTAATTCAGATATTATTACTGCCCCAATTAATTTTTCTTTATATAATTTTCTTGAAGTGGAATTTGATTTAACCACATTTGGAGGAAGCTCTGGTCAAGAACTTACTGTGTTTGTATCTAACAACGGAATAGATTATACAGGACTTGACGCTTTTTCAGTACCTGGTTCATATGACACTTTTACGCAAATTATTGATGTAACAGCATTTTCAGCAACAAATGGTCGTATTAAATTTGAAATTACAGGAGGCTCTAATGAAACTAGATTTAGAGACTTAAATATAAAATTCTTTGAAAAATACATGTTTGACGGAACAGATTGGTCTCCAAGCGATCCAAATGGTGTAGCTACTGCAAGTGATAATATCATAATCACTTCAGGTGACGCTATAATTTCGTCTAACACTAGCATTAATACAGTAACTATAAATCCTGGAGCTAGTTTAACTATAGACGCGGTTGCTACTTTAACTGTTGCAGACAACTTCACATTAGAGTCTGTTTCAAACAGCTACTCTAGTTTAATTCTAGATGGAACTATAACAGGTACTGTAAACTATAGCAGACATATAAACACAACAGCTAGCACTACTGGTAACGATTTGATATCTGCTCCTCTTACTGGGCAAACATTCACATCTTTTGTTGATGCTAACTCTAATATTGTTTCTAATAATGACAATTCATTGTATCTTTTTGGTCCTTTTGAAAAACCGACTAACGAATATATAACTTATAGTTCGTCTGAAACTGCAACTCTTGATCCTGCTATTGGTTACAGAGCAGCTTCTACTGATGATGGTAATTTTATATTTACAGGAACTGTCAACAAAACTGATAAAGCCATACCAATTGTAAGTAGCGGAACAGGTAATACTGAATGGAATCTTATTGGTAACCCTTACCCTTCGTATATTACTTTATCTGAGTTTTTATCTCAAAATGGTTCAGTATTTACCATTGAAAGGAGTGGTGTGTATGGTTATGGTGGTGATGCTTCTACTGGATGGACTATCTGGAATCAAGCGTTTTCCGACTTTAATCCAGATGCATTAATAGCACCTGGTCAAGGATTCCTAGTCACTTCTAAATCTGCATCAGAAACAGTGAACTTTACGACTGGAATGCGTTCTAGTGGAGATACAGATGATTTTATTGAAGACGAAAGAAGCAGTACTGTAATAAATATTTCACAATTAAAATTGCAAATCACCAATAGTACAAAAATGTTTAATACAGATTTCTACTTTAATGATACTGCCACTTTAGGTCTTAATCCTGGTTATGACTCTGGTCTTTTGGGTTCAGTTGATGACTTTGCTTTATACTCTCATTTAGTTGAAGAGAATACAGGTCTCGCTCTGGGAATTCAAACACTAAACAATACAAATCTCAGTACAGAAGTAATTATACCGCTTGGTGTAAATGCTAATCAAGGAGAGCAATTAACTTTTAGTATTGCAGAGTCTACATTAGCAAGCTCAGTTAATGTCTATTTAGAAGATAATTTGGCTAATACCTCTACATTATTAACAACTGGAGATTATATATTAACACCAAATACTAATCTATCTGGTACTGGACGTTTCTTCTTAAGGTTTACAGAAGAGGCATTATCTACTGTAGAAAACAGTTTTAACAACTTAAACATCTACACTTCAAAAGCGACGAAAGAAATTGTAGTTAATGGTCAACTCGCTGAGAACACAATGTGTAACATCTATGATGTTCAAGGTAGACTAGTTTCTACAACACAATTAAATTATACAACCCTTGAAAATAGAATTAATATTTCAACGGTTAGTACTGGTATTTATATTGTGAAGTTACAGAGTAACAACCTAGAGAAAACTCAAAAGTTGATTATTGAGTAATTAAAACACATCTTAAACTTTATCAAAAGAGGCATATTCTAAGGAGTATGTCTCTTTTTTTTTGCGCTTTACATTTATGACTGCTGAAGCATGAACTTTCAACATCACTAAGATATAATCAAAAATACTTATTAACACGAAAACGTTTTCGTTTCCTTAGAGTGTTTAAACTAACATATATTTACATTTTATTCTTTTAAGAATTTAACATTAAATTGATTTTGGCATGATAAAAAAATACTTTAGCTTAAGTTTAGTTAATACTATATTATTAACATTTATAACATATTTCTCCTTTGGTCAATCTAATCATACGGTTACTTTCACTGGCAATACTAGTGATTTTAATGCTGCTGAAAAATCGTATGGCGGAGATGATGTGGATTATTACGTCACTTTTGATGACACTTATATGTATTTTGCTGCATTTAGAGTAAATGGTTCAACATTTGGCGATTATGACCATTTTACGGTGTATTTAGATACTGACCCTCAACCTGGCTTAACATCTGGAAACGGAAGTACCACAGGACTAAATTGGGATAGCCAAACACCAACAATGCCTTATAATGCAGACCACAGATTTGCAATTAGAAATAATGCTTTAGGTGAATCTTTTCATCATAAATATACAGGTGCTTCTTGGGATGATCAAACAGGTGCTTCTTCATCTAGTTTCAATCAATTTGCTACAAGTACAGCTTTAGAAATAAGAATTCCAATTGCTAATATAGATAATGCTAAAGGTGTTTATTTCTCTATGTACATGTCTTATAATGGTGGTTTTTTTGGCGCTAACGATGTTAATTATCCTATTACGTTCTCTGGAAGTACATTTTCAGGTTACTTTGGCGGTATTGGTTTAACATCTGCTGGATGTAACCCAATTGACCATAAGAATCAACCAATACAAGATGAGCTTATTAATACCAATCCAATCGCAAACACCAAATACGCATTCATAGATATTAATGATAATGATTACAGCGTTACTGGAGACATTGATTTAGTCTCTGGAGGAAGCGGTACTGTGGCAGCTGGTAAATCACTTACTGTGAATGGTAGCTTTAACAATGATGGATATTTTGAACTTCAGTCAATTTCTAATTCTTACTCAAGCCTAATAGCTACAACATCCATTGGGAATATAACCTATAAAAGACATGTAAATGATGCTGCTGGTTCAGGCACTTCAACAACTGCCAATGATTTAATTAGTCCTCCTGTATCTGGTATGACATTTGGTGATTTAAGATTGGACGCTAACACCAATATTCTTTCTGGTCAAATTGGTGGTACTGGACCAACATTTTATCTTTTTGGACCTTTTGACAATAGTAGCACTAACAATTATGTTTTATTTGAAGACACAGTTGACGATGGTATCATCCTAGATTCTGGAGTTGGTTACCGCACAGGCTCTACAGATGGAGAAACATATACATTCACAGGTACTGCTGAAACAGGTAACGTGATGGAAACAATCACAACACCTTCAGGAGGAAGTCAGTGGAATTTAATTGGAAACCCTTACCCTTCTTATATTACTTTAGATGAATTTTTAAGTATCAATAATAGTAAATTTGACATAAATGCAGCTGGAGTTTATGGATATGATGGTGCTGCTTCTGATGGTTGGGAAGTATGGAATTCGCTATATTCTGCAATTCATCCAAATGCAGTAATTACTCCTGGTCAGGGATTTTTTGTGGCCTCTGCATCAACTAGTGAGGTTGTGAATTTCAATTCAGATATGAGATCTTCTGGTAATACAGATGATTTTATACCATTACGTTCAACGTCAGTTATTACAAATGTGAAATTGAATATGTCTACAACAAATAAAAACTTTAATACAGATATTTATTTTACTGAATTTTCTACGTTAGGATTAGATCCTGGTTTTGATGCCAGCTTATTTGGTGGCACCATACCAGAATTTTCAGTATATTCTAACTTAGTGGAAGAGAATAACAATGTCCCATTTGGCATTCAAGCAGTTGGTGAAACAGACTATAATGATGTCACCATACCTTTAGGTGTAAGCGCTAATCAAGGAGAACAACTAACGTTTAATATAAGTGAAACGACCATACCAAGTACAGTAGAAGTATATCTAGATGATACTATTGAAAATACGTCTACGTTATTAAATTCTGGTGATTATATATTGACACCAACTACTAATTTGAGTGGAACAGGACGTTTCTTTTTAAGATTTATAGATAACTCACTAAACATTCAAGAAAATAATTTTGACGATTTAGAAGTTTTCGCTTCAAAAGATACCAAAGAGATTATAATTAATGGTCAACTTAGTCAAAAAGCAATAATTGAAGTGTTTGATATTCAAGGTCGATTAATCATGACTTCAAATCTTAATTCGACTCAATCACAAAACCGAATTGATGTTTCTAACGTAAATACAGGTATATATATTATTAAATTACAGAGTAATAACACAGAAAAAACACAAAAATTAGTTATTGAATAAATAAATAAATTTCATTTCAAAAAGACATATACACTAGAGGTATATGTCTTTTTTTGTTTGTTAATCATTTCAATCATAAAAAATGTGACCTTTTGACTTAACTAGTGTCTAAACAATAGATACCTATTAACACGAAAACATTTTCGTTTTTTAGTGTATTCACACTAACATCTATTTTACACACTCTTATTATTAAAGCTCAACATTAAATTGAATTCGGCATGATGAAAAATTACTTTAGCTCAAGTTTTGCAAGTACTATATTATTAACATTTATTACATATTTCTCCTTTGGTCAATCTAATCATACCGTTACTTTCACAGGCAACTCTAGTGATTTCAATGTTGCTGAAAAAATATGGGGAGGAGACGATGTTGATTATTATGTAACTTTTGATGAGACCTATATGTATTTTGCAGCGTTTAGAGTAAATTCTTCAACATTTGGTGACTATGATCATTTTACGGTGTATTTAGATACTGATCCTCAACCTAGCTTAACATCTGGAAACGGAAGTACTACAGGATTAAATTGGGACAGCCAAACACCCACTATGCCTTATAATGCAGACCATCGCGTTGCCCTTAGAAATAATGGTTCAGGTGAATCTTATCATCATAAATATACAGGATCATCATGGGATGATCAAACAAGTGCTTCTACATCTAGTTTTAATCAATATACAACTAATACTGCTCTCGAAATGAGAATCCCAATTGCTAATATAGATAATGCAAAAGGTGTTTATTTCTCTATGTATATGTCTTATAATGGTGGTTTTTTTGGTGCTAACGATGTTAATTATCCTATTATATTTTCTGGAAGCACATTCTCAGGTTACTTTGGAGGTTTTGGTTTAACATCTGCTGGATGCAACCCAGTGAATCATCAAAATCAACCGATAATGCATGAACTTGTTAATACTAACCCAGTTGCAAACACCAAATATGCATTCATAGATATTAATGATAATGATTATAGCGTTAATGGAGACATTGATTTAGTCTCTGGAGGAAGCGGTAGTGTGGCAGCTGGTAAATCACTAACTGTGAATGGC
The DNA here is from genome assembly GCF_015319355.1 of Psychroserpens luteus. Taxonomy (GTDB): domain Bacteria; phylum Bacteroidota; class Bacteroidia; order Flavobacteriales; family Flavobacteriaceae; genus Psychroserpens; species Psychroserpens luteus. The sequence goes on along the minus strand of NZ_JADILU010000006.1, from coordinate 51,309 downwards.
AGTTTCAAAAATGATGGATATTTTGAACTTCAGTCAATTTCTAATTCTTACTCAAGCCTAATAGCTACAACATCTATTGGAAATGTAACTTATAAACGTCATGTGAACTTTGCTGCTGGTTCTGGTACATCGACAACTGCCAATGACTTAATCAGTCCGCCTGTATCTGGTATGACCTTTGGAACTTTAAGAATGGATGCTAATACTAATATTCTTTCAGGAACTATAAGTGGCAATGGACCTTTCTATCTTTTTGGGCCATTTGACAATAGTAGTGTTAATAATTATGTTTTATTTGAAGAAACAGTTGACGATGGTATTCTACTAGATGCTGGAGTTGGTTATCGTACAGGTTCTACAGATGGAGGAGCATATACATTTACAGGTACTGTTGAAACAGGGAATGTAATGGAAACAATCACAACGCCTTCAGGTGGAAATCAATGGAATTTAATTGGAAATCCTTATCCTTCTTATATTACTTTAGATGAATTTTTAAGTATTAATAATAGCAAATTTGATTCTAATGCAGTTGGAATTTACGGTTATGATGGTACTGCAATTGATGGTTGGGAAGTATGGAATTCTTTATATTCTTTGATTCATCCAAATGCAGTAATTACTCCAGGTCAAGGTTTTTTTGTGGCCTCGGCATCAACTAGTGAGGTTGTGAATTTCAATTCAAATATGAGATCCTCTGGTAATACAGATGATTTTATACCACTACGTTCAACGTCAGTTATTACAAATGTCAAATTGAATATGTCTACAACAAATAAAAACTTTAATACAGATATTTATTTTACAGAATTTTCTACGTTAGGATTAGATCCAGGTTTTGATGCCAGCTTATTTGGTGGCACAATACCAGCATTTTCAGTATATTCTAATTTAGTGGAAGAGAATAATAATGTCCCATTTGGCATTCAAGCAGTGGGTGAAACAGACTATAATGATGTTACCATACCTTTAGGTGTAAGCGCTAATCAAGGAGAACAACTAACATTTAGTGTAAGTGAAAACACACTACCAAGTACAGTAGAAGTATATCTAGATGATACTACTGCAAGTACTTCAACATTATTAAATTCTGGCGATTATATCCTAACACCAACTACTAATTTAAGTGGAACAGGACGTTTCTTTTTAAGATTTACAGACAACTCGTTAAACATTCAAGAAAATAGTTTTGACGATTTAGAAGTTTTCGCTTCAAAAGATACCAAAGAGATTATAATTAATGGTCAACTTAGTCAAAAAGCAATAATTGAAGTGTTTGATATTCAAGGTCGATTAATTATGACTTCAAATCTTAATTCTACTCAATCACAAAACCGAATTGATGTTTCTAACGTAAATAGAGGTATATACGTTGTTAAACTTCAAAATATTACTCATGAAATCTCTAAAAAGATCGTTTTAAAATAGTTTTACATCAAATTAAAGTAAATTTGTAAGTTTAATAATATAATTTTATTATTTTTGACCCTTATTATAATGCAAAATGAAAAGAAATAGTCCTCAAGACCAAATAACACGTAAGGAAGCCATTAAAAAAATGGGTAAGTATGCTGCGCTTACAGCTGTAGGTACATTTCTTATTCTTAACCCTAAGAAAGCACATGCTACTTCACCTCCAGATCCAGGTGGGAATCCATTTGACTAATCTATAACTTATTTTGAAAACGGATTTATCTCCGAAGTATATTCATAAGATTAATGAGACTATTATACTATGGTTTCAACGATCTAACAAGTATATTATTGTTTCTGAAAGTATATACGCGCTAATTAACTTATTTCTAAATACTGACAATAAAGTAGATTTTAAAAAGACTTTATTTGAAACTACGGAAATAGGAAATGAGAGATGTGAAGAACTATATTTAGAAATTTCGAACTTCCTAGAAGATGCCAATGCACAACCTGATGAAAATCATAAATCGCATCCCTTACAAGGAATCCCTAAAGTTAACATTGAGCGGACTTATAATTTTGACGGAAAACTGATTAGAATCAACTTTCAATCTGAACGTATTGAGAGTTTAATTCATCCACAAATCACACATCATTTAACGCATCATACTACAAGTTTTGATGCAGAATTTGATATATTCAAAACATTAGATACTTTACATTTATTTAAAAACAAAAGCTTTGTGGGTTCTTATAACACACAATGCTTTCATTTACTTCAAGGCAAATTTGCCTTAGAACTTACCAATACAATTCATAACACTCAATTAGACAAATGGATTGCCACTTTTCATGCTTCTACAGTTACGAATAACTCTGAAGCCATAATGATAATTGGTGATTCTGGTAATGGTAAAAGCACGCTATCGGCTTTACTCATGGCTCATGGTTTTGATTTATTAGCAGATGATTTTACGCCATTGTACGAGGATATGAACTTATATAGATATCCAAGTGCTATTTCAATTAAAAAAGGTGCTTTTAATCTTTTAGAATCAAAAATATCTGATTTTAATTCTTTAAAAACTTACACTAATGGCCCTAAAAAAGTTAACTTAAAGTATTTACCCCAAAATTCTGATAGCAAGAATTCTCATTTTCCCTGTAATAAGATTGTATATGTAAAGTTTGATAAGACCAAAAAATCTGAATTAATTCCAATTTCCGTAGAAAAAATTTTAGAAACTTTAATTCCAGATTCATGGATTTCTCCAAATGAAGCACATGCGCTTAGTTTCTTAAATTGGTTAAAGCAAGTTAAATGTTACGAATTGCGTTATAGTGATAATGATTTTGCCACTAACAGTTTTAATAGTTTGTTTGGCGATTAAAATATATTGATGATATTTGCTTACATAAAAACATCTTTTAATTGCTTAAAAATCCAAACATAGCCACATATCAACTTATTGCAGATATTTTAAATTTTGATAACGATTGTGATGTCTTAAAAAAGCAATTACAAACATCTAAGATTAATTGGGAAAACCTCGTCAAAGTTGCAAGTAAACATCTAGTACTAACTGCTGTTTATTGTAGATTAAAAGATAAAGATCTTCTCAATTATTTACCTTGCGACCTTAATGAGTACTTAAAAGAGCTTACTTCAATTAATAGAAATCGAAATAAAAAACTAATAATAGAAGCACAAAAGCTAACTAAACTATTAGAAAGTCACAATATTGAATATTTATTTGTAAAGGGAATGGCATTACTTTTAGGTGGCTATTATAAAGATTTTGGTGAACGTATGATTGGTGATTTTGACATCTTAATTCCAGACAAAGATATAACGATTGCTTTTAATCTTATAAAAAAAGAAGGTTATGACAAGCTAATTAAATTCAACTATGATGTATTGAATTTTAGACACTTACCTAGGCAAGTGAATGAGAACAAACTTGCAGCTATAGAATTACATGGACATGTTTTAAATCCATCACAAAGAAACTTGATACCAATTAATGAAGTTTTTGAAAATAAAGAAAAAGTTGAAGGTTATTCAATAGCTAGTAAAAATCATCTTAATTTAATTAATGTTTTAACATCTCAATTAAACGATAAAAATCACTATTACAATACAGTTAACTTTAAAAACTCATACGATAGTCTAGTTTTGGGATTACAACCAGATATGTTTTTAAACTCTAAATATTTTTCTCATTACTTGTGCTTAAATAGTGTTTGGTTTAAACAATTTAAATCTACAAATCCTTCTTTGATCAATAAAATCAAAAAGAAAAGCTATATAAAAAAAATTAAATACAAAAATCTTGCTTGGCTCATAAGTAGTGTGAAATACATTTGTTTTTATGTTTTAGAGAGACTAAAACTTGTGGTACTAAACAAAAGCTATAGAAACTATTTAATTAAATCGCTATTCTTACGTAAAACTTAGGGTCAATTAATTTTATTATTAGAAGTAATTAGCTATTTTTGACCAAATTTTTAGATATGAAAAATGTTATTGTAATCATTTTATTGTTTTCATGTGGTTTATCTTTTGGGCAGTCAATGACGAAATCCGATTATAGAAACAGTCAAGACAGATGGATTTTGAGTGTAGGTATTAATGCCTTAGGTAATTTGGGGACACAAAACCCAGTTGAACGATTAGATGAGTTCTCTCTTAAGCAACCTTTTGCACTAGCTATTGAGCATAGATGGTCAAAATACTTATCTATTGAACAAGATTTCAGTTTCAATGGTTATGATGCTCAAACACGTATTGACAATGGCATATTGACTGAGGACATCTTATATTTCTCAACAAATACAAGTTTGAAATATTATTTTTCTGATAATTTATTTGATGCAAATTGGGTAGATTTATATGCGTCTGGTGGTATTGGTATATTTTCTATCGATGAGTTAAACACATCTGTCAATTTATCTGCAGGAGCTTTATTTTGGATTAATGGATCAAGAACAATAGGATTTAGAATACAAAGTACTGGTAAATTTGCCTTTAATCATAGTGAAAATCAATATGACAATAACCACTGGCAACATTTCTTACAAGCTGTATTTAGATTGTAATCAATATTAATTAATAAAAAATCCCCAGATTATAAACTAATCTGGGGATTTTTTTATTTCTATACTTTAATATATTAAATGTCATAATTTAATATGAATTACTCCTAATTGTTCTCAACAACAAATCAATAACCAACAAAATTAAATCCTAACATCGTTTTTACTTTACCATAAATACTTGGAAATTCTATTTTAAACTGCTGAGGAGATTCTATAAAAGTCTCAACAATCACAGATAAAAATTCAAACTGGTTTGTAAAAGCATAATCCCTCAAAAAATTAGATTGTACTAATTTAGATTTCAATTTTGGATCACTATCAAGCATACTAGTAAGTTCTATATAAGTATCTAAAAACATAGCAGCACTTGTACTTTGGCGCCTTACCCTCATATAATAAAAATGAATGGCATGGGTAAATTCATGGATAGCCAGATTGAGATTATCATCTTTTATTTCATAACCATGCAAGACATCTTTCCATGAAAACACCAATGCTTTTAAACCAAAATTAAACTCACCTTTATGGTACGCTTTGTTGGTTTGTGAATAGAACTCCTCTGGATAAAAGATAATACGCTCCACAGACTCAATATTATAGTCTCTCAAACCAAAAGTCAACTTAACTAACGTAGCTGTTACTATAACTCTCATCTCCTCTGTAACCGCAATATCCTTACCTATAAATTCAGTTTCATTTATAATTTGATAAACTCTGTGCTCAAAATAAGATTGATGTTTAGATGATAGTTTTTGATAGAACTTAAAGTTCTTTCTAAGCGTTAACTTTTGAGAGCTTGTTAATTTGCTCTTTCTTAAATAAACATGATTAAAAAACAGTTTTTTCTTTACGTATTCTACGTAAACCATTTCAAAAAAATAAAAGATCTTAACCACAAAAAAAACAATCATTAAGATTGCTGCGAACAACAAGAAGTAGTTCGCTATTTCTTTTTCCCCTTCGGCAAGCTTATCGTATTGTAGAAACAGTATAATTTGTGAATATATAGACATTGAACTCTAATGATATTTGTTGTTATTTTCTTCGGAAATTTGCACCCACAACTATTACGTCTAAATAATTATTTTGTTTAGATAAGTTTCTGCTTTTTATAAAAAAACCTCAAAACAAAAACTCTTTTGAGCTTGATTTAACACAAACTTTAAATTCATTGAGAGGATTTGCTTCGCACAGCCCCAAAGCTCCGCTTTGAAAAACAAAAACCTAAGCTTATAAATTCAAGCGAGCTTGATTTAACGCTCAGGTTTTTGTTTTATTCGTGACCTCGAGAGGATTCGAACCTCCAACCCTCAGAGCCGAAATCTGATATTCTATCCAGTTGAACTACGAGGCCATTAATTCCTACAAATTGCAATAGCTATCAAGTAGGAATCTCTTTCTTAATATTTTATGACAATTTTGCTTTTACAATATTAGAAATAGTCTTACCATCTGCTTGTCCTGCTAATTCCTTGTTCACAATTCCCATGACCTTACCCATATCTTTCATGCCTACAGCTCCTACTTGGTCAATAGTCATTATAACTACTTTTTCAATTTCTTCTTCACTAAGTGCTTCTGGTAAAAACTGACTAATTACTTCTGCTTGGTCAATTTCTGGTAATGCTAAATCCTTACGATCTTGCTCTAAATATATGGCTGCACTATCCTTACGCTGTTTAACTAACTTTGATAAGATCTTAATTTCTTCCTCTTCAGTTAATTCTCCACCTTCTCCAGAGGTTTGAGCAAGTAATATTTCAGATTTTACAGCACGCAATGCAGCTAAAGCTGTTTGGTCTTTCGCTTTCATTGCTGTTTTCATTGCTATCATTATTTCAGTTTGTAAACTCATGATGTATTATATTTAATTGAGTAGCGAAGATAACAAAATTGAACATATAATCTTGTGCTAATATTTCCGAAGAAAACATAAAAAACCCGAAAAGTTAATTAAAATTTTTCGGGTTTAACAAAGTGTGAAACACTAAACTAAATTTGCTATTAATCTACGTTGTCGTGTAAAAATGAATTGTTACTTCTTAATTGAATATCGTCGTTTTCATCATTGGAAACAGATGTTCTTGAAGCGTTGGTTTCTGATGAATGCTGAGCATCCTCTAGATTCACACCTTGCCTTTTATAAGCTGGTTCTTTTTCGATTTCATCAATTTTAGCAGTATTAAACTTGTAATTGAAATCTTTCATCTTACGTCGTCTCTCATCTGCTCTTTCTTTTAATAAATCTGAAATTGGACTATTCATAGGATCAATCTCTTCACCTATTTGTTCTTCGATAACTTCTGATTCTAAAGTCTTTTTTTCAAAAACAATCTCTTCTTCAACCTCTGGCTGAGCTTTAGTTTTTGTTTCATTCATTGCAGACTCATAAGTCATAAAATCATCTAAAGCATAACGCTTCTCACCTTCTTCATTAGCCTCTGTAACAGGAATCACTTCTACATGTTCTTTTACTTCTATCTTTTTTACTTCATCTTCAAGTGTAAAAAAGGTTTTATCTTCTTCCTCTATTTCCTCTTCAACTACTTCTTCTTCCGCAGCACTAAAAGATAAAGGCAAATCAAATGTGAGCGTGATTTGCTCTTCTTCTACTTCCTCTATAATCTCTTGTTTAACTTCTTGTACAGGAGTTATGATAAAATCTTCTTCTCTTACTTTATGATCTAAAACCTCATCGTAAACAACGTTGATGTTTTTAATAATGTCTGTAGTTGTAATTAAATTAGTTTCTAAATTATTTACAACAGGACCATTATCATCCTCCTCGTCCATCAATGTGTGAATTACAACTTGTGGAGTCTTTACTTCTTCTTTTTCGAGTATGATGTCTGGTCTTATAATTGCTGGATCACTTTCTTTAACATGAGCGTCATCATTTCTATCATCTTCTAAAGCATGAACAACTTTCTTTTGTTCTGTATTAGAAATTTCATGTTGTTGATCCAAATCAAAACCCGTCGCAATAATTGTTACAGAGATTGATTCTTGCAAAGATTCATCTTCACCAACACCCATTATAATGTTAGCTCCATGACCCGCTTCATTTTGAATATGATCATTAATTTCTCCAATTTCATCAATAGTAATCTCTTGAGAACCAGAAACGATAAGCAACAACACGTTTTTAGCTCCAGTGATTTTATTATCATTTAATAATGGCGAATCCAGCGCTTTCATAATCGCTTCTTGTGCTCTTGATTTTCCAGCAGACGTTGATGATCCCATAATAGCTGTTCCGCTATTACTCAATACAGTTTTAGCATCACGTAAATCAATGTTTTGTGTATAGTGATGCGTAATAACCTCTGCAATTCCACGAGATGCAGTAGCTAAGACTTCATCTGCTTTAGAGAAACCTGCTTTAAAGCCTAAGTTTCCATAAACCTCACGAAGTTTATTATTATTAATCACTACTAAAGAATCAACATGAGAACGCAATGTATCAATACCTTTGGCAGCTTGCTCATTCCTTGTTTTTCCTTCAAACTGAAATGGCATCGTCACAATACCTACAGTTAAAATATCTAATTCTTTAGCAAGTTTTGCAATCACTGGCGCAGCTCCTGTTCCAGTTCCTCCACCCATTCCTGCTGTGATAAATACCATTTTCGTATTGGTATCTAACATGCGACGCAAATCTTCTAAACTCTCTAATGCAGCTTGCTCGCCTACTTCAGGATTTGCTCCTGCTCCTAAACCTTCGGTTAAATTAACTCCTAGTTGTATTTTGTTCGGAACACCACTATTTTGTAGTGCTTGCGCATCTGTATTACATATCACAAAATCAACACCTTTAATCCCTTGTAAAAACATGTGATTAATAGCGTTGCTTCCTCCTCCACCTACTCCAATCACTTTAATGACGTTTGATTGGTTTTTTGGTAAATCAAATGCAATGTTGCCTAATTCATTGTTGTTGCTCATAAACCTACTTTTATTCTATTTATACTTTTATTCCCCCAAACACCTCCGACATTACTACCAAATCGAAGTTATAGGTAATATTTTTACTCTGCGTTATCTAAAAAATCTTTTACACGCTCTGTTAATTTGTCTAAAAAAGATTTGCGCTCTTTTTTTGGAGCTTCAATAATCTCTTCTTCTTCCTCTATATTTTCTTCAGAAACCTCAACTGCTATAGATGACATCTCTTCAACTTCTTTTTCTATGCGTTTACGTTCTTGACGTTTTAAGCCATCCATCACTAATCCAACTGCTGTTGCATACAACGGACTTGCAATATCATCATCACTATCTCCAGCTAAATGCTCATTAGGATATCCTATTCTGGTATCCATTCCTGTGATGTATTCAACCAATTGTTTTAAATGCTTCAACTGGCTTCCTCCACCTGTTAAAACAATACCTGCAATCAATTTTTTCTTTTGTTCTTCGTGACCGTAATTTTTTATTTCAACATAAACTTGCTCAATAATTTCTACAACACGAGCATGAATAATTTTAGAGAGATTTTTTAATGTAATCTCTTTTGGCTCACGACCACGTAATCCAGGAATTGAAACAATTTCATTGTCTTTATTTTCTCCAGGCCATGCTGATCCAAATTTTATTTTCAATAATTCAGCTTGCTTTTCTATGATTGAGCAACCTTCTTTTATATCTTCTGTAACCACATTTCCTCCAAAAGGAATCACAGCTGTATGACGAATAATCCCATCTTTAAACACTGCTAAATCTGTTGTACCTCCTCCTATATCAATCAAAGCTACACCAGCTTCCTTTTCTTCTTGACTTAATACTGCATTTGCAGATGCTAATGGCTCAAGTGTAATCCCTTCTAATTCTAAACCAGAACTTTTTACACAACGACCAATGTTTCTAATAGATGATACTTGACCAACAACCACATGAAAATTGGCTTCTAATCGTCCGCCATACATCCCAATTGGTTCTTTAATTTCAGCTTGACCATCAATTTTATATTCTTGAGGTAAAACATGAATGATCTCTTCGCCAGGAAGCATTACTAATTTGTGTACTTGATTGATTAAACGATCAATATCTTCTTCGTCTATAACCACTTCAGAATTTGCTCTTGTGATATAATCACTATGTTGCAGACTTCTAATATGCTGACCAGCAATACCAACAGTTACTTCTTCAATTTTAAGTCCAGCTTCTGCTTCTGCTTCTTGAACAGCCTGTTGAATAGATTGTATAGTTTGAGTAATATTATTAACCACACCTCTATGCACACCCAAACTCTTGGATTTACCTATCCCTAAAATTTCGGCTTTACCATATTCATTCTTACGACCAATCATAGCCACAATTTTTGTGGTTCCGATATCAAGTCCTACTGAAATTTTATTATTCTCCATCATCTTACTTTTTGGTGCAAATCACTTGCTTATCAAACTTTAAATTCACTAGTTTATAATTATCCAGTGTCTTATCTTTCATTGCCTTCTTGTAGAAAGCTTTTAGATTATTAATTTTCTTATCCAATAAATTCAATGTTCCTAAATGGATATTAAAATCATGGCTTCTAAACTTCAAATCGATTGTTTTATCCTCATTTTGATAAATCACTACGACATGTTTCTTCAAAAACTCATCGTCTTGAATTTTTTTAGCAACATTATACACATTTACTAAATCATTTTTCTCAACAAAACCCGCAATAAGTGGCACACGTGCAGTACGATTTGTTGATAAAGGCATATACGAACCAGTCTCATCAATGTAGTACGAAGCATTTGTGCTTACTCTTGCAATAGGTTTTTTTTGTTCAATTTCAGCAGTGATTAAGCCATCAACACTCATAAACACTTGCGCTTGCTTAATCATTGGATTAGAGTTTAGGGCAGATTCTAACCGATTCAAATCTATAATATCTTTAGGCTTATTTGCAACACTCTCTTGATTTTGTATTAACAATTTACTAACAGTCTCATGAGTTACAAAAAGGTTGTCTTCATCTATAAACTTTACATCAGGTGTTTCAACAATTCTCGTTGCATTTCTCATAGACGAAAACGCATACAAAAACACCACTAATACTAGCAGTAATCCAACTTTTATGTAACCATAATTAACTCGCATGACTTAATGCTTTTTTAATATGCTTAACCTGTTCTCCAATATCTCCAGCTCCAATCGTCATAATAACTGTAGCATCACTATTCTTTATAGCAGCAACTAAATCTATTTTTTGAACTAATTTTTTGTTTTTATTTTCAATTTTATCTAATAACCATTGAGATGTCACGCCTTCAATTGGCAATTCTCTTGCTGGATATATATCTAGTAATATAACCTCATCAAATTTTGATAAACTTTTAGCAAAATCATCTATAAAATCACGTGTTCTACTGAACAAATGAGGTTGAAATATAGCCAGTACTTTTTCATCAGGATACATTTCTCTTACAGCTTGATGTACTGCATTAATTTCTTCTGGATGATGCGCGTAATCATCGATATAAACTAAATCATCAGTTTTAATCTGATAGGTAAATCTGCGTTTTACACCTTTGTAAGATGCTAAAGCTTTGGCGAGCTGTGGTTGAGGGAGACCATATTCTACAGACATCGCCAAGGCTATTAATGCATTAGACAGATTATGTCTACCAGGTAGGTTAAATTTGAAATTTTCTAGTAACTTAGTTGGTGTTTTCACATCAAACTCATAGCTACCATTTACTATTTTTATGTTTTCTACGGAATAATCTGAATCGTCTTCAATCCCATAAGTAATTCCTTTAATGGGTAATCCATTCTTAACGAACAGTTTTCCGTTTGGTTTTATTTTTTCTGAAAAATCTTCAAATGATTTCACAAGTTCAGAAGCATCTCCATAGATATCCAAATGATCTGCATCCATTGAAGTGATACAAGCAAAATCTGGAGATAATGTTAAAAATGAACGATCAAACTCATCTGCTTCTACAACGGAAACTTTTGTTCCGTTTAGGATTAAATTAGAATTATAATTCTCACTTATTCCGCCAAGAAAAGCTGTGACTTCAACATCACATTCATTCAACAAATGGCCTAAGATACTTGTAGTTGTAGTTTTTCCGTGGGTACCAGCAACTGCCAAACAAAACGTCTGTCTGGTAATTTCTCCTAATACTTGAGAACGCTTCATCACATGAAAACCATTAGAATTGAAGTAATTCAACTCACTATGCGATTTTGGAATTGCAGGCGTATAAACTATTTGTGTCGTATTTGCATCTAAAAACGTTGAATCAATCTGTTTGATATCATCTTCAAAATGAATTAAAACACCTAAATCCTCTAACTCATCTGTAATATCTGTTTTGGTTTTATCATAACCTCCAACAGTTAGTCCTTTAGCCACAAAATAACGAGCTAATGCAGACATACCAATGCCTCCAATACCAATAAAATAAATACTATGTGCTTGATCTAAATTCATTTACTGCTTTAATAGTTTTTCAACTTCGTCTGCGATATCTTTTGTTGCATTGACTAATGCTAATTGTTTTATATTCTTGCTTAATTCATCTCTCTTTTCCGAAGAAAGCATCAACGCATCAAACTCTTTTTCAAATTGTGTATCTAACTCACTTTCTTTAATTAAAATAGCTGCATTTTTATCTACTATAGCTTTAGCATTTTTGGTTTGGTGATCTTCTGCAACATTTGGTGACGGAATAAAAACCACTGGTTTCCCAACCACACAAAGCTCAGAAACCGAACTCGCTCCAGCTCTAGATATAATAACATCGGCAGCAGCATAAGCCATATCCATGTTATTTAAAAACGCATGAACTTGTACGTTTTCTAACGCGTTATGATGTTTATATTGCTGAAAATATAATTTACCACATTGCCAAATCACTTGAATATTTTGTGATTGGAAATACTCTAATTTCTCTTCAATTAATTGGTTAACGCGTCTTGCTCCTAAACTTCCACCTAAAACTAAAAGCGTATGCTTACTATGAATTAATGAAAAGGCGTCTTTCCCTTCAATATGCCTACCTTCTATGTTTAATAAATCTTTACGAATTGGATTACCTGTTAAAACGATTTTTTCCTTCGGAAAGAATTTCTCTAAACCTTCATAAGCCACACAAATTTTATCAACCTGTGATGACAACAATTTATTAGTAATTCCTGGGTAAGAATTTTGTTCTTGTATCAAACTTGGAATTCCTTTTGAGGTTGCAGATTTCAATAATGGTCCGCTTGCAAATCCACCAGTTCCAATAGCGACATCTGGTTGAAATGTATTAATGATTTTACGAGATTTTAGTAAACTCGAAATCAACTTAAATGGGAATGCTAAATTCCTCAATGTCAACTTTCGCTGAATTCCCGAAATCCAAAGTCCTTCAATTTCATAACCTGCTTGAGGTACTTTTTCCATTTCCATACGATCAGATGCTCCAACAAATAAAAACTCTGCATCAGGAAAACGAGACTTTAACTCATCTGCAATAGCGATTGCAGGATAAATATGTCCTCCTGTTCCTCCACCTGATAATATGATTTTATAGTTACTCATTAAATGGTTTCGCTTAAAATTTCTAAAGGATTATCCTCATTTATTTCTTCATCTTTCATCTGCTCACGCTTTGCACTCACACTCAACACAATACCAATAGCTAAACAGGTCATCCAAATAGATGTTCCTCCACTACTAATTAATGGCAAGGTTTGACCAGTAACTGGAAACAACTCTACTGCAACTGCCATATTTATTAAAGCTTGAAATATAATTGGCAAACCTACTCCTAGCACTAATAATTTACCGAAAACGGTATCTGATTTTTGCGATACTATCACGATTCTAAATAACAACCATGAATACATAATTAACAATACCACTCCTCCAATAAGTCCATACTCTTCAATAATGATGGCAAAAATAAAATCTGATGATGACTGAGGTAATACATTTTTTTGAGTGCTTTTCCCTGGCCCTTTACCCCATACTTCGCCAGATGCTATTGCTATTTTAGCATTTTCAATTTGATAATCTGCTTCGGTATCTTCTCCATTGGCAAAGTTTTCAATTCTACTCGTCCAGGTATCTACACGGTTATCCATAGCATCAGGAAATGCTTTTGCTACCAAGACAAATAAAGCTAAGGCTAAAATCCCACCACCAATAATAACCGCAAGGTATTTAATAGGATAACCGCCTATAAATGTCAACATCATGACCATTAAAAATATAATAGCAGTTGTTGAGAAATTAGCTGGTAAAATTAGAATCAACACAAGAAACACTGGAGCCCATAATGGCAACAACGTCTCTACAAAAGTCACTTTCTTATCTTGAATTTTTGATAAATATCGTGCTACATAAACCATCAACACAACCGCAGCCAAAGTAGATGTTTGAAATGACATCCCAACAAAAGGAATTTGAATCCACCGACTCGCATTTGCACCACCTATCGTAGTCCCTTGTAGCATTGTCACAACCAATAAGACAATAACTATAGGAATCATCACCATAGATAATCCTCTAAAATAACGATACGGAATTTTGTGAACACCATACATAATTGCAAACCCTAAAAAGAGGTGCATTAAATGTTTTACAAAAAAACCAAAGGTATTACCAACACCTCCAACATAAGCTAAATTACTAGCAGCACTGTACACAGGAAGGAATGAGAAAATTGCCAACAATGCAGTAATTGCCCAGATTAATCGATCTCCTTTTATGTTTTTAAATAGTGCTTGCATTTCTTTTTATCATTCCTGCATTACGATGCAGAAACTGTTTTTTTCCTTGTTATTAAATGTGTTACCACAAAATCATGAACGTTTCCTCTTTGTTTTAATGAGATTCCTGCTTTACTCATAAGTTTACATTTTAAAATAATGCATTCATGAATCTTCGAATTCGCAGGAATTTGTTATAAATTTCTTACAGCATCTTTAAATTGACGACCTCTATCTTCATAATTTTCAAACAAATCAAAACTCGCACATGCTGGTGACAACAATACACTATCTCCAGCTTCGGCAACTTTGTAGGCGATTTTTACAGCTTCACTCATAAATTGAGTTTCAATAATAATATCTACCATACCACCAAAATTGTCCATCAACTTTTTATTGTCTGTCCCTAAACAAATGATAGCTTTCACCTTTTCGTTTACAAACTGAAACAACTCATTATAATTATTTCCTTTATCAACACCTCCAACAATCCAAACCGTTGGCGCATCCATGCTTTCTAAAGCAAAATATGTTGCATTTACGTTAGTTGCTTTTGAATCATTAATATATTGCACCTTATTAATCTTAAGTACATTTTCCAAACGATGCTCAACACCTTGAAAATTCTCTAAACTTTCACGTATCGTTTGTTTTCTAATTTTTAATAAATGTGCTACAGTTGATGCAGCCATTGCATTTTTAATATTGTGTTTCCCTTCTAATGCTAAGTTTTTTGTTGGCATAATTATCTGGTTGTTATCTATTGTTATTATTATATTCTCTTTATCTAAATACGCTCCATTCTCAATGGTTTTAGTCAATGAAAATGGCAATAATGTGGATTGAACAGGATGCTTTTTTAACCAATCTAAAATAACCTCATCATCACCATCGTAAATGAAATAATCCTCTTTAGTTTGATTTTTTGCAATCCTAAATTTTGAGGCGATATAATTATCAAACTGATACTCATATCGATCTAAATGATCTGGTGTGATATTGGTCAAAACCGCTATATGTGGTTTAAAATCAATAATATCATCCAATTGAAAACTACTAATCTCTAACACATAGTTTTCATAATCATGTTCTAAAATTTGTTTAGCGAAACTATCTCCAATATTTCCTGCTAACCCAACATTCAAATCTTGTTTTAACAAGTGATGCGTGAGGGTTGCAGTTGTTGTTTTACCATTACTCCCTGTAATTCCCACAAGGGTTGCATTGGTGAATTTTGCTGCAAATTCAATTTCAGATACTACAGGGATTCCTTTTGCTCTAATTTGCTGTATTAAGGCTACTTTTTCAGGAATTCCCGGACTCTTCATGACTAGATCTGCATTCAGAATTTTTTCTTCGGAATGCTCGCCATCCTCAAATTCAATCTCATTATGTATAAGAACTTGTTTGTACTTCTCTTTTATTATTCCTTTATCTGAAACAAAAACATCATAGCCTTTATCTTTTCCTAAAAGCGCAGTTCCAACTCCACTTTCTCCTCCTCCTAATATGACTAACCTCTGTTTTTTCATTTTTGTCATTCTGCGCTACGACGCAGAATCTAATTTTTATTTATTTGGATTCCGCATCAAGTGCGGAATGACAAGCATTACCTAATTTTCAATGTCACAATTGAAATAATCGCTAACAGGATTCCTACAATCCAAAAACGTGTGACTATTTTGCTTTCGTGATATCCAGATTTCTGATAATGATGATGTAAAGGAGACATTTTAAAAATACGTCGACCTTCACCATATTTTTTTCTTGTGTATTTGAAATAACTCACTTGCATCATAACCGATAAGTTTTCAGCTAAAAACACACCACACAATACAGGAATAAGCCATTCTTTACGAACCGCTATAGCAATTACCGCTATAATTCCTCCAATAGTTAAGCTTCCCGTATCGCCCATAAAAACTTGAGCTGGATACGCATTGTACCATAAAAATCCAATCAGTGCTCCTACAAATGCAGCTATGTATATTGTAATTTCTTCTACTCTTGGGATATACATGATATCTAAGTAATCTGAGAAAATGATGTTACCAGAAACCCATGCAAATATTCCTAATGTAAGTACAATTATAGCAGATGTTCCTGCTGCTAAGCCATCAATACCATCGGTGAGATTTGCACCATTTGAAACTGCTGTAATGATAAATATAGAAGCTAAAATAAAAATGATCCAAGCATATTTTGATAATTCTGGACTAATCCAAGTAATTAAATCTGCATAATCAAACTCATTACTTTTCATGAATGGAATCGTAGTTTTAGTTGATTTCGCTTCTTCCTCAAATAATTTTGAAGGTGAAATATTTGGATTCTCAGCCAAAAGCACATTTTGTTGCTCTTGAGGTAACTTTTCTTTCATAGTCACATCCTGATGAAAGTACATGGTTGCACCTACGATAATTCCTAAACCAACTTGACCTAAAACCTTAAAACGACCTTTTAATCCTTCTTTATTATTCTTAAATTTTTTAATATAATCATCAATAAATCCAATAGTTCCCATCCAGATAGTGGTTATAATTAAAAGGATGATATAAATGTTTTCAAGTTTTGCTAATAATAATACAGGAATCAATGTTGCTAAAATGATAATAATCCCACCCATTGTTGGTGTTCCTGCTTTTTCAACTTGACCTTCTAGCCCAAGATCACGAATAGTTTCACCTACTTGTTGCTTTTGAAGAAAACGAATGATGCGTTTACCAAAAATTGTAGAAATTAACAAGGATAGAATAATAGCCACAGCAGCTCTAAAGGTTAAAAAACCAAAAAGAGATGCTCCAGGAAACTGAAACTGCTGTTCTAAATATTCAAATAAGTAGTATAACATTGATTGCTTATTTCTGTAATTGTTTTAAAAATTCTTTCACTGTTTTGAAGTCATCAAAATCAAAGCGTTTTCCTTTAATCTCTTGATAGGTCTCATGCCCTTTTCCTGCTATTAGAATAATATCTTTTGGATTCGCTAATTGACAAGCTGTTTTTATAGCTTGCTTTCTATCCACAATTGACATTGTTTTTTTAAAATTTTGAGGTTCAACTCCTTTTTCAATATCTTCTATAATTGTTTCAGGAACTTCACTTCTAGGATTATCACTTGTAAAAATCACTTTAGTACTTAAAGCAGAAGCGATATGTCCCATTTTTGGACGTTTTGATGTATCTCTATCACCACCACAGCCAACAACTGTAATAAGTTGTTCATTATTTGCACGAATACTATTTATAGTCTCTAATACATTTTTTAGCGCATCTGGAGTATGTGCATAATCTACAATTGCTGTAATTTTTTCTTCGGAAATGAGATACTCAAAGCGACCGCTAACACTCTCTAATTCGCTAATCAATCGTAGTATTTCAACTTTCTCAAGTCCTAATAATTCTGCGACTCCATAAATTGCAGTAATATTATAAGCGTTAAAATCACCTATAAGTTTGGTCCACAATTCAATATCATTCAGTTTTAAGAGTAAACCGCTAAATTCATTTTCTAAAACTTGTGCTTTATAATCTGCATAAGTTTTTAAAGCATATGTATATGTCTTGGCTTTTGTATTTTGCAGCATCACCAAACCATTTTTATCATCAATATTCACCAATGCAAATGCGCTTTTTGGTAAATTATCAAAGAATGATTTTTTCACATCTCTATACTCAGCAAATGTGTCATGATAATCTAAATGATCATGGGATAGATTGGTAAAAATCCCTCCTTCAAAATGCAAACCTTCAGTTCTTTTTTGATGAATACCATGAGAGCTCACTTCCATGAAGCAAAATTCAACACCTGCGTCATTCATCAATTTCAAATACTTATTAATAGTCAACGAATCTGGTGTTGTATGCGTTGCCTTATATTCAGTATTATCAACCATGATTTTAACCGTAGACAATAAACCAACTTTGTAGCCAGCATTTTTGAACAACTGATATAGAAGTGTTGCAATAGTTGTCTTTCCGTTAGTACCAGTAACTCCAACTAAGCGCAAGTTTTCCGAAGGATTTCCGTAGAAATTTGAAGCCATATAAGCTAAAGCTCTATTAGTACTTTCTACTTCTATATAAGTAATCCCATCAACCAAATTATCAGGAAGTGTTTCGCAAACTATCGCAATTGCTCCTTGCTTAATTACTGCATTTATAAACTGATGACCATCAACCTTTGTTCCTCTAATAGCAATAAAGACATCTCCTTTGACCACTTGTCGAGAATCAAAATGCATGGTATTAATATCTACACTCGTACTACCTACGACTGCATTTATAGTAACCTTATATAATATATCTTTTAGTTGTATCACGATGTTCCTAAAACAATAATTTGATTTCGTTTTACTTTGATTCCTTTATTAATAGATTGTGACTTGACAGTCCCAACGCCTTGCATTTTTACTTTAAGTCCCATATTTTCTAATAATGCCAAAGCATCCATTGCTGGAAGCCCAATAACATTTGGCATAATTGTTTTATGGATTTGTGCGGTTTTATAAAAAGACTCATAGTCTTCATTGGTTATCACATCTACGACTTCCAATGTTTCTATTTCATCAACTAAAGGTGTCTCTGTATATATTTTTTGAGCTATTCTTTTAAACACAGGACCAGAAACATCTGCTCCATAAAAACCAACCTTTGTACTTGGTTTATGTATCACTACGATGCACGAGTATTTAGGATTATCTGCTGGGAAATAACCTGCAAATGACGACACATACTTTCTATCTTTTCTCCATTCTTCAGAATTTGAATAGTCTGTTCTTGCTGTTCCTGTTTTTCCTGCCATTGAAAAGTTTTCAGAATACATACGACTTCCTGTACCTCTAACTACAACGTTCTTTAATATTTCTCTTATTTCACTAAGAGTTTGATCTGAACATATTTTTTGAATAATAACTTCCTTATCAAATACTTCAATTTCTCTATCAAACTCTTTTACAGCTTTAATAAATCTTGGTCTTATCATTTCACCATTATTCGCAATTGCATTATAGAATGTAAGTGTCTGCAATGGTGTCATTTCTAAATTATACCCATAAGCCATTGACGGTAACGCATTACGACTCCAATTGGATTTTCCTGGCTCAGGAATATCAGGAATACCTTCTCCTATAATTGACAATCCTAACGTATCATTAAGTTTCCAACTTTTAAGACGGTTGATAAATTTCCTAGGTTGATCAGAATAGTTATCATCAATAATAGTTGCTAAACCAATATTAGAAGACACTTCTAATGCTCTTGCAGCAGAGATTTTACCATAACCACGAGAATCAGTAACAGATCTACCATAAAAACGCTTGCTCCCCATTTTTGTATCAATAACCGTAGATGTATCAATAACCTTATCTTCTAAAGCTGCCATAAGCGCCATAACTTTAAATGTAGATCCAGGCTCATGACTTTCTCCTACCGCATAGTTAAGACGTTCGTAATATTTTCCGTTTTTATTTCTCCCTAGATTTGAAATGGCTTTAATCTCACCAGTTTCTACATCCATGACTACTGCACAACCATGATCTGCTTCATACTTTTCTAATTGCCCTAATAATGAATAATGCGCGATATCTTGAATATTAACATCTATAGTTGTGTAAATATCATATCCATCTTTTGGTTCAATTTGATCATAATCAACGATAGGTTTCCACTTACCGTTTCCTATTTTTTGCATGAGTCTTTTACCATTCTCGCCTCGTAGATATTTTTTTCCGAAGTAGCCATCAATTCCTGGTCTGGTTACATTTCCGTCGTCATCAATTTTTTCATAACCAATAGTACGCTCTGCAATTCCTCCCATTGGATGATCACGCTTTTCTTCTTGAGTCACAATAAGTCCACCACGAATAGCACCAAGATTTAGCATTGGGAAATTTCGAATTCTGATGTATTGCGAATAGCTAATATCTCTTGCCAAAAGAAAGTATCTATTTTTATCCAGCCTTGCTTTTTTAATTCTCTTTAAATGATAGCTTGATGATTTACCAGAGAATTTAGATAATGAATCTGCAAGAGGCTTCACAAGTGTATTAAACAATTCTTGCTTTGGCTGAATGGCATCAATTCTAATATCGTATTTAGGTATTGAGGTTGCCAGTAAACTTCCATCTGCAGAATAAACATTACCTCTATTTGCAGGAATGTCCATATCTTGAATTGTACGTTCTTCTGCCAATGCTCTATACGCATCACCTTGAATAAATTGAATTGTGCACAACTTAAACATGACAGCAAGCGCGAAGACAAACATACTGCCAGCCACGAAATATAATCTGTTTAATATGTTAGTTTCGGTTGTTGCCACTTTATCAATTCTGTGTTTTAACTTTTATTTTTACTGGTGGATTTTCTGAAATCAGTAATCCTTTTTTCTTCATTTCGATTTCAATTTGAGATGCTTTTTTAAGCCTCATCAAAGTCCCTCGTCCATCAACAAATTGAGATCTCAAATCTTTTGCTTCATTTTTCAATCTTGCAATTTCATAGACTTTTTGATCTGCACTATGTGAACTTGCAATCATTATAATTGCTAAGATTGAAATGAAAATGATAATTCTCCAATTTTTAAAGGAGTCATCACTCACTAAGAATTTACCTCTTAATATGCTGTAAATGTTCTTTTTCATAACTTCTCAGCAATACGAAGCTTTGCACTTCTCGCTCTGTTATTTTGTTTTATTTCTTCTCTAGTTGGAATAATCAATCCACCTACTTTTTTTAACGGTACTTCAAAATTCCCAAACACATCTCGTTCTGGCTCACCTTCAAACAAACCATTTCTAATAAATCGCTTTACCAACCTATCTTCTAAAGAATGGTAAGAGATCATACTTAATCGACCTCCTTTTACCAACACATCTGGT
This sequence comes from Psychroserpens luteus, assembly GCF_015319355.1. GTDB lineage: Bacteria > Bacteroidota > Bacteroidia > Flavobacteriales > Flavobacteriaceae > Psychroserpens > Psychroserpens luteus. Next base: position 30,217 of record NZ_JADILU010000006.1, on the reverse strand, counting down.
GTTTGTTGTAAAAATTCTTTTAATGCTTCAATTTCCTGATTCACCTCAATACGTATAGCCTGATATATTTGAGCCAACACTTTATTTTCTTTTTGGTGATTTAGAAATTTTTTAAGCGCTAATTTTAATTGTTCACTTGTTTTGATTTCCTCTTCCTTGCGTGATGCTATAATTACACTTGCCATTGCAGGCGCTTGTCTTAATTCTCCATATTGAAACAACACTTGCTTGATTTGCTCTTCGTCATAATCATTGATGACATGAAAAGCAGACAACTTATCGTCTTGATTCATTCGCATATCCAACTCTGCCTCGAATCGTGTTGAAAAACCACGTTCTGCAACATCAAATTGGTGTGACGACACACCAAAATCTGCTAGAATACCATCAACCTGCTTTGCACCATGAAATCTGAGAAAGCGTTTGGTGTATCTAAAATTTTCATTAATTAATGTGAAACGATCATCATCAATTGTATTTAAAAGAGCATCTTTATCTTGATCAAAAGCAAATAGTTTCCCGTTTGGACCTAAATGTTTTAATATCTCACTACTGTGACCACCACCTCCAAAAGTGACGTCGACGTAAATTCCGTCAGGTTTAATATTCAAACCTTCAACGGTTTCTTTAAGTAATACCGGGTTATGATAATCCATCTTCATCGTCTTGTCCCATTACCTCTTCAGCTAAGTCTGCAAAGTCTCCAGTTGCATCATCAATAGCTTTTTCGTAGTTATCTTTATCCCAAATTTCAATAATATTAATTGCAGATGAGACAACGATTTCTTTCGTAATACCCGAAAAAGCCACAAGGTCTTTAGGAATTAATAATCGTCCAGCAGAATCCACCTCAACTTGTTTTAAACCTGCAGTAAAACGACGAATAAAATCATTGTTTTTCTTTTTGAAACGATTGAGTTTATTTATTTTTTGCATCAAAACCTCCCATTCACTCATAGGATACAATTCTAAGCATGGCTGAAAAACCGCACGCTTAAGTACAAAACCATTTTGCAACACAGGAAGCAACTGCTTTTTTATGGCAGCAGGCAACATGAGCCTTCCTTTAGCATCCACTTTACACTCGTATGTTCCTATTAAAGGGTTCAAAATGATTGATTTACTTACTATAACGATTAAGAATCAAAGATATTGAAAATTTTACCACTATTTACCACTCTACTCCACTTTTGTTGATAAATTTATGATTAGCAGAATAATCAATCTTTAGTCTTTCCTAATAAAAAACCATAAAACACTAATTATCAACATTATAATATTTGAAGATAAAAGCTATTTTCAATTGTTAACATCTTAAATTACTATGAACATTGACGAGCGAAATAATGTGTTAAAGTTATAATTGAAATACCTATATTTGTTTTTAAGTAAAACGATGAATTGTTAATGGCACACCTTTTAAAAAAAGAGAAAGATTATAGATATATTGAAGTTGGAGAAGGCAAACCGTTAATCGTTTTACATGGGTTAATGGGAGGCTTAAGTAACTTTGATGCAGTTACCACTTATTTTAGCGAAAAAGGATATAAAGTCATTATACCAGAATTGCCAATTTACACTATGTCATTGCTTAAAACCAACGTTAAAAGCTTTGCTAAATACTTACATGATTTTATAGAGTTTAAAGGTTTAGACGAAGTTGTTTTACTCGGAAATTCGCTAGGTGGACATATTGGTCTTTATCACACAAAACTATATCCTAAAAAAGTTAAAGCGCTTATCATTACCGGAAGTTCTGGTTTATATGAAAGTGCGATGGGTGGAGGTTACACAAAACGTGGTGACTATGAAGTGATTAAGAAAAAAGCTCAAGATGTATTTTATGATCCTGAGGTAGCTACCAAAGAAATAGTTGATGAAGTTTATGAAACTGTAAACGACAGAAACAAACTCATAAAAACTCTTGCTATTGCAAAAAGTGCAATTCGTCATAATATGGCAAAAGACTTGCCAAAAATGACATTACCTGTTTGTATTATTTGGGGAAAAAACGATACTGTTACACCTCCAGAAGTTGCGACTGAATTTAATGAATTGTTACCAAATTCTGAATTATTTTGGATTGACAAATGTGGTCATGCTGCCATGATGGAGCATCCTCAAGAGTTCAATCAGATTCTTAATGAATGGTTGGTTGACAAAAAATTATAGTTCGAATAACTACTAAACAAAAGAACTATTATGAAAATTAAAACAGCTGAATTTATAGTAAGTAACTCTGAAGTGGACAAATGTCCAAAAGATCAGATACCAGAATATGCCTTTATAGGCAGAAGTAATGTTGGAAAGTCCTCATTAATCAACATGATCACCAATCATAAGAACTTAGCTAAAACCTCTGGAAGACCAGGAAAAACACAGCTTATCAATCATTTTTTAATTAATAAAGAGTGGTTTTTAGTGGATTTACCAGGTTATGGATATGCTAAAGTTTCTAAAACAGCAAAACGAAAATTTCAGAAATTTATCACTAATTATTTTGAGAAGCGTCGTCAATTGGTGTCGGCTTTTATTCTTGTAGATATTAGACATGAGCCTCAAAAAATTGATTTGGAGTTTATGGAGTATTTGGGTGTTAGTGAAATTCCGTTTTCTATAATATTTACTAAAGCAGATAAACTCAAACCTAAAGCTATTGAACGTAATGTTGAGGACTATTGTAAAAAAATGCTTGAGACTTGGGAAGAGGTTCCAAATTACTTAGTTACCTCATCCTCAAAAGCTATTGGTCGAGACGAGGTTTTACAGTTTATAAGTGATACGAATACTGAGATTGAGAGTTTACGTTAAACTATGTTGCAACACATTAGATGAACGAAATCAAAAATCAAAGAGATCCAACTGAAATTGCTGAGTACTTTTCAAGTATTCAAAGTAGATATGGATTTAAATTTGATTTCAGTTTAGAAAGTTTGGAAAAAGAAGTTGATAGATTTCTTGAAGAGAATTCAAATCTTAGTGAATATACACAGACAATTATTGAATCGCTTTTGACTGCATATGTTGGAGAAACAATTTGCAGATTATATAAAGGAAAATGGTGTGGAGAATTTTGTGGACCTCTTAATAAAACGGGTTCAAACTATTACTTATCTTGGATAAATAGGTGATTTTAAATATATGCCAAGTCAATTTATTGAATATTATTTAGGAAACGGGAAAAAGAGTGAAGGCACTTTCTATGATTACCTTTATAATAGAGATACAAGCAAAGAAATTTTTACTGATTTTCTTGGTAGTGGATTATTGAAAAAAATACAGTCTCAAATAAAATAACGTTTATCACAGAGAACATTAAGACTTCACATCCAAAGCATCCCTCAATGCATTACCTATTAACATAAAAGCCATCACTAAAACCATGATGCACAATCCTGGGATTAAAGCTAAATAAGGTTTTCCTAGAATAATATAATTGTAGTGGTCTTTTATCATTGCTCCCCAACTTGCCATTGGTGGTTGAGCTCCAATGCCAAGAAAACTTAATCCGCTTTCAATAAGAATCGCTGCTGCGAAATTGGCTGCTGAAATTACAATAATTGGCGCCATAATATTTGGCAAAATGTGTTTTGTGATGATTCTGTAATCATTAAAACCTAATGCTCTTGCTGCTGTTACATATTGCATTTCTTTAGCGCTGATAATCTGTCCGCGAACGACTCTTGCAACTTCAACCCACATTGTTAGTCCTACAGCAATAAAAACTTGCCAAAAGCCTTTTCCTAAAGCTAAAGTAATTGCTATAACCAACAAAAGCGTTGGTATGGACCATGTCACATTGATAATCCACATGATGAATGCATCTACCTTCCCTCCATAATATCCTGCAATACTTCCGAAGAAAATACCAATTACGAGCGAAATAAAAACTGCAATAAATCCTATAGAAAATGATATCCTAGATCCAATCAATACTCTGCTTAGAAGATCTCTTCCATATTTATCTGTTCCGAAGAGAAAAGTTTTATGGTTGATATATGATTTGTAATCGTTGTTAGGAAAAACACTTAAATTAATTGATTTGTCTGCTCCTATTAATCCATCTGAAGCATATTCAGTATAAAACAATGTATTATTTTTTACAGTATATTCTGAAACAGGAATCTCTGTGTCGCTACTTCGTGTTCCAAATAATAATTTAGAAGCGAAGGATTGATTGTTTTCAATTTCCGAAGGGATATTAAGCATTTGCACTTCAAAACCTGGACGTTGAGAATGGATTGACAAATGCATTTGATTCGCATTTTGAGAATTATCTGGAGCTATCACATAAGCAAATAATGACATGAGGCCAATAATTACAATTAACCAAAAACTCAAAACGCCCCAAAAGTTCTTCTTGAACTTTCGGAGCGCTAATTGTGATAATGAGTCGCTAGTTTTACTCATTTTAATTTTTTACAGACGTCGCCACTTTTTTAATTTTGTAGGTCATCTTAAGGTCATTTAAAACATTAAGCGCTTCTTCGATGTAAACATCTTTGCTTAAACTCGTGTGCCAACGCACTCGTTTTTCCTTTAAAACTGAATCTTGACTCATCAATGTCGTCTCATAAGGCAAAGATTGAAATGTTAAGTTTGACTTATAATCAGACAATTTTTCAAAACGCTTAGACTCTTCTTGATTTAATTCTAATGTCTTTTTGTAATCCTCATATTTAAGTGAGTACATCTCTCTATCTCTAATTCTCTTTACCCATTGTGCATTATCATCTATAAGTTTTAGCTGCTCGTTATTAGCCATACGCTCTTTACTTTTTGCGATGGTTGTGTCATAATCATAATAACTACCCCAAACTTTATAATCTGCTGCTTGGATTTTATCCCATGCTAATGGATTTTCCTGATCTTTTTCACCAATATCAATATAGCTGTAACGGTCTGGAACAACAACATCACTCTTAACACCTTCTAACTGTGTTGATCCTCCATTAATTCTATAGAATTTTTGAGTTGTAAACTTCAAAGCTCCCATATCTCCTTCACTGTTTTGTCTTACCATACGGTTTAAGTCTAGTACGTTTTGCACTGTTCCTTTACCATAAGTTTGCTTGCTACCAATCACGATAGCCCTTTTATAATCTTGCATTGCTGCAGCCAAAATCTCTGATGCCGAAGCAGATAACTCATTAACCAAAATAACTAATGGTCCATCCCATACAATAGATTTATCTTTATCATTTAAAACCTCTTTTGGTTCTCCTGCTGTTTTTACTTGTACAATTGGTCCCTCTTCGATAAAAAGTCCTCCCATATCTACAACTGTTTGCAAGGATCCACCTCCATTGTTTCTTAAATCCAGAACAATCCCTTCTACACCTTCTGCTTTTAATCGCTCTAATTCTAGTTTGATATCTGAAGCTGCATTACGTTTGTTATAATCTTCAAAGTCTACATAAAATTTAGGGAGATTAATAACGCCATATTTTTTGTCATCTTTAATTACTGTAGATGATTTGGCGTAAGTCTCTTCTAGCTCAACAATATCTCTTTTGATAGTTATATCCTCTATAGTTCCATCTACTTTTTTAAGTGTCAAAGTGACATTGGTTCCTTTTGGGCCCTTAATAAACTTGATTGCATCATCTAAACGCATCCCAACAATATTGACACTTTCATCTTCATCTTCTTGTTTCACTTTCATAATTTGATCACCTACCTCAAGTTCATTTTGTCTCCAAGCTGGCCCACCACTTATGATTTCGTTCACGATAGTTGCATCCATTTTTTTCTGAAGTCTTGCTCCAATACCTTCAAAATTACCTGACATGGCAACATCAAAACGATCTTTATCTTCTGGTGCAAAATAATATGTGTGTGGATCAAACTCCTCCACAATAGCATTAATATAAACTGCAAACCAATCTTTACGCTGTCTATCATCTATAAAATCATAAAGTTCATCTAAAGATCTTTGCGTTGCTTCTCTAGCTTCTGTTTCTAAATCTTTTGTAGACTTTTTTAAGATTTCAGTATTTGCTTTTTTAAGTTTTTCAAACTCAACATCGCTCAAATCATTAGTAGTAATATCGTTTGTTCTAGCAAATTCTTGATCACTCAATAAGTCATCATAATTAGCAATAGTAGAAAACTTAAGTTGTTGTCTCCAACGTTCTTTCATTGCTTTTTTTGAATCAACATACTCTAGTTTCTCATAGTCTGTAGAAAAATCTTCAGCGACTGAAAAATCAAAAGGCTTAGACAATACGTCTTTATAAAGTTCTTTAGATTCTGAAATGCGCTTCAACAAACGCTCGTGCGTTAAATTAAAAAACGAGAGATCATAAGCTTTGATTTGATCATCTAACTGATTTTCGTAAGCTTTAAATTCTTTAATATCCGAAGCATAGAAATAACGTTTAAAAGGATCTAATTGTTCTAGATAGTCTGTAAATACAGCTTCTGAAAATCCGTCGTTGATTTCTTGCGGACTAAAATGACCTTCTTCTAAAACGTAAGTTATCAATTGAATTAATAATTTATCTTTATTTGGGTCTTGAAATTTCTTCGTCGTAAAACTGCATGAGGCAAATGCTAATAGCAATACTAATAGCGACAGTTTATAATTCCTTTTCATCATATTAATCATAAATTTATTTAATGTAAATCAAATTAACCTCTATACTTTTTACAGGTTAATTGAACTTGTAGATTATTTACATAATTTCTACTAAAGTAAAAGAAAAAACCATGCCAATTAAATGAGAAGCTAATAATTTTTTGTTAAACCTTTATTTATAGGAATTTCAAGCGTCTTTATGTATTTTAGCAATACGTAATAAATTAGTAAAACAATCCTTTTTTATGTCTAAAAAGCCACTTATTTTAGTAACCAATGATGATGGAATTACTGCTCCAGGAGTTAGAGCTCTAATAGAAGTTATGAATTTAATTGGTGATGTTGTTGTCGTTGCACCAGATAGTCCGCAAAGTGGTATGGGACATGCCATTACGATAAATTCAACACTTCATATTGAAAAAGTAACAATTGATAAAGGTAATCAGGAAGAATACAGTTGTTCTGGAACTCCTGCCGATTGCGTTAAACTTGGCGTGAAACAAATTTTAGACAGACGACCAGATCTATGTGTATCTGGTATAAATCATGGATCTAATTCTTCAATCAACGTGATTTACTCAGGCACCATGAGTGCAGCAATAGAAGCAGGTTTTGAAGGAATTCCTGCTATTGGGTTTTCACTTTGTGATTATAATTGGAGTGCTAATTTTGAGCACTGCAAATCCTATGTCAAAACAATTGCAGAAAATGTTTTAAAACATGGATTAGATAGCGGAACCGTTTTAAACGTCAACTTTCCTAAACTAGATAAGAAAGATATAAAAGGCGTAAAAATTTGCAGACAAGCTAAAGCTAATTGGGAAGAAGAATTTGACAAACGTCAAAACCCAAATGGTAAAGATTACTATTGGCTCACTGGTAAATTTGTAAATTTGGACAATGGAGAAGATACAGATGAATGGGCTTTAGCAAATGGTTATGTATCTGTTGTGCCAACTCAGTTTGACTTAACAGCACACCATAGTATTCAAGAATTAAATACATGGGATTTTAATGAAAAATAAAGAACTAATTATAGGTATCGTTATAGGATTAATTACAAGTGCTGTTGGACTGTTATTAACTCTTCTTTTCTTCGGAAAAGGAAACTCTTTAAACGATTCGCTTCAAATTGCACTTAATCGAGGAGTTTTTACTAAATTAGTGAGTATGGGAGCCATGTTGAACCTCGCAGCTTTTTTCTTATTTTTAAAAAAGAATCAAGACACTAGAGCACAAGGCGTCCTTATCGCGACTGTAATTGTAGCTATAATAACTTTAATTATTAGGTTTATCTAAACAAATGAAATATTACATCATAGCTGGCGAAGCCTCTGGAGATCTTCATGCATCCAATCTTATGAAAGCATTATATCAACAAGATGTAAATGCAGATATTAGATTTTGGGGAGGTGATCTCATGCAAGCTGTTGGTGGCACTTTAGTTAAACACTATAAAGAGCGACAGTTTATGGGTTTTGCTGAAGTTATTTTTAATCTTCGGAAAATTCTCGGACTCATAAAATTTTGCAAAGCTGATATTGAAAAATTTCAGCCAGACGTCATCATTTTTATCGATAATTCCGGTTTTAATCTACGTATCGCTAAATGGGCAAAAGAGCGCAAGTTCAAAACACATTATTATATATCTCCACAAGTTTGGGCTTCTAGAGCAGGTCGTGTAGAAAAAATCAAACAGTATGTAGATGCTATGTATGTGATTCTTCCGTTTGAAAAAGAATTTTATGCCAAATACAATTATGATGTTCACTTTGTTGGTCACCCATTAATTGATGCTATTGCAGATAGAACTCAGGTCAATCCATTTAAGTTTAGAGATGAGCACAATTTATCTGAAAAACCAATAATTGCGCTACTTCCAGGAAGCCGAAAACAAGAAATCACAAAAATGCTTGGCGTTATGCTCAGTCTTGTTGATGATTTCCCTAATTATCAATTTGTAATTGCAGGAGCACCAAGTCAAGATTTTGAGTTTTATAAACCGTTTATCAAACAAGATAATGTTGCGTTTATCTCAAATAAGACGTATGATTTATTGAGTGTATCAAATGCTGCGATAGTAACCTCTGGAACAGCAACTTTAGAAACTGCACTTTTTAAAGTACCTCAAGTCGTTTGTTATAAAGCTAATGCTATTTCGTATCAAATTGCAAAACGCATTATTACTTTGAAATATATCTCGTTAGTTAATCTTATTATGGATCGTGAAGTTGTAACAGAATTAATTCAAGGCGATTTAAATACCAAAAGACTTAAAACAGAACTAACGAAAATATTAGATGAAGATAATCGTACTAAATTCTTTATTGAATATTATGACTTGGAGAAAAAATTAGGCGGAAAAGGTGCAAGTGAGAAGACTGCGAAGTTGATTTATCAAAATATCAATTCCCAAATAGAATAAGAACTTGAATCGTCTATCAATTCGCTCAATGGTGTAATAATTAACAATACAGCTATTAAATAAACCACAATTCTTCTTGATAAAGATATCTTTTTCACATTAACATGTGTGTCTTCAAACCCAAAAGTATATTGCTCTAATTCTAAATTATCATTTTTAGGGAATCTCAAAGGTTGCCTATTGAAAATTTTGTTGATAATCAAAAAGAATGCAATAACAGCTAACATTGCAAGAATACCATTTACAGAAATATATTGAAATCTTTCCCATGGAAATGGACCTAAAATATTTGCAATAAAAAAATTCATAATGTATTTGTTTATGATATTAAATTTACAAAAAATATACTCCAAATTACTTGTAAGCAACTGTAAAAAAAGAGTTTCAACATAAAAATCTTAATCTAAAAACAACTAAATGTAAATAAGATTGTTAATAACCCAAACGTTATTGAGACACTAAACTATCTATAATCTCTATTTTTAGCCAAAAATCATCAAATCCTACATGAAAAAAATTATCCTCATTCTTATTATAAGTGCATTTTTTACAAGTTGTAACTCATCAAAACGCGTTGTTACAAAAAAAACCAGAACTACAAAGACGACTAATAAACATAACTCCTCACCTTCTGCTACAACTCCAAAAACGGTTGTAAATATTATAAAGCACGCAAAAACTTTTGAAGGCACACGTTATAAATATGGAGGCACTACAAAAAAAGGAATGGATTGTTCTGGTCTTATAGTCACAGCATTTAAAAAAGAAAATATTTTATTACCTAGAACAACTGCAGACTTATCAAAACGTGGCGATTGGATTGACGTCAAAAAAGTCAAAGAAGGCGATCTATTGTTTTTTGCCACAAGCAAAAATAACCGTCGGGTTAATCATGTTGGCATTGTAACCTCTAGCAGACCTGGTCATGTAGAATTCATCCATGCATCTACCAGCAGAGGTGTAATGATATCAAATCTAGCCGAAAAATACTGGTATCTTGCTTATGTTCAAGCAAGAAGAGTGTTATAACCAATTATTATCGTAACTTCTGAAAATGAAGTTACTCAACTTTACTATTATTAAACTCACATGTTGTCTCATTGTGGGCATTTTAATTGCTGAGTATATTCCTGTTCGGCTTTATATTTCAATATACACTTCTATAGTTTTAATTTTCTTTTTAGCGATTGCTTTTTTTATTGCTAAAAATAGTTTTCGTAAAACGATATGGTTTGGACTCATCACTATGCTTACGATGACGAGTTTGGGTATTTTGATTTATAATACTCACGATCAAATCAACTTCAAGAATCATTATAGTCATCACATTTCCGAAGAAAATCAAAAAGCTTTTCCTATTACTTTTAAAATTAGAGAACGATTAAAACCGGGGAATTACAATGATAAATATGTCATCGATATTCTCAAAATAGACGGTAAAAATGTTAACGGAAAGTCTTTATTAAATATAAAAAAAGACTCCACAGATAACCTTCATGAAATTGACGATGTTTTAATGATGACCGAATCATTTAGAGTGTTCACAAAGCCTACAAATCCTAATCAATTTGACTATGGTAATTATCTACGAAAACAATACGTACATCATCAATTATTCACTGAGAACTCGCATGTTCTTTCTATAAAATCTAAACGATCTTCCATCTTTGGTTATGCTTCTGCGATTAGAACTCATATTAACGAAAAACTGGAAAACTATAATTTCAAACCTGAAGAATTGGCTATCATTAATGCTCTAATTCTAGGTCAGCGACAAGACATGACCAAAGAGATTTATGACAGCTATACAGATGCTGGCGCTATTCATATTCTAGCGGTTTCTGGTTTACATGTTGGTCTCATATTATTATTACTCAATATTGGTTTACGTCCTATTGAACGCATCAAAAACGGAAAAATAATTAAGGTCATTCTCATCGTAATTTTGTTGTGGTCATTTGCTATTATTGCAGGACTATCTGCGTCTGTAACTAGAGCTGTTACCATGTTTAGTATTGTTGCTATCGCTATGCATTGGAAACGCCCAACCAATATTTTCAACACACTTGCCATCTCCATGTTTGTGCTACTTTTGGTAAAACCTATGTTTCTATTTGATGTAGGTTTTCAATTAAGTTATGTCGCAGTTTTAGCAATTGTTTCCATACAACCACTACTCTACAAATTATGGCAACCAAAATGGAAAGTTGCTGATTACTTCTGGCAAATATTTACGGTTACTGTTGCTGCTCAATTTGGAGTTATTCCTTTGAGTTTGTATTATTTTCACCAATTCCCCAGTCTGTTTTTTATTTCTAATTTGGCGATTATTCCATTTTTAGGAGTTATTCTTGGTCTAGGTATTTTAGTGATTCTATTAGCAGTTTTAAACGCACTTCCACATTTTTTTGCAGACTTATATGGTTATATTATTAGTTTAATGAATACTGTTGTTGCTTGGGTTTCTCATCAGGAAACTTTCTTATTTAAGAACATTTCATTCAACGAAGTTCAAGTTTTTACATGCTATCTTTTAATATTAACAATAACGTTTTGGTATAAAAAGCCCAATTACAAAAGACTTGTTTTTGTGTTTATTTCAATATTATGCTTACAAAGCGCATGGCTATTTACAGACTATCAAAACTCAAATAATGAGTTTGTTATTTTTCATAAAAGCAGAAAAACCTTAATAGCTCAAAAAACAAACTCATCAGTTCATATCTCTCATAATTTTGATAGCATCTCGTGGTCTAGAGATAAGATCATCACTAATTTTAACGTCGGAAATTTTATAACTACAAACACTTTAGATTCATTAAAATCTGTTTATACTTTCAAAAACAAAACCATTTTAGTCGTAGATAGTTTAGGTGTTTATGAAGTAAAGAGTTTTAATCCTGACTATGTACTACTATGTAACTCACCTAGAATAAATATAGACCGACTCATTGATTCTATCAACCCAAAATACATCATTGCAGATGGAAGTAATTATACATCTTATGTAAAACGTTGGGAAGCCACTTGTCTAAAAAGAAAACTCCCTTTTCACCATACTAGGAAAAAGGGAGCTTTTATAATTAAATGAGAATACAACTATTCTTGAAATTCTGCTTTAAATGCTTTGTAGTAAGTATTAAATTGATCTTGAGTAGTAATATCCTTATAAGCATTTGATTGAAATAGCTTTAGATATAATTCTAATTGTTGTGGTTTCATATAACCACTAATTGGCTGAATTACATTTCCTTCTTCATCAAAATATACAATAGTTGGATAGGCTCTAATTCCTAAATGACGAGACAATTGATGCACACCATTTCTTCGGTTTTTAAGTTCTTCTTTATATCCTGTGTTTTTGAATTCTGCTCCTTGATAATTCACAACAGAATTACCTTCAGCATTAAACTTTACAGCATAAAAGTTCTTGTTTACATACTCCACAACATCTTTATTATGAAATGTGTTTTTATCAAGCATTTTACATGGACCACACCAATTAGTATAGACATCCATCATAATTTTTTTAGGATTTTTCTTCTGAAGTTCTAAAGCTTCTTCAAAAGTCACCCAATTAATTTCTAGTGATTGAGCTACTGCTGCACTTGAAGACATCAAGGCGATTGCAAATAATATAAATACTTTCTTCATAATTTGATTTGTTGCAAAAGTTATTCCGAACTTACAAAAAATGCTCCAAAAGTGGAGCATTTTAGGTTATTTTAACGAATTTACTCGATTAACGTACTCCATGCATTAGTTTTTTGAGTACTGGATTCAACACCATTGATAAAACTCCAACTCCTGCTGGGACTAATGTAAAAATCAAGAAAAAAGTACTTAAAGAGTATTCAGCTGTGATTTTATCTATCATGCCTCCCATTGATCCAGCTGCTTTATTCCCTATTGCTATAGCTAAATACCAAATACCAAACATGAATCCAATCATACGCCCAGGAACTAATTTACTTAAGTAAGACAAGCCCACTGGAGAGATACACAATTCTCCCATAGTATGAAATAAATAAGCTAAAATTAAAAACACCATACTTACAGAAGCTGTTGTTGCTCCTTGAGGAATTGCTAAGGTACCAAAGACAAGTATTCCAAAACCTAAACCAAGTAATATGAGTCCAATACCGTATTTCATAGCTACACTAGGATTATATTTACTCTCCCACCACTTAGAAAACAAAGGCGCTAATGTTATGATAAAAAACGAATTAAGAATTCCAAACCACGTTGGATCAACTTCGGTAGTATCTTTGCTAAATTCATTAAATACTTTATAGAAAACTACAATCCATAAAAAAACGAAAGTTAGTCCTAATACAATATTAGAAGCTGCTATTTTTTTATACGTCTTTTTAAATAACATAAATAATACCCAAGTAATTATAGCTAACGGTACTATTGTTAATATTGTATCAATTACTTTGAATATCATCCCAGAAGAACCAGTCAAAATTCTATCTGTATAATCTCTAGCAAATAGTGTCATAGATCCTAAAGATTGCTCAAATGCAGCAAAAAAGAACACAGTAAAAATTCCAAAAATAGCTACAGCTATGATTCGATCTCTAACAATCTTAGAATAACGAGATATTCTACTTATGATTAAAAACAAGAACATAAATAATGACGCAATAATAGTAACATTAGAACCTTCCATATCTCCAATTGAAAATGGTAGAAGGTTAATGTTTTCAATTTTTGACAATGGATCATTAAACAAATATAATAGTCCTCCTAATGCAGATAATATGATCAGCACCTTATCGACCATTGTAAACGGGTTTAACTTCTCGTTATCATCATCTCTACTATGTTCTTTTGGACTTTCTTCATTAATATTTTGAGGCAATTCAACTTCATGAATCTTAGAAGGTTTTTCTCCTATTTGACCAAATAAATCTTTAGCCAACCAAAACTGAATTAATCCTCCAAGCATAAATATTCCAGCGAGTCCAAAACCATAACTCCAACCTAAATTTGAAGCTAAATATCCGCAAAGCATCATTCCGAAGAAAGCACCTGCATTTACTCCCATATAATAAATCGTGTAAGCACCATCTTTTTTAGACTCCTTCCCTTTATACATTTCAGAAATCATTGACGTCATATTAGGTTTAAAGAAACCAGTACCAATGATTAATAATGCAAGACCAACATACAATGACCATGTCGTCTCAAAGACCATAAATGCATGACCTAACATCATTACAAAACAACCAATAATAACAGCCCATTTATAGCCTGTTATCTTATCAGCTAACCAACCGCCAACTATAGGAGTAAGATAGAGTAAAGACGAATATGTTCCAATTAATGCCAAAGCATTTTCCCTTGACCATTCCCATCCAGGATTATCGCTTAGGTATGGAGCTGTTAAAAACAGTACCAATAGTATTTTCATTCCGTAGAAAGAAAAGCGTTCCCACATTTCTGTAAAAAATATCACGAATAATCCTGCTGGATGACCAATGACTTTGTCTTTAAATAGATTTTCGATGTCTGTATTCATAGGATGAATGTTTAGTTAGAAAAGAGAAACCCTAGCAATAATAGTTTTGCCAGGGTTTATATATTAAAAGTTAGTTGTTAATGTCTGAGTCTGCTAATTCAAAACCTTCTGCTTCAGCATCGTTCATCACACGCTCATTATCTTCTGCTCCATGAGTTAGACGTTTCAATGGTTTTAAAAGTAAAATCACTAATAAACCAAAAGCTACAGTAAATATTACAATCCCTGTGAAAATGGTGTATTCTCCAAAACTTTCAGATTTTTCACCAAGAATACCTGCTACTTTTCCTCCAAGACCAGTAGCTGCAAAATATAATCCCATCATTAAGGATGCGTATTTAACAGGTGCTAGTTTGGTTACGAATGACAATGATACTGGAGAAGAACATAGTTCACCAATAGTATGAAATAAGTATGCTAAAACTAACCATTGCATTCCAGAACTTCCGTTAGCATCATATTCTCTAACAGCAAAAATCATAAACACAAAACCAAGTCCCATTATTATTGTACCTGTTGCCATTTTAAATAACGATGATGCTTCTTTATTTTTAAGTTTTCTCTTAGCCCAAATATTTGCTACCCAAACAGCTAACAATATGATAAATCCAGCATTTAAACCTTGAAACATTGGTGTAGGAATCAAATAACCAAACAACATTCTATCAGTCTTTGTTTCTGTATAGACACTCATTAATCCTCCTGCTTGTTCAAATGCACCCCAAAAAACAATAACAAGTAAAAAGGAAAGTAGTAACACTAAAAAGCGATCTTTCATGATGTTACTTTCTAGACTTTTATAAATCATCATTAAAAGACCAACCACAAAAGAAAGGAAAATAAACAATGCTCCATATCCCCAATGATCAACGCCTTCAAACGTAAATCCTGCATAAAGCGAAAGTGCTATTAGCACAATAAATATCACTAATTGTATTGGAGACTTAAATATATTAGAGAATAATTTAACAATAGAAACATCATTACTTTTTTCTTCTACTGTAGGTTTGTTACCTACATGACTGATATATTTTTGACCGTAAATGTAAACTACTAAGCCAAAAAGCATAGCAATACCTGCCAATCCAAATCCTGCATGCCAACCCCATTTTGCAACTACAACTCCAATAATAGATGTTGCTAAAAGTGAACCTAAATTAATACCTATATAAAATATACTAAACCCTTTGTCACGTCTAATATCTCCTTTTTTATAAAGACCTCCTACCATTGTTGAAATATTAGGTTTTAAACACCCAACTCCAAGAATAATCAAGGCTAAACCTGTAAAGAAAGCCCAATCTGCTTCTATAGCAAGTGTCCCATGCCCTAGAACTAATATAATAGCTCCTAGCATCACTGTCTTTCTCTGTCCTAAAACCTTATCTGCAAGTATACCTCCTGGTATTGAAATGACATAAACTAGCATAACATACCAACCGTATAATTGATATGCTTCAAGATTTGTCCAACCTAAACCTGGTCCATCTTTATGAGAAGCTTCTGCGATCATGTAAATAACCAATAAAGCACGCATTCCGTAGTAAGAAAAGCGTTCCCACATTTCAGTAAAAAATAATACATAAAGACCTATTGGATGTCCCCAAAGTTCTTTTTGATGTGGTTTAAGTGTTGTTGTTGACATAAAATTATTTTGTTAATTAGTTATTTTATCCTTTGATTTTGACTTCTTCTTCCTTTGATTCTTTTTCTAGATTTCTATTATCACCTAAGTTATCATGAATGAAGTTTGTCATTTTCTTGTAGAGATGCAATCTTGTGTTTCCTCCATAAATACCATGATTTTTATCTGGATAGATCATCCATTCAAACTGTTTATCTGCTTGAATTAATGCTTCTACCATGCGCATTGTATTTTGAACATGTACATTATCATCACCTGTACCATGAATTAATAAGAAATCACCTTTCAATTTATCTACATGATTAATTGGTGAGTTCTCATCATATCCTGATGCGTTTTCTTGAGGTGTTGTCATATAACGTTCTGTATAAATAGAATCATAGAATCTCCAACTTGTCACTGGTGCAACAGCTATTGCCATAGAAAAAGTATCATTACCTTTAAACAAAGCATTACTACTCATAAAGCCACCATAACTCCAGCCCCAAATACCAATATTATTTTCATCAATATATGATAATTTTCCTAATTGCTTTGCTGCTTCTATTTGATCTTCTACTTCGTATTTTCCTAATTCATTTTGTGTGACTTTCTTAAAATCTGCACCTTTAAAACCTGTTCCTCTTCCATCTACACAAACTACAATATAACCTTGCTGTGCTAAATGTTGATACCAATAATCATTGGCAGAATTCCAACGATTAGCTACTTGTTGTGATCCTGGACCAGAATATTGATACATAAACAATGGGTAGGTTTTGTTTTCATCAAAATCTGCAGGCTTTATCGTCCACATATTTAAATCGTTTCCATTAACATTAATGGTACTAAATTCTTTTTGAGATGTTTTATAATGTGATAATTTCTGTGCAAGTTTATCATTGTCCTTGATACTTTTTACCAAGTTTCCAGTCTTAGAATTGTTTAAAGTATATTCTGGAGGATTGATAGCACTAGAGAATGAATTAATGAAGTAAGTGAAGTCTGCACTAAAAGACGCGGAATTTGTTCCCGTATTTTTTGTCAAACGTTGTTTCTTTTTCCCATTGAGATCAATAGAATATATGCTTCTGTTGATTGACCCATCTTCAGTTGATTGGTAGAAAATTCGTTTTGTTTTAGGGTTGTAACCATAATAATCGGTCACTTCCCAATCTCCAGAGGTAACCTGGTTTATAAGCTTTCCATTTTTATCATAGTGGTAAATGTGGTTCCAACCATCTTTTTCGCTTGTCCAAATAAAGCTATTATCTTTTAAGAAGGTTAAATTAAAAGTAACATCTACATACGCATTATCTGTTTCAGCTAAAACTAGGTTAGCACTTGATGTTTCCGCATTAATCATCCATAAATCAAGCTCATTTTGATGCCTATTCATGTATTGAGCACTCAACACATTTGCGTCATTACTCCACTTAATTCTAGGTATATAAAAATCGCTATACGCTTTATCAAGTTTTACTTCTTGTGTTTTGTTTTTTGCCAAATCGTAGATATGTAATGACACATCAGAGTTTGTTTCTCCTGCTTTAGGGTATTTAAAAACTGTTTGAGTTTGATACAATTGCTGACCATAAACATCCATTGAAAATTCTGGAACATTCGTTTCATCAAACCTGATGAATGCTATTTTGTTTCCAGTGGCATTCCACTCAAAGGCTCTTACAAAACTAAATTCTTCTTCGTAAACCCAGTCTGTGATACCATTGATGATTTTATTTTTTTCTCCATCAAAAGTGATTTGCTCTGTTTCACCTGAGTTTAAATCCTTAACAAAAAGGTTATTGTTTAAACCATAAGCAATTTTATTTCCATCTGGTGAAAATGTAGGTTCTTGTATTTTTTCTTCGGAAACTAATGTCGTAAGATTCATTTCAGTATCATAAACATAAAATTTACCCAATGTTGAACGTCTAAAAATAGACTCCACATTGGTCGCTAATAAAATTTTAGTTTCATTATCACTAAAAGTATAGTTTGAAAACGATTCAATATCACGAAGATTACTTGATTTAACAAGTGTATTAACCTTATTTAGAGTTTTGTAGTTGTAAATATCTATTTGAGTCCCTCCTTTTTCATAATTCAAAACTGAATATTGTTGCCCATTTTTCATAGAATGCAATGCATCCATTCGTTCAGTTCTAAACGTTCCGTCCCAAATTTCTTCTAGTGTGATTTCCTTATTTTGTGCTGATGTTAAAGCTGTTATAAAAAAAACAAGAATCGTAAAGGATTTGAATATATTCATAGAGGTATTTTTTTGATAAAACTATGTCAAGTTTACTAAAAATAATGCAAAAACAGTAACTATTAACTGTTAAATGCGCAATATTGTGACTAGGCAATAATAATAATACCAAGAATAGTATCTTTGCGCTTTCCGTTTAACAGCAATTTCTTGTCATCAAATAATAAAATTTAGCAGATGAATAAAACCATTACTGGCTTTTCCAAATTATCAAAATCAGAAAAAATTGAGTGGATTACTGACACTTATTTTAAAGATGCCTTGTCTGCAAAATCACTTTTAAAACAGTATTGGAATGACGATAAAAAACTACAACAGCTCCACGATGAGTTTATAGAAAACACCATAACTAACTACTATTTACCTTTAGGTGTAGCGCCTAATTTTCTAATTAATAAGAAAGTTTATGCCATACCAATGGCTATAGAAGAAAGCTCTGTAGTTGCTGCAGCCAGTAAAGCTGCAAAATTTTGGTTTGATCGTGGTGGATTTAAAACCAAAGTGATTTCTACGGAAAAAATTGGCCAAGTACATTTCATGTTTCAAGGCGAAAGCACAAAATTAGAACAGTTTTTCAAAGTTATAAAACCAAAACTTATTGAAAACGCTAAACCACTTACCAAAAACATGGAAAAACGTGGTGGTGGCATTTTAGATATACAACTTAACAATAAAACCCAAGACATAGATAATTATTATCAACTACATGCCACCTTTGAAACATTGGATGCAATGGGAGCAAATTTCATTAATTCTTGTTTAGAGCAATTTGCAGAAACACTTAAAGAAGAGGCTCAAAACTTTGAATTATTTTCTTCGGAAGAGAAGAATATTCAAATCATTATGTCTATTCTTTCTAACTATGTGCCAAATTGTTTAGTACGTGCAGAGGTAAGTTGTAAAGTAGAAGAACTCACCGAAAACCCTAATGTTTCGGCTCAAGAATTTGCTAGAAAGTTTGTGCAAGCAGTCAACATCGCAGAAATTGAACCTTATAGAGCAGTAACTCACAACAAAGGCATCATGAATGGTATTGATGCAGTGGTTCTTGCTACAGGAAATGATTTTAGAGCTGTAGAAGCTGGTGTTCATGCTTATGCGTCTAGAAACGGACAATACTCAAGCCTAACTCATGCTAAAATTGAAGATGACATTTTTACCTTTTGGATGGAAATACCTTTAGCTTTGGGAACCGTTGGCGGATTAACAAAACTACATCCTTTAGTAAAGTTAGCTCTTGAACTTCTTGGAGAACCCTCTGCAAAAGAACTCATGCAAATTGTTGCTGTAGCTGGCTTAGCTCAAAACTTTGCTGCACTTCGTTCATTAACGACAACTGGAATTCAAGAAGGACATATGAAAATGCACTTGATGAATATTTTGAATCAGTTTGAAGCCACTTCCGAAGAAAAAACAACCCTTGTTAATTATTTTAAAACACATACTGTGACGCATAGTACTGTGGTTGAAGCTATAGAAAAACTGAGACAATAAATGAAAAGCTTTTATAGTCACGGAAAATTATTATTAACTGGAGAATACCTCGTTCTTGATGGAGCTCTTGCATTGGCAGTTCCTAGTATTTATGGACAATCTCTTAATATCGAAAAAGGAGAAGACGGAATACTCAAATGGATAAGTTTAGATGAAAATGGTAAAATTTGGCTTGAAGCAGAGTTTAATCTTGATAATAAAATGATTGTTTCATCTCTAACTCCTCAGAACGACATTTCTGAACGATTGTTAGAGATATTAAATGTAGCAAAACAACTCAATCCAGAATTTCTGACTAATGAAAGTGGCTACAATATTACTACTGAGTTAGGGTTTCCAAAAAATTGGGGACTTGGCACCTCATCCACATTAATTTCTAATGTTGCTAGTTGGGCAAAGGTTCATGCTTACAGCTTATTAGAACAAACGTTTGGAGGAAGTGGCTATGATATTGCTTGCGCTAAAGCGACAGGAAGTTTGACGTTTCAATTAAACAAAAATGAGATTTCACGCTCTCATCGAAATGATAAAGAACAACTCATTACATCTGTTGATTTCAATCCTAGTTTTAAAAATCACATTTACTTTGTTCATCTTAATCAAAAGCAGAACAGTAGAGATGGGATTAAACAGTATAGAAAAAACACTTCAGATTTATCCTCTTCAATTGCAAGAATAAATATTATAACTGCGAGAATGATTACTTGCAACTCTCTTGATGAATTTCAAAAGTTAATGGATGACCATGAACAGCTCATTTCTGAAATAATTAAAGAAATGCCCATTAAAACGCGTCTTTTCAATGATTTTAATGGCAGTATAAAAAGCCTTGGTGCTTGGGGAGGAGATTTTGTCATGGTTGCTTCAAAAGACAATCCCACGTCTTATTTTGAATCTAAAGGCTTTACTACTATTTTATCATATTCTGAAATGGTTTTAAAATCCTGATAGGATCTAAAAAATCAATATTACCTCTTTTATATAACAAAAAAAGCTTCGCAAATTGCGAAGCTTTTTTATTATTTTATAGTTAAAGACTAGTAGAACATTGCTCTATTATCTTCAATATCTGCAGTTTCTTTTAAAGCGTTATATACTTTAGTTTGAGCTGCACTTGATCTTGTTACGCTTAAACGATTAGCGATAGATTGATAGTTGTCTAATTTTGTTGCTTCTTGAATATTAGAAACACTTACCATATAAACACCCTTTTCTCCATCAATTAAACCAGATGTTTCACCATCTTTTAATCCAAATGCCACACCAACAACTTTAGGTTCTAAACCTGCTCCTGTTAATGTTGGGTTTTTCATATTTACAGCTGATGCATTTGTTGCAGGTCTGCTTTGGTTTTTAGAAACCTCGTCTACTGTAGTACCTGAAACTTTAGCACGAATCATTTTCGCTTTCTTTTCTTTTCTAATATCACTTAATACAGATGCAGATGCTGTTTCTGGATCCATTAAACCTTTCTTACCAACCTTAGTTACTTGTGCAACAACATAACCACCACCAGGAATTGTGAAACGTTTGAAATCACCAACTTTAGTTCCGTTTTCAAAAGCCCAACGTACCATTGGTCTTTGACTTGCTAATCCTGGGATTTGCTCATCTAATATTTTAATCCCGTTAACAGGCTTAACAGTATATTTACGTTCTTCGGCAATTTTTTGAAAATCGTTATCTTGGATAGCAAGTTCAAATTTTGATGCTTCAGTAAAGACATCATCTATAGTCTCAGTTGATGGTTCAATTTTTCTTGCAATTGTAGCAACTTTAACAACGTTAGATGATCCTTTTTGATCTAATATTTCTATAATATGGAAACCAAACTGAGTTTTCACAACACCTATATCTCCTACTTTATTTTCAAATTCAAAATCACTAAATGGTTTTACCATTTGAGTACTTGGGTGAAAATCATAAACTCCACCTTTTTCAACACTTCCTTGATCTGATGACAATGCAGTCACCAATTCTGGAAATTTAGAACGATTTGCTTTTACAATAGCTAATACGCTATCTGCAGTTACTTTAGCTTGTTCAACTGTTTTTGTCACATCAGGAGCAGCACTTGAAGCTCCAAGATGCGGAATTAAAATATGACGAACCTTTGCAGAATCTGGTACTTGTTTTTTAGCGACCATTTTAGTCAACTTCATCATACCACCATCTTTATAAGGACCGTAAACATCATTTACATTTAAATTGTACAATGTATCTGCTACTGCTGCAGGTAATGCAGATTTTTTTACAAATGTATTATTGTAATTCAAATCTGAAGCTGCTGTGTAGTTAATATAGGTTTCTAAATCTGCAGCTTTAACAGTTCTAAATGCTCTAATTGTATCATTCTTACCGTTTTCAAAAACAGCTTTCCCTGTAATGAAATCGTTAAGATCTGATTTTAAATTATTTTCATCGTCTAAACTTGGCTCTTCTTTAAACTCTACATATACAATATCACGAGATGCTTCTACCTCAAATTTCTCTTTGTTATTGTTGATATAAGCGTTGATATCACTTTTAGTAACCTCAACTAGACTATCATTAATTGTAGTGTAAGGTATTTGCACATATCTTAAGTCTCTAGTTGAATTCTCTAACAAGTAATCAACCTCAGCTTCGTTTAATGTTGCATTAACACCAGCCTTAACCATATTATAGTATGTTCTTTCTTGAGCACCAATAGCAATAGACTTTTCACTATTTACCCAATCATCATAATTTAACTGAAAGTTTCCAAGAACAGAACGCTCAGGATAAATCGCTTTAAGATTAGCAACAAACTCTGTTAATTTATTCTCATCAAAAAGACCTACTTCATTTTGAAACTCAGGATAAGATGCGAAATTTTGCTTCACCAAATCTTTCATTTGATCATGCTCAACAGTTAAGCCTAAATCATCAAACTGCGTATTCATAACTGCACGACGCACTTCTTGATCATAAACTCTGTTCATTGCTTGCGTAGAAGTTGCATTAGGACCTAGTTGTCTTTGCATGTTTTCTACCTTAGACATAAAGTCTGTTCTATCAATGGTTTTTCCATTTACAGTTGCAACAACATCTTGAGCTGTACCTAATAATGCATCACTATTTCTAAAAAGATCTGCAAGCACAAATGAAAATAACGCTAATGCTATGATTAGTATCAAAAAGAGTGAACGTTGTCTAATTTTATTTAAAACTGCCATTTTATTGTATAATTTATCGAATAATAAGTGGGCGAAAATACCATTTTCTATCAAATAATAAAAGTAGATGTCTGTTTTTATTACTGAATTTGATTAGCTCACCTTAATTGTAGGTCAAAGGATTGTATTTATGGGATAAATGGCTCATTTGATAAACTCGTAAAGCCATTAGGTTCAATGTAGGATCTTAAATTTGAAGTCTTGTTACATTTCCGAAGAAAACATCAAAAATAATCGTTTAATCTTCTTGTATAAGTTGAAGTGTTACCAAATCAATTTTGGTTGAAGACACTTCTAAAATGGTAAATTTAAAATTCCCAATACTGATTTGAGCGTTTACTTGTGGGATTTCTTCTGTTTCATCAACAATGAGTCCGCCAAGAGTTTCATAATTTTCTCCATCTGGAAGATTGAGTTTATAGGTTTCATTAATGTAATCCACTTCTAAACGCGCAGAGAATTTATAATTATTAGCATCTATTTTCTCTTCTATTAAAGCAACACTATCATGCTCATCCTCAATTTCACCAACAAGTTCCTCTACAATATCTTCTATGGTCATAATTCCTGCTGTACCTCCATACTCGTCAATAACAACAGCCATACTCTTTCTTTTCTTTGTCAAAATATTAAGTACATCTTTCACCAACATGGTTGCTGGCACAAATACTACGGATTTTACGATAGACTTGATCGTTTTAGGTTTTTTAAACAATTCAAAGGAGTGAACATAACCTACAATTTCATCTATACTGTCTTTATATACTAAAATCTTGGACATACCAGACTCTATAAATAAAGTACTTACATTGGCAATAGAATCTTTAACCTCAACAGCCATAATCTCTGTACGAGGTATCATGACTTCTCTTGCTTTTACTTCGGAAAACTCTAGCGCTTTCTGAAAAATCTGTATTTCACTATCTACTTCATCATGTTCTTCTACAGATTCCATTTGTTCACTAATGTAATTTCCTAGCTCTACTTTAGTCATTGCTAATTGAACATCATCACCTTCGGTCTTAAAAAAGCGTTTGAGTATGATATCTGAAATAGATATAATAAAAGAAGACAAAAACCAGAACAATAAATAAAACATGTAGGCTGGGAAAGCAAAGATTTTCAGAAATGAATTGGCATAGATTTGAAAGAATACTTTGGGGAGAAATTCCGCAGTAAATAAAATAATAATTGTAGAAATTATCGTTTGCGTTAATAAGCTTAAATCGACTAATAAATACTTAACCAACTGATAATTATATTGAGATGACAAACTGCCAAACCACTCCATCAAAACATCTCCCATAACAAATCCATAAATAACAAGTGCTATATTGTTACCAATAAGCATTGTTGCAATAAATTTAGAAGGTCTTGCGGTAAGTCTTGTTAAAATACTAGCAAGAAAATCACCTTGCTTTTTTTCAATTTCTATGTGAATCTTATTGGATGAGACGTAAGCGATTTCCATTCCGGAGAAAAAAGCCGAAAGCAATAACATTACAATAATGATTACAATGCTAAAATCCATATCTATGAACCGTTGCGGTTACCAAATTTATTTCTGAATTTATTTCTGAAGAAAAACATAAAAATTGCCAAAGCTGCAAAAACGAAAGATATTATTGATCTATTACCCTCTTCTCCCCAACTCACAAAGCCATCATAAATAAATAAAACTGCAAAAAACAGGTATAGGTATTGAAAAAAATGAAGGATTTTCATGTTTGTGTTTAAATATTAAAGTACAAAGATAAAGATGTTTTGTAAACCCATACTATTTAACATTTGAATTTACTGTAAGAAAACAATAACTGGTATTAATCTTTTAGGATCATATCTCCTCTACCCTCTAGTATTGTGTAGTTTTTAAATTTAGTGTCTGAATCAAAAATATCACCATGACCATTATTTGAGGTTACAGATTTTAGGCGCACTGGTAAATTTGAAAATAACCATTGGTTCTTTTGATCATAATACAGCTGCTCTGCAAACAGACTGTCTTTTTGAGGTGTTATTAGAATCACATTGCCTTGAAGATCGATTAAGCCTGTTGCGTTATAAACGATTCCATAATCTGCAAGGACTATATTTTTTTGATTGTTTTCATCGTATAATAATAAGCGTAAACCATCTGGGAATTCAGAAAACGAAAAATCTCGATTAGAATAATCAAGCATTTTAGGGCTTTTTAGATTTGCAATGACTTTACCAATAGAATCTTCTGCTTCAGTATATTTTAAATCAATATTTTTTGCTTCACCTATTGGCTGATTTTGAAGTATGCCAATTTGTTGCACTTCTTTTAAATTACTTTCACATGAAAAAAGCGTAATCACAACGATTGTTGTGACTACGCTTTTAATTATATGTGAAAAATTTATTTTCATTTATAGGCTAGGTACTTTTACACTACCTCCAATCCAACATCCTATGTTGATTGTTTTTCCTGCCATGTTTTGAGAAAATATCTCTGCTTTAGTAGGAGCATTTGCCTCATAAGATGCTGCTGTTTGCGCTGCATTACTTTTAAGTCTAGGATCTACTTGACCAGCTCTTCTAGCTTCTTGAGCTGCATACCAGAACACTGCTCTTTTATTAAATGGGTTATCTCCACAGCTGTTTGCACTTTTAGCATACATTGAAGCAATGTATAAATGAGGTGTACCGTCTGAAGGGTTTAAACTCAATGCTTCTCTGTAATATGTTCTTGCAGAACCGTAGCTTCCTCTCTTTTTAAAATCATTTGCAATCGTTTTGGCCATTCTAGCTTTCTTGATTGGATCATCTTGTAAATCGTATGACTCTCTAACATATTTATCTGCTTCGGTATTTTTACCTTGTTTTCTCAATACTGTTGATACAAAGTATTTTGTTTCTGCAGATGGATCAGCTTGATCGTATGCTTTTACTAGCTCAATATATAAAGGATCATCTGTACAATCTTTATTATACATTTTACTAACTGCTCTCTTTAACCAAGCTCCATTAGTTCTGTTTTCTTCAAAATCCTTTTGATAAAGTGGGATTAAGTTTTCACAGTTTGCTAATTCTCCAATATAAGCATCTAAACTTCCAGCAATTTTATCGTTAGCTTCTAATTTTTGTCCGTAGTATTTTTTATACTTAGCCTCAGTTTTACCTAAAGTTTGACCAGCTGTTTCTTTTTCAATTAACTTATTTAATGATTTAGAGTATTGATCGTTCAAATCTTCTAATTGATCATTAACATCATCATATTTATCAAACACCTTTTGAAGTTCAAACTTTTCAGCTTTAAATAAATCTACTGTTTTAGTAAAATAAACGTATAAACCTTTAGTACTTGTAAAATCTGCTTTATGGTTTTTAAACACATTATCAAAGGCTTCAAATATTTGCATATCTGTAAGGCCAAGTTCTTTTTGGTTCTCGTATTTTAAAAGTGCTTTTTCTTCTTCAATTTCTCCTTTTGGATACTTGCTAGCAAAGTTCTCTCCTGCTGCATCTAGTAAAACCATATAATCTTCAATAAAAGCTATTTTCTCTGCTCCTGTAGATTTATCAATTTTATGATCTAAAATTTTCTCTCCATATTTGTATATAGCGATATTAAACTTAGGACACTTGTTTCTAACTTTCATCCAAGGCTCATATGCCTCGTCATATTTTTTACTCTTAACATAGTCATTCATCAATGTTAAGTTAAGCATACACTCTTCATCTTGCTGAGCAAAACCGAAGTTAGTCACCATTAAAAGTGCTGCTATAATTATTGTAATCCTCGTTTTCATCTTCTTGTAATTTAAGTTAGTTATATTTTCTCTTTTCAAACCATCTATCATTTAATGATAAACTAATTTGTAGTCTAAAAAAGTTTTCTTGAATGAGGTTTTGGTTTGTTGTTCCTTTTTTCCCGAACTCAACACCAAGGTTAGCATTTGAAAACATATTCCCGACCGGTAACCCTACTCCAAAAGACATGCCAAACTCATTTATTGTCTCATTATTAATTTCTAAGCCAGTATTCTCAAAATGAAAACCTGCTCTATAGGTTACTCGTTTCCAATAACTTCCAAAAGAATTATAATCTGGTATATAAAAACCACCAAACGATACATTTGAAGCATTTACAAAATTAGCATTTTCTATTGAAACAATTGGATTAGAAAACTCACTAGTATTTTGACGCGTATATTCTCCACCAATAAACCATGCTCTTGGTTTACCTATACCAGCACCAAATGAGAATCTAGATGGCAACGTTAAATCTGTTTTATCTAGACCATCTGCTTCCAAATTACCATCAATTTCATTAATTACAAATTCTTGACCAGTTTGAGCACTTATAACAATTGTAGAAAAAGATCTTTCATTTTTAGAAGACAAATCACTTTTTGGAGAATAGGTTAGCCCTGCTTGAAGTTCTAACTTCTCGCTTATCATGGTTTTATATGTTAAACCAATATTAAAGTTAACACCACTTAAATCTGAACGATTACTTTCTCTAGATTGATATTGCACCAAATTACCTTCATCATCATAAACAAACTCGATTGCGCTGTTTTGAATGTTTCCGAAGTTATAGTTCATATCTACACCAACACTTAATTTATCTGTTATTCTATAACCTAAACCTAAAAACGATCTATTAACACCGCCTTCTCCACTGTATCTATTGGTAATCACATCCTCATTTGTGTCTTCTAATTTATATCCAACCGAAGAATAAGGCACCAAACCAAAGCCAAAGCCAAATTTACCCAATGGTACTGAAAGTGTCAAATAATCAAAAGTTGTAGCACTCACCTTTGCTTCACCAGAATTAGCTTTCAATGTTGAAGCATTGTTACTTGCACCAACAGAGAACTTAATTGGTCTATTTTCACTATTCCAAATTGAAAGATTTGGACCAGCATATGCTGCAGGATTTCTCAAATTGACATGAATACTATCTGTATAGATGCTTAATCCACCCATACTTCTATTTTCAACTGTTCCTTTAAATTTCAAGCTTCCTATTCCGTAGAAAGAATATGGAGACGCTGTACCTTCTTGACCATACGATTGTATTGCAAAAAGAGCGACTAAAACTATTACAAGTTTTTTTATCATTATTGTGAATTATATTCTAAAATAAAATTCAAACCTTCTAAAAGAAAATTTGAGTTGGCAAATATGCTATTTTTTAATTGGTTTGACAAGAATTTGGTATCTCCTCCTGTTAAAATAACTGTTAAATCTAAATATTTTTTAACATATTCATCAATCACACCATCAATTTCTTTTAAAACTCCAAACACCACACCTGAGTGGATTGAGTTTTGTGTGGAATCTCCTAAAATATCCTTAGGCAATTGTGTATCTAATAACGGTAAATTAGCAGTTAAATTATTAAGCGTTCTATAGCGTAATCTAATCCCTGGAGAAATAGCTCCTCCTAGATATTCATTATTTGTATTAATAAAATCATAAGTAATACAAGTACCAGCATCAATGATAAGCACGTTGTTATCTGGAAATTGTTCTACAGATGCACTTACTAAAGCTATACGATCTACTCCTAGCGTAGTAGGAGTTGAATACAGATTTTTAAAAGGCAATTTTAGTTCGTGAGATAATTCTAAAACAGGAATCTCATCCCTTAAAGAATCGATATGTGATTTTTTCAATTTTCCTACGGAAGAAACTATAGCTTTATTAATCTTAGGATATGCATCTAACACATCTTTTGACATTACATTAAAGTCATTAACTTCTCCAACAATTCTCTCTTTTAGCTTACCACTACTAAAAACAGCGAACTTGACAAATGTGTTTCCTACATCAACAATTAAATTCATAGAATGTCTTAAAAGTGCTAAAACTACGAAACGAAGTCTCAAGTTAGAATGGTAATTAACCAAATTATAACATTATTTATGTTCAAATCATTGATTTAAAGCTCATATAAAAAAAATAATTAATTTTTTGAATATATATTTGTGAATAATAAAAATGAGGCTATATTTGCACTCGCATTTTTATGCAACTGGTGCCTTAGCTCAGTTGGTAGAGCAAAGGACTGAAAATCCTTGTGTCCCTGGTTCGATTCCTGGAGGCACCACCACTAAAAAGCCTTAAACATTTAGAAATAAATGATTTAGGGCTTTTTTGGTTTTAGCAAGGGACAACATTAGGGACAATCTAAATTAGATTAGGTAGTTTAGGATATTTAATTTCATTAATTATACTTTCAACATCACTATTAACTTTTGGACTAAATAAATCTTTACTCACAGGGTAAGTAATTAATTTTTCTTCCTAAAAATCAAGATTAATCAATTCTTTAATTCCATTTTCGTTCAAATCATCTTTTAACCAATCTTGCTCAAAGTCATTTTGTAGAAAAAGCTGAAAAATTTTTCTTGTTTGACAAACTGTGTTCTAAATGTGCTCGTTTCCGTGATCATCTGTAAGATAAAAATTTAAATTAAACATAAATAAAATGGTTTTAAGCGAGCAAAATAATTGATACGGATTAATTTAGTAACGGTAACTGGACTCGAACCAGTGACCTTCGGGTTATGAGTTTGAAACAAATCCGAATTTGGCACCTTAAATGCCCTCCTGCAATTGAAATCGTGTACGCAATCGTGTACTCTAATTATACATTAATATCAAATATAAATAATATTCTTAGAACAGGAATCAAATAGAGTTATCATTTCAAAATTACACACATGTGATTAACTAAAATACAATCAAGTTTTCAAAGGTTATATGGATTTTCTAAATGATCTTTTGGTTTGGTGATAGAACAAAATGACTGATTATATTTATTACTCGAGAGTTCTGTTAAACTCATTCAAAAAATAAACTATATTTATAATCACAACAATATTAATCAATTAGTACAATTGAATATAAAGTATAAATCTGCGATTATTTTTTAACAAAAAAAAATCCTAAATTAGATTTAACGCTATAGGTGGGATATAGACTATAGCGTATATCCAATTGTTGTCAGCCATTGCTTATAGCGGAAGGATTCGTTTTTTTAAAGGTGTATGGAAAAAATAAGGAGTTCTTTTTTGTATTGGTGAAAGACCCGCCTTTTTTAAGGGGATTTCCGACCAA
>NZ_JADILU010000005.1 GCF_015319355.1 Psychroserpens luteus | reverse complement strand
ATACTTGGTCGGAAATCCCCTTAAAAAAGGCGGGTCTTTCACCAATACAAAAAAGAACTCCTTATTTTTTCCATACACCTTTAAAAAAACGAATCCTTCCGCTATAAGCAATGGCTGACAACAATGGGATATACGCTATAGTCTATATCCACATTATAACGCTAAGATAGTAAATCTTTGATTTCCATGAATGAACGATTTGTTGCGGAGTATGATATTTAGCTCCATTTTGACATTCAAAGAGATGATTTTAAAATAGAGATGTAGATCTTTAATTTTCACGACCAATCTTTTTGCTATCTATATACGTCACCTTAAGACGCAATAACTCTAATTTTCGTTTTTAATCAGAGACCTCTATAAGCTATGAATAGAAAAACTTAATTATTTTTGAGCAATAACTATTGATTAGTTCTTACGCTCGCGTTTTTGTAACAAATCTAGATGTTGAACGACAAATACTATTGAAACAAGACGTTTTCAATATTAAAACACAACTCATACAATTGAAATTAACCACAAATCCCATAACACCAGAAGATTTAGAGGCTTTAAAGCAAGCAAAATCTAACATGCTAAATATTAGTTGGGCTATGCGTAACGTCAATAAAATTGGTGATACTGTAGAAACTGGGATGACTTTTATTCCAGAAAAAATAGTGGATAAAATACAAAGCTTGACGCAAAAAGCGTTGTTGAAAATTATTAAAGCCAACTTATTCACTATACAAAAAAACAAAACTTTTAAAAAGCCATCAAAAGTAACTTACAAAAGTATTGTAACTGGTAGTGGAGCACTTAGTGGTTTTTTTGGAGCCACCACAGGTTTTGGAACAGCCATTTTTGCTTCAGAATTAACAATCACTACTAAGTTTTTAATGCGTACCATTATGGATATTGCAAGAAGCGAAGGTGAAGATATTTATACACTTGAAGGTCAAATGGCATGTCTTGAAGTGTTTGCTTTAGGAGGCGATTCTAAAGATGATGATGGGCTAGAAACGAGTTATTATACAACACGTATTGCAATAAATTCGGCATTGAACAATGTGTCTGCAGCTGGTTTAAAAGTTGGATTAGAAACTTTAGTAAAAGGCGCAAGCACTTTAGGATCTGGTGCGTTGAGTAATTTTGTTTCTAAAATAGCGACGAGATTAAGTCTTTTAATCAGTGAGAAATTTTTAGCACAAGCTTTACCTATCGTTGGTGCCATTGGAGGCGGAAGTTTAAATTATGTATTTGTAGATCATTTTCAAAAAATGGCAACTGCACATTTTACCATAAAACGTTTAGAGCGTAATTATGGTGAAGCTATTGTGAAGTTAGCTTATGAAAACATTGTGATTTCAAAAGTGATTAAGAGCTAAATAAAAGATTTAGTCTTTTGTATACTATGATCTGTGGTTTTTGGTTGGTGCTTAATAAAAACTACACTTAAATTCTTCTTTTTGAAGTTTTATGTTTATAAATATTTTGGCGCGAGAAGCTTATCTTGTAGGCGTTATGAGAAGTCTAGTAAACACCATCCTTTTTAAGGACTTCAATAAATTTATCCATTAAAACTTCAGCACCTTCATGATTTAAATGAATTTTATCATTAAAGAGTTCTTTGCGATTGAGTAATGAATAATCAGTAGAAAAATCTATTAATTTTGCTCCAGTATCATTTGCTATTGATTTAACAGCATTTAAATAAGGTTGATTTACTTTCTCTAATATTGGAGGAACATAAACGTAAACGGTTGCTCCACTAGAAACAGCTCTTTCTAGAAATTTCACAAAATAAAATTTAGTATCATCAGAAATTTCATAGACTTCACCTTCGGGTAAGTTTATAGACTTTTGAATTTCAGTGAGTTCACTTATTGAAGGTAATGGTACGTAACCGTTTGAATTACCGCTTCTGCCATCAAAAATTCTTATGATTTGAGAATTATAAACATAACCTTGTAATGCAAGTTTTACAGCCTCTCTAGGATGTAATTCATCTACAACTTCTTTGACGTGTTCATTGTTATTATAATAAGGATACATTCGTGTTAAATACTCAGATCCTTCTTGAGTTAATTGGTAAGCGCTTATTAAAATGACTTTTGGTGTATGTTTTTCTAAAACGGTTTCAAGTAATGGATATTGATAATAAATACCACAGCCATCTGAGGCTAGATTATAACTTGATAACCCTGTTTCTTTGGTAACTTTATTGCTTATAAAACTATGAGATACTTCTGAAGCTCCAAAGAATAGAATATCATCATTATTATAATTAACAAAACCATAATTTGTGTTTTGCAGATTAATGTTTTTAGTTTCTAAATGAAAATCGCTAATGATGCTTCCTAAGAGGTAATCTGCAGCAAAAAGCAGTACTAGAAACACTAATAACTTTCCGATAAATATTTTCATGAAATTTAAAATTTAAAATAAATAAATTGACCACCATTTAAAATCCCAATCCATAGTATTAATAATGCCACACAGAGGTATGAACCTAATCTAATCACAAAGTGTTTATTATTAAATAGTAGCATTTTTTTAGGGAAATACTCATCTCTAAAATCACTTAATAGCAACATGAAAATCCCAATAGAAGCATAAGCTAAAGTTGTTTTGTCTAGAAAAAGACTACCTCTTTCTAGTATTACTTTTTCAAAAACGATTATAGAATCTTCAAAAGTTACAGCTCTACCAAATACTTGAGATATTGAAAATAGAAAATAAGTTAACCCAATTGAAAAAGCCACATAAAGAAAATTAGATTTTAAGCTATATCTATTTTCCATTTTTGTTTTTCTTTTATTCATTAATGCTTCAATACTTAAAAAAACACCTTGAAGCACACCCCAAACGACAAAGTTTAGAGTTGCACCATGCCATACACCACTTAGAACGAAAGTAACCATTAATGCAAGTACAATACCAGATACACCGTACCTCCTAAAACTAAAAGCTAAAGGTGTGTACACATAATCTGTAAGCCAAGTAATTAACGACATATGCCAACGCCTCCAAAACTCTGCCATTGATGTAGCAAAAAACGGTCGGTTAAAGTTATGCATGACATCTAATCCTAATATTTTAGAGACACCTATAGCAATTAATGAGTAACCACCTAAATCAGCATAAACTTGTATGGGATATAATAAGGATGTAAATAAAATAGTATCACCATTATGATGCGCTAAATTGCCATAAACTGCATCTACATAAATAGCCAAGCGATCTGCAACGACTAGTTTCATAAAATAACCCCAAAGCATCAATTTTAAGCCAATAGAAAAATTAGCGGGATTTAATTTTAAGTCTGATTTAAACTGAGGAATCATGTTTTTAGCACGTTCAATTGGACCAGAGAGTATTAATGGGAAAAATGAAATAAACAAAGCTACAATTCCAATATTCTTTTCAGCTTCTACCTCTTCATTATAAACATCTATTGTATACCCAATAGCCATAAACGTGTAGAAAGAGATCCCAACGGGAAGAAGAAACGTGATTTTTGGTAATACCCATCGTATTTCATAGAGGTCAAGTATGTTAAATATCCCATCATTTATTGCTGTAAAGTACTTAAAGAAAAACAATGGCAGCAAAACAATAGCGATATTGAGATACATGTATTTACTCTTCGTTTTGTCATCATTGACTTTGTCAATTAATCGTGTAAAAAAATAAGTAGATAGCGTTATTATAGCAGTTAGTAAACCAAATACAGGCTCAATATTTAAATAAAAGAAATAACTCGCTATCAATAAAGTTGCCCATCTATATTTTATGGGAGTGATATAAAATAGAAGAATTACAGCTGGAAAAAACAGTAAAAAATTAAGCGATGTAAATACCATGTATTAAGAAACTTATTGAAATATATAATAGGTGTAATAACTATTTAAAAATAATATCCTCTATTCGGGTTTGAACACTAATTGATTTTTGAAGTAATAATTTCAATTAAGGCACCAACATTTTTCATTTTATTAAGTTCTTTTAATTTAAACTTAATATCCAAGCCTTTTTCAATTTCAGAAATTAAAATCATATGGGTGAGAGAATCCCAATTATCAACATCATTAGCAGTTAATTCATCTGTTAAAACCAATGAATCCGCATCAAAAGTAGCTCGAAATATTGTAGTTAATCTGTCAATCAATTCTGGTTTGTCCATATTTTTATCATTTATAGTTTTTTGTTAGTATGTATTTTTTGTTTGAAGGTAAATAGTTTTCTATCTCTGTTTTTGTTGATTCTTTAGTGCCCACAACTTTAAATCCAGCTTTTTCATAAGTTTTTAAAGAAGGAACGTTACAGCTAAAAATTTGTGCCCAAACACTATTTACATCTGTGTTTTCATTTAATAATCTTGTGATGATCTCTTTATTCAGTATGCCAAGAAGTCTATTGCCACGAAACTCTTTTGCCACATAGCCAGCTCCTATTTGAATAGTTTTTGGTAAATATTCAACATGTAATTCCCTAATCATTTTATTGAGACTCATTGCTCTTTCAATGCATTCTTTGGGCAGTGTGTAATTAAGTAAATTACCTTTGATTAGAGTTGATGGAACATCCTCCGTACCTTCAACCCAAGCACTTAATGCAGCAGCAACTCTACCATTAGATTCTGCTACTATAAAACTTGACACCGATAATTCACAACCATCAATTTCTTCTTCAAGGATCTCAATAAGGTATTTACGCACATCTTCTTCTGATAAGCCAAATATTGTAGAATAGGATAATTTATCTGTACCACTTTTTTCAGCCTCTATAATGGTTTCAGCTAAAAAAGGCGCATCATTGACTGTAGCAGCTCTTATAATAAAATCACTCATCATTTCTTACTTTTTAAAACCGTATATCATTACACAAACAAATTTATCACTTGCTTTCTATCAACTTTATCACTTGTATTTAAAGGAAATTTCTCAAGATTATAAACCTTAGAAGGTACCATATACGATGGCAATATAGCTTTTAATGAATTCAAAATGGCATCTTTATCTAGATTATCTATTTCTAAACATAGGGCAATTTCATTACCTCCTGTTTGACCTTGATATATAAAAGCGACAGCGTTTTTACCACCAATAGATGCTCTAGCATGAAATTCAATTTCACCCAATTCAATTCTAAACCCTTGTATTTTAACCTGATTATCAAGTCGACCGAAATAGAGGAGATCATTATCCTTATCCTCTAAGCACAAATCCCCTGTTTTATAGAATTTCTTAGATTCACCGTTATAGTCGAGTATAATAAATGCTTCTTCATTACGCTCAGGGTTTTTCCAATAACCACTCGTAACTTGATTACCAGAAACATATAGTTCTCCTTTGTTTCCTTTTTCAACAACTTGTAAGTTTTCATCAAGTATGATAGTCTCTAACCCTTTAAAAGGCTTACCAATGGCGAGCATCCCGTTGGCGTCTTTTATCGTTTCATTTACTTTAACCTCATAATACACACAATAAATAGTTGCTTCAGTTGGGCCATAAAAATTAAAAATTTGGGCATTAGGAATACATTCAGCCCATTCCTTGACCAAATCAACAGGTGAGGCTTCGGCAGTAAGAATACAATACCTTAATTTTTTTAAATCAATTTCTTCAAAATAAGGTTTTAATAATCTAATCATACTTGGAGCAAAGACACCAAATGTCAATTCATGATCATCTAGTAGTCCAAACACATAGCTATACTTTATTTGGTCATGAGGTATTGTGTAAACACTTGCTCCATGAATAAGTGGAATTAAAAACGATTGTACTGAAACATCAAATGTTAAATCAAAACATTGCAAGCATTTATCAGTATGGTCTAATTCAAAGCCAGTATCTAAAAAAGCACTTACAAAGCTGTCTAAATTTTTAAATGATATTTGAACACCTTTTGGTTTCCCTGTGCTACCAGAAGTAAATAAAATATAAGCTAAAGAGTCATCTGAGATTTTTAAAATCTCAGTAGTTAATTCTAACGTTTCACATTCAATTGTTTTAACGACAAGAGAACTATCATATCCACTATTGAGACTAGAGTCTAAAACCTTTTTCAAATCTGCTTGATTAACAATATCTAAATTACGTTCAATAGGATATTTTGGATGTAGTGGCACATAGCCCATACCTTGCATCCAAATAGCGAAAATAGAGGCGTACGTTTCTAGATCATCATTAACAACAAGTCCAATTTTTTGGTCTACTAAATCAAGTGTATTTAAGAGTGTTCTTATTTTAGAAACTAACGTCCAAAAGTCGCCATAAGTGTAATGTGTTTCATTGATACAAAACGCATTGCGATCAGAAAACTGAGATGCCATTGTAGCGAATCTTTGAATAATATTTTTACTGAACATTAAAGTAGGTTTAGTTTAAAAGGAAGTATAAGTAAATGATTAACACCAAAATAAGGCATTTTAAAAATAATAAACAATTTTTTTAAAAAACAGTCGACTAAACATTAAAATATCAGTTGAACGAAATAGATCAAGCTTAAAAACTCGATTATCTGTGGGTTTTATTATAATCATGGTCTTCATGTCTCCTTTTCAAACGAATTCTAAACACTTCCTTACGAATTCTAGAAGCGTCCAAATTTTACCTAAGACTCAATATATCTTTGGAGTATCAAACAAATAGTATAACCCAAAAACAAAAATATTATGAGAACTTTAAAGAACACCCAAAACGAAAACAAAACACAAACAAGAGCATCTAAACTCTTTCAAGCAGTAATGATTTTAGCAATGTTATTTTTTGCGTCAGATATTTACGCTCAAAATAAAGAAGTAGAATTTGATGTCTATACCAATTCTGCAGCAAAAGCATCACAATACCTTTTAGGAAATGATGTTGCACTTAGAGATTGTGCTTCTGTACAATGTGAAAAATTAACAACTCTAAAAATTGGAACCAATGTAAGATTATTGGCAAAAAGCGAAATCGCACAAACCATTAATGGTATAACCAGTAGATTTTACAAGATAAAAATGGGGCCACAAGTAGGTTGGATTTGGGGAGGACTCATCTCACAAAAAACAATGGTAAGCCAAATGAATCCAGAAATTAAATTTGTGTTTGGAGAAGCAGGAGTAGATTACAAAGGTTATAAGCGTTTCCAAATTAGAGCTGTAAAAAACGGACAAGAAATAGATAAAATCTATGTAAAATCAGAGTCTTTAAACCACGATTTAGTGAGCATTATCAACAAACAAGACAATAAATATGGTACAGATGTGATTACACTTTGCAATCCAGATAGCGAAAGCTGTGACGTTACAAGTAGCAATTCTTACATTGTGTTTAAAAACGATAAATTGATGCAAACAACAACCTTGGTAGCTTTGCAAAAAATAGAATTACAACAAGAAAATTATGCAGTATCCTGCGAATTTGAAAACAAATAAAAAGTTAGTTAATTGATGTTTAGTGATTGTTTTTAGCGCTGTATCTCTTTATGAGTGCAGCGCTTTTTAATGAAACAGAAAATAGAAATACTAGAAGTATAAAAAATGCGTTCAAAATTGTAAGTTGCAAGTGCAAAAGAATTCCATATTGAAACCTAAAATAATATATAATCTCTTTCTTTTTTTCTTCGGAATTTTCTTCGGAAACCAATACGCAACAAATGCTCAAAACAAGCAGCTACAGTCATTAACCTTAGAAGATGGCTTACCGCAATCTCAAGTTTATGCCATAACTCAAGATGAAAAAGGGTATCTATGGTTGGGGACTCAAGGTGGTGGATTAGCTCGTTTTGATGGAAAAATTTTCAAGGTCTATAATGAAACCAACGGAATAGCATCAAATTACATAAACGCAATCCAATCTCAAAACGACACCTTATATATAGGAACCAAACGCGGACTCTCGATTAAGCTAAAACAAAAGTTCCTAAATATTGAAACTCCAGACGTTAATAAGATCTATTCGTTTAAAGGGCAAATGATATTGCTTACTGCAAAAGGAGTTTACTCAGTTGATAAAATAGGTGTAGTAAATAAAATAAATCTTGATCCAGAGATAGATGATTTTATAGTTAATGACTTGATTCATTTTGATAATAATTTTTGGGTAGCAACTCAAAATGGCCTTTGGAAATTTGATGGTCAAATATCGTCTCCAAAACATATTGAAAAACTAGAAAAAGGTGATTTCAAAACGATTGTTGGTTTCGAGAATAAAATGATAGCATCAACATTTAATGATGGAACCATAGTATTTGATTCTCGAGAATTTGATGACCAAATACTAATTAGAGAACCACTCAGGATTAATAGTGCCACGCTTATAAATAATCAACTTTGGATTGGAACGCAAAATGACGGTGTTTCTGTAATAGACACAAAATCGTGGTCAGAAAATTTGGTTCTTAATACAAGCAACGGTTTGTCTGTTCCTGTTGTGAAACAAGTTTTTAAAGACAAACAATCTAATATTTGGATTGCGACTTCAGGAGGCGGATTGTACAAATATTTTCAGAATAGTTTTAAACATTTTAATACTGAAACAGGCCTCAACGGAAATCGCGTCTATGCAGTTCATCATAGCAACAAAGCCATATGGATTTCAAATTCTGAAGCTGGCTTGATCAAAATTGATAATTATGGTGTTCATGATATTGATATTCCCGAAGCGTTTTCCGAAGTAAAAATTAAAACTATTGCTAGTGATAATAGTGGTAATATTTGGGCTGGATCAGATGGTAGAGGTGTGCTTTTTAAAGGAAAAACCATTAGAGACTCTATCGTAATTGATACCATTTTAAAGACAACGGTTAAACTTCCTAAGGAAATAAAAGTTACCAAAGTTCTTAGCACAGATAATGGGTTTCCATTTGATTGGATTAGAAAAATACAGGTTTCTAATAATGTTATTTACGCAGCAACGTATTCTAGCGGAATTGTGAAATTTAATTACAGTCCTAAAATAGATAGTTTAAAAGTATATAAAACCTATGCAAAAGCAGATGGTATTGAAGACCTTTATATTATGGACATGGTCAAAGACAATGAAAACCGTTTATGGTATGCGACCAAAAATGGTCATTTAGGGTATGTTTTTAATGACAAAGTCACACATTTAGGTCGCATTTTAGAGCAAAATGTGCAGATCAACTCTATAGTTTTTAAAAACGAAACCCTTTATTTGGGTACAGCAGGAAAAGGGGTTTGGTGGTCTAATGACGAAAATTTCAGCTCGTTTAAGAAATTAGAAGGTGTAAAAAAAGGGGCTTCAGAAAACATATATCAACTCATTTTTGATGACCAAGATTATCTTTGGGTTGGAACAGAGCGTGGTGTTGATAAACTAGAATTAGATAAAGATAATATTATAAAAGATGCTTTTTTCTTCGGAAGAAATGACGGATTTCTAGGAATAGAAACGTGTTTAAATGCAGTTGATAAAGATGATAATGGTCATTTATGGTTTGGAGCGCTTTTTGGATTGACAGAATACCAGCCAACAGATATTATTCAAGATACCGAAAAACCCAAACTCTTTTTAGAGGACGTTAAAGTGGAGTTCCAAAGCATAGATTCTCTTGATTTTTCGGTTTGGACGAATTCTAAAAATATTTTAAAACTGAGTCCTGATCAAAAACAAATGAGTTTTTCATTTAAAACAGTGGATTTAGACCACCCAAACGGAGTGGAATACCGTTATAAATTAAATGATAATGATTGGAGTCCTTGGTCAAAAAATAATATTCAGGATTTACCAGAGCTTAATTTTGGAGCTCATGACTTTTATGTGCAGTCGAGAAACCATCGTTGGAAGGAGAGTGAACCGCTTAAGTTTTCGTTTTTTATTGAAAGTCCGTTGCATAAAAAACCATGGTTTCAATGGTTGCTAATTGGAGTTGCGATTTTAGTACTTGCCTTTTTAGTGTATCAATATATTAAGCGTTTGAAACGGAGAAATTCCGAAGATAAAAAAAGACTAGAATTAGAGAATCATTTGCTGACCTTGGAGCAAAAGGCGTTGCGTTTGCAAATGAATCCGCATTTTATTTTCAATGTCCTCAATGGCATAAAAGCGATGGCTCCAACAAAGCCAGAGAAAATGAATGAAACGGTTAATAGCTTTGCGACGTTGTTACGAGAAACGTTGGTGAATTCTAGAAAAGATACGATAAGTTTAGATCAAGAAATAAAAACGATTCGTCATTATATAGAGGTAGAGCGCTTAATGGTAGAGAAACCGTTTGAGTATAAAATCGATTTAAAAACAGATTTAGATGCCGAAGAAATTTTAATTCCGCCAATGTTAATTCAACCTTTTGTGGAAAACGCGATTAGACATGGTATTTTAAAAGGACCACGAGAAGGTGAGCTAATAATAGAATTTACAAATAACGACGACTTTTTAAAAGTGACTATCATAGATAACGGTGTTGGAATTTTTAGTTCACAGCAACAAAAACCAAAAACAGATCACCAATCTATGGCATTAACGGTGACCAAGGAACGACTAGAATCTATCTCTGGCGCAAATGCTTTGGAAATGACAGAAATAAAATTAAAGGATGGCAGTATTGGTGGCACGACCATTGTATTTAAAATCCCATTAGAAACAGATTATTAATTATGCTAACAGCAATCATAGTAGAAGATATGAAGGACGCAATGGAGCTTTTAAAAAGCGACATAGAAATCCATCATCCAGACATAAAAATTATTAATACAGCGCAAAGTGTTGTAGAAGCAGCTAAAGTTCTTCGCAAGGTACAGCCAGACATATTATTCTTGGACATTATGCTGGGAGATGGTACTGGATTTGACGTGTTAGAGATTTTTCCGGAGTTAAAATCGAAAATCATTTTCGTCACAGCAAGTGATGAGTTTGCTATAAAAGCATTCAAATTTGCAGCAATAGATTATGTATTAAAACCTTATGCTCATAATGAATTGGCAGATGCTATAGAACGTGCAAAGCAACAAATACAGCCTAACAAGGAGCGTTTAACCATTTTGAAAGACACCTTAACTGCTCCAGATAAAAAACCAGATAGAATATCATTGCATACGCTTGATAAAATTATTATTGTCAATTTAGATGATATTGTACGTTGTGAGTCTGATAGTAATAACACGATGTTTCACCTTCAAGATGGTAAAAAGGTTTTTGTAACTAAAACTTTAAAATATTTTGCAGACTTACTTAAGCCAACAGGGTTTTTACGTATTCATCAGAGTCATTTGATAAACTTACAATATATAAGTGCTTTTATAAAAACTGATGGAGGTTATTTGATGCTTAAAAATGGAGAGAATGTTCCTGTATCTGTAAGAAAAAAGGCAGAAGTTATTGAAATATTAGATCAAATGCATCGTTAAAAAAAATGTTTTAAAAACCCAAAACATATTTATTACGTAAATATTTTGAATCTAATCAGCCTAGTAACAATTAATTAAAACTAAAAAAATGTTGAAATTCTTTAGATTATCGCAAAAAATCATATATTTGATTTTAATATAGATTTAACGTAAAACGCTGAAATCCTACCTTTCATCGATTATTTTTGCGTTTTATGGATGTTTTTTTGCTATTTAATTTTGTTGAGACCTTTTTTTTTATACATTTACACCATAATGAGAATACAAAATAAGAAAATCTTAGCCTCGATCTTATTTGTTTTAATAAGTTTTGTATGTGCTGCACAAGGAGGCGATCCGCCACCACCTATGCCTCCACCACCTCCAGGTTTACCTATTGATGGGTTTACTACTTTGGCTTTGGTTGTTGGTGCTTACTTCGGAATAAAGAAGACCATCCAGAATTCTAAAGAATAATTATAGTCTGTTTTCGTAGAGTTTTTGTATATATTTTCCCAAAACATCAAATTCTAAATTTATTTTAGAACCCTTTTTTAAGTGCTTAAAATTGGTATGCTCGTATGTGTAAGGAATTATTGCAACACTAAAATTGTTTTTTCCAGAGTTAACTACTGTTAAACTCACACCATTCACAGTTGCAGAACCTTTTTCAATAGTAACATTACCTAGCGTAATATCGTAGTTGAAGGTAAATAACCAACTTCCATTTTCTTCTTTGATGCTTTCACAAATCCCAATTTGATCAACATGACCTTGCACAATATGTCCATCTAAGCGATCACCTAGTTTCATTGCACGCTCTAAGTTTATAATATCTCCAACTTTTAAATCACCAATATTAGTTTTATCAATGGTTTCTTTAATGGCTGTAACCGTGTAATTATCTTCAGAAATAGCGACAACAGTTAAGCAAATTCCATTGTGAGCAACGCTTTGATCAATTTTTAATTCGTGAGTAATAGTACTTTTAACAGCTACATGTAAATTATCTTGTTCTTTATCAAGCTTTGTAACAATCCCTAAATCTTCAATAATACCTGTAAACATAGTGTCGAATAATTGGTTAAATTTGCAAGTATAAAATTACGTACAATTGATATATTCTATATGGAAAAAGATAAAAAAATAAAATTAGGGATTTCAATAGGAGACCTTAATGGAATTGGATCTGAAATTATACTCAAAACTTTTGAAGACAATAGAATGTTAGAGTTTTGTACACCTGTGATTTTTAGTTCGATCAAAACCATGTCTTTTTTCAAAAAACACTTTAATAGTAGTGTGAATTTTCATGGCATCAATCATACAGATCAAATTGTTGATGGAAAAATAAATGTAGTTAACGTTTGGAAAGAGAATGTCAATATTAATTTTGGCGAAGAAGATGTTAAGATTGGAGAATATTCAGTTAAATCATTAGAGGCAGCAACAAATGCTTTAAAAAATGATGCCATTGATGTTTTGGTTACTGCACCAATTAATAAACATAATATCCAATCAGATAGTTTTAAATTTCCAGGACATACCAATTATTTAGCTGAAAAATTAGGTGGAAAAAGTTTAATGTTCATGGTCACAGACACTTTAAAAGTTGGTTTGCTTACAGATCATGTGCCTGTAAAAGATGTGCCAAGTCAAATTACTGAAGAGCTTATTAATGAAAAGATTAATACCGTTTATAAATCTCTAGTACAAGATTTCAGAATTAGAAAACCTAAAATTGCAGTGTTAGGCATTAATCCACATGCAGGAGATAATGGAGTGATTGGTGAAGA
The DNA here is from genome assembly GCF_015319355.1 of Psychroserpens luteus. Classification (GTDB taxonomy): domain Bacteria; phylum Bacteroidota; class Bacteroidia; order Flavobacteriales; family Flavobacteriaceae; genus Psychroserpens; species Psychroserpens luteus. The sequence goes on along the minus strand of NZ_JADILU010000005.1, from coordinate 460,490 downwards.
AGATGATGCTGTTTTGAGACCAACATTAGAAGCTATAAAAGATAAAATGGTGTATGGACCATATTCTGCAGACAGCTTTTTTGGTTCAGGAAACTATAAAAACTTTGATGCTATAATAGCGTCTTACCACGATCAAGGCTTAATTCCTTTTAAAACAATAGCTTTTGGTCATGGTGTAAATTATACTGCTGGACTAAGTAAAGTAAGAACATCGCCAGATCATGGTACTGCATTTGAAATTGCAGGAAAAGGTGAAGCAGATAACGGTTCGTTTAAAGAAGCTGTATTTAAAGCTATAGAGATTTTTAAGAATAGACAAGAATATAATGAGTACTCTAAAAACCCTTTAAAAAAGTCGCCTAAACGTTTAGAAAAATCATCAAGATAAAGAGATTAATAGGTTATGAACATTTTTTGTTTATAACCATAGTTTAATTAATTAATATTTATATATTTGCAGGCTCAAAATGAATGCGATGATGAAGCCCTTAAAGGAATTTACAATACCATTTATTGGTCTTAAAGCTGAAAAGCACCATTTTGATTATCAGATTGATAAAAAGTTCTTTGAGTATTTTGAGTATGATGATTTTAATGATGTAGATATAAAAGCAGATTTGGTTTTTGAAAAGAAAACAACGTTTTTAGAATTATATTTTGAAATTTCAGGCAGTGTAAATGTAGACTGTGACATCACTAATGAGCCTTATGACCAAGTTGTTGAAGGTAAGTTTAAATTAATAGTGAAGTTTGGAGACGATTATAATGATGAATTTGAAGATATACTAATCATTCCTCATGGAGAATACGAACTTAATGTTGCACAATATATATATGAGTTAATCATATTATCAATGCCAGCAAAGAGAATTCATCCAGGAGTTGAGGATGGAACATTAGATTCAGACATACTTAAAAAGTTAGAAGAATTAAGTCCTAAAAGTTTAGGCGAAAAAGAAGAAACATCAGAGGAAACAGATCCTCGTTGGAATACATTAAAAAAACTATTAACGGATAAATAACATATAAAATGGCACATCCTAAGAGAAAAATATCGAAAACAAGAAGAGATAAAAGAAGAACACACTATAAAGCGTCTGTTCCTACTATAGCTACTTGTCCTACTACAGGAGAAGCACACCTTTATCATAGAGCTCATTGGCACGAAGGTAAACTGTATTACAGAGGTCAAGTATTGATTGACAACTCTGAAAAAGAAGAAAATTTAGCATAAGTATTATGCATGCATATAATAAAACGCTCATTCTTGGGCGTTTTTTTTATGTTTAATTTTTCAGAGTCTAAAAAAACCTTAATTTGCACGTTAATCGGCCAGGAATTAGTAAATTCATTAAAAATTCATCTTTTTTTTGCAAATTTCCTCTTTTTTTGAGTTGATATTAAAAATTTAATATGAGTAAAATCACAGCTGCGATTACAGGAGTAGGAGCCTATGTCCCTGAATATAAATTGACCAACCAAATATTGGAAACTTTGGTCGATACAAATGACGAGTGGATTACCAGTCGTACAGGTATTAAGGAACGTAGAATTCTTAAAGAAGAAGGAAAAGGAACTTCCTTTTTAGCAATTAAAGCAGCTCAAAATCTTATTGATAAAAAAGGAATCGATCCTAAAGACATAGAATTAGTAATTGTTGCAACCGCAACACCAGATATGAAAGCTGCCTCAACTGCAGCTTTTACTGCAACTGAGATTGGCGCAACTAATGCTTTTTCGTTTGATTTAGAAGCAGCTTGTTCTAGTTTTCTCTTCGGAATGTCTGTTGCATCAAGTTATATTGAGTCTGGAAAATACAAAAATGTCTTACTTATTGGAGCAGATAAAAATTCATCATTTATCAATTATAAAGATAGAGCAACATGCATTATCTTTGGTGATGGAGCTGGAGCAGTTTTGTTTGAGCCAAACCATGAAGGTCTAGGTCTTCAAGATGAGTTATTGAGAAGTAATGGAGAAGGACGTGAGTTTTTACAAGCCACATATGGAGGATCTTCGTATCCAATTACAGCAGATACATTTGCCGAAGGCAAACATTACGTATTTCAAGAAGGAAAAACAGTATTTAAAAATGCAGTTTTTAATATGGCAGATGTTACAGAGCGTATCATGAAACGAAACAATTTAACCAATGATGATATTTCATGGTTAGCAGCGCATCAAGCCAATAAAAGAATTATTGAAGCGACAGCAAATAGAGTGTCGTTAGATCCAGCTAAGGTGATGATGAATATTCATAAATATGGAAATACAACATCAGCAACCTTACCTTTACTTTTACACGATTACGAATCACAATTAAAAAAAGATGACAAGATAATTTTCGCAGCCTTTGGTGGCGGATTTACTTGGGGCTCAATTTATTTTAAATGGGCTTATAATTCATAACCAACTTTTTAACTAACTATTTAAAACGACTATTAATTATGGATATTAAAGAAATTCAGAACTTAATCAAGTTTGTAGCCAAATCTGGCGCAAGTGAGGTTAAATTAGAAATGGATGATATTAAAATTACCATTAGAACAGGTGGAGATGATAAAGGGGAATCAACGACCTACGTTCAACAAATACCTGTTAACCAAGCAGTAGCTCAAGCAATTCCTGCTGCAGCTCAAGCAGTAGCACCAGTAGTAGCAGAAGCAGTAGCTGCAGCTGCAGAAGATTCAAAATATATAACTATTAAATCACCAATCATTGGTACATTTTATCGTAAGCCATCTCCAGACAAACCTATGTTTGTTGAAGTAGGAACTTCAATCGGAGAAGGTGACGTACTTTGTGTTATAGAAGCGATGAAATTATTTAATGAAATCGAATCTGAAGTATCAGGAAAAATCGTTAAAATTTTAGTGGATGATGCTTCTCCAGTAGAATTTGATCAACCATTATTTTTAGTTGATCCATCATAACCAAATTTAAAGTTCCAAAATACAATTCTTTTATTATTAGGAATTTGGGATTTGAAATTTTAAATACAAAACAGTTATGTTTAAAAAAATATTAATAGCTAATAGAGGGGAAATAGCACTACGTGTTATTAGAACCTGTAAAGAAATGGGCATCAAAACTGTAGCTGTATATTCTACAGCAGATGCAGAAAGTTTACATGTTAAATTTGCTGACGAGGCAGTTTGTATTGGTCCTCCTGCAAGTAGCGAATCTTACCTTAAAATATCAAATATCATTGCAGCAGCAGAAATTACAAATGCTGATGCTATTCATCCTGGATACGGATTTTTATCAGAAAATGCTAAATTTTCAAAAATCTGTGAAGAGCATGACATCAAATTTATTGGTGCATCTCCAGAAATGATTGATAGAATGGGAGACAAGGCAAATGCAAAATCTACAATGATTGAAGCAGGTGTACCTTGTGTGCCAGGAAGTGAAGGCGTTATAGAAGATTTTGAAGATTGCAAAAAAGTAGCCCTAGAAACCGGTTATCCAGTAATGCTTAAAGCATCTGCAGGTGGTGGTGGAAAAGGAATGCGTGCAGTTTGGAAACCAGAAGACTTACAAAATGCATGGGAATCTGCAAGAGCAGAATCTAAAGCAGCCTTTGGAAACGACGATATGTACATGGAAAAACTCATTGAAGAGCCACGTCACATCGAAATTCAAATTGTTGGAGATTCAACAGGTAAGGCTTGTCATTTATCAGAAAGAGATTGCTCTATACAAAGACGTCACCAGAAATTAACCGAAGAAGTTCCGTCACCTTTTATGACAAAAGCTTTGCGTAAAAAAATGGGTGAAGCTGCAGTTAAAGCTGCCGAATATATTAAATATGAAGGCGCAGGAACTGTAGAATTTTTGGTAGATAAACACCGTAATTTCTACTTCATGGAAATGAATACTCGTATCCAGGTAGAGCATCCAATTACAGAGCAAGTTATTGATTTTGATTTAATTAGAGAGCAAATATTAGTAGCTGCAGGTGTTCCAATTTCAGGAAAAAATTATTTACCACAACTACATTCTATCGAGTGTCGTATCAATGCAGAGGATCCTTTTAATGATTTTAGACCATCACCAGGACGCATCACAACATTGCATGCTCCAGGAGGTCATGGTGTACGTTTAGATACGCATGTTTACGCAGGTTATGTGATTCCGCCAAACTACGATTCAATGATTGCAAAGTTGATTACCACTGCGCAAACTCGTGAGGAAGCGATCAATAAAATGAAACGTGCCTTAGACGAATTCGTAATTGAAGGTATTAAAACAACAATTCCTTTTCATAGGCAGTTGATGGATCATCCAGATTATTTAGCGGGAAATTATACCACTAAATTTATGGAAGATTTTGTAATGCAACCTATCGAAGAAGATTAAAATAGCAACTCCGAAATTAACGTTTCGGAGTTTTTTTATGCTGTTTCCCTTTTCCGCAGAAAGCTCCAAAGTGTCAGGCTCTCGTGGCTCGCTCTCTACGAGGAGCTCAAACAAACCACTTCATCCTTAACAGAGGTGAAAACCAAGGAGCACATCGCCTTTTTTGAGTTTTAGCAATCCAAAAATCACTATTTTTACTCAATAACCTAACAAACTACATCTTTGAATTTAAGTTACTGGGAAATAAAATCATGGCTCACCAATATTGATTACACCATTGTTGGTAGCGGTATCGTTGGACTCAATTGTGCATTACAACTTAAAAAACGTTTTCCTACATCTAAAATTCTAATTCTAGAAAAAGGAATGTTGCCACAAGGTGCAAGTACAAAAAATGCTGGATTTGCTTGTTTTGGGAGCTTAAGTGAAATTATAGATGATCTTAAAACACACTCAGAAGAAGACGTGTTTGATCTCGTAAAAAAACGGATTGATGGTTTGCGATTATTGAGAGAAACTTTAGGTGATTCAATAATAGATTATCAGGAGCTTGGAGGTTTCGAGTTGTTTACTAATACAGATTTATTAGAGCGATGTCAAGCTAAAAAAGAAGATATAAATTCGCTATTAAAACCACTTTTTAAAGAAGATGTATTTAGTTTTAAGTCTAATCCTTTTGGTTTTCAAAATTGTAATAATACTTTAGGGTTTAATCAATTTGAAGGTCAAATTGATACCGGGAAAATGATGGTGTCATTGACACAATTAGTATTGAGTGCAGGTATAAAAATTATAAATAGTATTACTGTCGAATCTTTTTCGGAATCACAGAATTCAGTAAAAATAAAAACAGATCAATTTGAGTTTTCTTCTTCAAAGCTATTAATTGCAACAAATGGATTTGCTTCAAGTTTAGATATTTCCGAAGTAAAACCAGCTAGAGCACAAGTGTTGATTACAAAACCCATAAAGGATTTACATATTAAAGGCACTTTTCATTTAGATGAAGGTTATTATTATTTTAGAAATATTGACAATAGAATCCTTTTTGGAGGTGGTCGAAACTTAGATTTCAATGGTGAAGAAACTACAGAGTTATCTCAAACCGAACTCATTCAAAATAAACTTGAAGAACTTTTAAAATCAACAATTTTACCAAGCACACCTTTCGAAATTGACCATCGTTGGAGCGGGATTATGGGAGTTGGTCAACAAAAGAAACCAATCGTAAAACGAATTAGTAATAATGTCTATTGTGGAGTTCGTCTTGGCGGAATGGGTGTTGCTATTGGCAGTTTAATTGGAAAAGATTTAGCAAATCTATTATAGTTTAACCATGAAATTTATAAAACGCTTCTTCAGATTTGTGTTCAAAACCTTGTTTTGGCTTTTCGTGTTTTCTATAGTCATCGTAGTTGTTTTTAAATGGGTTCCTGTACCAATAACACCTTTAATGGTGATTAAAAATATAGAGCAAACCGATGAAAGTAAAAAAGGTTGGGAGCATGATTGGGTAGCTATTGAAGATATTTCTAAGAATTTACAGCTCGCAGTGATTTGTAGTGAAGACCAAAACTTTTTAAAACATCATGGTTTTGATGTTAAAGCAATTGAAAAAGCTTACGAAAACAATAAAAAAGGGAAGCGTTTAAAAGGTGCAAGTTCTATAAGTCAGCAAACCGCAAAAAACATATTTCTTTGGCCACAGCGTAGTTATTTACGTAAAGGTTTAGAAACTTATTTCACGTTCTTAATCGAGTTGATTTGGAGTAAAGAACGCATCATGGAAGTTTATCTCAATAGTATTGAAATGGGTCCAGGAATTTATGGGGCAGAAGCTGCATCACAATATTGGTTTAAAAAATCGGCAGCTAGTTTAACTAAATACCAAGCTTCGGCAATTGCAGCAATTTTACCAAGCCCAATGAGATATAAAGCCAATCCTGCAACATCTTATATTGAAGGTCGAAAGACATGGATTGTCAAACAAATGAATTATTTTGGACCATTAAATTACCAAACACGCGATGACAAAGACGAATAATATCAAACAAGACTTGTATAGCCAATGTCTCACATTTGTTGATAATCGCTTACAAACGATTCAAAATACGATTAGTGAAATTCAAGAATCATTAACGTCAGAAACTAAAAGTTCTGCAGGTGATAAGCACGAAACTGGTCGCGCTATGTTGCATATCGAAAGAGAAAAAGCGGGACAGCAGTTAGCAGAGATTCAAAAAATTAACCAAGCACTCACTAAAATTAATGTTTCTGAGACTTCGGAAATCGTTGTACTAGGAAGTATTGTCTTCACAACTCAAGCTAATTATTTTGTAGCTGTAAGCGCAGGAGAAATAACAACATCTAGTGATAAGTTCTATGCCATTTCTGCGATTACACCAATTGCTCAATTGCTCTTAGGGAAAAAGAGTGGTGATGATATTCAATTTAGAGATCAAGTTTTCAAAATTATTAAGGTTATCTAATTCAATCTAAATCAATTTCGGCTTATCTTTAAGAAAAAGATTAGAAACGACATTGAATACTATTTCCTCAACTTTTGACATTATTATAGTTGGAGGTGGATTGGCTGGCTTGTCTAGCTCAATTCACTTATCAAAAGAGAATTTGAGGGTTTTAGTTATTGAGAAAAATAACTATCCTAAACATAAGGTTTGTGGTGAATATATCTCTAATGAAGTTCTGCCATACTTAGAGTTTTTAGATATTGATGTGTTTAAACTAGGTGCTAAAAAGATTAATAAATTTCAACTATCTACAACCAAAGGACAGCTGATTTCAGCAGATTTACCTTTAGGTGGTTTTGGGATTAGCAGGTTTTGTCTAGATGAAGCTTTGGCAAATAAGGCTATTGAAAATGGAGTTGAGATGCTTCAGGATACGGTTGAGGATATTCAGTTTTCTAATGATTCATTTTCTGTAGAAACAAAAAGCAGAAAAACATTCAAAGCTAAAATAGTTATTGGTGCTTACGGTAAACGTGCAAACCTCGATGTAAAGCTTGATCGTAAATTCATAAAAACGAAGTCGCCTTATTTAGCGGTAAAAACGCACGTAAAAGGTGATTTTCCAAATGATTTAGTGGCACTTCATAATTTTGAAGGTGGTTATTGTGGTGTTTCTAAAGTAGAGGACGACAGTATTAATTTGTGTTATATCACGAATTTTAAATCGTTTAAAAAATATAAAGATATTGATGAATTTCAAGAGAAAGTAGTTTTTAATAATGAGCATTTAAGAGCTATTTTTAGTGAGACAACTCCAGTTTTTGAGAAACCATTGACGATTAGTCAGATTTCCTTTGAAGATAAAAAGCCAGTAGAAAACCATATCATTATGTGTGGAGATACTGCTGCATTGATTCATCCGCTTTGTGGCAACGGGATGAGTATGGCAATTAGAAGTGCTCAAATAGCATCTGATTTGATTATTGATTTTTTTAATTCGGAAACTCCTAACAGAGAAGCCTTAGAAAAGCAGTATCTTAGAGAATGGAACGCAGCATTTAAATCCCGTTTAAAAACTGGTCATGTTGTGGCAGATTTTTTTAATCAACCTAAAATTTCCGAAGTCATGATGCAAGCCCTAAAATGGTTTCCTGGTATTTTACCTCATATTATAAAACGAACCCATGGAAAATTAATAAAAGTCAAATGAGTCTGTTAGTCAGTACAAAATATAGAAGCGAGGAAGAAGAAATCATGGATGATTTAGACTATAACGGTCCAATACTTCATGATGCGTTAGATAAATTGGCAAAGATCAATCAATGGTTAGGTGGAAACATAGTTACCATCAATGGACTCAAAAAAGCACTTAATAATCTCGATAAAAGCAAACCAATTACAATAATAGATTTAGGTTGTGGTGGTGGAGATATTTTGAGAGACGTATCCCGTTTTGGAACACAAAATGGTTATCAATTTAAACTGATTGGAGTTGATGCGAATCACCATACTGTAAATTATGCGGAGTCGTTATCGAAAGACTATAACAATGTTGAATTTAAAGCGATTGATATTTTCTCTAGAGATTTTGAAGATCTAGAATACGATTTAGTATTAACGACTTTATTTCTCCATCATTTTAAGGAAGATGCGTTGGTGACATTTTTAAAACCTGTTTTAGAAAAAGCCAAGTTAGGAATAGTGGTTAACGATTTACATAGGCATAAGTTGGCTTATTATTTATTTAAGCTTTTGTGTACGACTTTTAAAAACAAAACGATTGTAGAAGACGGATTAACCTCAGTTTTAAGAGGTTTTAAACGCAACGAATTAGAGGATATATCACAACAGTTAAATGCAAACTATCAATTGCGTTGGAAATGGGCTTTCCGTTTTCAATGGATTTTGAAGCAAAAATAATATGAGCGTAAAAATAACAGCAGTAGCAAAACAGTTACCAAAATATACAAGAGAGACTAAGGATATCATTCCGTTTTTGAATATTTGGATGGAGGGTCAAGAAGACCGTTATAAACGTAAAGTGATTAAGCTTTTTGAAAATGCAGGAGTAGATAGACGGTATTCTATAATGGATGCCGAAGAAGTATTTACAAACACCTCTTTTGAAGAAAAGAACAATATATACGCGCGTGAAGTTGTTAAATTAGCAGAGCAATCTTTGGTAAAAGCTTTGGATAAAGCCAGCTTAAAACCAACAGATATTGATTATATCATTACTGTAAGTTGCACAGGGATTATGATTCCGTCTGTAGATGCCTACTTGATTAATAATCTTAATATGAAACAGGATATTGTAAGACTTCCTGTGACTGAAATGGGATGTGCAGCTGGAGTCTCTGGGATTATTTATGCAAAGAATTTTTTAAAAGCAAACCCAAATAAACGAGCTGCAGTAATTGCGGTAGAATCTCCAACAGCAACTTTTCAATTGGATGATTATTCTATGGTTAATATTGTGAGTGCTGCTATTTTTGGTGATGGTGCTTCTAGTGTTATTTTATCCTCTTACGACAATGAAGAAGGTCCAGAAATAATTGATGAAGCGATGTATCATTTTTATGATGCAGAAACGATGATGGGTTTTAAATTAGTAAACACTGGGTTGCAAATGATATTGGATAAAGCAGTTCCTGAAACTATCTCAGAACACTTCCCAATGATTGTGCATCCGTTTTTAGAACGAAATAATATCACCATAGAAGATATAGATCATTTGATTTTCCATCCAGGTGGAAAGAAAATAGTGCAAACCGTTGAAGACTTATTTGGATCTCTTGGTAAAAATATTGATGACACTAAAGATGTGCTTAAGCTTTATGGGAATATGAGTAGCGCAACTGTGCTATATGTATTAGAACGCTTTATGGATAAGAAACTCCCTAAAGGAGATCGAGGCTTAATGCTCAGTTTTGGACCAGGGTTTTCGGCACAACGTATATTATTAGAATGGTAGTTTAATAATTATAATGTAGTTTTAATCAACTAGTCAACCTAAGATTGTTTTACGTAAAAAATGAATTGAAACGAAGGGTTAAACAAAAATCGTTTCTTTCAAAATATTTTTAGATAAGTTCGAAGTGATATTTTAGACTAATTAATCTGAAATTATAAGAATTTTATTTTTGTGCCAAAGTGAAAGAGATTTTTAGTAAAACAATGTTCAGTTTTGATTTTTTTGCTTCGTTTTTTTATCAAGAAAAAAATGAAGATAATTATTTTAGACTTTTGAGTAAACAGAATAGGAATGGAAGAATTCAAAAATAAAAACTATTGGGCATTAATTCTAGGAGGTTCAAGCGGATTAGGTTTAGCAACAGCAAAAAAGCTAGCCAAACATGGTATGAATATTTGTATCATTCACAGAAACTCAAGAACTCAAGAGGATGCCATTAATGCAGAATTTGACATTATAAAAGCTGAAGGAATTCAGTTTAAATCATATAATCTCGATGCCTTTAAACCTGAAAAACGAAAGCAAGTTATTTCAGAATTAAAAGAATTGTTTTCTTCGGAAGGTAAAATAAGAACACTCGTTCATAGTGTTGCAAAAGGGAATTTGAAACCGATGATTTCCGAAGAAAAATCCACGTTAAAAAACGACGATTTTAATATCACAATTAATGCGATGGCTATTAGTTTGTATGATTGGACGCAAGCTGTTTTTGAAGCGAAACTATTTGCAGACGATGCTAGAATTATCAGTTTTACAAGTGAAGGAAATACTAAGGCTTGGCAAAATTACGCAGCAGTGTCTGCAGCAAAAGTAACTTTAGAAGCCATCTCTAGAAACATTGCTTTAGAATTTGCGCCTTTTGGGATTAGAGCAAATTGCATACAAGCAGGCGTTACAGATACTGCATCATTACGAATGATTCCGGGAAGTGATCAAATAAAAGCACACAGCTTAAAACGTAATCCGTTTAAAAAATTAACGCAGCCTGAAGATGTCGCAAATGCAGTATATCTATTGTCAAAAGACGAGGCGAGTTGGATAAATGGTTGTGTGATTCCTGTAGATGGAGGCGAACATATTAGTTAGCAAATTCCTACGAAGGCAGGAATCTCATACTCGAAAATGCTGTTACTTTTTAAAGTAATAAGAAATCAAATGATTTGTCATTCCTGCGGAAGCAGGAATCTACAATCAAAAACAAAATATGACAAGTAAAGACATCATAAACCTTTTACCATATCAAGAACCATTTCTGTTTGTTGATGAACTAAACATGATTTCTTCGGAAGGTGTTACAGGTAATTATACGTTCAGTAAAGATGCGTATTTCTATAAAGGACATTTTAAAAACAATCCAATTACACCAGGCGTCATTTTAACAGAATGTATGGCACAAATTGGGCTCGTATGTTTAGGGATTTATATGCTGAAAGATGAGCTTTCAGAAGGGAATCCGCAAATAGCATTAACGTCAAGTCAGGTTGATTTTTTTCTTCCTGTTTTTCCAGGAGAGAAAGTGACTGTGGTTTCAGAGAAAGAGGTGTTTCGTTTTAATAAACTGAAATGTAACGTCAAGTTATATAATGAGAAGAATGAATTGGTTTGTCGCGGAAAAATCTCAGGAATGATACAGAAAGGTTAAATTATCCTGCAAGGTTTTAAAAACCTTGTAGGTATGAATAAAAAGTTTAAAGTTTTAGTTTAATTAAAAAGATTCCTGCCTGCGCAGGAATATGATATGAGTAGAGTCGTCATCACAGGTTTAGGAGTCGTTGCACCAAATGGAGTAGGGCTCGAAGCGTTTTCAAAAGCGATTAAAAATGGTGAATCCGGAATTACGTTCCATCAACAATTAGCAGACTTAAATTTTTCATGCTGCATTGGTGGTATTCCGCAAATTTCCGAAGAACAAAAACTCGAGTATTTAACACCTTTGCAGTTAAGAGGGTTTAATAGTTCTGGGATTTTGTATGGCTGTATGGCTGGAATTGATGCTTGGAAAGATGCTGGATTAGAAGTAGACGCAGATAGTAAATTAGACTTTGATAGCGGAACCGTTTTTGGGACAGGAACCTCTGGTGTAGAAAAATTTAGAGAAGCGATTTATAAACTCGATGATAAGCAAGTAAAACGTTTAGGAAGTACAGTTGTTGTTCAAACAATGGCTAGCGGAATTAGCGCGTTTCTTGGTGGAATTCTAGGTTTAGGTAATCAGGTGACCACAAATTCTTCAGCATGCACAACTGGAACCGAAGCGATTTTAATGGGTTATGATCGCATAAAAAGCGGACAAGCAAAACGAATGCTGGTAGGAAGTTGTAGTGATGATGGACCTTATATTTGGGGCGGATTTGATGCCATGCGAGTGATGACTTACAAACATAATGAGTCGCCAGAAAAAGGGTCAAGACCAATGAGTGCAACTGCTTCTGGTTTTGTGCCTGGAGCAGGAGCAGGCGCTTTAGTTTTAGAATCTCTAGAAAGTGCATTAGATCGTAACGCAACGATTTATGCTGAGGTTTTAGGCGGAAATATCAATTCAGGAGGACAACGTGATGGTGGAACAATGACAGCTCCAAATGCTGAAGCTGTGCAACGTTGTATCAAAGACGCGATTATAAATGCAAATATTTCGTCAAATGATATAGATACTATTAATGGACATTTAACAGCAACCTCAAAAGATGGTTTAGAGATTGAAAACTGGACTAAGGCTTTAAATAGAAAAGGTGATGATTTCCCATATATCAACTCTTTAAAATCAATGGTTGGACATTGTTTGGCTGCAGCAGGAAGTATAGAGTCTGTAGCAACCGTACTTCAGTTGAAAGAACAATTTGTGTTTCCAAATATCAATTGTGAGGATGTGCACCCTGAAATCTTAACATTAATTTCAAAAGAAAAAATTGTAACGCAAAAGTTAGAAACCGACTTAAATATTGCTATAAAAGCAAGTTTTGGTTTTGGTGATGTTAACGGTTGTGTTATCTTTAAAAGATATAATTAAGCTATGACAAACGACGAATTAATTGCCAAATTAAAAACTATTGTTCAGCCCTATATTCAGGATGAAGAGGCTTTTAAAAATCTAAATGAAGATACAGATTTTATTAATGATTTAAAAATAAATTCTGCCAATCTAGTCGATGTGATTTTAGATGTAGAAGATGAATTTGATATTAGAATCGAAAACGATGATATGGAGAAAATGATCTCTGTAAAAGCTGCCATGGAGATTGTAAATGAAAAGCTAGCTGCAAAATGATAGGCAATGATATTGTCGATTTAAAATACAGCGCTTCTAATTGGAAGCGTCCTCGGTTTTTAGATAAAGTCTTCACTCAAAATGAACAAGCCCTTATTTTTTCTTCGGAAAACAAACATGAAACGCTATGGTTGCTTTGGAGTATGAAAGAGGCTGCTTATAAAATTCATGTGCAGCAATTTGGTGAACGGTTTTTTAATCCGAAACGATTGGTGTGTGAGCTCATTTCTGAAGATAAAGGATTGATAAGAATAGATGACAATAATTATTTTACAACGTCGGCAATTACTGAAAATTATGTGCATACAATTGCAACACTGAGTGCGTCTACAACAAATATGAATTCTGTTTTTAAAGCTGAAATAGCATCACATCACATTCAAAGTGATATCTTGAAAAAAGCATTGCTAAAATCTATTTCTAAAACGAAACAATTGCCACTTCAAGATTTGGAGATTAAAAAAACGACGATTGGAGTTCCTGAATTATTTTGTGATGATTCTAAACTACCAATGTCTTTTTCATTGACACATTGCGGACGGTTTTCTGGTTTTGTGTATTAGATAAATTTAAAAAGCAGACCAACCGAAGTCAGCCCACTTTTTCCCTTTCTAAGGTATGCTATTTATTGCGTTTTCTTTTCTCTCTTTTAATTTTCCAAGGTGCATTTTTTTGCCAGTCTCCTGCCATAATGCTACCATAAGGCATGACTTCATCAATGACAGTACCTAAACCAAATTCGTCCATTTGTGCTCTTACCGTTTTTGCATTTTTATAAGCACTAGGTAACTCGGTAATATCAATTTCCTTTGAGAAAAATCGTGCATCAATGCCTCGAGTTTCTTCTTTAAAAATTTGCATGATGGTTCCTGTTTTACTTTTTCTATGTTGTGTTCTACTCACATTTCGACCAGCACCATGTGGTGCAAAACCTAAATTTGTTTTTGTTGTAGACCCTTCAACAATCAATACAGGTTCGCTCATGTTTAAAGGGATCAATCTAGGACCTGTAATATCTGGCATAAACCTAGCGTCTAATGGTGTTGCACCTTTTGCGTGGTAAAATAAATCACCATCCTTAAAGACAAAATTATGTTCGTTCCAGTATCTGTTATCAATATCAATCTCTAAATTTTGAGCTACAGCATCGTGCAATACTTCATGATTTTTTTTAGTCCAATCTCTTATGATTTGCAAGGCATCCCAATAGGATTGTCCTTCTTCGGTATCAAAAGGAATCCAAGCATTTTGCTTCTTTGTTTCAGGAGATAACTCTTTTCTATAACGTTCGGCAATTTTCATTCCTTTAGAATATAAACGTGCTCCTGGACCTCTAGATCCATGATGTGTCACCATCATTGTGTTTCCTGTTTTTTTAGAGGTACCAACAAATAAGAAATGATTACCATCACCTTGAGTTCCTAAATGTGATCTTGCAATTTGAAGCATGTTACCATCACTCAAAAAATAGTTAGACTCAAAAGCGTCTAATAATGCCTTCGGAAATTGAAATTGCGAATCTCTATCTCGTCCGCCAGGACCAAAATGCGTACTAGCATGTGCTGCATCTAAAATGTCTTTAGGATCTGCTTTTCCAAAATCGGTTAACATCACCGAACAGCAAATATCTGCACTATGCATTCCTGGATGAATAGCATTTTTTGCAACAGCAACACCACCAACAGGAATTGTTCCGTCTGGACCTGCAGGACAAGCATCTGGCATAATCGCGCCATCAACTAATGTTGGCGTTTTCATTAAGGTTTGCATAGAGTTAATCACTTTAGCGACGTTATCCTTTTCTTCTTCATTTTCTGCTTTTATATTGATGGAAAAATCAACTGATTTTGCATGTAATGCGATAGGATCTGGTGATTTAAATTGCTCTAAATATGAGTTCATAGCGTCACCTTCTAATTCGTTTTCATTGATATGAGCAATGGCATCTTTCATCCATTTTCCTTGTCTGAAACCTAAGGCGATTACATCGTGTCCTGTTATTTTTGTTTTCATTTTAATTTGTTTTTCATGAGATTCTTCGCTATGCTCTGAATGACATTTTAATTACACTACAAATATTATAGTGTACTACGCGATGTTTTTGCGTAGGTAAACTTATTATTAATTATTTTGATGAGATTCTGAAACAAGTTCAGAATGACGTTAATTTTATCAATCTCGCGTAAGCGATTGCAGCATTGTTGAAGCTCCTCGAAGAGAGCGACTGCGAAAAGCGCGACCCAAACTTTTTGGTTTGGGTTACGCCAAAATAATCCGCTTACTTATTCACAGAGAAAATATCTTTTAATTGTTCAATCACGTTACCGTTACCAGCAACTGTGATTTCGCCAATCTTATCGGCAATTTTCTCAACATATTCCATCTCTTTCAATTTGAACAACATGGTGTTGTCTTCCATTAATTTCGCAGTATTTAACAAGCTTCGAGTGGACGCAGTTTCTTCACGTCTTGTTACTACATTGGCTTGCGCTTTTTTATGAGCAATCAATACCTGATTCATGATGTCTTTCATGTCGCCTGGCAAAATCACGTCACGCATACCTGCATGCAATACGTTTACACCTAAAACTTTTGCCTGTGTTTTCACGTCTTCTAAAACCGCTTGTGCAATCGTTTCTTTTTGCTCTAACAATTCATCTAAAGTGTAAGCACCTACAAATGCTCGCAATGCCAATTGCAATGTAATGTACAATTGCTTTTCGTAATCTTTGTTATGCATCAAAGCGGTTTTGATATCTGTGACTTTGTATTGTGCATAAAAGTTAATACGAACGGTTGCTTTATCTTTAGTCAACAATTCTTGACCAGCAATTTCTAATTGCAATTGGCGCATATCGGCTTTTAAGATCTTGATGGTTTGTTCGTTTTTCCAGAAATGGTAGGTACCATGTTCAAGAATTTTAATGAACGTATCATCAACAATCATAATTGCCTTTTCAAAGGCTGCAACTTCAAATACACGAATGTATTGACGCAATTGCATAGTGCTAAACAAAACGTTGTTTACGTTTTCTGTAATGTCGATTTTACCTAAATCGACAGTTACAAATTTATAATCGACCAAGCTGTTCCAAAAGGTGTAACGACCAGCAGTCAATACACTTTTAAAGTTTTTGTTTTCGTATACCAAAACGATTTCGCTATCGGTGACTTCAACAACGGTCAACATGTTTGCCAAAGCTTGATCTTTAAGTAAGATCTCTAATGCTTTTGGTGCGTTGAAAGCTTGGGTCAAGTCATATTTTATGACCTGCTCGCTAAATCTTATCCAATGTTTTCCTGCTGTAATAACGCGAGCGTAATTACCGTTTTTAAACACTAAACCTACTGTACCTGCATGAATTCTTACTCTTTTCATGATTTCTAATTTTTTGTTCTGATGTTTTAATTATTTCAGAACGGTTAAACATTTATAATAGAATTCTCTTTTTGAGAATGACTACTCTAGTTAAAACAAAGCGAAAGAAAACCATCTTTCTAACTACGGAAATACAACCAATTTAAAGTGTTTTAAGTGTCGTTTTACAGATGATTGATTAACTCAAATTCATGAATTTCATAAATTGTTATTAAAGAATGAGTCTTTAAAAGAACCTCTAAAACTTCTCAAAATTCTTGTGTATTTCAAGGTGTTTTCTGGACTGCTCAAGCAACGAATTGCTATTGCCAGTTTTAATTCACTTTGTTTTTGCCATTTAAAGTGTGACGCACTTGTTGACCTATTTTTAAAAGTTGGTCTTCTTTTCTAAAGATGGATTTTAAGTCCATTGCATGCTACAACCGAAATGTAGTGTCTTTGACCGCTCGACCACAAAACCGTTAGGTTTTGGTAGGATTCGAACCTACGATTGCTTCTACTGCTATACCGCTTAGCTACTTCAATTAAATGAAGACAGGATTCGAACCTGTGTACATAGATGAGATTATTTATTTGGTCAAATAATCAAAAACCTTCAAGTCAAGTTGGATATAAAAGCCGAATACCAAATGGCAAGGATTTACACAATCGTGCTATACCGAAACACGTAACAAGACTTGCTTGATGTGGAAGCAGTAGGACTCGAACCTACATGCTTATAAAAGACCTGATTTACAGTCAGGCGAGCCAGCCAATTGCTCAATACTTCCATTTTATTTTTTAAAGAACTTTTTATTAAGCTCCACCAATTCCCTCGATTGGTGGAGCACTACTACCAAAGTCTGATTCCCATTTTCATGAGAATGACAGTTAACTGTTTTCTTGATGAAGACATCAAGAAGCTTTTAACAATTAGACTTCTTTATGATTACACTGCAAATATTTAACCCTATTGCGCAATCTTTTTGCGTAGTAATAAAAAAATATAAATTATTTATTTTTAAATGGTGGTTCCCAAATTTTCTTACTCATAATATCTTTGACTTCGTCATAGGTTAATGGGTAGAAATCGTGGCAATCTACACCTACATCAAAACTGTTCATTGTTGGGTCGTCTTTTAGACTTCCGTGAGAATGACCGTAGAGATGCCATGTGCCCCTAAAACTTGATCGCCAAACGCGCATTGCGTAATGCATGAGCATGATTTTTTGCTTACCGTTAGGTGCATTTGCATCATTGACATTGAGCTCGAAGTAATCTTTAATCCATTCAAATCGGTTAGGGTTTGCTTGTGCAGCACCTTCGTGGTTGCCTCGTATTAAAAATATTTTTCCGTTTAATTGCTCAAGAATGTCTCGCATTCGCTCTGCTTTACAGAGTCCGAAATCACCTAAATGATAAACCTTGTCGTGTTTGTTCACGCGACTGTTCCATCGTTTTATGAGTTCTTGATCCATTTCTTCAACACTACCAAATGGACGATTGGTGAATTTTATAATATTCTCATGACCAAAGTGATGGTCTGAAGTGAAATATATGTTTCTTGTTTTATTCATATTTTCTAATTCCTAACAAATCGGGAATCTCTTATTTAAAACCTACAAGGTTTTAAAAACCTTGCAGGTTGGTTATATTTTATTCTTTTTCTGCTTCCGTTTCTTCTTGTTTTTAGATTTGGAAGACTTCTTTTTCTTTAGTTTTAACTTGTTTTTGACTCTGTTCATTTCAGAATCTATAAACGAGGTATAACCTTTGTTGTAAACAAACAACTTCGCTTTTTTAAAAGTTTTTAATGCTTTTTTATACGCTTCTTGATATTCAAAAAGTTGAGCTTGTAAAACTAAAAGTTCTCCTTTCCCAACAGCTTTCACTGTTTGAGCAAAATCGATTAGTTTTTGCGCTTCGTCGAAATCGTGATTCCAGATTAAAACCATGATATACATTGGATACACTTTTATGCAATCCATTTTACTTGCTAATGCCTCAGCAAAATAGTATTTGGCTTTTTCGTAATCTTCAAACTGCTCTGCCTGCAAACGTCCCATGAGGCATAATGCATAAGCGTTATTACTCTCGTAAGACAGCGCGTAGTTTAAGTTTTCTACGGTTTCTTCTAATTCGTATGGATAAGCATCTATGGCTTTTAACACGTAGTTGTTTAACAAATTCGTGTCCATTATGTTTTATTTTAATAATTCATTTTGCGACACTTCGATTTAGCTCAGTGACCGCTTTGTGCGAAAAAATATTTCGCGTAAGCCCAATTGATGAGCTTAATATTCTAACTGTTTTGGAGGAGGTTTAACCGAAATGGTTAACGATTGAAAACAAAAAATCCGAAACAGAGTTTTACTTGCTTCGGATCTTTCATTTATAATTTTGGAAAGTTTATCTAACGATAATCACGAAGCATCACAAAAGGCGAAATTCCTTTTGGATTGTTTTGATATGTTATAAATAAACTCATAGTTTCTAATTTTTAATTCAACTTCTGTTTGTTGTATTCTGGTTGAAATGCGTTGCAAAGATTTACATTTATTTTTCTTTTTCCAGAAAATGGGCTGCCATAATACGAAGTATTATATTTTTTTGAAAAAAGCAAATATTTTGAAACAGTTTTTTGTTTTCTTCGGAAATTTTAGATTACGCATAATAGTTGCGTAGTAATTTTATACCTTTAATTCGGAATGTTATTTACAGTGTTTTTCTATGAAATTTAATTATGTTTTAGTCTTAATGTTTGCGTTTTTCTTTCAGTTTGGAAATGCTCAACTGAGTTATGATGACAAACAGGTTTTGGCTAGCTTACTTTCAGAAAAAATAAATACTTTAAGACAAGAAAAAGGGAAGCTAATACTTGAAAGACACGAAGATTTAGCAAAGGCTGCCGAATTACATTCTAAATATATTGCTAAACGAAATAAGCTTACTCATGTTCAAGTTAAAACCGCATTTCCTCATCCAAGAGATAGAGTAGAACACTTCAATAAGTCATTTACCAATATTGGAGAAAATGTGTTGTACACGAAGCCAATAAGGATAGCTGTAAATAAGGCAGATTTAAAGAAATTAGCTATTGATATGTATCGCTCTTGGAAAAATTCTCCTGGTCATTATGCGAATATGATTTCAGACGATTTTAAATACGGAGATTTCGGGTTTACTTTTAACGAAAAGTCTAAATGTGTTTTTGCGGTTCAAGTATTTGCTAAAAAAGGTTATGTGATAGAAAATCAATTGTCAGATAATGCTTTTTCTGTGCTACCAAGCGATCTTACTTGTGGTGATTTAATTGGAAATAAGGATAATGTTATAGTCAATGTTGGGAATGCTTTATCGATAACTAATGATGAGGTTTTTTTAGGGTATCACAACTTGAAAATGATAAAAGAAATCTTAGAAAATAGTAATGATGGTTTTGCTATTGATTTGGTTGAAAGGGAACAGCTTTCTTGTGGAGAAGATAATAGATTAGATGTGTCTGAAATATATGAAGGCGTCATGTTAAAACCAATTTATAGAGATGAATTACTTGCTAATAATATTGCTCAAAGTCCAAATAGACTTATTGTCTCTCTAGGGGAAATTCCAAATCACCTCAAAGGAAAAAGTTTGAGTGCTAATCTTATCGTAATCAAAAATGGTAAAAAATGCAGTTATAATGTTTCGTCTAGAATTCCTAGCAGGAAATATGATTTAAAGCACATTGAGCCAGAAATTTATTCGCCAGAGATTGTTTTAAAAACTCAAGGAATTAATGGTATTTATGAAGTTGATTTTGATTTTGAAAGTGGTCAAATAACACCTGTTAAAAATCCAGTTATTCAAATTGATGACAATAAGATTCACTCTATAGATATCAAAAGTTTTACATCTGTAGATGGAAACTCAAAGACTAATGAGAGATTACATAAAGAGCGGGCTGGGTATATTTCTGAATTTTTAAAACAACAGATTAATATTGATTCTGAATCTATCCATATTGACGCTAAAGAGAACTGGGAGCTTTGTTATTATCATATTGAGCTTTTGGGTTTAGAAGAAATTTTGGGTAGAGATAAAGAAAAAATTAAAAGTTTTTTAGCAAAAAATAAAGATGAAAACTGGAAAGAAGCTTTGAGTTTTCAAAGGCAATCTAAAGCCATAATTTATGTAAACGGAACATGGGAGTCTGATAATGCAAATCATTTAAATTATAATCTCACAGATGCATTATTAAATGAAGATTATAATTTGGCAAATAGAGTGCTCGCAGAAATGTATTTAAAAGAGTCTAGTAATTTATTTCTTAATGAAGAATTTATATTAGATAAGTTGTTTGATAAGCCTGAGTTGGTTCAAAATGTGTCTGCATTATTATTAAAGAATATTAATTTTTATGCGACAGATAATATTGTTTTTTTCGTTAGAAATTGGCTTTCAAAACCAGAAGTTCTTTCAGAATCTGCTCAAAAAAACCTGCTTAATTTATATACAATTACAGCAAGGAGATTACTAAAATATTGGGATAGTAGCTCTGATGATTTTTCAAAAGTGATGCACCCAGAAAAGGTTGAACCTTTATTTGATAGCTATAAAAATCAGGATAAAGTCAATCCTTTATTTCTCAATTATCATATGGCTAGTATAGAGTATTTTGGACAAATTAATTACAGTCCTAAAATTGGTGAGTCGTTTGAGTTTATATCTAATTATTTTAGAAATCACTCCAAGAGTATTGAGGATGATACAAATTTGAGTCTGTTTTTTAATAATTGGAGTATGTTTCACATGACTATTGAAAGCTTATCAAACAGATTTGATTATGATGAACTTGATGAAGCATTAACATTTGTACTTCTAAAAACGCTGGCTGCTTATCATAGTGATTATGCTATAGAATCATTTTTGGCTATTCATAAACTAGCTATAAAATTTAATAAGAAACGATGGTGTGAATGGATTGATGAAGATTTTCAAAATTTGCGACATGAAGGTGTTAAAACCCTCTTTTGTAAAACCTGTAATCCATAAAATATGGCAGTCAACAAAAACGCATTAATTAGATATAAAACTATAGATAAATGTCTTCAAAATAAGTTTAGACAATGGACGCTTAATGATTTAATTGAAGCAGTGTCTGATGCGCTTTACGACTATGAAGGTAAAGATGTAGATGTGAGTAAACGCACAGTTCAATTAGATCTTCAAATGATGCGTAGTGATAAATTAGGTTATAATGCACCAATTACAGTTTATGATCGTAAATATTATAAGTATGAAGAAGAAGATTATAGCATTACTAACAGTCCTATTTCTAATCAAGATTTGGGTAAATTATCACAAGCTGTTTCATTTTTAAAACAGTTTCAAGGATTTTCTCATTTTGCTGAGTTAGGCAGTATGGTTCAAAAACTAGAAGATCATGTGTATACTCAAAAAACTCACGAAAAGTCATTAATTGATTTTGAGAAAAATGATAACCTTAAAGGATTAGAATTTTTAGACCAACTTTATAAATTTATTCTGAAAAAGGAAGCGGTTGAAATGACCTATCAATCTTTTAAAGCGAGACATGAAAGCACGTTCACGTTTCACCCTTATTTGCTAAAAGAATTTAGAAATAGATGGTTTGTTATTGGAAAACGAAAGTCTAATGAGGGCATTATGAATTTGGCTTTAGACAGGATTATTTCCGTAGAAAAAAGTGATAAGAAATTCATTTTAGATCAGAGTTTTAATTCTGAAATCTATTATAAACAGGCGATTGGTGTTTCTGTAAGTCCAACTATGGAAACCGAAACTGTTTTACTTTATATCAATCATAAACACGCACCTTATGTGGTAACCAAACCTTTTCATCATTCGCAAAAAGAGGTTGCACGTGATAATTATGGTGTTACAGTGTCTTTAGATGTTCAGTTGAATTTTGAGCTTGAAAAAGAAATTCTCGCTTTAGGAGAAGGTGTCAAAGTGATTGCTCCAGAGCGTTTGAAACGAAATATAAAAGAACGATTATATGATGCAGTTGATGCCTATGAAACTGAAATAAATGACAAAAACTTGCGAACGATTGCAAAGCGATTAGAATATAAGGGTTTCGGAATATTGAAACATGTGTATTCTAAGCGTGACATTCGAAAGTTAAAAGCGAAATTTGATAATTACATTAAAAACCATGATGAACTCCCTTTTGGAATGCGAGAAGTGCTGGTTAAAATGCCAGAATTAAAGGAAATTCTATTTAATAAAAATTTCAAAAAGATCATAAAATCCATTAATAAGGATGTGTTTTTAACCAAGGCTATTTATTTTGATAAGTCTCCAAAAGATAATTGGTATGTGACTTGGCATCAGGATGTGCCAATTAATGTTTCAGAAAAAAAAGACGTGGATGGATTTACGTCTTGGACGAATAAAAAAGGAGTGATTAGTGCTTGTCCACCAGAAGCCATTTCGAAAAACACATTTTCTATGCGTATTCATTTAGATGATACGACTGTTAAAAATGGTGCTTTAAAAGTGATTCCTGGATCACATCAAAAACGATTAAATGATGATGAGATTAAGTTGATTACTTCAAATTCAATTCCTTTTGTTAGCGAAGTTGGTTCTGGAGGTGTACAATTGTTAAAGCCATTATTATTGCATGCATCGTCTGAATCTAAAGTTCAAAAACGAAGACGTGTGTTGCATTTGGAATTTTCGTCTATTGAATTACCTAATGGTTTGGAATATGCTGAGAGAGAGAATTTATGATTTTCTCTATTCATTTTGCCTTGATGCAAAACGAACCAAAAAATCATGCTGAAATGAGGAATTTTTATTCCGTTTCTTCGGAACAAAACCGAAAATAAGATCTAAAATTTTTCCAAGGCTTCAAAATTTATTCACGATTTTATTTTCATATTCTGCATTTCAGATGTCAATTCTCTGAATTGATTTGGGACATGTTTATTTACTTATTTTTAGATAGATGATTTTTTTGTTTTCAAGTTTACTGACATTCTCAAAAAATACTTTTTCATCATCTAAATCTGCTTCAACTAAATAATAATTTCCTTTAAAATAACTTTCAGTTACTGTTGCTTTAAGTTTAGATTCATCAACAACTTGAAGTTGATGAGCGTAAATAATCTTACCTTTTATAACATTAAACTCTCCAAAAAATGACGCTATTAATGGTGTTTTAGGATTTTTGTATAAAGCCTCTGGAGTATCATAAACTTCTATTATATTGTTATTGAGAAGTATCATTCTATCTGCAAAACCAAGTACATCGTTGTTGTCATGAGTCGCTACGATACAAGTGATGTTTTTCTCTTTTAAATATTTAAAAACATTACGTCTCAGGGATTGTTTTTTGAAATTATCAATATGACTAAAAGGTTCATCTAACAAAATAATTTCTGGTTGTTTTGCTAATGCTCTAGCTAAAGCAACACGTTGTTTTTGTCCGCCAGATAATGTCTTGACTTTCGTCTTAGCAAAAGGGGTAAGTTCTACCACTTCTAGTAATTCTGCTGTGCGCTCTTTCTTTTCCTTCGGAAAAAAATTAGAGAGGAACTTTCCTATGTTTTCTTCTACCGAAATAAATGGCATTAGTTCAAACTCTTGAGCTACATATTTCATGAAATCATAACCAACAACCAGATTGTGTTTTGGCCCAAGGATTTCATTGTCTTTCCAGTAGATATTTCCGAAGTTAAGATCATATTCACCATACAACACTTTTAGAAGTGTACTTTTACCTGAACCACTTTCTCCAATAATTGCCAAGTTTTCACCTTGTTCAATCTTAAAAGATAAGTCTTTTAAAATAGGTGTTTTGTTGTATGAAAAGGTAAGATTTTTTACGTTTAGCATTTGGTATATATAACTAGACCTACAAGGCTTTAAAACCTTGTAGGTCTGAAAATGATATTTTATTAATAATTATCCTTTTACTTTCTCTTTAATTTTGCTTGGTAATACATCAAATCCCATGTTGTAAAGCGTGAATCCAAAAATATCTGCATATTGCTCAATAGTTTTCGACACTGGAGTTCCTGCACCATGACCAGCATCTGTTTCAATACGAATCAATGTAGGATTGTTTCCTGTTTGTTTAGCTTGTAGCTCTGCAGCAAATTTGAAACTATGTGCTGGTACTACACGATCATCATGATCTCCTGTGGTTATCATAGTTGCTGGATACTGTACGCCTTCTTTTACATTGTGTACTGGAGAATAACCTTTAAGGTAATCAAACATTTCTCTGTTGTCATCTGCTGTACCATAGTCATAAGCCCAACCTGCTCCAGCAGTAAACGTATGATATCTCAACATGTCTAAAACTCCAACTGCTGGCAATGCTACTTTCATTAAATCTGGACGCTGTGTCATTGTGGCACCAACTAATAAACCACCGTTTGAACCTCCTCTAATTGCTAAATAATCACTAGATGTATACTTCTCAGCTATTAAATATTCTGCAGCAGCTATAAAATCATCAAATACGTTTTGCTTTTTAAGTTGAGTTCCTGCATCATGCCAAGCTTTACCATATTCTCCACCACCTCTAAGGTTGGGAACTGCATAAATACCACCTTGTTCCATCCAAACTGCATTTGCGATGCTAAATGAAGGTGTTAAACTAACGTTGAATCCGCCATAACCGTAAAGAATTGTTGGATTTTTACCGTTGAGTTTTAATCCCTTTTTATGCGTAATAATCATTGGGACTTTTGTACCATCTTTAGATGTAAAAAAGACTTGATTACTTTCATAATCCTCTGGATTGAAATCGATGTCTGGTTTTACGAAAATTTCTGACGTTCCATTCTTAATATCATATTTATAAATACTCCCTGGAGTTACATAGTTTGTGAATGAGTAATATAATTCTGTTTCTTCTTTCTTGGCACCAAATCCGCCTGCACTACCTAAACCTGGTAATTTTACTTCTCTTACTAGTTTGCCATCATAATCATATTGCATGACTTTTGAAACTGCATCAACCATATATTCTGCAAAGAAGTAACCTCCACCTGTTGATGGACTCAGTACATTTTTTGTTTCTGGTATAAAATCCACCCAGTTTTCTGGTCCTGGATTTGAAGCATCTACAGTTACAATTTTCTTGTTTGGTGCGTTTAGATTGGTCACCATATATAATTTACTGCCAACATTTTCAATAGGATATATATCACTATCTGTATGATTTAAAACTGTTACTAATGGACTATTAGACTTCGAAAGATCTTTTATGAATAGTTTATTTCCTGAAGTTGATACACTTGCAGTAATTATTAAATATTTATTGTCTTCTGAAACATTACCACCAACATAACGGTGTTTTTCAGCTGCTGTTCCTCCAAAAATTACAGGATCATTCTTTTGAGAAGTTCCTAGTTTGTGGTAATATAATTTGTGTTGATCTGTTTTAGCAGAGAGCTCACTTCCTATTGGTTTGTCATAACTGGAATAGTAGAAGCCTTCGTTTTTGTACCAAGACATACCGCTAAATTTAATATCGACTAAAGTATCTTCTACAATTTCTTTAGTTTCAGTATTCATAATGAGAACTTTTCTCCAATCACTGCCTCCTTCGGAAATAGCATACGCCAAGGTTTTTCCGTCTTTTGAAAAGCTTGCTCCTCCAAGTGAGATTGTTCCTTCATCATTAAAAGTGTTTGGATCTAAGAAAACTTCTGCAGATTTTGGATCATCACCTGTTTTATAGCGATAGATGACATACTGGTTTTGGAGACCATCATTTTTATAAAAATAAGTGTAGTCACCTTCTTTGAAAGGAGCACCTACTTTTTCGTAATTCCATAGTTTAGATAATCTTTCTTTTAACTCTTCACGATAAGGGATGTTGTCTAAATAACCATAAGTAGATTCGTTTTGAGCTTTCACCCAATTTTCGGTTTCGGCACTTTTATCATCTTCTAACCATCGATATGGGTCTTTAACTTGTGTTCCGAAGTAATCGGTAATTGTATCTACTTTTTTGGTTTCTGGATAATTTACCACAATATCTCGTTTTTGTTCTTTAGCCTCTTCTTTGCATGCGCTAAATGCAAGTATTGCTATTAATATCAATGAAATGTTTTTCATAATTCACACCTATTTTAGTTCTACCAAAAATAAACAAAAAAGCCTCTACAAATAAATGTAGAGGCTTTTTTTAGATTTTGTTAAAAGTTTATTGTTTAATAAACTTCTGACTTTTAATACTGTTACCAGAAACAATTCTTAAAATATAATTCCCTGTGTTAAGAGTGCTTACATCAATCGTGTTTTGGTTTAATTTAGAATTCATAACACGTTTACCATTGATATCAAAAATAGTATAAATAGCATCCTGTAAACTTTCTGTACTTGATATTTTTAATACGTCTTTAGTTGGATTAGGGTAAATTACCAAATCATTTACAAAAGAATTTTCTAAAGAAAGCGTTGCTCCTTCAATAACTTCAAGAGGTGTGTTAATTGCTGGGTCAGATATAACGTCGATTACACCAGATGGCCAGTAAATAGTTATATTATCAATTTCAGTTTCAGTTCCAATTCCGAAGTGTGTATTTAAAGTACTCATGAATTCAAATCCTTCTCCACTTCTTACATCTCTAATTTGAGTACCGTTACTAGTTGTAATTTCAACTCTTGCTCCAATACCATCAATGTTACTCTGTACACCAACTGTATTAATTGTAATCCAATTGTTAGGTGTTGTAAGGTTCCAATAGATGGTTCCGTTATAATAAGCATCTATAAAACCATCACTATTTAAATCTCCAAATGATCCGTTTTTATAGTTTAATTGCCCATTATCTGCGTCTTCGAATGTTAAATCTCCTTTTCCGTAGAGAATAGTACCATTACATAAGATATCTAAATACCCATCATTATCAATATCATAACTTACATTTTCATGTCCAGTAGGCGCTCCAGTAACTCCCGCTCCTGTAGTCACATCTGTAAATGTGCTATTTCCATTATTTCTCATAAGTTTATGATTTCCTGAACTTGCGCCAACGAATACATCCATGTCACCATCGTTATCATAATCTCCCCAAGATGAAGACCAAGTTTGAATAATATCGGCAAGGCCTAAAGCTTGTGCATTTTCACTAAAAGTACCATCACCATTATTAGTCATCATAATGTTTGTTCTTCTAGCTTCACTACCTCCACATTTAGCAATAAACATATCCATGTCTCTATCGTTATCATAATCTATCCAGATAGAGCCATAATTTCCTCCAGAAGCATAATCTCCTAAGTTTACAGGAGCGGTAGGAGTTACATTAGACTGGTAGAATGTAAGATTTCCTGATCCATCATTTATATAGTATACATTTGGCGCTACATCATGACAAACAAATGCATCGAGGTTACCATCATTATTGATATCTATAAAATTTGAGCGTTGAGAAAAAACATAGTCTGGTACAGAAAACTGTGTAAAACCTGTGCCAGTACTGTTTGACTTCATAAAACTTACACCACTACCAGAGCCATATAATAAATCTGTTTGCCCATCTCTATTATAATCTGCAGCTGCCATACTCCATCCAGGTAAGAAATCTGCGTTAGGAGTAGAGATATCAACTTCGTTAAATCCTCCTGTGCTTAATTGATAATGAACATTAACATTAGATGAAGACGCAGAGACAATATCATCTAAATGATCTCCATTCATGTCTACTACAGTAAGATCGTAATTTCCAATTGAAATTGATTGCGTTGAAAAATTAACACGAGAGTCTAATAATGTAGTAAAGGTTAAAGGACCAACCCAATTACTGTAATCTGTACCACCACAAAAACCTCTTACAAAAATCTCATAAGACGTAGATGAAGCCAATCCAGAAACTGGATAAGGGTTATTTGATGTTGTAGAAGTGCCAGAACCAGAAGGTATTCCAGAACCTGGAGCTTGTACAGCAATTTCCCAACTTGTTTCTGTACTACCTTGTTGCCAATATACATTAGCTGAATTTACATTAATATTAGATATGCTTAAATTTGAAATATTTGGACAAGCAGGAGGTATTTGAGAACTTATGGTAGGAGAATTAAAACAAAAACCATATCCCCAAATATTGTTGTCATCATAAGAAATTCTATATCTAAAGTTACTTAATTGATTTGTACTAAATGATGAGATATTTAATGGATCAGATGAAAAATTTTCATAAGTTCCAGAACAAAAATTATCTGTTGGCGGATTTTGAGTTCCCGATAATTCATTTCCCCAATTAACCCAAGAACCTGAATCTGCATCCCAATATTGAAGGATTAAAATTTCACCAAAATCATGAAACACATAACTAGTTCCAACAGTAATCCAAGTTTCAGTGGCATTGTAGGCAGCTGTTAAGTTTATCACAGGAGATTCTGCTGCAATATCATCGTCATGACCATTTAGAGCATCATCATCGTCATATGCGAAGTTTGTACTTACAGTAGGATCTGCCTCAAATATTGTTGCGCCTGTTAGATAATTACCTGTAATAGTCCAATTTGAGTTGGGCCAACTCGCAGGTTGATTTAAAGTTTGAGAAAAGCTAAAAAATGCACTAAATAAAAAAAGTGCGAGGGTAATTTTTTTCATAGTTGAAGTAATTAATGTGCTTAAAAATAGTAAAAAAAGCCTCTAAATTATTAATTTAGAGGCTTTAATGTTTAATATTTGATAAATTTTTGACTCTTTATCAAATTTCCTGATACAATTCGTAAAATATAATTACCAGGCGATAAATTGGAAATATCAATTGATGAGTCTTTAAGTTTAGAATTCAAAACTCTTTTACCTGTAATATCAAAGATTGTATAAATCATAGCGTCATTTAATTCTAATGAACTAATGTTTAAAACATCTTTTGCTGGGTTAGGATAAATGATTAATTCATTAGTTAGAGAGTTTTCTAAACTTAATGTATCTCCTTCAATAATTTCTAATGAACCATTAATAGTTGGATTTGTAATGGTATCTATTACACCAGAAGGCCAATAAATTACAACGCTATTAATAGTCGCATCTGTACCTATACCTATATGTGTGTTTAATGAATTCATATATCTAAACCCATCACCACTCTTTACATCTCTAATTTTAATACCTGATGGTGTGTGTACTTCAACACGAGCTCCAATACCGTTTATGTTACTTACAGTTCCTATAGTATGTATTTTAATCCAATTGTTATTGCTTTCAGCATTATTAAAATATATAGAACCAGAATTGAAAGAATCAATATATCCATCATTATTTAGATCACCGTAAGAACCAGATCCAGGAAAAACATTTGGGTAAACATCAAAAGTCATATCACCTTTACCATATAAAATGTTACGACCAGATACTAAGTCTAAGTTACCATCATTATCAAAGTCAAAGGTTACAGTTTCTGTTGAATTACTTGTAAGTGTACTAATACCTGAGCCTGTAGTTATATCTGTGAATATACCGTTATCATTTCTCATTAATTTATGAGATCCAGAACTAGCTCCAATAAAAACATCCATATCTCCATCACTATCAAAATCTCCCCAAGCAGCAGACCAAGTTTGCATTGGATCTGCTAAACCAATTGCAGCTGCATTTTCGGTGTAGTTTTCATTTCCATCGTTTGTATACATTACATTTGTACGACGAGCTACTTCACCACCGCATTTGGCAATAAATAAATCTAAATCCCTATCGTTATCGTAATCTATCCATATAGATCCATAATCACCACCTGAAGAATAATTACCTAGCTCATATGGAGCACTGGGATCATTAGATTGGTAAAAATTAAGGTTTCCGCTACCATCATTTAGATAGTAAACGTTTGGTGCAACATCATGACAAACAAAGGCATCGAGATTACCATCATTATTTATATCTACAAAGTTTGAGCGCTGAGAAAAAATATCTTCAGGACCAGAAATTTCAGTAAAACCTGTTCCTGTGCTATTTGCTTTCATAAACGTTACACCACTACCACCTCCATATAATAAATCCGTATAACCATTTCTGTCATAATCTGCAGCCACGAAACTCCAAGTTGGAGGGTAATCTGCATTTGAGGTTGTAATATTTTTAGTTGTAAAACCACCAGTGCTGTTTTGTTCTCTAATATTTACATTAGTTGAAGAAATAGAAACCATATCATCAAGGAAATCACCATTCATATCAACTACTCCAACTTTATAACTTCCAGATGTTCCAGAAGATTGTGAAGTAAAGGTAACTGGAGAAGGAGGAGGAGGAGTGTAATTAATAGCTTCTAAACAGAAAGCTACATCAGAATCTGTCGCAAAATCATAAATTTGAATAATTAAATCATCACCAATGTTCCAGCCATAGACATTTTCGGTTACAATTGTATTTGCGCATGTAATTTCAGTAGTTCCTGCTGCATTCCATATTACTATTCCAGGATATCCTGGACTGTTAGATTCAAAAAACAAAGCGTTAGTTGTTGCAGTCCATGTGAAGAATTGATCATTACCAGATGAGGTACAAGATCCTTGAAGACCACTATCTGTAGTTCCATCTGTTGAAAAAGGCAGATAAAAACTTGGTGAAGAACAACCCGTTCCTTCTGGAGAAGGGGTAATTGGAATAGCACCACTAATAACATCATTAGCCGGTTGTCCAAAAGATGGGACGCAAAATGCTATCGCCAAAATTGTTAATACGAGTAATTTTGATTTCATAATTTTATAATTTTAATTTATTGACATTCTCCACTAAGAGAGTTTATCCATTCTTCTATTAATCTAACACCTTCTTCATGTTTGAGAGTTCTTCCCAGTAAAGGCATTCTATTTTGTTCTTCAATTGATGATATTCTAAACGTTAATACAGAAGCATCTATATTTCCAGGCGCTACTATAAAAGATGTACCGTCAATTTGTGTATCTGGTTCTACACATACACCTTTGTTTGTATCATCTTCATTTTCATTAAAAGCAAAACGCATAGGTCTATATTCACAATAGCTTTCTTCTGAGTGACAATGCGCACAATTAATATCTAAGTATGAGCGTACTCTTAAATTTAAATCTAAAGTCTCATCTTCCCAATTAACTGTTGTGACTATTGATGTAGGAAGACTATTTTCTAAATACCCAATTTCAATCCATTTTTGTAATTGATTTGCAGTACTACCATCTTGATAACTTAAATCTCTATTTAAGTTTTGTGGTTTTGGCCCTATTGGCACAGGTGTACCAAACTTATTATGACAAGCAAAACATTCATTTATTGAAGGAACTCTATAAGTAGCATTTTTAATTATGCCATTTTCTACCCATTCAACATCGGTAACGCTTCCATCATCTGTAAATGTTGCTTCAGTTTGTTCGTTATTCCATATATAATTTGCGAAATCCCATCCGTCTGCTGTCATATACATTAACCTTGTTTCTATAATTCGCGATGTATTACTTGGTTGTACATTATCATAATAAAAATTTTTGATAAGAACAGACCCTACAGGGAAATCTAAAGGTGTAAAATCACTATTGTAATTTGCTTTAGTACCATCTGGCATCCATACAAATCTTTTTTTATGTGCGTAATCTGTAAATAATGTTGAATTTAAATCATAAGGTATTACACCATATGCTGGATTCAAATTATTCAAGGCGCCATCAAAAAAGTTGTATTCTGAAAGCGTATCGTAAGGCATTTCATCTAAATTGAAACTTACTGTAGATATTGGAGTTACAGTAATGTTGACCGTTCCTATTCCGCAGTTATTATTGCCATCACATATTGTATATTCAAATGAATCGCTTCCAACAAAGTCTATATTAGGTGTGTATAGTATAACATCATCTAATGGGTTGTTTGGAGTTGAATTTGGGTCTAAAACTTGAGTTGTTCCGTTTTGAGTTGTCAAAGCATCCAATATTCCGTTATTAGGGACATTAGTATCATTAACTAATACATCAATTGTTATAAAACTATTTTGAGATACTTCAACAACATCTATATTTGCGTCAATTGTTATTGGCACATAATTATCGTCATCGCCACATGAAATAAATCCCAAGACTAACGAAAATATACTCAAAAACTTTAGGTAATTTCTCAACATTTATAGTAAAATTTGGATAGTAAATATAATTACAAACTAATTCTAAATATAATTAATTAGTTGTAATGCGCTTTTTATCAGACAACAAGAAGTGGTTTGGTTGAAAAAACCATAAAAATCACTTGTTGTAAAATAACATCATAATGTTTCTACTAATAAAACAATTTGAGTCTACAAAACCCTACCTAAAAATGTGAAGTCACTATAATAAATTTCGTTTTAATAAATGTTCAGCAATTTGAATGGTATTTGTTGCAGCACCTTTTCTAAGATTATCACTTACAACCCATAAATTTAGAGTGTTGGGTTGTGAACCATCACGACGAATTCTACCAACGAAAACATCATCTTTTCCGTTAGCATAAATTGGCATTGGATATGTATTTACATCTATATTGTCTTGCACAACTATTCCTGGAGAATTGTTTAATAAATGCCTTACTTCAACTAAATCAAAATCATTCTCAAATTCAACATTTATAGCCTCACTGTGTCCGCCAGCAGTAGGAATTCTTACAGCAGTTGCTGTTACTGCAATAGTGCGATCATCCAATATTTTCTGCGTTTCTCTCACCAATTTCATTTCCTCTTTTGTATAACCATTGTCTTCAAAGACATCACAATGTGGAATTGCATTTTGGTGAATAGGATAAGGATATGCCATTTCACCTTTGATACCAGCCATCTCATTTTCTAATTGTTTTACAGCTTTTATACCAGTTCCTGTAATAGATTGGTATGTAGACACAACAATACGTTTGATTTTGTATTTTTTATGAAGAGGAGCTAAAGCCAAAACCATTTGTATGGTTGAGCAATTTGGATTTGCAATAATTTTATCTTCGGAAGTTAATTGATCAGCATTAATCTCAGGAACAACGAGTCTTTTTGATTGATCCATTCTCCAAGCCGAAGAATTATCAATAACAGTAATACCAGCTTCAGCAAATTTTGGAGCCCATTCTAAGGACGTATCACCACCTGCAGAAAATAATGCTACATTAGGTTTCATGTCAATAGCAGTTTGCATCCCAACCACTTCATAGTCCTTATCTTTAAACGAAATTAGCTTCCCAATTGAGCGCTCTGAAGCAACAGGAATTAATTCTGAAATAGGGAAATTACGTTCAGCAAGAACTTTAAGCATGACTTCGCCAACTAAACCAGTGGCACCAACTACAGCAACTTTCATAATATGAGATTTTAAAGGATAAAATTATAGTTTTTATTAGATTAAACCATTTTAGAAACATACTTTTTTTGTTAAAAAAACTAGTTATTAAGTGAGGTTTAATGATTTTAAAATCAAAATTTTAAGAATTCAATAAAAAAAACCGCTTCAGTTATGAAGCGGTTTAAGTTTAATTAAAATATATAATGTAGCGGTAAGCTATAAGTCATTATTTTTTTAATGCGTCTCTGATTTCCATTAATAAATCATTATCAGATGGTCCTGCTGGAGCCGGAGCTTCAACTGGTTTTTTTGTTTTGTTGTAAGCTTTTACAAGCATAAACATTACAAAACCAACTACGATTAAACTAACGATGGTGTCAATCCATGCACCATATTCTACAGCCGCAACGCCTGCTTCTTTGGCAGCTGCAACTGTTGCATAAACTTCATCTCCTGGAGTCCAAAACATGTCCGAGAAACTCTTCCCTCCAGTTGCTAAACCAATAAGTGGCATAGCAATTTTAGAAACGAAACCGTTTATAACAGCACCTAGAGCACCAGCCATAATAACAGCAACTGCAAAATCTATGACATTACCTGTCATAATGAAATTCTTAAATTCTTTCAACATAATTTTTAATATTTATTAGTTAGATAATTATAAGACACTAATGTAGTTAAAAAGTCACAGTTTTTAATGTAAATTATCTAATTATCTATAATTAAGCGTTTTACGCGTTGTGAGATTGCGGTGATAATTTCGTAGGATATTGTATTTGCTGTTCGTGCAAATTGAGAAGCGTTAGGGTGATTACCAAAAATAATAACTTCATCACCTTCATGGCAATCAATATCTGTGATATCAATCATAATCATATCCATACAAACATTTCCAATGATTAGTGCTTTTTTTCCATTTATAGTAACAAAGCCTTTTTTATTACCATATTGTCTGCCAATTCCATCTGCATGACCAATTGGTATTGTAGCTGTTTTTATTAAACCGTCACTTTTATATGCTCTATTGTAGCCTACGGTTTCTCCTTTTTTGATAATATGAATTTGGGAAATGACAGATTTGAGTGTTGCAATAGGAATTAGGTGTTCATTTTCTTTTTCAGAATTTCCATAACCATACAGCCCAATGCCAGTTCTCACCATGTCTAAATGTGCTTCAGGATAGTTTAAAATACCAGATGTATTTGCTAAATGTAATATAGGCTTATAGCCAATAGCGTTAGAGAATTTTTCTGAAATAGACTTAAATGTTTTTATTTGACGCTCTGTAAATGCTTTTTCAGTGAGATCTTCGCTTGCAGCTAAATGTGAAAAAATAGATTTCACTTTAATGGCAGATGTTTCCGAAGCTTTAGAAACCACATAATCCACTTCATTTTCTCCAAAACCTAATCTATTGAGTCCAGTATTAAATTTAATATGAACAGGATAGTTGCTTTGTTTTTCTTTGGAAGCAATAGTTATAAATTCATTTAAAATTTTAGCGTTATACAAACTCGGTTCTAAGCAACGTTCAATTAAGGTTTTAAAATTTATAGCTTGAGGATGGAGTACTAAAATTGGTGTTTTAATTCCAGCATCACGAAGAGCAACGCCTTCACTAAGGTAAGCAACTGCAAAATAATCTACTTCTAAATTTTGTAAATAATTAGCAATCTCATTAGCATCACTACCATAGGCAAATGCCTTAACTACCGCTAATATTTTGGTATTACTCTTAAGTTTTGATTTAATATACTCATAATTATGTTTGAGCGCTTTTAAATCTATTTCTAAAACAGTTTCTCTAGCTTTAGGCATTTTATTTACCGTCTTTATTTGGGATTTCTTGTGGGTCATTAACCTTCATTTGAGGTAATTTTTCACGTAACATTGCTTTGTAATACGCTGCACGACTAAGCGGTTCATATTCGTCAACTTCACCTAATAAAACGAGCGCTTCACTTGAGGCTTTTCTATAACTATATTGTGCTAAATTTCCTGTTCTAGTACAAACAGCATGGACTTTAGTGACATACTCTGCTGTAGCCATTAAATTTGGCATAGGACCAAAAGGATTACCTTTAAAATCCATATCCAACCCAGCAACAATAACACGAATCCCTTTATTAGCTAGGTCATTACAAACTCTAACAATCTCATCGTCAAAAAACTGAGCTTCGTCTATACCAACAACATCACAGCCATCTGCCAAAATTTGAATATTAGCAGCAGCAGGCACTGGAGTAGATCTTATCTCATTGGCATCATGAGAGACTACCATCTCTTCATCATAACGTACATCAACTGCAGGTTTGAAAATTTCAACCTTTTGCTTTGCAAATTGCGCACGTTTAAGCCTGCGAATTAATTCTTCGGTTTTGCCAGAAAACATTGAGCCACAAATGACTTCAATCCATCCAAATTGTTCTTTCTGATTTACTGTATTTTCGAGAAACATTTTGTAATTTTAACACTAAAACAAACATATGGTTCGTTTTTATAAAGGTGAAGCAAATTTATTAAAAATCAAAAACCTAATCGGGAATAAAAAATAAAAGTTATGAAGAAGAAGCTTGAAGCCGACTTAATAAGCATTGCACATAGAATTTTAAAGCTTAAAGGAAAAGAAGATGTTGTAAAATTACATGCAGAAGCTGGAATTTTATATGAAAAACTAAGTGTTCTCAAATTCGCAAACGAGAATTTTGAAGGTCATTTACCAACAATTGGAAACGATTCTTCATTTTTTGGAATGTTAGATACCGCATTTAATAATAAAGTAAGTGACAATATTGAGCATGACGATAAAATTTATGTCAATCTAGATGAACAAGAAGATGATGGTATTTACGAACCAGTCATGGAGAAAATTAAAGATATGTTTGCTCAAATGCCACAAGAGTCTGAGCAAGTAGATGATATGATTGAAACTGCTTTTGCAGATAAAGAAAAACTCAAAACACCAGAAGCACCAAAAACACATTTAGAAGATATTACTGCTGGCTTTGAGGAAATTCCTGTTTTTGAACCTGTAGATCAAGCTAATGAGAATTTTAGAAAGTCATTAAATGATAAACTCAAAAATGGCGGATTAAACATAGGTCTCAATGATAAACTAGCCTTTATAAAGCATTTGTTTAATGGTAAGATTGAAGATTACGAACGTGTTTTATCTCAATTAAATACGACCAATTCTTTTCAAGAGGCATCACACCTTCTTAAGGATATTGTTAAACCAGATTATAATAATTGGGCAGGAAAAGAAGAATTTGAAATACGCTTTCTAAATATTGTTGAACGTAAGTTTGAGTAAATGATTAATAGTTGAGGTACAACCAACCTATTAAAGGTTTTTGTCCAGTATTTAAATCTAGTATGTAGAAATAAGTCCCAACAGGAAGTTTCTCTGATGTTGATGGAATTCCCATATTTGGTTTACCGTCCCAATCATTTAAGTAATTGTTACTTTCATAGATTTGAACACCATATCTATTGTATATTTTAAGTTTATTGTCTGGAAACTCTTCAATACACTCAATATAGAAGGTATCATTTAGTCCGTCGTTATTTGGTGATAATCCATCTGTGATATAAAAGCAGTTATCAACAGTAACTTCAGCATCATCCATATTATTAGTAGCATCTCTATCTGGTTCATTTAAAGAACTAAGTGATGCAACGTTTAATAACTCTGTACTTGATGTTACTTGAGCGACAATAGTTAAAGTTTCAGATTGATTACTTGATAGCGCATCAATTGTCCATATAAAGGTTGAATTATCAAATATTCCTTCGGAAGCTGACGCAGACACAAAGTTCATCCCATTAGGAAACATATCAAGAATTTCAATGTTTGTAGCTTGCGTAGTACCAATATTTGTGGCTGTAATTTGAAATGTCACCTGATCTCCAATGGAAGCTTCTTGAGGAAATACATTTTTAAGTATTTCTATGTCAACATCTGAGCCATCATCTAAAACGGTAAGTGTTGCATTAGTTTGGGACGTGTCTATATTGTTTTGATTTTCAAAATTATTAGTATCGTTTAGATAAACTCCAGGAGTATTAGAAGTCACATCAACACTAAAAGTACAAGAGGCTACACCTTCTGGAAACATCAAATTTGAAATACCAGAAAAATTATCTCCACTATTACCTACAAAATTTGCAGTACAGCCATTTTGTGTGACCCATTGCGGTTGTGAGGTTAGCGTAATTTCCGAAGGAAAAACATCTGTAAACGAAATATTGATTTGTGATGAATTATCAGAAAGATTATTGACTGTAAACGTTAGTGTGCTCTGCTCTCCAACTGTAATTGTTGAAGGGTTGTAACTTTTTAGAAGTTTTGGTGCAACAACCTGAATGTTACTAATTGAGGTATTAGTTTCTGGAGATACTTCGCGATTATCATTGTCGTCTGGTGTTGCAATTGCAATATTATTATAAGCACCTCCAAAACTTGGTGCAGTAACTGGAATTCTAATTCTAATGGTTGAGCCAGCATCCATATTTGCAATAGTTCCTGTAACACTGTTGTTATTTGTTGTGAGATTTGTGATACAAGTTGCATTTCCGTTGGTGACCACACAGGTTGGTGTTCCTGTAATTGTAAACACATCATTTACGGTATCTTCAAAGGCGATGTTTATGGCATTTGAGCTGTTTACACTGTTGGTAATATCTATAATCCAATCAAAAGGTTCATTGACATTTACTTGAGTAAATTCTGGAAAAGTTTGAACCACCAAATCGACACAAGGCGCAAAAAAGGTGACGACTTCTGCTTCATTATCATTTAAGTCATTATCTACATTACTATTTGCATTACTTACATTTACAGCATTAGTTACAGGAATTGGATTTACAGAACAATCGGTATCCCAAAGTACAGTAAGCTCAAAAGTAACAGAACTATTTGCTGGCAAACTCCAATTATCTTCTGGCAAAATTTCCCAAAACGTATCTGGTTCTCCTCCTTGAGGAATGCCATCAAACTCTACACCAATATTGGTATTTAGAATTTCAAAACAAGACGCAGTTCCTGTAGTTGATATACAATCGACAGATACTAATGTACCTGTATAAGCAACCATTCCTGGTCCAGGAATAAATTCCTGTAATTCAATAAAGGTATCTAAATCACTTGGGTTATTTACTGTGATTTCATAAGTAACTTCACCCAATTCCATAGGGTTTTGAGCAGATTGGCCATTTGGTAATTCTGGGTTTATTTGTGTTTTTGTTACATTAAGATTAACAGTCTCACAAGCAGAAGTTGCTGGCAATGATACATAATCGTTTTGAGTATTATTTGTAATATTAGAATCTAAAATATCTGATTCTAAAACATTAATACCACTTCTAATGAGTGCTTGATTAGGCTCAGTACTTGGAGAGCAATCAGGTTCTAGAAAAACCGCGATTGTTCTCACAGTAACAGTTGCATCTACAGGCATTATAAATGCGTCACTCACCCAAAAAATGTTATTGTTATTGATATTAACATCATCACAAGTTATGGTTCCTGTTGTTCCAATACACGCTACAGATAAAATATCCCATTCTATTGTTGGAGCTAAATTTTGCAGAAAAAATGAAACATTTGCATCTAATGGTCCATTGTTGCAAACGGTTGTTTCAAAAGTGACTTCTTCGTTCCAATTGACTAAAGTTATAGGATCTGGATCTGTTTGTATGGTGTCTATGCAAACATCTGTAGTTTGACATAATTGAGATTCTAAAAGATTTGTAACTATTGGATTAGAAAGACTATTACCAGAATTAGTATGATCCAAAGTGATTTCTACTCTGCTTTGTACATTAATTGGATTTAATTCTATAGCGCAAGAAGGGTCTAAAAATTGATACACAACCTCAAAAGTAATAGATCCACCTGCAGTATAAACATGTGGTGTCAAATAGGTTAACAGATTTACAGTTGCACTTAACAAAACAGGATTTCCAGATATACCAGCAACATTTGGACATTCTGTGCCATTGGTTGCTTCTATACATTCCACAGATAAAAGCTGAATATTAGGTCGTCCATAATCTAAATTAGTCAGCAAAGTTAATCGCGCTTCAATGGCATCTACAGGGAAATCTATCTCACTATTATTAGTAATTGTAAATCGATAGGTTACAGGAGAATTCCATGATGGTATTGGTGTTCCTACCGTAGGAGAAATTTGTTGATGAGTAATAGAAAAGTTGATATCAATATCAATAACATCAATAGAAATTAAAGATTGATTGTTACTGGTATTCGTATCTGTTGTTCCGTTTGGAGGAGAAACCGATGCGTTTATGGCAATACCTCCAACCGATGAAGGTGCGGTAACTTCAATTTTTATGTCTACACTAGAGTCCGTTGGTAAATTTGCAACCGTTCCTGTCAATACATTTGATGCAGATAAATTAAAACCACCAGCATTAGAAGCGCCTCCTGTGTTATTTTGAGAGGTAATACTTGTAAGTGCGAGGTTTTGCAAATCCTCATCCATAATGATTTCAAAACTAGCATTACTAACTGCATTCCCTGAGTTTATAATCGTCACTATATATTGAAAATCTGCGAATATTTCAATCTGAGAAATGTCTGTGCCTGTTGTACTTTGAGCTTGAGCAACAATTGACAAATCTGTTGTTTGTGCGTTTAGTTGTGCACAGCAAAGGAAGAAAAATGTAAAGCGGACAATTTTTTCAATCATAAAACAGTTGGTTTCTATAAAGATGCTAAATATCTATAAAGGTTGCGTCAATATAAATGAAAACATTGTAAATTTGAAATGAAATCTCTTACCAAATGAGCAAACTCTATATTGTACCAACACCTATCGGAAATTTAAAAGACATGACTTTTCGTGCTGTTGAAGTTTTAAAGGACGTCGATTTAATTTTAGCTGAAGATACGCGAACCTCTGGAAAACTATTAAAACATTATGAGATTGGTACACAAATGCAAAGCCATCACATGCATAATGAGCATAAAATGGTTGATAATTTGATTCAGAAATTAAAAAGTGGAATTACAATTGCGCTCATCAGTGATGCAGGAACACCAGCTATTTCAGATCCTGGATTTTTATTGACTAGAGCATGCGTAGAAAATGATATTGAAGTAGATTGTTTACCTGGAGCAACTGCTTTTGTTCCAGCATTAGTAAACTCTGGATTGCCAAATGATAAATTTGTATTTGAAGGATTTCTACCTGTAAAAAAAGGACGACAAACGAGATTGTTATTACTTGCGGAAGAAACCCGAACCATCATTTTTTATGAAAGTCCGCATAAACTCATAAAAACACTCACTCATTTTTGTGAATATTTTGGAGAACAGCGTCCTGTTTCAGTATCTCGAGAACTCACAAAACTCTACGAAGAAACTGTGAGAGGAACTGCAAAAGAAGTTTTAGAACATTAC
This sequence comes from Psychroserpens luteus, assembly GCF_015319355.1. Classification (GTDB taxonomy): domain Bacteria; phylum Bacteroidota; class Bacteroidia; order Flavobacteriales; family Flavobacteriaceae; genus Psychroserpens; species Psychroserpens luteus. Next base: position 419,371 of record NZ_JADILU010000005.1, on the reverse strand, counting down.
ACGAATAAACCACCAAAAGGCGAGATTGTGATTATTGTTGGAGGAAAGCCTTCAAAGGGTAATTAATTATTGTCATTCAGAACGAAGTGAAGAATCTCTTTCCTTTTATGAAAGATTCTTCAGTCGTTTCCTCCTTCTGAATGACAAAACACACTTTAGTAATGGAAAAACTATTACACGATATACGACAATGCAAAATCTGCGAAGCGCATTTACCACTTGGTCCACGTCCAATAGTTACAGCACATCAAGATTCTAAAATTGTAATTGTTGGTCAAGCTCCAGGAATAAAAGTTCATGAATCAGGAATCCCTTGGGATGATGCAAGTGGTAAACAACTACGTAAATGGTTAAATGTCACAGATGAGGATTTTTATGACGAAACCAAATTCGCTATAATACCAATGGGATTTTGCTATCCAGGAAAAGGAAAAAGTGGTGATTTACCACCCAGAAAAGAATGTGCTCCACAATGGCACCAACCTTTATTTGACCATATGGAAAATGTGGAATTGGTTATTTTAATTGGGATGTATGCTCAAAAATATTACTTGCAAGAACTAGCCAAACGTACATTGACGGAAACAGTTGCTAACTATAAAGAGTATTTGCCTAAATATTTTACGTTGCCACATCCTAGTCCGAGAAATCGGTTTTGGTTGACAAAGAATCCTTGGTTTGAGGAGGAAGTTTTGGGTGAGTTGAAAAAGGAAGTGAATAAAATCATCTGAGGTTTTATTAATGTCATTCAGAGAGAAGCGAAGAATCTTTATTTTCATAATAACCTATACCTTCAATTTTCGAGCGATCTAAATTTGCTATTATTTCTAATCGTTTTGTTTTATGATTTTCTATAATATTCCTTCTAATTGTTATTCCTAATTGGATTAAAAAATGAGCAATAAAATAAAATATAACTATCTGCCAAAATTCCATAATAAATATTTTTGCTATTCTAAGACCAACTCATACTTTCTAACGTGATATGGTTTGATATAAAGATTGTTTATTGTTTTAAAGAGCAAACATAATTGAAGAATTCTAATTAGAAAATGACATTTTAAATAATTGACAGTCAATTACTTAATTTTAAACTGTGTTTATTTTACTTCAAATTTTAACATTTTACTGCGATTTTAAAGGACACGATTGTACTAATTCTTTTCTATGTTAGTATCAACAAGGGTTGAGAGAGATTTTTATGCTTTAATTAATGTAATAAGTCATACTAGATTTGTCATTTTAACCAAAAAACCTCCAATTTCCGAAGCATCGAAAAAAAAGAGGTTTCATTATAATATTTACGTGATACTATTATTTAGTATTCAAAAATTTATTTCCCTTTTTAAGCTTGTGCTCTTCAAAAGAATTCACTAATCCATATCCTAAAAACGCAATGGCAACAAATTTCCAAATAATTCCTTGAAATAAAAGTTGAGGATCAATTGTGTACAGAAAGGTATAATATGCTAAAAGAAGAATTAATGCCAAAGAGATAAAAACCAATGGTTTTCTAGGTGAAAGAAAACCGAAGACAACAAATAATAAGCCTAAAATGATATAAAACATATAATCGGCCATTTCAAAGTCTCTATAGATAGCTAAAAAACCATTAAAAATCTGAAATCCACCTATAATATAAAGAATGAGTCTTACTTTATTTTGAGACTCTTTAGCGTTTCCAATTTTAGATTTATTTGCAATTTGTTTACCAATAAAAATAGATTTTTCTTTCTCAGTTCCAGATGTTGGAAATCCACAGTTAGAACAATCAAATTCTATTTTTGAAATCAATTCTTTACAGTTAGGACAATTAGAATCTTGCATATTTTAATATTTAGACCCATCATGCTTCCCAACCTCAAAACCATGCTTCCCTAAATATTGGTTTCCACTTTCAACAGCACCTTCCTCAATGTCTGTTCCCATAGAATCATTCCAGCGGTTGAGGTAACCAAATAAAGAAATAACACCAAGCATTTCTACAATTTCACCTTCATCCCAATGTTCATATAAACGTTTTTTGATATCTGCATCAACTCCGTTTGGTACTTGAGAAGCTGCCAAACTAAAATCTAGCGCAGCACGCTCAGCATCAGAAAACGCACTGTGTGTTCTGTACTCCCAAATATTATCTAATTGTTCTTGCTCAGCACCATAACGTTCTGCAGCACGAATTGCGTGTGCTTGGCAATAACGACAACCTGTTGAGTTACTAGAAACCCAAGCAATCATACGTTTTAAAGCAGATGTTACTCGACCTTCATTTGCCATAACCGCTTTGTTGAGGTTGATAAAAGCTTTTGAAATTGCAGGACGACGTTGCATCGTTAATACTGAGTTTGGACAAAAGCCAAGAGTCTCATTAAAAAATTCTGCTAATTTTTTTGTTTCTGGATCGTGTTCTGCAGATAAAGGAGTAACTAATGCCATAGTTTTGTTTTTTTTAGTGGTATTTTTGAGTTAACAATAAACGAAAAATTCTTTAGATATGTCTCATAAAGTAGTCACTCATTGGAAAGGAAACTTACAGTTTGAATCTGATAATCCTAGCGGAAGACTCCTCACCATAGATACCTCACAAGAAAATGGAGGTCACAATTCAGGATTTACTCCAAAAGCATTAATGTTGTCATCTTTGGCTGGTTGTTCTGGTCTTGATGTGGTGTCTATTCTTAAAAAAATGAAAGTACCGTTTTCCGATTTTAGAATTGATACTTTTGGAGAATTGACCGACGAGCATCCTAAATATTATCATACTGTTTCTGTTGAATATCATTTCTACGGAAATGAGCTAGACGAGAACAAAATTGAAAAAGCAGTTAATCTGTCTATAGAAACGTACTGTGGTGTGATGGAAATGTTCCGAAGATTTGCTGATGTAAAAACATCTATTCACTATCATAATTCCTAAAATAGGTCTGGTTGAGAGCAATTGAGGTCTCAAAAATTGGTAAGGTTTATTAATTTTTATCTAAACGAAACTTAAACACTATGAAACAATTATTAATTCTTACAACTTTTGTGTTTTTCAGTTCGTTTACATCACCATTATTAGCGCAAGAGGATCCTTTTATTAAGGACTTTTTAGAACGATTAGAAAATTCTCGAAAGTATTTAATTCTCGTAGCTGAAACAATGCCTGAAGATAAATACGACTTTAAAGCTTCTCCAGAATCATTGACTTTTGCTGAAAACTTAATGCATATAGGATATGCAGTAGATTGGCATAGTCAGTCTTTATTAGGCGCAAGAGCATCTAGAGATTGGGAAACCGATACCATATTTAAAGTTGCTAATAAATCTAAAAAGGAGATGATTGCTACGATTAATGAAACATTTGATTCTACTATAGATTTAATTAAGCAATTTGACACAAAACAACTTGGCGATGAGTTAGACTATTTTGGTTTAAACAGAACAAAACGACAAATTTTCTTATTGCTCGCAGATCATATAACGCATCACAGAGGACAAATGTTAGTTTATATGAGACTAAACGGACTCGTTCCACCTAGATATGTATTGTTTCAATAGTTAGAAACACTTTAGAAAATTTTAAAAACTATGCGTTGGACATTAAAGCCAAAACCAGATTCTAAAACCGTTGAAGACTTACAAAAAGCACTTCAAGTAGATCAATCTGTAGCAACCTTACTCGTTCAAAGAGGCATTGAGACCTACGAAGAAGCTAAACGTTTTTTTAGGCCTAGTTTTGAGGAGTTGCATGACCCATTTCTTATGAAAGACATGGATAAAGCTGTCGCTAGAATTGAAGCTGCATTAAGTAACAATGAAAATATTTTGGTGTTTGGAGACTATGATGTAGATGGAACAACGTCTGTTGCTTTGATGTCTTCATATTTAAAAACCAAATCAGATAGTATTGCCACATACATTCCAGATCGTTATGATGAAGGTTACGGGATTTCTTATAAAGGGATTGACTTTGCTCAGGACAATGACTTTTCATTAATTATCGCATTAGATTGTGGTGTAAAAGCTATTGATAAAATAAATTATGCTTCGGAAAAAGGTATCGACTTCATCATCTGTGATCACCATAGACCAGGTCCTGAATTGCCAAAAGCAGTTGCAGTTTTAGATCCAAAACGAGACGATTGTGAGTATCCGTTTAAAGAATTGTGTGGTTGTGGCGTAGGATTTAAATTGATTCAAGCTTTAGCATCAAAAGATGGAAAAACAATTGAAGATCTAGGAGAATATTTAGATTTGATAGCTACTGCAATTGGAGCAGATATTGTTCCTATTGTTGGAGAAAATCGTGCTTTGGCTTATTTTGGTTTGCAAATAATCAATACGCAACCAAGACCAGGAATTAAAGCCATTATTGAGCAAGTCAAAAAAGATGTACTCACAATTACCGATGTTGTTTTTATTGTTGCACCAAGAATAAATGCTGCAGGTCGTATGAAACATGGTAATTACGCAGTGACTTTATTGACAGAAACTAACGAAGAATTAGCAAAAGAATACGCACAAGAAATCAACGAATTTAATCTTGATAGACGAGAAACAGACCAACGAATAACTCAAGAAGCACTTGTTCAAATTGAAGAAAATAAAGAAGAAGATCGATTAACAACCGTTGTGTATCATGAAACTTGGCATAAAGGTGTCATTGGGATTGTAGCTTCTAGATTAATTGAAACACATTACAGACCAACATTAGTTTTTACAAAAAGTGGCAGTAAATTAGCAGCATCTGCACGATCAATAAAAGGTTTTGACGTTTATAATGCTTTAGAAGCTTGTGCAGAACATATTGAGCAATTTGGCGGACATAAATATGCAGCTGGATTAACACTTGATCCTGAAAACTATGAAGCTTTTAAGCAAGCCTTTGAGGATGAGGTCACCAAAACTATTGATAGAAGTTTACTTACTCCAGAAATTAGAATTGATTCTCAAATCAAATTAAAAGATATTACACCTAAATTTTATCGTATTATTAGTCAGTTTGCACCTTTCGGGCCAGGAAATATGACGCCAATTTTTATGACTGAAAATTTAAAAGATACAGGTTATGGAAAATGCGTTGGTGAGGATGATAAACATTTGCGATTAACTGCAACTCAAGGTAAAGATAAAATAGTCTGTATTGGATTCAATTTAGGTAATAAATGCGATTTAATAACACATAATAAACCTTTTGATGCTGTGTATTCAATTGATGAAAACCATTGGCAAGGGAATGTGAGTTTGCAATTAAAATTGAGAGATATTAAAGCCTAATGTATGTCTAAAAAAGATCCATACGCAGCATTACGTTATAGAGAATTCAATATGTTTTTATTGGTGCGTTTTGCACTAATTTTTGGTTGGTCTATGCAATTTATTGTGATAGAGTGGCAGGTTTATGCATTAACAAAAGATCCTTTGAGTTTAGGTCTAATTGGGCTTTGTGAATTTGCACCAGCATTTGTTATGGCTTTATTTGCAGGTCACATTGTAGATCAGCGAGAAAAACGAAACCTTTTAGCAGTATGTATCGCTGCTTTTTCATTAATAAGTTTTGGACTGTTTTGGTTGACTTCTCAAACTATTATTGAGTCTTGGTCAAAAAATAGTATCCTATATTCGATTTATGCTTTGGTGTTTTTTGGTGGATTTCTAAGAGCCTTTTTTGGACCTACTATTTTTTCTTTAGTCGCACTTATTGTTCCGAAGAAAATATATCCTAACGCAGCAACTTGGAATAGTTCTACTTGGCAAATGGCTCGGGTTTTAGGTGTTGCCTTTGCGGGTTTTTCATTTAGCTGGATTGGTGTTCACTGGTCTTTATGTGTTGTTTTTGGATTAGTGTTATTTTCATTTGTTATGATATTTCAAATTCCTAGAAAGCCAATACTTAATCCAAAAATTGGTGAGAATATTTTGTCTAGCTTATCAGAAGGCTTATCATTTGTTTTTAATACTAAAGCCATATTAGGTGCTATTACCTTAGATATGGTTTCTGTTTTATTTGGAGGAGCTATAGCTTTAGCTGCAGTTTTTGCACAAGATATTTTAAAAGTAGGCCCAAGAGGCTTTGGGATTTTAGTTGCAGCACCTTCTGTTGGAGCATTTTTGACGATGTTGGTGACAGCATACATCCCAATTAGTAAAAATGCAGGGATGAAATTACTCGTTGCCATTTTTGGTTTTGGAGTTTGCATTATCGTATTTGGGTTGTCGTCTATTTTCTGGGTTTCTGTCATTGCATTGTTTTTTAGTGGAGTCACAGATGGTGTATCAATGGTAATTAGACAAACGATTTTACAAATAAAGACACCAGATCATATGCGTGGTCGTGTGTCATCTGTGAACTCTATGTTTGTAGGATCTTCTAATGAATTGGGTGCGCTGGAAAGTGGACTCACAGCTAAATATATGGGAACAGTGACTGCTGTTGTTTTTGGAGGTACAATGACTTTGATTACTGTAGTCGTTACAGGTTTGGTTTCTCCTTCGTTTAGAAAATTAGATTTAAGAAAGGATATTGAGGAGCATGAGAAGGAAGAAGGTTAATTACTTATAAGTTTTCAACTCAAAATCCTTACCATCAAAAACACCATACGTAAAATAAGTGATCCAATCACCTAGGTTTACATATTTAGAATTTTGACCTAAATCCAAGTCCATAGGTAAATGACGATGACCATACAAGAAGAAATCACGATGTTGTTCTTGCAATTGTGATTTACTATATTGGATAAGCCACTCATTATCTTCTCCTAGATATTTTGCATCATCATCTCCAGAAATGAGTTTATTTTTTACAGATAAATATTGAGCTACTCTCATACCTATATCTGGATGCACCCATTTGAATAGAAACTTAAATACAGGGTTTGTAAACACTTTTTTCATGCGTTTGTAACCTTTATCATAAGGTCCTAATCCGTCGCCATGTGCAATGTAAAATGTTTTATCGTTGAAAGTAAATTCTTTAGGCTTATGAAATACAGGAATATTGAGTTCTTTTTCAAAATACCCATTCATCCAGAGATCGTGGTTACCAACAAAGAAATAGATTGGAATTCCAGAATCACTTATTTCAGCCAATTTCCCTAAAGTTCTTACAAACCCTTTAGGGACTACAGTACCATATTCAAACCAAAAATCGAATAAATCTCCTAACAGGAAAATAGCTGCAGCATCTTTCTTAACATCATCAAGCCAAGCTACAAATTTCTTTTCACGAGGTCGTGAAGCTTCATTAGTAGGAGCGCCTAAATGATTGTCTGATGAGAAGTAAATTTTCTTTCCCTCAGGAATTCTTATGTTGGTAGGTTTAGTCATTATCTGAAGCAAACCACTGTGCGTAAGAAGTTGCTGTTTCTTGTAATTTTAAAGAATGAAGCTTTATATTATTTGGGAGGCGTTTTTTGATTTTTGAGGCAAAATCAATCACCATCATTTCGCTTGTAGGTTGATAATCTACCAAAAGCACATTATGATCTCTCATTTGAAGTTCTTTTGCTAACTCTACATGTGGTGTGTTCTTATTGAAGACTGTAGCATGATCAAATACATCTACAATTTCTTCTTTCACGATTTTCTTTAAATCAGTAAAGTCAATAACCATCCCAAATTTCACATTGGTGTTATCTGTGATTGGTTTTCCAATAACCGTTACATTCAAACGGTAACTATGACCATGAACATTTTTACACTTTCCGTCGTAACCATATAAAGCATGGCCAGTTTCAAAAGAAAATAGTTTTGTGATGCGAATATTGCTCATTTAATTATGTGTTTTCAGTGCAAAGATATTCATTTTGCGAAAGTAATTGGTTTTTAGATTACATTTGCGCGCTTTTAACGTTGGAAGCTCAAATTTTATAAAAGGAAAGTCATGATTGAAGCTGTGCCTAATCAACTTTTTGAAGAGATTCCTTTTGTTGAAAACCCAGTATATGAGCAGATAATCCAAGATATCGGATTACAAAAATTTAGTATAATTGATGATTTCTTTTCTTCGGAAATCGTCTCACTTTTAAGACAATCTCTCCAAAACAAACATGAGGAAGATCGATTTAAAAAAGCTGCCATTGGCAATCGCGTTAATGAGTTAATCATAAAATCTATTAGAGGCGATCATATTTTATGGATTGATGAAACTAAAACTAATCCTGCAGAAGATTTATTTTTTAGTCAAATAAATGACTTGGTTTCTTATCTAAACAAAACCTGTTTCATGGGAATTTTACATAAAGAATTTCATTATGCATTGTACCCTAAAGGCACCTTTTACAAACGTCATATTGATACATTTCAAAATGATGATAGACGTAAATTATCTTTTGTATGTTATTTAAATACCGAAGATTGGAAACCAGAAAATGGAGGAGAACTCGTTTTATATATTGACGACCATGGTATTGAAACCGAAAAAGTAATTTATCCGTTTCCTGGACGCATTGTTATTTTTGAGAGTCAAATTATTGAGCACGAAGTTAAACCTGTAGAAACCGAACGTTTGAGCATTACGGGTTGGTTAAAAACGAGATAACTATCGTCTCTTGTTACGGTTGTAAAAATAAACGATGACTAAAACTATTCCTAAGATGAGGAAGAGTCCGCTTCCGCTAATAAATGACATGAAATCCATAAGCTTACTTTTTATTTTTAAAATATCTAAACAGAAAAATTGCAATAACAACTAGAATTATGAAAGGTAAATATTTACCAATTGAATAGCCAATAGTATATCCAGAATCATAAGCAGATGAATCTTGAATGAGATTTATTAAAAGCATAACTTAATTTAAGTTGATTATAGATCAAAGTTAAGTCTTTTGTGAAAGTGACAAAAATAGTTGTCTAAATTTTATGATTAACGGAAACCCTCTGGCAATAATCCATACAGTAAGCGCAATAAAAACCGCATATAATTTAAGACCATAACTGTCTAATAAAAATAGTAACGGGATAAATACAAGACCAGTTGAGAGCAAGAGTAAATTTCTAAGAAATTTCATTTTACCCATACCTTTAAACATGCCATCAAAAATAAAAGCAAGAGCACAAAGCGGTTGCATGGCAAGAACAATCCAAAATACGTTATAAAATTCTTCAAGTACTTTTAGGTCTTTTGTGAATATAGGACCAATAAAATTATAAAAGATTAGACCTAAAATAGTCAGTAGAAAACCTACACCAATGCCACATTTAATTAAGAAGTTGCTGAGTTCTACCAGTTTCTTGTAGTTTTTTTCGCCTAGCAATTTTCCGGAGAGAATATTTCCAGCACTTGCATAACCGTCAATAATAAAAGCACCCAAAAACCAAAGGTTAATTGCAATTGTATAAGCTGCAATGTACTCTGTGCCATAAGAGGTCGCAAAACGAGTTGCAAAATAAAGTGTTGCATTTAATGCGAGTGTGCGCACAAAAAGGTTAAGAATCATTAAGCTAAAAGTCTTGATTTCTGGATTTAGCGGAAATGTAACTCGCAAAGAAATATCTGTCTTTTTCAGTAAATAGTAAGCAGAACACAATGCCATTATTATTTGAGCAATCACACTTGCGTAGGCTGCACCTTTAATGTGCATTGGGTTGATAATACCTTCAATTCCATAGACAAAAGCGAAGTCTAAAATAATATTTACAATACTACCAATAATAGCAATAATCATTGGATAATAGGTGTTTTGAAGCCCTCTAAAGGTTCCAAAAATGGCGATTGTAAAGAGTGTAAAAGGAAATCCAAAAACGCGAATATTATAATATTCAACGCTATAATTTAAAATGGTACCAGACGCGTTGTAGAGTTTAAAAATTTCCGAAGAAAAAGGTAAAGTTGTTACAATGATGAGAATACTTATGGATGTGATAATGAAAATAGCTTGAGCAGGAAGGTTTTTAACATGATCCAATTTGTTGGCGCCAACATGTTGAGAAACGATAGATGAAATGGCGCTTCGTGTTTGACCTAAAACCCAAATGAGCATAGAAATAAAGGTGCCCACAATGCCAACAGCAGCTAGAGATTCCGGAGCATTATAATCTACATTACCAATAATTGCAGTGTCAGTTAATGATAAGATAGGTTCTGCAACTCCCGAAATTAATGCAGGAATGGCTAATTTATTAATGTTTTTTAATGAGATGTCTGTTTTCAAAATACGAACTCATAACAGTGAAAAGGATATTCACTTTGTTTTGGGAAATAGATGTTTCCTAATTTTTCATAACCACGACGTTCATAAAATTTCTGGTTTCTATAATTTTGTGAAAATGTATCTAGTCTTACAGAAGCATACTTATTTTGTTTTGCATAATTTTCGGCATAATCCATAAGTTTTTGAGCAAAACCTTGTCCTTGATGTTTCGGATGGATAGCTAAACGATGAATATACATATTATTTTTATTTGATGTGAGCCATTTTATAGGTTTGTATTCATCATCCATAATTGTCGAAATAACAATACAACCAGTAATTTCGTTTTTGATTTCTAAAACATAAAGTTCGTGTCTATCAATATCATTTTCAAATGCTTCACGTTTTGGGTAATGTTCATTCCATTGTAGGATACCTTGACTAATCATGTGGTTTGCACATGCTTTAGTGATTTCTAGAATAGTATCAATATCTATTGGTGTTGCTTTACGTATCATTATTAATAATTACCTTTGCCAAATAGTAACACAAAGTTACTTTTAAATATTTGATTATGAAGTCTATTCTTGTTCCTGTTGGATCCTCTAAAAATGCAGAAAGTCATTTACAATACGCTGTAGATTTTGCACGTACTTTTGGTGCTAAACTTTATGTGGTACAAATTTATAATGTCTATACAAAAGCAGGCACTATGATTAAGGTAGATCATATTTTGGAGCGAGAAAGTTTATCATTTTTGCAAGAACATGTTGCTAAAATAGATACCAAAGGAGTTGAGGTTGTTGTTAAAACTTTTAAAGGAAAATTAGTAGATACCATTGAGTTGGCTTGTGAGGCTTTAGATGTGGATCTTATTTTATTAGAACCAAGAACTAATTCTATTAAAGACGAAGTGTATTTAGGTAAGACTTCAGGAAAGATAATTAAGCAAACCAATATTCCTGCTTTAATTGTACCAGAAGGATATACATATAGACCTATTATTTATATTTTAATGGCGTTAAAATCTGCTCAGATTAAGAAACCTGAAGCGTTACAACCATTAAAAGAAATTAAGAATCAATTTAAATCTATTGTTAATTTATTACTAGTAAAAACAACGTTTTATAACGAAGGTGATTTTACTGTGAATGAAGATTTAGCATCTATGATTACTAAAACGACGTATTCTGAAAATCCAACAACTTTTCAAGGTGTTTTAGAACATCATCAAGCTAATAAACCAGATTTATTGTGTGTTGTGAGACGTAAACGTGGATTCTTCACTAAATTATGGGAAAGCAATACAATTTTAAAGAAAGATTTTCACAGTTCTAGTTTACCAGTATTGGTGTTAAGCGGATTGAAATAATCTGTTTTATAGATTATTCATTTATTTTGAAATTAATTAGTCTTTTATAAAATCAATACTTTTTTCAACTACGGTTTTTAATGCTATTGGCAGTTTATTATTCTCCCAAGGATGATTTGCATCAAATACGTGGTTAGAATTTTCAATTTCAATAAGACTATTTTTTGTATTCCAGGAGTGTAATGCTTCTGCTTCATCAAATGTTACGGAAGGATCATCTTTAGCATGAATAATTAAAACAGGAACATCAATTTGTTTTACAGCAGTTTCAATATGTAATCGTTGTTCATTAGCTTTAAAATCTTCATAAAATTGAAAATTATGAGGCATTTGCTGTTTTGTTCTTCCGTTTAAAACATATTTTACACCATCTTTTCGCCATTGTTTTAATTCTCCTGTGGTAGCAGTTCTTTTTTCAAAATCACAAATGCTAGCCCAAGTAATGAGCTTTGTTATGCGATTGTCTTCGTGTGTTTTTATGATTGAAATTCCGCCACCTCTAGAATGTCCAATTAAAGTGATATTTGATAAATCGATTTCATTTTTATGTTCAAATTCTTCGGAAATGAGATGATTTAATATCTCGTCTAAATCATTAAGTTCTTTGCTGTAGTTGTTTTGGGCAAAGGCTTCCAAGTCAGGAAAATCTATTGGGTTTTCAATAGTGCCACCATTATGTGAGAAGTTAAATTTTACAAAGAATAAATTCTGTTTACTAAAATGTTCTGCAACCAAATTCCAAGCTCCCCAATCTTTAAATCCTTTGTAGCCATGACAAAAAACAACTAAAGGTTTTCGTTTTCCGTTAGGTTGAAAAAAAGCATCCCAAACGATAGGTTTCTCTTGAGGTCTATTTAGAATTTGATTTTTGATAGTCATTTAAATTTCTTTTTCTTCAAAATATAAATCCTCATTAAAGATTTCTAAAATTAATTTTTTGAGCTCAATTTCAAATGCGTCTAAAGTTTCCGAAGTAATAGTATAATCTTTCGTTCTACTGTTTGATGAGGGTTTAGTCGCAAATTTTAATAACCCAGAACTTAAATTTTTAAAGGAGATGATACCAGCCTCTACAGGCAGGTTTATTTTATTATCCTTATGCATCATATAAGCATACATGAGGATTTGAAAGCTTTTACTGTATTTGTTATAATCTGTTGTGATGTCTTCCCAATCAACAATATTTACTTTTCCAGAATCTACTTTACCTGTTTTGTAGTCAATTATTCTAATGACACCATTGTATTCATCAACACGATCTACTTTACCTGTAAGGTTTACAGTTTTTGATAGTGATTCTAAATACATTGGAACTCTATTTTCTGTTTCTATTGCTAAGATTTTTATGCTATTTCCTTTTTTAATATCATTCATTTCAAGATCTAAAAAATTAGATATATACTGTTTTGAAATTTCAAATATGATGAGGTTTTTACCATTGGTAATATCTCCTTCTTTAAACTCTTCTTTAAAATGAAATGCAACTGTCTCTATGATTTTTGATCTCATTTCTTTAATGTGATTTACATCAAGGATTTGACCAACTAGAGGTTTATAAAAATCTTCTAGCGTATTATGAATTACTGTTCCTAAGGTGTTAAAAGCAACACTTTCTTCTACCTCTTCATATCTTTTAATACCTAAGATTTTTTCATAATAAAAATCCACAGGATTTCTCATATAGTTTGTTAAAGAAGAAGGTGAAAACCCTCTATTAGCAACCTTATTGAGTTTATCAATGACTTTTGATGTCTTTTTTATTTTTATTAAATTCTTCTCTAAAGAAGGCACTTGAGCAGAAACTATGTGATGTTTGATTTGATGCTTGTTTTCAATTTCAAGTTGCGTAATAAACCTGCTCTTTTCTCCTCCATTTAGTACATCTGGTTCTGTATTGTATAGAATGTAAGCGTTTTTTGCACGTTGTAATAAACGATAAAAATGGTAGGTGTAGACTGCATCTTTCTCTTTGTAAGTTGGTAACTTATTTTCGATTTTAACATCAAAAGGAATAAACGAATTATTACTTTTTCCAGCGGGTAAAATGCCCTCATTTACAGATGTAATTATGACTGTTTCAAAATCTAATACTCTTGATTCTAACATTCCCATAATTTGTAAACCTTTAAGTGGTTCTCCTTTAAAATCTAAGGTTTCACTTTTTATGAGTTCTCTGTATAGGCTGAATAATGTTGCAATTGAGTTAATATGAGAAAACGATTTGTTTAAAGTATCTAGAGTGTTAAATACTTGATTGAAACGAAATAAATATTCTAAGGGTAGAAGGTTATTAGATTTATTTTTTTCTAAACTTGTCTTAATCTTATAAATAAGGCTAGAGCAGTTTTTAAGAGCCTTTTCTGGTTGGTCTTCCCAATTGTCAAAAAGAATATCTATAAGATCACTATGGTCGCTAATAACCTCTTTAATATTCTCTAGAGTCAAGTAAACTTTATTGTTAACTTGAATATGATTAATCAACTGTTCTGCACTGTTTGAGGTTTCATTATCAAACAAAGGCATTACAAATGGGTTAGACAATAAATTAATTATGTCTTTATAATATAAGTTTAATGAAATCGATTTATGAATATTAAAAAGGCTTTCAAATAATGAGGCTAATGGAATTGATTTAAGAGGTAATCCCATTGTAATGTTAATTGCTTTAATAGATTTTGGAATAGAATTAAGCAACGGAATTAGTAATGTTTCATCACCAAGGATGACTGCAGTATTTTGGAGGTTTTGTTTTTTATTTAGTACCTGTTCTAAAAGTTCTCCAACATATTTAATCTGACTAATATTTTTTGGAGCACCAATAATTTCAATGTTTTTTTCTTCGGAATAATGTTTTTTTACCCAATCAAATTCGTGAGTATTAAAATAAGTCCAATTTTTTTTATGTGCTCTAGTAAACAATCCTGCATCATGAATTGGATTATCAATAAATGTTCTATCTATATCCCAATATATAAGAGCTAATTCTTGTTCTAGTAATTGTTGTATGATTAAATCTTCTGCTTTGTTTAGTGCATTAAAGCCAACAAAAACATGAGTTTTAGTTGAATTTAGGGCTATATATTGCTCAATATTATTTACAGCTTCCTTATATATTAATCCTTGATATCCTTTTTTCTTAGTTGCAAGCTGTTTTTGAAAATGAGAATAATAGGTTTTTAAACGATTCCAAAATTGAAGATAGTTTTTTATGTATTGTGTAGGTTCTTCATCTAAAGACCAATGTTGGTTTTCAATTTCTTTTATAGCAGTTAAATAATCAAAAATTTTGTTTGGTTGAATTAAATAACGATCTAATTCATTAAAATCTTGTAGTAATATTTGAGCCCATTTAGAAAACTTATCAAAAGGCTCTATATGTTCTTTAGGAGTGTTTTTAATATAAACATCATAGAACTCAAAAAGCAACTCAGCATTGGTTGCATATTGGAAATCTGAAAGCGTTTCAATAAATTCTTCAATAGAGACGATACTGGGAGAAAATATGGTCTTGTTTACATGTGTAGAAATTGCATGCTTTAAAAAAGTACCAGCACGTTTGCTTGGTAAAACAAATGTTAATTGAGAAATATCATAATCTTTCTTTATTAAATCTGTAATAACGTCATCTATGAATGTTCTCATAGTATAAAAATAAAAAACGCTCCGAATTTTGGAGCGTTTTTTTTACTTATTTATGTCGTGAATGTGAAACTTATTTAAGTTTTACTTCAACACGTCTGTTTTCTGCTCTACCAGCTCTTGTTTTGTTATTAGCGATAGGATAATCTTCACCGAAACCAGCAGCAGTTAATCTGTCAGCATTAATTCCGTTAGAGATTAAGTAATCTCTAACAGCATTAGCTCTTCTACTTGATAAAGCTTGATTAGTAGATTTAGAACCTACACTGTCAGTATGACCTTCTATTGCGAAATCTGCTCTTGGGTATTCTTTAAAGATTACAACCATAGCTTGTAATACTTTGTCAGTTTGCTTTTGGAAAGAAGCTTTACCAGTATCAAATAAGATAGATCTTGCGTAAGTGTTTAACGCTTTTACTACTTCTGGAGTTGGCTTAACTTCTGGGCAACCATTGTTTGCAACAGTACCAGCTTCGTTAGGACATTTGTCATCTTTATCTAAGATTCCGTCACCATCAGTATCAGGCCAAGGACATCCTTTGTTAGCAGAAGGACCTTTTTCGTTAGGACAAGCATCATCTTTATCAGAAACACCATCACCATCAGCATCTGGACAACCTCTTAAAGCTTTTAAACCAGCAACAGTAGGACAGTCATCATCCTTGTCAGCAACACCATCGCTATCTCCATCAGGACAACCGTTAAACTCAGCTAAACCAGCTTGATTAGGACAATCATCTTTAGAATCTTCGATACCATCGTTATCAGAATCTGGACATCCGTTGAATGCTTCTAAACCAGGAACATCTGGACAAGCATCATCTTTATCATATACACCATCACCATCAGTATCTTTTCCACCAAATTTGATAGCTAAACCAACAGTATGTTGCCAGTGACTAGGAAGGTAATCTTCAAAAGAATGTTTGTATGAAGTTTGAGCAGTAAGACCTACGTTTTCAGAAAACCAGAAGTTGATACCAAAAGTACCGTTTAAAGTACCAGCACCAATATCATCTATCCAAGTATAACCACCACCTGCACCCAAGTAAGGGTCAAGCCAATCTTTCTTGATAAGATTTTGAAAACTATAAGATACAGCACCATCTAAACCGTAGTAAGATAAATCATCAGCGCTAGAATCTCCAATTTTGCTTATTTCATTGATAGAACCAGCAGCAGTAAATGTAAAACCACTATCTATATATCTCGATACAGAAAGAGATGATAATGATGGTAACATATTCCAGTGGTCTTCAGCATTGAAGAATTCATCAAAATACTCACCACGTGGTGCGTCTTCTCCTACAGGATAAAGATCAACTGCATTAGCACCAAGAACGATTTTCCAAGGATTGTCGCTATCTTGTGCATTTGCATTGAAGCTTAATACTAGCAACAAAGCGAAAAATAATCTGCTAAGATTTTTCATATTCAAAATAATTTAATTTTTAAGTGTTAATTAAAGACAAAAGTAAGTTGTTAAATTTTATTAACAAAACAAATATATAAAAATATTGATTACTAGTACTAAAAATAGGGTGTTTGGAATTATTTTAAATAATCTCTAAAGCTTTTCCAACCTTAATAAATGCAGTGATTGCCTTATCTAAATGCGTTTTTGTATGTGCAGCAGATAGCTGTACTCGTATTCTAGCCTTGTCTCTTGGTACTACAGGAAAAAAGAATCCTATAACATAAATCCCTTCTGCTAAGAGCATTTTAGCCATAGTTTGAGATAATTTTGCATCATAAAGCATTACTGGAACAATTGCAGAATCTCCATCAATAACATCAAAACCAGCGTTTATCATTCCTTTTTTGAAATAATTAGTATTGCTTTCAAGTGTGTCTCTTAATGATGTATCATTAGCAAGCATATCAAAAACTTTAATTGAAGCCCCTACAATAGCAGGAGCTAACGAATTTGAAAACAAATAAGGTCTAGAACGTTGACGTAAAATTTCAATAACTTCTTTCTTAGCAGTTGTATAACCACCCATTGCTCCACCCATGGCTTTACCAAGAGTTCCGGTTATGATATCTATACGACCCATCACACCTTTTTCTTCAAGAGTTCCTCTTCCCGTTTTACCAATAAAACCGGTTGCGTGACACTCATCAATCATGACTAGTGCATCATATTTATCTGCCAAGTCACAAATCTTATCTAATGGAGCAACGATGCCATCCATAGAAAACACACCATCTGTTACAATAATTTTAAATCTTGCACCATTTTCATTAGCTGCAATTAGTTGTTGTTCTAAATCTTGCATGTCGCTGTTGGCATAACGATAACGAGCAGCTTTACATAAACGTACTCCATCTATAATAGACGCATGATTTAAAGAATCTGAAATTATTGCATCTTCCTTTCCTAGCAATGGCTCAAAAACGCCTCCATTTGCGTCAAAAGCTGCTGCATATAGTATGGTGTCTTCTGTACCATAGAAATCTGCTATTTTTTGTTCTAATTCTTTGTGGATATCTTGTGTTCCGCAGATAAAACGAACAGATGACATACCAAATCCATGCGTATCCATTGCATCCTTTGCAGCTTGAATAACATCTGGATGAGAAGATAAACCTAAATAATTGTTGGCACAAAAGTTTAAAACAGTTTGTCCTGTAGATAAACTTATTTCTGCTCCTTGAGGAGATATGATAATACGTTCTTCTTTAAAAAGACCATCATTTTTTATAGATTCTATTTCGTTTTGTAAGTGTTGTTGGATTTTCCCGTACATAATTGATTTGATTTTTTACAAAGTTAAAATTCTTTTATCACAATATCTTCGTTAATATAGATCAAGATTTTTTTTATGACTTTAAAATTCATCTCTTCTAATATGTATTGATAATCAAATAGTTGCTCTTTGTGTTTTGAATCTTGTAATCCAGTTTTATAATCAATTATTGTGGCTTGATTGTTTGAATCCACAACAACTCTATCTGGTCTAAATATTTTTCCGCTATTAGATAAGATATCTCGTTCATTATATATGGTCTTAGTATTATCAAAATACGATTGTAATTCCTCGTGATTTACAATGCGAGTAATAAGATCATGAAGTTCTTCATATTGATTAAAGTTAATGATTCCTGAATTTAGGAAATGTTCTAATGCAGAAACCACGTCGGCAGCTGTTTTAATGTGAGCCATAATATGGTGTACAAGATCACCACGTTCAATCGCTTTTTCTTGGGCAGTATCCCACAAGTATCCAGAATTAGTAATTATATTGAGATTGTGTTCCTCTTTTCTTGTAGAAATCAATTGATTTTGCTCAATTGTAATGTGCTGTTCTTCTTTTATTTTTTCTTCGGAAGTTTTTCCAACCTCGCCAAAGTTATATTCCATTTCATTGTCATTCCATTGACCAATAGATTTAATATAATTAATGAAAAGTCCCGAATAATGCGTTAGTTTTTCACTCTTAGTTTTTTTATCTACATCGTATTCTGAAATAATATACAATTGCTCAATCGCTCTCGTCAAAACAACATAAAGAAGATTTAAACTATCTAATTCTAATTGCGAACGATAATTCGTGTAAATATAAGCTCCCAAATCATTAAAGGATTCTAAATCCTTATTCATATTAATATATAGGTAAGAGAATCCATTAAAATCGTCCTTATTTACAGGAAACCAAATTTTAGGGGTCATATCAAAATAGATATCTTGATTTGCATATGGAAAAATAACTACCGGAAATTCTAATCCCTTAGATTTATGAATGGTCATAATCTGTATGGCATCCTTACCAGAAGGAGATACAATACTTAAACTATCTTTTTTTCGTTCCCAATAGTCTAATAGTCCTTGAAAACTTGCGTTATACTTTTGAGAGTAATCAAAAACTTCATCTAAGTAAAATTGTAAATATGCGTTAGACGTTTTATTTAATTCAAATCCTCGAATGATACTTTCTATGGCTTCATAGATTGGAAGTTGCAAAAACTCATTATAATTAAATTCAAAACCATGAGTATTTAGTTTTTCAAAAAACGTATTATTTTTTAAGTGTACAAGACCTTCATAAAAGTTGTGCTTATCATCTAGTTGTAATTTGTTTTCAGCAATGAAATTTAAAAGCGTTGTTTTTATTTCATCATTCTCTGGTTGCAAACTCAATGTAATAATCTGACTTATAAATTGAACTTCTGGGGAGTTTTTGATGAGTAAACTTTCCGAAGAAATAATATCAATATTTAAATCGCTTAGAAATTCTGCAATAGCAAAGCCTTCTTTCTTTTTTCTAACAATGATGCAAATGTCTTTTCTTTTAAAACCGTTGCTTTCTGCTTTTTTTATAGTGTTTAAAACCGCTTCACATTGTAATTGGTTTTTATCTTCATCTTCAGTATTTAAAAAGGATATTTCTACATAACCCGTTTTATCAATAATGACATTTTGTGATGCGTTTTTATAGATTTGTTGGTGCTTTTCATTCGTAAATGCAACATCTGCAACATGGTTAAAAAACGTATTGTTAAACTCTACAATAGTTTTATGACTACGATAATTATCTGGCAGGTTTTTAACAACTTGTTCTATAGCAAGAGGTTTTGAGTCTTTATTATAAAGATCTATAAATTGTTCTGCACGTCCGCCACGCCATCTGTAAATCGCCTGCTTTGCATCACCAACTAACATAGCTGTTCCTGTTTCTCCTTTTAAATTTTCTCCAGAAACCACATTATTTATTAACGGAATTAAATTCTCCCATTGCAATTGTGATGTATCCTGAAATTCATCAATAAAATAATGTTTAAATTTCTCACCTATACGTTCATAAATATATGGAGCAGGTTGTTCTTTTATTTCAGTATTGATAATAGCATTAAACTCAGATATCAATAAAATATCATCTTCCTCCTTAATAACTTGAAGCATTTTACTTATTGCGCTCAAAATAGATAAAGGTGTAATGTTTTTTAGAGCGTTTTTTAAAAATTTGATTTTAAATAGTGCAGTTTTTGTGCCTAAAAAAGCATCAATCAATTGAGAACGTAAACTTTCAATTGTATCTCCCACTTCAGGTGATACTCTTTTAGGACACATGGAGCCTCCTTCTATTAAATCAATTTGCCACTTAGTAGAAAAAGAGGCATTAAAATTTTTTTCTGAAAGTTTGATAAAATGTTTTGGTAAATAGCTGCTCGTAAAATCATTATGTTCTAACTGTGACTTTTCAATTAAAGACAGAACACTATTTGCAACTTCAGTAATATGAGAAGTCAATACTTTAAGTTGTTGCTGTAAATTTGTTTTAAGAGTTTTAAAGTCACTTAAGTTTTTATCCTTTAGATCATTTAAATATTCAATATCATTTTCTTTAACTAAGAGTTGAGCTATAGCATTAAAGTCATAAGAAATGTCCCAACTTTTATCGTCATCGGTCTTCTCAATCGCAAAATCGACCAATACTTTAGTAAGCTCTTCATCACTTCCAGCTTTATCAATAAGTTTATCTACCGCTTTTGCTAAAATAGAAGCTGTATCTAATTCAACTTCAAAATTTATTGGTAATTTGAGATCAAAAGCAAAAGTTCTAATGAGTTTATGATTAAACTTATCTATTGTAGAAATATCAAAAGCAGCATAATTATGAACAATAATCTCTAATAATGTTTTTGATTTATAATGAAGATCTTTTTGAGAGATAGCAAGTTCTTTTGCTAAATCTTTAAACATGTCATTTGGTTTGTCAATTATTTTTTCTTCGGAAAATTCTTTGAGCATATCAATAATGCGCTCTTTCATTTCACCAACAGCTTTATTTGTAAAAGTTAACGCTAGAATATTTCTAAACGCCAACCTGCTTTTAGATTGAAACAAAAGCCTGAGATAATCCTTAACGAGTGTATAGGTTTTCCCGCTTCCAGCAGAAGCATTATAAATTGTAAATTGAGATTTATTTTGCACGCTTAAAATTATATTAAATATCTATGAACTCATAGATATTTAATATTTTTAATTGCGCTGTATTATGCTTAAATTTGAATGAATTAAATATTAACATTTAAAACCAATAATATTATGGCTTTCGAATTACCGAAATTAAAATATGCATACGACGCTTTAGAACCAAATATTGACGCTCGTACAATGGAAATACATTACACTAAACATCACCAAGGTTATACTAATAAATTAAATGCAGCAATTGAAGGCACAGATTTAGAAGGAAAATCTATTGAAAATATCTTAGGTAATCTAGATATGAAAAATAGTGCTGTTAGAAATAATGGAGGAGGTTTTTATAACCATTCTTTATATTGGGAAGTAATGAATCCAGAAGATAGAGGGTATCTTTCTGGTGATTTAAAAGATGCTATTGATGCAGCTTTTGGATCTAAAGATGCTTTTATTGAAACTTTTAGTAAAGCTGCAGCAACACAATTTGGTTCAGGATGGGCTTGGTTATGTGTTCATAAAGGAGGAAAAGTTGAAGTATGCTCAACACCAAATCAAGACAATCCATTAATGCCAGGAGTAACATGTGGAGGAACACCAATTTTGGGAATAGATGTTTGGGAACATGCATATTACTTAAACTATCAAAATAGAAGACCAGATTATATCGATGCCTTTTTTAAAGTTATCAATTGGAATGAAGTTGAGAGACGTTACGCAGAAGCAAAATAAATTATAACCTCATTGTGGTAGAACGAATTTAAAGCCACAAATGTGTAGAAATTTTATAATACTAAGAAAGCAAACTCAATTGGGTTTGCTTTTTTTTATGCTTCGGAAATAGAAAAGTTAAAATCAGGTATGGACTGAAAATGAAAAAAGGTGAACAGATGTTCACCTTTTTTGCCCCAAATCTACCATAAACTTAACCTACTTATGTTATGGTGAAACAAATATAACAGCACTTTTAGTTAATGCATTAATTTTTAGACCAACGACGAATAAATTGGCTTAAACGAGAAAATGAGTCTTTTCTTTAGGAAATGTATGTTGTAAGAATGCATATTGAATACTGTTTGCACACAAACAAATTGTCTATAACATAAAAATTTAGGGGTAAATCACGAATTGTTTGTTGAAAACACGAGAGTTTTATCCATAAAAAAAGGTGAACAGATGTTCACCTTTTTTTGCCCCAAATCTACCATGAACTTAACCTACTTATGTTATGGTGACTCCAATGTATGCGTTATTTGGATATACGTTGATAAATATTAGATAAAAAGCACATTTATCAGTCAAGAAGCATATTATCTTAGATAAAACGACAATTTCATGTCGTTTATCTAGTAAGCTCTTTCTTTATTTCCTTCGTAAAAATTCACAAATGCTCTGTTAACCACACGATTACCACCAGGAGTTGGATAGTTACCTGTGAAATACCAGTCTCCTAAATTTTTAGGACATGCCTTGTGTAAGTTTTCGATAGGTTGGAAAATAGTCTTCACTTTTGCTTTCACAGAAGGAGCAGAAATTAACTCAGCAATCTTATCTGAAATTTCATCTGCAGTGAATTGACGATATAAATCCTTTACATAATTTTTAACTTCTTTATCCTTAAGCTCTAATTGAGCTTTACATTTATGATAAACTTCCTCTATAAGATGATATTTATTATTCTCTTTTAATAATGCTAACATTGCTCTAAACGCTATCAGGCTTTCAAGATTTGCCATATCAATACCATAACAATCTGGATAACGGATTTGAGGAGCAGAAGACACAACAACAATTTGTTTTGGGTTGAGTCGATCCATCATTTTAATAATACTCATTTTAAGGGTTGTACCTCTAACAATACTATCATCAATAATAACAAGATTATCTGTAGGTTTGATAACACCATAAGTGACATCATAAACGTGAGCTACTAAATCGTCACGACTACTATCTTCTGTAATAAAAGTTCTTAGCTTAACATCTTTAATGGCTATTTTCTCAATTCGAGGTCTTTCAGATAGAATTTCGATAACTTGTTCTTCAGAAAGTTTTCCATTACCATCCAATATTGCTTGCGTTTTACGTTCATTTAGATGTTGTTCTACGGTTTCAATCATTCCGAAGAAAGAAGTTTCCGCAGTATTAGGAATATATGAAAATACCGAATTTTTTGTATCTCCATCAATCGCTTCTAATACTTTAGGCATTAATAATTTACCTAATGTTTTACGTTCTTGATAGATTTCGGCATCACTTCCACGAGAAAAATAAATACGTTCAAAAGAGCAAGCTTTGCGTTCTAGAGGTTCTAGGATTTGTTCTATAAATACTTCTCCAGATTTCTTTGTAATAATTGCATGACCAGGAGCAAGTTCTTTAACATCATCAAAATCAACGTTAAAAACAGTTTGTATTACTGGACGCTCTGAGGCAACAACAACAATTTCATCATCTTCATAGTAGTATGCAGGACGAATTCCAGAAGGATCACGCAATACAAATGAATCTCCATGACCTAATAATCCAGCCATAGCATAACCACCATCCCAGTTTTTAGCTGCTTTTTTTAATATTTTAGCAACATTTAAACGCTCTGCAATTAGTGGAGAGCATTCATTTTTATTATAGCCTTCTTTCTTTAATTTTTTATAAATTTTAGAAACTGCATCATCTAGAAAATGACCAATCTTTTCCATGATGGTTATAGTATCTGCCTTTTCTTTTGGATGTTGACCGATTTTTACTAATCCATCAAATAACTCGTTAACATTGGTCATGTTGAAGTTTCCTGCAACAATGAGGTTTCTGTGCATCCAGTTATTTTGTCTTAAAAATGGATGAACACTCTCAACACTGTTTTTCCCGAAGGTACCATAACGAACGTGACCTAAAAAAAGTTCACCAATATAAGGGATATGTTGTTTTTGAAGCGCCACATTATCTTGGTATTCTGGATGTTCTGTTAGCTCATCATTAATGCGCTCATTAATTTGAGCAAAAATATCTTGAATAGGTTGCTGCGCGATGGAGCGTACTCTGCTTATATAACGCTCACCAGGTTTTGTGTCTAATTTTATACTTGCGAAACCTGCGCCATCTTGTCCGCGATTGTGTTGCTTCTCCATTAAGAGGTACATTTTATTGACTCCGTAAAATGCACTTCCATACTTTTCTTTGTAGAATTCTAATGGTTTTTTGAGTCTTATGAGTGCAATTCCGCATTCATGTTTTATAGCATCGCTCATTGGTATGTTATTGTTGTTTTATAGTATTCCAAAATTATAAATTTTGGATTTAGTATTAAATAAAAAACGCGCTCAAAATTGAGCGCGTTGGTTTATGATAATTCAATATTATATTGAGTGAGTTTTTTAAAATCTTTTAATCGATACTCGACGTCATCTTTTGTTAAGTTTTGCATTCGTTCTGTTCCAAATTTCTCTACACAAAAGGATGCTAGCGTTGATCCATAGATAACTGCATTTTTCATATTTTCAAAACTATAATCTTCTGTTTTTGCTAAATAACCAGCAAATCCACCAGCAAATGTATCTCCAGCTCCAGTTGGATCAAAAACTTCTTCTAATGGTAGAGCAGGTGCATAGAACATATTGTCATCATGAAATAATAAAGCGCCATGTTCTCCTTTTTTAATGACCACATATTTTGGTCCCATTTCATGAATTTTTCTTGCTGCAACAACTAATGAGTATTCTCCAGTTAATTGTCTTGCTTCTTCATCATTAATAGTAATAACGTCGACATTTTTTATAACTGCATGTAAATCGTCAAGAGCAATGTCCATCCAGAAATTCATAGTATCTAAAATAGTTAATTTAGGTTTTTTAGTCATTTGGTCTAAAACGCCTTGTTGAACCATTGGGTGTAAATTCCCAAGCATTACAACTTCAGCGTCTTTATATGCTTCTGGAACGACAGGGCTAAAATGTTCTAAAACATTTAACTCAGTCACTAATGTATCACGAGAGTTCATATCATTATGATATTTACCACTCCAGAAAAATGTTTTTCCTTCTTTTACAATC
This sequence comes from Psychroserpens luteus, assembly GCF_015319355.1. GTDB lineage: Bacteria > Bacteroidota > Bacteroidia > Flavobacteriales > Flavobacteriaceae > Psychroserpens > Psychroserpens luteus. The sequence continues at coordinate 394,279 of NZ_JADILU010000005.1, read as the reverse complement.
TCGATACCATCTATATTGACGTTCTTGTTAGATAAAAGATCTAAATATTCCTGCGGAAAATCACCACCAACAACAGATACTGCTGCTGAGTCCACATTAAAATTTGATGCAGATAAACCAATATAGGTTGCTGCTCCTCCTAAAATTTTGTCTGTTTTTCCAAATGGTGTTTCAATAGCATCAAAAGCTACTGTGCCTACTATAACTAATTTGCTCATAAAATCTGTGTCAAATTTTTTGCAAATATAAGTTTTTTAAGTCCGAAGTAAAGAATTTATTTTCTACCAAAATCCGCAGGAATTTCTCCCCAAGCTTTAGTCTCCCATTTAACAATGGTTGTTTTGTAATCATTTTCTTTAAGCCATTGTACTGCACGATCTACCAAATCATAAACAGGTTTGTTTTTTTCATTGCGCTCTAACTTAGAGTTACACGTTTTTTTGCGCACCCAACTCATCGCAGTTTTAGAATCTGTATATAAGATGCGGTCACTATTATGTTTTTTTAAGAATCCTAAACCGTGCACTAATGCTAAAAATTCACCAATGTTATTCGTGCCTTCTGCAAATGGCCCTTGAATAAAAAGTTGCTTTTTCGATTTCGTATCAACACCACGATACTCCATGATGCCTGGATTGCCCGAGGAGGCAGCATCAACAGCTATCGAGTTATAATTTGGCTTTCCAATTTTTTTAAGTTGCTCGTGTGTGAGCTCACTTTTAAACGACTTGTTTTTACCTATATAATCAAAGTAATTCCCTTCTAATGCTTTTTCGGCTTCATCAAGCGTAGGAAATGATTTGTATTGTGCACCTTGATAATCTTTAATTTGGGCTTTACAAGCGTTCCAAGTATTAAAGACTCCTTTTTTATGGCCTTGCCAAACAGTATAATATTTTTTTTTCTTTTTACTCATGTAATGTTTTAGAAAAATAGATTCTTCTATGTCCTTTAGGGAAATCTTTAATCTCACCAATAGAATTGTACCCGTTTTTGAGATAAAAATCTTCAGCTCGAAAATCAAAAGTATCAATCATTGAGATATAAGCACCTTTTTCTTTAGCAATATTTTCGGTGTATTCTAGGAGCTTTGTTCCAATTCCTTTTTTTCTATGGGTTTCTTTTACCCAAAGTATTTTTATTTCAAGTCCATTCCAATAGCCTATTCCTGCTAAAACACCTCCAATTTCGGTTCCATTTTCATCTTTTATAACAAATTCTAAACGCGTCCAAATTTTAGCAAGTGCAGAAACCTTACTTAGATTGTATTCATTAATACCATCAACAATAGTCTTAATGTTGTCCTTGTTACAAGATTCAATTATATAATCAGTCATTATGCTTTAAGTTAAAAGCTTTTCAACGACTTTAGGGAAATGTTCCATTTCTAATTCATGAATCTTATCTGCAACATCTTGCGCAGAATCAGTCTCTAATACAGCACATTTGGCCTGAAAAATTATAGCACCTTCATCATAATGTTCATTTACATAATGTATTGTGATGCCAGTTTCATTTTCTTTATTAGTGACAATTGCTTCATGAACATTCATACCATACATTCCTTTTCCTCCATATTTTGGTAACAACGCAGGATGAATATTAATGACTTTATTTGGAAATTCGTTTATTATTTTCTTCGGAAACATCCATAAAAAACCAGCTAATACTATTAAATCTGGTTTAGAATTTCTAAGAATGTTTAAAACATCATCAGTCTCAGTAAATGCTATTTTGTTGAATGATAATGCGCTAACTTTTAGTTTTTTTGCACGATCTAAAACTTTGGCATGAGGATTGTTAGTAAGAACCTGAATGACAGAAGCATTTTCTCTGTTGTGAAAAAACTTAATTAAATTTTCAGCATTAGTGCCACTTCCGGACGCAAAAATTACAATACGTTTCATTTACAGACAAATAGTTAGTGTTATTCAAAACAAAAAAAAGAATAATAATTAACAATTAGAACGTAAAACACAAATTCTTCAAAGTAATTTTACTAAATTACCATCACATTTTTAAATTAAAGGTGTGTATTGAAATAAAGTTTTTTTATTTTTGCGAACTAAATTAAAAATTAAATTAAAAAATTATGTCAGACATTGCATCAAGAGTAAAAGCGATTATAGTAGACAAATTAGGAGTTGATGAAAACGAAGTTGTAACTGAAGCGAGCTTCACAAACGACCTAGGAGCAGATTCATTAGACACTGTTGAATTAATCATGGAATTTGAAAAAGAATTTGATATTCAAATACCAGACGATCAAGCTGAAAATATTGCAACAGTTGGTCAAGCGGTCTCTTATATAGAAGCAGCAAAATAATCCAATAAATATTTATGGAATTAAAGCGAGTTGTAGTTACTGGTTTAGGAGCACTTACACCTATTGGCAATACCAAAGATGAATTTTGGGACGCACTTATAAGTGGTAAAAGTGGCGCTGCACCTATAACATATTTTGATACTGAAAAGTTCAAAACGAAGTTCGCTTGCGAATTAAAAAACTTTAATGTTGAGGATTTTATCAACAGAAAAGATGCTCGTAAGATGGATAGATTTGCACAGTATGCTATGGTAGCCTCAGACGAGGCTATTGTAGATTCTAAGCTAGATCTAGAAAAAGTAAATAAATTACGAGTAGGTGTTATTTGGGGAGCAGGAATTGGAGGTTTGGAAACATTTCAACAAGAAGTATTAAACTTCGCAGATGGAGATGGTACACCGAGATTTAATCCGTTCTTTATTCCAAAAATGATTGCAGATATTGCGCCAGGAAACATATCTATTAAACATGGATTTATGGGACCTAATTACACAACAGTATCTGCGTGTGCATCTTCTGCTAATGCTATTTTTGATTCATTAAATATGATTCGTTTGGGTCATTGTGATGTTATCGTAACAGGCGGAAGTGAGGCAGCAGTAACCATTGCAGGAATGGGTGGTTTTAATGCGATGCACGCACTATCAACAAGAAATGAAAGCCCAGAAACAGCCTCTAGGCCTTTTGATGCGACCAGAGATGGTTTTGTTTTAGGTGAAGGTGCTGGAGCTATTATTCTTGAAGAATATGAGCACGCAAAAGCAAGAGGAGCTAAGATTTATGCAGAATTATTAGGAGGTGGTTTATCATCTGATGCACATCACATGACAGCACCACATCCTGATGGTATAGGTGTTATTGCTGTAATGAAAAATTGTTTAGAAAATGCTGGTATAAAACCTGAGGAAGTTGATCATATCAACACGCATGGAACATCAACACCTCTTGGAGATGTTGCTGAACTTAAAGCGATTTCTGAAGTGTTTGGTGACCATGCACAAAATATTAACATCAACTCTACAAAGTCCATGACTGGACATCTATTAGGAGCTGCAGGAGCTATAGAATCTATTGCGTCAATTCTCGCGATGGAACATGGTATCGTGCCTCCAACAATAAATCACAAAGTAGTTGATGAGAATATTGATCCTAAACTTAATTTAACATTAAACAAAGCACAAAAGAGAGACGTTAAAGTTGTTATGAGTAATACGTTTGGATTTGGCGGTCACAACGCCTGTGTATTATTCAAAAAATTAGATTAAATCCCGAATGAGCTTCATTCGTAACATATTAAAAAATTCCCGTTCTACTAAAGACGGGAATTTTTTTTTATTACTCAACGAGATTCTTGGCTATAAAGTTAAGAACCAGTTGTTATATATCACAGCATTTACTCATCGTTCTATGAATATCAAGGACAAAAAAGGGAATGCTTTAAATTATGAGCGATTAGAATTTGTTGGCGACGCTATGCTAAGTGCAGTAATTGCTGCTTATTTATTTGAAAAAGTACCTCATGGAGATGAAGGGTATCTAACCAAAATGCGTTCTAAAGTGGTGAGTAGAGAACACCTTAATGAATTAGGAAAGGAGTTGAAACTTATTGATTTGGTGGAGAGTAAAATTCCTAAATCTAACTTCGGAAACAATATTCATGGAAACCTTTTTGAATCCTTAGTTGGTGCCATTTATTTAGACAAAGGATATCAGTACTGTGAAAATTTTATTTTTAAACGTGTAATTAAACCTCATGTAGATATTGAAACCTTAGAAGGTCGTGTGATTAGCTATAAGAGTTTATTAATTGAGTGGTGTCAAAAAGAAAAGAAAACCTTTGACTATAACGTATATGAAGATACGGGAAATGACGAATTAAAACACTTTTCTGTAAAGCTCTCAATAGATGATAAAGTCATTGCTAAAGCAAGAGCAACCTCTAAGAAAAAAGCAGAAGAAAAAGCTTCAAAACGTGCTTTTTTTGCATTTCAGAATGAAATAAGTAAAGCATTCTAAATGACTTATTAATTTTATAACCAATCTTTACAACTACAACGTTTTCGCTTGGTTGCGTCATTAAGATTAACTAAAAGTTCACGTTTTAATAGTTAGATTGTCCTATATTTACAACATGTAGTTGATTGAATATGGCATTACACAAATTACTTGTTGACGATTTTTATGATGCTTCGTTTTCGCTAATTGCGATTCACTGTAGGCTAGAAGACTATCGTCTAGCTTATCTTCTTAATAAGCATTTAGAGCTTAATTTACGACGTAAGGAACACGATTTAGATTACAATTATTTTGATGCATCATTCGCGATTTTTGAATGGGAAAACGAAAAGATTGATAGTGTATGGCATCTTGTATCTAACGTGTGTAAGAAAGAAGAAGCTGCTTTGCAAAGCTCAGGATCTTTATTTGCTAACCAAACAACAGTCACAAGAACTGTTAATTTACTACCAGAATTAAAAAAAGTAGACTATCTCATTAAAGTATCAAATGAACATAGGAATTTTGATGAAAAGCTCATTTTAAATAAAATACAAACAATACCACAAGTTATAACAACGTATAGCGTTGATATAGACCAATTAAAATCTAAGGAACACTTAATTTTTGACTAATGCTAAGAAGAAAAAAAACCAAAATAGTAGCCACACTAGGACCAGCAACAAGTACTAAAGAAGTACTCAAAAGAATGTTGGAAGAAGGCGTAAACGTATTCAGAATCAATTTTTCACATGCAGATTACAAAGATGTTGAAGAGCGCGTAAAAATGATTAGAGACCTTAACGAAGAGTTTGGTTTCAATGCTTCTATTCTTGCAGATCTTCAAGGCCCTAAGTTAAGAGTTGGTGTGATGAAAGGAGAAGTTATCGTCAATAAAGGTGATGAAATCATTTTTGCTACCGGAAAACGTTTTGAAGGAACAAAAGAGCGTGTTTACATGACCTATGATAAGTTTCCACAAGATGCAAATCCAGGAGAGCGTATCCTTTTAGATGATGGGAAATTAATTTTTGAAGTCGTGTCTACAGATGGTAAGTCTGAAGTATTAACACGAGTTATTCAAGGAGGACCATTACGTTCTAAAAAAGGTGTCAACCTTCCAAATACTAATATCTCACAACCTGCTTTAACAGAAAAAGATATTGAAGATGCTATTTTTGCTTGTAGTTTAAAAGTGGATTGGATGGCATTATCATTTGTACGTCATGCTGAAGATTTAATGCAATTAGAGGAATTAATTAAAAAACATAGTGATCATAAAATTCCAATTATAGCAAAAATTGAAAAGCCAGAAGCAGTAGAAAATATTGATAAGATTGTTGCTTACTGTGACGGATTGATGGTTGCACGTGGAGATTTAGGAGTTGAAATTCCAGCAGAAGAAGTGCCTTTAGTTCAAAAACAATTAGTGTTACGTGCTAAACGTGCCAGAATCCCAGTGATTATTGCAACCCAAATGATGGAAACGATGATTACAAGTTTGACACCAACACGTGCTGAGGTTAATGATGTTGCGAATTCTGTAATGGATGGAGCAGATGCAGTAATGTTATCTGGAGAAACATCTGTTGGTAAATACCCAGTAGAGGTCATAACTCAAATGGCAAATATTATTAGAAGTGTTGAAGACTCAGATTTGATTAAAGTCCCACAATTACCACCACATATAAAAACGAAGCGTTATATCACAAAGTCTATTTGTTATCACGCAGCAAATATGGCAAATGATATTAATGCAAAAGCAATTTCTACATTAACAAACTCAGGTTATACAGCATTTCAAATTTCTGCTTGGCGACCAAGTGCTCATATTTTAGTATTCACTTCTAACAAAAGAATCTTAACGCAATTAAGTATGCTTTGGGGAGTTGAATCCTTTTACTACGATAAATTTGTTAGTACAGATGAAACAATAGAAGATGTAAACGCTATTGCTTGTAAAAAAGGGTATCTCGAAGTTGGAGATATGCTCATTAGTTTAGCAGCAATGCCTATTCAAGAAAAAGGGATGGTAAATACATTGAGAGTTACAGAGATTAACAGTTGTAGTTTCTAAAACTATTTAGGGCTGAGCTATTCTAAGTGTAATTTGGGCGTTACCTAAAGGTCACGCTTTCACTACTCGCTCTCTTTGAGGAGCTCAAACAGACCGTTCAATCGCTAACGCAAAAAGAACATTAACCTTGCTAATTAATATTAGTGAGGTTTTTTTATGTAAACAAATTTATTTTTAAACAAATGTTTTATTATTTTGTTTTAATACAAAAAAACTATTATATTTATATTCTAATTTGAATATTCTAGATATTCAATATTATCTCGTGTGGTGAATAAATGCAGTCTTTGTATTTGGTACTCATCAAAAAATCAAATCTAATACTATCATAAGTCACGTTTAACAATATGTTATAACGATAGCTATACTTATGTTTAAATTTTAAAAATTAATATAATGACTCAAGAAGAAATAAATCATATAGAAATACTAGATAATGATACTCTTAACAAAAAAATTATTCTTATTCCTTTAGATTTAAATAAAAAAGGAAATTTTAAAGACAGTTACTATCTTAGAGAAGAATTAATGAATTTAGGTTTTGGATCTAAAGGTCTTAATTCACTAAGTAATGAAGATCAAGAGCTGCTTAAAAACAATAAAAGTATTCTTTTTAGCATAGAAGCAAATGGGTTTACTAATAATGATGAAATTCAAGATCATTATAAAAAGTATTGGTTAATAGATAAATTATATAACTCTAGTGATGCAGTTCTTATTTTAAATTATTTTCAAAATAATTTTCAAAGCACAAATAGTAATTTGAGGTTAAAAATAAACTTAGAAGCTCATAATATTCTTAAAACAGCATCAAAAAATTCTTTAACCTTATTATCTAATAAATTATATCAAGAGCTTAATAAGAAAACAGACTTCAACTATTCTAAAACAAAGATTTTTAAAACTATTAAAAAAGAAGTAAACAAACAATCAAAAAAATTAAACAATAGAAGCAGTTTTCTTACAAAAGTATTTTCCAAAAATAATGTGACAGAGGTATATTATCAAAATATATGTAATGATTTGAACATTGTTCTACATGTATACCAAAATAAAAACACAACATACTTTGAATATACAACACTAGAAAAAGTAAAGGAAAGAACAGGTTTAAGTTTGAACGAACAACCATTTGTGGTTTTTAAAAAGAATAACAAATGGATTAAAAGCGAATTGAAAATTGACTTTTCATATAATGATGGAATTTGTTCAAAAAACGAGACTGTTTCAATTGAAGAGCAAGAACATTTTAAAACTAGAATAAAAGAGTTTATTGACTTTTCTTATTTAAGTAAAACTCAAAAGGATTACTACCAAATAGAGAAAAGTGTAAAAAAAATTCTTGAAAATGAATTTTATAAAGATGTAAAACTTAAAGTAGTTACATGGATAGAGCCTCAAGATAATGAGTATAGTCCTAATCGTTATATAGATGATAGATACAATACAAAGGGTGTAAGTCTATTTCAATCTAAGAGTCTTCAAAATTTTCAAACTTCACAACATGCAGATATTTTAATAGACATAAAAATATCTAAAGGCGGTAAGATATCTATTAGTAATAAAGTTAATCCAAAGTACCTAAAGCAATATGAGGCTAAATGGGTGAAAGAAGCAAAATTAAGAGGCTTAGAGGTTAATATACCAGAATTAAGACGACGAGTTCATAGAGATATTGAGAACCTTGCAAAAGCTGCCGATGAGTTGAGCTTTTATACCAAGTTTATTCAAAATACAAAAGCTCTTTTTCATGATAATATTGCAAGTTATGTTGAAGGTATTGCTGCAACTCAAAAAATAGCGAAAAATGTTTGGGATGTAGGCATCATTAATGAAGATACTTGGCATACCAATGGCGAATTTGCAGAGCAACATAAAAAATGGCCAGAATATTGTCAATTTCATCCAGTAATTGGTGGTATTGAAGATGGTGTTATAGATGAAATTGTTGGAATACCTATGGCTATAAAAGGGGTTTATGAGTTAGTAGTAGATGAAGAAAAACAAGAAGCTTTCAAAAATATTTTTACCAAAGATGGATTAGGAAATCTCTATGAAGGTCTAAAGCAAGAAGTAAAAGATACTTATAATGACTCTGAGAAAAGAGAACATTTTGGTGGTAAAACAACAGTTTCTGTTGTTTCAATGATGAGTGGTGCGGGATTGTTTAGTACAATAAAGAAACTTGACGATGTCGTTGATGTAACTTCAGATTTAGAAAAAGTTATACCAGACGCTAAGACTACTAAATTTCTAGATGACTTTAGAAAAGCTGACAGACATGTTGACACAGATAAAGCCTTAAAAGAAATAACAGAAGAAGTAGGAGGAGAAAACTTAAGTGATGCTGTAGATGAACTTACAGATTTAGCAGAAAACGCAACCAACAAGGGAAAAAAATATTCTTGGAAAGAAGTAAAAGCCTTTTTTAAACGGGGTAATGATTTTAATGCTAAATCAAAAGATTTGAGATGGTATGATAATAATGAAATATGGATGACACATCCCACAAAAAAATATCCAAAAGGACATAAGTTTGAAGGAAAACCTAGAAGATATCGTTTAGATTCTTGGGATATAAATGGAGACGGGAAAATTGTGTCAAGAAAAGCGACAGATTTGGATAAAATAAAAACAAGAACTTTTGAGAATTATTGCAGAGAAATAGGTGAAAAATACCTGCCAGGTTCTAAAATAGCAAATCCAGATATTGGCGATAAACTATTTGGTAAATACTATTTAGAAATACCAGATGTAAATCTTAATTTTTCTAAATTAGATGAGTATATTAAAATTGCAGAAAAATATAAAGTAATTATAATCTTTAAACCAGAATAATATGACAATACAAGAAAAAGTAGCAAAAATAGCCTACCAAGCTTTTAGAAATATAGACTTTGTAAATAAATTAAAAACTGGATCGTTAAAATATAAATTTCCTTTAGATGATGTCATGAAAAAAATGGATAAAAAAGAAAATTTGAAAGTTTTAAAAAAGTTAGGATATGATTTTAAAATTTTTACCCCAGGTCAACACTATAAATATGAAGAGGTTTTTGGAAATATTAAGCTGATATTAAGTTGTAAAATAAGTGGTGGTATTATTAATGACTATATATATATATATATTAACGGAGAAAAAATAGATGTTAATTTACTTCAATCTAATTTAGCTTTTATATATAGATATTTAATAAATGATTTGAATGCAGAAATCAGTGCATTTAAGTTCAGAGATTATATAGATTTTAAAAATGCAATGAGAGACATAACAAATATATATGAAGCGTTTAAAATTGAGTTTTTAAGGCTTATGAAAGAACAAAATATATTATCAGTGAGTTAATATTGATTAACTTATCATTGTAAAAGCTACCTATTTAAGGGAGCTTTTTTATTACGTAAATAATGTGTTTGTAACCATTTTAGAGGGTATTGCTCAAAACCAAAAAAGTGTATCAGAGAATGAGAAGATTAAATATTTAGGACTTACAATTCAAGATATTTTAAATATGTATAATAACTATTTGAAATGGCGAGATGGATGGGCAAAACAGAAAGAAAATAAATATTATGGTTGGATTCTCAAAGGTGTAAGTCGTGTTTCACATTTTATTGGTCAGTCCGTTCAGTTCTATAATAATATATGTATTTAACATTTTATTAAATACTGTTGACATCCATATGGAACTGAATTATATTTTACAATTTGTAAATCAGGCTCAAAAGAATTAATTACGTATTATCTAGAACAGGATATAACTCAAGACATAAAAAATCAGATGCTTCATTTTTTCTTACAGATAAAAATGAGGCCTTATTAAGCCTAATGATAGAAGATGAAGGGAAGTTAGTTTATGGCAAGGAATGTTATGCAATGAGCTTATCTGAAGAACTCATACCGCTTACAGAAACTGACTATGACTTCAATTAGTTGGATTCAAATGGAAATACTATCCTTATGAATTACACTTTATGCGAAGAAGTTTTTGAAGGTGATGATGCTTTTTTTTTTGAGACGATAAAGTTTTTGGTAGAAGAGGCTGGTGTAAAAACTGATATAAAAAACAAAGAAGGCAAAACTGCCAAAGAACTTGCTGTAAACCCTGAGATTAAATCTTATTTAGAAAGTCTTTAAAACTCAAACCTTAACTACACACTAACAGACTCTTCCTTTTATCTGCTTTCTTTTTTTTAGCATGAAAATTTCCTAATAAATAATAATTGGAACCACAAAAAAATGCGTTAATCTAAAAAGTTAACGCATTTATTATTTTGAAAGTTATTTTTCTATAAATAACTTATACAGCTGCACGTAGTTTTTCTACAATAGTCTTCTTCGCTGTCTTAACTTCAAACTGATTACTTGTATTATTTTCTCCTCCTGCTTTTAAAGCTTTTTCTCCAGCAAAAAATGATTTATGATCATCACCAAGATCAGATCCAGCCATTCTTTGATGTTTTACACAAGCAACTCCTTTTCTAATTTCTTGTCGTTGTACACCTTTTACATAAGCCAACATGCCTTCTTCACCAAAATAACCTTCTGTTAAATCATTCATGTGTAATGCAGTTGTGTGGTAGGTTGGAAGCGTAATTAAGTGATGAAAAATTCCAGCCTCTCTTGCACCATCTAGTTGAAAAGTCTTAATTTTCTCATCTGCACGATAGCACAATTCTGTCGCATCATATTGTGCATCCATTAAATTATTTCTATCATAAGCTGTCATATTTTCTCCTTCTGCTAGCATTTTATCATATACTTGATTACGGAAGTTTAATGTCCAGTTAAATGATGGAGAATTGTTATAAACTAATTTAGCATTAGGCACAATTTCTTTCACTCTGTTTACCATATGTGCAATTTGCTTCACATTTGGTGTTGGAGTTTCAATCCAAAGTAAATCTGCTCCATTTTGAAGACTTGTAACGCAATCTAAAACAACTCGATCTATATTAGTTCCATCTTTAAATTTATATAAACCGTTTGGTAATCTTACAGGACGAACCAATTTACCATCTCTTTTTAGTAATACATCATCTTCTCTGGCTTCATTGATAGCAATCTCTTCAGCTTCAACAAAAGCTAAATATTGAGAAGCTAAATCTCCTGGTTCTTGACTTACTGGAAGTTTTTGTGTTAAACCAGCGCCTTCAGAATCTGTTCTTGCTACAATAATTCCGTTATCAACTCCTAATTCTAAAAAAGCATAACGAACAGCATTTAATTTAGCAATAAAATCTTCGTGTGGTACTGTTACTTTTCCATCTTGGTGTCCACATTGTTTTGCATCAGACACTTGATTTTCTATTTGAATTGCACATGCTCCTGCCTGAATCATTTTTTTAGCTAATAAATAGGTAGCTTCTTCATTTCCGAAGCCAGCATCAATATCTGCTATGATAGGAACAATATGGGTTTCAAAATTATCTATTTGATCTTGTACATCTTCTCCCTTTTTAAGTCTTTTGAATAAATCATTTAATTCTATAGCATCTGCCTGACGTAAAAAATCATAGATTTCTGCTATAAGACTAGGTACTGCGGTTTTTTCGTGCATAGATTGATCTGGTAATGGTCCAAATTCTGAACGTAATGCAGCAACCATCCAACCAGAAAGGTATAAGTATCTTTTGCTAGTTGTTTTATGATGCTTTTTAATTGCAATCATTTTTTGCTGTGCAACAAAGCCATGCCAGCAACCTAAAGATTGTGTGTAATTTGAAGGATCTGTATCATAAGCAGCCATGTCTTCTCTCATAATAGCAGCTGTATGCTTAGCGATATCTAATCCTGTGTTAAAACGATTTTGAGCAACCATTCTAGCTGCACTTTCCGGATTTATGGCATTCCAAGAGTTGCCATACTTTGCTTTTAGGTTTCTTACAGTTTCTAATGCAGAACCATAAGTGCTTTGTGCTAAATTTTTCATAATTTTGTGTTTACTTATTAAGGTTTTTTCTAGATTTTGATAATGTAGTCTCGCATACTATTCCAGTAGTTGCGAGACATTTTTTTATATGTATTGGTAAGCAGGAAGCGTTAAAAACTCTTCAAATTTTTCTTGTGTTACTAGTTTATTAAACAATTCTATTGCTAATTTAAATTTGGTGTTTACGATGTTATCTTGGCCTATTTCTGTAATAATCTTTTCAACTTCGTTATCAAAAATGTCATCAAATAATGTTCTGGTAAATAGTCTTCCATCTTCTAGTTTGACTTCATTTTTTAACCATTGCCAAACTTGAGTTCTTGATATTTCTGCAGTCGCAGCATCTTCCATTAAATTATAAAGTGCTACAGCTCCATGACCTCTTAACCAAGCTTCAGTATATAAAATACCAACATTTATGTTTTTTCTAATTCCAGCTTCTGTTACTGTTCCTTGAGGTATTTCAACCAAATCTTGCTCTGTGATATGTACATCTTCACGTAAAACTTGTAATTGGTTTGGTGTTGACATGTATTTATCAAACTCCTTCATAGCGACTTCCACTAAATCTGGATGCGCAACCCAAGTACCATCGTGACCATTTTTTACTTCACGCTCTTTATCTTTTCGTACTTTTTCTAAAGCTGCAGCATTGGCTTCTTCATTATTTTTAATAGGAATTTGCGCAGCCATTCCGCCAATAGCAAGAATTCCTCTTTTGTGACAACGTTGTATCACTAGTTTAGAATATGCATCCATAAAAGGTGTCGTCATTGTTACTTGATCACGATTAGGAACCACAAAGTTTGGATGATTTCTAAATTTCTTGATATATGAAAAGATGTAATCCCAACGTCCACAATTTAAACCTACAATATGATCTTTAAGTTCGTAGATGATTTCGTCTAATTGAAAACTTGCAGTAATCGTTTCTACTAAAACCGTTGCTTTAAAAGTTCCTTGTGGTGCATTTAGATAATCTTCAGCAAAAGAAAACACCTCATTCCACCAACGAGCCTCTAAGTAATGTTCTAACTTCGGAAGATAAAAATAGGGAGCAGTTCCGTTATCTAACATGGTTTTGGTATTATGAAAAACGTACAAACCAAAATCTACTAAACTTCCTGAAGCTTCTTCATTATTAATAAGAATATGTCTTTCATTTAAATGCAAACCTCTTGGCCTCACTAATAAAACAGCAGTTTTAGGATTTAATTGATACGACTTGTCTTTTTTTGCATCATATAAAGAGATTGTCTTTTTATTAGCATCTATTAAGTTTTGTTGACCTTCAATTGTATTTGCCCAAGTTGGTGTATTACTATCCTCCAAATCTGCCATAAACGTTTTTGCTCTAGAGTTTAAGGCATTAATGATCATTTTTCTGTCTACAGGACCTGTAATTTCAACACGTCTGTCTTGCATATCTAATGGGATACTTCCTGCAGTCCAATCACCATCTCTAATGTTTTTAGTCTCTCTTGGAAACTCAGGGAATTTTCCAGTATCAAAAACATCTTGTTCGTGTTCGCGTCTTTTTAATACATTTAATCTTTTAGAATTAAATTTTTCATGCAATGCAGTAATAAAAGCTAAGGCATCATCCGTAAGTATTTCTGGATAGTAATTTTTAACTTCTTTAGCGAATTGTGTTTTCGGTTGTTTTAAAAGCTTGTTTTCCATCTTATTATAATTTTACACTACAATGATATAATAAACTTTTTAAAAATCCTAGCGAACGTTCGCTAAAAATATTTATTCGCCGAAAAAGTATATTCGCAAAATAGATTATATTTGCTACTATGGAAGAAGATTATATTAAACTCATATTTGGCTTAAAGCTAAAGCAGATAAGGACTGAAAAGAATTTATCCTTATTTGGTTTGTCCAAACTTTCTGGTCTTTCAAAATCGTATTTAAACGAAATTGAAAAAGGAAAAAAATATCCGAAACCAGATAAAATTTCTATGCTTTCAGATAAACTTGACGTTCCTTATGATCAAATGGTGTCTTTAAAGTTGGATAAAAATTTAGCTCCAATAGGAGATATATTACAATCAAAAATTTTAAAAGAAATCCCGTTAGAACTTTTCGGGATTAAGGAAAGTAACTTAATAGATATTGTGGCTAATGCGCCAGCAAAAGTAAACGCATTTATAAGTACTATCATTGAAATTGCTCAGCATTATAATTTTAGTCGAGAAAGTTTTTTCTTGGCTTCTGTACGAACATTTCAGCAAGCAAATAATAATTATTTTGATGATTTAGAACAACAGGTTTTAAAGTTTTCAAAAGCGTATCTCGTTGATTTAACAAAGCCAGTGTCGTCAAAAGATTTAGAGGAAATCTTAATTGAAGAATATGGATATGTTATCATAGAAGATGAATTAAGTAAATATGAAGCTTTAGAAAATTTACGTTCTGTTTTTGTGCCTAAAACTAAAACATTATTACTTGCAGATGGAATAGATGAAGCACAACGTTCTTTCATTTATGCTAAAGAAATAGCATGTAATTTTTTAGAAATTAAAGACCGATTATATACATTTCCATGGATAAAATTTGAGAATTTTGAACAAGTTCTTAATAATTTTTATGCTTCATATTTTGCAGGAGCATTACTTATTCCTAAAGCAAAATTGATATCTCAATTAGATGCAGTTTTTGAAAAAGACACATTTGATGAAGCCTTATTCATTGAAGCAATGAACGCTTTTAACGCATCACCAGAATCATTCTATCAACGTTTAACTAACATCTTACCAAAAGCATATAATATTCAAAATTTATTCTTTTTAAGATTTACTCATAAAGCAGGCAGCGAGAAATTTCATTTAAATAAAGAGCTTCATTTATCATATCAGCATTCGCCTCGTGCTAATCAAACCAATGAGCATTATTGCAGGCGTTGGGTTTCCTTAAACGTTTTGAAAGATATTAGTAAACATAAAAAAACGCATGAATTTGATCTTCAAATCTCTAATTATAAGGATGATGATGCCAAATATTTAGTATTGTCATCTGCTACTAAAGATCCTTTTAGAGATCATCAATATAGAAGCATTACTGTTGGGTTATTGATTAATAACCAATTAGAACGTAAACTAAAATTTCTGGGAGATAAAACTATGAAATCTCAAGAGGTTGGTGTCACCTGTGAACGATGTTCTATCAAAGATTGTGATGTAAGACAAGCACCAGCATTAGTTTTGGATCGAGCTGCTAAAAACAAAAAAATAGAAAATATTGTTGAAGTGTTGAATCAAAAATTTGATTGATGTATGGAGTTTAAAATTCAAACTTTAACTGCACACTAACAGGTTCTTCTTTTATTTCTTTTTTCTTCTTTTTAGAATCCTCAGTATTCAAATTAGATAAAGAAATTCCTAACAAGCGTACCGAATTACTCATTTTTTCCTGAAACAACAAATCTTTAGCAGTTTCTAGAATAATGCTTTTATCACTAACAAAATAGGGCAAGGTTTTGCTTCGTGTTTGTAATGTAAAGTCACTATATTTTATTTTGAGTGTTACTGTTTTTCCGGAGACTTTACTTTTGCTGAGTCGCTTGGCAACCTCTTCTGCAATATGCTCTAGTTTTTCTAGCATGAAAATTTCCGAAGATAAATTCTCACTAAACGTACGTTCTGCAGCGAGCGATTTTCTAATTCGGTTGGGTTTCACTTCACTCGTGTGAATACCTCTAACAACATGGTAATAGTAACGTCCTGACTTTCCGAAGTTATCATCTAAATACTCTAATGATTTTGATTTTAAATCCTTACCGGTAAAAATCCCTTTTTGATACATTTTTTCGGCAGTAACTTTACCAACACCATAAAACTTCCTGATATCTAAATCCTCTAAAAACTGAAGGACTTCCTCTGGATTCACGGTTTTTTGTCCGTTGGGTTTGTTATAATCACTCGCTACTTTGGCAATAAACTTGTTGATAGAAATTCCTGCAGAAGCTGTTAAACCTAACTCATTAAAAATGCGAGTTCTAATCTCCTGAGCTAATAACGACGCACTCGGATTTCCTTTTTTATTCTCAGTCACATCCAAATAAGCTTCGTCTAGAGACAAAGGCTCAACGAGATCTGTATAATCAAAAAAGATGCTGCGTACCTTTTTTGAAATCTCAGTATAACGTGCAAAATCGGTTTTTACGAAAATAAGATGTGGACACAATTTGATAGCCAATCGACCTGACATGGCACTTTTTACGCCAAATTTTCGTGCCTCATAGCTAGCAGCATTTATAACACCTCGAGTTCCACCACCACCAACAGCAATGGCTTTACCTTTTAGACTTGGGTCATCCATTTCTGCTACAGAGGCATAAAATGCGTCCATATCTACATGAATAATTTTTCTAATTGGTAATTCGCTTAGCATAAAACAAATTTATAATATCTTTGATTTAATCGATGCGCAAAACATGAAACTTATATACACTCTTTTAGGATTAATAGTTTTATTATTGATTTGGTCTGCTATTGATCCTTTTGAATATTTCACGTGGTTTTTGGAGGTTTCACCTGCTGTGATTGGTGTTTTGGTGCTTATATTCACTTTTAAAAAATTTAGATTCACAAATTTTGTCTACGTACTCATATTTTTTCACTGCGCCATTTTAATCATTGGAGGTCATTACACGTATGCCGAAGTTCCTTTGTTTGATTGGCTTCAAGAAACCTTTAACCATACCAGGAATAATTATGATAAGGTAGGTCATTTTGCTCAAGGTTTTGTGCCAGCAATGATTGCAAGAGAATTATTAATTCGCAAAAAAGTTGTGAATTCAAAAAGTTGGCTCAATTTTATTGTGGTTTGTATTGCTATGGCAATTAGCGTGACTTATGAGTTTATAGAATGGGCAGTTTCATTGGGAACTGGAGAAGGAGGAGATTCTTTTTTAGGAACTCAAGGTTATATTTGGGATACACAATCTGATATGCTTTATGCTACGATTGGAGCTGTTTTGGCTTTGATTATCTTCGGAAAACATCATACTAGCGAAATAGAAAAGTTGAATGCATAATGTTAATAATAAGATACCACTTTCGTGGGCATTACTATGATAGAAATAGAACGTAAATTTTTAGTGACTTCGGAAGCATTTAAAACCGAATCCCATAAACACACAAGGATCATTCAGGGGTTCTTAAATACAAATCCAGAGCGAACAGTTAGAGTTCGAATAAAAGGTGATAAAGGTTTTTTAACCGTTAAGGGAAAATCAACTAACGATGGCTTATCGCGTTTTGAATGGGAGAAAGACATCTCAAAACAAGATGCAGAAGCGCTTTTAAAACTATGTGAAAAAGGTGTGATTGATAAAGTTCGATACGAAGTTAAAATGGGAGAACATGTTTTTGAAGTTGATGTGTTTCATGAAGAAAATGAAGGTTTAACAGTAGCTGAGGTTGAATTAAATCATGAAGACGACATCTTTAAAAAACCAAATTGGTTAGGTGAAGAAGTTACAGGTGATAAGCGTTATTATAATTCTCAATTAAGCCAACATCCTTTTAAGAATTGGTCATAAAAAAACCACTCAAAAGAGTGGTTTTTTAAATTTTATGTAGCTTGAATTAAGCTTTTTTAGCACAACAGTCTTTTTTACAATCCTCTGCACAAGCCATTTTTTCAGCTTCTGTTTTGTTAGCACATTTTGCTTTACAAGCAGCTTTTTCAGCCTCTGTCTTGTTTGCGCAATCTGCAGAACACTCATGTTTTTCCGAAGAAAAATCTTTTACAGTATGCATGTCTTTTACTTTGTAAGTATCTCCTGCTTTTGCAACAGCTTCTTCTAAAGTTTTTGGAGTTACCATAGCCTCATCATACTCAACCATTGCTAATTCTTTTTCAAAATCTACTTTTGCAGATTTTACACCATCCATTTTAGCAATCTTTTTCTCAATAGTCTTTGCGCAACCCATTGCACAAGTCATACCTTCAATACCAAATTCTGCTTTTGCGTAAGTTGCATTAGGATCTAATTTTTTAGCAGCATTTGTATTGATTTCTGTTGTAGTTTCTACCGTTTTAACTTCAGGTTCTTTATCACTTTTACAAGCAATAATTGATACAGAAATCAAAGCGATAGCTAATATGTTTTTTAATGTCTTCATAGTATTAATAGATAATAATTTAAACAAATTTAATAAATATTGATGTTCCTTGCGTTAAAATTAACGAATTTTGTGAATTAGCTAAGAAAACCTATGAATGACAACTCTAAAAAATGGCTTTTTCTCTTAATTTTATCACTTATTTGGGGTAGCTCTTTTATCTTAATTAAAAAATCATTACTAGGTTTAACACCTTATCAATTAGGTGCATTGCGAACAATAATTACAGGAGTTTTTTTATTTGCTGTTGGTTTAAAAAGCTTGAAATCCATTAAGAAAAGTGAATGGAGATGGGTTGTTGTCTCAGGTTTTTTAGGCTCCTTTATTCCTGCTTTTTTATTTGCCATTGCAGAAACAGAAATTGATAGTGCAATCACATCGATTCTTAATTCTTTAGTACCTTTAAACGCTATTTTACTAGGTTTCGCAATTTTTAAAATTGGTTTTACCAGACGTCAATTTTTAGGAGTGATTATAGGTTTTATTGGTACGAGCATATTAATTTTACAAGGAGCAGACTTAAATCCAGATCAAAATTACCTTTACGCTGGTTTCGTTATAATTTCAACAGTGATGTATGCTCTTAATGTAAATATCATTAAAAAACATCTTCAAAATGTGAAGCCATTGAGTATTGCAACGGGAAATTATGTGGCCATTATTATTCCAGCCATTGTTATATTATTGTTTACAGATTTCTTTTCTGAAAGTACATTTGCACATCCAGACTTTGAAATGTCAATAGTTTATGTTGTTATTCTTTCTTTCTTCGGAACTGCGCTCGCTAAAGTTCTATTCAATACATTGGTACAAATCTCGACACCTGTTTTTGCATCGTCAGTGACATATTTGATGCCAGTTGTGGCTTTGTCTTGGGGTTTATTAGATGGCGAAATTTTTGGACCTTTACAGATAGTTGCTAGTGTGATTATATTGTTAGGAGTTTATCTGGCTAATAAAAAGAAGGCATAAAAAAAATCCGAAGTAAAATTACTCCGGATTTTTAGAATTTATGTATTTAGATGATTAGTCAAAATCAGCATCTGTAACACCTTCGTTTACTTTTACAGATTTTACTGCAAAATCAAAACGACGTGGTCCAGCTGTTTGTCCAATTTTGAAAGGAAATTTAATTCCTCCAATATCTGTATAATCAGCATAGAATACAGATTGAGAACCGGCTTCTGATGTTTCAACTTGTTTGATTTTCAAACCTGTTTCAACACTGTAATATAAAGTCTTGTTGTCACCAACATTAATTTTATAAGCATTTTCACCGTCAATATTTTCAATTTTTTCTAAAGTAACACCACCATTTAGGTAGTTAACTTCAGGAAAAGGAGAAGATTCTACTTTAGCTTCTACTAACTCTTCTGGAGTCATGTCTTTACGTTGGCCTTGAACAACAACATATCCACCTTCACCATCAACAACAGACTTCATAAATGATTGTCCCATTGCAGTAACCTCAGACATTGATTGATTTTTAGATGTTTTCTTTAATTCTAAATTCATCATTACTCCTGGTTGTAATTCAGCTTCTGCAGTCATATAAACAGAGTTCACTTTATCTAGAGCTGCTTTTCCTCCAATAGCATCGATATATGATTGCATTACTTTAGTCGCATCCATATCTGCAGGCATTTCTATATCGTAAGTTGGCTTATCTGTTGCAGTAGCATATTTATCATAGTATTTAATTGGAATACCTGTTTTTTCAAGGTTTTCTAATACTTCGCTACCTTTCCCGATAACAACAATACGAGCATTTTCAGTTTTAAAATACTTGTTAGCAACACGATTTACATCATCTGCAGTAACTGCATTTATTTTTTGTAAATATGTTGTGTAGAAATCATCTGGAAGATCATTCAACTTAATATTTAAAGCATAACGCGCAATAGTTTGAGGGCTTTCTAAAGCCAATACAAAATCTCCAACATATTTAGCTTTTGCATTCTTAAGCATATCTTGCTCAACAGGTTCGGTCTTAATGCGATTAATTTCTTTCAACGTTTCAACCACAGCACTATCTGTTACCATGTTTCTAACAGCAGCACCTGCACTAAAACGTGATGCGTACTTATCTGTTCCAATACCAGATCTAGCGCCATAAGTATAACCATGTGCTTCACGAAGATTCATGTTTAAGTAACTATTAAAACCGCCTCCTAAAATTTTATTTGCAATTAATACAGAGTGGTAGTCGTCATCTTTCATTTCTAAATCTACATTATTAGTTAATGAGATATTAGATTGAACAGCGTTTGGCATATCCACAAAATTGATTTGTGTGTATTGTGCATTAGGAGCTTCATCTTTAACGGTATAATCTACTCCTACAGATTTTTCCCATTTAGAAAAATGTTTTTCTATTTGTTTTTTAACATCTTTAAACTTAACATCACCAACAACAACTAAATAAGCATTGTTAGGGGTGAAATAGGTTTCATAAAAAGCAACAGCATCTCCAAAAGAGACATTGTTTACAGTTTCTTCTGTAGTAAACTCGCCATAAGGGTGATTTTTACCATAAGATAAAGCAGATCCAACTCTACCTGCTACAGCATCTACACTATTTTCTTCAGTTTTTAAGCCATCAATAAGTTTCGCTTTTTCTTTCTCAAACTCTTCTTCAGTTAATAATGGATTGATTGTAGCATCTGCCATTAATTCTAAAATACGATCTGAGTATTTAGATAATGAGCTAGCAAAACCACCGCTGAATCCAAAGTTTAGTCTTGCGCCAAGAAAATCAACTTCTTCATTAAATTCATCTTTAGAAATGTTTTCAGTTCCATTACCTAACATAGAGCCAATTAAACTCTCAACACCAGCTTTATCACCAACAGTCATTGGTTTGTTGTCAATAGTTAACGAGTATGAAACTCTAGGTAATTTATGATTTTCTACAACTAAAACAGTTAGACCATTTTTTAATGTAAATTCTTGAGGTTTCTCCAGTGAGATTTTTGGAGCTGGTCCTGGTTCTGGCATTTTAGATCGATCAAGTTGTGCAGATGCACCAACCGACATTAAAAATGCTACTATTAATACTGATATTTTTAATTTCATTTTCATTTATTTTTAGTTGGCAGTTTTTTCTTTTGGTAAATATTCCAATTCTACACGTTGATTAGGATTCAAATATTTTTTTACAACATCTTGAATTTCTTGTCTTGTGATAGATCTATAGATTTCAATTTCAGAATTAATTAAATTGATATCATCATATAACATATAGTTTCTTACTAAAGAATTTGCGATACCTTGAATGCTTGAATTTGAATTTACAAATCTGTTTTCAAATTTATTTTGAAGTTTTTGATAGTCATTTTCTGAAATGAGCTCAGTTTGCATTTTTGCGATTTCAGAATCCATTTCGGTAAGTAATGCATCTAAAGTTGTGTCTCCCAGCGGAAGACCATAAATAGCATAAATACTATAATCCATTTGATCAATATTAATAGCACCAACTTGAAGTGCCATTTTCTTATCATCAACAATTGTTTTATATAATTTAGATGTTTTACCATCACTTAAATATGCAGAAACCATACTTAATACATAAGCATCACGTTCTTTAAAACCAGGAGTTCTATAAGCAGTTATGATTGCAGGAATTTGAATGTTTGGATCGTAAAATTTAGCATCAATCTTCTCTGTAATAGGATCTTCTTTTGCAAAGTTTCTTGTAGGTATTGGTCTACTTTTAATTTCTGAAAAGTACTTTTCAACTAATTTTTTAGCTTCTTTACTGTCAATATCACCAGCAACAACTAAAGCTGCATTATTTGGTCCATACCAATCTTTTAAATACTGCTGAAACTCTTCTAAAGTAGAGGCATCTAAATCTGCCATCTCACCAATATTCTTGTTTTTGTATGGGTGTTTAGTGAATAAATTTTCACTTACAGCTGCTAAAAACTGACCATAAGGAGAGTTATCATAACGTAAGCGTTTTTCTTCTTTAACCACTTCATTTTGTGTATCAACACCAACCTGATCAATAACAGGATGCATCATACGCTCAGATTCCATCCAAAGACCTAATTCTAAATTGTTAGAAGGAAATACCTCATAATAGTATGTTCTATCAAGGGATGTGTTGGCATTGTTGCTTCCACCATTTGAAGAAACGATTGTGAACCATTCTCCACGGTCTATGTTTTTAGTACCTTCAAACAAAAGGTGCTCAAAAAAGTGAGCAAATCCTGTACGAGGAGCATCAGCAGTTCCTCCTAAATCTTTTCCTCCAACATTGTACATGACACCTACGGTTACTACTGGTGCAGTATTGTCTTGGTGTAAAATAACGTGAAGTCCGTTATCTAAATCAAATTCTTCAAATTCAACCTGTTGAGCTTTGGCAGAAAAGCCAACAAGCACCAAAGAGGCTAGAATTAATAGGTAATTTTTCATTGTGAGTTTGTTTTAATTAATTGTGATTTTGTTTTAATTTTTTTAAATGCGTAATACAAGTGTTCCATTTTGTTAAAATGTTACACTTATTCCACAAAAATAACGAATAGCATTGCTTTTATTAAAGTTTTATTGTAAAATAAATCTTAAAATCAAGCTATAAAGCTTTCAAATAAATATCTCTAATGGTGTTATTTTAAAATTTTAGAAGGATAAAAAATAGATGAAAACATACATTCTACTTCAAAATAGACATATCGTTTGTAAATTAAGGAATTAGAATGTATATTTGCACCCGCTTTCTGAGGAGAAAGCACACATTTTAATAAAAATAATTAATAAAAACGTTACGCTATGTACGCAATTGTAGAGATAGCAGGGCATCAATTTAAAGTTGAAAAAGACCAAAAAGTTTTTGTTAACCGTTTAGCAACAGAAGAAGGTAAGAAAGTAGATTTCGATAACGTTCTTTTAATTGGTGATGGTGACAATACAACTTTAGGCGCCCCAGCTATAGATGGAGCACTAGTAAGTGCAAAAGTCTTAAGACACCTTAAAGGTGACAAAGTAATAGTCTTCAAAAAGAAAAGAAGAAAAGGTTACCGTGTAAAAAATGGACACAGACAATCTTTATCTGAAATCGTAATTGAAAGCATTACTACTTCTGGAGCTAAGAAAGCTGCTCCAAAGAAGGAAGCTAAAAAAGAAGAAGCAAAAGCTGTTGCTCCAAAAACTGAAACTAAGAAATCAACTGATAAAGCTGATGACTTGAAAAAAGTTGAAGGTATTGGACCAAAGATCGCATCAACTTTAGTTGAAGCAGGAATCGCAACATTTGCTGACTTAGCAAAAACAGATTCTGCTAAAATTTCAGAAATCATCGCAGATGTTCGTGGAAATCACGTAACAGATACATGGCCAGCACAAGCTCAAATGGCTGCTGATGGTAAATGGGATGAGTTACAGAAATGGCAAGACGAATTAGATGGTGGTAAAGCATAATTGCTAAATCACTTAAGTATAACAATATAAAACCTTAAGACAATGGCTCATAAAAAAGGAGTAGGTAGTTCTAAAAATGGTAGAGAATCAGAATCAAAACGTTTAGGCGTTAAGATCTTTGGTGGACAAGCAGCAATAGCTGGTAACATTATCATTAGACAAAGAGGTAATACACATCATCCAGGTGAAAATGTGTATGGCGGAAAAGACCACACTTTACATGCTAAAGTAGATGGTTTAGTAAAATTCACAAAGAAGAAAGATGGTAAGTCTTTTGTTTCTATTGAGCCTTTTGAAGCTTAATTGAATTTTACCTTACAATATTAAAAACCCATTCTAATTTAGAATGGGTTTTTTGTTTTTAGTCATTCAGAGCAAAGCGAAGAATCTTTGAGACTAAAAATAAAAAAGTGAGATTCTTCGCTACGCTCTGAATGACATATTGCAATAATTTTTTTTGGAATTAATTATATTAGAGCCAACCCTTTACTTCTGTTATTTTAATTAGAATAATAGCATATAAGACTAATCCACAATCTCCATTTTCTTCAATAAGAAACTCGCATTCATGTTCTGGCAAATCCCCTTTTTGAATTTATAATCAAAATAGAGTTCGTCGTTAACGATTTCAGCATCAAAATAATAGTTTTTCACTTCGCTGAGTTCCTCGGAAATTTCGCAAAGACTCAAATCGTGTGTTGCAATAATACCTGTAGCGCTTCCAGCCACCAATTTCTCGACGAATTTTCGTGAACCAATAGCTTTATCAGTACTATTTGTCCCTTTTAATATTTCATCTAAAATAATAAAATAAGGCTCTTTTACTATGGCGTCAACAATGAATTTTAATCGTGTTAATTCTGAAAAGAAATAACTGCTATCATCTGTCAATGAATCATTTGTTCTCATGCTTGTGATGAGTTTTACAGGAGAATAGATACTTGAAGTAGCACAAACAGGCAAACCAACATTTGCCATAACAATATGTAAGGATATTGTTCTTAAAAATGTGCTTTTACCTGCCATATTAGCTCCAGTGACAATGAAGAATTCTTTGTTTTTGATTAAAACATCACTGTTTACACGTTTTGTTTTTTCTAATAATGGATGTCCTAAATCTTTAGCGTCGATGACAGCATTCTCTTCGGAAATTTTAGGATAAGTTCCTTCTTGATGATTAAAAGCATAATTTCCTAAACTGTTATACGCGTCAAAAAAGGAAACGACTTCAAACCAATCGTCTACTTTATTTGCATAGGTTTTAATCCATTGCTCTACTTTGTATGCATTCCTAATGTCTAATAATAAATACCCATTTCCTAAGAGCGCTCCAAAGAGATTATTTCTATTATCTAGTGCATCTAAACACTTAGAGAATTCTGAAAATATTAAGGAAGCTTTTTTGTCTTCAGATTGTATTTTTTGTTGTTTTTCTTGTAGTAGTTTAGAAGTAAATGTTTCGTTTTCTATTTGCAGTAATAATGATGCGTATTGCCTAAAAGTATCTTTTGTTTTATCTGTATTTGAGGCTAGAATATTGATGTTTTTGAGGTATATGCCTGTAATACCTAATCCTGCAAAAATCCAATATCCGAAAAACTCGATCCCTATAATTTGAAAAATTGCTATTGCTAGTAATGCAACTGATATGAAAGTAAATAACCATGTTGCCCAAACCATTCGTTTTGGAACAAAGGTTATATGTGTTTTTAACCATTTAATTATGGTAGGAGCAGAAGTTTCGGTTTTTATGAGACTTGCTGTAGCTGCATAAAGTTGAGTCCATTCCGTTTTTTGTGATAATTCTTTAATGGCTTCTTGTCTATCTTCAATATTAGAAACGTTATTTGCTTTTAACGCGTTTGCTATTTGCGATTCACCTTCCGAAGAACTTGTGCGATTGATATATTGAAAGAAAGACCCTTTTCCGAAGAGGTCGATATCTAAGCTATAAAAATGTAACGGATCTTGAAATTGTTCTCCTGTTGGTCTATGATGAAATTCTCCAGTTGCTATTTTTAACTCTTCTTCATTTATAGTTACTAATGATTTAAGGAGTTCTCGTTTTGCCTTTTTATTGGTGTATTTAGATAATAGAAAAAGAAAAATTGCTAATGCTAAAACACCTATACCAATTGCAATTTGCCAATTTGGAAGTACTAGGTAAATGGTAAAACCTGCAAGTAGAAATATAGTTAAGCGCAACATACTGTACAATAGCAGTTGCTTATGAAGTACACTAACTTCATTTTTATGTGTTTCTAGTTGTGATTTATAAAATGATATTGAATAATCCATAAATTAATTTAAGGTATAAAGAAACGAAAAAACCCAAGTCGTTACAACTTGGGCTTAAATATATTTATATTATAATGAGTTTAGCTTAACCTTTAAGCGATGCTTTTAAATACTCACGATTCATACGAGCAATGTTCTCTAAAGAAATCCCTTTAGGGCACTCTACTTCACAAGCTCCAGTATTGGTACAATTACCAAAACCTTCTTCGTCCATTTGCTTAACCATGTTTAAAACACGATCTGTAGCTTCTATTTGTCCTTGAGGTAGTAGCGCAAACTGCGAAACTTTAGCACCTACAAATAACATTGCTGATGAGTTTTTACAAGAAGCAACACAAGCGCCACATCCAATACATGTTGCAGAATCAAAAGCGGTATCTGCATCGTGTTTATTAATAGGAATTGTATTTGCGTCAATAGTATTTCCAGATGTATTTACAGAAATAAATCCTCCAGCATGTTGAATACGATCAAAAGAAGTTCTATCTACAATTAAATCTTTAATTACAGGAAATGCAGTTGCTCTAAATGGTTCGATAGTAATCGTGTCTCCATCTTTGAACATACGCATGTGTAACTGACATGTTGTTACACCACGATCTGGTCCATGAGCTTCTCCATTAATATATAAAGAACACATTCCGCAGATTCCTTCACGACAATCGTGATCAAAAGCTACAGGTTCTTCATCTTTATTAATTAGTTGTTCATTTAAAACATCTAACATTTCAAGGAAAGACATATCTGGTGAAATGTCGTTGACTTTGTAATCAACCATACTTCCTTTATCACTTGCGTTTTTTTGACGCCAAATTTTAAGTGTTAAATTCATAGTTTTCCTTATTTATAACTTCTTTGTTTTAATTCAATATCTTTAAATTCCAACTGCTCTTTGTGTAACACAGCATCACTGGGTTCTCCTTTATATTCCCAAGCAGAAACATAAGCAAAGTTTTCATCATCACGTTTTGCTTCTCCTTTTTGCTCTCCATCTAATTCTACTGCATCTTCTCTAAAATGTCCACCACAAGATTCTTCTCTATTCAAAGCATCTTTAGCGAATAATTCTCCTAATTCTAAGAAATCTGCAACACGACCAGCCTTAGCTAACTCTTCGTTGTACTCTTCGTTTGTTCCAGGAACTTTTACGTCTTTCCAGAATTGGTTTCTAAGCTCTTTTATTTCAGAAATAGCTTCCGTTAACCCTTTAACATTTCTAGACATTCCAACTTTGTTCCACATAATTTTTCCTAATTTCTTATGGAAATAATCTACAGAGTGAGAACCATTATTATTAATTAAATGATCGATATTTTTTCTTACTTCAGCTTCAACTTCAGCAAATTCTTTAGTATCTGTAGAAATTGGTCCTGTACGAATATCATCTGACAAATAATCACCAATTGTATATGGTAACACAAAATAACCATCTGCTAAACCTTGCATTAATGCAGAAGCACCAAGTCTGTTTGCACCATGATCTGAGAAATTAGCTTCTCCAATACAGTATAAACCAGGAACAGTTGTCATTAAGTTGTAATCAACCCAAACACCACCCATTGTGTAGTGAACTGCTGGATAAATCATCATTGGTGTGTTGTATGGATCTTGATCTACAATCTTCTCATACATTTGGAATAAGTTTCCGTATTTATTTTTGATGACTTCTTGTCCTAGTTTTTTAACAAGAACTGCATCATTTTCATCTAAACCTTTTACGTGAGCAGTTTCTTTACCATAACGTTGAATTGCCGAAGCAAAATCTAAGAATACAGCTTCTCCAGTTGCATTAACACCAAAACCAGCATCACAACGTTCTTTTGCTGCACGAGAGGCAACATCACGAGGTACTAAGTTTCCGAATGCAGGATAACGACGTTCTAAGTAGTAATCTCTATCTTCTTCAGCTAATTCTTTTGGTTTTAATGTTCCAGATTTAATAGCCTCCACATCTTTCATGTGTTTTGGCACCCAAATTCGTCCATCGTTACGTAAAGACTCAGACATCAATGTTAATTTAGACTGGTGATCTCCAGAAACTGGAATACATGTTGGGTGAATTTGTGTGTAACAAGGGTTTGCAAAATAAGCACCACGTTTGTGAGCTTTCCAAGCTGCTGTTACATTACTTCCCATCGCATTTGTTGATAAGAAGAATACGTTACCATAACCACCAGTTCCAAGAACTACAGCGTGAGCTGAATGTCTTTCAATTTCTCCAGTAATTAAGTTACGTGTTATAATTCCACGAGCTTTTCCATCAACCTTAACAATGTCTAACATTTCGTGACGATTGTACATTTTGATTTTACCACGACCAATTTGACGGTTCATGGCAGAATATGCTCCTAATAATAATTGTTGTCCTGTTTGTCCAGCAGCATAAAATGTTCTTGAAACAAGAACTCCACCAAACGAACGGTTATCTAATAATCCACCATATTCACGAGCAAAAGGAACACCTTGAGCCACACATTGGTCAATAATATTTGCAGACACCTCGGCCAAACGATATACGTTAGCTTCACGAGAACGGTAATCACCACCTTTTACAGTATCATAAAATAATCTGTAGGTAGAATCTCCATCTCCTTGGTAATTCTTAGCTGCGTTAATTCCACCTTGTGCTGCAATTGAGTGTGCACGTCTTGGAGAATCTTGAAAGCAAAATGCTTTTACGTTATAACCAAGCTCTGCAAGAGTTGCAGCAGCAGATCCACCTGCTAAACCTGTACCAACAATAATAACATCAATGTTACGCTTGTTTGCAGGATTTACTAAGTCGATGTGATTTTTATAATCTGTCCATTTATCTTTAATTGGACCTTTTGGTGTTTTTGAATCTAAAGCCATATTAGCTAATTTTTAGTGTCCTGTTAAATGATGAAATAATGCAATGAAAATGAAACCTAATGGAATACCTATTGCATAAACCTTACTGAAAGTTTTTAATCCTTTTGTATATTTATTATTAGCTCCAACAGATTGAAATGCCGAATTAAAACCATGTAATAAATGTAATGCCAAGAATACAAATGCAATAATATAAGCTCCTACACGAAGTGGACTATGAAATTTCTCAACTAATTCATGAAAATACCTGTATTCACCATTGTGCATACCTGTCATATCTCCAATGATATATTTGGTGTTGATTTCTGGAATCCAAAAATCAATAAAGTGAAGTACGATAAAAGCTAGAATTGCTAAACCGCTCCAAATCATGTTTCTACTCATCCAAGACGAGTTAGCACCACCGTTGTTTTTAGCATAACTAATTTGCCTTGCTTTGTTGTTTTTAATCTCTAGAACAAAACCCATGACAAAGTGAAAAATCACACCAAAAATCAATATGGGTTGCAGTAAATACTGAATTGCCCAAAACGTTCCCATAAAGTGAGATACCTCATTAAAAGCATCTGGACTAAAGACAGATAGAATGTTAATGACAAAATGTTGTAATAAGAAAATCATTAGGAAGAGTGCCGAAAGTGCCATGGCAAACTTTCTTCCAATAGACGAATTTAAAATTCCGCTCATTATAATTGTAGTTAATTATTTGTATAACAAAGATAAGGTTCATTGTGTTGTACAACAAATTTTAGCTAGAATTTTGATTATTTAGAATGGGTTTAATTAGAAACACTTGGTATTAAACCCCTAAGTCCCATATCTACGACTTGTTCTCCTGCTTCTGGTTCGTACTTTCCATCTGCATTTATTTCGGTCCACTCAAAACTATTATTGATAGAAAATGATAGAGTTACAGTGATATCTTGAGTTTCATTACCAGTAAGAGTTAGTCCGTTTTCAAATTCACCAGTTACAATGCAAGATCCTGTAGGAATAGGTGATGTGTTAGATAACGGGTTTGGTACTGTTGTAGCACCTTCTGGCGCTTGACCTTGAGCAGTAAACCCTAAAGCTTCAAAAGCCCAAAAGCCTTGTGCTTTATTTTCGTTTACATTAATTGTACTGCCATTAAGGTCAAAAGAGGTGATGTATGAATTGTAACCTACAAAACTTGCCAGTGTTCCTATAATATCCTGACCATTTGCTAAAACGTCAATGTCACCTTCTTGATACGCTAACGACACTCTAACCCATTCATAGTTTCCAGACGAAACATCACTTAGTGGGATTGTTAAAAACGTTTCATTATCACCAGCAAAAATGGCGTTTTGAAAATTAATAGCCTGATTACCTCCAGCAGTGGTCTCTTCACCATTAAAAATAATTTCACCTGTTCCTAAAGCTGTAGTAGCAGTTGGAGCAAATTCTATATAATTGGCACTCATTTTATTTATTGATGGAGATTGGGCAGCATTTCCAGAACCGACTGAAACAGGTTGACCTAAGTTACCCAAACGTTCTTGAGTTGGGTCAAACTTTAATTTTATTATTAAATTAGGGTTACTAGGTTGCAGTGAATCATCTTGATCTTCACCACAAGACATGAATAATCCAAAAACAATAATTGGCAATATTTTGATTAGTTTCATTGATTTAGAGTTTTTTATATAACTCTAAAAGTATTAAAAAAGTATTGAATTTATGATTTTTCTACCGCATCACGATTCTTTATAAACATAGATTTATAGTAGGCATAAGACTCATCATCATAATCATCTTTCGTGTTTTCTAAAACATCCAATGCTTTTTGATAATAGCGTTTGGCTTCTTTATTATTACCAGATTTTAAATAGGCCTCTGCTGTACTATCATAAAGATTTGCATTGTCTGGATATAATGAAATGGCCCAATTAAAAACACTTAATGCCTCGTCGTTTTTTTTGTAATACAAACAATCATAACCAAAGGTGTTAATTTGATCTACGGAAGGTAAAACCTCATAACCTGCAAATTCTGAAAGTTGAGAATAAAACGATTTAAGATCATCAACAAATAAAACACTCTCATCCTTAATTAAATCTTCTAATTTTTCTTCGGAAATCGTCCATATTTTAGCCATTTCAGAAAACGCTCTATTAATAGTGTAAATAGGAGTTGTAGAATGATTTTCTCCTTCTAAAACTTTAAAGTGATATTCTAAGTGTTTTGGGTTATGGTACTTAATAATTGCGTCTAAATTTCCTGAAGCTTTTCTAAAGTTGTTTTCCATATCACCAACCGTTCCAGCAGACACATAAATGAATTTCTTTAAAGTGTCGTGAGTTTTAAAATAGGTGTCAAAACGGTTATTTATTTGTCTATTGTCATACATTAAATTAGGACTAATAGCAATTACAGCCTGAAAAAACGCTGGTTTACTCAATAAAGAATTAAGTACAAATGTGCCACCAAGAGAATGTCCAATTGCTAATCTAAAAGGTTGTGTTCTATATGTTTTTTCAATTAATGGGAAAACTTCATTTTGTAAATGGTTTTCTAGAATGTGTGCTTCTCCAACTTTGGTTTCTCCCCAACCTTCTTGTGTTTTTTCATCTGTGTACATTGGTGTAAACTCTCGTGCACGTTGGGTTGTTTTAATACCAACAATAATGTATTCGTTAAATTCTCCAACTTGAGACATGTAATCCATAGTGCTACTTGTCATATCAAAAAGCGCATCAAATTGACCGTCAAACAAATAGATTGTTGGGTATTTTTGAGTCTTATTTTCAGTATAAGAAAATGGAAGATAAACATGAATTTCACGCTCTGCTTCAAATGCTTTTGAATCAAATTTGTGCGTTTTTGAAATCCCAGAATAGTCTTGAGAAAATGAAGAGTAAAAAGATAATATTGTAAATATGATTAAGATATTGATTTTCATAATGTCGTTTTTTGATGATGATGTAATTGTTATTCTATAAAATTAAATTGATGAATTGAAATTAGTTTGTTGCGTATAGTTTTGGTTCTATAATCCCTTTTTCTTTTAAATAACCTTCTTTGTTCATTCTAAAATGCATCTTGGTCATTTCATTTAAATACACTTCTAAAGGTTCAAGACCAATAGATTTTCTTCTTTTATTGACATTAATGCTGTCTTCAAGTGTTTTGGGATAGGCTTGTCCTGTGTTAAAATTATAGGTGACTTGAGTGCCATAAACCTGAGCTTTTCCTGTATTGAGATTAACACGATCAACTAAAAGACCATAATTACTCGGTTTGGCATTTTTATTACCAACTTCAATTTTCATTTTTTCTAATACCTTATTTTGAAAATCTGGATTATGGTCACAATGTTGAACCATTAACCAGAAATTTTTAGAGCCTTCTTCTCCTGCTAAATCATATCCAACAAATCCGTTTTTATTAAAAATGTCTTGAAGTCGTTTTTCGTGAGTTGTAAATACACTGTCTTTAAATGTATTCCAATCTTCTTCAGATAATTCTTTGTGTTTTCCTTGCGGAATGTAAGCTGCTACTTGATCTGTTTCAACCATTTTTTTGAGTTCATCAACTAGAGCTTGATTGAACGCTATTTTGCTTTCGTTAATTACGACCTCTTTAGGCGTTTCTTTACATGCCATTGTAATGAAACAAACACTAATTATGGTGAAGATTTTATTCATGAGCTTTTTAGCTTGTATACCATACAAACCTAAGTGTATAAAATCTTAAATAATAGGATAAATGGGACAGGTCTATTATTTAGACTTTAAAACTGTCCAAAAAGTATCTTCGGTTCCTAAGTGAGATAAATTACCAAAGAATTTTTTAGGATTAAAACCAGTCACTTTTTTAAAATGCTTTATAAAATCTGACTGATCATAATAGTCATTTTGATATGCTAAATCGGTTAATGCAGGTTTATGTTCTTGATAAGTGTTGATTGCTTTTCTAAACTTCACGAGATTAGAAAATTCTTTTGGTGAGCAGTTGAGGTGTTTATTGAAAATGCGAAGCAACGTTTTTCGGTTGATGTTCAGTGCTTCGGAAATCTCTAAAACATTCAAATCTCCTTTAAACATTAAATCTATAGCTTCGATAAGACGGTTGTCTTTAAAAGGTTGAATCTTCTGTTTAAAAAAGGAATCTAATAGGTTTACTTTTTTATCAAAATCTGTAGTTTTATAGACTTGATCTAAAATAAAAGCGAAGTCATTTCCGAAGTAATTAAAATTAGGTTTTGGATCTTCAGTAATGACAGAAGTAAGCGATTCTACTAAAAAATTATTAAGCCCTAAAGGCTGAAAAACGATGCCAATCTTATCAAAAGGTGCAATGATTTTTCCAGACCGACTATTGGGATGAATTCCTGTGTAAATTATTTCAAAATCTTTATGTGTACTAGGAATTACTTTAGAAGCATTGCCATTAAAACTGATTTCAGAATTTTTATAAACCGTTATAGAATTTCTATAATGCGGATAAAAAATAAATGATTTTGTGTAATCATTTTCTTTAGAAGCATTAAAATAATAATAAGCGATGTATTTGGATAGTACATCGCTTTTAGGTTTTAATGTTTTATAGGTTTCTTTTGGCATTTCAATGCTATTGAAAAGTTACTATCGTATGATTTTTAATCATTTGTTTCGTTTAATTTATAAATATCATTGGAAATTATATCAACGCAACAAATTCCGATTAAAATATTGATGTAATTCTCATCTTTGATGTCAATTTTTTTTCTTCTAATTCTACCAACAAAATTATTATTGGAATAAACCATATTCCCAAATCCGTTGCTGATAAGTTTAACTTCCGAATTTTTAGATTTATAAAATGATTTATTTGAAAATCCAATATGTTTTATTGGATTATGAAATTTCCAATTCTCATTCTTCCCAGAATCGATTATTTCAAAGTCATAATTTTTATTTCCTTTTAAAATAATCTCACAATTTGTTCTGTTTATAATGAATACTTTGTCTTTGATGTTTTGCTTAGAAATATCCAAAAATGTTAATTCATTTGATAAATCACTTAAAAACTCAATTCGTTTTAAATTTCTAAAAATGAAATTATCATAAATGAATTTACCATTAAAATGATATAAGTCTTTTAATTCAATGAATTTTGACATTTGGTTAGATTACATTTAATGTACAATTTTAAAAAAACAGAAAATCTATATCCAAACGATTATTTAACCTCAAATGTTGTTTTCTCATCATTAATTTGAATGGTGTAAACTCCTTTTGGTACATAATACTTGTCATTTTTAGCCTTATTAATGTCTATACTAGTATTTTCTTTTAATAATGCTTTTCTACCTTTTTCAGTAACTGTTAAATCATAAGTTGTATAGTTAAAACCTTTATCTGCTGTAACTTTCATTTCGTTTAAAAGTGCTCCTTTTTCAGAATAAATTTTAATCGTTTTTTCTTCGGAAACATTAGAATAAAAAGTGATGTCTATTTCTGGCTCATAAGCATCAAACCATTTGCTCCACGCACTTCCCCAACGTGAAGAGTATCTTGTACCATTAGCTTTAAAAAGCGTAGTGTTTTTAGATTGCATGTCACTACTCATTTGTTGTAAAGGCTCAATGTCTGTCTGGTAAATGCTTCTACCATGTGTTCCAATCAATAAATGTTTTGCTTCTGGTTGAATCACAATATCGTGTACTGCAACATTTGGAAGTCCGTTGCTAAAAGCTTCCCAGCTCGTTCCATTATTGAAAGATATATAAGCACCATTATCTGTTCCCAAATAGAGTATATTTTCATTTTCAGAATCTTCTCTAATCACATTAACAGGAGAGGTTGGAATATTTGAACTTATGTCTTCCCAGGTTTTTCCATAATCATCACTCATATACGCATATACTTTAAAATCATCAAAACGGTAACCGTTTAATGTTGCGTATACACGCTCTTTTTTATGCTGTGAAGCTATGACACGACTTACCCAAGGGTCTTTTGGTAATGCGTTAGAAATATTTCTCCAGTTTCCTCCACCATCATTGGTGACATGGATTAGGCCATCATCACTACCTGTATAAATCAATCCAAATTGAAAAGGAGATTCACTAATAGTTGTTAATGTACCATAAGCTACATTTCCTTTTTTGCCACCATTTGTGAGATCACCAGAAATAGCTGTAAAATTGGTTCCTTGATTCATAGAACGCATGAGTTTATTTCCACCTAAATATAAAATGTCCTGATTGTGAGGTGAGAGTAAAATTGGAGTTTGCCAATTAAAACGATACGGATTTTCTCCCAATTCATGTTTAGGTTGGATGTAAGTTTGCTCGTCAGTTTTTAGATTAAGTCTGTAGTAATTTCCAAATTGATAACCTGTATAAACAACGTTGTGATCTCTACTATCAATTTGAATTTGCATTCCGTCGCCACCCATAATGCTTTTCCAAGGGTATTGACCACTTTGATGCCAATATTTATCTTCAGGAGCACCAAAAGGGCCTTTCCAAACACCATTATCTTGTAAACCACCATATACATTATATGGTTGCTCATTATCTACATTAATAGCATAAAATTGACCAACTGAAGGTGAATTGTTTTTAATCCAATTTTCACCATCATCATACGTGATATTTACACCACCATCATTACCATTAATTAAGTGATTTGGATTTTTCGGATTGATCCAAAGTGCGTGATGATCGGCATGTACATTTTCGGCGCTAATAGATGTGTATGTTTTACCTCCATCTTTAGATTTAACGATTGGCACACCATAAATGTAAATATTGTCTGCATTATTTGGAGCTACATAAATATGACCAAAATAATAACCGTAACTATAGTAAATATCATCTAAGTAATCGTCGTGCGTTTTTTTCCAAGTGATGCCACCATCTGTACTTTTATAAACTTCGGTACCAATAACAGGTGTGTCAAATAACATAGAATTGGCATCTTCTAAATAATTAGCAAGATCAATTGGCTTTACATTACCGCTTCTCACCATTTGTTTGACGTTTTCTGCTCTATATTTTTCTTGAAAGCCATTCATTTTCAAATAGCCATTCAATTTTTTGTCTTCTAATTTTAGAAAATCATCAGTAGTCATCGTTTTAAAATCATCTTTTGACAATAGGTTTGAGCTTTCTTTTTTTTCTTCGGAAGGTCTACGAAACTGACTATCATGAACCGCATAAACAATATTATCATCGTAAACTGCTAATCCAATTCTACCAACACCTTGACCAGTTGGGAAACCACTTTTTTCCGTAGAAACTTTAGTCCATGTGTTACCAGCATCTGTACTTTTATAGATTGCAGAATTATTTCCATTACCATCAAAATTCCATGCTTTTCTATCTTTGGTCCATGAGGATGCAAACATCAAATTGTAATTATTGGGATTGGTTTGTACATCTATGATTCCGCTCATATCATCAACAAATAATTTTTGTGACCATGTGTTTCCGCCATCTGTTGTTTTATAGATCCCACGTTCTTGGTTTGGAGAGTATAAATGACCAGTGGCACCAACGACAACTTCATCAGGATTATTGGGATTGATTAGTATGCGACCTATATGATGAGAATCTTTGAGTCCCATGTTTTGCCAAGTTTTACCATTATCTGTTGATTTTAAAACGCCAATTCCTGCATAGCTGGAGCGTGATGCGTTATTTTCTCCAGTACCAACCCAAATGGTTCTCGTTTTCCAATCAACAGCAATATCTCCCACGTTTTGAGTTTCCGAAGTATCTAAAATTGGAGAAAAAGTGGTTCCATTATTAATAGTGTGCCAAACGCCTCCTGAAGCATAGCCAACGTAAAATTCTGTCGAGTTTTCTGGATTTACTGCCAAATCAGTAACGCGACCACTCATGACTGTTGGTCCTATATTTTTGAAAGCAACATTTTTCACTAAAGACGTTTTTGTGAGTTGTTCCTTTTTATTTAACGCATCTTCTATAATTTGCGATGAGGTTGACGTTTGTTGGGCATTAGCTATTAGCGTTGCTCCAAAAATAAAATAACAGATGTACTTTAACATAATGGGTGGTTTTGATTGGTCTGATTTGAAATTATGAATTCAGAAACCTAAAGGTAATAAATATAGCTCATTGAAGTTTAAAAAAAGTTTAGGAGTAATTAAGCTCACTTGTGATTATTAAAAAAGGCGCTCATTTTAAAATGAACGCCTTTTTTGTTTTTTGAATAATGTTTTTTATCTATTCTACAATAAATTTCTTTGTAGTTGATACATTTTCTAAATCTATTTTAATAAAGTATACACCTGTTTGTAATTGAGTTACATCAATAGTATTAAGGCTATTTGTTGAATTTAAATTTTTAGTAATTACTTGTCTTCCTCTTACATCAAAAATAGTTGCTAGCTCCAATTGTAAGTTTGAAGACGTAGCAATATTTAAATTGTTTTTTGTTGGATTTGGATATATTGAGATATCATTTGATAAGGTAAATTCATCTACTCCTAATGTTGAACAAGCTGATGCTGTCATTGCTCCTTCACTACAAACAGGACTGTTAATATTTCTCACCATAACATCATTTGCTCCAGCGATATCACTGGCACCAAGATCTCTACTATTTTGACCATTAGCTATTGAGAAATGCATCACTTCACCTGAATTAATAATATGAGCTAATTGATGACCATGACCTAACTCATGTACTGCAACACTCTCAAAGTCAACTTCAAAACCTGTTGCTGTTCCTGGTCCAAATTCCCAAGATAAGACGGATAAATTTCCTGTAAACACATCGTTAAAAACAATGTCTAATTCATTTACGAATACATCAATTCCTCCAGGTGAAGCAAAATTACCACAAGCATCAAATCTTGATGTGCAACGACCTAGAACACCTTCAGGTAATTCTGTACCATTATCAAATCGAATAATATTAATTTCATCTGCTGCGATAACATCAACAGTTGTTGCAGCTCCAATCTCCCAATTAATACCAGTGGTACAAACCCAAGAGTCAAAAGCTCTAGTAAATGATGCATTTGCTGCTGCATTAGCTTCAAAGCTTGTTTCCATTTGCCATGTGTATCCTCCTGAGCCATTAAGGTCTACATGTTGCGATTGAAAAGCATCTGTATCATTTGCTGGATTTATTTGAGAATAAAAAATGGTAAGATCAGTGTTGGATGTAGTTGTAAAATCAAATGAAGTAACAACTTGTATATCACCTGTTCCTGCTCTGGAAGGGACTTCTACTACAATTTGAGAATCAGTCCAACTCACTATTTGAGTATCTAAAGCTGTAAAGTATTGACTACCTCCAAAATTAGCATCTCTAAAATTGACAGTACCTTGTGTGTTACCAAAGCCTATTCCATTTATTGTAAGTAAATCTCTAACACCACCATTTAAAGTCGTTGGCGAGAAACTGGTTATTCCTATTGCTCCATTAGTATCACGATTTGCGATACTGTTATTATAAACTAGTTGAGCATCAAAATTTGAAACTTCTATAATATTTGGATTATTGGTTAATGCGGTAATGTTGTTGTGAAATACAGTTGAAATACCCTCTCTACTCATAAAAGGATTAAAGACGTTGTTAGTTTTTAAATCATATTTGTAAAACCCTTGTGAAGAAGCATATGGTTTAAACTTACTTTGAGAAGTACCATTAGTAATTGAGATGTTGTTCTCATGAAGCATAAAAACACCAACCTCTCCTACATTAAGGGTTAGGCTTGGAGTTACAACTTCAGAGTTATTGCCAACTGATCCTCCAGGAGTAATAATCTCAAGAGTTTCAGAAATGGTTTGTCCTTTAAAAACTTTGTAAACCTCAATAGTGTTTACTGTATAAATATTATGGTGATTGTCATCCCAAAAAGAAGTCTTTGAAATTACTTTACCTTCAATAATTTGAGAAGACGATTGTACTTGTGTGCTAAATGGTACTTCAATCATAAGCTCTTGAGCTAATGCTGTGAAAGTCATCGCTATAGTTAAAAATAGAGCAATTAATAAAGTAGGTTTTGTGTTTTTTTTCATATTAAATAGATTTGAGAATAGACTTAAAAATGCGTTTTAACGAGCAAATATATCAATTAATCGATAATTTGATATAATTAGTTAATCTATTTACCTTTACACTATAAAATAACAACTAAGAGACGAGCATGTTAAAAGTATTAGTATTCAAACGAATGATTAATAGCGAACAACATGAGACCTATAAATAAATAATAAAAATAATCGAATGAAATACGACAAAATAAATAGTACACTTTTTATAAAAAACCGAAAAAATTTCATGTCAAAAATGAAACCTAGCAGTTTAGCGGTTTTTAATTCTAATGATATTTATCCTATAAGTGCAGATAGTACTTTGCCTTTTGAACAACATCGAGATATTTTCTATCTAAGTGGAGTAGATCAAGAAAAAAGTATTTTGGTTCTGTTCCCTGATTGTCCAAAAGAGAATCATAGAGAGATTTTATTTTTAACAGAGACTAATGAGCACATAGCTGTTTGGGAAGGTGAAAAACTAACCAAAGAAGCAGCATTACAAACTAGCGGAATCAAAACAGTTTACTGGCTAAAAGACATGGAGAAAATCATGTTTGAGCTTATGACGCAATGTGATACCGTTTACATAAATACGAATGAGCATTACAGAGCAAATGTAGAAACCGAAACTCGTGAAGACCGTTTTACTAAATGGTTAAAAGATAAATATCCTGCGCATAGCGTTGCGAAAAGTAATCCTATTTTACAACGATTACGTTCAGTCAAAGATCAAATTGAAATTGACTTAATGCAACACGCCTGTGATATTACAGAGAAAGGGTTTCGTCGCATATTAAATTTTGTAAAACCAGACATTTGGGAGTTTAATATCGAAGCAGAGTTTATGCACGAGTTTTTAAACAATCGCTCTAAAGGTTTTGCCTATACTCCAATTATTGCTTCTGGTAATAACGCCAATGTATTACATTATATAGAAAACAACCAACAATGTAAAGCAGGTGATTTAATATTATTTGATGTTGCTGCAGAGTATGCAAATTATGCGAGTGATATGTCTAGAACGATTCCTGTTTCTGGACGTTTTACAGACAGACAAAAAGCAGTGTATAATGCTGTGAATCGTGTTAAGAACGAAGCAACAAAACTATTAACACCAGGAACATTGTGGGCAGAGTATCATATTGAGGTTGGAAAATTAATGACTTCGGAATTATTAGGTCTTGGGTTGTTGGATAAAGCCGATGTACAAAATGAAGATAAAGATTGGCCAGCTTACAAAAAATACTTCATGCATGGAACATCTCATCACATTGGATTAGACACACATGACTACGGAATTCTAACAGAACCAATGCAAGCTAACAATATATTCACTGTAGAACCTGGGATTTATATTCCTGCGGAAGGTTTTGGGATTCGTTTAGAAGACGATGTCGTAATTCAAGAAAACGGAGAACCTTTTAATTTGATGCGCAATATCCCAATTGAAGCTGATGAGATTGAGGATTTGATGAATTCTTAATTGATTTATTGATAAAGTTTAAAAGCCTAAATATTTAATTTAGGCTTTTTTTATTTTTTAATGGGATTGATTTTTAAGCTTTGGATTAATCAATCCAACTACCAAACAAGCAACCAAAGCTGGTAAAACCCATCCCAAACTAAACTGAGCCAAAGGAATATATTGAGTGATTTTTCCTAAACCTTCCGAAGGAGAAATAAAACCAATCACATCTGGAATACTAAATATAAAGGTTACAATCACAACAGCTCTAAAAACCAAAGGTGTTGAAAAACGTTTAGGGAATACATTGAGTAAAATAAGCACTATTGTTATTGGGTAGATAAACAAAAGCACAGGAACTGCTACAATAATGATAGAATTGAAATCTAATTGTCCAACAACAATTCCAAGCGCACTTGCTAAAACTGCTGTGACGATATAAACCAATTGAGAATCATCAAGCAAGCCTTTGAAATAATCTGCTGTACCTGCAATAATTCCTATTGCAGTCGTAAAACAAGCTAAAGAAATTAAAATACTTAATACTGTATTTCCAAAATCACCAAGAGAAGAAAGACTTATTTTTCTTAATAAATTGGCACGTTGCATATCGCTTGGTAATGTGTCGTTGATACTAATTTCTGATCCGTAATACGCACCAACCGAAATCAATCCAGCATAAATTATAAAAAGTCCAATACCAGCAATCCAACCGGATTTTGCTATGAGTGCTCTTTTTTCTTCAAAACTCCCTATGTGTCGTAAGTTGATAGAAATAATAATAACAGCACCAACAACGACTGCTCCAATAGCGTCAAAGGTTTGATAGCCTTCTAAAATCCCTGAGACTAAAGGTGTTTCAATTTGTGATGTGGTTGTGAGCATTTCCGAAGAAAAAAGTCCGATACCAATCACCAACAATAACATGATGACAATTAAAGGTGTGAGGAACTTGCCAATAAAACCTAATATTTTTGAGCGATTAAGTACAAAAACTAAAACGAGAATAAAATATACAGTACTCGTCAATAACGGACTCGTACCAAAAGTAGGATGAATCGCTATCTCATGAGTAGCTGCTGCTGTTCTAGGCGACGGAATTGCAACCGCAATCACATAGATTAAAATGCAATAAATGAGACTAAATTGTGGAGATACTTTTTTTCCGAAGTCATATAAAGTTCCTTGTAGTCGAGCATGAGCTAAAATACCAAAGATGGGAATCACTACAGCTGTAATCATGAAACCAATGGCAACCCAAAACCAATTCTCTCCAGCATTGTAGCCTAAAAGAGGTGGTAATAATAAGTTTCCTGCTCCAAAAAACAGAGAGAATAATCCAAAGCTG
Source organism: Psychroserpens luteus (assembly GCF_015319355.1). GTDB lineage: Bacteria > Bacteroidota > Bacteroidia > Flavobacteriales > Flavobacteriaceae > Psychroserpens > Psychroserpens luteus. Next base: position 352,399 of record NZ_JADILU010000005.1, on the reverse strand, counting down.
GTAATAAAAAGTTCCTTTCTAGAATTCAATTAGTTGGTCTTTTTAAGGTTAAGGTCTTGAAAATCAAAACTAAAATCTGTAATTGGTGCAATATAACTCATGGTTGCACCAATTGCGTTTCCAGTTTCATCAAATGAAAAATGAACATAAACGTCTGCATCGTAACTTCTATTGTTCCATTTAGCAACAAATGTTGTCGCATTGAATGGTAATAATTCGCCCTGTAAATTTGGAGAACGTTCACATTTGATGCTATAGATTTTTCCGTTATTAGAAATGGTAATGTTACCAAACCAATCGTCAGTGTAAGTTCCTATAATTTGAGATGGTTTTGGTAGGCTTTTGTCTTTTTTGGCGAGATCAACTTTAGCGTAAACTGCTTTTTTAATACTGTCATTGTAAGTGATGTATTTTGTGTTTCTATCACCATAATTTTTGAGCCAATTTCTGTTTTCATAACCCAAATAACTATCTTTTACAGTATTTGTAATGGTATTAAAAGCAGAGCCAACCATTTGATTGGTCAACACCACAATAGCCAAATCTAAATCTGGAATCATAGTAAACTGAGTCACAGTTCCCATTAATCCACCAGTATGATAAACTTGTTTGTGTCCGCCTTTGACATCTGTTAAAAACCAGCCTAAACCGTAACCTCTAAAGTTAGAGTCGTAACTATCATTTTTTCGTACACTTAAAGGTGTTTGTAATTGCCAGAGTTCATGAAATTGTTTTTCGCTTAACAATCTTTTTCCTTCGGAAGTCACGCCATCATTCATTAAAAATTTTGCCCAAGTCAACATATCTGGAACATTACTCATAATACCTCCTGCTGGATTTGCAGTAGGACTCCAATCATGCGGAATTTGAATAACTTCACCATCTGCTCTCGTATGTGCGTCAATAATATTTGATTGATCGGTCACACGATTATAAGATGCTTTACTATTAATCATCCCAACCGGTTTCATGATTTTGGTTTCAATAAATTCTTCCCAAGATAAACCGCTCACACGTTTTAAAACTTCACCTGCAATAATGAACATGTTGTTGTTATAAGCAAATTCACTTCTAAAAGAGCTTTCAGGTTCTAAATACTTCACATTTGAAATTACATCGTTGACGTCAAAATTATTGCCATCAGGAAAAAACATTAAATCTCCAGCACCTAAACCCATACCACTTCGATGTGTCACCAAATCTCTAACTGTAAATTCTTCGGTAACCCAAGCATCATGTAGTTGAAATTCAGGGATATGTTTTCGTACTTTATCGTCCCAATTAAGTTTACCTTCGTCTATCATCATAGCCAAAGCAAAACAAGTAAACCCCTTACTGTTTGAAGCTACACCAACTAAGGTGTTTTCATTCATGTCTTTTTTATTGGTGAGTGATCTCACTCCATGACCTTTTGCATAAATGATGTTTCCATCTTTTAAAATTCCAACAGAAATCCCTGGAACATCAAATGTGGTTAAGGTTTCTTTTATGAGGTCATCTAATTGTTGTTCTTCAATTTGAGCTTGAGAAATTGTAACTGAAAGAAAAAGTAGGAGTAAAAGATAATTTTTAATAGACATATTTTTCGTTTTTAAGCTTGTCAATTTTAATCAAATATAGCAAATACTTATTTGCATGCATTAGACAAGCTGTATCTTTGTAGATATGATTTTACAGTTTAAAAATATTCCAGTTTATTATGAAGATGATGGTCAAGGTGATGCTATTGTTTTACTACATGGGTTTTTGGAGAATTCTACAATGTGGAAAGATTTAAAACCTGTATTATCAAGAAGCCATAGAGTCATTTGTATTGACATGTTAGGTCATGGTCAAACAGATTGCATAGGTTATAGTCACTCAATGAGTGATATGGCAGATGCTGTTTTAGCAGTTTTAAATCATTTAAAGCTTAAAACGTATACGTTAATAGGTCACTCTATGGGTGGATATGTGGCATTGGCATTAGCAGAGAAAAATCCAAAAGCTGTTTTGGGTTTATGTCTTATGAATTCTACGTATCATGCAGATGATGATGAACGTAAGGCATTACGTAAAAGAGCAAACCAGATGATTCAAAGCAATTTTGAAAGTATGGTAAGGATGTCTGTCGCTAATTTATTTTCTTCGGAAAGTAGAACAACTCACAAAAAAGAGATTGAAAAAGTCATAGATCAGGCTTTAAAAACATCACCTCAAGGTTATATCGCTGCTCAAGAGGGTATGATATTAAGAGAAGATAAGTTTGAGTTTTATAAAAGTCTCAAAACCCGTAAATTAATTATTATAGGTATGAAAGACCCTGTTATTGAAGGCGAACGTATTTTACTGGAAACTGAGCATACAAATATCGAGTGTGAAAAATTATCACTAGGACACATGAGTTATATTGAAAATAAATCAGAATTATCTTACATATTAAATCACTTTATCGAATTTATAGACTTATAAACGTTTATAGTGACTTTTTTTTCTAAGTTTACATCCCACAAACTCGATAATTATGAAAAAATCTACTACAAAGACTGCCAGTTCATTAAAAATTTATTGCGATATATTTGGTCACAAGTATGAGATGACAAAAAAAGTGACGTCTCATGTTAAAGAATATACATGTAAATGCTGTAAGCGTCAATTAACTACAAGTGGAAATGGCAAGCTTACCGAACTCACTCCAAAATATCAAGAGATTAATACCCTTTTATCAGACATTTATACGAGAAGAATGTCACGTTTGAAGCAAAAAACGATCACTTCGTCGATATGTTAGAGTAAAGTCGTACGTTATTATTTGGTTTTCATATATTTAGATATCCTCTAAAATAATAACTAATTAATAGCAAACTAAATTGAAAAGTATCTACTGCTCATTTTTTGGACATCAATACGAAGTCTCAAAAAACATTACCTATCACGTAAAAGAATATAAATGTTCACATTGTAATTCTCAAGTGACTACAAGTGGAAATGGTGGTTTAACACCATTAACTCCAAAATATCAAGAAATCAATTCTGTTTTATCACGAATTCATAATAGAAGAGTGGCTCGAATTAAACACAAAACAAATTCAGAACAATACGAAGAAGTGATTTTAAATTTTATACCTCATTTTTCATAGCGTTCCATCCTTTTGCAATAATTGGTACTGCTTGCTCACCACGAGTGATTAAGTGCATACCTCTGGCTTTTTCGGTAATATAGCCTATAACAGTTAAATTAGGATTGCCTTTTATTTTAGGGAAATCTTCTTGAGAAATTGTCATTAATAGTTCGTAATCTTCACCACCATTTAAAGCAATTGTTGTGCTATCAATTTTAAATTCTTCGCAAGTAGAAATGACTTGTGGATCTAAAGGTATTTTATTCTCATAAATCTCTGCACCAACATCACTTTGTTTGCATATGTGCATGATTTCCGAAGATAATCCGTCACTAATATCAATCATAGACGTAGGTTTTACTTCCATTTTTTTGAGTAATTCTACAATGTCTTTTCTTGCTTCTGGCCTTAATTGTCGTTCAATAATATATGTATATGGATCTAAATCTGGCTGATTTTGTGGGTTCACTTTAAAGACTTCCTTCTCGCGTTCTAGAATTTGCAATCCCATATAAGCAGCGCCAATATCTCCAGTAACAACTATTAAGTCATTTTGTTTTGCTCCACTACGATACACGATATCTTCAGGTTCTAATTCTCCAATTGCTGTTACCGAAATAATAAGACCAGTAGTTGATGAGGTTGTATCTCCACCAACAACATCTACGTTATAAACTTTAGCTGCAGTTTCAATTCCTGCGTATAATTCTTCTAATGCCTCTAATGGAAATCTATTAGAAACAGCAATAGATACCGTAATTTGAGTCGCACTAGCATTCATTGCATAGACATCACTCAAATTAACAACAACCGCTTTGTATCCTAAATGTTTTAGAGGTACATAACTTAAATCAAAATGAACATTCTCAACAAGCAAATCTGTGGTGACAACAATTTGTTTAGATTTAAAATCTAGAACTGCAGCATCATCTCCAATACCTTTGATTGTAGATTTTTGATTGATTTCAAAATTTTGTGTCAAATGATCTATAAGACCAAATTCTCCAAGTTGATCTAATGAGGTGCGCGATTGGTTTTTATCTTCTATCATGCTGCAAAAATAAGTAGCTTTTTTGAAGCAAAGTGTAGATTTAAGGTATTTTTAAGTGCTTCGGAAATTTTAAAACATGCATTTCATCGAAAATAATAGTATTTAGACGGAATTTTTAAAATTTTGAATTAATTTAGTACTCCCAAATTTATTGACCTACTATGAAAACAACTACTAGCAAATTGCTATGTTCAGTTTTTGGACATAATTTGAAGTATACTTCAAAAAAAGCAAAAAAAGCACATGTTCTATCTTGTGCAACATGTCAATCTAAACAAGACGATAGTGACCTTGATAGTTTACACATGTATCCCTTTGAAAATAAAGAAATAAGAACCGCTTTACAAGAGCTTTTTATTTTACAGAGCCAATATTCTCGCAAGCACATTTCCGTATAAAAAATCATTATTATTTTCTCCTTTCCAATTGATGCTAGATTAACTTTTAAGCATTAGTATTTCTTATACTATCATTTGCTAATATAATGTTAGGATGCATGGTAAAAATCGACTTATGTCGTATATTCGCAATCTATTTAGACAATATCTATATAACAAATGATAAAAGTATCGGAAACAGCAAAAAAGAAAGTCATTGAACTAATGAGTGATGATGGCTTTAATGCAATCTCAGACTTTGTACGCGTTGGTGTAAAAAGTGGTGGATGCTCAGGGTTGTCGTATGATTTAAAGTTTGATAAAGAACAAAAGGAAGATGATAAAGTCTTTGAAGATAATGGTGTAAAAATCATTGTTGATAAGAAGAGCTTTTTATACTTAATAGGAACAACTTTAGAATATTCTGGAGGTTTAAATGGTGCAGGATTTGTGTTTAACAATCCTAATGCTAATAGAACTTGTGGTTGCGGAGAATCATTTTCGCTATAATTCACATCTTAACCTTCCTGAGTGGAAGGAATTAAAAATGTAAACATATTATGTCAAAATATACAGAAGACGATTTAAGAGAAGAATTAAAAACCAAAGAATACGAATATGGTTTTTATACAGACATTGAATCTGAAACATTCCCAATTGGATTAAACGAAGATATCGTTCGTGCTATTTCAAAAAAGAAAGAAGAGCCAGAATGGATGACAGAATGGCGATTGGAAGCTTTCAAAGCATGGAAAGAAATGACTGAGCCAGAATGGGCAAATGTACATTACAAAAAACCAGATTTTCAAGCCATAGCGTATTATTCTGCACCTGTAGCTATAGACCCAAATAAAACATTAGACGATGTAGATCCAGATTTACTAGCGATGTACAAAAAGTTGGGTATTTCTGTAGATGAACAGAAGATGATGAATAATGTAGCAATGGATATTGTTGTAGATTCTGTTTCTGTTGCAACAACTTTCAAAAAGACTTTAGGCGAAAAAGGAATCATTTTTATGAGTATTTCTGAAGCGATTAAAGAACATCCAGAATTAGTAAAAAAATATTTAGGGACAGTTGTTCCGCAGAAAGATAATTTCTACGCAGCTTTAAATAGTGCAGTTTTTAGTGATGGTAGTTTTTGCTACATCCCAAAAGGTGTTCGTTGCCCAATGGAATTATCAACATACTTTAGAATTAATCAAGCAGGAACTGGTCAGTTTGAAAGAACACTGTTAATTGCAGATGAAGGTAGTTATGTATCATACTTAGAAGGTTGTACAGCACCTAGTCGTGATGAAAACCAATTACATGCAGCTGTTGTTGAACTGATTGCTTTAGACGATGCAGAAATTAAATACTCTACAGTACAAAACTGGTATCCAGGAAATGCAGAAGGTAAAGGAGGCGTTTACAATTTTGTAACTAAAAGAGGTTTGTGTGAGACCAATGCAAAAATCTCATGGACACAAGTAGAAACAGGAAGTGCTGTCACTTGGAAATATCCATCATGTATTTTAAAAGGTGATAACTCAGTTGGAGAATTTTACTCTATTGCTGTGACAAATAATTATCAACAAGCCGATACAGGTACGAAGATGATTCACCTTGGAAAAAACACAAAATCAACAATTATTTCTAAAGGAATATCTGCTGGAAAATCGCAGAACTCATATAGAGGATTAGTGCAAATAAGCTCAAGAGCAGATAATGCTCGTAATTTCTCACAATGTGATAGTTTATTGATGGGTAATGAGTGTGGAGCTCATACGTTTCCTTATATAGAAGTTAAAAATAAATCTGCTCAAATTGAGCATGAAGCGACGACTAGTAAAATTGGTGAAGACCAAATTTTCTATTGTAATCAAAGAGGTATTGAAACTGAAAAAGCGATTGCTTTAATTGTTAATGGGTTTAGTAAAGAAGTACTTAATAAATTACCAATGGAATTTGCTGTAGAGGCACAAAAATTATTAGAAATAAGTTTAGAAGGATCTGTAGGTTAAAAGTAGTATTATGAAAAAAATAATTGCATTAATTATGATTTTTACAGTAGTATTAAGCTGTAAAGAAGATAAAAAAACAGATGTTGAGGTGACTCAAGACAGTGAATCAATTGTTGCTGAAGATGGTAAAACAATGAAGCAAAGTGATGGGTTAATTGCTGTTCAAGGTGATTTTATTTATTATGCTGATGCAGCAGTTTTAAAAACACCAACAAAAATGTATGGTGTAGTTATCAATGAGGAAATGCAAGACTTACAAGAGCAAGTAAAAGCATTTAAAAAAGAAGATACAGATATGGTTCCTGTAACCGTTAGAGGACGTATGTTTAAAAAAGACCCAAGTGAAGAAGGTTGGGAAGATAGAATTGAGATTAAAGAAATTTTAAAAGTTTCGCCTCCTAATCCTGAGGCAAACGATGTTATAAAAATTGGAAGCAAATAGTATGTTAGAAATAAAAGATTTGCACGCTAGTGTAGACGGTAAAGAGATTTTAAGAGGAATCAATTTAGAAGTAAAAGCAGGAGAAGTTCATGCTATTATGGGACCAAATGGTTCTGGTAAGAGTACATTAGCTTCTGTTATTGCTGGTAAAGAGGAATATGAGGTTGAGAAAGGACAAATCCTTTTAGATGGTCAAGATATTGAAGAATTAGCTGCAGAAGAACGTGCTCATAAAGGTGTGTTTTTATCATTTCAATATCCAGTAGAGATTCCTGGAGTTAGTGTGACTAACTTTATAAAAACAGCAATCAACGAAACCAGAAAAGCTAAAGGTCTTGAAGATATGCCAGCAAAGGATATGCTAAAAATGATTCGTGAAAAGGCAGAGCTTTTAGAAATTGATAGAAAATTTTTATCACGTTCTTTAAATGAAGGATTTTCGGGAGGAGAGAAAAAGCGAAATGAGATTTTTCAAATGGCAATGCTTGAACCTAAACTAGCAATTCTTGATGAAACAGATTCTGGTTTAGATATTGATGCTTTACGTATTGTCGCTAATGGTGTTAATAAATTAAAAAGTAAGGATAATGCTGTAATCGTTATTACGCATTACCAAAGATTATTAGACCATATTGTTCCTGATTTTGTGCATGTACTTTATAATGGACGTATTGTTAAATCTGGTACTAAAGAATTAGCGCACGAATTAGAAGAAAAAGGTTACGACTGGATTAAAGAAGAAGTTGGAGCTTAAAAATTAGTTTACAGTATTCATTCATAGTTTGCAGTTGCTTACTCAGATGAATACTAAATAAAGAAAGTATAGTCTATATATTTGAAGTTTTTACTGAAAACCTGGACTCATACTAAAACGGAAAAAATGGAATTAAAAGATAAATTAGTATCGTCATTCATGGCATTTGAAAATACGGTAGATGTAGATTCTCCTGTGCATGATGTGCGTAATGAAGCGATAAAGATTTTTGAAGATAAAGGATTTCCTTCTAAGCGTGATGAAGCATGGAAATATACATCACTTAATAGCGTTTTGAAACATGATTATAGTGTGTTTCCTAAGCAAGAAAAGGCTATTGAATACAGTGATGTTAAGAAATATTTTATTCACGATATTGATAGTTATAAAATTATTTTTATAGATGGTAAATACTGTTCTCATTTATCACAAACCACTCATGATGGTATTGATGTATGCTTAATGTCATCTGCATTATCAAAACCAAAGTATCAACTCATTATTGAAAACTATTTCAATAAAGTAGCGACTAAAGATGGTTTGTCTTCATTAAATACTGCATTTTCTAAAGAAGGTGCTTATATCCATATTCCGAAGAATAAATTAGTAGCGAAACCAATTCAAATTGTACACTTTTCTACTGGGAATGAATCAGCTTTAATGCTACAACCACGTAATTTAATTGTGGTAGACGAAAATTCTCATGTTCAAATTATTGAACGTCATCAAAGTTTGACTGACAATCCTGTTTTGACTAACAGTGTTACAGAGATTTTTGCTAATAAAAGAGCAATTGTTGACTATTATAAAATTCAAAATGATAAAGAAAGTGCATCACTAATTGATAGCACATCTGTAAATCAAAAACGTGAGAGTCATGTCTCAATGCATACCTTTACTTTTGGAGGAAAATTAACACGTAATAATCTTAATTTCTATCAAAATGGTGAGCGTATGGACTCCACTTTAAATGGAGTTACTATTATTGGAAATAAACAACATGTAGATCACAACACGTTGGTTCATCATATAGAACCAAACTGTGAAAGTCATCAGGATTACAAAGGTATTTTCGCAGATCAATCTACAGGTGTTTTCAATGGAAAAGTTCTTGTAAATAAAGAAGCTCAAAAAACAAATGCTTTTCAATCTAATAATAATATTTTATTAAGTGATAAAGCATCAATTAATAGCAAGCCTCAGTTAGAGATTTTCGCAGATGATGTAAAATGTTCTCACGGTTGTACGATTGGACAATTAGATGAAAGCGCTATGTTTTATATGCGTTCTCGAGGAATTCCAGAAAAAGAAGCTAAAGCTTTATTAATGTTTGCTTTTAGTAATAATGTATTAGATTCAGTGAAAATCCCTGAAATTAAGCAACGTATCACTAAGATTATTGCTAATAAATTGGGTGTTAATATTGGGTTTGATCTTTAGTAAATTCAATGTTGCTTACTTGTCCGTCGCAGGATAATAACATACCTTTTATAGTTCCATCAGTTCCAGTTGTGAAATGATAAAGCGTTCTATCTTTATTTCCAAATTCATTCAATTGGACTGGATATAATTTGATGTTTTCATTATTGGTATACGACAATTTTAGAGTATAATTTTCTATAAATAAATGATAGGTCGTGTCTAGTTCTTCAGAATAATATTTACCACTAAATTGTATTAAATTTTCAGGATTTGATGTAACTAGTTTAGCACGCTTAAAGTAAAAAGGAGTGCCTCCAAATGATATCTCCATATCATATTGAGGTGTTTTTTCAAAATTGTATTTCACGTTTTGAGCATTACGTCTAACAAATTTATTTGTGTCGTTTTGTTGTAACGATATTTTATTATTTCCCATAGAGCCTTGGGCTTTTAGAGTATCGTTTTCTTCGGAAATTTGCATTGTCATATCACTGTTAACTTCTTTATAATCTCCAGTAAATTGATCAAGGTTTTGTGATTTGAAATCAATTGCTCGATCACTAATTGTATTTTCTAGTTCTTTAGAGTTGATTAATAGATCTAGGATTCTATAAGAAATTGGAGTTGGGTTTATAGATTGTAAATTAGTTAGAATAATGATTCCAATACCCTCTTCTGGAACAGTAATTAATTGCGTTTGTCCTCCAAAACCAAAACCGCTATGGCTGTAAGTTGTATGACCTTTATAATCATCAACCATTAATCCTCTTGCATATGATGCTTTTTTTCCAGTCGTTAGAATTTCAGTAGTTTTAAGAAATGTTGCAAGGTCTTTAAATTCAGGAATATTCTCATTTAGCATATGTATCCAAATAATCATATTCTTAGCATTACTTCCCATACTTCCTGCACCATAACTCAATTGGTTTGAAATAGAGTAGATATAATTATCATCTTGATTTTGATAACCAATAGCTCTGTTTTTAATAACTTTTCCATGAGAAACTCTAACAAATGTATTTGTCATTCCTAATGGAAGTAGAATTTTAGATTTTAGATAATCATTTAGATTCTGACCTGATAATTGTTCAATAATCAATGCTAAAATGTTGTAATTGGTATTTGAATAACTGACTTTTTCTCCAGAAATATGGTTTAAGTTTTTTTGTCTATTGGCAAGACTTAAAACCGTTTGATTGTCATAATAATCTCGATCATAATCAAATCCAGATAAATACATTAGGGTGTGATAATTACGAATCCCACTCGTGTGATTTAATAAATGTTTTATTTTTATAGATTTACCATATTCTGGAAAATCCGGAAAAAATTGATGTAAGTTGTCATCCAAACTTAGCTTGCCTTCCTCAATTAAAGCCCATATTGCTGCAGCTGTAAATTGTTTACTAATAGATGCTAAGCTAAAAATTGTAGAATCTGTATTTTTTATAGCATAATCTAAATTAGCAATTCCAAAACCTTTAGAATATAAAACTTCATTTTTATTAATGACGCTTATAGCTAATCCTGGTTGATGATTAGTGTCATATGTTTTTAAAATACTATCAATTGTATACTCTAGTTGGTTTTGAGCATTAAGATTAGTAAAGCAAAATGAAAGTATTATTAAGCCGAAGGTTTTTAACTTTAACATTGCTTATACTTTTGGTAAAAATAAGTTGGTATTAACCCGAAGTTTAAAAACAGGAAACCTATAAACACTATAATTCCTCTGTAAGGCCATGTTAAGAATTCAAACATTGCTCCAATACCGAGTATAAAACAGGTTAAGAACCCTAATATGTAAATTGATTTTTTCATAGTTAGTTATTTAAGAAAACTTATTAATTGATTGTTTGTATTTCCCATAAAATTGAATAGGTGGTATTACTAAAGTCGAAACTAGTATTGCAAAAAGCAAACCCGCTTGCATACAGAGGTGAGCCTTGATTTATTAATAGTTACTATTTCATTTCCAATTTTTTTAATTTATCTTTAGAAGGAGACTCTATATTTAAGGAGACTGATTTATTATAATTATCAATAGCCTTTTCTTTGTTTTCTATTTCTAAATAAAAGTCTCCTAGTGAATCATAAACGTTAAAACTTTCAGGATAATGTATCGCATTAAGACTAAAAAATTGTTCTGAATTTTTAAATTGGCTCTTACTCAACGCCCAATAACCTAGCATATTTAATAATTCTTCTTCTGGTTTTATCTCTCTTCCAAATTCTTTTGATAATCGCTTGTAATGATTTTCAACCTTCTCTAAGGTAACACTTTCCGGGCGTGTAAAATCAAGATCGAATTTAAAGAAGTCGAAAATAAACCGCAGTGCATCGTATGTAGCAATAAGCGGAACGGAACCATGGTGGTCGTCTTTATAAAATCTTCCTTTAAAGGATATATTTTTTTTATTGTCATTAGTGAAGTAATCATTAAGTTCTAGAATGGAACGTATATGGTTTGTTCCAGGAGTTGTGTCTTTTTTTACACTTAGGATATTTAAGCCTTCACTCATAGTATTTGCAATCCCTATAAATAGATTTTTGTCACTATACTTTCCATCTAAAGAGGTGTCCTTAATTTTATTTAGTAATTTATTGTTGTCCCACCACATCGATGGGTCAATTGAAATATAGGAATTAAATAAATTGGGTTTTTCTATTAATGTATTCATAACCATAAGGCCTCCGAATGAGTGACCAATAAAGGTGCGATATGAATCTGTAGGGTAATTAGAATCCATATATGGAATTAACTCGTTTTCAATAAATAGCATAAACTTTTCGCCTCCTCCTGAATTAGCAACCATACTGCTGTCAGTGTAATAACCGAGTTTTCCTTTTGTTGGTGTCAAATCTCTCGTTCTATTTGTATTAATAATTCCAACCACAATCATTTTTGGAAAAACTGAACCTCCTCCTAAACCACTTAAATGTTGAGTCATCCCAACTACTGAGTTAAAATGAGAATCTCCATCTAAAAGATAAACAACTGGGTAATTTTTCTTTTCAATTGCTCCTTCAGAATACTCTTTCGGAAGATGAATCCATAATTCTCTTTGTTCTTTTAATATTTTTGAATTTAAGCTGTCAATTTTTCCAATAATAATATCACTTACACTCTGTCCGTTCACAGTAAAATGAAATAAACATAGAAAGTATAATAAATGTATTTTTTTCATTTAATATTTTTATTCTAAAGAGTTAGTTATGAGAATTTGCGTATTGATGATTTGTAGCGATCATAGAAATATGTTGGAATCACCACTAAAATGAAAACTACACATCCTGAAAACAAAAGTATTGTAGCATAAGGCCAATGCATCACTTTAAAAAGTAATCCTGTCATAATTAATAGAACAGCAATTGTTGATACCAAATGAAGTACACGTTTTAATCGAATAGTATGTTGTGCAAATTTCTGCATATTAGTTTCTAACTGAAGATTTTGAAAACTACTATAGCCTCCAAATTTTTGAAGCGCTTCCTGATATAAGCTATCAAAATCTTGAGACTCATTTGTTTCTATATATGTACAAATATGATCTAACAAATCTTCTCTTAAATCAGTAGATTTAACACCATATAGCTTTAAATTGTTTTCTATAAATTCAATATGTTGATCAGTTAGTATCATGATTTTAAAGTTTTAGAATTAAAAATTATATGTAAGGTGTCCATGAAATCATTAATTTCTTTAGTGACCTCCGTAACCATCAGTTTACCATCTTTAGTAACTTTATAATACTTCCTTACTCGTTTTCCTATATATACTTTTTCAGTCTCCAAAACACCTTTGGCTTCTAATTTGTGAAGAATAGGATATAAAGCACCTTCAGAAATATCTATTTTCCCAGAGGTCATTTTTTTTACTTCTTGCGTTATTTCGTATCCATACATTTTATCTCTACTATCTATGAGTTTTAAAATGATGGGTTGTAATGTTCCTTTTGTGAGTTCTTTGCTATACATTTTGTAAATATACATTTTATTTAAATGTATTGTAATAAAATATTAAAAAATATATAACTTTCGTTTTCAGAATATCTTTTTAGGCAAACATCTCGTAACTTTGTCATTATGATAAACGTCAACAAAATCAGAGAAGATTTCCCAATCTTAAACCGAGAGGTTAACGGGAAACCATTAATATATTTTGATAATGCAGCAACATCTCAAACACCTAAACAAGTGATTGATGTGATTGTAGATTATTATTCAAATTACAATGCTAATATTCATAGAGGAGTTCACACCTTAAGTCAAGAGGCGACAGATTTATATGAAGAAGCACGATTGAAAATTCAGAAACATTTCAATGCTAAGCATAGTTATGAAATTATATTAACTTCTGGAACAACTCATGGAATCAACTTGGTAGCCAATGGTTTTTCTTCTTTAATAAAAAAGGGAGATGAGGTTTTGGTGTCTGCTTTAGAGCATCACAGTAATATTGTGCCTTGGCAAATGTTGTGCGAGCGCACTGGAGCTACTCTAAAAGTGATCCCAATGAATGACAATGGGGAATTGATTATGAGTGAGTATGAAGCGCTGCTTTCAGAAAAAACAAAATTGGTATTTGTTAATCATATTTCTAATGCTTTAGGAACAATCAATCCAATTAAGCAAATGATTGAAATGGCACATAAAGTTGGTGCTGCAGTTCTTGTTGATGGTGCGCAATCTTGTCCGCATTTAAAATCTGACGTTCAAGAATTAGATGTAGATTTCTATGTGACATCAGCTCATAAAATGTGTGGTCCAACAGGTGTTGGTATGCTTTACGGAAAAGAAGAATGGCTCAATAAATTACCACCTTATCAAGGAGGAGGAGAAATGATAGATCAAGTTACTTTTGAGAAAACAACCTATGCTGGATTGCCTCATAAATTTGAAGCAGGTACACCAAATATTTGTGGAGGTATTGCTTTTGGAGCTGCGGTAGATTATATGAATGCAATAGGTTTTGAAAACATAGCTAGTTATGAGCACGAACTTTTAGAATACGCAACGCAACAACTTTTAAAGATTGAAGGTTTAAAAATCTACGGAACAGCAAAAGAAAAAACCTCTGTGATTTCTTTTAACGTTGAAGGCATTCATCCTTATGATATAGGAACCATTCTCGATAAATTGGGCATTGCAGTAAGAACAGGTCATCATTGTGCTCAGCCTATAATGGATTTCTTTAAAATTCCAGGAACGGTTAGAGCGTCATTCGCATTTTATAATACTAAAGAGGAAATTGATGCTTTAGTTGAAGGTGTTAAGACTGCAAAAATGATGTTGTCTTAAACTTTGGCTTCTTTTTTGTAATATTACTATCGTAACCATTAAAATTTAATATTATGAAATTAATTATATGTATGTTCATTGTGCTTATTTCGGCTAAAGAATGTGATAAAAACAAAGCCCAATTAGCGAGCCAAAATAATACTGAAGCTATAGCGACAGGATCATCTGAAAAGCAAATGCAAAACGATTCAAAAATTACATATCTAGCAGTCTCTAGAGGTTACTTTTTAACTGTTGTATTAGAGGGAGATACAATAATATTCTCAAATGAAAGGGATTTAAAATCTGCAATAGCTCATGAAATTCCGAAGGAAGAAAAAGAATCACTAATGAATCTTATAAGCAAACTTGATGCAAAGACACTACCAGAATTAGAAGCGCCTTCAAAGGCACATGAGTATGATGGTGCAGCTATAGCAACTCTTGAAATTGCAGATGGAGAGAATTCTTATAAAACGGTTTCTTTTGATCATGGGAATCCGCCAGAATCAATAAAAGCTATCGTAGAAAAGATGTTATCGATTAAAACAATGATCGAGAAACAATAGAGATGTCGTATCTTTGTGTCTTCGGAAGATAATGGTCAAATAGACAAAAATAGAAGGATGACAATTTCAGAAATACAAGAAGAATTAATAGACGAATTTTCAATGTTTGATGATTGGCAAGAACGCTATCAATACATGATTGATCTCGGAAAATCTTTGCCTCTTATAGACCCAAAATATAAGACAGAAGACAATATCATTACAGGTTGTCAAAGTAAAGTTTGGGTTCATGCAGAAATGAATGGAGATAAAGTTGAATTCACTGCAGATAGTGATGCTATTATTACAAAAGGTATTATTGCCATATTGATTAGAGTATTTTCTAATCAGCATCCAAAAGATATCATAGAAGGTAACACCGATTTTATTGATGAAATTGGATTAAAAGAACATTTATCACCAACACGTGCAAATGGGTTGGTAAGCATGATAAAAAAAATAAAAATGTATGCTCTTGCATATCAAACACAATTAAAATAGTTCAAAATGAGCGATACAAAAATAGATACCAACCTCTTAGGAGAAAAAATAGTACGCGTTTTAAAAACAATATTTGACCCAGAAATACCAGTTGATATTTATGAGTTAGGTCTTATTTATGACGTATTTGTTAATGAAGATTATGAGGTAAAAATCTTAATGACTTTAACGACTCCAAATTGTCCAGTGGCAGAGACATTACCTTTAGAGGTAGAAGAAAAAGTAAAATCTTTAAACGATGTGAAAACTGCAGAAGTTGAGATTACTTTTGATCCACCATGGACACAAGATTTAATGAGTGAAGAAGCTAAATTAGAGTTAGGAATGCTTTAATGATGCTGAGTTTATAATTTTGAATGGCTAGACAAAAACCTAAATCTATAACTGAGGGAAATAAGGTTAACTTCAAAGGGTCCTTTAAAGCCTTAGTCTATATTCCAAGATTTTTTAAAGAAATCTGGAATACTAATAAAACACTTTTTTTAGGGTCTGCTTTTTGTCGTTTAATAGCTGCTGTTTTGCCTGTAATCATTTTATGGATTGGTAAAATAATCATAGATGAAATAATCTTACAAGCAAAAACTGAGGTTACAGATTTATCTACACTTTGGTTGTATGTTGGGATTGAGTTTGGTCTTATTATTCTTTCAGATTTAATAAGTAGAGCTATTTCCTTAACAGATGGACTTTTGGGAGATGCTTATTCCATAAATTCTTCAGTCAATATTATTAAAAAGACGAATAAGATTGAAATTAGTCTTTTAGAGGATTCCGAATTTTACGACAAACTAGAACGCGCAAGAACTCAAACTACAGGACGTGTAGGTTTAATGTCTAATGCGCTTGGCGAAGTACAGAGTCTTATTTCTATAGCTACTTTAGTTGCTGGTCTTATTTATTTTGAACCTTATTTAATTATACTTCTTGTTATTAGTATTATTCCATCGTTTATAAATGAAATTTGGTTTAGTCAAAGGCAATATTCTTTAGCCAGAGGCTGGACAACAGAGCGTCGCGAATTAGATTACCTTAGATATATTGGTGCCAATAATGAAACAGCAAAGGAGATAAAACTTTTTGGTCTTACAGATTTTATTGTGGACCGCTTCAAGAACCTCTCACAAGAATATTATGACCTCAATAAGAATCTAGCAATCAAAAGATCTGCTTTAGGTTTTTTATTTAATGTGCTGGGAACTTTGAGTTATTATGGCGCTTACGTATTTATAATTTACAGAGTTGTTACTGGCATGATAACATTGGGTGAACTTACATTTTTATCAGGCTCATTCAATAGGCTTACCCGAAATTTGCAAGACTTCTTTTCTAAATTCACGAGAATTACTGAAAGTGCATTATATCTAAAAGATTATTTTGAATTTATTGATATTTCAATAGAGCCAAACCATATAGAAGATCAACCAATGCCATCTAAAATTAAAAATGGATTTGAATTCAAAAACGTTACATTCTCTTATCCAGGATCTGATATAAAAATTCTAAAAGGCATATCGTTTAATTTAAATGCAGGCGAGAAGTTAGCATTCGTTGGACAAAATGGAGCAGGTAAAACTACACTTACAAAATTGCTACTACGTTTTTATGAGCCTACTTCTGGTGAGATCTTATTAGATGGAATTAATATTAACCGATTTAATAAAGCAGAATATCAGGAGTTTTTTGGTGTTATTTTTCAAGATTTCTTTAAGTATGAATTTACTGCTAAAGAAAACATCGCTATTGGTGATATCGCTCAGATAGATAATCTTGAAAAAATTAAAAATGCTGCGGAAATGAGCTTGGCAAGTGAAGTCATTTCAGAATTAAAAAAAGGTTACAACCAACAACTAGGAAAACGTTTTGCTAAAGGTCAAGATTTATCTGGTGGACAATGGCAAAAAGTTGCATTAGCACGATCCTATATGAAAGATGCGGAAGTCATGGTTCTTGATGAGCCAACATCGGCATTAGATGCAAAAGCAGAAAGTGAAGTGTTCCAGCGTTTTATAGCGTTAACCGAAAATAAAACCAGTATTATCATTTCTCACCGGTTTTCTACCGTTAGACAAGCAGACCGTATTCTTGTTTTAGAAGAGGGTAAAGTCTTGGAAATTGGAACACATGAAGAATTAATGGCTAATGATTCTTTGTATGCAGAATTATTCACTTTACAAGCAGAAGGCTATCAATAGAAAATAACTTAATTTTGTGTTATGGAGGAAGAGATAATAAATAGAGTCGCATTAAGTAAACTAATGGTTGTTGATCTTGAAGATTACTATCCAGAAGGAGAGCGTGTTGTTTTTGATATTAAGGATTGGTTGTATGAAGGTTTTGTATTAAGAGAAAAAGACTTTAGGCAATTGGTCAAAGACTATGATTGGTCAAAACATAAAAACCAATTTATCGCGCTAAGTTGTTCTACAGATGCTATTATTCCTGCTTGGGCTTATATGTTAATGACTATAGAATTACAGCCTTATGCTAAAAAAATTATTACAGGAGATTTAGAAGCACTTGAAACTTCAATTTATCAAGACATTATTAATAATTTAGATGTGGAGCCTTATCAAGATAAGCCTCTCATTATAAAGGGTTGTACGCATAAACCAGTTCCTTCAAATGCTTATATTATGCTATCTAGCAAATTAAAACCAGTTGCCAAGTCTATTATGTATGGTGAGGCATGTTCTTCGGTTCCTTTATTTAAAAGAAAATAAAGTAAATATTTTTGTGACCTTAGATAAAAAATAGGGTCTAATTAATTAGTGAATTATAAATCAAACTCTTAAGTTTTAAAATAGGGAAAGAATTATATTTGCATATTAATTAATTATATTGAAACTATTAAAATTAAAATTATGACTAAAAAATTACTTTTAACATCTGCATTGATGTTATCGATAGCATTTGGTTTTTCCCAAACAAAAGAAGAATTACATGCTCAAAAAGCTGAAAAACAAAGTATTGCTGATGCTGCTCAAGCAGAAGCTAATGCGCTTCAAGCTCAAATAGACGCACTTCCAGGATGGAGAGTTGGAGCATTTGGTGTTATTGGAGGAAGCTTATCCAACTTTAATAATTGGTATTCTCAAGGAGTTCCTAATAATTCATCAGGAAACATAGGAATTTCAGTTAATGGATTTGCTAATTTAATTGAGGATAAATTTTTCTGGAGAAACTCTTTAACGACTAATTTGAGTTGGGTAAAATTAGATAATAAGGATACAGATTTTGATTCAGATAAATTTGAACCAACAACAGATGTATTTAATATTTCTTCTTTATATGGAAGAAAATTAAGCGAAAAATTAGCAGCTTCTACATTACTAGAATACAGAACTACAATTTTAGATAACTTCAATGATCCTGGTTATTTAGATATTGGGGTTGGTGTAACTTGGACTCCAATTGAAAATTTAATCGTGGTGATTCATCCATTAAACTACAACTTTGTATTTGCAAAAAATGATGCAGTTTTTGAATCTTCTTTGGGAGCTAAAATTATGGCAGATTATACACGTCAAATTGGTAAAGTTGGATTTAAATCTAACTTATCTATGTTTCAAAGTTACAAGAGTGGAGATTTATCTAACGCAACTTGGACAAACTCTTTCAGTTATACATTATGGAAAGGAATTGGTGTAGGATTTGATTTTGCATTAAGAAGTAATAAGCAAGAAGCATTAAATTATGGACTTGACCAATATGCTATCGCATTAGCTGATAATCCAGGTTTAACTGATGCAGTACCTACATTTGATAATGTTGATAATGATTTACAAACATACTATACATTAGGATTGACTTACAAATTCTAAATTGTTTTAGTATTATACTAATAAAAAAAGCACCTCATTGAGGTGCTTTTTTAGTTTTAAGTATAATTTTTTTTTCTTTGGAAATTACTCTTCTTCTTCTTCTTCTGAATAATCTGGATATAAGAAACTATTATAAGGAAATCGCGTGACGTGTATTTCTCTTACTTCATCATAAACTCGTTTTTTAAAGACATCGATATTCTTTTTGTTCAATGCCGAAATGAACAATGCATTATTCCCAACGCGATTCATCCACGTTTTTTTCCACTCCTCAAGAGAATAGTGTAATGACGTTCTCTCAGTAACCAAATCATCGTCATCAAAAGGTTCAGCTTGATAAGCATCAATTTTATTAAACACCATTATAGTAGGTTTATTTGAACTATCAATTTCACCTAAAATTTTATTTACAGATTCAATATGCTCTTCAAAATTTGGATGAGAAATATCTACGATATGTAGTAATAAGTCTGCTTCTCTAACTTCATCTAATGTGCTTTTAAAAGACTCGACTAGTTGTGTCGGCAATTTTCGAATAAAACCAACCGTATCAGTTAACAAAAATGGAAGATTTTGAATCACAACTTTTCTAACCGTCGTGTCTAATGTTGCAAATAATTTGTTTTCTGCAAAGACATCACTTTTACTAATGACATTCATTAAGGTTGATTTACCAACATTAGTATAACCAACTAAAGCAACTCTAACCATTTTGCCACGATTACCGCGTTGCACAGCCATTTGTTTGTCAATAGTTTTAATCTTTGCTTTTAATAAAGCTATTTTGTCACGTACAATACGTCTATCTGTTTCTATTTCTGTTTCACCAGGACCACGCATTCCAATTCCACCTTTTTGTCTTTCAAGGTGAGTCCACATTCCTTTTAAACGAGGCAATAAGTATTCGCATTGTGCTAATTCTACCTGAGTACGTGCATAACTAGTTGTAGCTCGTTGAGCAAAAATATCGAGGATTAGATTTGTTCTATCTAGAACCTTACATCCTAAAATCTTGCTAATGTTACGCTCTTGAGCAGATGAAAGTTCATCATCAAAAATAGCAGTTCCAATATTATTATTTTCAATATACTCTTGTACCTCATTCATTTTACCACTACCTATAAAAGTTTTAGGGTTTGGCATATCCATTTTTTGAGTAAATCGCTTGAGAACTTGTCCTCCAGCAGTGTAAGTCAAAAACTCTAACTCATCTAAGTATTCATCAGATTGCTCTTCATTTTGTTCTCTGGTAACGACACCAATGAGTACTGTTTTCTCAAGTGATATATCTTTTTTTTCAATCATAAATTTTAGTAAAAAACAAAGTTACATAATTGGATGCTCGTGTATTGCATTTTAAAACTTAAATTTGTGTTGTGAATTCCCAAGAAATAAAAACATCTACACATACAATTGCATTCTATAATCTCGAAAATTTATTCGATATACATAGTGATGCAACAATACATGATAACGATTTTTTACCAGGTTCCCAAAAACGATGGACAAAAAAGAGATATGAACAAAAAATATTTAAGCTAGGTCAAGTTATTTCTAAGATTGGTTTTGAAGACACTCAAAGACCACCTGCAATCGTTGGTTTAGCAGAAATAGAGAATAAAAATGTTATTCAAGATTTAATACAAAGTAAAGATTTAGAGCCTTACGATTATGACTTAGTTCATTATGATTCCAAAGATGAACGAGGTATTGATGTTGCATTAATTTATGATAAAACTGTTTTTACAGTAGAAGACTCTAAAACATACACGGTTTATTTAGAAGATCATATTGGAGAGCAAGATTATACAAGAGATATTTTGCTCGTATCTGGTATGTTTAATTCTGAAAGATTACATCTCATAATCAACCATTGGCCATCAAGACGAGAAGGAGTATTAGAATCAAATCCAAAACGTGTAAAAGCAGCTGAGAAAGTCGTAGAAATTATTGATAATATAAAAGAAAACTATTCAAATCCTAAAATATTAGTCATGGGTGATTTTAATGATAATCCTAGCGACGAAAGCATCAAATTTCTATCTGAAAAAGCAGAGTTATACAACCCTATGGAGACCTTACTGTCTTATAGTAGAGGTAGTGTAAATCATAATTTTAAATGGAATTTGTTTGACCAAATATTATTTTCAACCAATTTTTTTGAAACAGAAAAAAATAAAATCAAATTTGATGAAGCTAACATCTTCGATGAGAAGTTTTTGACCCAATATAAAGGTAAATTTAAAGGCCAACCATTTAGAACTTATGTTGGTAAAAAATATAAAGGTGGTTATAGCGATCACTTTCCAGTTTATGTCCAATTAAATATTACAAAATCATAAGTATCTAAAGACTTTTTTCTTTTTGTCGATAATAATTACCTTTTATCTATTATAACAATGTTAACAGTCTCTTAACAGTCATTTTTTTTATCTTCGGTTTCTTATATGAGTCTTGCCTACAAGACTTGTTTATTATATATTACATGTTCTGCCTCTATATTCGTTTTTAAAACATTAACTATCAATTATTTAAATTGATGAATAGCATTGTTGATATGAAAAAAGTATTACTCTCTCTACCCCTTATTCTTATTTTGACCATTTGGTGTGCTGATGCGCAAATAACAACCTATCCTTATACAGAAGATTTTGAGTCTGGCGATGGTGGATGGATTGTTGATACAGCTAATCCTGGTAGTTGGGCACTAGGAACACCAGCAGCAGCTGTTATAAATAGTGCGGATTCTGGCGTAAATGCCTGGGTTACAAATCTAACAGGAGATTACGTCGCTAATGAAAATGGTGTTGTGACAAGTCCAGTTTTTGATCTGTCATCACTAAATGCACCTTCAATAGAAATGAGCGTTTGGTGGAATTCTGAATTTAGTTGGGACGGTATGGTTTTGCAGTCCTCAATTGATGGAGGAACAACCTGGCAAAATGTAGGTGCTAATGGAGATCCAAACAATTGGTATAATGATGGTACTATTGCAGGGAACCCAGGTGGGCAACAAGAAGGTTGGACAGGACGTGCAGCTAGTGGTTCAGGTGGTTGGTTAATTGCAAGACATGCTTTAATTGGTTTAGGTGGAGAATCTAATGTGATATTAAGAGTTGCATTTGGATCTGATGGATCTGTTCAAGATGAAGGTGTCGCTTTTGATACCGTTACAATCTTTGATGTACTTTGTGCAGAACCTTCAGGAATAACTATTGCTGAAGTAACAGAAAATTCTGGAGATATAAGTTGGAATCCTGGTGGAGCAGAAACAACATGGGAGATAGCAATACAAACAGCAGGAACAGGATTACCAACAGGATCTGGTGTTTCTACAATGAATAATAACCCTTATAATGCAACAACATTAACACCAAGTACAGCATATGAAGTCTATATAAGAAGTGACTGTGGTGTAGATGGTTTTAGCAATTGGGTTGGACCATTTAATTTTACGACTTTAAATGTGCCACCTCCAACTCCAGTTGGAGTAACATGTGCTACAGGAACTTCATCTTATATTTTTACTGAAAATTTTGACCAAGATCCTCCAGCAGGCTGGACTGGTACAGGTTTTGATGGTTCTGATGGGAATTGGGATATTACCGCAGCAGGAGCCAATTCATTTGGATCAGGTCCTGCAAATGCTTATGATGGTGGTACCGGATCACATTTAGAATATGAAGCGGGAGGTAGTGCAACAGATATTGCATCTGCTATTAGTCCTGCTATTGATTTAACAGACGCTATTGATGGTGCTGAATTATCATTCTTTTTTCATGCTTTTGGAGACAACATTGGAACATTAAATGTGGGTATAGCAAATGATGCATCAGGTCCATTTACAAGTCTATTTACATGGGTTGGAGATTATCAAACTTCTGATACTGAAGCTTGGGTGCCTGTTGGTATCAATTTAGATGCCTATTTAGGACAAGTTATTTATTTGGAGTTTAATTATGGTGGAGCTGGAACTGGTTTTGAAGGTGACATTGCAATAGATTTTATAAGAGTAGAATCTTGTGGAAGCTTTTGTATTCCTCCTAGCGGAATAACAGTAGCTAATATCACAGGAACTTCTGCAGATATTAGTTGGACTGCTAATAATGGAGAAACCTCATGGGAATATGTGGTAGTTCCAGTTGGAACAGGAGAGCCTACAGGACCTGGAACGACAGTAGCTACATCTTCTGCAACTATAACCGGTTTAGATTTTGAATCAGAATATGAAGTATGGGTAAGAGCAGATTGTGGAGGCGGAACATTTAGCATTTGGTCTGGACCTTCGAATTTTACAACGACTATTCAGTCAAATTATGCTATTGATTGTACGCAAGCTCCAACACAAATAAACTATTGCTATGATAATAATGATACGAATACTTGGACATTTGTTTCTACAGATGGAAGTCCAATTAGATTGACTTTTAATGCAGGTGGAATTGAAAGTTGTTGTGATGATATATTAGTCTATGATGGAGCAGATAATACTGCGCCATTAATATATCAAGGAAATAACGGAGGAGATCTTTCAGGCTTAGAATTTAACTCTACTGGAGATACTTTGTTTATGGAGATTGATTCTGACGGATCAGTTAGTTGTGCATCAGGAAGTGGATGTTGTACTACACCTTGGGATTTTACTGTAGCATGTGCGACTTGTACGCAACCAGAAGCTAATTATACTGTAGTTTCAAATTGTTTAGTTGGACCAGAGTTCTTTGTAGATGTTGACTTAATAAATTTAGGTTCTGCAACATCAGTGACAATTACTGATGATCAAGGGAGTCCTTCTCAAACAGTTAGTGCTTTAGGGATTGTGACTTTTGGACCATTTCCTAATAATACACCAGTTGTAATTACAGTAGCTAATGATGATGATGCTAATTGTACAATAACCAGTTCATCACTTGATCAAGAGTTTTGTACTTTAAACGCAGTAGATTGTTCAGTTGGCCCTACCAATGGTTTTATTTGCTACGGAAACAATGATTCTGAAATATTTACTTATACAAGTACAGATGGTTCGCTTTTAAATCTTACTATCAATACAGGAGAAATTGAAGGAGCACCTTTTGATTTCTTAGTAATTGTAGATGGTAATGGTACTGAACTTTATAATGGAGAAGGTAATAATGGAGTATTAGATGGTATATTTGTTCAATCTATAACAGATACAATTACTATACAAATACAATCAGATGGATCAGTAAGTTGTGAGTCTGGTAGTTTTTCAGATGGTATAGATTTTACAGTAGCTTGTGCCACTTGTGTGAATCCAACAGCGACTTATCAAGTGATTGACGATTGTGTAAATGGAGATCAATTTTTGGTAGATGTCAATATTACAAGTTTAGGAGATGCTACATCATTAACAATATCTAATAATATTGATGGTACTACAGAGGTAGTTTCTACAATTGGAACCTATCAAATTGGACCATTTCCATTTTTAGTAGATGTTGTTGTGACGGTGAGTAACAATCAAGATGTAAATTGTGTTATTAATAGTAATCCAATTCAACTATTAGCATGTCCTCCAGAAAACGATAACCCTTGTAATGCTACAATTGCAGTGGTAAATGCTGATCAATCTTGTGATATGGTTACTGCAGGATCTTTAATTGAAGCAACAGATTCAGGTGTGCCTAATGGAAGTTGTGGTGGAAATCCAGATGATGATGTTTGGTTTCAATTTACTGCATTAAATGAAGTTCAATTAATATCACTCGTGAATATTGCTGGTGGTGGATTCAATACAGATCACGCTTTGTATGAAGGTGATTGTGATAATTTAGTAGAAATGGAATGTACAGACGGTACAGCAAGTGTTACACCTCAATTAGTAGTAGGTAACACCTATTACGTTAGAGTGTTTTCAGGTGGAAATGATGCAGAAACAACCACATTTGATTTATGTATAAAAGAAGCACCTACAAATATTATTTGTGAAAATGCAGAAAACTTCTGTGCAGAACCAGGAGGAGCATTAACAACATCTAATATTATAGGTATTCCAGACCCTACAGATATCGCTTGTTTAGGTTCTGCGCCAAACCCTACTTGGAATATTATTCAAATTGGAGACCCTGGATTAATTGAAATAGAAATCTCGCAAGTAGATGATAATGGAAATGGTTTAGATGTTGATTTTGTGCTTTGGGGACCTTTTCCAGATTTAGAAGATGCATGTGATGGCCTGGATTTTGGTTGTCCAACTCCAGGTGATTGTCCTAATAATACAGGAGATCCAAATTTTTATCCCTTCGGAAATATCGTAGACTGTAGTTATTCATTTGTTTCAGTAGAAAACTTAACAATTGATAATGCTCAAACAGGAGAAATTTATTTATTGTTAGTTACTAATTTTTCTGATGATCCAGGGATAATTTCGATTAGTCAAACAAATAATGGAGGAGCTACTGATGGTGATATAACAGCAGAAATTGAAGTAGATCTAGGAGAAGATCAAAACCTATGTGGATTTGATTCTTATGAGATAATCGCAGATTCGCCTTTTGCAGATACTTGGGAATGGTATTGTAATGGATTTATCATTGATGGAGAAACTTCTTCTTCTTTAATCGTTACTGAAACATGTACATATACTGTTATTGTTTATGACGAACAATGTGACACACAAGCACAAGATTCTGTTACTATAACTTTTGGAGAAGAAGCTGTAGCGAATGCTGTTGATGATATTATCACTTGTGACGATAGCTCTGCAGATGAGGTAGAAGATTTTGATTTAGAGATACAAACTATTGGAATTTTAGGAACTCAAGCAGCAACAGATTTTAATGTGACTTATCACTTAACTTTAGCAGAAGCGCAAGCAAATACAGGAGCATTAACGTCTCCTTATACTAACATTTCAAACCCACAAACAATTTTTGTTAGGATTGAAGACGCTAATGCACTATTTTGTTTTGCAACAACGAGTTTTGATTTAATTATATCTGGTCCAACACCAACTGCTACAAGTATACCAATAGAAGTTTGTGATGATGATACAGATGGTATTGCAGACTTTGATTTAGCAGCACATAGTGTCAACATATTAAATGGTCAAAGTACTACAGATTATACAGTATCTTATTATGCTTCGGAAGCAAATGCAGAAACTGCAACAAGTGCAATAGCATTATTATATTCAAGTACTACACAAACAATTTGGGTTCGTGTAGAAAGTAATATCGCTTTTGATTGTTACACAGTAGTGCCTATCGATTTAATCGTTAAACCTTTACCTAGCACAACTTTTATGACAGACTTTGATTATGAAGTATGTCCTAATGCAACAGTGCCTATTTTGGTAACTGCTACAGCAAATAACTATTCTGAGAATGAAGTTACTATTGTTTGGTATCAAGACGGTGGTGTTATTGCTGGAGAGAATAGCTTAACACTCCCAGTGATTGAAGCTGGTTTATATGAAATTGAGGTGACATTTAACGATGGTACACAATGTTCTAGCATTACAGCTCAAAATATCATAGAATTAGATACTTGCATTATTCCACAAGGTATTTCTCCAAATGGAGATGGTATGAATGATACTTTTGATTTAAGCAGTTATGATGTAAGCAAACTCGAAATATTTAACCGAAACGGAACATTAGTTTATTCTAAGTCAAACTATACAGATGAGTGGTATGGTCAAACCAATGATGGTGATGAATTACCAGTAGGAACGTATTTCTATACCATGGAATATGAAAATGGTAAACAACGAACTGCATGGGTTTACATACAACGTTTAAAATAGTAACCAATTAATAATCATTATAAGAATTCTTTAATTCATCCAAACAACTAAAATCAAATAACTAACAAATGAAAAAATTTTATATCATTATTGTATTGCTCATTGCAACACAGGTGTATGGACAACAGGATCCACAATATACTCAGTACATGTATAATATGAATGTCATCAATCCAGCATACGCAGGTTCTAAAGAGAATTTGTCATTTGGATTATTGTACCGTACACAATGGGCAGGTATTGATGGCGCTCCAAAAACAGCTACATTTTTTGGACATGCTCCTATAGGAGAAAAAGTAGGGCTAGGTTTATCTGTAATCTCTGATGAGGTAGGACCAGTAAAAGAAACTAATGTGTATGCAGATTTTTCATATACATTAAAATTAGGTGGCGAACACAACTTGGCTTTTGGTATAAAAGCAGGAGCTACATTTCATGACATTGGTTTAGCAGGTATAGATTTAATAGATCCTAACGATCCATTTTTTCAAAATATAAATACAACAACACCTAATATTGGAGCAGGATTCTTTTATTATACAGATAAATATTATGTAGCAGGTTCTGTTCCTAATATTCTAAGTTCTGTTCATTTAGATGCTAACGGAAATAAAATTGGTTCAGAAGAAGCCCATTACTTTTTCACTGGTGGATATGTATTTGATTTATCTGCAAATACAGAACTTAAACCTTCATTTATGGTTAAGTCTTCTTTTGGCGCACCAACATCCTTTGATGTTAACGTAAATGCACGTTTTTTTAAGAAACTTGAAATAGGTGGTTCTTACCGATTAGACGATTCTTTCTCAGGATTAATAAACTTTGCTATTACACCATCAATTAGAGTAGGGTATGCTTATGATGCTGTGACATCAGATATCAAAAAGTATGCACCTGCATCACACGAATTCATATTATTATTTGATTTGAATTTCCCTAAAAAAGTTTCACGTTCACCTAGATATTTCTAAACAATTAAGCTAATCATTATGAAAAAAATATTAACACTTTTTACAATCGCAGCGTTAAGTAGTTTTGGCTTAATTGCACAAAATGCAAGTACCAAAAAAGCAGATAAACACTTTAATAGATTTGAGTTTGTTGAGGCAGCTGAAGACTATGAAAAACTAATAGAAAACGGTAAAGCAGATACGTATGTTTACAGCCAATTAGCAGAGTCTTATTACAATGTATATAACTCTGAAGCTGCAGAAAAATATTATGCAAAAGCATTAGAAAGTTCTGACAGTCCAGAAATGATTTTCAAATATTCACAAATGCTTAAGGCAAATGGTAAATATGAAGAATCTAATGTTCAAATGGCAAAATTTGCTAAAATGCGTCCAAGTGACGAGAGAGCTATGGCTTTCAATAAAAACCCAGATTATTTACCTAAAATTTTAGAGAAAGGAAAGAAATTTAATATTCAAAATTTAGGTTTAAATTCTCAATATTCAGATTATGGTGGTACACTTAACAATGGAAAGTTGTACATTACTTCAGCGAGAAATACCTCTAGAAAAACTTACGGTTGGAACGCTCAACCATTTTTAGATATTTATGAAATGACTAAAAATGAAGATGGAACCTATAAAGCAGGAAGTCTTGTTGAAGGTAAAGTAAATACTAAGTACCATGATGGTGATGTTGCTTTTTCATCAGATGGAAATACTATGTATTTTTCTAGAGAAAGCTTTTTTGAAAAAGAATTTGAAAAAGATTCTACTTCAAATACGAAGTATAGTTTGTTACATCTTTTCAAAGCAACCAAATCTGGTGATAAATGGGAGAACGTCGAAGGTTTTTCAATAAATAGTAAAAATTACTCATTAAAAAATCCAACGATAAGTGCTAATGGTAAAACCATCTACTTTGCGTCAGATATGCCAGGAGGTTATGGATTGTTTGATATTTATAAAGCAGTCATCAATTCTGATGGGACTATTGGAGATCCAGTTAACATGGGACAAAAGGTTAATACTGAAGGACAAGAAATGTTTCCATATATAAGTAGTAACAATACGTTATATTTTTCTTCAAACGGTCATTTAGGACTTGGTGGATTAGATGTATTTTATACGAAAGAAATTGATGGTAAAATGGCTCCAATACGTAACATTGGTATACCAATTAATGGTAATGCCGATGATTTTGCGTTTAGTTTAGATGAAGAAACTGAGGAAGGATTTGTTTCTTCAAACAGAGAAGGTGGAATTGGAAGTGATGATATTTACGCAATTAAAAAATTACAACCATTATGTGATGTTTTAATAACAGGAACAGTAACAGATAGTAAAACAGGTGCTCCAATTAATGCAGCATCAGTTTCAATGTATGATGATCAAGGAAACAAAGTGTTATCAAAAGTGACCAATTCAGATGGTACTGTTGAATTTATTGTTGAATGTGATAAATCTTCTGAATTAGAAGTAACGATGGACGGCTATGAAAGTCAAAAAATAACTGTAGCAGCTTCCGAAGAAGAAGAGGTTGAAGTTAATATTGCTTTAAATCCTATTGAAGATATAGTAGGGCCAGAAGCAATTAATTTAAACCCTATTTATTTTGATTTTGATAAGTCAAATGTAACAGCACAAGCAGCTTTTGAATTGGATAAATTAGTTCAGATTATGACTAAATATCCAGATCTAGTAATTAATGCTACTTCACATACAGATAGTAGAGGACCAGCTTCTTATAACGAAAGACTATCAGACAGAAGAGCAAAAACAACAGTTCAATACGTTATATCTAAAGGAATTGATAAATCAAGAATTTCTGGAATGGGTAAGGGTGAAAATGAATTAAAAGTAAATTGTGGTTCTAATTGTACAGATGAAGAACACCAACTAAATAGAAGATCAGAATTTATTATTGTTAGTGGTGGTCCATTACAACAATAGAATTTAAAGTATAAGCCTTGAATAATCATCAAGGCTTATACTCTTTATACTTTTAATAATTGCGAAAAATAATTATGTAATAAGGAAAAATAACAACCAACACAAATGAAAAAAATTACCTTTATAATTGCGTTAATTTTCACCTGTTCTTGGGTTAATGCGCAAACGTATTTACAAGAAGATTTTAATGTCGAAATACCTGCAACATGGACCGTTACTGATGGTGGTGGTACAACAGGAGATTCGTGGATTTCTGGTCAACAAGGAGGTGGAAATAGTCTTGATGGTACCAATAGTGCTATCGTTGATAGTGATTCTAATGGTAATGGAACAGAATTAATAGAAACATTAACATCTCCAGTTTTTGATACTACTGGAGCAACTGCTTTGTTTTTAGATTTTGATCAGTATTATAATGACTTAGCTGGAGGAGTAGATTCAGATACAGGAGTAGTTGAGGTCTTTGATGGCACAAACTGGATAGAAGTTTTAAACCTAGATGCAGATGCTGGAGGTTTTAATTCTTCAGATCAACAACATATTGATATTACAGCGTATTCTAATGCTGATATGCAGATAAGATTCATATATAACGATGGTAATAGTTGGGCATGGTATTGGTTAGTTGACAACATTCAAGTTTACAATTCTACTTGTAATTTTCCTTCAGATTTAACAGTAACAAATATAACATCTAACTCAGCAGATTTAGAATGGGTTGCAGGTGGTAGTGAAATGGCTTGGGAAGTTATAAACCAAGAAGCGGGAGGACCTGTTCCAACAGACGCAGATTCAGGTATCTCTACAGGAGGAGAAAATCCATTTCAAGTAATGGGATTAACAGAAGGTACTAATTATGAATTTTATGTAAGATCAGATTGTGATGCAGATGGTACAAGTATTTGGGTTGGACCTTTTGCTTATAGAATAAGTGGACCTGGTGAAGTTTGTGAAAATCCAATCATAGTTTCTTCATCTTTACCTTATACAACAACAGATGATACAGTAAATTACATAAATGATTATATTGGAGTTCCTGGAACAGATTGTGGTTCTGGATTTGGTTATTTAAATGGAGATGATGTAGTATATGCATACACGCCAACTGCAGATACGTCTATAGATATTTCTCTTAGTGGGATATCAGATAATTATACAGGTGTTTTTGTATATACAGACTGTGCTAATATTGGTAACCAATGTGAAACTGGAGCTGTTAATGGTTTTGGTCAAGGCGACTTGATTATTGATAATTTATCGGTAACAAACGGACAGACCTATTATATTGTGATTTCAACTTGGGCAGCTCCTCAAAATGTAGTTTATACATTAACTATTACTGAGAATACTTGTGTTGATCCTGTCATAGATTATATAGTAAGACAAGATTGTATCAATGGACCACAGTTCTTTATTGATGTAGATTTAACCGATTTAGGTTCTGCAACTTCAATGACAATCTCTGATGATCAAGGAAGTGCTTCTCAAAATACAACAGTAGCTGGTGTATTTTCTTTTGGACCTTTTGCAAATAATACGCCAATTATAATTACAGTTGTAAATGATGATGATGCTAATTGTAATAGCACTAGTGATGCTTTAACACAAGATCAATGTGTACTCAATGTTGTAGATTGTACACAACCACCGCTTCAATTTAATTACTGTTATGATAATAATGATGATACAGCTTGGTTATTTGAATCAAATGATGGTAACCCAGTTAGACTAACATTTAACGCAGGTGGAATAGAAAGTTGTTGTGATGACATTTTAGTTTATGATGGTCAGGATAACACTGCACCATTGATTTACCAAGGAAATAATGGAGGTGATCTTTCAGGATTACAATTTGATTCTACAGGTGATTCTTTATATCTAGAAATAGATTCAGATGGATCTGTAAGTTGTGCATCTAATAGTGGATGTTGTACTACTGAGTGGGATTTTACTGTTGCTTGTGCAACTTGTGTCAACCCAGAAACAACTTATACAGTGGTTTCTAACTGTACTGTTGGACCAGAATTCTTTGTAGATGTTGACTTAACTAATTTGGGTTCTGCTTTATCCGTAACTATTAGTGATGACCAAGGTAGCGCACCTCAATCAGTAAGTGCATTAGGTGTAGTTACTTTTGGACCTTATACAAATAATACCCCAGTTGAAATCACTGTAGCAAATGATGATGATCCTAATTGTACATTAACGAGTAATACATTAACACAAGAATTCTGTTTAGATAACGTGGTTGACTGTTCTGAAGGACCAATCAATGTATCTTATTGTTATTTTAATAATGATTCAAATGTATTCACGTATACAAGTACAGATGGAACAGCGTTAAATTTAACATTTAATTCAGGAGAAGTTGAAGGAGCTCCTTTTGACTTCTTAGTTGTTTATGATACAGATGGATCAGAATTGTACAACGATGAAGGCAATAATGGTGATATCTCAGGATTAACTTTCCAATCAACGGGAGATACAATATCATTTCAAATAACATCTGATGGATCAGTAAGTTGTGAATCTGGATCATTTGCAGATGGAATAGATTATACTGTTTCTTGTGCTACTTGTATAAATCCAGCTGCAACATATCAAGTTGTTGATGATTGTGAAAATGGTGATCAATTTCTAGTAGATGTAATTGTTACAACTATTGGAGATGCTACTTCAATTACAATTTCTAATAATATTGATGCAAATACTGTTTCAGCAACAGCTGCAGGTGTTTATCAAGTGGGACCATTCCCTTTTGCTACAGATGTTGTAATTACCTTAAGTAATGATCAAGATGTTAACTGTATTGTTAATAGCTCTGCTATCAGATTAGAAGCTTGTCCACCAGATAATGATAATCCATGTAATGCAACAATTGCAGGTGTTAATGCAGACGATAGTTGTAGTATAATAACTCCTGGAGTATTATTGGAAGCTACAGATTCTGGTATACCAACAGGAACTTGTGGAGGTGATCCAGATGATGATGTTTGGTTTGAATTTACAGCATTAAATGAATTTCAAATTATTCAGTTAACAAATATAGATAGTAGTGGTTTTTTCGAGAATCTTGACCATGCAGTTTATGAAGGAACTTGTAATGCTCCTGTAGAATTATATTGTTCTGATGCTGATGCGAGTTTAACTCCATCTTTAACAGTTGGTAATACTTATTATGTAAGAGTGTTTTCTGCAGGTTCAGATCCAGTTGATTACACATTTGATTTATGTATTAGACCAGGTTCTGGAAATGTAGCAATAGATCAAACAACATATACCGTAGAAGAACTGGTCACAGATATTTTAATCAATAGTCCATGTGCTCAAATCTCTAATATTACGTTTTCAACGGGTACAGACTTTGGTAGTACTAACGGAATCGGTTACTTTTCAGCAGATGAAGGTAGTTTCCCGTTTGAGGAAGGAGTACTATTAACTTCTGGTGATGCCAGTAGAGCAGGTGGTCCTAATTTTAACGCACTAAGTGATGGTGCATTTGATTGGCCAGGAGATGCTCAACTTGATGCAGAAGTGGGTATTAATTCTAACAATGCAACAATTATAGAATTTGATTTTGTGCCTTTATCAGATGAAATTAGTTTTGATTTCTTAATGGCTTCGGAAGAATATAATGGTGGAACAGGCGGGACTTTTGAGTGTACTTATTCTGATGCTTTTGCTTTCTTTTTAACTGATGGAAACAGTGTAACAACTAATTTAGCTGTAATACCTGGAACTAATACACCAATATTAGTAACTAATATTCATCCAGAAAACCCTGGATGTGCTGCTATTAATGAAGAGTATTTTGGTGGTTATACACCTGCAAATTTACCTCCAATTTCTTTTGATGGAAGAACAGAGGTGTTTACTGCATTCTCTCCAGTTAATATTGGTGAAACCTATCATATTAAATTGGTAATTGCAGATGCAACTGATACTGCATTAGATTCTGGTGTATTCTTAAAAGCAGGAAGTTTTGATATTGGTGAAGTAGAGTTAGGTGCAGATATTACTGTTGAAGCTGGTACTGCTGCTTGTATTGGAGAACAAGTTATTCTTGAAACACAAGCACCATCTGTCGCTCATGTTTGGTATAAGGATAACTTCCAAATTGATGGGGAAACTTCTAATGTTTTGGTGGTTACAGAAGATGGTACTTATACAGCTCAAATTATATTTTCTCCTTCTTGTATTATATCAGATGAAATTGTTGTTGAGTTTTTACCATTACCTATTGCAAACACACCTCCAGATTTAATTGGATGTTCTATTGGTAATGATACAGCGGTATTTAATTTACCAGACAATGATTTACCTATTTTAGGTGACACTCAAAGTCCTAATGATTTTACTGTAACTTATCATTTTACTGAGCAAAATGCAATTGATGGTATTGATCCATTAACTAGTCCTTATACTAGTGAGTCAGACCCTCAAACGATTTATGCATTAGTGACTAATAATGTATCAGGTTGTGAGAATACTACAAGCTTTAATTTAGTTTTAGGGATTGAACCAGAAACAACATTCACTGAAGATTTTAATTATGAGGTTTGTCCAGATGCTGTAGTTCCAATCAATATCGAGGCTACACCTGTAAATTATGATGCTTCTCAAGTATCAATTAATTGGTTTTATGCTTTTGATGCTAGTGCAACACCAGAATTAATTACTGGAGAGAATGGTTTAACGCTTCCGGTATTAGAAGGCGGTATCTATACTATTGAAGTTTCATTTAATGATACAGGATGTACATCATCTCAATCACAAGAAGTTATTGAATTAGAAAGTTGTTTCATACCACAAGGAATCTCTCCAAATGGAGATGGTATGAATGATAGTTTTGATTTAAGTAACTTTAGAGTAACGAGATTAGAAATCTTTAATAGATACGGAACATCAGTTTTTGAAAAATCAAATTATGTTGATGAATGGGTTGGACAATCTAGTGAAGGAGATGAGTTACCAGTTGGAACTTACTTCTACGCTGTAGATTTTGAAGATAGAGAAAGTGAAACAGGTTGGGTTTACCTTCAACGAGAAAAATAATAGGTAATTAACTTTTTATAAATAAAAAGCCTCAAGCAAATTATGCTTGAGGCTTTTTTAGTTTATTTATGTCTGTAAATAATAAGTTGACTCAATCTTAATTATGAACAAAAAGGAGTTTCTTTATCTTTCTTTTCGCTACTGAATGAGATTTTCTATTGTTAATTCAACCTACAGACGAGTTTTTAATTCTTTTTTGTAATGTAAAGGTTTTGAAATTATTTTCAGTACTTGTGATATCTATTTATGATAGTACGTCATTTTTAAATCACATTTAGCATTGCAAGAGGTAAAGCTATACTTACAGCTAACAAAAACCACAATAAATTAATATTGTAGAGATCTGTCGTTTTATTACTGTTTAGTTTTGCGTTTAATACCTTTCTTTTTTTACCTGTGTATTGTATCCAGTTTCTGAAAATGATTACAATGCATAAAACAACATATAGCATCCAAGCACTTTCCGAAGAAAAACTAATAGAATTCATTTCATTAAAAAAAGCAGATGCAAAGATTCCTGCTAATAATAACAAACTACATTGTAAAGTAGATATATAATATAAAGCTATACTATTAGCTTTTTGCTTTTTTGTTGGCTTATAATGCTTGAAAACATTAAAAAAAAGTGTGTCGAAGATTGTCATTATGTGTAAATGGTTAAAAAAAACCTGCTAAAATGAATTAGCAGGTTTTTTATAATTATTTTAAGTTTAATTATTTTTATTGAGGAGATAAGATTTTAACATTACTTAAATCTCTAGTTGAAGAAATCGCTGCATTATCACTATCATAAACAAAAGCAATTACACCACTACCAGTAGCAGCAGATAGGTCAATAAAACTAGTTACATCATATATATTATCAAAAAACCCACCATTAATTGGTAGTGCAGAAATTTGATTTGCTCCTACTTCAATCCAAGTTGCAGTAGAAGGGTCACTTCCTGAAACATAATCGTTAGAATAATAAGCTTTTAAAGGCTCTTCTCCTGTATCACTAAAAGCATCAGCGATTTCTAATACCATCTGTTCGTCCGTTTGAGCATCAAAATCAAAAGATGGTGAGATTAACCAACTAATCATTGGCACTGAATTTGAACCATCATATCCAGAACCTCTAATGTAAGAAACTCCACCAAAAGATGCTGGATACCAAGACTGAGTTCCTTCAGTATTAATAACATCCCAACCATTTAAACCACCAACAAAATCTTCTTCATACACAACTGAATAGTTACTAATATCTACCAATTCACAACGTTCTCCTGTAAAGTTTACATCGTCAGTTGAATTTAATGCTAAGATAATGCTACCACCATCAAAAGTTTTATTTACAACAGCTGTAATTGATCCATTACCAAGAGGCAATGGTTGATTTTGAAAACTTGCAAAAGCACTGGTTTCTAAACTAAATGTAGTATATGACGTTCCTTCACATGATTGAAGTGTTCTTTGTGTATCAAAAGATTCGATAGGATCAAAATATAACTCTCCAGCTAAATTATCAGCAAATTCAGCACCATCAACATTAACTAATACACCTACAAGCGAAGCGTTAATTTGAGAAAATGATACTGCCAATGGCACTATTTCTTCAGTTATTGTAGATCTAAGTACGCTTTGTCTTGTTTGACTTTCATTTATACTAGTTACAGTTGTTCCATATTGATCAGTTTCAGTTCCACCACCAATAGTAGTTACACCGTTTCCAACTCTTTCTTCACCAACAAATAATCCATTAAGTTTAATATAAACTTCTCTTCCTAAGTTAAACTGGTTGTATGTATCTACTTGATCTAATATGATTTTAAGAGCTCCAGTTGGGTTAGTAGGACTATCTTGAATATAAAATTCTTTAAAGAAGTTTCCCGTTTGGTCTGAAGAAGACACATAACCTTTTACATAAATATCAGTTTCAATAGCTTCAATAAATTCGCCCTCTACATACATTGCTTTTACATTAGCAATTGTTACTTCTGTTGCGTTATTTAATAATTCTTGTAAGACTGCATTTTCTTCATCACCTAAACTGCTTGGTACAGAATAGTCGTCGTCTTGTACACACGATGTCATTGCAAAACTCATTGCTATAATCGTGAAAAAAGTAAAAATTTTATTCGTTTTCATAAGGGTTAATATTATATTTTTCATAATTCTTTTTTTTTAAAATCTAAAATACACATTTACAAAATAATTAGTGCCACGTCCATACCAGTATTTTGCTCCAAATACTCTTGATGGGTTTTCATTATCCTCTTTTAATTCTCTATAATTTGCGTTTCTTCCTTGCTCAAAACCTCCAGTTTTGTATTGCTTATCTAATATATTACCAATACTTGCAAAGAATCCAATATAGTAATCATCTATTTTCCATGATTTCCCTCCAATTAGATTAACAACCATGTACTCATCAAATTCTTCTTGTTTTAATAAGTCTCTTGCAATGTCTTCATCATAGTCATTAAATGGTAAACCATCAGCGTCTAAGTAAAAATTCTCTGTTCTTGTTAATGGATTAATATCTACATAAGCATTAGAGAAAAAGTTTGCTGTTGCTCCAAACCACCAGTAATCAGGATCACGATATTCAAAACCAATAGAAGCTGCACGTTGTGGTCCTCCAGCAATTTTATAATCTTTTAAGTTAGATTCCCCATAAGAGATAGAACCGTCTTCAGATGTGAAACTAGCAGAAGTTAAATATAAATCAGGATTATTATCATACGTGTACTGACCTAAAGAAGCTGCACCTTTTAATTTAATTGTTGGTGTTACTTGTGCTTCAATACCAAGCTCCATACCTATGTGCTTTTTATCAATGCCTTGTAATACTTCTTGAACAAAAGCAGAAGTTTCGTTATCTTGGATATCAAAACCACTTAAACCGTCAGCATAATAAAAAGATACTTCATTGGCATCTGCTATTTTAGAATAGTATCCAGTAAGTCTAGCTTTAACAATTGGAGATCTAAAAATGTAACTAGCATCAATAGAACTAACTTTCTCTTCAGTAATGTCTCTTACAGTACTCTGATTTTCTCTTGAGTTAGAGTATGTATTACGTAAAGAAGGTGCTCTTGTGATGTAACCAGCATTAACATCTAATAAATGTTTTCCTGTTATTTTATAAGTAAATCCACCTTTAGCTCCAAATCCTGTAAAAGATAATTTCTCACCTTTTCCTAAAGATTCGTTTCCGGTAAACCTACTATGTTCCCATAAACCTTCTCTTTGGTAAGTTGTGTTAGTTAAACTACCAGAAAGGTAAAAATCTATTTTATTGTACTTAAATTGTGCTTGAGCATAACCAGAAATTACGTTAGCATAAAGATTGTAGTTGTATCTATATTTATCTCCTACATTTACAATTCTGTTAGGATTTTGAGTATCATATTGATAGTTGTCAAATGAATCTACATTTAATACACCTACATTAGATCCTAAAACGTCAAGAATTTCACCAAAGTTTTTAGATTCAAGATTCTTATAGTTAACAGAAGCATTAATTAAAATGTTTTCAGTTAATTCAGAACTTAGAATAGAGTTTAAAGTAAGTTGATTGTCATCACTTCTGTCTTCATATAAAGCATAAGCTGCTTGTATACCATTAATATTATTAGTGACGTTAGCATCAATAATACGATTCCAATCAATTTGGCCATCGTTTATAAAGTCTTGTTCAGCAATATAAGCTCCTGCATAATCAGGACCATTATCATCAGCTAAAAAATAACTAGGTAAATCTTGATAGTATGATGGACTTGGGTTTCCACCACCAGCATAATCTAAACGACTGTTTCCTAATTTACCAAATTGATAACCAACATTAGTATTTAAAGATGTTTTACTATTAATAGTCCAATAGTGGTTTAGCATTAAAATTGGCTCTTCAACTTCTTTAATACGAGAGTTGCGTTTGTCTCCATCTAAATAACCCCAATATTCATTATACTTAATACCTTTTAAGTCATAAACCTCTTGAGTATTAGGTGAAGATTTCCCTCTCCTGTTTGGTGCATAAATTGATGTAAAATTAATACTATGTTTGTCATTTATTTTTTTCTCTACGGAAGCAAAAAATGAATTAGAATCGTATAAAGAAGCATCTTGGAAACCTTCATTTCCCCAACGTCTTCCAATAGAAAAGCTATAAGCCCATCCACCTTCAATTAAACCAGAAGAGTAACTAGCCATTAAACGATTTGCATAACTCCTATTTGAAGATGAATACGTAACTCTACCACCTTGTCTATAAGCAGTAGCTCTAGTGCTAATGTTTGAAGTTCCTAAAATACCACCAAAGTTATATGCTGAAGGTGTTAATCCAGAAGTTAATTCTTGATTACGCATCACATCATTAAGTCCTCCCCAATTACTCCACTGAGGTCTACCATTGTAAATCTTGTTCATTTCAATTCCGTTAATTAAAACAGAACCATTGTCAGAATCTAATCCTCTTACTCTAAAGAAGGAAGAACTAAATTCAAATGCAGCAGTACGTTGAAAAATATCTTGAGATGATTGTAGTAATCCAGAAATATTATCTGAAGCACTTGTGTCATCATTCAGTTCATCGTCTGTTATTGTAATTGTAAATAAATCAACAGAATCAGATACATCAATGTCCAATGTCATTCCGCTAATATCTACGGTTTTACCTTCGTTAACAACAATAGGATAACGTTTGGTTTCATAACCTTGTTTCTCAATTTTTAATACTTGTTCTCCAAGAGGAACAATGCTAGGAAATTGAAATTCACCATTGGGATCAGTTTTTACAAATTGACCAGTTTCTTCGATGGTAATGGTTACATCAGGAATTGGTTCTCCAGTGACACCATCAAGCACACTACCTTTTACTATAGTATCCTGTGCAAATGATGTAAAAACGGAGAAAATTCCGAATAATAAAATAAAAAAACTTTTCTTCATACCTTATTTTAATGATTAATAGATCTTGCTTAACTAAATATTAATATTTAAAAGCGAGCAAATTTACATTATTTATAATAAATACATACTTTTGGCTCAAGATTTGCTTAGATCTTAATGATAAAATAATATAAATACTATGAGACCAATACATTATTCATTAGCAATTGTTTGTTTTTTAATGACATTTAGTGTCTTTTCTCAAGAAGAGAAAAAAGAAAAACGTTTTAAAATTCACACGGTTGCATTCTACAATTTAGAAAATTTATTTGACACTATTAATGATACAACTAAGTTTGATGAAGCTAGTCCTATCATGGAAATGAATGCTAATAGAGAAGAAGTCTATGTAAAGAAAGTTAAAAATATGGCACGCGTTATTGCAGAGATTGGTGCAGATATGACAGGAAACTCGCCAGCAGTTATTGGTGT
Source organism: Psychroserpens luteus (assembly GCF_015319355.1). Taxonomy (GTDB): domain Bacteria; phylum Bacteroidota; class Bacteroidia; order Flavobacteriales; family Flavobacteriaceae; genus Psychroserpens; species Psychroserpens luteus. Next base: position 312,000 of record NZ_JADILU010000005.1, on the reverse strand, counting down.
TTGTGAAGTAGAAAACAGACAAGTATTAGTAGATGTCGTTAATGATCCACTTTTACTTTCTAAAGATTACGGTATCATACATTATGATTCTCCAGATGCAAGAGGTATTGATGTCGCTTTATTGTATCAAAAAGCCCTTTTCAAACCCGTAAGTCATGGGTCTTACGAGGTTAAAATATATGATGCAAAAACAAGAAAACGTAAACAAACAAGAGATCAATTATTAGTAAGTGGAGAATTAGATGGTGATCTTATTCATGTCATTGTTAACCACTGGCCTTCTAGAAGTGGAGGAGAAGCACGTAGTAGACCAAATCGTGTTGCTGCAGCTAAAGTGACCAAGCATATTAAAGATTCTTTAATGGTTATAGACCCATATGCTAAGATTTTTATTATGGGAGATTTAAATGATGATCCAACAAATGAAAGTGTAAAAGGTGTATTAAATGCAAAAAGCAGCAAAGAAGATTTAGATTTAAAAGACATTTATAATCCTTATGAAGAAATGTTTACTAAAAAAGGATTGGGAACTACAGCATATAGAGATGCGTGGAGTTTATTTGATCAAATTATGATGACCAAAGAGCTAACTAAAAAAGATGATTATTCCTCTTTTAGATTTTATCGAGCAGGAATTTATAACAAACAATACTTGACGAATAAAAAAGGTCGTTGGAAAGGATATCCTTTTAGAAGCTTCGCAGATGGTAGTTTTTCTAACGGATTTAGTGATCACTTTCCAGTCTATGTTCACTTAATTAAAGAAGTAGTAGAATAATATTCAAGTAAATAAATAATAAAAAAAATGCGCTATTAATTTAATAGCGCATTTTTTTTGTTTTTGAGAATGAAGTGATTGATGCTTTTTGCATTCTGATGAAAACTAGATGTTTTTTGACCGATTGGAAAAAGTTTAAATTATTTAAAAATCCAATTCGTCCAAGGAATTCTAGATAAGACTAGAAGAAAACCTAAAGTGTAAAAAATGGCTAACATTTTAAATTTTGGTTTAGAAGTCAATTTCTTTTTATGTTTTGAATATCCAATAGTAATAAAAGTAACAGCAATAATGCCAACAAATGGATGATCTACAGCTAAGAGCCTAGCAAGCGAATCTAATCCTTTTATTCCGTTTGCAGCTATGTTTTTAAATCCAAAAGGCGAAGTGAAATACAATACCAAACCAATTAGTAATTGAATGTGCATTACAATTAATGTAAATAGAGAAATTCTAAAATCTACAGCGCTAAATTCTTTGTTACCAAAAAACTTAATTAATGCATTAAAAGTGGCTACTATTAGCATAATTACTGCAAGATAAGCCCAATAAGAGTGAATCATTTTAACAACTTCGTACATCGTTTGTGGTTTTTAAAATTATGAAGGCAAAGGTAATAATTTAAACGATATTTTACTCTGAAATTGAAATCAAGCGTTTCACTTCATTTCCAAATTCATCAACGACGGTTATGGTATGTTTTCCTTTCTTCGGAAGAATAGCCAATTCATGAATATCTCTCGTTGTGCCAACATATGTTTCGTCAACATACCAAAACACACTAGATTCTGGTTTAGAATGTGCAATCTTTAAAATAAGTTCATTGGTTTCACCATCAAAATCTTTCGGAAGGAAAATCGAGTTGTTCTCCTTAGGGTAAATAAAATCCATTGACACTTGATTCTCTCCCATGCAATCCAAACGCAGTTTAGGCAATGGTTCATAAAAAGGGTTTTTACTCTTATAATAATATGCTTTTAAAGGTGATAATACAAACCAAGACTTATGTTTGATATTGCTTAAATCCTCACAGGAGGAATTAACTTGATAAGTTTCAGTTGCATCAACATGAGCCAAAATATGATATGGACAAGGTTCTGTTTTTAGCCCACTAATTTGAACATAGTTTTGCTCTGTAATATCGCAGTTTGGTGACGCACGATGTCCGCTTTTAGAGCAAATCGTCACCTCTTGCATTTCGTCAAATGGTTTTGCAAACCAATCGCTATTAGGTAAAATATCAAATACATCAAATAAAATAGGTGCTGCAGTTTGTACACCAACCAATCCTGGACGACCTTCACCATCTGCATTACCAACCCAAACACCAACAACATAATCTTTAGTCGTACCAATTGCCCAAGCATCTCTAAAACCAAAGCTGGTTCCTGTTTTCCAAGCGATTTGTTTAGAGTCATCAAAAAACTCCCAACTTTCATCACCTTGAGGCCTGTTTACTTTCTTCAAACTTTCATAAGTGAGGTAGATGGATGCAGCATCAAAGATTGTTTTTTCAGCAGACTTATCTCCAAAATTTATAGTTTCCGAAGCAATAAAAGTAGGCTCAACAAACTCATTGGTATAATACTCGCTAGAGGTTTCAGAAAAATGATTTAAGGTTGATGATAGTGACGCATAACTTTTACATAAATCCCAAAGATTGCTCTCTGCGCCTCCAAGAATGAGCGATAATCCATAATGATTGGCATTATATTTCAAATCTTTGAGCTGTAATTGTTTTAGATATTGATGAAAGCGATCTAGTCCAAAATCCTGAAGCATTCGTACTGCAGGAACATTCAGTGAACGAGATAACGCACGACTCGCAGGCACGACACCATCATATTCTTTATTGAAATTTTCTGGATTATAACTCCCAAACTGACTTGGGACATCTGTTACCAAAGTATTAGGTAATAAATCTCCAGCATCTAACATTGCAGCATATAGAAACGGTTTTAAAATACTACCAGTACTTCGTGGTTTGTCAATAATATCAACATCTTTTTGATGTGCTCTGTCTGTTGGAGTGTTACCAACATAAGCCAAAACTTTACGAGTACGAACGTCTAAAACTAATACAGATGCATTATGAATTTCATTTTGTTTTAATATGTTGTATTGGTTTTTTACAATATAATTGACACGTTCTTGAAGATTGCGATCAATAGTAGTTTGAGTACGTTCGCCACGATTAGTTGTCGCTACTTTTTGAAGTAAATGAGGTGCAATTTGTGGTAAAGCGTAGGGTTTTTGAGGTAAACCTTCTGCAATTGATAAATTGTAAGTTAATGAATCTATAATCTTATTTTCAACAAGTTTGGCCAGTAATCTGTCACGTTTTTCTAATAAACGTTCTTGATTTTTTCCTGGATAAATTAAACTTGGCGCATTTGGTAAAACAGCTAAAGTTGCACTTTCTGCCCAAGATAATTGATGTGCATCTCTATTAAAATAGCGCCAAGAAGCAGCATCTAAACCAACAACGTTACCTCCAAAAGGAGCGTTACTACTATAATAAGCTAAAATATCTTGTTTAGAATCTCTTACTTCTAATCGTGTTGCTAAAATGATTTCTTTTACTTTTTCTAGATAGGTTCTTGATTGCCCTTTTCTTGATAATCTAATGACTTGTTGTGTTAATGTACTTCCGCCACGTTTTACTTCTCCTGCGCTCATATTATCTTTAAGTGCTTTAAAAATGGAAATGGGATTGAAACCAGGATGCTTATAAAAATACTCATCTTCAAATTGTACAATACAAATTTTGAATTTTTCCGGAATGCTATCGTTATGTGGAAAACGCCATTGACCGTCAGAGGCAATTTGGGCTCCTAGCAATTGATTGTTTTGACTTGTGATAACAGTTGCGGTTGGATCTTTGAATAAATCACCAGGAAGACAGAAAAAATAAGCGATTAATAGGACTAAAAACACTACCGTTTTCTTTTTATTCTTCTTAATAAATGTAATTAACCTATACATGACCTATACAACAGTGTTTTATTATGTTTCTTTTAATTATGTTCAAATAAATATAGGTATTTTCAACAAATAACCATTCCTGTTTAACGTGAAAAAATGCTTCATTTGTATTAAAGTTATCTTAATTTTTAGCTTGTTTTTTTCTTCGGAAAATGTATTTGCTCAATTAGGTTTTTGTCAAGGTAATTCTGGTGATCCAATTTTCTTAGAAACCTTTGGAACAGGTACTACAGATTCTCCTTTACCAGCAGGAACTACAACATATAATTACGCAAATGGAGGCGAGCCTATTGATGGTAGATACACTGTAAGTAGTAACACCAATTACTTTGATTGGTTCAGCGTTCAAGATCATACACCTGACGATACTAATGGGAGAATGCTTGTGGTTAATTCTGCTTCTGCTTCTGGAGAATTTTATAGAACAACTGTTAGTGGTTTATGTGAAAATACATCTTACGAGTTTTCGTCTTGGATTGTAAATTTAACACCTGCTAATGGTTTTTGTGGAGCTGGAGCAATTCCAGTTAATGTAAGGTTTGAAATTTGGGATAATACAGATACTAATTTATTAGCATCTGGAGATACAGGAAATATTGGTAGTACATTTTCACCTAATTGGCAACAATATGCGCTGGTTTTTCAAACGATTGTTGGTCAAACGTCTGTAATTTTAAAAATGATAAATAATGGTTCTGGAGGTTGTGGGAATGATTTAGCTATAGATGATATTGTGTTTAAAAGTTGTGGTGATTTTATTGAAGTAATAAATACTGATTCTAATGATGGTGTTGCCTTATGCAGTAGTTCTACACCTTATGATACAATATTAACAGCGACACCAGATAATATAGTATTTAGCAGTCACTTCTATCAATGGCAAGAAAGTTTTGATAATATGTCTTGGACTGATCTTTCAGGCGAAACAAACGAAACTTTAACTGTCTCTAGTGTTACAACAACAACTTATTATAGGGCTAAAGTAGCAGAATTTGCTACTAATTTGAATAATAACGATTGTAATACGTTTTCAAATGTTTTTGAAATTATTATCACTCAAGCACCAACAGAACCTACTATAGAATGTTGGGAAACAGCAACAATTAATGATGTCACATGCGATTGGGAAATTACAGGTACTCAGCCAACTCAACCTACAGGACTAGAATGCTGGGAGGTGACAAATTTTAATACAGTGACTTGCAGTTGGGATATTACAGGCACACAACCAGTGCAACCTACTATTGAGTGCTGGGAAACAGTAACTTTTAATAATTCAACATGTTTGTGGGAAGTGTCAGGAACACAACCAACTCAACCAACAGGATTAGAATGTTGGGAAACCACTAGTTTTAATACTGTAACATGTAGTTGGGATATTACAGGTACACAACTAGTGCAACCTACTATTGAGTGCTGGGAAATAGCAACATTTAATACTATAACATGTGATTGGGATGTTACAGGTACTCAACCAACTCAACCTACTATTGAGTGCTGGGAAACAGTAACTTTTAATAATACAACGTGTAGTTGGGACGTTACAGGGACACAACCTCTAGAGCCAACTGGGCTTGAATGTTGGGAAACGACAACCTTTAATGATATCACTTGTACTTGGGATATTTCAGGAACAGAACCACTAGCAGCCAACACACCAACACCATTAGAGTATTGCGATCCAGACAGTGATGGATTTGGAGTGTTTACTTTAACAGATCTAGATAATGGAATCACAGGAGGCGATCCAAGTTTATCTGTTAGCTACCATGAGACGATGGCAGATGCCGATAATGATGTCAACCCATTATTAAGTCCTTACAATAATATTGTAGAAGACATGCAAACGATTTATGTACGTGTAGACAGTGCAACGGTAGTCATAGATTGTGCAACAACATTAGAACTTATTTTAATCGTCAACCCAACGCCACAATTAGGCGCAGGACCAACCGCATTAGAAGTTTGTGATGATTTATCAGCAGACGGTATAGCTCAATTTGACTTGACCAGTAAAAACGCAGAGATCCTTCAAAACTTAGCAGACCCAACCTCATATACGGTAAGTTATTATGCAGATGAGACCAATGCAGGTTTACCAAGTAATCCAATCGCAAATCCAGCCAACTACACCAATACCGAAGCATTCAATCAAATACTTTGGGTACGAGTAGAAGATAATGCAACAGGATGTTACAAGCTCACCACGTTAGAACTCATCGTCAATGCGCTACCCGTACTCGTACAACCAGCACCATTAGAATTATGTGATGACAATAATCCAGGTGATGAGATGGAATCGTTCATCCTAGAAGACGCAACCGATGAGATCTTAAACGGGCAAACAGGCATCAGTTTAACATACTTCGAGACGCAAGCAGATGCGAATACGAACTATAACCCGATCACAAGTCCATACATAAATACAGTTAATCCACAAACAATATTCGTCGTGGCAACTAACGATGTGACAGGCTGTTCAGTAAGCACAACTGCAACCATCTTATTAAGAGTCAATCCAATTCCATCACCAACCACACCAACAGATTTAGAAGAATGTGATGGAGATAACGATGGTTTTGCAAGTTTCGATTTAGAAGAACGAACGCTAGAAATTATAGGAGGCGAATTAAATACAGCAGTAACCTATCACGAAACGCTGGAAGATGCTAATATGGGAGACAATCCACTAGCAAGTCCATACACGAACATCGTGATTAACGAGCAAACCATTTACATCAGACTCACCAACACGATAACAGGATGTTATAATGCTTCGGAAACTTTAACGATTCGCGTACTAGAATCGCCAGAAGTACCCGTAACACTAGATGACTATGTAATCTGTGATACCAATGCAGATGGGATAGCACAATTTGATTTGACAACCAAAGATGCAGAAATCTTAGGGACACAAACTGATGTAACCCTAACTTATCATGTAACTATATTAGATGCACAATCAGGAGCAAATCCAATAGCCAACGTAGGTAACTATACCAATACCAGTAATCCACAAATCATCTATGTAAGACTGGTAAGCAATACCAATGGTTGTGTCGATACAGGACTATTTGAACTTAGCGTAGAATTACCACCAGTAGCAGTGCAACCAACACCATTACAATTGTGTGATGATGACGTTGCAGATGAAATCACAGTCTTTGATTTAACCGTAAAAGACAATGAGATCACAGGAGGTGAAGGCAGTTGGAGTGTGAGTTACTATGAAACTCAAGATGATGCTAATGCACAAGACAATGCAGTAGACGCAGAAGCGTATACCAATACAGCCATAGGAATAGCACCAGCCAATCCACAAACCTTATATGTAGTGGTAACCGATACCGATACAGGATGTACAGATCAAGTCACCCTTACGATAAGAGTCTTGCCAAATCCAACACCAACAACAGTACTTCCAGATTTGATTCTCTGTGATGATATCAATCCAGGAGATATGGAAGAGGCGTTTGATTTGACTACAGACGAAGTTTTATTACTCAACGGAGAAACAGGTGTCACACCAACTTACCATGAAACATTTGAAGATGCAGAAGATGGCGTGAATGCTATAGTAGATCCAACAATGTACACTAACATCAGTACACCACAAGTGATTTATGTAAGAGTGACCAATGACATCACACAATGTTATACGATTGTAAACTTTACTATCATCGTTAACCCATTACCAGATGTTATTGCAGTTATAGATTTTATAGCTTGTGAATTAAACAACGATGGCTTCTACGATTTTGATTTAACGATGAAAGATGCTGAAGTCTTAAACGGACAAGATGCAACGTTATTCACAGTTACTTATCACGTGAACCAAGAAGATGCGGACGATTTGATGAATGCGCTAGTCAGTCCATATACCAATGTGACCAATCCACAACAGATTTTTGTAGCCATTACCAATAATGATACAGGCTGTTCTATTAGCACACCAAGCTTTAATATAGAAGTACAAGAAGCAGCCGAAGCTAATAGTGATTTGGAAGCGATATTGTATGAGATTTGTGATGATGAGATGGATGATGATAATGATCCAGCCAATAACAGCGCACAGTTTGATTTAACACCAGTTACAGACCTAGTAGATTTAGATCTGGATAGTGTTCAAGCACAAGTGTTAGATGGTCAAGATCCAGCAAACTATAGCATCAGCTATTATGAAACAGAAGTCGATGCAGAATTAGGTGTTAACCCATTACCATTCTTATATGAGAATTTAGTCAACCCACAAATTATTTGGGCAAGAGTAGATAATGACACACTAGATGTAGCAGGTATGGATACCTCAATCTGTTATGCAGTAGCACCATTAACATTAGAAGTGAATCCGTTACCCGTATTTGATTTAGAAGATAGCTATATCTTATGTGTGGGACTTAATGGTTCAGAAGTCTTAAACCCATTAGTCTTAGACACAGGATTAAGTACACCAACTTATACTTTTGAATGGTTATTTAATGGTACACCAATTGCAGGCGCAACTAACGGAAGTTATATGCCAACCGAAGGCGGAACATACACCGTAAACGTTACCGATGTAACGAGCTCACCAAACACAATGTGTGTAGGAACAGATGAGACAGAAGTTGTAGAAAGCGCACCACCAACGGTAGTAGCTACAGTAACTACAGATGCCTTTGCAGATACACACGTTATAGAAGTGACCGTAGATGGAATAGGCGTATATGAGTACAGCTTAGATAATGGTCCATGGCAAGAAGAGCCAATATTTGTAGATGTATCTTTAGGAGAACATGTTGTGACAGTAAGAGACATCAATGGATGTGGAGAAGGATATGGTGAAGTTACAGTGATGGATTACCCAAAATTCTTCACACCAAATGGAGATGGTTATAATGATACATGGAACATTAGTGCAATAAATGATCAACCAAACGCAAAAATTTATATATTTGACAGATACGGAAAGTTACTCAAACAACTCAGTCCTACAGGAGCAGGTTGGAATGGTACCTACAATGGTAACCAACTGCCAACAAGCGACTACTGGTTTGTAGTAGAGTATAATGAACCTAATACAAGTGACCGTAAAGAATTTAAAGCCCATTTTACTTTGAAGAGGTAATTATTAAATAAACTATATTAATAAGGCAATGTCATTAACGTAGTCTTTTTTTTTGAGTATACCTTGTATTCTATTGATATGTAAGATTTAGGTTAACTTTAGAACTATAAGTAAATTAAGAGTTAAATTCATATTCTCGTTCCACTTTACATATCCTCACTTTGTACCAATTATACCAATTTTCATGTCCTTTTTGTTGAGCAATTAAATGATCGGTTTGTTGTTTCCAGTTTTTGATATCGTCAAGACTTTCCCAATAACTTACGGTAATCCCAACTTCGTTTCTGGTACTTTCAATACCTAAAAAGCCTTTTTGTTGTTTGGCTAAATTTTCCATTTGGTTGGACATTTCGGTATAACCTTTAACGTCTTCAGTTTGCGTTGAGGTGAAAATTACTGCGTAATATGGTGTATAATCTTTAATCATAATACGATACTCTTTTTAAAGTTTTTTGCACTGTATATATTATAAATCCCAACAATAAAAAATAAGATTATATTTAAAATGAATATTACAGATAATTCTGTGTCATCACTTATATAACCATCAATTCCATAAGATAATGAAATACCATATAAGAATTGAAGCATTGTAACCAAAACAACGAACCAACCTAGATTAGCACTTTTTGGCTTTAAACTAGAAAAGATATGTGCAGCTATTGGTAGCAAAATAGATAGATAGCCATGAAATATTTCACTTTCATAATCACCATACCATGTTCCATTATAAGAATGATAATTAAGTTGTGCACTACAAAACAGAATAACAACAATAAAAACTCTCACTATTATATAAGAAGCCTTTTTCTGTAGTTCAAATTTATATTTAGAGTGATTATTATATATGAGTATATAAAGAAAAAACATAGACCAGATAGTTATCATAAGTCCTGAAGTGCCACCATAATCTTTACCATCTAAATACATTGGGATAACAGAGCCTAAATAACAAATTCCAAAAAATAGAATTCCAATATTAACGATCTTATTATACTTGGTTTTGAGTTGTCTAGCCTCTTCAAAAAACATAAGTGTTATTAAAAGTGTGTAGAAGCATACTCTAAATAATAGTCCAAATGCAAATATGATATGGTCTGGTAGGTAGTTCAACTGTCTATCTTCTTTTTGGTTTTTGTTTACCGTTATACTTTTCTCACCCTTCCGATTTCAAAAGCTTTACTGCTTTTTGAAACCACCTTCCCTTAAAAAAAGGGAAGGAATTATTAATGATATTTTTTATTTAAGTTTCTAACTTTTTAAAAACCTAACTATTTAATTCTCCTCCTTTTTTAAGGAGGAGAGGATTTGGTTTCAGAAAAGAAACCAAAGACGAGGTGGTTTCTTATTCTTCCAATTTTCTCATTTCTTCGATTATGAGATTCCTGCTTTACTCATAATTTCATGTTTTTTTTGAATTCGTGAATCTTCGATTTCGCAGGAATTAGTTATTTCACAACCTCAATCCAACGTCCTTTATTTCTCACAAAGAAATCATTATCATACATCGCTTCTGCTTGTGTTCCTGGTAGATAATAGGTTCCTAGGTAAGCTGCATTGAGCATGACAGTAAATACTTTTTCTCCACCATTATTTCTACTGTTTTTATTACCTATATCGAAATAGAAATTCACACGATCATCACGAATATCTGTATAACGAGCTTGACTAGTTGTGGTATCTCCAAAATCTGTAAAACGCGTGTTCACAATCTCCCAACCTGAAGGGAAAATCTGTGTTAATGCTACATCATACAATCGACTATCAGATGTATTACTCACAGTAATTCTTGCTACGATGTCTTGACCTTGCTGTAGTTTTTTAACATCCAAACGGTTCCCATTTAGATCTTGATAAATAACTGAGACATTCAATCCACGTTGCTCAACCAACTCTTCACCCAATGGTAGTTGACCAGAATTTAAAACCCTTACATATACTAAATTACCAATATTGTTTTCTAGTTTTAAAGCATTTGAGCCATCTTTAACTGCAAGTTCTCTTTGTGCAATGGTACTCTTTGTGCTTATCGTTTCGGTTTTACCATTAAAGGTGTAACTCAAATTCATGTCTTTTCCACCATTAGCTTCAACTAATTTTGCCATAGCCAATAAACTGTATGCTGTTGTTTGTGTACTCATCCATTGATTACTTGATAAATCTTTGGCAATTTGCTCTGCCAACTCACGAGCTTTTGGGTTTTTAGTGATGATCATCGTCTCCAAAGCCATGGCTCTATTTCGATCAACAGATCCATAAGTATAGTAGTTATACTTTTGAGGTTTGAAATTTATATTGGCTCTGGTTGATAATTTTTCACTCGCTTCTTTTTGTCCAGCTAATGCATAAGCAGCAGCTAAACGCCATTTTGCTTCATTTGAAATTTCGCTAAACTCTCTAAGTCTATTCATCGATGCTAAATCTGCACTTCCAGCTAATGCTAACGTGTACAATCTATAGGCCTGAGCTAAATCTGAATTATAATTTCTATAACTAGGTCTCCAATCTCTTGCTGCTTGTTTTTGGTAGCGCAACCAGTTGCTTTTGAATGTCAATGGTAACACAAACCCTTTCTTTTCAGCTTCTATCATGAAGTGTCCTGCGTAACTTGATCCCCAATCATTGGCAGTATTTTCGCCAATCCAGTAACTCATGCCACCATTTGGTCTTTGGAAATTACCTAAACGTTTGATTCCGTTTTCTATGTTGGATTGAATTTCCTGCTTCTTTTCATATTTTAAATCGAAGATGTCACTTAAATATAACTGCGGAAATACGCCAGACGTCGTTTGTTCTAAACAACCATGAGGATAGCGAATCAAATACTGCAATCGCTTAGAGAAATCCATTGGCGGAAGCGTTGAAAACTCTACAATAGCCTTATTAGTTCCTGGAACGCCAAAGGTTGAAAACTCTAATGTTTCCGAAGCATTAGCCTCCAATTTCCCATTTTCGTATTTTGATGTTATTGGGTTAGGATTCGTCACATCAAGTTCTACTTTGTAAGTCGATTTTTCACCATTTCCAGTCGCGATAACTTCAACAGTATTAATGCCTTTTGCTTTTGAAACATCCAATTCAAAAAATACCATTTGCTCATCTGGTTTAGCGAATGTCAATTTCTGCGTAGCATTGCCAACAACCGAAATTCCATCACTCAACTTCAAGCTCAAACTCACATTTTTCACATTAGGTTCCATAGCAAATACGGTTACAGGAAGGGTTACTTTTTCTCCCGGACTTAATTTCCTAGGCAGCGTTGCCAACACCATTAAAGGCTTTTTAACCTCTACAGATTTGTCTGTGCTACCGTAAGCTTCGGTTTCGTTATTTCCTGCAACAACCATAGTTCGTACTGCTCCAATATAATTTGGGAGTTTGATTTTATGTGCTTTATTTTGACCTGCTTTTAATTCAAAAGGGCCTAAATAAGTGACTACAGGCTTAAAACGATTTGCTTTTTTATTCTTTCCTTTTGCAGCACTTCCATCACCACCAATGGCAAATACTTGATCAATACTACCAGAATATGCTCCAATAACATCATCAAAAATATCCCAAGTTTTTACACCAAGCGCTTCACGAGAATAGAACTCAGACCATGCATTTGGTGTTTTAAATCGTGTTAAATCTAATAAGCCTTCTTCAACCATCGCAATAGTATAGGTCATTGCTTTGTTGTTTTTTTCTGAAACAAAAACTTCAAATTCTTGTTCTGGACGTAAGACGCTTGCCATGCGTAATTCTGGCTCTAGAATCGTTTTTGGATCTTCAACCAAAATTGGAATTACACCATACAAACGGATTGGTAAATCATTACTTGTAATCGCATGAGGTTGCAATAAAGAGATATTGACAAATACGTTTGGCGCCATTTCTGAAGTCACAGGTATCTCAACCGTTGTTTCTCCTTTTTTGGTTTTTACCCATTTGTAATCTATCACATCAGATCCATTTTCTATACTTACCAAAGCACGACCTTCACTACCTGATGGGAATTTAATTTTAGCAGTTTCTCCAACCATATACTTATCCTTGTCACTAGCAAACACCAACATTTTAGCAGCTTCTTTGTCATCACCTGTTGACATACCAGACCAGTTTTTGTAGAAATAAGCTGTACGTCCAGTTGCATGACCACTTACAGGATCATAAATTCTAATTAAATAACGTCCTCTATCATTTTCAGGAATTTTGAGTGTAAATGTTGTTTTACCATTTGCTCCTGTAGACGCTTTTTGATCTAAAACTGGTCTGTGGTAACTACTAGACACGTAATTTGATAAATTGTCGTAAGAGGAGTTCCACCACCAACGCCATTCTACTTTGTACACTTTAATTTCAAGGTTATCTCGTTTTACAGGTTTTCCATCTTTATCTACAACTGCTAAGTCAAAGGTTTGATTAGTATCTGTAAAATAAGAGCCATAATAATTGCCTTTTGGAGATTTTAAACCAACATAAGACTCAAAAGGGGAATACTGTTTTGTAAACGCATCGAGCGAAAAATCACCTCCATTTTCAAAAGCTCTCACTAAAAATTGTGCGTTTAGCATTCCTGGTGCATTTTTACCAATATCTAGTTTTGTATTGATTGTTGCTTTTCCTTCTGTATCAAGATTGCCTTCAAACACATTGAGTTCTTCAGTATTAAATTGACGCGTAGGATCATTAAATACGTAGCCTTTATAGTTTTTAAAGTTGGTGTATGATGCACTGAATTTTGCTTTAACTTCTGCCTTAATACTCTTTGCAGGAGCTCCATGTAGCCATTTGACATCAAGTGTTCCGTCAAGAGGTTCTTCGCTAGAAAGAATCTCATTATCAAAATCAATTTTTATTTTTAATCGATTAGGTTTTACAGTTTCTACTTTAAGCGCTTTATAAAATTGTGCGCCTCCAACAGATACTTTTGCATTGTAGTTTCCTGTTTTTCCTTCTGCGGAAGTTGGTACAACAAACTTGTAAAAGTTATTGACGTTATCTGTAGTGACGTTTTTATAAACCAATTTTCCGTTAGGATCTGTAACTTCCATTTTTACTGGATGTCCTTTTGGAAGCTCGTTAGCTTTGTCATTCAGCATAAAAGTTAAAAATAAAGAATCTCCTGGACGCCAAACTCCTCGTTCTCCGTAGATGTAGCCTTTTAATCCGCGTTGTAATTTATTTCCGGAGACATCAAACTTACTTAGAGACAGAGAATTTCCGTCGGTAAGTCTCATATAACTTGTATTATTCCCTTTGGTTACAATAGCAAACGATGCATATTTATTAGCTTCATAAGTTGTTAGACCTTCACTATTGGTGAAAACTGAACCAATTTCTTGTTGTTGAAAGTTGAATAATTTGACATTAGCATTCGCCTCTGGATTTGTACTTAAAATGTCTGTTACTGCAAAATAGTATGTGTTATCTGCACCTTGTTTAGCGATGACGCCTAAATTTGATGCCAGTAAATTTTGGGCTACTATTTTGTTGTCATCATAATAAGCATCGTCACATGGGTTGTCACGTTGTCTCCAATTGTAACTGTAACTTCGGTATCTGTAGGTGCGATTATCCCAATATTCTTCCTCTTTTAGATCTTCATCTTCTGTGGAGGTTTCAGTATAATCACCATCATAATAGTAATCTTCTTCGTAGTAATAATTATCGTATTCGTCATCTTCATTTAGCGATCCATTTGGATTTTCTTCGCAGTCATACAGAGAATAATTCTTATTGTAGTCAATTTCTATACGATAGATTGCTCCAGCATCTGCCTTGAAAAATTTAGATAAATCTATGCTGTAGGCTTTCCATTTTCCAGAGTTTTCTGCTGCAGATTGTAGTTGAATCGTTTGTTTTGCAATACGACGACCAACACGTTTGATTTCATTTTTATTATTGCTATTTAAAGGATTGTCTTGTAAAAACTGTAAGACGTTATCTTCAAATATTTTTATCACTCTAACATCAACAGCACTTAAATTAACAGCTTCAAAATTGAACTTGAGATCATTAGAATTTGGTAGAATTGTCCCATTACTAATAAGACGAACCATAGGTTTTATTTCTTCAAATGAGATTGCTTCAGAAAATGGCTGCTTCAACTTATAACCGTCTTCATTTTTTATCCCTTGAAATACATCAACCTGAATATTTCCAACCAACTTAGTATCTGGATACACTTTTAAAACGTTACCAATAACTACGAATTTTGGTTTCTTTACACCTTGAATAGTCACTAAACCATCAAAATTTTGATTGTTTTTTATAGGATCAGAAAAGTTAATATATAAAAACTGTTCTGGTGTTTTATAAGGTTCAACATTGACAATTTTAAAGTTATTTATACCTGGTATCTGGATTTTGTTTTCACCAACATTATCTGATTTTATAACTTTACCATTCCATTTTATTAGAATTTCAGAATCTTCAACCAAACGATTAATACTGTCAATTCTAAAATCGAATTGCCTTGAAATTTCGTCAATTTCATTGAATTCTAGTTTTAGTTTCTTTCCATTTTGAGAAGCTTCAATAAGTGCTTTTGCATCTTTTAGAGAAACCACATCAGCAGATTTTATAACAGCTTCGAGATATTGCCACTTTTTGCTATACGATTGTAACGCATTAGTATTGATACTAAAATTTGGAGTAATCGTTTTAAACTGAAACACATAATCCTCATAGTCCTTAGGCATGTTTTTGTAAATCTGGTCTAATTTTACTTTCGCAGTATACTCAGTTGCTGGCTCAAGGTTTTCGTCAGGCGTGAAAATTAAAGTATGCTTATTTAAGACGGTTAATTTTCCATCAGCATGAGGAGAAAGGCTTACAAGATCTCCTTCTAATTCTTGACCTTGTTCCCATGTCTCAACATCTGTTGCAAGGTTAATTTTAATAGGATCTGCAACCGATTGAAAACCAGAAGACGTATAACTTATATAGTCTCTATATTTGAACAGGTTATCTGTTTCTTGTGTAATAGTATCTTTCTTTTTACAAGAAAATAGGATAGTTAAACAGAAAATGATGATGGAAAGTTGCTTTAGTTTCATGGTGAAAAGTGTTTAATCGTCAATGATTTCGACTATTCAAAATTAAGATTTTAATGGTGGATTATGAGCTGAAAAGACGATTCGTTGCTTATAAAATAGAATGTGTTGCTATTTTTATAGAATTCGTTTTTTCTTCGGAAAAATCTAGTTCGAAAGTATTGGTCTAACCATTTAAGATTTTTAATAGCAACACAACAGTAAAAATATAAGTAGAAAGGCAATAAAAAGGAAGATATCTTAATTCTGATGTAGCATTTTTAAGTGCTTTAAAGTTACAGTATTCGTAAGGTTGCAACCGCAAAAAATGATAAATTATTAGTAACTTTGCATGATAATTTAATAAATCATAAAATTTAATCATATATGGAAGCAATTGCTACCGATTTCGGAATAAAAGACGCTTTACAACAATTAGGTGTAAAGGATATAAATGACGGAACATCTACAGGTTCAAACAATTTTTCTAACGGAGAAATTATAGAATCTTATTCTCCTGTTGATGGTCAATTAATAGGAAAAGTAAAAACGACTACAAGAGCAGATTACGATAAGGTAATGGATGCTGCAACAAAAGCATTTTTGTCTTGGAGAGATATGCCAGCACCACAACGTGGAGAAATTGTACGTCAGTTTGGAAACAAACTAAGAGATTTAAAAGAGCCTTTAGGGAAATTGGTGTCTTATGAAATGGGTAAATCTTTGCAAGAAGGTTACGGTGAAGTTCAAGAGATGATTGACATCTGTGATTTTGCAGTTGGTTTATCTAGACAGTTGAACGGACAAACAATACCATCAGAAAGACCAGGTCATGTCATGAGAGAACAATGGCATCCAATTGGAGTTGTTGGGATTATATCAGCATTTAATTTTCCAGTAGCAGTTTGGGCTTGGAATACAGCTTTAGCTTGGATATGTGGTGATGTTTGTGTTTGGAAAGCTTCAGAAAAAGCACCTTTATGCTCAATAGCTTGTCAAAATATTATTGCAGGAATTTTAAAAGAAAATAACTTACCAGAAGGAATCTCTTCTATTATTAATGGAGATTACAAAGTAGGTGAAATGATGACAACAGATTCTAGAATTCCTCTAGTTTCTGCAACTGGTTCTACAAGAATGGGAAGAATAGTTGGCGTAACTGTTGCAGAGCGTTTTGGGAAATCTTTGTTAGAATTAGGAGGAAACAACGCAATAATTATCACGCCTACTGCAGATTTAAAAGTAGTGGTTCCTGGTGCTGTTTTTGGTGCTGTTGGAACTTGTGGACAACGTTGTACTTCAACAAGAAGACTAATCATTCACGAATCTGTTTATGATAAAGTAAGAGATGCTATAGTTGGTGCTTACGGTCAATTAACTATTGGTAATCCTTTAGATGAGAAGAATCATATTGGACCATTAATTGATAAAGATTCAGTAAACACATATTTAGCAGCTATTGAAAAAGCAAAAGCTGAAGGTGGAAATGTATTAGTTGATGGTGGTGTTTTAGAAGGTAAAGGTTACGAAAGTGGTTGCTACGTAAAACCAGCAATTATTGAAGCAGAAAATCATTTTGAGATCGTACAGCATGAAACATTTGCTCCAATTTTATATTTAATGAAATATTCTGGAGAAGTAGAAAATGCTATTGCAAAACAAAATGGTGTTGTACAAGGGTTATCTTCTGCTATTATGACAAACGAATTGAAAGAGGCAGAGAAATTTTTATCTTATGCTGGTTCAGATTGTGGTATCGCAAATGTAAACATTGGTACTTCTGGTGCAGAGATTGGTGGTGCTTTTGGAGGAGAAAAAGAAACTGGTGGTGGACGAGAGTCTGGATCTGATGCTTGGAAAGTATACATGAGAAGACAAACAAATACAGTTAACTATTCTGATGAGTTACCTTTAGCACAAGGGATTAAGTTTGACTTGTAGAAAAATAAATTAAAATAATCTTAAAAGCCACTTGATATTCAAGTGGCTTTTCTATTTTTAATATATTAAACACCTACTTATGCATAAAAAAATAGTCTTTTTCACTTCATTTTTTGTTTTTACAATACTACATTCTCAAAGTTTTTTACCTTTAAATGAAATGGTTTTTCAAACGTTGACGGTTTCAAATTCAGATGTTGGTGACTATGATAATGATGGTGATTTAGATATTATTATAATGGGTAGAAACTCAGGAATGCATTATACTTTGATTTATAATAATGATGGTTTGGGTAACTTCACATTGAGTCCAATAGCACTTCAGGATAGTTATAGAAATGGAGAAGTACAATTTATTGACTATGACAACGATAATGACTTAGATATTTTTATTTCAGGACTCGTCCAATCTGGAGACTATAAATCTCGATTGTATCAAAATATTGCAAATATCTTTACTGAAGTTCCGTTTGTCTTTGGTGGTAATATTATAAATAATCAATTTGATTGGGGAGATTTAGATATGGATGGTGATTTGGATTTGCTTTTAACAGGAGCGTCTTCTGCCTATCTATACAGAAATGATGGTAATAACAGTTTCACCTCTTTGAGTCATACTTTTTCATCTACAAATCAAGGAAAGATTTTAATAGGAGATTTAGATAATGATGGAGATAATGATATTGTAGCAGCTGGTCTAGGCTCTAGTGGCTTAGATATCTATAAAAATAATGGCAATTTTAGTTTTAGTTTAGAATTAAGTTTAGAGAACTTTTTTAATGGTGATATGGAGCTGAGAGATTGTGATGGAAATGGATTAATAGACATCATAAAAAATGGAAATGTTGGAAGTAGTAATAGTTCTAGAATGTATTTTAATAATGGTGGTTTCTCATTTTCAGAAAACACCTCTACAGTTTTTACCTCTGTAGGAGATAATTCTAATTTTGTTTCAGCAGATTACACTGGAAATGGAGAGTTAGATTTTTTGATTATTGGAAGGATTTCACCTTATACAGAGCTTAATTTTTCAGCGTCTATATTTGAAAACAGTGGTAGTTTGACATTTACAGAAAACATGAATCTAGGTGTTGTAGGGAACTCATTTGATGATATTGAAATTGGAGATTTTGACAACGATAAAGACATAGATTTATTTGTTCTAAGGAGTGATATGTCAAGTACATATATGAATCAATCAAGTATTCAAAATACAGCTCCTAATCCTCCTGCAAATCTTTCATCTAGTGTTACAGATTCTATTGTAGTTTTGAATTGGAGTTCTTCTACAGATGGAGAATCACCACAAAAACAGCTAACGTTTAATATTTATGTAGGAACAGCTCCAGGAATAACTAATGTTGTTAGCCCAATGTCTGATTTGAACACAGGATACAGAAAAGTTGTTGGCATAGGCAATTATCAGTACAAAAACCAAGCTACTTTAAAAGACCTTCCTAACGGAACTTATTATTGGGCTGTGCAGTCTATTGATAATCAATATGAAGGTTCGGTTTTTTCAACAGAACAAACATTTACTATTGATAATCTTGGATTAGAAGAATTTGATACTAAAATATCGGTTCAATATTATCCTAATCCTGTTAGTGATCAATTAATAATTTCATCGAATCATTCTATTGAAAAAGTTATAATAAGTTCAACCCTTGGAGAAAAGTTGAACACTATTTTAATTAATGAATTAACAGACTTTAAGATTGATTTTACTAATTACGATTCAGGTATTTATTTTGTCTCTTTACATTCGAGTCAAGGTGAAGAAATTATAAAAATTGTTAAACAATAACGATTCAATAATCTTCAGCATGTGAAGTCTTATTCATAATAGATTTTTAATCATAAAATGATAGCCACATCAATTGATGTGGTTTTTTTGGTTAAAAGAACTAGTTGATTTTAAATAAATATAACGTTTAAACGTTAAATAGATAGCCTATTAAACCATTTGCATTTCTTACAGTCATATAATACATGAACACGAAACATATTCTTCATCTATACGCCAGAGCAGGTTTTGGTGCAACCCAAAGTGATTTGGAGCGTTTTGCAGATATAAATGTAACCCAAGTTGTAGAAGCGTTGTTTGATACTTCAAAAGCGATGAAACCCTTAGAAGTTGATGTTTCCGAATTTAAAAACATTAATAGAAAGGATTTAGATGAAGAGGTTATTCAAGAACTTCGTAAAAAGAGTAGAAATAAAATAAAAACATTTAACATCAAATGGATTGAACGTTTGGAGTCTTCTCAAGAGATGCTTCGTGAGAAAATGACTTTATTTTGGGCGAATCATTTTGTATGTAAAGACGATAATATTCTGTTTGTACAACAGTATAATAATACACTTAGAGCAAATGCCTTGGGCGATTTTGGTGATTTTATAAAAGCTATTTCTAAGGAAGCTGCTATGATAAAATACCTTAATAATAAGCAAAATAAAAAATTGCGACCTAATGAGAATTTTGCACGAGAACTCATGGAATTATTTATGTTGGGAGTTGGTAATTATACCGAAACAGATATAAAAGAAAGTGCTCGTGCCTTTACAGGTTATAATAATGATCTCAACGGAAATTTTAAAATGCGAGTTTTTCAACATGATAATGATGAGAAGGTTTTCTTCGGAAAAACGGGAAATTTCAATGGAGAAGACATCATAAATATCATACTAGAACAAAAACAATGTGCACGTTTTATCTGCGGAAAAATCTACAAGTATTTCGTAAATGAGACAATTAATAAAGACGATGTAGAAGAATTAACAGTTCTTTTTTATAAAGATTATGATATCGAAAATTTGATGCGATATATCTTTAATTCAGATTGGTTTTATTCCGAAGAAAACATAGGAAACAAAATAAAATCTCCAATAGAATTGCTAGTCGGTATGAACAAAATTGTACCAATGACTTTTAAAAAACAAAAAGATGTTTTTAAAGTTCAGAAGTTACTTGGACAAATTTTATTAAACCCACCAAATGTTGCAGGATGGAAAGGTGGAAAAAACTGGATTGACAGCAATACAATTATGCTAAGATTGAAATTACCATCTATATTATTGGGAAATGCTCAAATTTCGGTAAAACCAAAAGGAGAATTTGAAGATACTTATGAAGAATTTTATGCTAAAGGAAAGCGCAAGAAAATACTTGATGTATCTGCCAATTGGAAAGCTTTTGAAAAACAGTTTCAAAATGCTTCAATTAAAAATTTAAGAGAGCAACTTATCATTGCGCAATTAAGTGATGGGACGCAAACCTATTTAGATACACTTAGTCAATCGTCAAAACGAGAGTACTGCATCCAGTTGATGTCATTACCAGAATATCAAATGTGTTAATCGTATAATATGGACAGAAGACATTTTTTAAAACAATCTACATTGGCGAGCAGTTTAATTTTTGTTCCCAGTTTTGTTAAGGCATTTGAAAACATATCGCCAAAAAGTTTAGGATATAAACGCTTGGTGATGATTCAGCTTTCTGGAGGAAATGATGGACTAAATACCATTGTGCCTTTCAATAATGATGAGTATTATCGTAGCAGGCCTAAGATTGCAATTTCTAAAAATGATGTGCTAAAAGCGACAGGTGATTTAGGGTTTCATTCTAATTTACTTCCGCTTAAAAAATTATATGACGATGGACATTTAACCGTCATCAATAATGTAGGTTATCCAAATCCAAATCGTTCTCATTTTAGAGCGACAGATATTTGGCAAACTGCAAGTGACTCTAATGAATATTTACAAGAAGGTTGGATTGGACGTTATTTGGATCATTACGGAAATGAGCCTTACAACGCTATTGAGACAGATGATAGTTTATCATTAGCTCTAAAGGGAAAAAAACTCAACGGAATTGCTACAAAAAACCCTGAAATTTTATTTAAAACATCTCAAGATCCATACTTCAAAAATGTGCTCAAACATTACCAAGATGAACATTTGAGTGAGCATAATTTGGGGTATTTATATAAAACAATGATAGCTGCAGAGTCGTCTGCTAAATATATTTATGAGAAACATAAAACAGCAAAAAGTCAGCAAGACTATCCTAATAACGAGTTTTCAAATCAATTAAAAACAACTGCAAAATTGATTAATTCTGGTTTAGAAACAAGAATTTTTTATTCATCACTTGGAGGATTTGATACTCATGCAGGGCAAATCAATAGTCAAGGTCGTTTACTAAAAATGTATGCAGAAGGCGTAGAAGCTTTTGTTAATGATTTAAAAACTCAAGGTACTTTTAATGATACATTAATTGTGACATTTTCTGAGTTTGGTAGACGTGTAAAGCAAAATGCAGCTAATGGTACAGACCATGGCTCAGCGAGTAATGTATTTATTATAGGCAATCAATTAAAAAAGCAAGGGTTTTATAATGATTTGGCTAGTCTCTCAAACCTAGATGATAATGGTGATTTAAAGTATGACGTAGACTTTAGGTCAATCTACGCTGCTGTGTTATCAAATTGGTTAGCGGTAGAAGATGAGCGTATTTTAAACAAATCATTTTCAAAATTAAATTTTATCTAAAATGCGTTCAAAAAAAAACCTTACTCCATTCACAACGTGGTGAAAGAAATAAGGTAGTTTGTAATTGATTAATAGCAGTGCTAAAATCGTAAAAATATAGACTACTATTCAAAAAAAACTATAAGTGGTCAAAAAAACTGTATGAATGGTAAATTTCACTCGTATAGAGTGTTACGAGAATCTTGTTTTATAAATAAACATGAAATTTTTGTTAATAAATGTACTGGTTCGAAGATTGTTACTATTATCTTAAAAGACAAAAACCTTATTTCGTTTTCGACAAGTCGATTAGAAATAAGGTTATGTGTAATTGATTAATAGCAATGCTAATTACGTGAAAATTAAAGTGTTTGTAGAATAATTACTACAAATAGCAAAAAAAGAGGCATGAACGGTAATTTATGCAAAATACTCCGATTAACTGTACTTGATTTTTCTTAAAATTCGAGTTGCTTCTTGGTAAGACTTGTAAACGAGTGGACTATGATTTTTTAGATATGGTTTTGCTTCGTTTAGTTTTTCAATAGCATCGTGAAATAAGTTGAGGTAACATATAAGGTATGTTGCAGGTAGATTTTTTAAATCTAGCAATTCGTTTTTATTGAGACTTAAACCTTTTTTTAATTTTTCTAATAAAGCATTGTTTGCATTATAAATATGGTGTAATATTTTTTTATCGAACTGAGGAGGCTCAAATAATAAATTGGTTTCAATATTATAATGTGCATTATCCTCAAAATGAATAATGATCTCTTCTAGTCTATAATATTTAGTTTGGTTTTGAAGTCCTAGGTTGACGTACTCAATAATTTTAAACGTGTTTTCATTGTACGATATTGAAACTTCATCAAAAGTTGAAAAGAATAAACGTACTTGCTCATTAATTAATTCTATATCTACTCTTGAGAAATAGGCATCATCTTTTACAACTTTCTTTTGACCAGACCAGCACAATACAAAGTACTCTTTAAAGACCTTGTATTGCGGATTGTAATCTTTACGCATATTCATAAAATCAAATACACCATCAAGCGTGTATTCAATGTTGTTTTGAGAATGAGATTCTATTGCTGCAACGATTTTAGAATTTACATCTTCAATTTCAATATCAAAAATTTTTGGCATGCTCATGCTTCCATCTCTTAAAAACACAGATCCACCATAATATTTCCATATATTTTTTCTGAGAGAAGTAATCTTACCGTTAGGTCTAATAGTTACTAGTCCAACGACTTTATCATCTGGCAAATGCGGAAACGGAATATTCTCATACTGCACAATTGGAGGATTAGTAAGATAGGCGTTGATGAGGTTTTGGATTTTACTGTCGTCAAAAAAGTTGACACCCATAATTTTATTATCTTTATCCTCTACACCAATAACGATAAAAGAGTTGTTTTTAGGATTACTATTTGAAAGAGCACAAACGTGTTTCAAAAATTTAGCTTTACCTTCTTTATGAGTAATATCGACTTTTCGTTTTTTATCATAAAAACTGTTCTCATCATTATGAGCGAGTAAGTTTTTGATAAGCAGTCGTTTATTGATCATAATATTTCCCGCTGAAGTTAGAGTATATTTAATTCAAATTTTTAGTTTCTCCAATGATAACTCCAAAATTTCCATCTAATTGTTTCCATTTTTTCTTCGGAAGGTAAGTTCTAGATACAAACCCATCAAGATACAAAGCATTTTGGCAACCTAGACTTTTAAAGAACTCTGCAAAGTCGTATAACGTAATAAGGTCTTTAGACATCGCAAATAAAAGCGTACCATTTGGTAAAATGCCAACGCCATTTCTTATATGTAAATTTTTAGAACCTTTTACAAAAACCGGATGAATCTCACCATCAATTACGAGCATTGGTCCAGATTGTGTTGCAAATGTGATATTAGAATTAAATTTAAAGTCTGTTGTTTTTGAAACAAAACCTTTATTATCTTTAGTTAGGTAGAAAATTCCGTTGGGTTGTAAATAAAAATTCCCATAAGCTTCTTTCGTGGTGTCGATTTGCTTTGTTGTAATTCCGTTTTCTATAAATAAACCTTGAGGAGAACCGTCTTTTAAATACATACCTCCATTCATAGCAAATACAAGTTCTTGATCTTTGTTTAATAGCTCTTGTTTTAAAGTTTTAAAATTTCCGAAGTTAATACTGTCCTCATTTTGATAATAAAGTTTTAGAGTCTGTTTTTGCAAATCAACAATATGAGACACAAAGCGATTGTCCTCAATTTTTTGAGCAGATGATGTGCATGAGATAATTAATAGAAATAGGCAAAGTATAGAGTTTGTAAATTGTTTCATTTTATAAAGTGCTAATTTCTCTTTCAATGTTTTGTCGTGCTTGAGTTTCAAATTTGTTTTGATATAGTTGCGTAAAATAAATAGACTCTCGTTCTAAGAAATGTTGCATCGCTTTTTTACGTCCTTTTTTGTACATAAAATCAGGATAAATGGCATATTCTTTTCTAATATTCTTAATGTAGGTTTGATATGCCTCCCAATTGGTTCCTAAAATGGATAGATCTATATCTAATAAGTATGCATTATCATGATTTTTATTTAAAATAACAGTGTGTTTTTCGGTTGATTTTATCAAATTGTCGACAATTTCTATGCGTTTTTTATCAAAATTGAATGATTTTAATCGATTTCGAGCAAATTCAGCGCTTTTTACTTCGTTATTCTTTTTGGTAGAATTATAAATAATATCATGATACCATATTGAAAATCTAAATGCATCATAATCATCAATGTCATTTACAATAGTTTCTGCTTGTTTTAGCATATTATAAATGTGAGTTAGATTATGATAATACCTTCCTTTTGAGGTATAGTACATTTCTATATCGTTCCAATATGTAGAAATGAGCTGTTGATCTCCAGTGTATTTTGAAGCAAGAGTCATCCATTCTTGTTTCAGCCAATGTATCATGACTCTTTATTTACAATCGTAGAAGTCGCTTGTGCAGTACAAAACATAAGTACATCTGCAATATTAACATGAGCAGGTCGTGAAATGGCAAACTGTATCATTTCTGCAATGTCCTCAGGTTGCAAAGCTTTATAACCTTTGTAAACATTGTCTGCAATTGGATCGCCTTTAAAACGGACTTTCGAAAATTCGGTTTCTACAAGACCAGGATTTATTGCTGTTACTTTTATTCCGAAGGGATTTAAATCAATCCGCATGCCTTCAGTAATCGCTAAAACTGCATGTTTACTTCCGCAGTACACATTTCCTTTTGGATACACTTCTTTTCCTGCAGAAGAACCAATGTTGATAATATGACCACTTTTTCGTGCTGTCATTTGTGGGATAATCGCTTTACTCACATACAATAATCCCTTTACATTGATATCCATCATAGCATCCCAATCGTCTAAATTTCCTGTTTGGATTGGGTCTAATCCATGAGCATTTCCTGCATTATTGATTAAAATGTCAATATTTTGAAATGCTTCAGGAAGTGATTCTATAGCTTCAAATGTTGCTTTTCGATCTCTTATATCAAAGTTGAGTGTATGCACATGGGTTTGTTTGCTTAATGCATCTTTTATAGTATCTAACCGTTCTTGACGCCTTCCGCAGAGAATCAAATTAATGCCATGGTTAGCAAATTCGTGTGCTGTTGCTCTACCAATTCCGCTTGTTGCTCCTGTTATTAGTGCTGTTTTTTTCATAATTCTATCATTCCTGAAAAGACAGGAATCTTTTTAGTTTAGTCTTGTTTTATTCATTTTGCATAAGTAGTGCAAACCGTTTAAGCTACTTCATGACCTTGACAAGCCTCTAATATTTTAAACCAATCTTCTAATTCTAGTTCAATATGTACAGCTTTTGCAGCATCAGTAATGCGTTTTTTTGTTGTAGTCCCAACCACTGGATGAATATGTGATGGATGTTTTAAAGTCCAAGCTAAAAGCAATTGGTCTTCTGTAACATTATATTTATCCAATAACTCTCCTAATTGCTTGTGAATTCGTCTGGTTTGTTCAGTATCTTCTCTAAATACGTTACCCAAAGGCGACCAAGCCATGGGTGTGATGTTTTTGGTTATCATATGGTCTAATGACCCATTGTGCATTGCTTTGTGTTGTGTGAGAGAAAATTCAATTTGGTTAACAGATATATCTATAGATTTTGAGATCAATTCTACCTGAGAAGGTGTAAAGTTAGACACACCAAAATCTCTTATCAGTCCTCTTTTTTTTAAGTTAGAAATTGCTTCTGTAATCTCATCTGGTTGCATTAATGGACTAGGTCTATGCAGGAGAAGTAAATCTAAATAGTCTGTTTTTAGCTTTTTTAAGGATTCTTCTGCAGACTTGATGATATAGTTGGTGTCATAATTATAATGTTTTACACTATTGCTTCTGTTTTTACTTATCAATTGAATACCACATTTACTAATGACTTGGATGTGGTCTCTTTTGATGCCACTTTCTGCGAAAGCGTCACCAAAATCAGTTTCTGTAGTATAATCACCATAAATATCTGCATGGTCAAATGTGGTCAGATTTTGTTCAATGCAATGTTGCATAAGGTCAATGATTTGGTTTTTTCGAAGTTTTTTACCCCAAACTCCCCATGTCATTGTACCTGCTATTAATCGAGAATATTTCACTTTTTTTTCAGTTTATAATGGTTTTTCTGCTATTCATGTATAAAAATAGTCAAATATTGAAGAATTGGATATCATTGTTACATATTAATTAATCGTCCCTTACTATGAAAACTTCTCGCAATTTTAAAATATTAGTTACAGGCTTATTAGCCTTATTTTTAGTGACTAGTTGTTCTAATGAGTTAGAAACTATAACATTTGAAAACAGTAGTTTGATAACAGTAAAACTTCAAGGAACTCCAAGTTCATTTAATAGAGCTAATTTAGAGGTCATTGATGTTCAGCTTCGTGTTTTAGAAGACGAATCAGACCCAAATGCTTGGGTGAGTTTAAATACGGTGAACACAGGAATTCATGATTTAACAAGAATTATAGATAATCAAGTGGTAACGTTAGTTGATTTTGAAGAAATTCCTTCAGAGTTTATCTACAATATTAAATTAGTATTTGGAGATCAAAATACAGTTGTAGAAAATGGACTGGAATATGTTTTAGATATTGCTTCAGAGTATGATAATGCTTCAGTAAATATTGTAGGAAAACAATTGATATCCAATAAGGTATATGATTTCGTGTTGGTTTTTGATACAGATAGATCTATTGAAATGTCTTCGGAAGGTACTGCAAATCTAAACCCAAAAATGTCTACTGAAATGAGACTTTTTAATCTTTACTAGAATACAATTTTACAGAGAAAATATCTTGAAATAAAAAGTTAAAGGCAACACACATCGTGTTGCCTTTAACTTTTAACCAAATGTTAACAGCAATTCAGCAAAAAATTTAACAATTTGCACTACTAAATTAAAAGGAGTTAATCACAGTATTTAAAACATATAAATAATGGAAGAAACTGGTACAATTGACATTAAAAGCATCAATGAGAAAATAGAAAAAGAAAGTGCTTTTGTTGATTTATTGATGATGGAAATGAATAAAGTCATCGTTGGTCAAAGACACATGGTAGAACGATTGCTTATTGGGCTTCTTGGTAGAGGACATATTTTACTTGAAGGTGTTCCAGGATTAGCAAAAACATTAGCAATTAATACACTGGCTCAAGCTGTTGATGGTAGTTTTAGTAGAATTCAATTTACACCAGATTTATTACCTGCAGATGTTGTTGGTACACTAATCTACAATATGAAGATTAATGACTTTTCAATTAAGAAAGGACCAATCTTTGCAAACTTTGTACTTGCAGATGAGATTAACAGAGCTCCAGCTAAAGTACAATCTGCTTTATTGGAAGCCATGCAAGAAAAACAAGTGACTATTGGTGATGAAACTTATATTTTAGACAAACCATTTTTAGTAATGGCAACTCAAAATCCAGTAGAACAAGAAGGAACATATCCATTACCAGAAGCACAAATTGACCGTTTTATGTTAAAAACGGTTATTGACTATCCTAAGAAAGATGAAGAGCAACTCATCATGAGAGCAAATCTTAAAGGTTCATGGGAAAAAGTGAATCCTGTAGTTTCTATTGCTCAAATTTTAAGAGCTCAAGAAGTTGCGAGAGAAGTTTATATGGATGAGAAAATTGAAAAATATATTCTCGATATTATTTTCGCGACTCGTTATCCAGAACAATATGGCTTACCAGATTTAAAACCATTAATTTCTTTTGGAGCATCACCTCGTGGAAGTATTAACCTGGCTACTGCTGCAAAATGTTACGCATTTATTAAGCGTCGTGGTTATGTAATACCTGAAGATGTTCGTGCTGTAGTTCATGATGTGTTAAGACACAGAATTGGGATTACTTACGAAGCAGAAGCAGAAAACGTAACGTCTGAAGATATCATTAATAAGATTGTAAACGAAATTGAAGTGCCATAGCATTGTCATTCCGTACTTGATGCGGAATCTCTTTAACTTTTAGAACGAATTTAATTTGATAGATTCCGCATTATGTGCGGAATGACAGAACAGAACAATGGATACTAAGGAATTACTAAAAAAAGTACGAAAAATTGAGATTAAGACACGACGGTTGTCTGATCATATATTTGGAGGCGAATATCACTCGACTTTCAAAGGTCGTGGTATGACTTTTTCTGAAGTTCGCCAGTACCAATTTGGTGATGATGTTCGTAATATTGATTGGAATGTCACTGCACGCTACAACGAACCTTATATTAAAGTTTTTGAAGAAGAACGAGAATTGACGATGATGCTCATGGTTGATATTTCGGGTTCTGAACTTTTTGGTACTGACGAGCAGTTTAAAAATGAAATCGTTACAGAAATTGCTGCAACACTAGCATTCTCTGCAACGCAGAATAATGATAAAATTGGTCTCATCTTATTTTCAGATGCGATAGAATTATATATTCCGCCTAAAAAAGGTCGATCTCATGTATTACGTATTATTAGAGAATTGATTGAATTTAAGCCAAAGAGTAAACTCACAAATATTTCCGTAGCACTTAAATTTTTATCCAATGTGATGAAAAAGAAAACGATTGTTTTTCTATTAAGTGATTTTATTACAGATGATGATTATAAGCAAAATTTAAAAATTTCAGCAGGTCGTCACGATATTACTGGAATTAGAGTTTATGACAAGCGTGAAGAAGAGATTCCTAATTTGGGAATGGTGCAAATGCAGGACGAAGAAACTGGGGAAATGGTATTAGTGAATACTGCATCAAAACAAGTGAGAACAAATTATAGTAAGTATTACAATGAAAAAGTAGGGTTTTTTAAAGAGACCTTTACAAAATCTGGTTCTGGTACGATAGATTGTCGTGTGGACGAGAGTTATGTAAAAAAATTATTGGGTTATTTTAAAATGAGATAACTAAAGTTAGAAGTACAACGTGAGTTTATATATGAAAGTTAAAACAAGTGTAATGCGTCATAAAATGAGAAAGTCCAAAGGCTTCGGTCTTTCGTTTTCGGTCATTTTATCTGCGCTCTTTTTTCTATGTTCTTTTCTGTCTTTTGCTCAAGTCACATCTTCAATAGATACTACAAAAATTAGAATTGGAGAGCAAATTACTTTTAAAGTAAAAGTAGAAGTAGATAGTACAGATTTGGTTGTGTTTCCAGAAGGTCAAACGTTTATGCCTTTTGAGATGATTGAGTCTTATAAGATTGATACAACAAAAAATAACAGCAAATTTCAGCTTATAAAAGAATATGCATTAACGCAGTTTGATTCTGGAGCATACACAATTCCGAAGCAAAAAATATTTGTAGGTGATAAAATATTTTATACAGATTCGTTGCGTGTTGAGGTGCAAACCATTGCTGTAGATACCACAAAACAAAAGCTTTTTGATATTAAACCAATGATTGCTGTTGAAAAATCATCAAGCAAATGGTGGTTATATGTGCTTATCGGTTTATTGGCTTTAGCTTTAATTGGTTTTGTTTTATACTGGTTTATTTGGCGAAAAAAACCTTTGACAGAAGAAGAGGAAATTGCATTGCTTCCTCCTTATGACAGAGCTAAAATGGCTTTAAAGAAATTAGATGAGAGCGATTACCTTCAGAAAGAAGAATTAAAAGATTATTACTCTGAGTTGACTTTTATCATTAGAAAATACCTTGATGAAAAAGTGTATGATCGTGCTTTAGAAAGCACAACCGATGAATTGGTTGGTCGCTTAAACATGCTTCGTGATGCTAATCAAATTGAGTTGAGCAATAATGATATAAAAAATATTGAGACGATTCTGAAACGTGCCGATTTGGTAAAATTTGCAAAATCAGCACCAGACGTCGAATTGGCAAAATTAGACAGAAATACGATTGATATAGAAATTGATCAAGTCAAAGAAGCTTTACCAGAACCAACGGAAGAAGAGAAACTTCTTGATGAGCAATACAGAGACGAACAAGAGCACAAACAAAAGCGTAAAAAGATTTGGCTTACCATAGCTGCAGGTCTTTTGATATTGATTGCAACGTTTGTAGGTTTTGGTGTTAAATACGGATTTAAATACGTTGTTGATACCATCATTGGAGAGGAGAGTAAAGAATTATTAGAAGGTGATTGGGTACGTAGTGATTATGGTGTGCCACCAATTATGATTTCAACTCCTGTGGTTTTAGAGCGTCTTGAAAAGAAAGATATAGACTCTACACAACAAGTGAAAATGACTATGTTTTCTTATGGAGATTTGAATACAGATATGAATATTTTGGTGAGTACTTCAAAATATAAAGATCTTGGAAAAAATGCAGAAGGTGAGCCTAATAAAATAGACTTAAATCTTGCAATTGAAGGTAATCTTAAAATGTACGAAAATAATGGTGCTAAAAATCTCATTGTAAAAAGAGAACAATTTATAACACCTAATGCTGCAGAAGGTTTAAAAGCTTACGGTACAGCACAATTTCCTACAGGTGAAGAAGGCGAATTTAGAGAAGGAGAATATGTGATTTTAGCATTTACTTCAGAAAACGTCTTACAACAAATCGTTTTAGTTTGGAATAATCAAAATGAATATACCAACCAAACGATTGATAGAATTATAGATTCCGTTGAACTTAAAAAACTAGAAGAAGAGTAATGTTTGAAGGGATAGAGTTTTTAAATAAAGAGTTTTTCTGGTTGTTTTTATTACTGCCATTAGCAATCGTATGGTATTTTTTTAAAAGAAAACAACAAACAGCAGAGCTTAAAATGTCGAGCATTAAAGGTTTCAAGGTTGGCAACTCTCTGCTTCCAAAATTGCGTCCAATATTGTTTGTGTTGCGATTATTGGCATTGTCATTTTTAATTATTGCATTAGCCAGACCACGAACATCAGACGAGACCACAAAAACAAAAACAACCAAAGGTATTGACATTGTCATGGCAATAGATGTATCTGCAAGTATGTTGGCAAAAGATTTATTACCAAACCGTTTGGAGGCTTTAAAAAATGTAGCTTCAGAATTTATTAAGGGCAGACCAAACGATAGAATTGGCTTAGTAGAATACGCAGGAGAAAGTTATACAAAAACACCAATTACGAGTGATAAAAGTATCGTGCTGCGTTCTCTTAGAGATATTAAATACAATACAGTTATTGAAGGTGGAACTGCAATTGGGATGGGTTTAGCAACATCTGTAAACCGTTTAAAAGACAGTAAAGCAAAGAGTAAAATTATTATTCTACTAACAGATGGTGTTAATAATTCCGGATTTATAGATCCTAAAATTGCTAGTGAGCTCGCTGTAGAATATGGCATCAAAGTGTACACGATAGGTTTAGGAACCAATGGGATGGCATTATCACCCTATTCTATTTTACCTAACGGAAGTTTTCAATACCGAAGAGTAAAAGTAGAAATCGACGAAGAGTTACTTAACGAGATAGCAGATGTCACAGGCGGAACTTATTTTAGAGCCACAGATAACAAGAAATTAAAAGAAATTTATAACGAAATAAATAAACTCGAAAAGACAGAAATCGAAGAGATTAAATACACGACGTATGATGAAAAATATCGTCCGTTGATTTTAATTGCTTTAGGTCTATTACTTGTAGAAGTATTGTTGAGGTTTACTGTGTTTAGAAGTTTTGTATAGTTAAAATTTAGAGAATAGAAAAAATGTTTGATTTTCAATTAGAAGAAAAAGTTTGGTTTTGGATTTTACTGGTAATCCCAGTAATCATCTTGCTATTTGCTATACTTCAGTTTTGGAAATATAAAACGCAAAAACGTTTTGCTAATCCTAAACTATTGAAACGTTTGAGTCCTAATCAATCGTTGTTTAAATCCATTTTAAAGATTGTCGTATTGAGTTTGGCTATTGCCTGTTTCGCTATTGCGTTGGTCAATCCTAAAATTGGAACAAAGCTAGAAACCGTAAAACGTCAAGGTGTAGATATTGTATTTGCAGTAGATGTTTCTAAAAGTATGTTGGCAGAAGACGTAGCTCCAAACCGATTAGAAAAATCAAAACAATTGGTGACGCAAATCATCAATAATTTAGGAAGTGATCGCGTTGGGATTATTGCTTATGCAGGGAAAGCATTTCCGCAATTACCAATCACCACAGATTATGCCTCTGCAAAAATGTTTTTGAATAACATGAACACAGATATGTTGTCCTCTCAAGGTACAGCTATTAACGAAGCTATTAAATTAGCAAAGACTTATTTTGATGACGAGGAGCAAACCAATCGTGTGTTAATTATTATCTCAGATGGAGAAGATCACAGTGATGTGGCGAGTACTATTGCAGAAGAAGCGAGTGAAGAAGGGATTAGAATTTATACAATAGGTGTTGGTGACGTTAAAGGTGGTCGCATCCCAATTAAACGTAACGGAGTTTTACTCAATTACAAAAAAGACAATCAAGGCGAAACGGTTATTACGAAGCTTAACGAGGAAACTTTAAAAGATATCGCAGAAGAAGCTAATGGTGCTTATATCAATGGTAACAATACAGCAGACGTTATCAAAGAAATCAAAGACATTCTCAACAAGATGGATAAAACCGAATTTGAAGCCAAAGAATTCGCAGATTATAAAGACCAATTTCAATGGTTTTTAGGTTTTGGAGTTTTCTTTTTATTCTTAGATATTTTCTTCCTAGAACGAAAAACAGGTTGGTTGAAACGACTTAATTTGTTTAATGAGAATTTTTAGTAGTGCTTCGGAAATGTTATGATTTAGAAGTTTTTGCTAGCCTTAATAACTAGAGATTATTCTCTTCATGGAATGATGTTTTTCCTATACCTATATTTAAATCCATCAATTTTGATGCTAATTGATTACATTCTTTTATATCTGCTACCAATTCAATTTCTACAGATTTATCAGTATTGAACTTGTTGATCAAATAAATTAAATCTTCTGTTGAATAATCAGTATACTCTTTTAATAAAACAACCATATTTGAACTAAGAGTAGTCTCTTCAATTTTTAGAATTTCTATAAAATTTGTTTTATTATCCTTCATTATTCTTTTATTTCTATACGTTACCATGCATATACGACAGGTACTTAAATTAATATAGCTAATTCTGAATAAGAATTAGCTATTACAAACATACAATTCCATCCAACACCAACTCATCCAATATTTTATAAATTCTTTAACTATATCAAGTCCACTAGTTTTATATCTTGCTAAGCGTTTTACTTATGTCTAATTGATATTAAGGTAAAGTTTATTAAAACTATGAAGTTATACATCACATACATATTTATTCTAATCTCTGGACTGTCTTTTGCACAAGACAAAACCAAAGAAAAAGAACAGCAATTAGCACTAGAAAGTGCTAATAACTATGTCTATGAAGGCAATGAACTCATTGATGCAGATAATTATGTCAACGCAGAGATGGAGTATAGAAAAGCAATTTCTCAAGCACCATCTGTAATTGCAGGCTCTTATAATTTAGGAAACACCTATTATGATAAAGGTAATTATGATGAAGCTTTATATCGTCATACCGAAGCTGCAAAAAACGCAACCTCAAAAGAAGAAAAACACAAAGCTTACCACAATATGGGTAATGTGTTAATGAAAGAAGAGTTGTGTAAAGAAGCTGTAGAAGCCTATAAAAGCGCCTTGCGTAATGATCCAACCGATGATGAAACGCGTTACAATCTTGTGATAGCTCAAGAATGTGCAGCGCAACAACAGCAAGAACAAGACAAAGAAGAAGACAAGAAAGACGAGGATAAAGAAAACGAAGACAAGAAAGAGGATAAAAAGGAAGATGAGAAAAAAGATGATCCTAAAGATGAAGGCGATCAAGATAAAAAAGATGGTGAAGACCAAAAGGATGAAGATGGTAAGCCAAAAGATGAAAAAGATCAAGGCAAAGGCGATAAGAAAGATGATAAAAAGGAAGAAGGACAGCCTAAACCACAACCTGGACAATTGTCTCCTCAACAAATTAAGAATTTGTTAGAAGCTATGAATAATCAAGAACAAAAAGTTCAAGAGAAAATCAATGCTGAAAAACAAAAAGGTGCTAAGGTAAAAACTGAAAAGGACTGGTAGATTTTAGTTTTCAGTCGCAGTTTTCAGTAAAAAGAAAGTTCAATAGTTTCAATAATACAAGAGATCAAGATAAATTATAGCAGACTAAAAGTTAAATCATAATATTTCCGAAGAAAAAAATTGAGATGAAACTCATAAAACACATATCCATATTATTAATCGTACTCACATCGAGTATGACATTTGCGCAAATTAAATTTGAAGCCAAAGTAAGCAAGACAAAGCTAGGTCAAAATGAACGTCTGCGTGTTGATTTCATAATGAATAAGGATGGCGATAATTTTGAGGCTCCAGATTTTGAAAATTTTCAAGTCATTGGAGGACCAAATACATCTGTTAGTAATTCTTGGCTCAATGGCGCACACTCTTATGCAAAAACATACAGCTATTTTCTTGCTCCTCAAAAGCAAGGACGATTTACAATTAAAAGCGCAAGTATTGAAATTGAAGGTAAAACGTATAAAACAAATGCGGTTACAGTACAAGTTACAAATGCTGTAAAACGACCAAATGATCCCTACAATGTAGAAGGTGTTGCGTCAGAGAATATTCATTTAGTGGCAGAGGTTTCTAAAGAGGACCCTTACCTTAATGAAGCGATTACAGTGGTTTACAAACTCTACGTGTCACCAAATACAGGTGTGAGTAATTGGAGAGAGCTAGATAATCCTAGATATAATGATTTTTGGAGTCAGAAGATAGATACCAAAGGATTGAGAGTTCAAAATGGAACCTACAAAGGCGAAGATTATCGATATGTTGTACTTCGGAAAACGGTTCTCTATCCACAAAAATCAGGCAAGTTAGAAATAGAACCGTTAACACTAGACGTTACTGTTGAAGTGCCAACCAATCGAAGAGATATTTTTGGTGGTATGCATATGGCTCAAACTAATAGAACTGTTTCTGCAGGAAGTAGAACAATCAATGTGAAACCTTTGCCAGAAGAAGGAAAACCAGAGGATTTTACAGGAGCTGTTGGTGATTTTAAGTTTAATGTGATGACCTCAAAATCTGAACTTAATGCTTCGGAAAGTTTACGAGCTACAGTAGAAGTAACAGGAAAAGGAAATCTCAAATTGTTTCAATTACCTAAATTGACACTACCAAGTTCACTAGAAGTTTACGAACCTGAGTATAACGAAACAATTAGAACGAATACAAATGGTATGCAAGGCTCAATTGCAGATAGCTATACTATTGTTCCGCAGTACAAAGGTAAATATCCAATTCCAAGCATCTCATTCTCATATTTTGATTTAGAGACCCAAACGTATAAACGTGTGTCCTCTGGAGAAATCATTATTGATGTGATTGAAGGTCCAATAAACACATCTTCGGGTGATGATAATTTAGCATCAGCTAATGGTGATAAAAAGGAAGTGATTCTAAATAATGATCAATTTGCATTTGTGAAAACTAAAGCAAATTTAAAACCAATTGCATCTAATGATTTCTTTAAATCTACTGCGTTTTGGGGCTCTTTATTGTCACCTTTTCTATTGATTCCTTTGGCACTTGTATATCGTAAGGAAAAAGAAAAACGTAATGCAGATGTCTTCGGAAATAAAATAAGAAAAGCAGATAAGCTAGCTAGAAAATATTTAGGTGAAGCTAAAAAAGCTTTAGGTGAAAAGGAAACATTTTACATCGCTCTTGAAAAAGCATTACATAATTATCTGAAGGCGAAATTACAGATTGAAACGAGTGATTTCAGCAAAGAAAAAATTGAAGAAATTCTTATTGAGAGACAGGTTAACGAGCCAACAGTTAAAGAATTTATTAGCATTTTACAGCATTGTGAATTGGCAAGATATACACCAATTACCAATGTAGAAATGCAGCAAGATTACGATAAAGCAGCATCGACGATTTCAATAATTGATAAAGAGATACAATAGATATGAAAAAGATATTTTACATATTCGTATGTCTATTAAGCACACTATCATTTGGTCAAAATGAAAAAGTATTTGAACAAGCTAATACGTTGTATAATGATGGTAATTATACCGAAGCTTTAAGTAAATATACCTCGATTTTAGATCAAGGCGAGCATTCTGCAGAGTTATATTTCAACATAGCAAATGCACATTATAAATTAAATCATGTTGCTCCAAGTATTTATTATTATGAAAAGGCTTTATTATTAAAACCTAATGATAAGGACATTTTAAATAACATAGCATATGCTAAAAATATGACTATTGATGACATTGAAATAGTTCCTGAAGTTGGTTTTTCCAGACTTATTAAAAAAGCAACAAACACTATGGTTTTTGATAATTGGGCTAAATTATCGGTTGCATTAGTTGTGCTCTTTGTACTACTGTTTTTGATGTATTACTTCTCTCAAAGTACATCAAAAAAACGTTTGGCATTTATAACAAGTTTATCCTCCTTAATATTGGCTTTTATTGCACTTGCTTTTGCATATAATAGCTATGAGCTTGATCAAAAAAATCAAATAGCTATTGTTTTTGCACAAGAAAGTCAAATTAAAAACGAACCTAATTTACGAAGTGCAGAAGCCTTTAAACTCCATGAAGGCACAAAGGTTCAAGTGATTGATACAGTTCCTAATTGGAAAAAAATAAAGCTTGAAGATGGTAAAACAGGATGGGTTATTGAGGATGATATAAAAATAGTGACAGATTTTTAAAAATTCCTTAACACTTCTAAAGCTTCGTTGCCTTATATTTGCATTTCAAAATTATTTTTATGAATAGAAAAATCATAGCAATTTTATTTTCTGTTTTATTTGTGGCCTTAATTACTGCGCCATCAATAATCATTGCTATTGACGATTCTGTTGATGTTTCTATTTTCTATAGTGTTACTGAAGAAGAAGAAAAGGAAACCTTAAAAGTATTTCCTATGAATGAACTTGATGAGGAAGATTATTTCTTAACCTCTAATTCTAATGATAATTTAGGTTATTTCTTTAAAAATTACCTAAAACCACATCTCAATATCATTTCTCCTCCACCAGATTTTATTTAATATTTTATTCGTTCGACATTTATTGTCCCCAAAATAAATATTAAAACAACTATTGAAATCTATTCAATAGTAATAAATCATTATATCAAATGTTTAAAACATTAAAAAACGACTTGCCTGCAAGTGTCGTTGTATTTTTTGTAGCATTACCTTTATGTTTAGGTATTGCTTTAGCCAGTGGAGCACCTCTTTTCTCTGGTTTAATTGCTGGAATTATTGGAGGAATTGTAGTAGGAGCCTTAAGTGGTTCTAAAATTGGAGTAAGTGGACCTGCAGCTGGTTTAGCAGCTATTGTATTGACAGCAATTGGTACATTGGGAGGTTATGAAAATTTCTTAGTTGCTGTTGTTTTAGGAGGTGTTATTCAATTGATTTTTGGCTTTTTAAAAGCTGGTATTATTGGGTACTATTTTCCGTCATCTGTTATTAAAGGAATGCTTACGGGTATTGGTATTATCATCATTTTAAAACAAATACCTCATTTTTTTGGTTACGATGCAGAGCCAGAAGGAGCAGATAGTTTTTTAGGAGCTTCTGGAGAAAATACTTTTTCTGCAATTTTGCATATTTTTGATAATCTTATAATAGGCTCTATGGTTGTTGGCTTTATAGCTTTGGGTATTTTGCTATTATGGAGTAACGTCTTAGTTAAAAAAGGAAAGTTTTTTGAAATTATTCAAGGCCCTTTAGTTGCTGTTGTTGTTGGAATAATTTTTTTCCTAGTAACACAATCTAATGAGAGTCTTGCTATTGCAGAATCACACTTAGTAAGTGTTCCTGTTCCTGATAGTTTAGATTCTTTTATAGGTCAATTTAGTTTTCCTAACTTTTCAGCAATTACAAATCCAGAAGTTTGGGTTATTGCTTTTACCATTGCATTAGTTGCAAGTTTAGAAACTTTATTGTGTGTAGAAGCCTCTGATAAGATTGATCCAGATAAAAATGTTACACCTACAAATAGAGAATTATTAGCTCAAGGTACAGGTAATATATTATCAGGTTTAGTTGGTGGTCTTCCTATTACACAAGTAATTGTAAGAAGTTCAGCTAATATTCAATCTGGCGGAAAAAGTAAAATGTCTACTATTATCCATGGGTTTTTATTATTGATTTCTGTGATATTAATTCCTGCTCTACTTAATAAAATTCCTTTATCTGTGTTAGCTGCAATTTTATTAATTGTAGGATATAAACTAGCAAAACCTTCATTATTTGTGAAGATGTATAAATTGGGATGGAAACAGTCTGTCCCATTTTTTGTTACTGTGGGAGGAATTGTTTTTACAGATTTATTAGTTGGTATTGGTCTAGGTTTAGCTGTTGGTATAGTTGTCATACTATTAAAAAGTTACCAAAACTCTCATTTTCTCCATATTGAAGATAATAGTAATGGAAAACATAAAATCAAAATGGCTCTTGCTGAAGAGGTGACTTTCTTTAATAAAGGTGCTATTTTAAAAGAGTTAGATAGTTTGCCAAGAGACACCTATTTAGAATTTGATGTAACAAAAACCAGATATCTTGATTATGATATTGTTGAAATTCTTGAAGATTTCGCTTTTAAAGCAAAAGAAAGAAACATTGATATCAAGTTAATTTCAAAACGAGGTATTGTTGAAAATCCACCAAGTTTTATTGAGTTCTTTCAATTAAGACCTAAATCTAATATAAGTTTAAGTTAAGGATATGAAAACAGAAAAATATAAAATATTAGTACTTTCAGATTTAAAGAAGACGGAAAACACTATCTTAAAAAATAGTGTGAGTTTAGCAAAAATGATTGATGCAGAAATTGCATTATTTCATGTTAAAAAACACATTGATATAGTAGGTGGAGACAATCAATTATCTGCAATTAGAGCATTAAATGAAGAGCATAATACTACCAAAAAGACTATTGATACATCCGTAAATTCCTATGCGAAGGATTATGATGTAAAAATTAGAGGTAGTTATGCGTTTGGAAAAATAAAAGAAGAGATTCTCAAACAAATTAAGAGTTATAAACCAGATGTTATTGTTTTAGGACAACGAGATTCTAATTCTCTTCAACTCATTGGAGATGGCATAATAAAGTTTGTTTTAAAGGAGTTTAAGGGTTACATAATGATTTCTTCAGATGAGAACGGATTAATACCTAATGAAAAAATGACATTAGGCGTTTTTAATAATTCTACTAAATTTTTCGATACTGAATTTTCTAAGGATGTTATAACACATACGCAGACACCATTAAAATCTTTTAAGATTATTAATAGTCAGAAAACAGATACAAAAACGGTTATTGAGAAAGAACCAAAAATGGTAGAGTATGTTTTTGAACAAAACTCTAATGCTTTAAAAACACTCTCTTCATTTATTTTAAAGAATAATGTGAATTTATTATGTGTCGATAGAACTGAAAATAAAACAAAAAACACAGGAGAAGCCTCATTGAGAGAAGTGGTGAATAAGTTGAATGTTTCATTATTAGTTTCCGAAGCATAATAAATAACAATTTTAATTAAACGTAAAAACAAAACATTATGAAAGCACATACAAAAGAAACACAAGCAACAATGACACCTGAAAAGTCATTACAATATTTAAAAGAAGGAAATCAAAGGTTTCAAAACAATTTAAAGGCTAATAGAAACCTTTTAGAACAAGTAAATGATACAAGCGAAGGGCAGTTTCCATTCGCAACTATTTTAAGCTGTATAGATTCTAGGGTGTCTGCTGAGTTGGTATTTGATCAAGGATTAGGCGATATTTTTAGTGTACGTGTTGCAGGTAATATTGTGAATGAAGATATTTTAGGGAGTATGGAGTTTGCATGTAAATTAGCAGGTACAGAGCTTATTGTAGTTTTAGGACATACTAGTTGTGGAGCAGTAAAAGGAGCATGTGACCATGCAGAAATGGGGAATTTAACTAAGTTAGTTCAAAAAATTACACCAGCAGTTAATGCGGTTACAGAACCAAAAGACGAAAGTTTAAGAACCTCTAAAAACTTAGATTTTGTAGATGAAGTATCACACATAAATGTGGAATTAATGATTGATAGAATTCATGCCGAAAGTCCAATACTTACTGAAATGGAAAAAGCAGGTGAGATTAGAATAATTGGAGCCATGTATGATGTCAATACAGGTGAAGTGAAGTTTTATGAATAAAAACAAATTGAAAAAGAGAGTAAGAATGGTAGTACTAACTTTTTTGTTAGTGCTGCCTAATTTAACAAATGCTCAAGAAAGTGATTTTGGAAATTGGCTTATTTACATTGGTAATAAAAAGATTAATGATAAATGGAATATCCATAATGAAATACAGTATAGGAGCTACAATATTATAGACGATTTAGAACAATTACTCATAAGAACAGGTCTTGGGTATAATTTATCAGAAAATAATAACAATATTTTGCTAGGATATGGTTATATTTTGTCTGAAAATTACATTGGAGAAACAGATGATAAAGTTTCAATAAATGAACATCGAATTTATCAACAATTTACAACAAAACAAAAAGTTGGTAAAATAAGTTTGAGCCATCGTTATCGTTTTGAACAGCGTTTTGTAGAAAACGATTTTAAAATGCGATTGAGATATTTTTTAGGAATTAATGTACCACTTCAATATAAAGAAGACGGAAGAAATCCGCTATATATTTCATTATATAATGAAATATTTTTAAATACAAGGTCGTCAGTTTTTGATAGAAACAGAGTTTATGGAGGTTTAGGTTATAAGTTTTCAAATGCATTGCGATTTGAGTTAGGTTATATGAATCAGTTTTTTGAAACTTCTGGAAGAGATCAAATTAATTTAATTGCATTTGTTAATTTTTGATTTTTAAAAGAAAATGTAAGTAACTTTAAAAAAATACCAAAGATAAAATATGAAAAACTTTTTTTCCAATTTTAAAGGAGATGCCTTTGGAGGTATCACAGCAGGAATTGTAGCATTGCCATTGGCATTAGCATTTGGTGTTTCATCAGGTTTAGGGCCAGAAGCAGGGCTTTATGGCGCCATTTTTATAAGTTTCTTTGCTGCGCTTTTTGGTGGTACTCCAACTCAAATTTCTGGACCAACTGCACCTATGACTGCTGTAAGTATGGTAATTATTGCAGGAATTGTTGCTGCTAATGATGGTAGTGTGGAAAAAGCATTACCAGCCATTTTAACCGTGTTTTTATTAGCAGGATTAATACAAGTAGGCCTTGGTTTTTTAGGCTTAGGAAAATATATTAGATACATCCCTTATCCTGTTGTTTCAGGTTTTATGACTGCGATTGGAGTTATAATTTTATTAACTCAAATATTACCATCAATTGGTTATTATCCTAAAGAGGACGAAGCTTTTGTAGAACAATTTAAACCACAAGCTGAAGAAGTTATTTTAGAAAATATTTTAAAAGAAGAAGCTGGAGAGGGTATTTTAGTACTTGAAAATTTTAAAGAAACTATAGAGCGTGCGCAGCAAATTACTCCTGAGCAAGTTTTAACAGAATCACAAACTTTAGCTGCTAAAGAAGCTTCTGGTACAGTGGGAGCTTTAAAAGTACTACCAAGAGCTTTAAAGAATATTAATTGGTTAGAACTTATTTTAGCTTTAGGAACCATATTTATAATTTATGGTTTTAAACGGATAACAACAGCAGTACCAAGTACATTAGTTGCTCTAATTGTAATGTCTGGAATTGCTTATGGGTTTAATTTAGGTTATAGACCTATTTCCGAAATCCCTGGAGGTATTCCAATTCCAAGATTAGAAATGTTTACGAGTTTTAGCTTAGGGAGTATTACACCTTATATTTTTACAGCACTTACTTTATCACTTTTAGGAGCTATAGATTCTTTATTAACAAGTGTCGTTGCAGATAATATGACCAAAACCAAACATAAACCAAACAAGGAATTAATTGGACAAGGTATAGGTAACAGTATTGCAGCAATATTTGGAGGGATTCCTGGAGCAGGAGCAACGATTAGAACAGTTGTAAATATTAATGCAGGTGGTAAAACAAAGCTTTCT
Source organism: Psychroserpens luteus (assembly GCF_015319355.1). Lineage (GTDB taxonomy): Bacteria > Bacteroidota > Bacteroidia > Flavobacteriales > Flavobacteriaceae > Psychroserpens > Psychroserpens luteus. Next base: position 268,992 of record NZ_JADILU010000005.1, on the reverse strand, counting down.
GGAATGATTGCTGGTGTCATGTTATTGTTAATAATGCTAGCATTAAGTGATGTAGCATCAAAAATCCCAGCAGCAGTTTTAGCTGGTATTTTAATAACTGTTGGTATTGGTGTAATGGATTATAAAGGTCTTAAAGCGATTCCTAGTTTACCAAAAGACATTAAATTTGGTCCATTAAAACTAAGTTCAGAGGTTTTAATAATGCTTGTTGTATTATTATTATCTACGTTCTGGGATTTAATTTATGCTGTAGGTATCGGTTTGATTATCGCTTCACTAATGTTTATGAAAAAAATAGGAGACTTAACAGCAGAGCGTTCTGATGTGAAATCACTAAAAGAAGAATCTTGGGAGGATGAGGTAGGTTTTCCTGAAGCCTTAAAAGAAGAAGTCTTTATCAAGCATTTAAAAGGACCATTATTTTTTGGATCTACCAGTGATTTTCAGGCGTTAACAGAACAAATTCCAAAAACAGCAAAAACGGTTATTTTACGATTAGGACGTATGCAATATATGGATCAATCGGGTTTATATGCTATGGAAGATATGCTTCAAGAATTAAAGAAAAATGATGTGGAAGTATTATTTGTAGGACTCTTAAAACAACCAAGATATATGATGGAACGAATTGATATTATTCCAGATTTTATTCCTAATGAACATATTTTTAAAGATTTTAAAACCTGTTTAAAATGGGTTAAAAATAATGTTAAAGACACCATATAAAATAACATCATGAATTTAGATAAAGTATTTGAAAATAACGAAAAATGGATAAAAGATAAATTAACTACTGACCCAAATTATTTTGAAGAATTAGGTAAAGGTCAAAATCCAGAATTGTTATTCATTGGTTGTTCAGATAGTAGAGTGACTGCCGAAGAACTGATGGGACTTGGTCCTGGAGATGTTTTTGTACATCGTAATATTGCAAACATGGTTTCAGGAATTGACCTTAATGCAATGTCGGTTGTTGAATATGCAGTAACCCATTTAAAAGTAAATCATGTTGTCGTTTGTGGTCACTATGGTTGCGGTGGAGTAAAAGCAGCAATGCAATCAGCAGATTTAGGAGTGTTGAACGGTTGGTTAAGAAATATTAGAGATGTCTATCGTATGCATCATGATGAGCTTAATGCTATTGAAAATGAAGACAAAAAATACGATCGTTTAGTAGAGCTCAATGTTCAAGAACAATGCGTTAATTTAATTAAAACTGCTGCAGTTCAAAAAGCCTATAGAGATAGAGGTTTAAAAGTACATGGTTGGGTATTTGATGTACACACAGGAAAACTGATTGATTTGAAATTAGATTTTGAAAAATATCTAACAGATATTATGGAAATTTATCACCTAGATTAAAAATCTAAAACAATAAAACAAAACTGTCTATGCAAATAGGCGGTTTTTTTATGCTTCGGAATTAGTTTCAGGATTTTCATCAGAATCTTCTTTTCCTTTATTTAAAATACCTGGAAAAATTAAAGGAGCCAATCCTTTAACAGGTTTGTATAAAATAGAATCTTCTAAGTCCTCTTTGTCAGCAAATGGTATAGCATTATTCATATTATCAAAAACAATAAGAAGAATACTCAATATTAAACCAATTTTAAGAGCTCCAAAAACACCACCCAAAAGCTTATTTATAATCCCAAGAGCTGCAAAATCTGCAAGTTTGGTTAAAGCTTTTCCTGCGAGAGCAATGATTAAAACGATGATGACAAACGTAACAGCAAAAGCAACAATATTAATGTATTTCTCTTCCCAATCAAGTCTGCTATCTAAAAATTCCGCAGCAAAATTACTAAAGTGAATCGCACCATAAATACCAGCCACAAGAGCAACCAGAGAAGCGACTTCTACAAAAAGTCCTTTCATAACGCCTCTAATGAGACCAAAAAGTAAAAGTGCTCCTAAAATAATATCAATGATTGCCATAGTTATAGTCAGTTTTAACAAACGTACATAATTTTTCTCATTTTAAAATAATAACGTATTTCTAGAGCCTATAGTTTATTAACTTTGCAATCTTATTAATTAAAATGATTTTCGCATACGCGGAAAAGTGATTATGGCAAGAGATGAACAATTAAAACAACGTTGGGATTTAGTGGTAAAAAAGTTGTCTGCAACATTTGCAGATGGTGATCCATTAGATTTAGATGCAATAATATATTTAATAGGTGTGCAAGAGTTGGGACAGCTAGATCGTAAGTTTAAAAAAGATCATAAGCTTGATTTGATGCACATTGCCATCTGCAAGTTGCTCACACCTTATGGTTACTATGAATTTGATTTTGCAGACGAAGACGGTTGGCCTCATTATAAAATAAAAGAAGAATTACCACCATTAAAAGCAGGAGAACAAAGTGTTTTGATGAAAGATGCTATCGTTAATTATTTCATTGAATCTGAATTTATAGAATAAATTTTTGAGCGTTACCCAAAAGGGTCGCACTTTCCACTACAATCTTTTGCGAAAAGCAAAAGGATTTCCATTGCAATCGCTAACGCAAATAGCGATAAAATTCATAAATTTGCCATTCATTTTAAGGAGATATGATAGATAAGATAAAAGAACTCATAGCAGAAGCCGAAGCATTTAAAGCACAATCTAAAGAAGAGGTTGAGGCTTTTCGTATAAAATACTTAGGTAAAAAAGGATTACTTAATGACTATTTTTCGGAGTTTAAAAATGTAACAAACGAGCAGAAAAAAGAGTTTGGTCAAACCATTAATAAACTTAAGCAAACTGCCGAAGCAAAAGTAAACGCCTTAAAAGAAGAATTAGAAAGTAAGGAAGAAGTCAAAGGTGTTTATGGAGATTTATCCCGTCCAGGAGAACCTATTGAGATTGGTGCACGTCATCCAATATCTATAGTGAAAAATCAAATTATCGATATCTTTTCTCGTATAGGATTTAATGTAAGTGAAGGTCCTGAAATTGAAGATGACTGGCATAATTTTACAGCATTAAACTTGCCAGAATATCACCCAGCGCGTGATATGCAGGATACATTTTTTATTCAAACAGATCCAGATATTTTATTGCGTACACACACAAGTTCTGTGCAAGTGCGTTATATGGAAAACAATAAACCACCAATTCGTACCATTTCTCCAGGTCGTGTGTTTCGTAACGAAGCTATTTCGGCACGTGCACATTGTTTTTTCCACCAAGTAGAAGGTTTATACATTGATAAAGATGTGAGTTTTGCAGATTTAAAACAAACCTTGCAATATTTTACTACAGAGATGTTTGGTAAATCTAAGATACGTTTGCGTCCTTCATATTTTCCGTTTACAGAGCCTAGTGCTGAGGTAGATGTATATTGGGGATTAGAGACAGAAACAGACTATAAGATTACCAAAGGAACAGGTTGGTTAGAAATTATGGGTTGTGGTATGGTAGATCCAAACGTTTTGGAAAACTGTGGTATTGATTCTAAAGAATATTCAGGTTTCGCATTCGGAATGGGAATAGATCGTATAGCAATGTTACTAAATCAAATTAGCGATATTCGTTTATTAAGTGAAAACGATGTTAGGTTCTTAGAGCAGTTTAAATCTGCACTATAAATTGCAACAAAATATTCTATAAAGCCGACTGTTAATAGTCGGCTTTTTTATTTAACAACATTTTAACTTCGATTAGTTCGGTTTGTTCCGAACCAATATATATATTTGCATAGAAATTTACTGTAGCTTAATATTTCCGTATTAAAAAACAGTAATAAGATAATTTAAAATGAAAGAAGATATCTGCCAAAAAAAAATGAGTTTAGTTGAGAAACTAGGTGTGCATTTAGAAAATAGAGAGCAATTAGCTCCTGTTGCAGCACGTATTTTAGCTTACATCATTCTTACAGGTAAAAAAGGAACCACTTTTGAAGATATGGTAACCATACTTTGTGCAAGTAAAAGTACTATTTCTACGCACCTTAATCATTTACAAGATTTGAATAAGATTGTGTATTTCACAAAAACTGGAGATCGCAAAAAATATTTTGTAATTAATAAGGACATGGTTGTTCAACATATTGACAGCATGATAAATAAATGGAATGAAGAACGAGATATTCACTTAGAATTAAAAAATTACAAAGAAACTATAAACAATAATAAAATTGAAAATGAAGACGAGAAATTCGACTTAAGTTTTCATGATGATTATATCAAATTTATAGATGGAGCAACAGCTTCTGTAGAAGAATTAAGAACAAATCTAGCAAACAATAAATTCAATATTTAACTAAAACAAAAATGAGGCATAATAAATTATTAGTGTTACTTACACTAAGTGTATTTTTAGTCGTTTTAAGTTGTGGAAACACAGAGAAAAATCAACCAGTAGTAGAAGCACCACCTGCAGCTTTTCCTGTAGCTCAAATACAAAGCAAAACTGTAACAGGATATACTGATTATCCTGCAACTATTGAGGGTATAGTTAACAGTGATGTAAGAGCTAAAACATCAGGATATATTGAAAAAGTATTTGTTGATGAAGGTCAAAAAGTAAGAAAAGGACAGGTGTTGTTTAAATTAGAAACACAATCTTTAAGTCAAGATGCTGGAGCTGCAAAAGCACGTGTTAATGTAGCACAAGTTGAAGTAGATAAATTGATTCCGCTTGTAGAAAAGAACATCATTAGTCCAGTACAATTAGAAACTGCAAAAGCTAATTTAGCACAGGCTAAAGCTAACTTAAGTGGTGTTTCTGCGAATATTGGTTATGCAACTATAAAAAGTCCAATAGATGGTTATGTAGGAGCTATTAATTTTAGAGAAGGTGCTTTAATTAGCCAAAGCGATGCAAGACCTTTAACAACAGTAAGTGAGATTGATCAAGTATATGCCTTTTTTAGTTTTAATGAGGCGCAGTACATAGACCATTTACAAAGATCTGAAGGAAAAACTAAAGCTGAGCGTATTAAAAATTCTCCAGATTTAAGTTTGATTTTAGCAAACGGTAAGATGTATTCTGAAAAAGGACGCATTCAAACAAGTACTGGTCAAATAAATCAGAACACAGGAACTATTCAAATTAGAGCAGCTTTTAACAATCCAAACGAAATCTTAACCAATGGTAACAGTGGTAAAATAAGATTTCCTATAGAATATAAAGACGCTATAGTTGTCCCACAATCTGCAACCTTTGAGCAACAAGGAAATATTATGATTTTTAAACTTGTTGAGGGCAATAAAGTTTCAACTTCAATTTTAAAAGTTAAAGGTACAGTAGATAATTTATATGTTGTAGAATCTGGTTTAGATGCAAAAGATAAAATTATTATATCAGGAGTTGGTAAATTAAGAAACGGAATGATAATCTCGCCTCAAGAAACTTCTTTTGAGGAAGCTATTACACCTGTTGCAACTTTATTCAGAAATTAGATAAACAAAAAACATATCAATCATGTTAAAAACATTTATTGAAAGACCAGTTCTTTCGACGGTAATCTCTATTATCATAGTTTTACTTGGAGTTATTAGTATAACTAGTTTGCCTATAGAGGAATATCCAGATATTGCGCCACCAACTATTAAAGTTACTGCAAATTACACAGGAGCAAACGCCGAAACTGTTTTAGAGAGTGTTATCATTCCTATAGAAGAACAAATTAATGGTGTAGAAGGTATGACATACATTACCTCTACTGCATCTAATACAGGATCAGCAGAAATTACAGTTTATTTTGATCAAGATATCGATGCAGATATCGCTGCAGTTAACGTACAAAATCGTGTTGCTAGAGCAAATCCATTATTACCACAAGAGGTAATTCAAACAGGTGTAACGACACAAAAACAAGAAACTAGTGCGTTAATGTTTATATCTATGTATTCTGAAAGCGAAGATTATGATGCTACGTTTATTCAGAATTACTTAAAAATTAATGTGATTCCAGCCATGCAACGTATTAGTGGTGTTGGAGATGTTAGTGTATTTTCTCAACAGGATTACGCGATGCGTATTTGGTTAAATCCAGAAAAATTAGCATCATATGGTTTAATTCCTTCAGATATTTCAGCTGCTTTAGCAGAACAAAATTTAGAAGCAGCAGCTGGTTCATTAGGTCAAAACAATGGAGAATCGTTTTCTTATACGTTAACCTATAGCGGACGTTTTAAAAATGAAAGTCAGTATAGTGATATTGTAATTAAAGCTTTAGGAAATGGAGAGTTTTTAAGATTAAAAGATGTTGCAACTATTGAGTTAGATGCACAATCGTATTCTTCTAATGCGATGAGTTTAGGTCATCCAGCTGTCTTTATGGGTATTTTTCAAACCAAAGGATCCAATGCACAAGAGATTATTGAAAACATTAAAATCACTTTAGAATCTGTTAAAAAAGACCTTCCAGAAGGTTTAGATATTTTTGTACCATACGATACCAGTTTGTTTTTAAATGCATCTATCGAAAAAGTGGTTACTACTTTATTAGAAGCCTTTGTATTAGTGTTTTTAGTAGTATTTCTCTTCTTACAAGATTTTAGATCTACATTAATTCCTGCAATTGCAGTTCCGGTTTCTATTATAGGGACGTTCTTCTTCCTTAGTGTTTTTGGCTATTCAATAAACTTGTTAACGCTATTTGCGTTAGTCCTCGCCATTGGTATTGTAGTGGATGATGCTATCGTTGTTGTGGAGGCTGTTCATGCCAAATTGGATGAAGGTGAAAAGGATCCTAAAAAAGCGACGTTAACAGCCATGAATGAAATTTCTGGTGCTATTATTTCCATTACTTTGGTAATGGCAGCAGTATTTATTCCAGTTACGTTTGTAACAGGTCCTACAGGTGTGTTTTACGAGCAATTTGGTGTGACGTTAATTATTGCTATTTTAATTTCAGCAGTAAACGCTTTAACCTTAAGTCCAGCATTATGTGCTTTGTTGTTAAAAGGACATAAAGACGATGAAGAAATAAAAGGAAAAAGTCCATTAAAACGTTTTTATACATTATTCAATCGTGGATTTAATGCCACAGTAGAGCGTTATGGTAGATCTCTTCAGTTTTTATACAAAAGAAAATTTATTTCTGTTTTATTATTAATCATTGCTGTTATTGGAATCTATTGGGCTTCTACGACAACACCAACAGGTTTTGTACCTAATGAAGATAGAGGAATTATTTTCGCAAATATCGAATTACCTCCAGGAGCATCTCTAGATAGAACAGATGCAGTGGCAAGAAAGCTATATGATAAAGTGGAAGGGATAGATGGTATTGTTGGTGTCAACTTTATTAAAGGTAGAAGTTTAATTAGTGGAGCTGGTAGTAATTTTGGTTTCGGAATTATAAAACTAGAAGATTGGGCAGATCGTACAGACCCTTCTTTGTCAGCGCAGGCTATTACAGGAAAACTATTTGGTATTGCAGCGACTATTCCAGATGCTAATATTATTTTCTTCTCACCACCAAGTATTCGTGGTTTTGGAAACTCCTCTGGTTTTGAGATTAACTTATTAGATAAGTTTGGAGGCGAGTTTGCAGATTTAGATAAAGCGAATAAAGACTTCTCTATGGCTTTAATGAGTCACCCAGAAATTAAATACGCAACGTCTTCTTTCAGTACAAATTACCCACAATACGAAATGGAAGTGAATGTGCCTTTAGCAAAAGAAAAAGGAGTTTCAGTAACGAGTATCTTCTCTACTTTACAAGGATATATTGGAGGTATTTATGCTTCGGATTTCTCTAGATTCGGAAAACAGTTTAGAGTATACATACAAGCATTACCAGAAGATAGAGCAGATGAAAATGCTTTGAATAGCATGTATGTGCGAACAGATACTGGTGAAATGACTCCAATTACACAGTTTGTCACATTAGAGAGAGTGTATGGTCCACAATCTGTAACGCGTTTCAACTTGTTTAATTCTACAAGTATAACAGGAGCTACAAACGATGGATTTAGTACAGGTGATGCTATTAGAGTTATTGAAGAAGAAGTGGCAAAATTACCAAGTAATTATACGGTTGCTTATTCTGGTCTAACGCGTGAAGAAGTGAATGCAGGAAATCAAACTACATTTATATTTATTTTAAGTATTCTGTTTGTGTATTTCTTATTAAGTGCACAATATGAAAGTTATTTACTTCCATTTGCGGTTGTATTATCCTTACCGTTTGGTGTATTTGGAGCTTATATAAGTACAAAGTTCTTCGGATTAGAAAACAATATTTATTTCCAAATTGCTTTAATCATGCTTATTGGTCTGCTCGCTAAAAATGCCATACTTATTGTAGAGTTTGCATTGCAACGAAGAAAGAATGGTGAGAGCATTGTAGATGCAGCTATTCATGGAGCAAAAGCGCGTTTACGTCCAATTTTAATGACTTCGTTTGCCTTTATTTTAGGATTGATGCCTTTAGTATTAGCAAAAGGTGTTGGGTCAGAAGGAAACAACTCGATTGGTACAGGAGCAGCAGGAGGAATGCTTATTGGAACTCTTTTAGGAGTCTTTGTAATTCCTATCTTATTTATATTATTCCAGTGGTTACAAGAAAAAGTTTCTAGTAAACCAGCAGTACAAACTATTGAAGAATAAAAAGATGAAATCAATTATCAAACATAGAAGTTTTAGTAAAGGAGTACTATTACTAGTAGTTGCATTAACATTACAAAGTTGCTTTGTAGCAAAAGATTATGTTAGGCCAAATTTAGATACAGAAACCCAAGCGCTTTATAGAACAGAAAATCTCCCAACCGATAGTGTTTCTATAGCAGACGTATCATGGAAAGACTTATTTAAGGATCAGTATCTTCAACAATATATAGAAGAAGGTCTGCAAAATAATATGGACATTCGTATTGCAATTCAGCAAATGATAGCTGCTGAAGCTTATGCAAAGCAAGGTAAGGCAGGTTATTTCCCAACATTAAGTGTAGGTCCTAACTATACACATCAAGAATATTCAGAGAACAGTCAGTTTGGTTCTATATTTAGTGGTGGTTTAGATACTTATGATGTTACTGCAGATTTATCTTGGGAAGCAGATATCTGGGGGAAAATAAGAAGTAATAAAAGAGCATCACAAGCAGATTATTTGCAAAATGTTGCTGGACATCAAGCAGTAAAAACACAATTGATTTCTAGTATAGCAAATACCTATTATAATTTATTGGCTTTAGATGCGCAATTAGAAGTAACTAAGGAAACCATAGCAACCAGAGAAAGTGGTGTAGAAACTATTAAAGCTTTAAAAGATGCAGGTCAAGTAACTCAAGTTGCAGTAGAACAAAACATAGCACAGTATAATAGTGCAAGAGCTTTACAGATAGATATTGAAACTGCTATTTTTAAAACAGAAAACACGCTTAGTATTTTATTAGGAAAAACACCTCAAAAATTTGAAAGAAGTCGTTTAGATACCCAAAGTATTGATCAAGACATTAAGTTAGGTGTTCCTGCAACATTGTTAAGAAATAGGCCAGACGTCATGGCTGCGGAATATGCTTTAATTAAAGATTTTGAGTTAACGAATGTGGCTAACAGTAATTTTTACCCGTCATTAACTTTAACAGCTTCAGGTGGTTTGCAAAGTTTAGAGTTGGATAATTTGTTTAGCGCTAACTCATTATTTGCTACAGTGGTCGGAGGATTAACACAACCACTTTTAAATCAAAGAAAACTAAAAACTCAAAAAGAAGTCGCACTTGCTAATCAGGAAAGTTCCTTGTTGAATTTTAAGAAAACCTTATTGGTTGCAGGTAGTGAAGTCTCAAATGCTTTATATTCTTATGAAGCTGAAACTAAAAAATTCGTGTTTAGAAAAAACGAAGTAGAAGCCTTACGTACAGCTGAATCCAACTCAGAAGAGTTACTTAAAAATGGTTACGCAAATTATTTAGATCTATTAACAGCACGACAAAGTGCATTAAGTGCCGAGCTTAATATTATAGATAGTAAGCTACAACAATTAGTGTCTATTGTAGATTTATATGAAGCACTAGGTGGTGGATGGAGATAAAATAAACTAAGATGATTACTAAAGCAGAATTGTTAAAATGTTCTATTACAAAGTTTACTCAATTTGGTAGTAAGCATGTCACTTTAGACGAGTTAGCACATGAGCTTGGTATTTCTAAAAAAACAATTTATACGTTTTTTGATAACAAAGAAGACCTGGTTACCTCTAGTCTTGAAAGCTTATTAAATGAGTATAAAGAAGATATAAATAGGTTGATTAATAGCAATGGTAAAGACCCTATTTTATGTGTTATATTAATTTACCAGAGAGGGTTTGAATATTTAAAATATTTTAAGCCCTCTTTTCTTTTTGGTTTAGAAAAGTATTATCCTAAAGCGAGTCAGTTATTTGATGATTTTGTTGAAGAGCTATCAAATGTCATAATTTATAACTTATTGAGAAAAGCGCAAGAAGCTGGTAATATTAAAAAGGAAGTAAATTTAGAATTGATAGTGAAGATTTATTTTTTTAGAATTGATAATCTCGTGTTTAAAGAGAATAATTTGTTTGAATTATACCCAAAAGAAGAGCTTTTTGAACATTTAGTTATCTATAATTTAAAAGGTATAATTAGTAATAATTATTCTAATTCTTTTTTTGAATAGTTTACTATTTTTGCATTATGAAAAAAGATATTGACATCCCAAAAGTAGAAGGTGTTTACATAGCAGTTGTAAATGAGTATAATGATATTTATAAAACTCAAGATTGGAATGCTTATATAATTAACGATAAAGATGTGGATTTAGAAATGGTGCTTATTGTTACTAGTGGCTATTCTGAAGATAAAATGACTTCCATTTTTCGAAAAAAACTAGACCTGCTTCCTAAAAAAAGTTATGCTAAAATTGAGTTACTACAAGAGGGTTTATTTGCTATAAATAACCAATTCAACGTGACTTTCTTTGAAGGGAACAAAATGTTCGATAAGACCTATACGTTTAGGAAAAATACTATCAATTTAAAAGCTCTACAGGCGATTCCGTTAATGGAAGCTAAAGGTATTTTAGTGAAGTAGCCAATTCTTGTGATTTTGTACTTGATTTAGAATCTATTGCTATGAGATCCTGAACTTGATTATTCATAAATACAAAAGTTTGAAACTGTAAACCATGAATAATCAAGTTCAGGATGACATTTATATTTAATCCAACTTATCAGTCAATTTCTTAAAAACCTTTTTTGGGTCTTTATTCTCATACAAAATTTCATAAACCGCATCAATTATAGGTAAACGCGTTTTCTTCGCATTTTTCTTATTGAGTTCATGTGCACTTTTCGTGGCATAGTAACCTTCGGCAACCATGTTCATTTCCATTTGTGCAGATTTCACAGTATAGCCTTTACCAATCATGTTTCCAAACATTCGGTTTCTAGAGAATACAGAGTAGCCTGTTACCAATAAATCACCTAAATAAGCTGAGTTATTAATATTACGTTTCATCTTATGCATCTTTTTGATAAAACGCTTCATTTCACGAATGGCATTACTCATCAATACACTTTGAAAATTGTCTCCATAACCCAATCCGTGAGCCATTCCAGCAGCAATAGCATAAATGTTTTTAAGCATTACAGCATATTCGGTACCAATAACATCATCGCTAATTTTTGTTTTAATGTAATCACTCGATAAGGCATCTGCAATAGTTTGTGCTTTTTTTGCATCATCACAAGAAATGGTCAAATATGATAAACGCTCAAGAGCAACCTCCTCTGCATGACAAGGTCCAGCAATCACAGCTATGTTTTCAAAAGGAATCTTATAAACATCATGAAATTGTTCACCTACGAGTTTTCCAGTTTCGGGCATGATCCCTTTTACAGCAGAAACTATTATTTTATTTGAAATGTCTACAGTGAGTTTTTGTAATTCGGCATGAATAAAAGCAGACGGTATTACAAATATCAAAATATCTGCCCATTCTGCTAGTTCATTGATGTCATTACTCAACTTGAGTTGCTCAGTATGAAACTCTACAGAGCTCAAATAACTTGGATTGTGCTTTTCCTTGAGCAGATGTTCTTTGGTATAAACACTTCGCATATACCAACCTATTTCATCTAAGTTTTCAGAAAGCATTTTTACGATAGCTGTTGCCCAACTTCCTGCTCCAAATACTGCATATTTTAATGGTTTACTCATTGAAAATTTTCTTTTCATTTCCGCGAAAGCGAAAAACTTATTCTGCATTCAAAAATAAGCATTTTATGTCCTTTTTCCGAAGAGAAAATATATACATTTTGTTTTTGGCACGTGTTTTGAAACTTACATCATAGAAATCACAAAACGAATGATTATGAAAACAATCAAACTACTTTTAGGTTTTGCTTTAACAGCAACATTATTTACGTCGTGTTACACAGACCAAGTCATTGTAAACGATTACAATAATCAAGGAGTTTCTTTAAATCAATTATTGAATTCTTATGAGTTATGGTATGTAGATATCAATCAAACTTTAGGAAACGGAGAAACACCTTTCTTAAATATAGCGTTTACACTATCGTTTAGAAATGGTGTGGTATATGCTAATAATAATTTGGTTGGTTTTGGTAATCAAGGTAATGGATATGGAATTGATGTGGGTGTTTATGATGCTTACGATATGATTTTAGATATTAATCATGATATTGATGGTTATGAAACATTTGATGTGTACCAGATTGATAATAATACCATAGAATTATACAACCCATTTAATGATACATCGTATTTTTTAAATGGATACCAAAGAAACACTTTTGATTACGACTTTGTGTTCTACGATAACATTCATTATTTTTTACAAGAATATGAAGCTTGGGAAAAAACATATACAAGTCAGTTTGGAGCAATTAATGAATTTGATAATGAGAACTACCTTCAGTTTTTAGCTGGTGGAAATGACTCAGAGTTTAGAAGTTCTCAAGATGTAAATATCTCAAATCCAAACAATATTTATTGGGATTACACAGGTGTTTATGGCGTTGGAGATGTGAGTGGTAATATGTACTTAAAAACATTAACACTAGATTATGATTTCTTTGACAATGAATATTTTGAGTTGAGCGTTATTAATGATCAAAGGATAGAATTATTTCATCCATCATCTCAAACCGTGTATGAATTTACAGGACGAGGATATATTCAATTTTTAAGAGAAACAGATGCTACAGGAAAACGTGTAGAAGGCACAAAAGAATTAAAAAAACGTAAGCAGAAAACTGCTAAAAAAGATAACCCAAGAGAAAATACAAGGAGCTAGATTTTGGTTGGTTATTTAGTCTCCAAAAGCGTCCATCTCATTAATTTGAGTTGGACGTTTTTTTTTGTGCATTATTTTATTTTCTTCGGAAATGTGACTTTATGAACTAAATGGTGTCCAAAGAATGTAGTTGGTTATATAATTGGAATTCATAAAGAATTTCGCCAACTTTACAAATACATTAATACTAAATCAATAAACAATTATGGGATTATTTTCATTTATCAAAAATGCAGGGGCTAAAGTCTTCGGAATAGGAAAAACAACAGACGAAGAAGCAGCAGAAGCAAGAGCAAAAGCGACTAGAGAAGAAGATGCAGCAGAGTTACGTCTAGAAGAAGCAGCAGCTAGAAATATGGAAGAAACGATTAATGATCTACAATTACAAGTAGAGAACTTAAGCGTGTTTGTTGATGATGATATGGCTAGAGTATCTGGTTTAGCTTATGATCAAGCTACAAAAGAAAAAGTAGTTTTAGTGATTGGTAATACAACTGGTATTTCTACAGTAGATGACCAAATGACGGTTGAGCATGTTGAGCCAGAAGCTCAATTTCATGCAGTTGTAAGTGGAGATACTTTAGGAAAAATAGCAAAGCATTATTACGGTAACGCAATGAAATATCCAGAAATTTTTGAAGCTAACAAACCAATGTTATCACATCCTGATAAAATATATGTTGGTCAGGTTTTACGTATTCCAAACTTGGATTAAGTATAAAAACTTTAATAGCCTCAACATTTGTTGAGGCTTTTTTTTATATAAAATTCTTCTGAAATTATTTCAATTTAAAACTTAATCTACCAAAAACATAACGACCATTGTTTCCAAATTGAGATACACGTCTAGAATATACAAATTGGTTGCTTGAAGTTAAATAATCAGGTAATTCATCTGGATATATATCTAACAAATTATTAGCTCCAACCGTCAACTTTAAAACATCACTTAAGTTGTACCCAATCGATAAGTCTGTTACCACTACAGATCCAATTTCTGGGTGGCCACCACCTGTTAGTGTCCCAGTATCTTCAACACCTCCAAAGAAAGCATTTCTTAAAAAGAAGTTCCACTTACCCGTTTCATAGTTATTTGTCAAATTAGCTTTAACTCTTGGTACTGCTAATTCTAAATACACTCTAGAAGATTCATCAAAATAAGTATCCAACAATCCAGCATCTGTTAAGATATCACTTCCTTTTGTCGCACCTATTTTATAAGTTTTAGAATAGGTAGCTGCTAAACTATTTGTCAATTTACCTTTACCAACATTAGCTTTGTGTATAATAACAAGATCTACACCTTTAGTTTCTGTATCAATTGCATTTGCGAAAAAAGCAGCTTGTCCAATTCCTAAATTAGTAAAAATATCTGCTAATTGACTACCATCATTAGGGCTTGAGAAGTTTCCTGTATATGTAATTCTATCATCAATAGCAATAAAGAAACCATCTACTGTAATTGTTAAGTTTGCATCTGGAAGTTTAGTAGTAAATCCTAAACTAGCATTAAACGAAGTTTCTTCTTTTAATTCTGGAATACCAAATAATTGAGCAGCTCTAGAATTATTAGTAAAAGTTCCTACTTCTTGTGATACACCTTGATCATTAAACAATGTATTAGATTTACTATAAAATTGTTGATGTAAAGAAGGTGCTCTAAAACCTGTACTTACTGCGCCTCTAATATTAGTATTCTCACCAACTTTATAACGCATTGCCAACTTTCCATTTAATGTACTTCCAAAATCACTAAAATCTTCAAAACGTACAGCAGCACTCACTAAGAACTTTTCAGTTACATCTGCTTCAACATCAACATATAGTGCCATAGAATTTCTTCTGGCATCAATTTCATTTTCTGGTGTGAACCCAGAAAAAACTTGAGCTCCAGCAGACGCTTGATTACCAAAAAAGTCAGTAACTTGTAATGAAGGAGTTAAACTAGCAGTAAATGTTTCAACTTCTCCATTGATGTCATATCTCGCATATGATGATTCTTCACCTGCTTCAATAAAATAGTTTTCCACACGATATTCTGAACCAAAGGCAACATTTAAGCCAGAAAAGATATCTTCATAAAACTTAGAGACATCAAAATTAACAGTGTTTTGTTGAAAGCCATTTAAACCAGCATTAAACTCTGTAGGTGATGAGGATTGTAAGTAGAAGTTAGTTGTATTTGTAATATTATAAGCAAATGTATTTAGACCCCAAGTATGAGATAAATCAACATTCCAACCATTAATTTTACCACTAATACCAAATCCTAAAGACTTATCAATAATATCTGATTCTATATTTGGTAAAAATCCATTAATATAAGATAAGGTATTTCCTCTACCAGAACTATGTCCTGGTGTTCTATAAAAACCTGAAGCATCACCATGTCGATAAGACAATCCTCCAAAAGCATAGAACTTTGCGTTATTTTCTTCTTCTCCAAATGGAATTTCAAGATTACCCATAAGCTGTCCTTGGTCTAAACCAGATTGACCTACGCTCATGTTATAATTACTTCGCGATTGTCCTCTTGCTGCTAATTCAGCATCTGTAACATCTATACCAGATAAAATACCTGTTGATTGAGCTCCTGTAACAGGATTATATCCAGATAATTGTTCTATACTAGTTGCTCCAGCAATTTGAGATTGTAAAGCAGCATCAAAATGACCAACTTGAGCAGCATAAGTTTGAATAGCACTCAAATCATTTCTTAAATCAGATAGATTAAATCCATCTTGATAAGCTTCCCATTCAATTGAATTATAAGCATGAAAAATGCTACTACTATTGGCTCTAGCTCTAGATGTACGCTTACGAGTTGTCAAAGAACCTGTCATGTTAAGAAAACCTCCATTGTCACCTAATGGAATACCATAATTTAAGTCAATTTGAGTTTTTTCTCCATCTGTTCCGCCATCATGATCATTAGAGTTTTTAGACATATTAACACCTGAAGTTACTGTTGCAGTTAACTCGTTAACACTATTTTTTAATACAATATTAATAACTCCTGCAATAGCATCTGACCCATATTGAGCTGCTGCGCCATCACGAAGCACTTCGATTCTTTTAATTGAAGCTGCAGGAATTGCATTTAAATCTGTCCCAACAGAACCACGTCCTGGAGTTCCATTTACATTTACTAGAGACGATGTATGTCTTCGCTTTCCGTTTACCAAAACTAGTACTTGATCTGGTCCTAAACCCCTTAACTGAGCAGGGTCAATATGATCTGTCCCATCAGATACTGTTTGTGTATTTGATGAAAAAGATGGTGCCACATAATTTAGAATTTGTGTCACAGAAACTTGAGGTCCAGCACTTGTGAGTTCGGCCATGTCAATGACATCAACAGCGACTGCTGTATCAATAGCTGTTCTACTTGGGTTTCTAGAGCCAACTAGTAAAATTTGATCTAAAGCAACTCCAGATTTTAATGTAATATTCATTTGGTTTCCAGTTACTTTAACTTCTTGCGAGTCATATCCAACATAAGAAAAAACTAGGATATCTCCTTTGTTAGCATTAATTGAATAGTTACCATTAAAATCTGTCGTTGTTCCTGTAGTTGTATTTTTTACAATTACAGATACACCTGGTAAAGGTCCAGAATCATCTGCAACTATACCTGAAACTTCTTGGGCAAAAACAGCATTTGAAAGCCCTAAAAAAAACATCAAAAGCAATACGTAATTTTTAATCATAATAAAATTATTTTATTGGTTCTGTTAAAGAAACGATAAATAATTGTATAAATCCTTATTTTACAATTGATTAAATGAGTGATTTAGAAAATAAATGTTAAAATTTTGAATAATTTTCATTTCTTGATTTTTATATGGTTTAATTCCATCACAAAATATAAATCTTAACTTTGCAGACTATTATTAAGTCAATAAGATATAATGTACAGAAGTCATAATTGTGGTGAATTAAGAGCATCACATATCAATACAGAAGTTACCCTTGCAGGTTGGGTTCAAAAATCTAGAAATAAAGGTTTTATCGTTTGGGTAGATCTTCGTGATCGCTATGGGATGACGCAACTCGTTTTTGATGAGGAGCGCACACCTAAAGAAATGATGAAACGTGCCGAAGATTTGGGTCGAGAATTCGTTGTCCAAGTCAAAGGGAAAGTGATTGAGCGTGCCTCTAAAAATCCAAATATGCCAACTGGTGATATTGAGATTTTAGTTTCTGAATTAACAATATTAAATGAAGCACTTGTACCTCCATTTACTATTGAAGACAAAACCGATGGTGGTGAAGAACTACGTATGAAATATCGTTACCTCGATATTCGTCGTAATCCTGTAAAAAACAACTTAATCTTTAGACATAAAGTAACTCAAGAAGTGAGAAACTATTTGTCTCAAGAAGGATTTATAGAAGTAGAAACACCTTATTTAATCAAGTCAACACCAGAAGGTGCTCGTGATTTTGTGGTGCCTTCACGTATGAATGAAGGTC
Source organism: Psychroserpens luteus (assembly GCF_015319355.1). GTDB lineage: Bacteria > Bacteroidota > Bacteroidia > Flavobacteriales > Flavobacteriaceae > Psychroserpens > Psychroserpens luteus. Next base: position 251,291 of record NZ_JADILU010000005.1, on the reverse strand, counting down.
AGTTTTATGCATTACCACAGTCACCTCAAACATTTAAGCAATTGCTTATGGTTGGTGGTATAGATAAGTATTTTCAAATTGTAAAATGTTTTAGAGATGAAGATCTTCGTGCAGATAGACAACCAGAATTTACTCAGATTGACTGTGAGATGTCATTCATTGAGCAAGAAGATATATTAAACGCGTTTGAAGGATTGACACGTCATTTACTTAAGGAAGTGAATGGTGTTGAGGTTGAAAAATTTCCTAGAATGCTTTATGATGACGCGATGCGTCTCTACGGAAACGATAAGCCAGACATCCGTTTTGGGATGGAATTTGGAGAACTAAACGCTGTTGCACAACATAAAGATTTCGGAGTATTTAATGCTGCAGAATTAGTAGTTGGTATTGCAGTTCCTGGCGGAAATAGTTACACTAGAAAAGAAATCGATAAATTAATTGATTGGGTAAGACGTCCACAAGTTGGCGCTCTAGGAATGGTTTACAGCAGATGTAACGATGACGGAAGCTTTAAATCTTCCGTAGATAAATTTTACGACCACGACGATTTAGCAAAATGGGCAGAAGTGACTGGTGCTAAACCAGGTGATCTAGTTTGCGTCCTTTCTGGAGAAAAAAATAAAGTAAGAACTCAATTGAGTGCTTTACGTATGGAATTAGCAGAACGTTTAGGGTTGAGAGATCCTAAAGTATTTGCTCCACTTTGGGTCATGGACTTTCCATTATTAGAATGGGATGAAGATACAGAGCGTTACCACGCGATGCACCATCCATTTACATCACCAAAACCTGGACAGTTAGAGTTATTGAAAACAAATCCAGGAGATGTAAAAGCGAATGCTTACGATTTGGTCCTTAACGGAAACGAGATTGGTGGTGGTTCTATTCGTATTCATGATAAAGAAACTCAGGCTTTAATGTTTGATTATTTAGGCTTTACTCCAGAAGAAGCAAAAGCACAATTTGGATTCCTAATGGATGCATTTCAATATGGAGCACCTCCTCATGGTGGATTAGCTTTTGGATTGGATAGATTGGTTTCTATTCTTGGCGGACAAGAAACCATTCGTGATTATATCGCGTTCCCAAAAAACAATAATGGTCGAGACGTGATGATAGATGCGCCTGCACCAATTGATGATAAACAATTAACAGAGTTGAGTTTAAAACTTAACTTAAAATCATAAATATCAAATCCTGCTTCTTGCAGGATTTTTTAGTAGATTTAATATATGCCAATCAAACCAATCATAAAACGCTTACTCATTTTGCGATATAAATATATCTCGCAAAAAAACTTTGTGTTTTTACTCGCAATGCTCATTGGTTTATTGTCTGGATTAGTATCTGTAACCATTAAAAATATTACCTATGCAATTCAATGGGGTCTTGAGCATCTCGTTATTGTTTCAGCAAATAGCATTTACTTTATTTTACCCGTTATTGGACTTTGGTTGGTATATCTATTTGTTAAATATGTATCTAAACAACACATTGAGTTTGCCATACCAAGTATTTTATTTTCATTGTCAAAAAAGAATGGTTTTCTCAAACGAAGCAAGATTTATTTACCATTAATTACAGCACCAATAACTGCTGGTTTTGGAGGATCTGTTGGGTTGCTTGGTCCTGCGATTGCTTCTGCGTCTGCAGTGAGTTCTTATGTTGGTCAGCTATTTCATGTCGATAGAAAAACGAGAACCTTACTTATTGGTTGCGCTGCAGCTGGTGCTATTTCTTCTATTTTTCAATCACCAATTGCAGCTATTATTTTTGCTGTTGAGGTGTTTAGTTTAGACTTAACATTTGCATCACTATTACCTTTATTGATTGCTTCGGTATCTTCGGTTTTGACGTCTTATTTTTTTGTTGGAAACGGTGTATTGTTTAATTACAACATTACAACGCCTTTTGCATTAAAAGACACTTTGTTTTTAATTGTTTTAGGTATAGGTACAGGAATAGCTTCAATCTATTTCACTAAGATTTATTTTGCAGTTTATAAGTTTTTTGAACGCTTTAAAACCAGCGGACAAAAACTCATCGTTGGTGGTTTGGCGATTGGTGTCATGTTGTATTTCATTCCGCCATTGTATGGTGAAGGTTTTGGTTTTATAAACGATTTGCTAGGCGGAAATCACTTGCACGCTTTAGGTAAAACACCTTTTGATGATTATCTCGATAATATTTGGGTAGTAATCGCCTTACTCTTTGGGATTACCATTTTTAAAGCGATTGCCATGACGACAACATTTGCAGCAGGTGGAGCAGGAGGGATTTTTATCCCAACCATGGTTATGGGAAGTGCATTAGGAAATGTTATGGCAAAAATTATTAATAATATTGGTTTAGGTTTTCAAGTGTCTGAAACTAATTTTACACTCCTTGGGATGGCAGGATTAATAGCTGGTGTGCTTCATGCACCATTAACTGCTATTTTTTTAATTGCTGAAATTACTGGTGGTTACCAATTGTTTGTTCCATTAATGATTACGGTTTCTATGTCCTTTATTATTAAAAAAAGCGCCATAGATCATACAATCTACACAAAGGAATTGGCGGAAAAAGGAGAACTCTTAACGCATGATAAAGATCAATCTGTGTTAACATTGATGAAATTGGATAGCGTTATTGAGAAAGATTTTACGGTTTTAAAACCAGAGATGTCGCTAGGAAAAATGTTACATCAAGGTGTGGCGAAATCGAGTAGAAATTTGTTTCCAGTTGTTGATGAAAACCAATATCTTGTAGGTATTATTTTACTAGATGATATAAGAACAGTCATGTTTGATCAAGCATTGTATGAAACGACATCTGTAGAAACATTTATGCACAATCCGCCAGATTATATATATTACGAAAGTGATTCTATGAAAGAAGTAATGCGTAAATTTCAAGATAGTGGTGCATGGAATCTTCCGGTTATTAAAAAAGGAAATTATCACGGGTTTGTTTCAAAATCAAAGTTGTTAACCGCTTACCGTCGTGAATTGATTAACTTTACATCCTAAATTAATATTAAATGAAGTACCTCATTCTTATTGCTTTTATAACTTCCTTAGGAAGTGTTTTGTGTGGTTTTTTTATGAAAGTAGCCTATTCTGAGAAATTGATAGGTTTTGGCGTTATAGGTCTTTTTTTTATTGTTTTCCCCATGTTTGCATACCATCGATGGAAAGACAAAGACATTAAGGACTACATGCTTACCAAAGAGAATTTGGATAAAATGAGAGAAAATCAAAAAAGAGGAAAGCATTAATTTTTAATCAAGTGATTTTAAGTGATTTAAACTTTTAAAGATATTTTAATATTTTGATAATAATTTTAGATTCTGAGATAAAAATTTACAATTTATTTACTTACCGAATCATTTTAAATTATACCTTTGTAACTTAATTAATATATTTTTTATAATGACTGGAACAGTTAAATTTTACAATGATTCTAAAGGATTTGGATTCATTACCAACGAAGAAACAGGAAAAGACATTTTCGTACACGTATCAAACCTTAACGGTGTTGAGTTACGTGAAGGCGATAATGTAGAGTACAACGAAGAAGAAGGAAGAAAAGGACTAGTAGCAGCTAATGTACAAGTTCTTTAAGAAGATATACTTTATTACAGTTTCAACGTCTAACGAAAGTTAGGCGTTTTTTTTTGTGATTTTTTGGGCGTTACCTTTCATACCTACAAGGTTTTCAAAACCTTGCAGGAAACAGGTCAGGCTCTCGGTAGTCGCTTCCCGATAAAAACCGGGAGAGCTCCAACAATACCTCCATCCTTAACGCGAGTTTTGGCTTAATTTAAATCCCTTATGTCTAGAATACCAAAATTTTCATTTAATGGAAGAAGCTTTTTATTTAATTGGTCAACTTCATATTTCTCAGTAAATAAGTTTTCAGTCTCGTTTTCTAAATTTAGTCGTTTTAGTTGAAGTTGGTTGTCTATCAATTCAAAATCACCTTGATAAGTACAGCTAAAATCTGCACTATGTAAAGTTGCAGCGAAAGTTCCGTTTTTATAAAGTATAAGATCACCACTTCTTGGAGTTGATTCTATTTCAATCAGTGCGATTAATGTCTTTTCTGTCCAAAATTTAGGTTCGTCTAAATTGGATAATATGTAAAAAGAGACAAAAATTATAAGAACAATTAATACTGGAATGACATCAAACTTTAAATTTCTTTTCCTCTTTTGTAGGAGATTTATGATTGTTAGAATAATAAAAACAAGAACTAGTAATCCACCAAAAAAGATAAAGTTGATTGTATTTAAAAGTCCTCTACAATAATCTCCATATAAGATTAAGGGTTTCAGAATAAAAAATCCTAAAATAATTAAAACACCATATTTAAGAAATTTCTTCAATAGCTATATTAATTCAAATTACGTTTCTCAATAAAAAAACGTTTTAATAATGCTGATGCTTCTTCGGCTAAAATACCTCCTACCATTTTAGTTTTAGGGTGTAGCTTGGTGTCTAATGCAATACAACCACGTTCTTCATCACGAGCTCCATAAACTATTTTAGAAATCTGACTCCAATACAAAGCGCCTGCACACATTTGGCAAGGTTCTAAAGTAACGTAGAGAGTACAATTGGTTAAATATTTTCCGCCTAGAAAGTTTGCTGCAGCTGTGATAGCTTGCATTTCGGCATGTGCTGTAACGTCGTTTAAAAGCTCCGTTAAGTTATGTGTTCTTGCGATGATTCTGTCTTTTATAACGATGACTGCGCCTACTGGGATTTCGCCTTTATCAAAAGCTTCTTGGGCTTCTTGTAAGGCTTTTTTCATATAATAGGTATCGTCGAAAGGGTTTATCATAGTTGTAAAAATACAATTCTATTTGATGTAATTAAATGTCGGCAAGAAATTTGATGCTATTCAAGAAATCTTCACTTAGTATGAAAACACGTTACTCAATTTCAATCCTGAAGCCTTGTCATGAAAATTGGTCTGAAATGACACCAAACGAAAAGGGTCGGTTTTGTCAATCCTGTTCTAAAACGGTAGTTGATTTTACCACAATGAAAACGAATTAAATTCAAGAGTTTATTCATAAAAACAAAGGTCAACGTATTTGCGCACACATTAGACAATCGCAACTGGATACTATTAACTTACAGATTTCAGATACTGTTTTTGAGTAAACCATGAGTTTTCATAAATTGTTTTTATTGGCTTTATTATTAGCGATGGGAACATCTTTGTTTAGCTGTGCAGATGATAAAGGCAATACCAAAAAAAATAGAAAGTGTTGAGATTGTTGAGAAGGCTATTGACTCTACTCAAATTGAAGTAAAAAAGAATGTTGATTCTATAAGCGTTCATTCTTCAAAAGAGAAAACAGAAAGTATTATTCAAAAGAAACCGATCCCTACACCTTCAATTCCAGCTTTAGATGGTATGATTATAGTTACTGGTGATATAGATAAACATGAAAAATCGCCTATTCATCCAGATTCAATTGTTGATCCTCAATATCCTGAGATAGAAGGTGAAAAAGGTATTTATGAAGATATTGTTTTTGGCATGCTCGATGTTGAAAAACCTATTGAGTTTCCAAATACGCCTACGAATTTATCTAGAAATGAAAAACAAAATTATTTCAATAGCAAAATGAATGAGTTAGTAACTAAAAATTTCAATATTGCTATTTCTAAAGATTTAGGATTAAAAGGAAAACAAAGAATGCAAGCTCAGTTTACAGTAGATACTTTAGGAGCTATAAATGATATAAAAGTTAGAGGTCCTCATAAGTTACTTGAGGAGGAATTATTACGTTTTATGAATTTGCTACCAAAATTTATACCTGCAAAGCACGAAGGCAGGAAAGTTTCTGTATCCTATGCTTTACCTTTTGCTTTTAATATCGAAGACTAATTAATTCTCGTATTTTTACAATGTGCAAAAACGATTATTAAACCATATCAACTTTCCAAAAGATTTAAGAGAATTAAATCCTAATGAGTTACTACAACTTGCTAAAGAGTTACGTGAGTTTATCATTGATATTGTGGCAACTAAAGAAGGGCATCTAGGTGCAAGTCTAGGTGTTGTAGAACTGACCTTAGCTTTACATTATGTGTTTAATACACCTAAAGATCAACTCATTTGGGATGTTGGACATCAAGCTTATGGTCATAAAATACTCACAGGAAGGCGTGATAATTTTCATACGAATAGACAAAAAGGTGGTATAAGTGGTTTTCCTAATCGTGAGGAAAGTGAATACGATGCATTTGGTGTAGGACATTCATCTACATCAATTTCTGCTGCATTAGGAATGGCAATTGCGTCTCAATTAAAAGGAGAAGATAAACAGCATATTGCAGTAATTGGTGATGCATCAATTGCCAGCGGAATGGCTTTTGAAGGACTAAACCATGCAGGAGTTACAAATGCCAATTTATTAGTCATTTTAAATGATAATGCTATTGGAATTGATCCAAGTGTTGGAGCATTAAAACAATATTTAACCAACGTAAAAAAAGGAAAAGAGAAACAAGACAATATTTTTGAAGCATTAAACTTTGATTATTCTGGTCCTATTGATGGACATGATTTGCCATTGTTAATTTCAGAATTAGAACGATTGAAATCGGTTAAAGGGCCAAAGTTCCTTCATGTGATTACAACAAAAGGGAAAGGTTTAAAACAAGCTGAAGACGATCAGGTAAAATATCATGCTCCTGGTAAATTTGATTCGGTTACTGGTGATATCCTTCCGAAGCAAGAAGAAATACAAGCACCAAAATTTCAAGATGTATTTGGTCACACCATTGTTGAATTGGCTAAAATGAATAAAAGTATTGTTGGGATTACACCAGCAATGCCTACGGGAAGTTCTTTAAAGTATATGATGGAGCAAATCCCTGAGCGTGCCTTTGATGTTGGTATTGCAGAGCAACATGCAGTGACTTTAGCTGCAGGTATGGCAACTCAAGGGTTGACCGTGTTTTGTAATATTTATTCTACGTTTTTACAGCGTGCTTACGACCAAGTGATTCATGATGTGGCACTTCAAAACTTACCTGTAATTTTTTGTTTAGATCGTGCTGGTTTGGTAGGAGAAGATGGAGCGACTCATCATGGCGTTTTTGATTTGGCTTATTTAAGATGTATTCCAAATATGATTATTTACGCACCTCGTAATGAAATTGAATTGCGTAATATCATGTACACAGCGCAATTAGGTTTAGATTATCCAATTGCTATTCGTTATCCTAGAGGTCGTGGAAGTGTTATTGATTGGAAACAGCCTTTTTCAGAAGTAAAAATAGGAGAAGGTATTCAGCTTAAAAAAGGAAAAAAGCTAGCTGTATTAAGTGTTGGTGCTATAGCTTCTAATGTTGAGGAGGCTATCTCTAGATGTGAAGTTAATGATACGATATCGCATTATGATATGCGTTTTATAAAACCTCTGGATGAAAAATTATTGCATGAAATATTTAAAACTTACACAGAAATCATAACGATAGAAGACGGTGTTATTTCGGGAGGTTTTGGAAGTGCAATTTTAGAGTTTGCAGCTTTTAATGGTTATTCTATTTCTATTAAAACATTAGGGATTCCTGATGTGTTTATAGAGCATGCTTCTGTAAAACAACAATATCAATCCGTTGGGATTGATATTGATAGTTTAACTATGTTATTTAGTTCTATTCTTCTTCGTCTAAAGTAGCAATATTTGGCTGTTTGTTTGTGTCATCAATCTCGATATTGACATTGTTTTGTTGTGGTTCGTGATTACCACTACTTGTAATATCATCTAACATTAATAAAAATGCTAGCGTTACAAAAAATACAACTGCAGCTCCTAGAATGTTTTTCTTCATGATCGTGGGTTTAAAAGATTATGATTAAACAAATATAGCTAATTATCGGTAAAATACAAATTTATTCGATGAAACGCATATAATAATAAAGGGAACTTAACAGTTCCCTTTATATTAAAAATAAATATTTTGTTTATTTAATGATGATTTTTTTAGTCTCTGAGTAATTATTAACGGTAATATTAACAAAGTACATACCTGCGTTTAAATTGAGATTGACATTGGTATTAGACGTTGAGATGTTTGATTTAGTACTATAAACTTCTTGACCATTAATATTAAATACCTTAATATTTGCATCACCTAAATCACTTTCAGATTTAATAGTAATTTGTCCGTTAGAAATTGTAGGGAATATTGTTATTGCACTAGTGTTAAATTCAGTTTCTAAAACACTTAAAGGTTGTGAAGTGAACTGGCTCGTAAACAATCCACGACCAAATGTTGATGCTAAGATTGTGTTATCAGATGCTTTTAAATCTAAGTCGGTAACTGTTACATCACTCATACCATTAAAAGACTGAATCCATATAGGATTTGCTATAGTATAATCTGGTGTTACCCAAACCCCTAACTCTGTACCAATAATTAACTCTTGAGGAATTAATGGATTTTGAAGGATACAACGCACTGGTATATCTGGTAGATTTCCTTCAATTCCTGTCCATGTTGATCCTCCATTACTGGAAAAGAAAATACTTTGAACACCATAGTTGTACATAGTCACAAAAATTTCTTGTTCACTTTGACCAAATTCAATATCAGATACACTGCCCACAAAATCAATACTATTTATTCTTTGAAAAACAGGATTGTTTAAATTTGCTAATTCTCCACGTAATACTCTACCATTTCTTAAACCAACAAATAACGTTGTTGATGTTGTTGTGAAAGGTGAAACTTTCATGGCACTTGGTGTAGAATTTAATTGTCCAGATGTTAATAGGTCATTTTCTGTAGGGGCTCCACCAGGTAAAAATTCTGAAATACGTTCAATTGCTATTCCATTTGCATTACTAGAAGCATTTACAAATAAAATATCTAAATTTTTATCTAAAGTTGATTCATTAATAAAACTACCACCACCAAAAGTTGAAATATTTGCTCCATTTGTAAAACTAGGATAGCTAATAAAAATGGGTGTATTATTAGGATATGTAGTAATCACATAATTACCAGCAGCGCCAAAGTCTGTGAATCCTCCATCTCCACCTACTGGATCGAAAAAGCCATTGGCTCCAGCTGCTGCGTTAGTGATAAACTGTGTGCCATTATCCTGTGTTCCTCCAGCTATATTAGTGTTTGTAGAACTCGGGTCAATAGCTCCATAATAAAACTGAACCGTATTGTAATCTTTATTTCTAGATTGTATAATGTTTGCGTTTCCAACAGAATTGGCTAAATCAGCCGAGTAATAAACACCACCATCATTTCCAAAAACAGCTTCATTTCCATTAGTTCCAGGTCTAAATACTATAGCATGTTGATCTGCATGTACAGCAGAAGATATAACTCCTCCAAGATTAGTCCATTCAGAAATTTGTGACCAATTAGCTCCTGAGTTACTAGAAACGAATAAATCTATTCCTCCCACATATAATTTACCATTCTCGTCTGCTTCTATTGGTAAATCATAAAAAGCTTGATTTCTTGTATAATCGGTTGCACTAATTCCAGTATCAGCATCAACGGGCTCATTAACTACAGAAATATTTCCACTAGTAGCAAAGGCATCAGTAGTCATAAATATATCAGCTTCACCACCTATATTACAAACAACCCAAAATATATTTGGATTAGTTGGATGAGGTTCTAATTCTGTTCTATCAGAGGCTCCGAAAGCACGTACAAAATTAAAAGTATTTCCATCGGTTGAGCTCCAAATATCTCCTCCACCTATATTAAGTTCGTTAGATGTTGTTGTGAGCCAAATGTTATTATTTGCATCGAGTTCAATATCATTTGGATTTTTATAAGTACCATCATTGAACTGAATATCAAAACGAGTCCATGTGTCTCCATCATCTATAGATTTATATAGGCCTCTATTATTAGCTCCTAAAAAATTATTTGGAGCAGAAGCTTCAACATATCTACCACTAGGAAATGCAGCGTAAAGTTCAGTTACACCACCATTATTTCTAGCAACGATATCACTCACATAGAATATTCCATCTATATTTAGTCCGTCATTGCTTACGCCAGTATAGCCACCAATAATATTTTCCCACGTGACACCTCCATCTAAAGATCTATAAACACCTCTTCCAATAACAGCACCATCTGCTCCAATGTAAGGCTCTCCAGAACCTACATACATTTTATTACTATTGTTAGGGTCTGAAACGATAACTGTCACAGAGATGTTTTCTTGAATACCTGGTATTAAAGTCCATGAAGAATCTGGATCAGTAATGTCATCATTTACCCATAATCCACCAGATACTCCTCCTGCGAAAACTCTAGTATAATCATCTGCTGGATTGGTATTATTTACATCATTAGGATCAAACATAATTCCTCTAGTTCGACCTCCTTGATTGTTTGGCCCTCTATCTATCCATGGATTAGAATTATCTCCTCCAACTCCTCTTAAAGCAGATCTTTGTTCTCTTAATTCTTCTTGAATCTCTAATGCTATCTCAGGCATTGGTCTACCAGTTGAAGGATTCATAGTAAGTTCCCATATTTGATCACTATAAGCATTTGGAGGTAAGCCCATTGCCTTTCTTTCTTTTCTTGATAAATTTTGTGTTTCCTTAAAAGGGCTGTTTTCTAAAAATGATAAATGCTGTTTTCTTAAAGTATCAATAGTTTTATCTTCTTCTGAATTTGATTTTACAATCAATACAGCAATTAAAGATATCGCGATAAGCGAAGTGACAAATAATAATTTTCTTTTCATGTTTTTCAATTTTTTTTATAAGTGGTTTCCTTTTAGTTTCTGATAGGTTAACATAGCATTACTATCAGACATTTTTGAAATGTAGAAGCATATAGATAATAGATTATCATAAATAGTATCTTTCTGTAAGTCTACATTAGGCTCTAAAACTTTCAAAATAAGTCTATCATAATTAGATAACTCTCCCTTTAAATTATTTATAACCGCTTTTGTAAAGATATTTAAAAGTTCATTAATAACCTTATAACCTACAATCTCTTTGTCAATAACGTCTTTTGATTGATATACATTTGAAATGCTCAATTTGAGGATGTCATTGATTTGAGCTTCGTATGCACTGCAATCTAAAAGTGCTTTTGAAAAGGCACCACTTAAGATATCTTGTTCGTTTTGCATAAAGATCTCAACAGCTTCGCTAATTAGTGTGTTAATTGCCAATGATCTCAAATAACTTAATCTGTCTTGTGTGCTTTGCAGCGTATTATATGTTTTTGTTTGAATAGAATCTCTCACCAAGTTTATAAGATATTCTAAAGCGTATTCTTCTTGTATAAGTCCTAAGTTAATCCCATCTTCAAAATCAATTATCGTGTAGCAAATATCATCTGCTGCTTCAACTAGATACACGAGAGGATGCCTACAATAACTGACATCATTTTCATCACCTCTTTTAACTAATCCTAATTCTTGTGCGATGTCTTTAAATGTTTCTTTTTCATTTTGAAAAAAGCCATACTTTTTATCTGCGATGTGTGTTGTTGGTTTCTTCGGAAGGGACTCTTTAGGGTATTTTGTAAATGCACCAAGAGTAGCATAACTTAGTCTTAAACCACCAGAACGACCTTGACGACTCTCAGTAAGTATTTTTAAACCATTAGCGTTACCTTCAAAATCACATAAATCTTGATATTGTTTTTTAGTGAGTTGATCTTCATAGTAACGACCATTGCCAGATTTAAAAAACTCACCAATAGCTTTTTCTCCAGAATGACCAAAAGGCGGATTTCCAATATCATGCGCTAATGCAGCAGCAGCGACGATGGCTCCAAAATCATTCATTTGATAGCCATGAACATCTTTTAAATGTGGATGTTTTTCTAATATTTTTTGACCTACTTTTCTTCCTAAAGAACGTCCAACGACACTTACTTCTAAACTATGTGTTAATCGTGTGTGAACAAAATCGGTTTTTGATAATGGTACGACTTGAGTTTTGTCTTGTAGACTTCTAAATTCCGAAGAAAAAATAATACGATCATAGTCAACTTCAAAACCTAAACGGGTTTCATCTTGTTCTTTTCGTAAGCGTTTATTAGTGTCTCCAAATCGCTTTAAGGAGAGTAATTGTTCCCAATTCATAAATATTGTTTAGCTGTAGCAAGATAGGGATTTCAATGTTAAATTTATGTTTCGAGATTATAAAATTCACAGTTTCTGGTAACACTGAATTAACAGTTTTATGATTTAGGTTTAATAATCAATTAACCTTGACTTTACACTATGCGCTTTTCTTTGCATCGTTAATAAATAATAAAAAACTAACAAAACAATATCATGAAAAAATTAGTATTATCTGCATTAATCGCTTCTTCATTAGTATTCACTGGATGTTTTAAAGATGACGACACTCCTATAATTATAGAAACAACTACTATTAACAACTATGGTGATGATGGTAACGGAAATAGTGGAGAAACTTGCCCTATAGTTGCAGTTACTGGAGCAATTACAGAAAACACAACTTGGACAAACGACAATATATATCAATTAAACCAAAAAGTTGTAGTAGATAATGGAGCAACGTTAACCATTGAAGCTGGAACTATAGTTAAAGGTTCTCCAGGAACAGGTTCTTTGGCATCTGCATTAATTATTGCTAGAGGAGCAAAAATTAACGCTGTAGGTACAGCATCTCAGCCAATTATTTTCACATCTATTAGTGACAATATTACTTGTGGTCAAACTGCAGGAACAAACTTAGATGAAAATGATAGAGGTCAATGGGGAGGATTAATTGTATTAGGTTATGCGCCTAGTTCATTCTCTGGAGATAATGTAGAAAATCAAATTGAAGGTATTCCTGCTGATGACACTTTTGGATTATATGGTGGTTCTAATCCTGCTGATAACTCAGGTGTGATGTCATACATTTCTATTCGTCATGGTGGTGCCTTAATTGGTGAAGGTAACGAAATTAATGGTTTAACACTTGGTGGTGTTGGAAATGGAACAGTGATTAACAACATTGAGGTTGTTGCTAACGTTGATGATGGTGTTGAGTTTTTTGGTGGTACTGTAAACGCTACAAACTTATTAGTGTGGTCACAAGGAGATGATGCCTTGGATATTGATCAAGCTTATTCAGGTACTATTAATAATGCTGTAGTTGTTTTAGGAGATATTTCAGATCATGCTTTTGAGGTTGATGGTCCAGAAGGAACAGGTACTGGCTCTTTTATTCTTCAAAATGTAACAATCATTGGTAATACAGTTACAGAAAATGGTGAATATGCAGATTACAGAAGTGGAGCTACAGGAACAACTAATAATATATATGCTTTTGGTTTTAAAGATTCATCTGATGTTGAATTGGACAATGATGGTGTGGCAACAAACTATAACAATGGTGAATTAACTTTTGGTGTTTGGCAAATAGTTTTACCATCAGGTGCTACAGACGTAACAAATATTTTTGTAAACAAAGCAGAAACAGTAATGGTTACTGGATTTGGTTCTACAGCAACTGCAGTAGCAGAAGGAGCAAATACTGTTGGAGCGAATACATCAGATTTTGCGTGGACTTACGCAAATACTGCGGGTGGATTAGGTTTTTAATATTAAACTAAACCTAGTTAACTCATTAGTATTTTATAAGTCAAATAAACTCTTTCAATATAAACTAATACTACTCGTTAACTTTTTAACGAGTAGTATAGTTTAGATAATTAACTAATTATGGAAAAAAAAATATACTCACTCTTAATACTTTTCTTTATTTGTGTTGGTTTTATCAATGCTCAAAAAGGAACAGTAGCTGGAAACGTTATTGACGGTGAGTTTGTAGAGCCAATGGCATTTGCTAACATTTTAGTGAAAGGCACAACAACAGGAACAACTTCTGATTTTGATGGAAAATATGAATTAGAATTAAATCCAGGAACATACACATTGATCTTTTCTTTTGTTGGTTACAATACACAAGAAATTGTGGAAGTAGTCATCAAAGCAGGAGAAGTTACTGAGCTAGATGTAACACTACAAACAAATTCATTAGACACAATTATTTTAACAACAAGTGTCAAAAAAAATACTGAAAGCGCTGTCTTAAATTTGCAAAAAAAGTCAGTCACTTTATTGGACGGTTTATCGGCTCAATCTATAAAAAGTAGTGGTGCAGGAAACGTTGCAGCAGCTGTAAAGAACGTACCTGGTGTATCAATTCAAGGAGGGAAATATGTTTATGTTCGTGGTTTGGGTGATAGGTATACTAAATCTATATTAAATGGTATTGATATTCCTGGGTTAGATCCAGATAGAAATACAATACAAATGGATCTATTTCCAACAAGTATTTTAGATAATATTATTGTATTAAAATCTGCAGCAGCAGAGTACCCAGCAGATTTTACTGGTGGTATCATTGACATTATTACTAAAGATTTTCCAACCAAAGGAGAATATTCTATCTCATTAGGTAGTAGTTATAATCCAGATATGCACTTTAATGATAATTATTTAACTTCGGAAGGGAGTGATACAGATATTTTTGGATATGATGATGGTACTAGAAATTTGCCAATCAATAGATATCAACCAATTCCTGCAACAAGTGAAAATAATTCATTATTAACAACACTTACTAATAGTTTTCAAAAAGAACTTGCTGCAAAACAAGAGAGGAGTGGAATGGATCTTGATTTTGGATTTACATTAGGAAACCAATACGATATAGGAGATGATAAAATAGGATATCAAGCTTCATTTTCTTACAAAAACACAACAACGTTTTATGAAAATCGTGTTGATGGTGCTTATATTAAAAATCCGCAAGACACTTCAGATTATGAGTTACTTGCAGCGTTAAATTCAAAAGGAGCAGAAGGGATAAACAATGTCATTTTAAATGGTTTGGCAGGTATTGCATACAAAACTGAAAAATCTAAGTTTAAAGTTAATATACTGCATATCCAAAATGGAGAATCTTCAGCTGGATTTTTTAATCAAATAATTTCGCAAGATGGTACTGGTGGAGCTTTAGAGCCATTAACTAAAAATGCGATTGCTTATACTGAAAGATCAATTACAAACTTATTGGTAACAGGTAAACATAGATTAAATAGTATTGGTGATGAAAAGGCATTTAATTTTGAATGGAAACTATCACCAACATTCTCTAAAGTAATGGATAAAGGTCATAGAATTACACCTTTACAGCAGTCTGATAGTGGGAACTCTTTTTTATCACCATCTGCTTCTACGTTTCCAATTCAATTATGGAGAAATCTTTTAGAAGAATCATGGAATGGAAAGGTTGATTTTGATAAAACAATTGATCTATTTAATAGACCAGCCAAAATAAAATTTGGTGGTGCTTATACCTATAAATTTAGAGATTTTAGTGTCGATGATTATACCTTTAACATTAGAGGAAACCAATCGTTTATTTCAAATGGAGATGTTAATAATTTATTAGCAGAAGAAAATGTGTGGAACCCTACAAGTGATGCAGGTACTTATTTGATAAATATAGATACATTTAATGCTAACGATGCTTACGAAGGTGAGCAACATATTGGAGCAAATTATGTGTCGTTAGAGTTTAATGTAAGTGAGAAGATGAAAACTGTTTTAGGACTAAGAACAGAGTTTTTTAAATCTTACTATACAGGACAAGATGGTCCAGAAAATATATTTGATAGAGAATTAGTTTTAGATGAGTTTGATTTCTTTCCGTCAGCTAATGTTATTTACGCTTTAAATGATGATGATAATTTACGAGCATCTTACTCTCGTACGACTGCCAGACCCTCTTTTAAAGAGCAATCTAACTCACAAATCTTTGACCCTATAACAGGTCGTTTATTTATTGGAGCATTGGCTGTAAAACCTTTGGTGCCTACTTATATAAACAACTTTGATTTGAGATATGAGCATTTTGGAGAAAAAGGTCAAATGTTTGCTATTAGTGGATTTTATAAAGGCTTTACAGATGCTATTGAACAGCAGTTTTTTGTCAATGCACCAACGCAACTTACTGTAGGTAATTTGGGAGATGCTAATGTTATTGGAGCAGAGTTTGAAGTGCGTCAGCGTTTAGGTTTTATTACAGAAGGGTTAAATAACCTTAAAATTAATGCTAATGTTTCAATAATAAAATCTGAACTTACCATGTCTGACGATGAGTTTCAAGGAAGGGAAGATAGTGCAAGAGATGGTGAAACAATAGATAAAAAAAGAGATTTGCAAGGTCAAGCACCATATTTAATTAATGTTGGTTTAGATTATAATAATGATGATATAGGATTGCAAACCGGATTGTTCTTTAATGTGCAAGGAAAAACTTTAGAGGTTGTAGGTATTAGAGAAGTACCAGATGTATATACAAAACCGTTTAATAGTTTAAATTTTACTTTAAATAAAACGTTTGGAGAAGATGAACATACATCAATAGATTTTAAGGTGTCAAATATTTTGGGTAATTCAAGAATAAGCGAATACGAATCGTTTAGAGCTCAAAACCAAATTTTTACTTTGAGAGATCCAGGAACAACCTTTTCTTTAGGATATACTTATAAATTCTAAAATAGAGTTTGAATTAGTCAAAAAAAATCCCAACTGTTTAGTTGGGATTTTTTTTATTTAAATTATTTTTTAATTTATAGCTAATTGAACCTTATCTGTCCATTCACTTACACTAGCTATTTTAGAATCTTGGTAATCTACTTCTCTAAGTTTATTACCAGACCAAAATAACCATTTACCTGTTTTTTGTCCGTTTGTGAAATTAGCAACGGTTACTTTATTTCCTTCTTCATCAAAACTAGTCCAAACACCATGAAGTTCTCCTTTTTTATTGAAAGTACCTTGTTGCTCTATGGCACCATTATCATGGTAATATGTAGCAATTGTTAAATCTCCATCTTTTTTTAAATCAACTTTGGGTTTTTCTTGAGCAAATGTTAGAGTTACACTTAACATTAATAGAATAGCGAATATTTTTTTCATGATTTTTTTATTTGGGTGTTTAATATATTACTTGATTCAAAGTTAAACAAAACTTTACAATTATCAAACATTTACGTAACATTAAATTAACATTAGGGTTTTAATTTATTGTTAATCAATGTTTTATTTATTTTTATATGGGTTTAATTCTTAATGATTAGATAATATTAGCATTACAATTAAATTACTTTACATCCTCATATTTGTATTAGTGTTTTATACACCATTAGAGCTTCATAAATTTTATTAGTTTTTGTCGACTAAAAGGCTATGTTGTCTAATAAGGCTGCTTTGAAAAAAGTAGCCTTTTTTGTTAATATCTCCTAAAATCTTAATTATTAGGAAACATTCAGTTAACATTAAAATCAGTTATTTGCAGCGACAAAAACTGATAATAATGAAATTTCTATTGACTTTAGCACTAATACTGTGTGCTTATAGTTATTCTTACTCTCAAGAGATTAGCGATACATCTTTTGGTAAAGGATTAATCAACTTCGTAGCCAAGGATAGTTCCTTTAGTATAAAATTTGCTCCTCGTTTTCAAGTACGTTCAATATCTTCATGGGATCATGATGGTGATCAATATGGCAGTCCAGAGCATAATTTTATAGTTAGACGTGCTCGTTTAAAGTTTGATGGTTTTGCTTACAGTCCAAAATTGAAGTATAAAATAGAATTAGGATTATCTAACAGAGACATCTCTGGCGCAAATGAGTTCAATAGAGAAACACCTCGTTATATTTTAGATGCTGTTTTAATGTGGAATTTTGCTCCTAACTGGGAGCTCTGGGCTGGACAAACTAAGCTTCCAGGAAATATAGAGCGTGTAGTATCTTCAGCAAATCTTCAATTAATTAATCGGTCGCTTTTAAATAGTCGTTTTAATTTAGATCGAGATGTCGGTATTCAACTTCGTCACAAAAGTGATTTAGGAGGTGGTTTTTTAATGCGAGAAAAATTTGCAATCTCTCAAGGAGAAGGTCGCAACGTTACAGAAGGAAATGAAGGTGGATTACAATATACAGGACGTCTTGAGTTTCTTCCCTTCGGAAATTTTAAATCAAAAGGAGATTATGTCCAAGCAGATTTAAATCGTGAGAAAACACCAAAATTAATGGTTGGTTTCACGTATAACCTTAATCAAAATGCTGTAAGAGAAAGAAGTGGCTTAGGAGATTATATGTTTAAAAGTGATGAATCACTTTATGAAACAGATGTGACTACTATTTTTGCAGATGCCATGTTTAAATATAATGGGTTTTCATTTATGGGAGAATATGCAAATCGAACTGCTGCAAACCCTATTGCGATAGATGTTGATGGTACAACACCTACAGGAGACGTTGTTTTAACTGGTAACGCTTTAAATTTGCAAGTGGGATATGTATTTAAGACGAACTATGAGGTTGTTACTCGTTTTACGACTCTTGATTATGATTCAATTACAAATACGCTTTCAAAAAAACAATACACTCTGGGAGCTTCAAAATATATTGTAGGTCACAAATTAAAAGTCCAATCTGACATTAGTTATAGTAGCTTAGATGGAAACGATGACAACATAACATTTAGATTAGGATTTGATATTCACTTTTAACGCTAAAAACATAACAATAAGGTAACACACTAGAGAGAAACTCTAAAGATATTTGCACACCTTTTTAAATTAAAGATTATGGATAATATTTATTTATATATGATTATTGCACTAGCCATTTTAGCAGTAGCTGATTTGGTTGTAGGTGTTAGTAATGATGCAGTGAATTTTTTAAATTCTGCAATTGGTTCTAAAGCTATTTCCTTTAGAACAATTATGATTGTAGCGAGTGCTGGTGTCGCAATTGGTGCTGTGTTCTCAAGTGGAATGATGGAGGTTGCTAGAAAAGGAATTTTCAATCCTGGAGAATTCATGTTTAATGAAATTATGATCATTTTCATGGCAGTAATGATTACTGATATTCTTTTACTTGACTTTTTTAATTCAATTGGGATGCCTACTTCAACAACGGTATCTATTGTTTTTGAATTACTAGGTGCTGCAGTGGCAATGGCTTTAATTAAAATTGGTCATGATGGAGGAAGTTTTGATGATGTCGTTGGATATATCAATACTTCTAAAGCTACAGAGATTATATTGGGTATTCTGCTTTCGGTCGTCGTCGCCTTTTCTATAGGCGCACTGGTTCAATGGTTCTCAAGATTACTACTGTCGTATAATTTTGAGAAAAAGGCAGCATGGGTTGGCGCTTTGTTTGGTGGTATGGCTATAACTGCAATTACTTACTTTATTTTCATGAAAGGTTTAAAAGGTACAGCTTATGCAAGTCAGTCCTTTGATATTCTAGGAGGTGGTACCATGAAAGATTTTTTAGAGCACCAAGTGTTTTATATTATTTTGGTGAGTTTGGTCATTTGGTCGATTTTCTCTTATGCACTTATTGCTTTTTTTAAGACTAATATCTATAAGTTAATTATCATTCTAGGAACTTTTGCATTAGCATTAGCTTTTGCTGGTAATGACTTGGTAAACTTTATTGGTGTACCTATCGCTGCATTTAATGCTTTTGAGCAATGGACACTTTCTGGATTACCAGCTACAAGTTTCCCAATGGATGTTTTAGCAGAAAAAGTTCCAACTAACAATTTACTTTTGTTTGCAGCAGGAATGATTATGGTATTAACCTTATGGTTCTCTACGAAAGCAAAAAATGTAGTCAAAACATCATTAGATTTAGCTAGTCAAGGTGCTACAAAAGAACGTTTTCAACCTAATTTCTTATCTCGTGGATTTGTAAGAGTAGCAGTGGGTTTATCTCAAATGACAGCTTATGTTTTACCAAATACGTGGCAAGCAAAAATTGAAAAGCAATTTGAAGCACCTGTGATTTCACTTCCAAAAGATAAAAAATACGAACTACCAGCTTTTGATCTTGTTCGTGCAGCTGTAAACTTAATGGTAGCAGCAGTATTAATTTCTATTGCTACATCATACAAACTACCATTATCAACAACCTATGTTACTTTTATGGTAGCCATGGGTACTTCATTAGCAGATAGAGCTTGGGGAGCAGAAAGTGCAGTTTACAGAGTAGCTGGTGTTATTAATGTGATAGGAGGTTGGTTCTTTACTGCTATAAGTGCATTTTTGGCTGCTGCTTTGGTTGCTTATTTGTTAAACCTTAATTTACATGTTATGTTCCCATTATTATTGGTAGCAGCGTTTGGTTTATTATTAAGAAATTACATATCTCATAATAAAAAATCAAAAGAATCTAAAGCAGAGGATAGTTTGACTAAAGCAGAAAGTAGTTCTGTTCAAGGTGTTATTCATGAAAGTGCAAAAAACATTGCTAACGTAGTAAAACGTGGTAATAAAATTTACACGAATGCAATTAGAGGTTTAGCTAAACAGGATTTGGCTTTATTGAAAAAGAATAAAAAGCAAGTCGTTAAACTTTCTGATGAGGTTGATGAATTGCGAGATAACATATTTTATTTCATTAAAAATCTTGATGAATCTAGTATTGGTGCGAGTAATTTTTACATTAATATTCTAGGTTATCTTCAGGATATGACCCAATCTTTAGAGTACATTTCTAAAGTGAGTCATAAACACGTTAACAACAATCATAAAAAATTGAAGTTCTCTCAAATTAAAGAATTAAAAGAAGTGGATGATAAAATGGAACTTTTGTTTAATGAAACAAAAGCTGCTTTTGATTCTCAATCTTTTGAAAAAATTGGAGAGATCTTAAATGATAAAGCTAAAGTATATGGCTTAGTTAAGGAGAAAATTCAAAAACAAGTAGAGCGTACTCGTACAGAAGAGTCGAGTCCAAAAAACACAACACTTTACTTTAGTTTACTTCTAGAAACAAAAGATTTATTAAATGCAACAATGAATCTATTAGAAGAATATCATGATTCACATGATAGTTCTGTAATACCAGCAAAGGTGATTGAAAATGAAGAGTAAGACACTCAATTTATAAATAAAAAAAGACCATCTAATTTTAGATGGTCTTTTTTTTATTTGATTATTTCTAGCGCTAAAATGGCTTTACTCGCCAATTCTTCCAATTTCATCTAAATCATCAAAGGCTGCTTTTTTAGCTTCAAATTTTGCGATATCTACAACGTAAGTTTTTGAGATAGAATCGTGCCAACCTTTTCCTTCTTCTCCAAGAAAAGAAAATTGTTCAAACGGAATAATACGACATAGCGAACGAACTAAAATCTCATTAAATGTTGGTTTTGAGCCATCATAGAGCACCACTTTTGTTTTTGTAATGTATTTACCTAAAGAGCGTGCAGTGAGTGTCTCTATTGTTAAATAATATATAATTAGAATTATGGCTCCAAAAATATAGTCAGATAATCGACCTTCAGATTCTATGACGAGTTCATAAAGTCCATAACTTCCTGTTAATTCTGAAATGAGACCAATAAGAACAACTATTGCAATTCCAATAACAACTTGTGCTATATAATCCATTATAAAATTGGCGAATCTAATACCTTTACTTGCTAATACGTCTGGTGTTACTGTGTATTTAATTTGATTCATAGGTTGGTTTTTGTTTAGTGAGTTTCAAATATAATATTCTTAGGTTAATCTCAAATAGTTTAATTTAGTATTAAAAGTTTTGCATTATGAAATATACATCCTTAGTTATTCTCTTCTTATTTAGTTTTCAATTGTTACCTGCTCAAGAATTAACAGGGAAAGAGCTTCTGGAAAAAGCAATAACTTATCATGACCCAAACAATAATTGGTCAACTTTTAATGGTGAGTTGTTTATCACTATGGAAACTCCTAACAATAAAAATCGTGAGAGTAAAATCATTATTAATTTACCTTCGGAATATTTCTACGTCCAAGCAAAACGTGATAGTATTACGACAGAATATACGTTAGATAAAGCGGACTGTTCTATTAAATTAAATGGTTTGGAAGATATTTCCGAAGAAAACATAAAGACCTATAATTTGAATTGCGATAGAGCTCATATGTATAAAAACTATTACACTTATCTTTACGGTTTGCCAATGAAATTGAAAGATGAAGGTACAGTGATTCAAGATAAAGTTGAGCGTAAAACCTTTAAAGGAAAAGAATATCTTGTATTAAGTGTGAGTTATGATGAAGGTGTGGGAAGTGATGTTTGGTATTTTTATTTTGATCCAAATACCTTTGCTATGGAAGTTTATCAATTCTTTAAAACTGATGAAAAAGGTGAATTAAAACCAGATAGTGGAGAATACATTCTTCTAACCGAAACCAAAACGGTTAATGAGATTAAAATACCAAAAAATAGAGCTTGGTATTATAATAAGGATGACAAGTATTTGGGTACAGATGTCTTGAAGAATTAAATATCTTCTCCTATTAATCCAATTTGTTCTAATTCTAATATTGAGTTTTTCTTTTCATTAAATTTATCTGCTTTGACAACATAACAATCTGCAATAGAGTCGTGCCAACCTTTTCCGTTGGTGCCTAAAAATGAAAGTGCATCAAACGGAATCCATCTACTAAAACTTCTTTTTAATATTTGTTTTGTTGTCGGTTCATTTCCGTCGACGGATACAACAATAGTATTGGTAGCAAATTTCCCTAATGTTTTAAAAGTGTATTTTTCCATTAAAAAATAATATGTAAACATGAATACGTAGCTTACAATGAAGTCTTCTATTTCAGACATGCCATTCCATATGTCATTTAGTGTGTAATTACCTGTAAATTCTCCCAAATAGAATAATCCATAGGTTAAACCATACATAATTGCATACTGTGGTACTAAATCTATAAAATGGTGAAGTATGCGTTGACCTTTGCTAGCTAATAGTTCGTCTGTGATTTCAAATGTGTTTTGGTACATGGTTGAAATTGTTAGGGATATTCAAACATAAAAAAAGCATCTTGATAATCAAATATCAAGATGCTTTTTATTAATTATAATATTTCCGAAGAAAAAAGAAATTTGTTAACCTTCACAGCTAGCACAATCTTTCTTTTGCTTAAATTTTTGTGCAGCATTCATACTGTGTTGGTAGTACAATGATTTTACACCAAGTTGCCAAGCAGTTACATAAAGCTTGTTAATGTCTTTAACAGGCATATCTGGATGTACCATAATATTTAATGACTGCGCTTGATCAATATGATTTTGTCTATTTGCAGCTTGATATATAATGGTCATTTGATCAATTTCAGAATACGTTTTAAACACATCTTTTTCGTGATCTGTCAGTTCTTCTAAATGTTGTACAGAACCATCGTAATCTCTAATGCTTCTCCAAATCTCATCGGTATTGATTCCTTTTTCTTCTAAAAGCGCTAATAAATAAGGGTTCTTTATTGTCGTTTTTATTTTCGCGATATCTTTCACATAACTATTAGACCAAATTGGCTCAATACCTTGTGATACTTGTCCTAAAATGAAAGCAGAAGATGTTGTTGGTGCTACAGCATTTAAGGTTGTGTTACGTCTTCCGTATCCTTTTAATACTTCTGGCTCGCCAAATAATGTAGCTAATTCTACAGATGCTTTATTTGATTTTTCGTTAATCGTTTTAAAGATTTTACTGTTTAAATCAAAAGCCTCTTGGCTATCAAAACTTAGATTTTTAGATTGTAATAATGAGTGCCATCCTAAAGCTCCTAATCCTAAAGCTCTGTTCTCTTTAGCAAAAGTATAAGCTTTTTCCATAAACATAAAAGTATGTCTATCATCTCGGCTATCAGAATCTCTATAAACTTCTAATTTTGTGATAAATTCTTCTAGAACCGCATCTAAAAAGTATACCATAGTTTCTACAGCATCGGTATCTTTCCACTTATCATAATGTAATAAGTTTATAGAAGACAATACACAAACAAATGACCAACGATCGTTTGTAGGTAACATAATTTCAGAACATAAGTTACTTGCGTAAATCTCATGATTTTTATCTTGATAAACATCTGGAGCTTTATTGTTTGCATTGTCTCTAAAGAAAATATAAGGATATCCTATTTCTCCTCTACGTTGCAATACTTTAGCCCAAATTGCTCTTTTATCTGCATCACCATCAATCATTTCTTGCATCCATTCGTTACCTACTGTAACACCATGGGTTAATTCTTGAATTGGATTACCTTCTGTTCCTATTTCTAAAAACTCGTGTATGTCTTGATGCTCGATTGGTAAGTATGGAGAAAAACGACCTCTTCTTACTGAACCTTGACTTACAACATCAACCATTTTTTCAAACAATTGCATGATGTGAACTGCACCAGAAGACTCACCATTATTTTTTACAGGAGCGCCTCTATGTCTTAATTTACCAAAGTAACCAGAAGTACCACCTCCTAGTTTAGACATCATACCTACTTCAGATTGTGTATATAGGATATCTCCCATATCATCAGAAATATGTGAACCAAAACAACTAATTGGTAAGCCACGTTTTTTTCCAAAGTTAGACCAAACTGGAGATGCTAATGAATAATAGCCCTCTGCCATATAGCCATAAAACTTATCTGCAAAACCATCAATACCTAATATTTTTTCTGCATTGTTAGCAATTTCTCTAATTCTTTCTTCAGGAGTTGTATCTCCTGTAAGATAACCTGAGGCTAAAAATTGACGACTATGCTCAGTTAACCATTTAATTTCTGGATCTGTATTGGCATCTTTTATGGCTTCTTTTCTAGCCTTAATTAATTCATCGTGGCTAGATGTTTTTGTTGCTTCTTGATTCACTTTGTTTTCGATGTCTAGGTTGGTGTTGTCGTTCATAGTTTAAAATAGGTCGTCTCCGGTTACACTTTTTTGTCTTTTTGCATAGTTGATTGAACGCTTCACGAAGAAATCTCCATGTTTTGTTCCAATGATCTCATCGTCAAACCAATCGGTTTGCTTGAGTAAGGTTTCGTTGACATCAAATACTTTTTCAATGCCAATACTTTCTAATGAATTATTGAATCTGTTTTTAAGGAATTCATTGATGACAGCTTTTGGTAAGAAATCTAATTCACCAGCTTCAAATATCCAATCAATAAGTTTGCTTTCAGATTTGAATGCTTCTTCACATAATTCTCTTACTACTGCATTATGCTCTTCATCAAACCATGTTGGGTTTTCGGCTTTTATTATTTTAATAATATCAATACCAAAATCTCCATGAATTTGTTCTTCTTTAGAAGTTGCTTCAACCACATTAGAGACACCTTTTAGCATGTTTTTATGTTTGTTAAAAGCCATTATGATTAAAAACTGAGAGAACAGAGATACATGCTCAATAAAAAGAGAAAACAATAAAATAGACTCTGCATATTCTTTGTTGTCCTCACTTTTAGCGTTTTTTAAAGCAGTTTCTAAATAATGAACACGTCTCATTATTACTGGCTTTTTCTTTAGGTTTTTAAACTCATTGTTAAGACCTAAAATTTCTAATAAATGCGAATAAGCATCGTGATGGCGTACTTCACTTTCTGCAAATGTTGCTCCAACAGATCCTATTTCTGGTTTTGGCATTTTATTATAAATCTCACCCCAAAATGATTTAACTGCAACTTCTATTTGCGAAATAGCAAGCATTGTATTTTTAATAGCATTTTGCTCTACAATAGTTAATCTTGTTTTGAAATCTTGAATATCACTTGTGAAATTAAATTCAGAATGAATCCAATACGAATGTCTTATTGCATCAACATATTCATTAAGTTCAGGATACTCGTAAGGTTTTAAATTGATGCGTTTTTCAAAAATATTTGTTTTTCTATTTCTTGTTTGCTCGTCCCTGTATAAAATATAGGCTTTCGCAACACCAGGAAAAGAGCTTGCCATTAATTTTTCCTCTACAAGATCTTGTACTTCTTCTACTGTAGGTAAGTATTTATGATCTCTTCCTTTTCTTTCTAATAATGTTTGTAAAACATTTACAGAGATTGTATTTGCATCTTCTTTGGAACCATTTCCAACAGATATCATTGCTTTTTCTATGGCATTAGAAATTTTATTTAAAATAAAGGGACTTGTTTCGTAGTCTCTTTTTATAATCTCGGTTATCTCCATAGTTGTTTAATATTTAAGACTAGAATAGTCGTTAGAATGATTTTATCATTCAATTTTATTAGTAAATCCGTAAAACGTGTTATTGTTTTTTTTCCTTAAACAGGAATAAAAGTGACTTAATTTCAAAATTGGTTTTCATCATTTTTTTATCGAAAAAATCAGAAATATTAATTTTATTTTGCCTCCAACAAAGATTGGCAATTGTCGTTAATAATGAAAGGGTATTTTATAAACATTGTCAACAAGTTTTTAACATTGTGATATTCTTATAAAAATTAAAGATTTGTTAAAAATTATACTAAATACCTGATAATCAATTGTTTAAATCAAAAACATTTTGCAAATATGTGTAAGTATATTCCTGTTAAAATGATAGTCACTAGTGATGTTTGCTAGATATTTTAAGGTAGATAATTAAAAAAAAATCAAACAAAAAAAGAGAGCTACTTCTAGCTCTCTTTTCTTCCCTAATAATTAATTAAACTAACTAAAACTATTCACTATATATGAAGTTTTGTTATAAGAAATTAATGATTTTAAAAAAAGTCAGGAATGAACCTGACTTCTTTAATGATTAATAGCATTTAATCAAAATAGTGAATCCCCACGATCACTCTATTTTTTTTCTATTAATTTGATTGGTCATTTAATTTCAATTCAAATATGATAAATAAAATGGGTTTAAAGGTTTCAATTTGTATAGTTGGTTGCAAAAAGTGTGTAAATGGTCATGTCACAAATATAATGCATAGAAAAAACCATCTTAGACACATATTACACAGGAATTCATGCTAACTATACATATTACTTATAAAGTATTTAGATTATGTTTTATATTTGATTTATGATTAAAGCAGTAATAGTAGATGACGAACCAAAAGCTATACAGGGATTATCTTGGGAGCTCACAAATTTTAGTAATGATATTGAAATTATTGAGACCTTTTCTAATCCTGAAGAGGCTATTGCGTACTTAAATGTCAATACTCCAGATTGCTTATTTCTTGATATTCAAATGCCAACTATGGATGGATTTCAGTTTTTAGGAAAACTAACCAATACTGATTTTGCAATTGTGATCACAACAGCTTATGATGAATATGCTATAAAAGCTTTAAAGCATGAAGCTATAGATTATTTGTTGAAGCCAGTAGATTCTGATGACTTGCAAGACACTATAAAAAAAATTAAAAAGTATAATTCTAGATTAAATAATTCGTCTAAAATTGAAGAGGTTTTAGTTAGTTTTAATGAAAAGTTTGATAAAAAGAAGATTACAATAAATACAGATGGTAAACTCATCTTTTTAGATATTGATGATATTGTATTTGTGGAGTCAGATGGGAACTACAGTACAATTGTGACCTCTAAACAGCAAAAAATTGTAATTACTAAAAAACTAAAAGAAGTTGATGCTGTTTTACCAAAACATTATTTTTTTAGAATTCATAACTCCTTTATTGTTAACTTGAATAAAATTAAAGAGTATATCAAAAGCGAAGGTTATGTTGTGATGGAGTCTAATCATAAAATCCCTGTTGCTAGACAACGAAAATCAGATTTTTTAGAAAAGTTATAATTTGAATCACCTCAAATTTCATATTGTCAAATCACCTACTAATTTTTTAGTGGTGATATGTCTTTGTTTTAATCTCAGTTTTCAATTATCATTTGCTCAAGATAGCGACAATGATTTTGAGAAAGATATGACCAACTTAGCATCATTAAAACCTAAGAATTTTGCAACAATAGATTCTACATTTAAAAAGTATTCTCAAGATAGCATTAAAATGAAGACGTTGATTAAAACGTCTAAAGGTTTAAATTACTTAGAAGGTGAAGGTTATGGACTCAATGCTTTAGGTGTGATTTATAGAAATATATCTCATTACGAGCAATCTATTGAAATTCACAAAAAAGCTAATAATCTTGCTGATATTAGCAATAATAAAGAATTTGAAATCATTAGTTTAAATAATATAGGTGTTGCTTATCGCAGAATGGATCTTGTAAAACCAGCATTAGATTTTCATACCAAAGCACTAGATATTGCAAGGTCTATAGAGAACCCATCTAATACAGTGTCCTATAATATTGCTGTATCACAAAATAGTATTGGTAATATTTATCTCATATTAGAACAATATGAATTGGCATTAAAACAATTTGAAAAATCTCTACAGATAGAAAAACAAGCAAGTAACAGATTAGGGCTTGCTATTAATTATCAAAATATTGGTTATGCTTATGAGGCTCAAGGTGACCTTGAGAGTGCTTTACGTAATTATAAATTGTCTCTAGAATTTAATGAGCAACTCAATTCAAACTTAGGACGTGTTATTTGCTATAACAGCATAGGTCAAGTTTTTATTAAACAAAAAAAATATATTGATGCGGAGGTTATCATTGAAAAAGCATATAAGAAAGCTTTAAAAATTAATGATCAATTTTACATTGCTGCTTCCTTAATTAATTTGGGCTGGGTTCAAAAAGAAATGGGACGTATTGAAGCTTCCAAAGCACATCTAAAAAAAGGATTAGAAGTTGCAAAACAGTATAATTTGAACTTATCTATTGTTGAAGCCGATAAACATCTTTCAGAATTATATAACATTACCAAAGATTATAAATCTGCATTGAGTCATTACAAAGAGTCTGTTGAGATTGAGAAAACCATTAATAATGATCGTAATTTACGATATGTGAATGATGTTATTATTCAATATGAAAATGAAGCAAAGAACAATGAGATTAAGGCACTTGCTACAGAGAATCAAGTTTGGAAATCTAAATTAGAGCGAAATAAAAAAGTGTTTTGGTACTCTATGTTGATTCTTGCAGTTATTGTAGGTGTATTGGTTTCTTTGTATAGAAATAGACAGTTAAATCAAGAAAAGCAAATTTTAACTTTAGAACAAGATATGTTGCGTAGTCAAATGAATCCGCATTTTATTTTTAATTCATTAAACTCTATAAAATTGTATATCATTAATAATGAGAAAGAAAATGCAGTTTATTATTTAAATAAATTTTCAAAACTCATCAGAAAAATTTTGGTGGCTTCTTCGGAAAAAGAAAATACTCTGGAAGATGAGTTAGATACCATGAAACTATATATGAATATTGAGAACATTAGATTTTCAAACGAAATAGATTTTGAAATCCATGTGGATGATAATATAAATACTGCTAATATAAAACTACCATCACTAGTATTGCAGCCATTTTTGGAAAACGCACTTTGGCATGGTTTGTCTTCTAAAAAAGATGATAAAAAAATTAAATTACATGTTTATAGAACCCAAGACGATTTTATCATGATTTCCATAAAAGATAATGGCATTGGTAGAATAAAATCTGATAAAATTAATAGAGACAAATTCATCAAAAGAAAATCTGTTGGTATAGCGATTACAAAAGCGCGATTAGCAAACTTTTCTAAAGACTATACCTGCGATTATCATATTGAATTTGAAGATTTGTATGATGACAATAAAAAGCCCATTGGTACAAACGTTATTGTGCAAATACCAACGCGATCTAATGTCATGAGAACTGCTTAGTTACCAAAAGCAGACATCATAGAGCCATAAGCCGAAGCATTTATTGAGAAATCTGTTTTGTCTAAACCAACACAATCCATAGTCATGCTATTTTTTGACTTCTTTTTGTCAACAAAAATCATTTGCATCATGAGTCCGTTTTCAGCATATTTTTTCATCCAATCTGGATTAAAACCTTTGGGCATTTGTTTTGCATTTGCTCCAAAAACCTGATTAAAACTCACAGGAACATCGTCTGTAATATAAAAAGTGATTTTATGTTCATCATTTTCACTCATAAAACCTTCACACTCGTAACCCATTATCGTTTTAGAGTCGATCTTAGTAAATGTATAATTTGAATTATCACTGTCGTCATCAAAATCTGAAGTTTTAAGCTTCGTTTTTTGAACTATTTTTTTGCCCATCATTTCCATAAACATAGCAGTCACTCCTAGATTTGTATCCATTACCATAAACATTTTTGTGTCTGATCCTTTGGTCATATCTGCAGTGTCAAAACCAAAATATTGAGCATCTTTCTTTAAAAAGTAAGTAAGTACTAAATCTCCTTTTTTATGAGTCATTTTGAGTTTATAAGTATAGTCAAAATCGTAAGTTGATGGTAACTCTATTTTGGATGCTTTTTGGGAATAACCTGCTTGAAAAATGAATAAAAAAGCGAGGAGAAAACCGAAATTTGTAAAAATTTTAGATGTCATTGTTTTAAAATTTATGAATTAATTGTTATTAAATTAATAAAGCTAAAGCGTTAAAGGTTAGAAAAATGTATAGCTTGTTTTAAATCCTGTGTTGTTGGGCATTGTCAGTACTAATTTTTTTGAGCTTTTGTAAATTTCAAGTTAAAAGTTGAAATCTTTCAATGTTATTGTAATTTCTAT
Organism: Psychroserpens luteus; assembly: GCF_015319355.1. Lineage (GTDB taxonomy): Bacteria > Bacteroidota > Bacteroidia > Flavobacteriales > Flavobacteriaceae > Psychroserpens > Psychroserpens luteus. The sequence continues at coordinate 220,808 of NZ_JADILU010000005.1, read as the reverse complement.
TGCTTCACTATTTTAATATTCTGAAATGAACTATTTTCATTATCTTTTATTTTCAGAATATATACACCAGAAGCATATTTAGAAAGATCAAAAGTATTATTGATTTCTAATTTTTTTTGCTGAAAGATCTCTTTCCCAGAAACATCATAAAACGAAAAAGAATAATCGCCAAACTGCTTGAAATTTATATGGATATTATCTTTAATTGGGTTTGGAAAGATGTCAAAACTTTCAGAAGTAAACTCACCAACAGATAGAGGCTCAACATTAATTAAAGCACGTTTGTATAAAGACCATGTACCATCTTGATCTTGCACTCGTAAGTGTAAATAATGATCTCCAGTTGCCATTTCAGCAGGAACTTGAATTACTAAGTCGTCTTCAATAGTAAGTCCTTGTGTGATACCAATTGAAGTGGCACTGCCAACTCCAGGATCTGTATCAAAAAAATACTCGGCAGCAATAATTGGTGTTGCAGTTGCATTAGAGTTTGGTGATAGTGTATAAAAATAAGCACGTTTATACAAGCTCCATTTATCATCTGCATCTTTCACACGAATGTGTAAAACGTGCAAACCATCGTTTAAACTCGTTGTAGCAATTGTGAATGTTTCACTTATTGTCATGCCTTGTGTTACAACATCAGGAGTTCCATTACCAACTCCTGGATCTGCATCTATAAAATATTCCGCAGCAACAATATTTTGAGGCGTACCGCTTGTGGTTGGTGTTTGTATATAGAAATATGCACGCTTGTATAAACTCCACACATTACTCGTTCCTTTGACTCTAATGTGTAAGGTGTGTAAGCCTTCGGTTAAACCAGTAGTTGGGATACTGTTAAAGTTTTCGTCAATTGTATTTCCTGTAGTTACCGCTAGAGGCATTGCGTTTTCAACTCCTGGATCTGTATCAAAAAAATATTCGGCATCTGTAATTTGGCCAAACCCAGAAAAGGAAAAGCACATACAGACTATAATTATTATTAGATGTTTCATCTTAAAATTTTTATTGTTTTTGTTCTGCAGTGAAATTCACGTTTAGGTTCTGTCCAGGAGCTACTATGTTATTATTGATAGTAAGACTTGTAGGAAATGGCATTAAATCTGGTCTACCTTGAGGATCGAATAAAAAATTATTTCCAAAGATGCCAATATTTGTTCCTTCTGTACCATAGTTAATACCTGGAGATCCTGTTGCTAAATGATAATCATTGTTATAAAAATCATCTTCTTCAGCAGTAGGAGCACTGACAAACATTGGGTTTGTATTGTTTAAATTATTAGTTCCTGGAAGATCAATAATTGTATTTCCAACATAACTGTAAGTAAGATTGTTTCTAAAATCTAAATTAGTGGAGTTACTAATACCAAATTCGGTCATGTTGCCATTGGTTACAAAAATGTTGTTAGAAATAATGGTGCTTGTGCAGTTTGAAAAGAAATTATCGGTAGGCGTGTTACTAGTGCTAAAAAAGATGTTGTTAGTTACCAAATTAGTAACGTTTAAACTACTTACACCACCAAACATGAAATTATTTTTAATTAACCAACCGTCTGCATTTGTAAGTAGGGCTGTACCGTTGGTTGTAAAATAATTACCTTCTACTATCCAAAAATCTGTTATTCCGTTGGCAGAACCTGCAGATATAGCACTATTAATTCTATTGTGAATAATATGAATTCCGTCTAAATTATTTGCAGTTCCTCCTCCTAAAACAATGGCGTTTATGGTTAGACCTCTAATTTCGCTATTGGCAGCAGTACCAAAGAAAGAAATATTACCAATAACAGCAGTTAAACCTTGATCATTAGTTATTGGATCGTGACCTAAAGTCACCAGATGTAATCTTTTGCCTATTGAGGCATTACCATAAGTTGTTCCTGATGGATGAATTTGTATAATATCTCCTGCAGTTGCAGCATCAATGGCATCTTGCAAGTCTGTAAATAGTGCTCCAGATTGAGAGCGGTTATCAACCGTATGAACTGTTTGAGCACTAGCCATAAAAGTAATAAGGCATATTGTTAAAGTAATATTTAAAATTTTCATATTGTTGTTTTAAATTATTGATTATTAATATTTTATCTTAAAAAAGGTAAATATTTTTTTAGGTTTTTTTATTCTGAAATGAGCGTTTCAATTTTTATTGAATCTATTTTTTAAGTAAATTTTCTACTTTTAAATTTTTGATATAATCCCATAATTCTTCTGCATTAATATTCACTCCTGAAGCATTTACAAATAGTCTATCTTCAACTTTAAATAATAACTGTGTAGCTTTTGTTTGTTCACTATATTTTGCTACATATGGTTTCATATCCTTTTCATCTTTACCATTATTTTGCATTGCGTAGGCAAAGTTTATCATCTCTAAATCATTGGGATTCATAGCACAATCAACTACATAAAGGTCAATTTCTCTTTCTTGAGTTTTGTTAGTATAGGTTAAATGAATATTGTTTTTATTTTTTTGCCCTTTAGGAGTATTACCATGTTCTTTTGTGGTTACTCGTAAATCGCTAAGTTTATTTGGTGCCCATTTTTCAAATTGCTCTTTTGTTAAAGGGGTTACATTGTATAACCTTTTTGCAGTTTGAATTTTTTTATCTTCTTGTATCTGTCTTAAAGACCATTTAACTTTTTTATTTATAGGTAAAGTTTTGGTGAATTGTATCTTGCTTAATTGAGTAACAAGGGAATCTCCTTTGCTATCAGTATTTACAATTTCAATCGTCTCTTCTATAAAATTCCAACCTTTTTCAAATTGGATGTCTGCATTAATGTTAGCATAAATATCACCAGTTCGATTATTTACTTTACTGCATTTTTCTTTAAATGAAATTGCTCTATCTATATAAAACCAAAAATAGTTGCTGCTATTAATGTTGTTATTGCTAGCAGGTTCTAATATGGCTATGTTCATTCCATATTTTTTTACGAGTAGTTTATATTTCTGTGAGTACACATCATCAAAAGAAGTGTCTGCAAAAACATCTCTGTCTTTACAGCTACTATCTATTTTAAATAATTGATGAAAGTCTTGGTGCTGTAAAGGAATACTATCATAAAGTGCCTTAATATTGAATTCTTGTAAATTGAATTGAATTGTTCCATCTTTCTTTATTTTTCCTAATATAATTTGTTCTCCATTTACCTGTCTTTGCACTAAGTCTAAGGCTTCATGGGTATAATCTAGTTCTCCGTTAAGATGGTTTTCAACTTTTGGTAAAGTAGATTGTGATTGTTGTGCTTTACACAATTGAAAATGTAATAAGGAAACAAGAAATAGTATAAAAATTTTAGTGTTCATTGTTATAGTTTTTGAGCTTTAAAATTTCCGTCGGTAATCACTTTTATAGAATTATCTAATTGATTAACTCCTGTAAATGAAAATGTGCCCTTTATATAAGTGTCTGTGTTTTCTGTGACAGTGATTGTACCAGATCCTACATCATCACTTGACGCCCAAACAGCATAAGGGTTAATTTCTTGATAAAATAGCACTGTTAAATCTCCTATCGAAGATGTAAATGTGCCAGTAGAAATAGGGCTTTCTAATGATAAACCAATAGAGGAAATTTCTCCAACTGCGCTAATTATATAAGCATCAGTTTCATCTGGTAAAGCACTAACTGTAACAAATTCTCTTGAATAATTTACACCATCAATTTTTGCAGTTAAATAGTAAGCGCTTTGACCTGAGGCATCAGTATCATCACTACTTGAGCAACTGCTTAGCATTACTGTTATTAATATTAAAACTAGTGTTGTTTTTGGAATCATTGTTTTTAATGTTTTCATGTGTTTAATATTTATTGGTTTTTTATATGGCTCCCGTCCTGATGCTTCGGGATTGAGAATGTTCGCTATTAATCATATTCTTTAATGATAAAATTTTTAACTTTCTCGTATTATAATTGTCTGTTTTTATTTGTCTTGTTATTAGGATTTAGATTCATGAATTCATAGTCATAAACCGTAAGTGTTTTTTCAAAAACTGATATTGGATTGTGTTGCTTATAAATAAAAAGGCAAAGATTAGTAATCTTGATTTTAATGTTTTTAAAATTATTTATCACTTTAAAAGTTCGTTGTATATGTCATAGATTTAACGAGTAATTTTTCACGTTTTTATTCTCAAAATCATTTAATTATCAGATAATATTTTATAAAAACTAAATTATTTATTAGTAGGTTTCTACAAAATTAGTCACGATATGTAAATGAGAATTGCACTATTGTAACAAATGATGCCACATATGTTACATCTATATCAAACACCACATTATCAATTATTTATATTTGTAATTATTGCTATTAGAAAGGCTGTAGAAATTGTGGTTTCGTTAAAAACTACGAGTGCTTCTTTCATAATCGTCGAGAATTAATCTATTTATTAGCACTTTGAATTTGAATAAGCAAAAATGAGTCATGAGTTTTTTTATTTTTACTATTCATGTTTACTTGAGAAAAACTTACACTAATATGACAGACAAAGCTGTTGTTGAAGCTTTGAAAAATATTCACCAAAATGATCTAAAGCAGATTTATTCTAACATTAGATTGGCTATTATAGGTTTTGCTAAAAATCATCCTATTACAAAAGAGAAAATTATTGACATCTATCAAGATGCTGTTATCACATTAAGAGATAATGCTATGAAAGAGACTATAAATGATTTAAAAAGCGAAATAAAAAGGTCTTTATTTATTGTTGGTAAGCATCTGTTTTATAGGATATTAAAGTAATAATAGAAAATACATTTAGTAGAAGATAGTCATGCTTTTAAAATTAACGACAATGACTTCACAAATGACTTCACAAATGACTTCACAAATGAGTAAAAGCAATTATATGCTGCTTTTAAAACATCAGGACGAAAATTCAAAGAAGTATTGCGCTAGTTTTATTATCGAGGTTTTGACCTCGACGAAATCATGAATGAATTAAATTACAAATGTAAAGATGTTGTAAAAAGTCAAAAATCACGATGCTTAAAATCTCTTAAGTCGTTAATTTTAAGTTGTTTATTTTGAATAAATAAGCCATTTATACAAGTACCAACGCGATCTAATGTCTTGAGAACTGCTTAGTTTCCAAAAGCAGATATCATAGAGCCATAAGCCGAAGCATTTATTGAGAAATCTGTTTTGTCTAAGTCAACACAATCCATAGTCATTTTGAGTTTATAAGTATAGTCAAAATCGTAAGTTGATGGTAACTGTATTTTGGATGCTTTTTGGGAATAACCGTTTAGGAGTAATAATAATAATAATATTATGCAGAATGTGTGTTTTAAAAAGTTTTTAATTTTCATTATTTCTGAAATCATAAGTGTTAAGAATCTGTAAACAATGAAGTTACAAAAATCATGTTCACTAAAAACTTCAAATATATGAATGGTTTAAAAAAACGTATAAATGGAAATTAGTTCAATTATTTAAGGTGCTTTTCTGCTACCTTTTCTAACTCCATATACCAATCGGCACCAAATTTTCTAATTAATGCTTCTTTTACAAATTTGTAAATAGGTACTTGTAATTCTTTACCAAGTGAGCAGGCATCATCACAAATGTCCCATTTGTCATAATTGACTGCAGAAAATTCAGAATAATCCTTAACCCGAATAGGATACAAATGACAAGACACAGGTTTCTTCCAAGAGATTTCACCTTGATTATAAGCCTCCTCTATTCCGCAGAGTGCAGTCTTTTTATCATCAAAAATTACATAAGCACAATCTGCATCATTAATTAAAGGAGTTTCTAGATCACCAAAATCTGTTGTCGTGTAAGTACCTTGTTTTTCAATAGCATCAATACCTTCTTGGCGTAAAAAAGGTTTAACTTTTGGATAGATATCTTTAAGGATTTTAGCTTCTTCAGCATCTAAAGGTGCTCCAGCATCTCCATCTATGCAACAAGCGCCTTTGCAAGCAGATAGATTACAGACAAAATCTTTTTCAATAATGTCTTCTGAAACGATTGTTTTTCCTAGTTGAAACATGCAGTTTTTAGCTAAAATTTATAAAAGCAAAAGTAGGGAAACTTTACGATTTTTTAACGTTGGATATATGTTATAAAGAGGTATTTTTGCCGAAAATTCCGAAAGCATGGATATTCAATTAGATATAAAACAAATTTTTACTGCATTTATGATTCTATTTGCAGTCATTGATATTATTGGTAACATTCCTATTATTATTGATTTACGTAAAAAAGTAGGTCATATAGAAAGTGAAAAAGCATCTATAATTGCAGGTGTAATTATGATTATCTTTTTGTTTTTAGGACAAACCATTTTATCATTTTTAGGTGTAGGTGTTAACTCATTTGCGGTTGCAGGTGCTTTTATTTTATTCTTTATTGCACTAGAAATGATTTTAGGAATAACGTTATACAAGCAGGATGAAAGTACAACAATGACTGCCTCGGTTTTTCCATTAGCATTCCCGTTAATTGCTGGACCTGGAAGTTTAACTACATTATTATCATTAAGAGCAGAATATAGAATAGAAAACATTATTATAGCAGTGATACTAAATGTTATTATTATCTTTATAGTATTAAAAACATCTAGTAAAATTGAGCGAATGATAGGTCAAAACGGAATTAACATCATTCGTAAAATATTTGGTGTTATTCTTTTAGCTATTGCAGTTAAATTATTTGCACATAATATCAAGGCTCTCTTTGAGATGGCTTAAAAATTGAATTCATGAAGTATTTTACCATTTTAGTAACTTTAATTGCTGCAGGACTAATTGTCTATAATGCAACTATGTTAGATTTCAATAACTTATTTCAAGGTCAAAGCATTATTGCACTAATTACAATTTTCGCCTCTTTATGTGCTATATTTTTACTACAGGTTTTAAGATTATCAAAACGTGTAGATAACAAACTTAAAGGAAGACATTAATGTATGATGCATTTATAATTGGAGGAGGAGCAGCTGGAATGTCTTGCGCTTTGGTTTTAGGATCTGCAAAAACGAAACCTTTTGCTGTAGATAAACGTATTGCTATTGTGACGCACCAAAAAACATCGCATTTACAAAATGCACTTTTTAATAATGTGTTGGGATTAGCTCCAGGTACTTTGGGAGCAGATATTTTAGAAAGTGGTATAAAACAACTTCAGGATTTGTATCCTCATGTAGATCAAATAGAAAATGAGAAGGTGACTTCTGTTTTAAGTACTTCTAAAGGATTTACGATCACTACCAATAAAAGCACATACCATTCAAAAATCGTCATTATTGCTGTAGGTTATACTAGTTTGTTGACGATAACAGGATTAGAAAGTTATGTAGAACCGCATCCAAAAGCAGCAACAGAAAAAGATCGAATTTGGTTAAAAAATGAAGATCATTTAATGGATAAAGGATTGTATGTAGCAGGAACATTAGCAGGTTGGAGAAGTCAATTTGCAATAGCATCTGGAAGTGGAGCGCAAGTAGCTACAGATATTCTTACCTTTTGGAATGGTGGCAAGCACACTAAAGTGCATGATAAGGTTTAGTAGTTAGTTTTCTTCGGAAAGATTAACCTCAAAATAATCATCGCCTCGACTTAATATAATAACCTCCTCAATCATATCATCGGTTTCATTAAGAATTTTTTCAGCAACATTACTTCCGTAGAGTTGTTGAGCTAATTCAGATTTTATTAAACGCCTCATCTGGTCGTGATAAGCCACAAATGTTAAGTTGGTATTTTCTTTAGCATTTACAAAATCTTGAAATTTAATTACAATATCATCGCTTACTTCAAAATTTGCTACAAAATCATCTGATGTGACATCCTTATAAATACTTCTATCTCTATCTAATTCTTCAAAAACAAAATTACTGATATATTCTCGACGTCTAAGATAGTTTAAGGTTTCGTTATTAATAGTAGTGTTTAATGGCACAAAAACATCAGGAATAATTCCACCACCACCATAAACCACTTTACCTTTTGGTGTCGTGAATTTTAGAGAATCTGCAATTTTAATATTCTCTTCATCTTCAAATTCACCACTACTTAATCGCTTATAATAATCTTTATAATAATCATTGCTCTTACCGTTATCATAAGGTCTTTGAATGGAGCGACCAGTTGGTGTGTAGTATCTGGAAACCGTTAATCTTATTGCGCTACCATCTCCTAAAGACATTTCGCGTTGCACCAAGCCTTTACCATAACTACGTCGTCCCACAATAGTACCTTTATCATTGTCTTGTAAAGCACCTGCAACGATTTCACTCGCAGAAGCAGAACTTTCATTAATAAGAATATAAACTTCGCCTTCTTCAAAATCTCCTCGACCAGTAGCAAAGCTTTTTTCTATTTTACCTGTTTTATTTTTTGTGAATAATATGAGTTTATCATCTTCTAAAAACTCATCAACAATTTGTTCTGCAATGCCTAAAAAACCACCAGGATTATCTCGTAAATCTAAAGCTAATTGTGTAGCACCTTGATCTTGAAGAATATCTAAAGCACGCTTAAACTCTTTGTAAGTAGACTCAGCAAAGCGATTTATTTTGATATAGCCTAATTTATCGGTTAGCATATAGGCTGCTTCTACACTTTCAATTGGGATAATATCTCGTTTTACTTTAAACTCTAACAGCTTGTCTTCACCTCTTCTGTAAATAGACAGTTTTACTTTAGAGCCTTTTTCTCCTTTTAATTTTGAAATGATGTCTGTGTTACTCCATTCTTTTCCGAAGATAGAATCGCCATCTGCCATTAAAATACGATCACCAGCTTTAATTCCAGCTTTCTCACTTGGACCATCTTTAACCGTTCTAATCACAGCAATGGTGTCATTATACGTGTAAAAATTAACGCCTAAACCAACAAAGTCTCCTTTCATATTATTGGTAACTCGCTCTAATTCACTTTTTGGGATGTATGTAGAATGCGGATCTAAATTATCAAGAATCCCATTAACCGTAACATCAACGATACTGTCTGTATTAACGTCGTCAACATATTCGTAATCAATGTAATCTATAAGTCTGTTGAGTTTGTCTTTTTTGCTATTTGAAGTGAATAAACGATCTGAAGTATCGGTAAAATTTAATTTTCCGCCAATAAAAACACCTGTTGCAATTGCAACACCAATAATAAGTGGAATGTATTTTTTTTGAAACGACATTTATACTTTTATATCTTCTATTAATTCTAATTCAATACCTGCTTTTTCTAAAAATTGTAATCCAGAATCGTCTTTGTAACCTTGGTGATAAACCACTCTAATAATTCCTGCTTGATGTATCAATTTACTACAGTTCTTACATGGCGATAAGGTAATATACAAGGTGGCTCCTTTACAGGATTGTGTTGACGCAGCGACTTTTAATATCGCATTTGCTTCAGCGTGTAAAACATACCACTTTGTGTAGCCTTCATCATCTTCGCAATAGTTTTCAAAACCAGTTGGTGTACCATTGTAACCGTCTGATATGATCATTCTATCTCTTACAATTATTGCGCCAACTTGTTTACGATTACAATGTGAGAGTTTTCCCCATTCTTTCGCAATTCTTAAGTAGGCTTTATCGTATCGTAATTGTTTTTTCTTAGACATTATCTAGGTTTAGCGTTGTTGTTTTTCTTCGGAAATATCAACTCAACCATTAAGGTTTAAATCTGTACTATATTCCAAATGTAATAATTATTAAAAAGCTAAGTAGCGTTTTAAGACTTTCATAACGTTTAAGATGTTTCAAAAGATATGTCGTAAACACTTTTTTTAAGAAAATAAGTCACTCTTAATGAGCATAGGCAATACAAAGCCAACCACAATTGCAGAGGTTACCATAACCCAATCACGCTTTGAGAACCTAAAAATAGTTTGACATAGAAAGCTTAAAAAGAGAATGATAAAAGCTACAAATAATTGTCCTACTTCAATGCCTAAGCCAATTTCTAAAAGTGCAAGTAGTTTGTTTTCCGAAGAAGAAATCATAGCTTCAAAAGTGTTTACAAAACCTAGGCCATGAATTAAACCAAAAAACAAAGTGGCAAAAAACACTAAGCCAATCGTTGTTCCATGAGATTTTTTACCTGTAGTAAACACATTAAATAAAGCAACAATTAAAATGGATAATGGGATTAAAAGCTTTATTAATTTGAGATTTACATTTATGATATCATAAGTTGTTAATGCCAATGATATGCAGTGACCTGCAGTGAATATAGAAATTAGAATGAATACGCGTTTCCAATCCTTAAACAAATAAGGCACAGTAAGCACTATTAAAAACAAGATGTGATCATAGGCTTTTATATTAAGAATATGGTAAACACCATCTTGGAAATTTGACAGAAATTGGTCTATCATAGTTATTGGATTTGGGTAATTATAATTAAATTGTAAGGTTAGGTTGGTGTCATACCAAAGTTACGTTTTATTACTGAGTTTGAAAATTAAAATGGTCGCAAAACATAGACTTTGATAATTTAGTTTTCTCTAAAAACGTATTTTTTCTATGATATTATACTTTACAATGTTATATTCGAGAACCTAATAGAACTTAATTACTTATGAAATATTTATTATTTATTGCCTTTGTTTGCTCTTGTTTTACGATTAACGCCCAAGACAAAGTCCCATTTATATCTTACGATGATGTTGTTGCTATTACAGTAGATAAAGCATCTAAAGAGGATTATAAAGGAGCGCTTGAAGAACTTAATCGTATCAATAAAAATGATTCGACTTACTGTTCTGTATTAACCTCAAAATCATATTATAATATTCTTTTAGAAAAATATGATGATGCTATAGCAGTGACAAACGAAGGGCTAGCTTTAAATTGTGATAGCCAATCGAAGCTCTACTTTTATATAAACAAAGGTGTTTCTTTAGTAGAGACTGAACGTTTTGAAGAGGCCATAAAGGTGTATGATGAAGCTTTAAAAACGTTTCCAAAAAACCCAAAAATTTGGTATAATAAAGGATTGGCTTATGAAAGAGTTGATAAAACAGCTGAAGCTATAAAAGCTTATCAGCAAACGATTATCTACAACCCAATTCATAGAAATGCACATTTACAATTAGGTAATATTTGTTATGGTCAGCAATTAATATCTCAAGCTTTAATGTGCTACAATATGAGTTTAATGATTGAGCCAGATAGTGAAAGAGGTTTTGCATTGTTAAAGTACATGAATGAGATTGCATCTACAAAAAATGAAAACGAACCCATTAAAGGTTTAGAGGTTTCTATAGATGATGAAGCCTTTGAGGATATTGATCTTATTATCAATAATAGGGTTGTGTTAAATTCAGATTATGATACAAAGACTAAAATTGAAATCCCCTTAGTTAAACAAAATCATGCTTTATTAGAGCAATTAAAAAATATAGAAGGTGATGGAGGTTTTTGGGATGTGTATTACATTCCTTTTTATAAATGGATAGCTGAAAATGATCATTTTAATGATTTTACTTATACCTTAAACTATGGTATCAAAAATGAAGACTATAAAAAGGTTATAGAAAGAAATAAAGATGAAGTTGATGAATTTATTAGTGCTTATGTCCTTAGATTATATGAACTTTTTAGTGATAATTCAAAACGAGAAGCTTCATTCAACTATGAAGAAGGAGTACTTCAAGGTGAAGGGATGTTTAAGAATAATACCTTAAATGGAGATTGGACATTTTATGATAATAATGGTCGTAAAATGAGCGAAGGTTTTTATAATAAAAAAGGAGAAAAAGAGAATGCATGGACCTGGTATCATGACAATGGAGCTATTAAAGAAATCGCTCTTTATAAAGCTGGTGTAACCACAGGTGAGAATAAATTGTATTATGATAACGGGAATCCTTATATCATGGCAACCTCTAAAAACGGTGAGTTTGAAGGTGAATATAAGTACTATTTAAAACAAGGTGGATTAAAGCAGAAAAAGACATTTAAAAACGGGAAATTATCAGGCAAATACCTAGCCTATTTTGATGTTGGAGAAGATGTTATAGAATTTGATATCAATTACAAAAATGATGAAGTGCAAGGTGATGCTCTAGAATACTACGCAAATGGTAAAAAATACTCTGTGATTAATTTCAAAAGCGGAATGCGTAATGGTAATGAAATTAAATATTATAGAAACGGACAAATATCAATGCAATCTGCATATAAAAACAATGAATTAAATGGTCCTTATGCGTCGTTTTATGCTAACGGAAACAAAAAATCGGTTGGTCAATCTAGTGAAGGTTATTATGATGGACCATGGAAAAGTTACTACAAAGACGGTACATTAAGTAACGACTACAATTACAAAAAAGGATCGTTAGATGGTGATTATAAATCTTATGATACAGATGGTTTAATTACATCTGATTTTCAATATAGAAGAGGAGAAATAATTAGTTACACTTTTTATGATAAGTCAGGTAAGGTGCTTTCTGAAAACCGTAAAAAAGGAGGAGAGTTTTTCTACGAAGGGTATCATCCTAACGGAAATAAATCTGCCGAAGGATTGTATGATATAAAAGGTGGTAAAGTAGGAGAATGGAAGTTTTACGATGAGAATGGAGTCTTAACAGATGAAGGTAAATATGAAGAAGGTAAGCCTGTAGGAGAAGAAAAAACTTTCTATAAATCTGGAGAAATTAAAAGCATAACAACTTATGATTCTAAAGACAATAAAAGTTACTACCAACATTTTTATGTGAGTGGTCAATTAAAAACTCAAGGGTGGTCTAAAGATGATTTAAAACAAGGAGAATGGCATTATTACTATAATGATGGTACTATTGAAGCTGTTAATTTTTTCCACAATGGAGACATTCATGGTACACAATACTATTATAATGTAGATGGTACGATGGATAATCAAATAGATTATGATTTTGATATGCTCATTTCAGAAAGAAGATATGACAAGAAAGGAGAAGTATATAATACCTTTGCTTATCAGCAACCTTCAACCTCATACAAGATTGAGTCTACATACCAAAATGGGAATAAAAAATCGGAAACAAGTTATACAAATGGTGAAAAACATGGACCCTATAAATATTATAGTTTCTGCGGAAAAGTAACGGTTGATGGCAATTATCACAATAATCAAATGAGTGGTGATTGGAAATGGTATTATAAAGATGGAGAGATAAAAAATGAAGACACTTACGTTAATGGTAATCAAGATGGGTCATCAAAACGATACTACCAATCTGGTCAAATAGAGGACGATTATTTGTACGATGAAGGTGATAGAACTGGTAAATGGTTGTCATATCATGAAAATGGAAAACTGTACACATCTACAGAGTATGTTGATGATTTAAATCACGGTAGGAAAGAATTTTATAGTCCAGAGGGGAAATTGCAAATCGTTAGAATTTACGATCATGGCACATTAGTCAGTTATACTTATTTGGGTACAGATGGAACCGAAAAAGAAATGATTCCAATTAAAAATGAGTCTGGTAGATTAGATGGATTTTTTGATAATGGTAAGCCAGCAAGAACAATGGAGTATGTCAATGGAGAAATTCATGGAGAATACAAAGCCTATTATTATGATGGTACTTTAGAAAATCATACAACTTACGAAAAAGGTGAGTACAACGGTTTGGATCTTGAATATCATCCTAATGGGAAAATAAAATTAAAAGAAAACATGTTATATGGAGACAGACATGGGCTTTCAGAAAAATTCTATCCTAACGGAAATATTAAAGAACGTACCAATTATCTAAATAATGAAAAACATGGTGAAGTAACGTATTATGACGAAAACGGAAAACTCACCCTGACAGAATACTATACAAACGGAGATATTTATGAATCTAAATAATAAATCAATAGCATCATTACTTTGCATTGCGTTTTTAGTGCTTATACCAAAAAGTGCTTTTGCTCAATATACAAAGGAGTTTGATCTCATTAAAAATAAGTATCCAGATTCTAAAATTGTGCGATTACTTGAGGATGTGAAAATTTCGGTACAATTCAAAGATGGTGAATTAGAAGTGAAGCAATCTTTTATAGAAGAGGATTTGTATTTAGATGAATCTGCAACGTATGGCTCTAAAAGAAACTTAAGATTTTCATCTTTTTTTGAACTAGAGTCTGTAGAAGCTTCTTCTTATGAGTATAAAGACGGAAAATATAAAACTCACAAAGTAGAAGAGTTTCTTGAAAAAGACGAAATGGAAGACTCTTTTCATGATGATTCAAAATCGCTAAATTTTATTTATCCTAATTTGACAACAGGTAGTAAAACAAAACTAGAATACACTGAAGTGGTTAAGAATCCTAGATTTTTAAGTCCGATTTATTTTGGAGATTTTTACCCTATAAAACAAAAAAAAGTAACGCTTGTTGCAGATAAAGACATTCAGTTTAGATTTCAAGAATTTAATACCGAAGATTACAATATTGAGTTCACAAAAGAAGAAAAACGAGGCAACATCATTTACACTTGGGAGATTTTAGACGTAGCTAAACATAAGTATGAAAGTAATGTGCCTAGTTATTCTAAGGTACTTCCTCATATCATACCAATAATTACATCATATAAATCAAATGATAAAAATGTTAATCTTTTAAACGATGTTTCTGGATTGTATGATTGGTATTATTCTATGGTAAAAGATATCAATTTGAGTGAGCCAGATGCTAATTTAGTAAATCTTGTCAATGAATTGACAAAAGATAAGACAACCGATTTAGAAAAAGCTAGAGCCATCTATTATTGGACACAAAAAAACATAAAATACATCGCGTTTGAATATGCTTTAGGTGGTTTTATACCAAGAGAGGCTAATGATGTGTACAAAAAGAAATATGGTGATTGTAAAGATAATTCTAGCATCCTTTATGAAATGTTAAAGATTGCTGGTTTAGAAGGTAATCTCACATGGATAGGAACTAGAAAGATTGCTTATAGCTATAGTGATGTACCAACACCAATTGTAGATAATCACATGATTTTGTCTATAGAAATTGATGATAAAACCTATTTCTTAGATGCTACTGGTCGTTATTTACCAATTGAAATGCCTTCATCTTTTATTCAAGGTAAAGAAGCATTAATTTCTAATGGAGAAGCAAAGTTTGAAATTAAAGATGTACCTGTTGTTGATGCTAAAACAAATGCATTTAAAGAAGTGACCACATTGCGTTTAAATGATACTGAATTAGTAGGATCAACCAAAGCTGAGATTTCTGGGTATTATAAGATTGATTTTTTTAATCAGTTAGAAGATGCTAATACTCCTGCAAAAGTCAAAGAGTATTACAATTACAAAATGCGAAAAGGGAATAATAAATTTCTAATCGATACAGTTTCAGAAACAAATAAGTTTGACTATGATAAAGATTTAGTTATTGATTATACATTTAATATCAATGATTATGCAAAAATATTAGGAGACGAAATTTATATCAATCTCAATTTGAGAAAGGACGAAACCGATTTTAAATTTGAAGACGATAGAGAAAATGATATTGAAGTGACCTATAAGAGTTACTACGATTATGTGACAACTTTAGAAATTCCTGATGGTTACGTCGTAGATTATCTTCCAAAGGATTTATCATTATCAAATGAGTTTATGAACTCTAAGATTACCTATGAAACGATCGCTAATACAATAGTGTACAAACATCAATTAGAAATGGATTTTCTAACGCTTAATCCAGAGCAACAAAAAACAATAAGTGATGCAATTAAAGTTGTAGAAAAAAGCTTTAAAGACACTATCGTTCTAAAAAAACAATAAATATAAATACATGAAATTATTTTTAAATACTTGCCTCATCTTTTTCGCGTTTTTTACAACAATAAATGCACAACCATTTTACGAAACTTATGATTGGGATGCGAATCCTAAATACACCAATCAAGGCATTGAAGATGATAATATGGCTTCAGTGAAAGAAAAGACTGTTACAGAGTTTTATTTCGATGATGAAGATAATTTAACTGAGTATTTTTTAGAACATAAAGTCTATTATCTAAATAGCGATGATAAAATAGAAGCATTCAATAAAGTGTATTTGCCTTATGATTCTGAATCTAAATTAGTAGTCAATAAAGCAAGAGTAATTACCGCAAAAGGTGAAGTGATCAATTTGGACGAATCAAAAATTTTAACAGCTACAGATTCTGAAACTGAAAGAACCTACAAGTATTTCGCTTTTGAAGGTGTAGAAAAAGGAAGCTTCATCGAGTATATCTATGTTGTTAATCGATACCCAAGTTATAAAGGTAAACGTATCACACTTCAATCTGACTATACAAGAAATAATGTAGAGTTTGATTTGTATTCGCCATCAAATTTATTGTTTAAATTCAAAAGTTTTAATGGTTTAGATGAAGTTGTTAACGATTCAATTTCCGAAGATAAAAAACACTATTTCCTCAAACTAGATACCATAGAATTATTAGAAGAAGAAGAAATGGCTGCATATACAGCAGATAAAAAGTTTTTAATTTATGCTTTAGATGCTAATGTAGCAGGTAGAGTTAAGGATATTAGTTCATACGCAAACGTAGCTCAAAATATTTATGATTTTTATAATGAAGAGCTTTCAAAAAAAGAAATTTCAGAACTTAAAAAATTCCTAAAAAACATAGATTATAAAAAAGAAGATGATATTGATACGAAGATAAGAGCTATAGAAACGTACATCAAAACAAATATTTTTGTCGCGAATTCTAATGGAGAAAAACTGTCTAATTTGTTAGATATTGTAAAAGATAAAGTAACAAATGAAAGAGGTGCTATTAAATTATACACAGCTATTTTTAATCAATTGGATATAAAAGTTGAATTCATTTACACTTGTAGTCGTGAGTACATGCGATTTGATGAAGAGTTTGAGGCAAACAATTTTTTACAAGATGCACTTTTCTATTTTCCGAAGACTAAAAAATACCTCTCGCCAAGCGAAAATGATTCGCGTTACGGTTATCCGCCAGCATACCTCACAGATACCTATGGGTTGAGTATCAAAGAAGTTGTGATAGGAGATTTTAAATCTGCAGTAGCAAAAGTGAAATATATCAAGCCTATTACAGCAGATCAAAACGTTGATAAAATGGTTATTGATGTCACATTTGATGACGAAGATATTTCTAAGACACATGTTAAATTAGATCGATCAATGAGTGGGTATTATGGGATGTTTATTCATCCTTATATGGATTTGATTAAGCCAGAAAATGAAAAAGAAATTATAGAGGGTTTTGCTAAAAACCTGGATGAAGATGCAGAGATTGTAAGCAAAACTATAAATAATAAAAATTCGAATCTCTTCGGAATAAAGCCAATTCAATTCATTGTAGAATTCACATCTAACAAGTTTGTAGAAAATGCAGGCAGAAAACAATTGTTTAATGTTGGTGATTTAATCGGAAGACAACAAGAATTATATCAAGAAAAGGAACGTAAATTGCCAGTAGAAGGCGAGTTTCAACGTAGTTATTTTAGAACTATAAATATTACAATTCCTGAAGGTTATAAAATTGCAAACCTCGATGATATCAATATCAAAAACGAATACAAAAAAGGTGGAGAAACGCTTTTAAGCTTTGATTCATATTATGAATTAAACGAAAATGTGCTTACCATCACAGCAGATGAGCATTACAGAATGAATCATGTAGACACAAGTCTTTACGAAGAATATCGAACTGTGATTAATAGTGCTGCAGATTTTAATAAGGTCACGCTGGTATTGGAAACAGAATAAAAATAAAAAGGCTTCAATTTAAATTGAAGCCTTTTTTTGTACTCAAGGTGACCCAATTATCGAACTCTTTCTTTAAAGACCTTGAAAAGCTTGATGTTTTCTGTCAAAAGTATAATTATCTTACTTTTAGTAGATCCAACACATTGCAGTATTAGACTCATATTATAATACAAGGTGATAATAGAACTACTTTGATAAAGGCTTGAATGGCGGTGGAAATTTAATATTTACTTTACCAAAATACTTATATTGACAAATGATGAAACTTCAGTTTCTTATTTATAATTAATTTAAATTAATAAGATTTATGGAATTCCACAATCACTTAATATTGAAAATATACTACATTTAAATTTCTTGATGATAAAACTTATTGATCACTCATGCGATTCAAAACTAACGACTTACTACATTAGATGAACTCATCTGCAAATATTTATTCCAGACTCTTGGATGCGTTTCCTAAGAAGGTTCTTGACCAAAATTTTGGTGTAACAGGAACTAAAGACAGTATAATCAATTCTGTGGCTATAAATATGAATGCAGCTACTATTAATAGCTTTATAAATCAAAATTTTGGCTACTTACATAAACACATTTATTTTTTTGAAACTAGCATCAGGGTAAAAAGTATAACTATAACAAACCCATTAGTAGAAACTTTAGATACTACAGTTAATAGACACGGAATAACTGCTACTTTCTTATATAAAAATGAAGTTAGTTATTATAACACACAAACTAATTCGACAGAAGTTTTGATATTTAAAGTTCCTTTTCGATTAATAACAAAAGGTCCAATCGTTCAACTTTTAATTAATACACACGCAAGAGATTTAAGAACTTATTTTAACTTTGACATTTTTAAGGCTTCTAATAATCCCATCGATAAAGAAATAAAGCAAATTATTCAAAGTACCATAAGTTCGACCTTAATAAAACTTGATTTAAATAAAGGCATTAAGGAGTTATGGAAAATCGATTATTTTGACGCAAAGACATTTAGAAACAAAGATGCTACTGCTGCAAATGAAACAAAGATGGATGAACAATATTTATTTAAGCTAACCTATCCAGTTAAATGGGGAGATGCCATGTTAACTCCTTTAAGAAATAATAGGTTTAAAACTCTTAATTCTACTGCTGATCTAAAACATTTTGACTGCGATCCTACAGAAGGAATAGTGTCAATGAAATTACATCCAGAAACAGTAGATGCTCATGAAAATTTCATTAACTTACTGTTGTCTAATAATTAAATATGCTATTAATTCCAAACATATCTAATCTTGAATCTTCTATAAAACAATTAAACCCTAATAGGATTTATGTTGAGAATATTCGTGCTATTTTAGAAACAACAACAAAAATGGCTAAGTTAGTATGTAGAACAGCTGTTAATAAAGGCTACTTTAAAGAAATGTATTCACTTGAATGTCCCAACGACTCTTGTAATACCGTAGTAGCTAGTTATGATTCACTCAAAAGTATACCGAAATTTATAGAATGTGAAAATTGTAAACTTGACGGGCGATTAAAATATATTTATGGTGCAGATGAAATGAAAGTTGTTAAATATTATAAATACATGAGAAATGACAACTGAAAATAATTCAATGAGTGACGATATTCAAGATATAGTAAAATTATCTCACGAAATTAAAATGCAGTGGATTCTCTTTTATGTAACCATAGCAATTTTCATTCTTGGGACAGGTCTTTTTTTCTTTATGGCATTTACTAAGTATGATTGGCAGTCAATAGCTGCTGTTGGTGGCGTTGACACAGGTTACATCTTTATCTTACTTAGAATTACAAAAAGCCTTTTCAAATCAGATAATTAGTTTCTTACAAGATGTAATTCACTTTATACAAAAAAAATGGTGAAACGCTATTGAGCTTTGATTCGCATTATGAATTATAAGGAAACGTGCTTACCATCACTACGGATAAACACTGTAGAATGAATCATGTAGATACTAGTCTTTACGAAGATTATAGGACTTTAATTAACAGTGCTGCAGATTTTAATAATGTCACGCTGGTGCTAGAAGGGGAATAAAAATAAAAAGGTTTTAACATATTGTTAGAGCCTTTTTATTACTCAAGTTTAGGTTAACTCACCTTGTTGATTATTTACAATGCTTCACTTTGAATATATTCAAAGAAAATTCAATTTTTTTATATATATTTAAACTCTCCCTATTTTATTCAGTTTTGAAATTTGTTTCGATGTTTTAATGAGGCTTATCTTTTATTTTAATTATTAAAATAAAAGATAAGATTAAATTTTAGCTATAACCTATGTTTATATTTAGTCGATGTAAAAAATATATTTTTAGAAAATATGATAAAGTACTTACTTGGGGTTTGGAAAATTATTTTTGAGTGGCGCAAAGATTTTAGTTTTTGGGTTTATTTAGCAGGTAGTTTAGCTACTCTAATTTTATTAATATTTAATAGTAAATTAATTAATAATTTCGGACAGGTTATTAAATCCATTTTTTCTAATTCAACAAGCACTTTGTTAATTGGTTTTTTCTTTATTATTACTCCTCTATTTATAATTATTACAATTACCTTTTTAACTTATCAAAAAATAAAATTGAAACGTTTAAATAATGAAAAAATAAAAAGTGATAAGAAACTGAATGAAATTAATCTATTAAACTTGAATCTGAAGAAGAGTTTAGAAGATAATAATTCTTACATTGAAAATGTAGATTATATAGATAAAACAATTAGGAAACGACTTAATATTAACTATAAGGAATTGGGTCAGATAATAAATCAATACTTACCTGATAACTTAACGGTTATACCTTTAAAATACAGTTACATCAAAACGATAGGAGATTGTGGGTTAATTATTCTCTTTTCTAAAACTAATGTTTCGATAAAAGACTCTAGTGGTAAACGTGCGCATTTTAGAAAAGAAATGCAAGTTATACCATTAAAAAAAGATCAAAAAGATGTTCATTACAAAGCGAATTTTGAACCTCAAACCAAAGTTTTTAATGTTTTAATTAATGATCAACCGACAAGTGGTAAAGATTTAAAAAAACACCTTAGAAAAAATAATAATGGAGTGATACTTGTCTTTAATCCAATTAAAGAGAGTTTTAGACAATATAAATTAGGTAAATCGACTCTAGAAATGGATGTAAATAACTGTTTTACATCAAAAAAAGAATTTTGGATAAGTGAATGGTCTAAATACCCAATATTGTATGACAGAGTCGAAATTAATTTGAATAAAAAACCTAGAGCTCATCAAACATTTATTTGGGAACATGAAAATAAAAGATGGGTTCAAGCATCTTCTAATCATGCAATATTGATAAGCGATGGTACTTCGATTGAAAATGGCTCTTACAAAATATGCTATGTGCTTAATTTTCAAGATGCCTTTTTAGAAGGTAATAAATATCCTAAATTTAAGATAGAATGGGATAATTAAGAAGAAATTCCTCCACCTCTTTTAATTTTAAAGTCTGTCATAAATATATTTAATTTAATTATAATAACTTATTAAATCAGACATATATGATATATTATCATTATATCTGTTAATTTTTTTGATAAATCGGCCAGATTTTTGTCAAATTACTATTTTATACTAAATATAAACAAAAATAGGACTCTGAATAATAATTTCTTATTTTTTTAATAAAACTTAAAAAACTCAATGAGTAACATTAAATTACACATATCAAGTTCTAAAAAGATTAAATTACCTTTATAGTTATTCTTAAATTACTATTTTGAAATCAAAAAAATATAAAAACCTCCAACTAAAAAATAAGCTGAAGCCTTTTTTTGTACTCAAGGCGGGAATCGAACCCGCACGTCTCGCGACATTGGATTTTGAATCCAACGTGTCTACCAATTCCACCACTTGAGCAATTTCGGACTGCAAAATTATAAAATATTTTATTACTATCAATCAAAAATAGTAGGTTTTATGCTTTTTCTGTTCAAATAAATTCCTAAATTTGCACCTCGTTAAATAAAAGCGTGTTTTATTAACACAAATAATTCATTACCAATGCCAAACGGAGCTACAGAAGCAAAAATATTTGCATGCGGACAAAGTAAAGAACTTGCTGAAAAAATTGCAATAACCTTTGGTGTGCCTTTGGGTAATGTCATTACATCAACATATAGTGATGGCGAATTTCAACCTTCTTATGAAGAATCTATAAGAGGATCAAGAGTTTTTATTATTGGTTCTACACATCCTGGACCAGAAAATTTAATGGAAATGTTGTTGATGATTGATGCTGCAAAACGCGCATCTGCTAGACACATTACCGCTGTTTTACCTTATTTTGGTTGGGCAAGACAAGATCGTAAAGACAAACCTAGAGTTCCTATTGCAGCTAAATTAGTAGCAAAAATGCTAGAGGTTGCTGGAGCTACACGTATCATTACAATGGATTTGCATGCAGATCAAATACAAGGATTCTTTGAGAAACCTGTAGATCACCTATTTGCATCAACTATATTTTTACCATATTTAAAATCACTTAACTTAGATAATCTTACAATTGCTTCACCAGATATGGGTGGATCAAAACGTGCGTATGCATATTCTAAGGCTTTAGCAAGTGATGTTGTTATATGTTATAAGCAACGTGCAAAAGCTAATGTGATTTCTCATATGGAATTGATTGGTGACGTTACTGGAAAAAATGTAGTATTGGTTGATGATATGGTAGATACTGCTGGAACATTAACAAAAGCAGCAGATTTAATGATGGAAAAAGGTGCACTTAGTGTAAGAGCCATTTGTACACATCCTATTTTATCTGGTGATGCTTATAACAAAATTGAGAACTCTAAATTACAGGAATTAATTGTAACAGATTCAATTCCTCTAAAACAAAAAAGTAATAAAATTAGAGTATTGAGCTGTGCAGATTTATTTGCAGAAGTCATGCATAACGTGCATTATAACAAATCAATTAGCTCTAAGTTTTTAATGTAGTTTCGACTACGTTAAATCACCATAGTAAAGTATTACTCTGGTCATAAATTTGAATATTAATAATAATTATAAATTTTAAAAATGAAATCAATTACAATCAATGGATCTCAAAGAGAAGGCGTAGGCAAAAAGGCAACGAAAGCTTTACGTAATGCTGGTCAGGTTCCTTGCGTACTATACGGAGGAGACCAAAACGTGCATTTCTCTGCACCAGAATTGGCTTTTTCTAAACTTGTATACACGCCTAATGCGCATACAGTTGTGATTGCCATAGAAAACGGTGAAACTTATGACGCTGTCTTACAAGACATCCAATTTCACCCAGTAACAGATAGAATTCTACACGTAGATTTTTACCGTTTATTTGAAGATAAAGAAATTGCTATGGATATTCCTGTGCGTGTTATCGGAACATCTAAAGGTGTTTTAAATGGTGGTATTCTTCGTAAGAACAGACGTAAATTAAGAGTAAAAGCTTTACCTAAAAATTTACCAGATTTCTTAGAAGCAGATATCACACCTCTTAAAATTGGTGGTAAATTATATGTTACAGCTCTAGAAGGTGAAGGATATGAATTATTGCATTCAGATAACACAGTTGTAGTTCAAATTAAGACTGCAAGAACAGCTGTTGTTGTTGATGATGAAGATGATGAGGAATTAGAAGCAGGAGCAGAAGCTGCTACTGATGGAGCAGAAGCTCAAGAATAGAACTTATTTTTCTATAATATTTTAAAAAGCATTCTATATATTATAGAATGCTTTTTTATTTTTGAACATGAACACATCTAAACAATAATATTATCTGGAAATTTATCCGTAATATATTTAATTGGAACTCCACATCTTTTGATGTCGAAGAAACAGATCCTATGAAAAAATTTCTTATCGTTGGGCTAGGTAATATTGGCGAGAAATATGCAAATACAAGACATAACATTGGTTTTAAAGTCTTAGATGCTTTAGCGCAAAAAGAAGAGCTCACTTTTGAAACTCAAAAACTAGGAGACTTAACAACCTATAAATTTAAAGGACGAACTTTCATTCTTTTAAAGCCAAGTACGTATATGAATTTAAGCGGAAAAGCAGTTCAGTATTGGTTGACTAAAGAAAAAATCTCATTAGAAAACTTATTGGTTATTACAGATGATTTAAATCTTCCCTTCGGAAACATTAGAGTTAAGACAAAAGGTAGCGATGGAGGACACAATGGTCTTAAAGACATTCAAAACACCTTGCAAACAACAAAGTATAATAGATTTAGATTTGGAATTAGTGATGAGTTTAGTAAAGGACGACAAGTAGATTATGTACTTGGCGAATGGACAGATGAAGAAAATCAAAAACTTCCTGAGCGTTTTGAAAAAGCAGTTGAACTTATCAAATCATTTGGTTTAGCAGGAATAAACAATACAATGAATACCTTTAATGGGAAATAAAAAAAGAGAGACATTATGTCTCTCTTTTTTTATTTAGTTTTTCCGAAGAAAAATTATTCTATCACAATTTTTTTAGTGATTTCTTTCTTACCGTCACTTACTTTTACTAAATATATTCCTGATTGAATTGAGTTCAATCTCACAATTTGATTAAAATCTGAATTATTTGTATAAGCTTCATTAAAGATTTTTCGTCCTCTAATATCAAAGATGTCGACATTGATATCCTGGTTTGAAGATGAGTTTAACTTAATTGTAAATTCTCCTTTATTTGGGTTAGGAAATATTGAAAATTCTCCAGCAGTAAATTCATCTACACTAAGAGGTGTAACGGTTGTAGTACAAACTTCTATAGACCAATCGTTTAAAGTTCCTGTAATGGCATCCCAGTTATCTGTAACAGATATCGTCCAATCTCCGCTACTATCTAAACCAGAAAAGACTGATAAAGCTTCACTAGGACTGTATTCTCCAACCGATGGAGTAGCACAAACAAAACTTGGAGCTCCATCTGTAAAAGTGACATCTATATCATCTTGACTACCACAAATTCTATTGTAAATTTTAGATACTGTTGTGCCATCTGGATGAATAATATCAATAATAATATCATTGATGTATTCATGGCTTATATCTGCATTTACTTTAATGAAATCAATAGTTTCAGAATCTGCTATATTAATTACACTAACTGCTGGTGCACCTGGATTACCATTTCCTCCCGGTCCATCAGGAATTGCGATATCTAGATTATCTACTGAACTATATATAGTACATGTTGTAGTAACTTCAACATCTAAAGAAAATTCTACGCTATTTACTGCATAATAAATATTTCCAATTGGTTCAATCATAATACGACAAGAAGCAGAGTCTGCATTTGGAACTGTAATCATTTCGTTACCATCATTTGGCGTGTTTGCTGCCAATACAATATCAAATGTTTGTCCACCATCATTAGATAATAAAATATTTACATTTGAAGTATTTACATTATTAGCAGTAGTTCCTGCAACATCCCAAGTGATCATTTCCTCTGTTCCACTTTGCCATGTGCTTCCGTCATTTTGAGAGGTTACTGCAAATGGTCCAGCTGTTCCATTAACTGCTATAGTAGTTAAATCAAAACTCGATTGTCCGCTTAATCCTGTTGTGGTAGGTTCACGATCTCTAACGGTTAAAGCCCAAGTTAAATTTCTAGCTACTGTTGATACCGTTACCCAATCTGTAGATAATCCTGGGTTTGTTTCTGTTAATTGTCCATTTAAAACTCTACTTAATTTTGGTATATAACGATCTGGAGAAGTAGAAGGAGGTAAAGATCTTGCCTGTGCTCCACTAGTGCTAGTTGGTCCAAAACTTGTATTGGTAACCGCTCCAGAGTTGTTTTGCTCCCAGCAATAGGTTAGCATATCACCACCATCAGCATCTGTGGCAGCTCCTTTTAATATGTAAGCTGTACCTTTTGGGATGGTGTAATTTTGTCCTGCGTCTGCAACAGGAGGATTATTAGCTATAGCAGTAGTTATAGCACACTGGTTAGGTCCAGAGTTAACATTATTTAAAATTTGATTTATACTAGCATAATGAAAATAAGGGTCACTATGTGATGCCACATTATTTGCTCCAGTAATACCAGCATAACCCATTATTGTTGTTCCACTTCCTGGTTCAACATTAACACCTGCGCTTTCAGTATTCATAGAGAATGTATGATTTGCTCCCATTTGGTGTCCGATTTCGTGAGCAACATAATCAATATCAAAAGTGTCTGTTTCTGGAATGCCATCTGCAGGAGATGTAATTCCTGAACCTTTATGATTACCAGCATTAACTGTACCATTTTCACAAACACAACCTATACATCCTGCATTACCACCTCCTCCAGTGGCACCAAACATATGCCCAATGTCATAATCACCATCAGCTAGATTGGCATCCAACGTATTTGCTAATTCTGCATTCCAAGCGCCTAAATTACCACTATAAGGGTCTGAAGCAGCATTCGTATAAATTAATTGTGGTGCATCCACTAAATTAAAAGTGATTGCCATATCAGTCTCAAATACCGCATTTACACGAGTTAGAGTTGCGTTGATTCCTGCTAATGCTCCTGCAATAGTTCCTCCATGGTATGCTGTATATTCACCATTTACTGAAACTGCAAGTCTATAACTTCTAAGTGTTTGGTCATCTGCATCTCTTTGAAATTGAGAATCTGTTCTATTATGAGAAGATTCAACCATTTCATCAATAGTACTACAAACAAATTCACTGTCGTAATCTCCTCTAGAAGATTTTGTGTATAAAATGTAGTCTGTTGAACCATGAGCTGTTGGCATCATAAAAACGGTTTCTTTATTAACATAAGAAATCATTGTTTGCACACCCTGTGGTGACACACTCATGCTTAAACGAGTTGTAGGGTCTTCAACACCATAACCAACATAAGATTTTATGTTTGGATATTGCGCAGCTAATTCCGAAGAAAAAATAGGAGTATCATAAATTCTAAATTGTTCAAATTCTCCATTGTTAGTAGGAACTTCAATAATTGTGTTAGATGCATTTTTACTTACTCCTCTAAGAGGAGCTAATTGAGTTCTTTGACCTAAAGCATTTGTGTTAAAAGTAAAAGTTTCAACTTTTGTAGATTCCAGATGGAATTTTGATAGTGTATTACTCTCTGTTGTCTTGTTGCTTTTAGTCCAGATTTTGTTTTGTGCATAGCTAAAACTAATAGTCGTAATAATTAGTAAACACAAGATTTTTTGTAATGTTCTTTTCATGATTAGTTGTTTTTTTGTTTAAAATTATTCTAATTGTATTAGAATAGCTATAAAAATAGTTAAAAGATTAACAAAATAATTCAAGTTAAATAGTTTTTACAATTTTTCGTTTTCAAATAATTTCACTAATTTGGTAGCTTAATTACTATAAAAAACATACTATGAAAAACTTTACTTATAAACTTATTTGCTTTGCAATGGTTTTTTCTTGTTTGAGCCTTACAGCTCAAGAGAAAAATGTTGAACAATTTAGAAACTGTGCAACAGATGAGTATAATGCTCAGCTATTAATTGATAACCCAAATATGATGGGTAGCGAAACTTTTGAACGCCAATTGGCCCCGAGAATCACTGAAATTAAAAGACAATTAGAATCTGGCTCTATGAGAGCGCTTCAATTTACAATTCCTGTTGTAGTGCATGTTATTCATAATGGAGAACCTATTGGAACTGGTGCTAATATCTCTGACGCTCAAGTGATTTCACAAATTCAAGTATTAAATGATGATTATAGACGAGCTGTTGGTTCTAGAGGATTTAACGCGCATCCTGATGGAGCAGACGTTGAAGTTGAATTTTGCTTAGCTAAGCAAGATCCAGATGGTTGTGTAACTACAGGTATAAATAGAATAGACATGTCTGCTGTAAGCACATCTTGGTCTGGTCCAGGTGGTAATACAGATACAGTTTTGAAACCTGCAACTTTTTGGGATGCTTCTCAATATATGAATATGTGGTCGGTGAATTTTTCAGATAATACATTATTAGGTTTTGCTCAATTTCCTGGAGGACCTGCAAATTCTGATGGAGTTGTAGCAAATTACACTTATTTTGGTTCTAATGATGCAACAGGAGTTACTATTCCTGGAGCTTTTAACTTAGGTAGAACAATGACACATGAAGTTGGTCATTATTTAGGATTATACCACACGTTTCAAGGTGGGACTTGCGCTGAAGGAGCTACGAGTGGTGATTTTTGTGCAGATACACCTGCTCAAAATGCACCGAATAATTCTAATTGCCCTGTAGGTTCAGATCATTGTCCTTCTGGAGATCCAGATATGATTGAAAATTATATGGATTATACTACTGATGTATGTATGAATATTTTTACTAACGAGCAAAAAGCAAGAGTTATTGCTGTTATGCAAGCTGGAAATAATAGACCAAACACAACAACATCTGATAAATGTACGCCTTTAGCAGATGTAAGTAATGATGGTAGTATAGAAATTAATCAATTAGTTCCTGTTCCTTGTACTAGTGATCTTGTTGCAAATGTTAGAATCCAAAACTTTGGTACTGTTGCTTTAACTTCTGCAACTGTAACTTATGATGTTGATGGTGGAACGTCTACAGATATATCTTGGACAGGAAACTTAGCAGAAGGTGAATTTGAAGATATAGATCTAATGGTTACTACTAGTGCTGGAGCACATGTTTTAAATGTGTCAATTGCATCTCCAAACGGTAATGCAGATCAACGTAGTTGTAATGATGATACTAATGCTGATTTTACTGCTGCTGCTGCACCAGCATCTATTGAAGCAACAGATATTTATTTTACTATTACAACAGATAATTATTCTGGTGAAACAACTTGGTCTATAGTAGATAGTAATGGTACTGTTGTAGGGTCTGATTCTTATGATGGAGATTTAGATGATAATTCAACTTTTGAATATACAATTCCAGTAGGAACAAATGAATGTTATACCTTTGTAATTAATGATTCTTATGGTGATGGTATCTGCTGTGATTATGGTGATGGTTCTTATGAGTTAAGAGTTAATACTGCTACTGGAGCTTCAATTGCTTCAGGAGGTGATTTTGCTTTTATAGATAGCGTTAACTTCTTAGCAAACGCTCTTAGCGTAGATGATTATTTTGCAGGTAGCAATTTATATGTGTATCCTAACCCAACAAATAATCAATTAAATATCAAATTAGGTAATACTAACGATTTACCAAATAGCTATGAGATTGTTAATATGTTAGGACAGTCTATTACTAAAAGCACTATTGTAACTAATGAAGATCTTGCAATCAATACTTCAACATTAAGTAATGGTATGTATTTTATTAGAATTATAAAAGATGATGCTTCGGTAACATTACCGTTTATCAAAAAATAATATTTAAAAACATATTTTTTAAAAAGAGGGTTGATTTTTTCAACCCTCTTTTTATTTACCTATGATTATAACTACTTTTACCAAAAAAAAAGGTACTGAAAACAAATACCATAAATACAAAACAAAAATCACCTTCCATAATTACTATAGGAACCTTTGATGGTGTGCATATTGGTCATCAAAAAATTATAAAAAGACTCGTAGAAACAGGAAGGAATAAAGATTTAAAATCTATTGTACTTACTTTTTTTCCACATCCAAGAATGGTATTACAACCAGATTTTGATATTAAATTATTGCATTCTATTGATGAACGTCAAGAGGTATTATCTCAATTTGGTTTAGATGAATTAGTGATTAAAAAATTCACAAAAG
Organism: Psychroserpens luteus; assembly: GCF_015319355.1. GTDB lineage: Bacteria > Bacteroidota > Bacteroidia > Flavobacteriales > Flavobacteriaceae > Psychroserpens > Psychroserpens luteus. The sequence goes on along the minus strand of NZ_JADILU010000005.1, from coordinate 191,355 downwards.
ACTTTGCTAATTTGTCTGCTCAGGATTATGTAAAAAATATTCTTGTGGATGAGCTTAATGCCAAACATATTATTATTGGTTATGATCATCACTTCGGAAAAAATAGAACAGCAAATATCGATGATCTTAAAATTTTTGGAAAACAATACGGTTTTACAGTAGAAGAAATTTCTGCTCAAGATATAGAAGATGTCGCAGTAAGCTCAACTAAAATTAGACAATCACTTTTAGATGGAGATGTAGAAACCGCTAATTCTTTTCTAGGCTATCCTTATTTTATATCTGGTAAAGTCATAAAAGGAAAAGGGATAGGGAAAACATTAAACTTCCCAACAGCAAATATTGATGTCAAAGAAACGTATAAATTAATCCCTAAAGATGGTGTTTATGTTGTAAAATCATCTATTGATAATAAATATGTTTTTGGTATGATGAACATAGGTAAAAACCCAACTTTCAAAGGCGATAAGCAATCTATTGAAGTGCACTTTTTTGACTTAGATCAAAACCTCTATGATAAAACGCTTAAAATAGAAATCTTATATCGCTTGAGAGGTGAGCATAAATTTGAATCTGTAGATTTATTAAAAGAACAACTCCAAAACGATAAATTGAATGCTTTAAAACGTATATCTAATTATAATGAATAAACTGCTGTTTAAACATATAGATAACAGTGCACTCATCGTATTTAGAATCATATTTGGCGCTTTAATTTTTTTAGAAAGTATTGGTGCAATTTTTACAGGTTGGATTAGAAGAACACTCGTTGAACCAGAATTCACATTTAATTTTATAGGTTTTGATTTTCTACAAACCATCCAAGGAGAATGGATGTACATTCATTATGTAATAATGGGTATTTGTGGTTTGTTTGTCATGGTAGGTTACAAGTACAGAATTAGTATGCTAACTTTTACATTACTGTGGGCTACAACCTATTTTATGCAAAAATCATCATATAATAATCACTACTACTTTTTAATGATTTTGAGCGCTATCATGGTATTTTTACCAGCTAATACTTATGCCTCAATTGATGTTAAACAAAACCCGAGTATTAAAAGCATCTCAATGCCAAATTGGTGTAGGTTGGTTTTTATATTACAATTATTCATTTTATACTCATATGCGTCAATCGCAAAAATGTATCCAGATTGGCTAGATTTGACAGTTCCAGAACTGTTGATGAAAAGTAAAAAACATTATTTTCTCGTCGGAAATGTGCTGCAACAAAAATTCGTCCATTATTTGGTAGCCTATGGTGGAATTTTATTTGACGGACTCATAATACCTTTATTACTATGGAAGCGAACCCGGAAAGTAGCATTCTTTGCTTCTATCTTTTTTCACCTGTTTAACTCATTTATTTTCCAGGTTGGGATCTTTCCGTATTTGTCATTAGCTTTTGCAGTGTTCTTTTTTGAACCAAAGGTTATACAAAAGCTATTTTTAAAACGAAAGCCATTATATTCCGAAGAAAAAATAGAAATACCATCGCACGCAACTATTTTTAAAAGTTTGTTTGTGTTATATTTTGCTATACAAATAGCTCTTCCGTTGCGACAACATTTTATTCAAGACAATGTCTTATGGACAGAAGAAGGTCATAGATTATCATGGAGAATGATGCTGCGATCTAAAAGTGCTAATACCAGTTTCAGTATTGTTGATAAAGCCACACAAGTAAAAACGCAAGTTAAATTAGAAGACTACTTAACTAAAAAGCAAATAAGATCTGTGAGTAGTAAACCAGATGTGATGTGGCAATTTGCGCAACGTTTAAAGTCTGTTTATGCTGAAAAAGGTATGGATATAGAAGTATATGTTAAAGCCTATGTAAATGTTAATGGTAGACCAAGCAAACCGTTTATTGACTCTAAAGTTGATCTAGCCAATGAGAAATGGAGTCCTTTTAAACACCATGATTGGATTTTACCTTCAAATCTAGACTAGAATAACTCACAATTCATTAAATTTGGCGTTTCAAAATACACACCTTATCATGATGGTGAGGTGAATTTAATATAGAATTCTACCATGTTACAAGTTGCTTTTATTAGAGAACACAGAGAAGATGTTATTAAGCGTTTGGCTAAAAGAAATTTGGATGCCACACAATTAATTGATGACGCTATTTCATTGGATGAAGAGCGAAGACAATTGCAAACACAATTAGATAATACACTTGCAGAATCTAATACCATTTCAAAAGAAATAGGTGATCTCTATAAATCGGGAAAAGCAGCAGATGCTAATGTTCTAAAAGAAAAAACAGCTAAACTTAAAGAGGATTCTAAAACCTTAGGCGATCAACTAAATGAGAAGTCTGAGGAGCTTACTCAATTGCTATATAAAATTCCAAACGTACCTCATGAGAGTGTGCCTAAAGGAAACAGTGAAGAAGATAACGAAGAAATATTTAGTGAAGGTGATATTCCAAAACTTCATGAAGGTGCGATGCCTCATTGGGAATTAGCGAAGAAGTATGACATCATAGATTTTGAATTAGGTAATAAAATTGCTGGAGCTGGTTTTCCTGTTTATAAAGGAAAAGGTGCTAGACTGCAACGCGCTTTGATCGCTTATTTTTTAGATAAAAATACTGCTGCTGGTTATACTGAGTATCAACTTCCGCTTTTAGTAAATGAAGCGTCTTGTTATGGTACTGGTCAGTTACCAGATAAAGAAGGACAAATGTATCATGATTCTCGAGATGATTTATATTTAATTCCTACTGCAGAAGTCCCAGGAACTAATGTATTTAGAGATGTGTTATTAGCAGAAAGCGATTTGCCAATAGGTATTACAGGTTACACACCATGTTTTAGACGTGAAGCAGGAAGTTATGGTGCTCATGTGCGTGGGTTAAATAGATTGCACCAATTTGATAAAGTTGAAATTATTCGTGTGGAACATCCTGATAATTCTTACAAAGCGTTTGAAGGTATGATTGATCATGTCAAAGGAATTTTACGTGAGTTAAAATTACCTTATAGAATTTTGCGTTTGTGCGGAGGAGATACAGGTTTTCCTTCTGCAATGACTTATGATTTTGAATTGTTTTCTACTGCTCAAGATCGTTGGTTAGAAATTTCTAGTGTGTCTAATTTTGAATCTTATCAAGCTAATCGTTTACGTTTGCGTTTTAAAAATAGTAATGGTAAAAACGAACTAGCACATACTTTAAACGGAAGTTCATTAGCATTACCTCGAGTTTTAGCAGGTATTTTAGAGAACTATCAAACTGAAGATGGCATCAATATTCCAGAAGCATTAATCCCTTACACAGGATTTGATAAAATTTAATCGAAAATAATTCCTTTAGGTATTACTACTGGATTTCATTTGAAATCGTCATTCCTTTACAAAAATTAATCTAAAATACAGAATTTTGGTTTTGAACATTAAAGCCGAAATTCTGTGTTTATGTAAGAAAATTATATTAATATTTCGTTGAAATGCTAAAAATTAACGTTGTTCAACGAATTTTTAACATTTTTCTTTGTTTTTTAGATATTAATTAAGAAGTTAGTAATCCAAATAATAATTAACCTACTTAATTATGAAAAACATAAAACGAATAGTACTTTTAGTCGTACTCGTGGTATTGGCAGGGAAAGTCTTTTTATAAGACCTTTATTTTTCTCTAACAACATTAAAAAGAGCCAAGCAGAATAACTGAATCATTTTATAAAAATAGATTAATAGCACATTTATTTTGTCGGTAATGCCTAAACTAACGTTTAGGCATTTTTTTGCTTTATCGAATTAAAATAAACCATACAGCATACATTAAGAGATGTCTACCAAATTAATTATAAAAACATTCACAATATCTAGATATTACATTTGTTATATTTACATAAATTAAAATGAAAATGCGCCAAATAATTATCAGTCTAACATTATTATCCTGTAGTCTTTTGTTCTCACAAAACGAACAATTGGCAGATGATTATTTTAAACGTGGTGAATTTGACAAAGCATTGATCTCGTACCAAAAACTAAACGAAAATAAAAAAAGCTCAAAATACATATATAAAATTATAGAAACATTGCAGCAATTGGAGCGATATGATGAAGCTCAAGTGCAGATTGCACAGCGCATGAAGGAGATTAACTATCCGCCTTTATTAGTTGAACTAGGTTATAACTATCAACTTATGGATAGTACAGATTTAGCGAATAAATACTACAAAGAAGCCATTGCAAAGGTTGAAGAGAAACCAAGTTATACCTATGGAATTGCAAGAAAATTTGAAGATCATTCCTTATTAGAAGAAGCTCTCGAAGTCTATAAAAAAGGAATGGAACTCAATCCAGACCTCAATTTTAATATGCAAATGGCTCGTATTTATGGAGAGCAAGGCAATATAGAATTACTATTTTCAAATTATTTAGATTATATAGAATCCAAACCAGAGTTCCTCAATACTGCAAAACGAGCGTTTAGTGATTTTGTGTCAGAGAATAAAGAGAACGAAAACAACTTGACGTTAAGAACGTTACTTCTTAAGAAATCGCAATCCAATCCGCAACCACATTGGAATGATATGTTGAGTTGGTTATACATTCAGCAAAAAGAATACAACAAAGCATTCATCCAGGAAAAAGCATTGTATCGTAGATCTCAAGAGAGTTTAAGTCGTATTTTAGATTTAGCATTAACAACCGTAAAGCAGAAAGATTATAAAACAGCAAACTCCATTTTTGAGTTCGTTTTAGAAAACTCTCAGGACATCAATACCGTATTGACAGCACATCAATACATGCTTGAAATTGAGATTGAAAATGCAGGAGTAGATGAAAAGAAACTTAAAGACATTGACAAAAAGTTCAATGCATTATTTTTTGAATACGGAAAATACGAACAAACTATAGCGCTTCAAATTGCCTACGGAAATTTTATAGCCTTCAATAAACATCAACCAAAAGTAGCGAGTGATTTCTTAAAAGAGAGTCTAAAATTAAATCTATCAAACTTCCAGGAAGCAACCGTAAAATTGAAATTAGGAGATATTCTCGTGTTTCAAGAACGATTTAATGAAGCGTTAATTTATTACACACAAATTCAAGCCAATTTAAAAAACAGTACCATTTCACAAGAAGCACGATTTAAAGTAGCCAAAACCAGTTATTATAAAGGCGATTTTGAGTGGGCAGAATCACAATTAAAAATATTAAAGGCTTCAACATCGCAGTTAATTGCCAATGACGCTTTAGAGTTGAAACTGCTTATCTCAGATAATAAAGATGAAGACTCATTACAAGTCGCTTTGAAATTATATTCAAAAGCAGACTTGATGTCTTTTCAGAATAAAAACGATGAAGCGATTGCGCTTTTAGATAAAATTGTAACCGAACATAAAGGCGAATCTATAGAAGATCAAGCTTTATATATGCAAGCCAAACTCTATGAAAAAACGAAACAAATAGATAAAGCAGTTGCTAATTACGAATATATCATCGCTAATTACAGAGACGAGATTCTAGCAGATGATGCACATTTTTATCTAGCAGAACTCTACCAAAATCAATTAGCACAACCTGAAAAAGCTAAAGCACTTTACGAGAACATTATCTTTAATCACGAAGACAGTATTTACTTCATTGAAGCTAGAAAGCGTTTTAGGATGTTGCGTGGTGATGCTATAAACTAGTTGTACTCAATATTAATTTACTCTTAATGGAAAATACTAGAAACTATAGTGAAGATGAGTTTGGAATATTTATAATCTCAGAACTAACTGAATTAAAAGATATAGAGCTTACAATTCTAAAAGGACACATTTTAACAGAATTTGCTATAAACTGTTATTTAGAAAGCATTTCCGAAAATAAAAACTCAGATTTTTTCAAAGAGAATTTCACTTATAGTTCAAAAGTAAAACTTCTTCTCCATTTCGGAAATTATAGTGGACCAGGTGGAGAATATGTTATTAAATCTCTTGAAATATTGAATAAGCTGAGAAATACAATTGCACATTCATTAACAATAAATCATCATTTGATAAAAGAATTTTTAGCAATGCTCAGAAAAATAAGTCCATCGAGAGGTAATTTTAACAATGAAAAATTATCAGAACAACACAGACTTGAAAGTGGAATTGCTTTTGTTTGCGGTATGATTTTCGGGCGTTATTGTGAAATTAGAAAGAAAAATAGCTAAGTACAACAATTAACTTCGTATAGTGTATTTAATATTTTTTGCCACACCTCCACACCAATGCAAATATCACAAACTACTCGCCTCATCCTCTCCAAAATAACAGTAGACGACGCACCATTCATTCTAGAATTAATGAATTCAACAGGTTGACTCAAATACATAGGTGATCGCAATATTAAAAATGTAGAAGCTGCTGCAGAATCTATAAAAAGTAAACAACTCAAATGTTATGAGCAGAACGGTTATGGATACTACAAAATGCAAGTCAAAGCAGAAAATCTAAAAACTATTGGAACCTGCGGATTACTAAAACGAGACAATCTAGAGCATATCGATATTGAGTTTTCAATGCTGCCAGAATATCATGGAAAAGGCTATGGATACGAAGCTGCTAGCGAAATAATGAAGCTTGCTAAAAGCGAATTTGGAATAAAAACCATCTGTGCTATTACGCTTCCAATAAACAAACCATCCATCTATCTTTTGGAAAAATTAGGCTTATCTTACCAAAAAACAGTAAAACCCTTTGATGACGACAAAGAACTTCTGTTATTTGCAAAAGATTTATAAGAAGCTGTCATTCCATATTGTCCCACTGAGCGTAGTCGAAGTGTGATGAGGAATTCACAAAAACAATACAATGATTATTTATAACATCACAGTAAACATAGACGATTCGGTACATGACGAATGGTTAGAATGGATAAAGACCGAACATATTCCGCAGGTATTAGGAACAGGGAAATTTGAAAAAGCGACCTTTTCTCAAGTATTAGTAGAAGAAGACATGGGAGGAAAAACCTACTCAATTCAATTTCGTTCCTATTCAAGAGAAGCATTAGATGCCTACTATAAAGAAGATGCAGATAGGTTTAGTCAAGAGGGATTAAAGAAATTTGCAGATAAAATGTTAACATTTAAAACAGAACTTCAAATTGTCGATGAGTATAATGTGAAATTCAAGTAACAATCGATTAAAATTGAAGAAATAACATTAAGTTAATAAGAGCTTTGCGCCTTTGCCAGAGAAATAAAATTTAAACAACGTGTCAAATAACCATCAAGTAAGAGCAAAAAAACATTTAGGACAACATTTCTTAAATGATGAGAATATTGCTGAAGATATTGCAGATTCTTTAACATTAGAAGGCTACAAGCATGTTTTAGAAATTGGTCCAGGAACAGGTGTTTTAACAAAATACTTGCTTAAAAAAGATGTCAAAACGCATGTGATTGAAATCGATAGAGAATCTGTAGAATACCTCAAAGCCAACTATCTTAATTTGGCAGATCGTGTTCATGAAGAAGATTTTTTAAAGTATGATATAACTCAGATTTTTGGTGATGAACCTTTCGCTATCATTGGTAACTTTCCTTATAATATTTCAACTCAAATCGTATTTAAAACTTTAGAAATGCGTGAGCAAATCCCTGAGTTTGCAGGTATGTTTCAAAAAGAAGTTGCAGCACGTATTTGCTCAAAAGAAGGTTCAAAAGTATATGGGATTATGTCTGTCTTAGTTCAAGCTTTTTATGAAGCAGAATATTTATTCACAGTACCACCAACGGTTTTTATTCCACCACCAAGAGTAGATTCTGGAGTATTAAGATTGAGAAGAAAAGAAAATTTCACATTACCAGTTGATGAGAAAGTATTTTTTAGAGTAGTAAAAACCGCATTTCAACAACGTAGAAAAACGTTGCGTAACAGCTTAAAAAGTTTCAATCTTTCAGATAATTTAAAAGCAAATGTTATATTTGACAAACGTCCGGAGCAACTAAGCGTTCAATCTTTTTTAGAACTAACGCAACTCATTGAAAACGACGAGAATCAAGATTAAGAATTTTTTATTTCCGCAGAGAGAAACGTCAACAACCTCATGATTGAAGAAAGAGAAAATAGTCAGTTTGAACTAACAGATGAGCTCATTGAGCAGGTTGAACTTTGCATCGAAACTAAAGATGACAAAGAGCTAAAACGTGTACTTAATGAATTTCATTTCGCAGATGTTGCAGAGATTCTTGATGAATTAGATCTCGAAGACTCTGTTTACGTTATAAAATTACTCGATTCTGAAACCACTTCAGAAATCCTCATGGAATTGGATGAGGACATCAGAGAAAAAGTACTTAAAAATCTTTCTGCAAAAGAAATTGCCGAAGAGGTAGAGGAACTTGATACAGATGATGCTGCAGATATGATTGCAGAGCTTCCTGAAAACAGGCAAGCCGAAGTAATCTCTAAAATTGAAGACGAAGAACATCGTGATGAAATTACAGAGTTACTAGCATATGACGAAGATACAGCAGGTAGTTTGATGGCTAAAGAGCTTGTGAAGGTTTATGAAACCTGGACAGTTGCTGGATGCTTACGTCGCATTAGAGGTCAGGCAACAGAAGTTACAAGAGTACACTCCATCTATGTTGTAAATAAAGAAGAAAAACTCATAGGTCGCTTATCACTTAAAGATTTAATTGTCGCTAAAAGTGATCAAAAAATTTCAGACATTTCTAAAGATACCGTTGATTCTGTTAATGTGCATGATGATGTAGAAGATGTTGCTAAAGTGATGTCTAAATATGATTTAGAAGCCATTCCTGTGGTTGATGATAACCAAACCCTTTTAGGTAGAATTACCATTGATGATATAGTAGATGTATTAAAGGAAGAAGCTGAAAAAGATTATCAAATGGCAGCTGGTATTACTGGTGATGTCGAGGCAGATGATAGTATTTTAGAATTGACCAAAGCACGATTACCTTGGCTCGTTTTAGGACTTTTTGGAGGTCTTGGGAGTGTGTTTATCATGAAAGGATTTGAAAATGTCATGGAAACCGTACCATCACTATTTTTCTACACACCATTAATCGCTGCAATGGCAGGAAATGTGGGTGTACAATCTAGTGCAATTATTGTGCAAGGTATTGCCAATGATAATGTAAAAGGTAGTATTGTTAGTCGATTATTAAAAGAAGTTGGACTCAGTCTCATTAACGGGTTTGTATTAGCTCTACTCGTGATTCTTTTTGGTTTAATTATAGGTCAAGACCCAACCGAAAGTTTAGCAATAGCAGTATCTATGATGTCTGTCATCGTAGTAGCAGCACTTGTTGGGACATTTGTTCCTATAATTTTAGACAAACGTGGAATTGATCCTGCAATTGCAACAGGACCATTTATTACAACCAGTAATGACATTCTTGGGATTTACTTGTTTTTTGTGCTTTCTGGATTGATTATTGGGTTTTAATATGTTTTGGGCGCTACCAACCTTCGCTAAAAAGCGAAAGTTCGTCACGCTTTTCGTTTCAATCTTTTGCAAAAAAGCAAAAGGATTTTCACTACAATCGTTAGCGCAGAAGTTTGTAACTTTATACAAACTAAAGTCATTTAGCAATGAAACCTATCAATATTAAAGACAAACACCAACTGTTCTCAAAACAATGGCATCCACATCGTATTGCTACTGTAGATAATATGCAAGTCATTCTCGCCAAAATAAAAGGCGAATTTGTATGGCATAGCCATGACAATGAAGATGAGTTATTTCAAGTTGTAAAAGGAACGTTATACATGCAGTTTAGAGATAGAACAGAAGTTGTTAAAGAAGGAGAAATCATCGTCGTGCCAAAAGGTGTAGAACATAATCCATCCACTAAAAACGGAGAAGAAGTTCATTTACTCTTGTTTGAAAAACTAGATACAGCACATACAGGAAAAGTTCAAGACGAGATGACACAAACCGTATATCCAGAAATATAAAATTTTATAATCAACGTCATGCTGAACTCGTTTCAGCATCTCATTATTAATATTTAACATAAAAAGAGATTCCTGCCTTCGCAGTAAATTAATATGAAAATCCTTCACCTAGACGCAAACCATCCTTTACTCATAAAGCAACTCAATGCTTTGGGATATACCAATGACGAAGACTATACATCGTCAAAAGAAGCTATCGAAAAAATAATTCATCAATACGACGGATTCATCATAAGAAGCCGATTTAAAATAAACAAGCAGTTCCTGGATTCCGCAGAAAATCTAAAATTTATTGGTCGCGTTGGCGCAGGATTAGAAAACATAGATTGTGAGTATGCTGAAAGCAAAGGCATAAAATTAATTGCAGCACCAGAAGGGAACCGAAATGCGGTTGGTGAACATAGTTTAGCAATGTTACTTTCATTGTTTAATAAACTAAATAAGGCAGATCAAGAAGTGCGTCAAGGTAAATGGCAGCGTGAAGAAAATCGCGGACTAGAACTCGACGGGAAAACTGTTGGTCTTATTGGTTATGGTAATATGGGAAAAGCGTTCGCTAAAAAACTAAGAGGTTTTGATGTTGATGTGCTTTGTTATGATCTAAAAGACAATGTAGGTGATGAGAATGCAAAGCAAGTATCCTTGCAAGAACTTCAAGAAAAAGTAGATGTATTGAGTTTGCATACACCAGAAACTCCATTAACGATAAACATGATAGATTCAGAGTTTATCAATGGTTTTAAAAAACCGTTTTGGCTCATTAATACAGCTCGTGGAAAAAGTGTCGTGACCAAAGATTTAGTTTCAGCTTTAGAATCTGGTAAAATACTAGGAGCTGGATTAGATGTTTTAGAATATGAAAAATCATCGTTTGAAAACCTATTTACTTCAGAAATTCCAGAAGCTTTCAAGTATCTCATTTCCGCAGAAAATGTGATTTTAACACCTCATGTTGCTGGTTGGACCATTGAGAGCAAAGAAAAACTAGCGCAAACTATAGTAGATAAGATAAAGACTCATTTTATATAAAATTAACAATGTCATTCAGAGCAAAGCGAAGAATCTCATAGTTATAAGCTACAAGAATCTTCAGTCATTCTTCCTTCTGAATGACACTTTTTTTCTTAAATTTAAAACATGAAAAAAACCATTATTGTTTTTGGATTACTCATTCTAGCATTACTTTTGCTTTTTCAGTTTAGCAAATACGCTGTCATATCTGGAGATTTAAATTCTGAAATTGCCATTGCACTAATTGCTATAGTTTTCTTTTTTATAGGTGTCTATCTCAATAAGAAAAGTCTTCAAAAAAAGACCACTATTTTGGGTGAAATAAATCACAAAAAAATAGAAGACTTAGAAATTAGTAAACGCGAGTATGAAGTGCTTTTAGGAATTTCCGAAGGATTATCAAATAAAGAAATTGGAACTAAACTTTTTGTTTCAGAAAGCACTATAAAAACACATGTGTCTAATCTGCTTTCAAAATTAAATGCCAAACGTCGTACACAAGCATTACAAATAGCCAAAGACCTAGAAATTATATAAAAACAGTACGTTTAGCACCAAAGTATGACTGTTTTGGTACTAAAGTATGAGTCTGATTCTTTGTTGTTATTCTACTTTTGGGCTATTAATTTATAAATACAACACATTATGAAGACTACAGTTATTAGATTTGGACTTTACGGACTCCTAACAGGCTTTACTATTTTTACTCTACACTTGGTTTTAGGTATTAAGAATTTAGAATATTCAACTAATGAAATACTTGGTTATATTTCAATTTTCATTTCACTCTCTTTTATCTTTTTCGGTATTAAGCACTATCGAGATCATGTTAATAATGGAGTTATTTCTTTAGGTAAAGCTATTGCTATTGGAGTTCTTATTTCGCTCCTTGTAGCATTAGGAATAGCTATTGCAGATTTCATGTATACCAAATTTATAGATCCTTCCTTCTTTAGTAATTATGAACAACAACTTATTGAGCAAGGAAAAGCAGACGAAATCATAAAAATGACTAGTGCAACAGCTGCGTTATTTATGCTTGTACTAGTTACTATTATTGGATTTATCATATCTTTAATTTCTGGATTAATACTTCATCGTAAATAAAAATAGACATTATGCAATCTAAAGCAATAACACCAGAAGGCTACATCAATCAATTACCAGAAGAGCGTAAAGCACCAATTATAAAACTAAATAACCTCATTAAGAAACACATGCCTAAAGGCTTAGAAGCTGGAATGGAATATGGGATGTTGGCATACTATGTTCCAAAAACAATCTATCCAAATGGGTATCATTGTAAACCATTTCCGCCATTGCCATTTATAAATTTGGCTTCACAAAAGAATTTTATCGCATTGTATCATTCTGGTATGTATGCAAAAAAGGAATTGTATGATTGGTTTGTAGCAGAATACCCTAAGCATTGTAAATACAAACTCGATATGGGAAAAAGTTGTATACGTTTTAAAAAGATGGATGATATTCCTTATGATTTGATTGAACAACTTTTAGGAAAAATGTCTGTAGAAGAATGGATTGATATTTATGAAGCAGCATTGAAGAAGTAACATTATCCTACAAGGTTTTTAAAACCTTGTAGGTATCACATAAAGAAAGAAATTGCTTTGAACATTAAAGGTTTAGGGTTAGATATATTTCCGAAGAAAATAATTAATAAAAATTCAGGATAAATGAAAAAAAGAGTCACAGGAATAGGTGGATTATTCTTTAAAACTAAAGATCCAAAAGCATCAAAAGATTGGTACAATAAACATTTAGGTTTTAATACAGATGATTATGGTAGCACCTTTTGGTGGAAGGATAAAGAAGGTAAAGAGTGTTCTACACAATGGAGTCCATTTAAAGACGACACCAAATACTTTGAGCCTTCAAAAAAGGACTTTATGTTTAACTATCGCGTTGAAAATCTAAAAGAATTATTAGAAACCTTAAAAGAAGAAGGTGTCACAATAGTTGGAGATATGCAGGAGTATGACTACGGAAAGTTTGGTTGGATACTAGATAATGAAGGCAATAAGATTGAACTTTGGGAGCCAATAGATCAGGCTTTTAAATAGTTGTGTAACAATTTGTTAAATTTAACTACTTATAAATAAAAGCGCACTATTGGTGCAATTTCATTAAATTTATACCCTAACCATTTAAAAACAAATAAAATGTCAGACGATAATAAAAATTTGAGCGACGACCTTGACGATATGATAGGTGACGCTAAAGACGGAGCAAAAAGAACAGGAGAGAAAATAAGTAGTTCTGCTAAGGAGTTTTCAGAAGATGCAAAAGAGTTTGCCCATGATGCAAAAGAGAAAGCATCTGAATTTGCAGATGATGCTAAAGCTTCTGCAAAAGAATTTGCTGATGATGCCAAAGAAGTATTTAGTGATGGGAAAAATGTTGCCATCATTGCTCATTTCACATTAATAGGGTGGATTATAGCGCTTGTTATGAATAGTAGCAATAAAACAGAATTCGGTTCATTTTATATTCGACAATATTTAGGATTTATGTTACTAAGTTTCCTTTGCTTTATTCCTTTTGTAGGTTTCATAGTTGCACTTGGACTATTGGTGGCTTGGATTATGAGTTTAGTAAATGCACTAGGAGGAAAAATGGAACCTTCATTTCTTTTAGGAAAACAGTTTCAAGAATGGTTTAAAGGGATATAATTAAATCTTCCTGAAAGAGGTTGATAGATTTAAAAAAAAAAGCTAGAACATTTATTTGTTCTGGCTTTTTTTAATCAATATTATCTAATCCATAATCTAATGGCAAAGAATCACCAACACGTTGGCTTCCCATGTTGCCACCAAAAAGGACATTTTCTATTGGAGCATAATTTCCGTATTGATCTATTTTGAATTCGCTAATTGATGTTTGAATAATAGATTCAATAGTGCCTTTGTAAAAAATATCAAGTTTCTCTTTTAGTGTGATTGTTTTGCAACCGTAGTCATCTACTGTAGAAAGACTAAAATAGTTATAAGGATTGACGACAAATCCTTTAACACCAAAAATATAACCTTCTTCTTTTAATTGTTGATTATATAAAGCTCTAATAAAATGTTGAACAGAGCCTTTATAAGTATTTAGTCTGTTTTTGGTAATCCGCTTTTTTTGCTTTTTATCTAAATCTTTAAAAAATGAAGTTCCAGAATAAACAACAGATGAAACTCCCCAATTTCCTAATGTCATTTCAAAATCAATAATTTCAAAACTAATCTCGTATTGTAGATTTTTATTTTTGACTAAAATAGGTGTATTGGACCAAGCAGTTATTGTTTTATCACGCTTATTATAACGTAATTTTATATCTTTTTCATTAAGAATTTTACAGGATTTCCCGTTTTCAGATTTGCCTAGAAATTCTTGTTTAAATTTCTTCATCTTTAACGCTCTTGTCATGCCATCATCTGCATCAATAACAATGACATCTAATTCGTTTACAGATTCTTTCAATAAAATTTTAACGTCATTTTGGCTACGATAGTCAACAATGAAAACTTTTTCATAACCCAAAAATGAGATAACCAAATTAGATTGTATAGCCTCTGTGTAATCAATAGAAAATTCCCCTTTGTTATTTGTTGAGGTCCCTATAGTCGTATTATCAAAGTATACACTAACAGATTCTAAAGGTTCATTTGTAACTAAATCTAAAACAGTTCCAGTAAATGTTTGAGAATGTGAAATTGAAATAAATAAAAAAAGAATAAATGATAGTAATCTATTCATCATTATTATTCGAGAATTTACGCTCCAACTCAGCTTGAAACTCCTCCATTACAGGTTTTACAGTGCTTTCTGGCAAGTCTGCAATTTTGATATACATCAATCCATCTACAGAGTTATTGAACAAAGGATCCACGTTAAAAGCAACAAGTCTTGCGTTTTGTTTGATGTATTTCTTTAGAAGTACTGGCAAGCGCAATGCTCCTGGTTCTATCTCGTCAATAATTTTGTCAAACTTGTTTAAATCGGCTTCAGTTTCATCAAAAACGAAATCTTTATCAGCATCTTTAAGTTTAACCTTAAATTCTTTTTTAGGGTGAACATATTGAGCGACATAAGGATCGTAATAATGAGATTTCATAAACTCAATCATCAATGATTTTGAGAAATTTGAAAACTGATCACTAATACTTACACCTCCAATTAAATATTTATGTTCTGGATGACGTAATGTGGTGTGTACAATACCTTTCCAAAGTAAAAATAAAGGCATTGGTTTTTGTTGATATTCTTTAATTATAAATGCACGACCCATTTCTATAGATTCGCTCATCATTTTATACAGCTCTGGTTCAAATCTAAATAGATCTTGTAGGTAAAAACCATCAATACCATAACGTTCAAAAATTTTAGAACCTAAGCCCATTCTATAGGCTCCAGCAATTTTTTTAGTTTCTGTATCCCATAAAAACATGTGATGATAGTAGGTGTCAAAACTATCTAAATCAATAGCTTCGTTTGTACCTTCACCAATTTCTCTAAACGTAATTTCTCGCAAACGACCAATTTCATGTAGTATGTTTGGGATGAGTTTAGCTTCGGTTAAATAGACCTCGTAATTTTTACTTTCAAGCAGTCTAAAGTTTCCTTCTTTTAAAGCTTCTACTTCGGCTGCCATTTTTTCTGTACTTACAGATCCAACAATACGTTTTGGCGGTTTAGCAGGTGGCTTTAATGTGTTAGATAAATTGTCTAAAATTTTAGGTTTATCTTCAAATGAATTAGATAATATATAGGTTTTACGTCTTATGAAATCTGAAAAATCTGATAAAGTCTTATGTTCCTTTTGATCATTGACAGAAATAGCACGACCAATCCTAACCTTAATAACTCTGTTTTTTTGAGTAAGCACTTCCGAAGGTAACTTTGCAGTTCTAAACGTATCACTAATTTTAGACAGTTTATAAAATAACTTACTGTTTTTAGCATGAAAATAAATAGGTACAACAGGAACTTCTGCCTTTTGTATTAATTTCATGGCAGCTTCTTCCCATGGTTTATCAACCACGAGTTTTCCATCTTTATAAGTAGACACTTCTCCAGCAGGAAATACACCTAATGGATGACCATCTCTTAAGTGTAAAATCGCATTTTTAAAACCAGCAATACTTGATTTTACATCTTTCCTGTCTTCAAATGGATTAACAGGCATGATATAAGGTTTTAAAGGCTCAATTCTATGTAATAAAAAGTTGGCTATAATCTTAAAATCTTTCCGTTGCTCAATCATTAATTTGAGTAGTAGAATTCCGTCAATCCCACCAAGCGGATGATTAGAAACCGTAATATAAGCACCATCTTTTGGGAGACGTTTTAAATCTTCTTCAGGAATTTCGAATTTTATTTGAAAATCTTCCAAAATTGCATCCAAAAATTCACCATCTCTCAAATGCTTATTACGTTTATAAAACCTATTGATTGTAGATATTTTTAAGACCTTCATTAGTAACCACCCAGCGAACGTGCCTACAAAGCCATACTTATCAGCATTTATAGCTTTTGCAACCTCTTTTGGGGTAACTAATCCTGTATCTTGTTTTTTTGTCATATATGATTGGTAGTAATGGTAAAAATAGTAAATTCTTTATTGAGTTACTATTTGAATTGTTTCATGAGTTAACTGTTTTAGTAGTAGTTGTTTGTCTTTTTCTACGGAAGCAATCGCCTGCTCATTATAATGTCTCACAGTATATAGACTGACATTATCGTTTATTGTTACTTTAAATTTTGCTTTTAGATGCTGAAGTAAGCGTTCTAAATTATCATATGTATTCTCAAAACATACCGAAAAACTAATTGCAGAATTTTGAATCACATCAACCTTCATTTTATATAGATGAAATAATTTGAAGATTTCACTAATATTTTCTTCAACGATATAACTAAAATCTAATGATGATAAAGAGATCAACACTTGATTCTTTTTTACGATATAACAAGGTACGTTTGGTTCTATTCCAACACCTTTTCCAACGCGTGTTCCTGCATTCTTCGGGTTTAAAAATGATTTTACAAACAAAGGGATTTCCTTTTGTTGTAATGGTTGTAGCGTTTTTGGGTGAATTACAGAAGCACCATAAAAAGCTAATTCTATAGCTTCTCTATATGAAATATTATTTAGTAATTGAGCATTTTCAAAATAACGAGGATCTGCATTTAAAACACCTGGTACATCTTTCCAAATGGTAACGCTTTCAGCATTTAAACAGTATGCAAAAATTGCTGCTGTATAATCACTTCCTTCACGTCCTAAGGTTGTTGTGAAATTATTGGCATTACTACCTAAAAAACCTTGAGTAACATTAAGAATAGTAGTATCAAAGTTGGTTTTTATATTGGTTTGGGTTTGTTCCCAATCTACATTAGATCTACGATAAAAATCATCTGTTTTAATAAATTCACGTACATCTAACCAATTATTTTTTAATCCAATCTCATTAAGGTAAGCACTTATAATTGTGGTAGAAGTTAGTTCTCCAAAACCAATCACTTGATCGTAAACAAAATTATAGTCTGGTGATTTATTCCGAAGAAAAAAACCTTCTAAATCTTGAAAAATTGAAGAGACTTTTTTAAATACTGGGTGTTGTGTGTTTTCAAAAAGGTCTAGTAGAATCTCATTATGGAACATTTTAACTTCTTGAATAGAACTCTGAAGCTCCTCTTTATTCTCAAAATAGTTTTTAATCACTAACTCCATAGCATTAGTCATTTTGCCCATTGCAGATACAATAACTAATGTGTTTTCATAACCTACTTCTTGTAGTACTCGAGCGAGATTTTTTACACCTTCGGCATTTTTTACTGAAGCTCCTCCAAATTTAAATACTTGCATTTTAAATATTTGATATATAATTTTTTATAGCATCTTCATTGAGATGCACAACATCCCAGTCGCGTTTAACATCTGCACCTTTCTTTTCGTAAAAATTAATAGCAGGTTCATTCCAATCAATAACTTCCCAGCTTATGCGTTTAACACCTAAACTATGACCATATTTTACAACCTCATCTAAAAGTGCTGTGCCTAAACCTGTTCCTCTTTTGTTTTGACTTACAATCAAATCTTCTAGATGTAAAATAGAACCTTTCCATGTTGAGAAACGATTGTAAACTAAAGCGATACCTTCTACGACGCCTTCGAGTTCAGCTACAAAACAAGTAAATTGTTTTGGATTTTCAAAAGCACCTTTTTGCAAATCTTCTACCGTTACTTCAACAGCATTAGGTTCTTTCTCAAAAACAGCCAATTCAATGATGAGTTCTAGTACTCTAGGCATATCATTTTTTGTGGCTTCACGAATGGTGAAATTCATAATTTTTCTTTAGCCAAATATAGTTTAAACTAAGTTATTTAATGATACAATAATCACTCGAAAACGTTGTAGTTGAACAAAAAAATAAGATATTTGCAAAAACAACAACACTACATGTCTCGAAAAAATCAAACATTAGGAGAATTTATAATTGAAAATCAATCGTCTTTTAAATATACTTCTGGAGAATTATCCCGACTTATAAATTCAATTCGTTTGGCTGCAAAAGTAGTTAATCATGAAGTCAATAAAGCAGGTCTTGTTGATATTATTGGTGCTGCAGGTGATACAAATATTCAAGGTGAAGATCAGCAAAAACTAGATGTTTACGCTAACGATAAGTTTATCCAAACGATGACCAAGCGTAATATTGTCTGCGGAATTGCGAGTGAAGAAGAAGATGACTTTATTGCTATTAATAGCCAAGATGAGAATAATCAAAATAAATATGTGGTGTTGATTGATCCTTTAGATGGTTCGTCAAATATTGATGTGAATGTTTCTGTTGGGACCATTTTTTCTATTTACAGACGCGTTACTCCAGTAGGTACTCCTGTAACTATTGATGATTTTCTTCAAAAAGGAAATCAGCAAGTTGCAGCAGGTTATGTCGTTTATGGTACATCAACTATGATTGTTTACACTACAGGAGATGGTGTCAATGGTTTTACCTTAAATCCAGCAATTGGAACCTTTTATTTATCACATCCAGATATGCGTTTTCCTGAAGACGGTAAGATCTATTCAGTCAATGAAGGTAATTATATCCACTTTCCGCAAGGGATAAAAAACTATATCAAATATTGCCAGCAAGAAGAAGGTGATCGTCCATACACGAGTCGTTATATTGGGTCTTTAGTTTCAGATGTTCATAGAAACATGATTAAAGGAGGTATTTATTTATATCCAAAAAGTTCTACGAATTCTAACGGAAAATTACGTCTCCTTTACGAATGTAATCCAATGGCATTTATAGCAGAGCAAGCTCATGGTAAGGCAAGTGATGGTTTTACAAGAATTATGGATATCAAACCAACTGAACTTCATCAACGTGTTCCTTTTATCTGCGGAAGTAAAAATATGGTAGAAAAAGCTGAGGAGTTTATGCGTAATGCTTAAAACATAAAATTAAAATTCATTTCATAAAAAAAAGCCACTTCAAAAGTGGCTTTTTTATTATGTTCTTATTCTGAAAACTTTCAGAATGTAAAATGAATTATTACCTATTCATCGTTTTAATCTCTTCAGTAAATGTGTCTAAATCCACACCATTACTTACCAAAGTTAAGGCTTTATCAACAACGTATTTTACGTTTTCTGAAGAAAACCCTAAACCTACAGCGATTTTACGCAATACGATCTCTTCATGATCTCCTTTAATATGATCTACATAAACCATACGTGATAAATCATACAAACGCTCCAAACGGTTATCATAAGATGTTGGTGGATTGATAGGGTGTGATTTGTAATCTTTTAAAATAGTAGTATAATCATTTTCACCTATATCTAAACGTCTAGCCAAACGGTCTAAAAACGCTTTTTCTTCTTCTGTAATGATACCATCATCCATAGCAACTCTAACAATTGCTGCAAAGTGGTCTTCATTTCTTTTTTTAAATCCGCTATCAAATAAATCTGAAAATGACATATATTTTTTTTTAAAGTGGCACAAAGATAGTTTTATTAATACATTTTAACAATAGTAACTAAAACAAAAAATTTATCTTTGTGTAAAATAAAATGTCTTGAGTAAATCCACTCTCTCGCTAACGTATGCACAGTCTTTGCAAATGCAAAATCTGCGCACTGCCATTGCCAATTCTCAAAATAAAGTACACCTTAAAGGTCTTGTTGGGTCATCATTATCGCTTGTTTTAAGTGAATGTTTTAAATCTGCAGAGCTTCCATTTCTACTCATTTTTAATGATAAAGAAGAAGCAGCTTTTTACCTCAATGATTTAGAAGCATTACTTAGTGATAAAGATGTGCTTTTTTATCCAGGAAGTTATCGTAGACCTTATCAAATTGAACAAACCGATAATGCAAATGTACTCCTAAGAGCTGAGGTTTTAAACCGAATCAATTCACGCAAAAAACCTGCGGTAATTGTTACTTATCCAGATGCGCTTTTTGAAAAAGTAGTCACGCGTAGAGAGTTGGAAAAGAACACCTTGAAGATTGCAGTTGGAGATGAATTATCTTTAGATTTTGTGAACGAAGTTTTGTTTGAATACAAATTTAAACGTGTAGATTTTGTGACCGAACCTGGAGAGTTTTCGGTTCGTGGAGGAATCGTAGATGTGTTTTCATTCTCACACGACGAGCCTTATCGTATCGAGTTTTTTGGTGATGATGTAGATAGTATTAGAACTTTTGATGTCGAAACGCAACTCTCAACAGAACAGATTAAAAAGATAGGCATCATTCCAAATGTTGCCAATAAATTTTTAGATGAAAACAGACAGAGTTTTCTAAAATACATTGCCCAAAAGACAGTAGTTTTTTCAAAAAACACTGATCTTCTATTTTCTAGAATTGATGATTTCTTCGGAAAAGCAGAAGACGCATTTAAAAATCTGTCTTCGGAAATTAAACACGCTTCACCAGAAGAACTCTTTTGTAATTCTGAAGAATTGAAACGTCAATTACTGGAGTTTAGTTTAGTTGAGTTTGGTACAATGAGTCTATTTTCCGAAGAAAAAATAGAATTTAATACGACACCTCAACCGTCTTTCAATAAACAGTTCAATTTATTAATTGAAGACCTAAACTTGCATCACGATAGAGGATATACCAATTATATTGCTTGTGTAAGTGAGCAGCAAGCCAAACGTTTTCATGATATTTTTGATGATGTAGAACAAAATGTGCATTACAAAACTATTGTGCTCTCATTATACCAAGGATTTGTAGATCACGATCAAAAAATAACATGTTATACAGATCATCAAATTTTTGAACGTTACCATAAATTCCAACTTAAAAATGGCTATGCTAAAAAACAAGCGATTACTTTAAAGGAATTAACAAAACTTGATATAGGTGATTACGTTACACATATAGATCATGGAATTGGAAAGTTTGGCGGACTCCAAAAAATTGATGTAGAAGGTAAAAAACAAGAGGCTATAAAATTAGTTTATGGAGAGCGTGATGTGCTGTATTTAAGTATTCACTCACTTCATAAAATCACCAAATTTAATGGTAAGGATGGGAAACCTCCTAAAATATATAAATTAGGAAGTAAAGCTTGGAAAACCCTTAAACAGAAAACAAAATCGAGAGTAAAGGAGATTGCTTTCAATTTGATACAAGTATATGCAAAACGTAAATTAGAAAAAGGTTATCAGTATAAGCCAGATAGTTATCTACAGCATGAGCTAGAAGCATCTTTTATTTATGAAGATACTCCAGATCAAATCACTTCTACTGCAGATATCAAAGCAGATATGGAAAGTGAAAGACCAATGGATCGTCTCGTTTGTGGTGATGTAGGTTTTGGTAAAACAGAAGTTGCGGTTAGAGCTGCGTTTAAAGCTGTTGATAATGGGAAACAGGTTGCTATTTTAGTGCCAACCACTATTTTAGCATATCAACATCATAAAACATTTACTGAACGTCTTAAAGATTTCCCTGTAACCGTTGATTATTTAAACCGTTTTAGAACTGCAAAAGAAAAACGAGAAACTCTTGAAAAATTAGAGAAAGGTCACGTTGATATTATTATTGGAACGCATCAATTGGTCAATAAAAATGTAAAGTTTAATGATCTTGGGTTGCTCATTGTTGATGAAGAACAAAAATTTGGAGTTGCGGTAAAAGAGAAATTGAAAACATTAAAAGATAATGTAGATGTATTGACTTTGACTGCTACGCCAATTCCTAGAACCTTGCAGTTTAGCTTGATGGCAGCACGAGATTTATCTGTTATTAATACAGCACCTCCAAATCGTTATCCTATTGAAAGTCATGTGATTCGTTTTGGAGAAGAAACTATTAGAGATGCGGTGACTTATGAGATTCAACGTGGTGGACAAGTGTTTTTTATCCATAACCGTATTGAGAATATCAAAGAAGTTGCTGGTATGATTCAGCGTTTAGTGCCTGATGCTAAAATTGGGATTGGTCACGGACAATTAGATGGTAAAAAATTAGAATCACTAATGCTCGCTTTTATGAATGGTGAGTTTGATGTTTTGGTAAGTACAACCATTGTAGAAAGTGGATTAGATGTACCAAATGCAAATACAATTTTCATTAATAATGCCAATAACTTTGGATTAAGTGATTTACATCAAATGCGAGGAAGAGTAGGTCGAAGTAATAAAAAAGCATTCTGTTATTTTATTACGCCAGAGTATTCTGCGATGACCAATGATGCTAGAAAACGTATCACAGCATTAGAGCAATTTACTGAGTTGGGTAGTGGTTTTAATATTGCCATGAAAGATCTTGAAATTCGAGGTGCTGGAGATTTATTAGGTGGTGAACAAAGCGGATTTATAAATGATATTGGGTTTGATACCTATCAAAAAATTCTCAATGAAGCTATAGAAGAGCTCAAAGACAACGAGTTTAAGGATCTTTATCCAGACGACGGAAAAGAAAAAGAATACGTTAAAGATATCACGATTGATACTGATTTTGAATTACTCTTTCCAGATGATTATGTTAATAATATTACCGAACGTTTAAATTTATACACCAAACTAAACACATTTAAAAACGAAGAAGAACTTCAAAAATTTGAATCTGAAATTATAGATCGCTTTGGCGAATTACCAATTCAAGTGGTGGATTTATTGAATAGTGTACGTATAAAATGGATTGCAACTAAAATAGGACTAGAGAAAATCATTATGAAAAAAGGTCGTTTTGTAGGTTATTTTATAAACGATCAAAAGAGTGCATTTTATCAGAGTGCTTATTTTACAAAGGTGCTCCAATATGTGCAAACACATCCTCGTGAATGTAAAATGAAAGAGAAGCAAACCAGAAACGGATTACGTTTACTATTAACTTTTGAACAAATCAAATCGGTAAAACAAGCATTGAGTAAATTAGAAGACATATGAAAGATGCGCATTTAAAGCATGTTTTATGGTTGACAATAGCTACACTGTTTATTAGTACTTCTGGAGCTTTAGGTAAATACATAGATATGCCAATTCCAGTTATTATTTGGTGGAGATCTGCCTTTGCTGCTGTGTTGCTATTTATATATTGTAGGTTTAAAAAAGTATCATTGAAAATCGATACAGGACGTGATAAATTTACATTCTTTTTATCTGCACTTTTTTTTGGAGCGCATTGGATTAGCTATTTCTATGCGTTAAAGTTATCTAATGTGGCAATTGGTATGTTATCTCTTTTTACATATCCAGTAATCACAGCTGTTTTAGAACCGTTATTTTCTAAGATAAAATTTGATCCCGTTCACATCTTTCTTGGAGTTTTAGTATTAATAGGGATTTATTTTTTAGCTCCAGATTTTGATATTGAAAGTACCCAAGTTAAAGGTTTATTGTTTGGATTGCTTTCAGCAGTTTGTTATGCTATTAGAATATTGATGTTAAAACAGCATGTTTCGATATATAATGGTAGTATGCTTATGTTTTATCAAGTTTTAATTTTGACAATCGTGCTTTTGCCAGCACTACCAACTCTGGGTACATCTGAGATTGCAACTCAATTTCCGTATATAATTATTTTAGCGTTGGTAACTACAGCAATTGGTCATACAATGTTTGTTAATAGTCTTAAATATTTTAAAGTAAGCACTGCAGGTATTATAGCAAGTACACAACCTGTTTTTGGAATTATTATCGCATTTTTATTTCTAAATGAAATTCCTACATGGAATACTTTTATTGGAGGTACGCTAATTATTTCTACAGTAGTTATTGAAAGTATAAGATCAAAACGTAAATTGGAATGATAAAATCATGATATTTGGCTTGATTTTTGAAATTAAGTTTATGCAAGGTTTTTTTAAGACATTGTGTAAATAATTAGAACTAACCCTGTTTCCTTCAAGGAAATAAATTAAAATTTTGATGAGAAAATTATTATTACTTATTGCTTTAATACCTTCATGTATTTTTGCTCAACATAGCATAGACGGAGTATTTACACCTTTAGAAGACTACTCTTATGCATTTTTATATCATGCAACTCCAACAGCTACAAATTATATGGATCGAGCACAATTGGGAGAAGATGGTAGTTTTACCATTCCGTTTGATTCTACATCAACGCCTGGAATTTATAAAATTGTGTATGCGCTTCCTGCAGAAGACAACAACTTCGATTTTATTTATAATGGTAAAGAGTCCGTTGCTTTTACATTCAATCTAGAAAATGGTTTAGAATTCACGAGCAGCAATGAGAACAAGCTATGGGCTTCTTATATCAAAAGTATGGACATGGTTAATAGGACCATTAGTAATTTTTATGCTCAAGAAAGTGTGGATAAGAAGGCTTATTCAGATATTATAAAAACGTTAAGTGATACTCAAAAAGCTTATGAAGATTCTTCAAAAGGTACTTTAGCTTCAGTATTTATAAAAGCAAATACACCGTATATCCCAACTGGTTTTGAAGATTTAACAACCTACTCAAATAATTTGAAGCGCACGTATTTAGAGCATGTGGATTTTGGGAATCCGTTGTTGCAAAGTTCAGATTTTTTGGTGGAACGTGTTTTGGCTTATATCTTCGGAATGTCTGCAAACACAAGTAATGATGTCTATAAAAAAGATGTTGATGACTTGATGACAAGAATTGGACAGGGAAATATAGAAATAAAAACTATTTTATTTGAAATGATTTGGAGACGTTTTAAGAATATAGAAAACCCAGAACTTGCTAATTACGTTACAGATAAATACCTTTTAAAATTAACTGAACTTACAAATTATGAGGCGTTAAAAGAGCAATTACTTGTTTACAAAAACAATGCAATAGGAAATAAAGCATCAAACTTTGATTTATCATACACAAAAGATGGAAAAACAGTTGCTACAACCTTAAATGATTTAGATCTAACAAATCAATATTTAGTGATTTTTTGGAGTAGTACTTGCAGACATTGTTTGGATGAATTACCAAAAGTAAAAGAGATGCTCGCAGATAAAAAAGATTTAACTGTCATTGCAATTGGATTAGAAGATGATGCAGAAAATTGGCAAAAAATGATTGCAGACTATCAAGATTTTATTCATGTTTTAGGCCTAGAAAAATGGGATAACCCAATCTCTGATGCTTATGGAGTGGAATCTACACCTTCGTTTTTCTTATTGGATAAAGACAAGAATATCATTTCTAAACCTTATGATGCAGAAGCTTTAAAGGCGATTTTGAAGTAAGATCTGTGCTTTTCTTTGAATTAGCACATTTCCGAAGAAAAGAATATAAAATTGAAAACCCAGACTAATACGTCTGGGTTTTTCTATGATTGGTTATTAGTGAGTTCTTCTTCTTGTTTTTTCTATATATAGTTGAGTAATACTATTTTAATTTTTTTAAACTCATTATTTTTAATTCTTTCCACTTTACCAGATAGTGCGACTTTTGTATTATTAGTGGCTCTAATTTTGTCATAGTAATGTCCTTTATAAATTTTATTGATTTAAGATTTATAACCTGATATGGGTCTTATGGCGAAAATATAAAGTATTTAAAATATTAACATTTTCTTTACGGTAAAGTTAGTTTGGTGTATTTTTCTTATGAATTTAACAGAGATTTATGAAATTTTATCGTTTCTTTAACATGGCTAATTTTAAATATCATAAACTATGAACTACACTTTATCATTAAGAGTGCTGTTGTTCTCAATTATTTTCTTCCCTTTGTTGACTTTTGGTCAACAGGTTAAAGGGACGGTAATTGATGGAGCATCTAATCAACCTTTACCAGGTGCTAATGTTATCATAAAGGGAACATCTACTGGTGCGAATACAGATTTTGATGGAAATTTTACTATTAATGTAGAAAATTTTCCTGCGACACTAGTTATTTCTTCTTTAGGTTTTGAAACCCAAGAAGTTGTTTTAACAGAAGTTAGAGACGTAAATGTAACATTAAAAGAATCTGCTACCAGCTTAGATGAGGTCGTTATTTCTGGTCTTGCATCTACCGTGAAAAGGACAAATGCAGCAAATAGTGTTGCTAGTGTGTCTGCAGCAGATTTGGCTGGTGTAACACCTCCTCAAACACTTGATGGTGCTTTAGCGGGTAAATTTACTGGAGCTTTAATTAGTTCTAATTCTGGTGCGCCAGGTGGAGGAGTATCAGTTAAACTTAGGGGTATTACTTCTATTAATGGTAATTCTCAACCATTGTATATTATTGATGGCGTTTATATTGATAATAGTAGTGTCTCTTCTGGAGGTTTAAATTCTGTATCTGGTGCAGCTAGTGGTGGTAACCCATCTTCACAAGATAATGCTACTAATAGAATTGCAGATATTAACCCAGACGATATTGAGAATATAGAAATTTTGAAAGGCGCTTCTGCTTCTGCAATATACGGATCTCGTGGTGCAGCAGGTGTGATTATTATTACAACTAAAAAAGGTAAATCTGGTAAAACAGTATTAAGTTTCTCTCAATCTTTTGGTTTTAACCAAGCCATTAATTTACAAGGACAACGAAATTGGACTGCTGAATTAGCAGAAAGCCAATATGGTGAAGGCGCATTATATACTGCAGCTTTAAACAATGGTACTTTACGCGATTATGAAAAAGAAGTGTATGGAGAAAAAGGTTTTATTAGTAACACTAATGTAAGCATGTCTGGTGGCTCTGATAAAACAACGTTTTATGTTGGTTTGTCTAGAAACGAAGAAGAAGGGATTGTTAAAAGAACAGGTTATGATAAGACATCTATACGATTAAATGCAGATCATAGATTTACTGATAACATTAAATTAGCAATTACTACAAACTATATTAATTCATCTGCCGATAGAGGGTTTTTTAACAACGATAATACAGGCACAACACTTGGTGTTGCTCTAACCAATACTCGTCCTTGGGATTACTTATTGCCAGATGCTAATGGTAATTATCCAGATCATCCAAATAACTCATCAAATCCATTACAAACTAGAGATTTAATGACAAACAATGAGGCCACAAAAAGATTTATAACTGGTGGGACTTTAGATGTTAACTTATATAGAGGTGAAAATTCTGATTTGAAATTTGTAGCAAAAGCTGGTGCTGATCACTATACCTTAACAGGTACAGTGATTTTTCCAAAAGAACTCCAGTTTATGAGACCAGATCAAGGTGGAGTAAATGGTATAACTGCAGTTTCAAATACAACGAATACAAATGCAAACTACTCTGCGTTTTTAGTACACAACTATCAAACAGCAAATGATTTGAATTTCACAACCCAAGCAGGTGTTACAAACGAGCAGTTTTCACAAAATGTTGTTAGAGTTATTTCATCAGATTTAATTGCTTCAGAAACCAATGTTGATCAATCAGCAAATCAGACTGTAAATCAATATAGATTAAAACAAGAAGATTTTGGTTTCTATGTACAAGAATCGATAAACTATCAAGATAAACTTATTGGTACATTAGGTGTTAGAGGAGATAAGTCTACAAATAATGGAGATATTAATGAGCTGTTTTATTATCCAAAAGCATCTCTAGCAGCCAATTTACACAACTTTGGTTTTTGGGGAGATGATAGTAAAATTAATAGGTTCAAACCACGTATAGCATATGGAGAAGCTGGTACCTTTGCAGCGTTTGGTTCATTATACACTCTTTATGGTAGTTCTTCAAATGATGGTAATGTAGGTATAACTGCTCCGATTATTAGAGGGAATTCTTCGATAACGCCAGAAAGACAAGGTGAATTAGAACTTGGATTTGACGCTGGCTTTTTCGATAACATAGTATCTTTAGAGTTTACATACTATAAAAAAACAGTTGAAGATTTGTTATTACAATCCAATATAGAACCATCTACTGGTTTTAGTACTGAATGGGTTAACGCTGGTACTTTAGAAAATAGAGGTATAGAGATAGGAATTAATGTAGCTGCTTTTGAGTCTGATGATTTTCAATGGAACTCAGGTGTTAGTTGGTATAAGAACACCTCTGAAATGACAGAATTGAATGTGCCAACATTTAATTTAGGAGGTTTCGGAAATAGTTTAGGTCAATTTCAAATTGAAGAAGGTAAAAGTGTTACCCAGATTGTTGGTACAACTGGACCTGATACTCCTGTATCTGTTTTAGGTGATGCAGAACCAGATTTTCAAATGTCTTTTAATAACAGATTTGTTTATAAAGACTTTACATTATCATTCTTATGGCATTGGAAAAAAGGTGGTGATAACATTAACCTAACAAAACTATTATCAGATTTCGGTGGTACTAGTGCAGATTATGATGATTTTACAGTTGATCCAGAAGGATTGATTAATAATGGAACATATCGTATAGAAAATGGAATATTTGCACAGAATGCAAGACCTTTTGTTGAAGATGCATCTTATTTAAGATTAAGAGAAGTAGGATTGTATTATATCGTCCCTAGTAAATCTGTAGAAAAATGGTTTAAAGGAGCTGTTGCTAATATTAAAGTTGGATTTTCCGGAAACAACTTAGTGAATATTTTTGATTATAACAGTTATGATCCTGAGGTATCTAACTTTGGAGGTAATGGTTTATCTACTGGTGTGGAAGTAACACCTTTTCCATCTTCTAAAAGATATATGTTCCATTTATCAGCTCAATTTTAAAAAATAAAAATCTATAAAAATGAAAATATCAAGAAAATTTTATATCATAATTTTGACCATAAGTATTGTGATGTTTACATCATGTGAGCTTGAAGGTGGTGAAAGTTTGAATGGTGCAAGTACTACGTCTATATCAGATGATTTGTCCAGAGGAGAATTACCACAAGCTATATCTGGTGTGCTTTCAGACATGAGAGGAAGGTTAAATACCCAAATTGATGTACAAAGTATATTAGGTAGAGAATATTATTATTTTACAAGCTCAGATCCTAGATTCGAAGGTGATGTAGTTACAGGTAATTTAGATAATAACACATTTTATACAACAGCACCTTGGGGTTCTAGATATGCTGCAATTAAGGATGTTAATTTGGCTCTTACAGGCTTAGAAAATACAACATCAGATTTTTCTGAGGAAGAAATTGCTTCTGCTAGAGGTCTTTTAAACACATTAAAAGCACATGAATTATTGATGGTTGCAAATAACCAATATACTAATGGTATTAGAGTAGACACATCAGACCCAGATAACTTAGGACCATTTGTAGGTTATGATGAAGCGTTAACAACAATAATAGATTTACTATCTAGTGCTTCAATAGACATTGCTTTTGCTGGAGACTTAGAGTTGCCTGATTTATTCCCATTGTCATCTGGGTTTGATGATTTGAGAAAGACTGAACCAGTGACAGACGAGCTTTTGCCTATTACTGCAGCTGATCTCCTAGAGTTTAACAAGGCCTTAGCTGCTCGTGTAGAGTTGTATAGAGGGAATTATTCAAATGTGCTAACATTATTGAATGATTCATTCATGGATTTGACCGGTAATTTAGGAAAAGGAGTGTATCATACTTTTTCTCTTTCAGGATCTGATTTTGCAAATCCATTATTTTTAGCTTTAAATCAAGAATCTAATGTAAGAGTTGCTCATTCAAGTTTTATTGATGATGCCTTACCATTAGACTCGAGAGTTGGTAAGGTTGTGTTAAGAGAGAGTCCTGTAGAGGCTTCTGGGTTAGTAGGAGAATATGATGTTTGGATTTATCAATCTAACGTTGATAATCTACCTATTATAAGAAATGAAGAATTAGTGCTTCTTTATGCCGAAGCAAATATATTAATTAATCCAGCAGAATCAGTAGTTGCTATAAACATAGTTAGAAATGCTGCAAACCTGGATAATTATACTGGCGCTTTAACTCCAGCTGCATTAGAGAATGAGATTCTTTTTCAAAGACGTTATTCTTTATTTGGTGAAGGGCACCGTTGGGTCGATATGAGACGATTTGGTAGATTAAATGAATTGCCAAATGATAGAGCAGGTGATTCTGTTCCAGAAGCAGTCCCAGTTCCAGCAAATGAGAATCAATAGTAGTTAGTCTTACTTTTTTATAAATGAAAAGCCTCAACAATTATTGAGGCTTTTCTGCTATTAATTACACCTTTTATATCAAAAAGGTCTTTATTGTAATTTAAGATTCTACGGTAGGTTCTGTATGTATTTGATCTTCTATTATTTCTTTATCATTACTAAATTTAGAACGCATCCACATTTTAAGTTGCATGGATAGATAGAATAAAATAGGAACTACTATCAAAGTTAAAAAAGTTGCGATTAGCAAACCATAAATAACTGTCCAAGCCAATGGTCCCCAAAACACGACATTGTCTCCACCCATATAAATATTAGGATCAAAATCTGCAAAGAGTGTAAAGAAATTAATGTTAAGACCAATTGCTAATGGGATTAACCCTAAAATAGTAGTAATTGCAGTTAATAAAACAGGTCTTAAACGTGCTTTTCCAGCTGTAACGATACTTTCAAAAAGATCTTCATTGCTTAAATACTCATCTTTATCTAAATCTAATTCATTCTTCTTTCTATCAATTAACAATTGTGCATAATCTAGTAAAACCACACCGTTATTAACAACAATTCCTGCAAGGGAAATGATTCCAACCATCGTCATCATAATAACAAATGCACTACCAGAAATAACGATACCTCCAAAAACACCAATGAAACTCAAGAAAATAGCAATCATGATGATTGTTGGTTTAGATATCGAGTTAAACTGAAATATTAAGATGAAGAAAATCAATCCAAGTCCAGTAAAAAATGCACCCATTAAAAATGCCATTTGCTTATTTTGCTCTTCTATTTGACCTGTATAATCAATTTTTATATCTTCGGAAAGTCCTTTGTAACTCTTCATCTCATTTTGAATTTGAGCTACAATCGCGCCAGCATCTGTAAAACCAGGAGCCATTGCAGAATATACAGTAACGACACGTTTGGTGTCTTTATGTTTTATTGCACTAAACCCAGAATTGTTTTTCTGTTTTGCAACTGTAGATAATGGGATTTCTTTGATTTGGCCTGTATTATCTCTAAACGTAATATTTTGATTAAATAAGGCACTAGTATTGTATCTATTCTCCTCATTAAAACGAATATAAATATCAAAATCATCACCATCTTCTTTGTAAATACCAGCTTTAGCTCCAAAGATTGAATTACGCAGTTGTTGACCTACTTGCGATGCACTCACTCCTAATTCTCCAGCTTTTTCACGATCTACTTGAACTTGCATTGTTGGTTTATCTTTGTTGACATCAATTTTAAGTTCATCAATTCCTGGAACATTTTTAGAATTTATGAATTCACGCATTTGCTCTGCAGTAGCAATGAGTTCGTTGTAGTCACTACCTTCAATTTCAATATTAATTGGAGCACCAGCAGGTGGTCCATTCACATCTTTTTCTACGGAAATTAATACGCCTGGATAAATACCAACTAAAGCTTCTTGAACTTTTTGACGTAATAACTCACTATCTTCTCCACGTCTATATTTGTATTCTCGCATAGATGCGGTGATTTTAGCTTTGTGAGGCATTTCGGCAGCAGATCCAGCGTCTGTTTGTGGATTTCCAGCACCTTCACCAACTTGAGATACAGCACTTTCAACTAAGAAGTTTCTGTCACCATCCATGTATTTTTCTTGATTGATAACCTTATATACACGTTTTTCAATTTGAGCGGTAATCGCATTGGTTTTTTCAATGGCTGTACCTTGAGGATATTCTATATAGACAATGATTTGATTTGGTTTATTATCTGGGAAAAACTCAACTTTAGTACGTTGGGTTCCTAAAGAAATTCCGAAGGCAACAAAAGCAGCAATCAATAATAAAAAAGTACCAACACTCAAAATATATGGACGTTTCTTAGAAAGTGCACCTCTCAATTGACGTTCATACCAGTTTTCTAATGATACCAATGTATTTCTTTGAAAGCTATTTGCCCAATTTCTAATAAAAAAGCGGTAAGCCCAAAGCATGATTGCAGTGAAAATCATAACAGTTCCCAATCCTCGATACTCACCACCAAATAAAAGAATTAATACACCTATACCAGCCACAATAATTGTAGTCCTAATAATTTGGTTTATGGGCATATCTTTATCCTCAATAGTCATAAATCGTGACACCAAAACAGAGTTAAAGAAAATAGCAACGACTAGAGAAGAACCTAAAACAATCGCTAAGGTAATAGGTAAAATTTTCATGAATTCACCCATAATACCTGGCCATAATGCTAAAGGTACAAATGCTGCAACCGTTGTTGCTGTAGATATAATTATAGGAAATGCAATTTCTCCAATTCCCATTTTAGCTGCTTCAATCCTGCTCATGCCTTCATCTTCCATGAGTCTGTAGACGTTTTCAACAACTACAATACCATTATCAACTAACATTCCCAGACCCATGATAAGTCCGAAAAGTACCATGGTATTTAAACTGTAACCAATTAAGCTTAAAATCATGAGTGACATAAACATAGACATTGGGATAGCAAAACCTACAAAGAGCGCATTTTTAAACCCTAAAAAGAACATTAATACGGTAACAACTAATATAACTCCAAAAATAATGTTGTTAACCAAGTCATCTACTTGACCAATAGTTACTGGTGATTGATCATTGGTTATTGAAACTTCTAAATCCTGCGGAAATTCATTTGCAATAGCATCTTCAACAATAACTTGTATTTGTTCTGCAGCAGCCACCATGTTTTTCCCTGCACGTTTTTTAACATCAAGCATAACAACGGGTTTTCCAGATTTTCTAGCAAAGGTCGTTTTGTCTTTTTCAGAAAATGAAACAGTTGCTAAATCCTTGAGGTATATTGGATTTCCATTTTCGGCTTTGACAACAAAATTTTCAAGTTCTGAAGGTTTATCAATTTCACCTAAAATTCTAATAGTACGACGTTGACCACTGGCTTTGAGATTTCCTGCAGACATGGTCATATTTCCTCCATTTATAGCATTTATAATATCTGTAAATGTGACTTTTGCAGCCATCATTTTATAAATATCAACAGCAACTTCTACTTCTTTTTCTTGTGCTCCACGGATATCTGCTTTCTTAATTTCTTGTAAATCTTCAATTTCATCTTGAAGAAACTCAGCATATTCTTTTAATTTCTCAATTGGATAATCTCCAGAAATATTGATGTTAAGGATTGGCATTTCTTCAGAAAGACTCAATTCAAAAACATCTGGTACTACTTTAGCACCATTAAAAGTTGGCCAGTCTTCACCAGAAGTTTCACTGTCTATTTCATCTTTTACCTTTTGCTTGGCTTGATCAACGCTTAAATGTTCATCAAACTCTACAACAAGCATAGAATAATCTTCTTGTGATGTTGATGTGATTTCTACAACATTACTTACTGTTTTAAGTTTGTCTTCTAGTGCATCTGTAACTAGTTTTTCTATGTCTTCTGCTGTGTTTCCTGGGAAAACAGTACTTACATAAATTTTAGTTTCATTAACCTCAGGGAAATTCTCTCTTGGCATACTAAAAAATGCCGAAATACCTAAGTAGAAAAATACAGCAATTAGCACATACATTGTGGTTTTGTTATTAATTGCCCACGATGATAAACCGAATTCCTTATCTACACTCTTTTTGTTTTTATTAGTCATTACCTTCGGTTTCTTTATATTTAATAACCTCTACAGACTGTCCATCTCTTACGCTTCTAGCACCTTCTTTTATGATTTCAGCACCATTTTCAATTCCACTAAGAACTTCTATATTGTCACCTTGAGTTTTACCAGTTTCAATGATAACTCGTTTTGCAACACCAATTCCATTTTCATCTTTATCAGTTACAACATAAATATATTGTGAGCCTTCTGCATTTTCTGAGATCACACTTTGAGGAATTAAAAGTGCATTTTCGTTTGTATAGTCATTAATTTTTAGTCTAGCAGTTAGGTTAGGCTTAATGCTTTTATCTTCATTAGGAATTTCAATTTCTGCTTTGAACGTTCGGTTTGCAGGGTTGATAACATCTCCAGCTTGACGAATTTTTGCCTCCAATGTTTTTCCTAATACTGCTAGTTCTACTGTTACTTTTTTTCCTTTAGTAACGTTGGCAACATAACGCTCAGGAACTTCAGTTTCAATGTACATGTTGTCTAAATTTACAATACGAAATAGTTGTGTTTGTCCAGCTCCAACAACACTTCCTTGTTCTGTAATGACATCATCAATAGTTCCTGTGAAAGGAGCTTTAACCAATGTTTTGCCAATTTGTTGGTTTAATTGATTGACTGCTTCTTGTTGAGATTCATAACTAGATTTTGCTTGTAGAAATTGAATTTCACTACCAATCTTTTGTTCCCAAAGTCTTTTTTGACGTTCAAAAGTGGTTTTAGCTAAATTTGCTTGAATTTTCAATTGAGCAATTTGCTGGCTCAATCCTCCATCATCAATTTTAGCTAATAATTGTCCTTTGCTAACTTTTTGACCTTCTTTAACATAAACGTTGGTTAAAATACCGTTGTATTCTGGAGTAATAGTTAATAGATCTTTTGTAGTTACATTACCTTGCAATTCTAAAACGTGATTAAACACCTCAGATTTTGCATTAAAAGTTGTAATTAATGGGACATGTTTTGTTGTATCTAAAGCTTTGATTTTTTCATCAAGTAACTTAATTTGATCATTTAAGGCTTGTGATTCATTAACGAGTTCGCCTCTTTTTTGTCTAATAGTTTCGAGATTTCCTTTTTCTATAACACTTTCTACGGAATTTTTTTTATCTCCAGAACAAGAGACTACTAGTAAGGTTGTAATTAGAATAGAATATATATGTTTCATTGATTATAGTGTTTAATTGTTGATTGGTGAGTTTAATACAGTTTCTAATTCTGCTTTTGAATTGATTACATCAAGCATGGCTTGAAGCAATTCTTGTTGTGCAGTGTATAATTGAGTTTGTGCTTGTCTAAGTTCAAAACTAGAAGCGATACCTTCAAAATATTTAGTTTGGTTTTTGCTTTCAATTCTTTCTGCCAATGCTAAGTTTTTTCTTTTGTTTTCATAGTCTTCAAGAGTAAATTGATAATCACTTTTTGCAGAGGCTATTTGAAGTTTAATTCTTTGTTCGATTTCTATTAAATCTGTTTTTGATTTTTCTAAATTTATTGCAGCCCTTTGAGTAGCTGCGCTTCTCATCCCAGAGCTGAAAATAGGTATGTTAAGACTTACTCCAACTAATGAAGAGCCAAACCAATCTTGAGTATTGTTTGTAAATGTGAACTCATTGCTATAAGCAGAGTATCCTCCATTTATATAAGCACTTAAATTTGGTAAAGCCTTACTTTTTTCAAGCTTCATCATTAACGCTTTTGCTTCTGTATCATTCTCTGCAATTAAATAATCAATAGTATTTTGAGGATTGCCTTCTGTTTCTAAAAGTTTTAATGACATATTCTTTTCGGCTAATGTTTCTAAATTATCTGTTAGAGTTAATTGATTATAAATATCTAAACCTAACGTCATATTTAGCATTTGATAGGCTAGAGTTTTTAATCTTTCGGTATTATTTAGCATACTTTGAACGCTAGATAATGTAATTTGGAGTTGCTCAACACTTTCTTCTTCACCTAAACCATTTTCATAGATTTTCGTGGTTTCAAAAAGATTTTTTTCAAGTACTGCTATATTTCTTTCAAATATGGTGATGCTTTCTTCTGCCAGTAGCACATTTCCGTAGGCATCAATAACAGCTTTTCTGACTTCAAGATCTGTTTTGATTTTTGCGTTTTTAGATATTTCTAAAAATACTTTAGCAGATTGTAACCCTACTAAGTAAGAGCCATCAAATATTTTTTGATTTAGAGTAGCGAAGGCTGTCACGCTTTGTTTAGTACTAAAAATAACTTCTTGAAATTCTCCAGGATTGCCTCCAAAAAACTCTGCAGGAATTACAGAGACTTGTTGTTTCAAGAAATTTTGATAGTCAACACTAGCGCTAATTTGAGGTAAACCAGAAGCTGTCGTTTCCCACTTTTGTTTTATTGCAGCGTCAATATCACGACCTGCATTTATTGATTGTCTATTATTCTCTAAAGCATAGTCTATAGCTTCTTGTAAGCTTAGACTTGTTGGCTGCTCTTGTGAAAAACCAAAACTATAACATAAGAGTAATAGTATTAATGAAATTTGTCGCATTTTTTTATGATTGATTTTTAATAAAATTGTTGAGTATCGTCATTCCTTTGTCAGATACAATTGCACGTAAATGATATTCTAAATAGCTCTCCATGAGATATTCCATTTGATATTTATCTGGCGGAAAAAACATATTGTCTTTAATTCCAGTCATACCTGTGAAATACATTCGTGAAATAAAATCTACGTCAATTGTATTTCTAAAAACACCTGTTTCTACACCATGATCTAAACTTTCTTGAACAGATTGGTGCATTTTTTCAAACTGTTTGAATTTTAAGGCACTATGTATTTGAGGGTAATACTTTTGTAATTGATGTTGCGGAGAAGATTTTTCATTCTTTAAATGATGCATTACAAACATTTTAATAGAATAGAGTTCTTCAATTGGATTAGGAGCAGTATCACAAATGTTATCAATACCACAACAAATAGTATCAAATAAATTAAATGCAACTGCCTCAACTAATTTTGTTTTATTAGGGAAATGAACGTAGATAGTTTTTTTAGAGATACCCATTTCATGAGCTATATCATCCATTGTAACGCTTTTAAACCCTAAGGTTAAAAACAATTCTGCTGATTTATGTATAATTTTATCTTTCATAATATTTGGCAAAAATACAACAAGGAAACTTTGAAAACAAAAAAAGTTTCTAAAGTTTAATATTTTTTTTAACATAGCGTTAAAGTGTTGAGGTAGGTTTATTCATTTACATTATTTTTGCACAATGCAAGACATTTCATCTTATCAAGATGCATTTATAGACTATTTAAATGCCTACATAGCGCCAAAAGAACCAACAAATCTTTACGAGCCAATTAATTACATTTTGCAACTTGGTGGTAAGCGGTTAAGGCCAGTTTTAACACTTATGACTGCAGAGATTTTTGATTGTGATTATAAAAAAGCACTAGACGCAGCACTTAGTGTTGAGGTGTTTCATAACTTTTCATTGGTTCATGATGATATTATGGATGATGCTCCTTTGAGACGAGGTCAAACTACAGTTCATGAAAAATGGGATCTTAATACAGGTATTTTATCTGGAGATGCTATGCTTATTATGGCATATCAATTATTTGAAAATTATGAGCCTAAGCAGTTTTTGGAATTAGCAAAATTGTTTAGTAAAACAGCTTTGGAGGTTTGTGAAGGTCAACAGTATGATGTTGATTTTGAAACTCGTGATGATGTGACGATTGCTGAGTATTTAAAAATGATAGAATATAAAACAGCGGTTTTAGTTGGTGCAGCTATGAAAATGGGAGCTATAGTAGCTAATGCGTCACAAGATTGTCAAGATTCTATTTATAACTTCGGAAGATATTTAGGCATAGCTTTTCAATTACAGGATGATTTTTTAGATGCTTTTGGAGATCCAAAAACGTTTGGTAAACAAGTTGGAGGTGATATTATTGAAAACAAAAAAACATATTTATATTTAAAAGCATTAGAGTTTTCTAATGAAGAAGATAAATTGCAGTTAGAACATTTATATGGTGTGAGTCCTTCAGATCCTAGTGATAAAATTGAAGCTGTGAAACAGTTATTTGTATCTAGTGGTTCTGCGGAAGCAACAAAAAAAGAAATTGAGAATTATACGAAAAAAGCATTTTCAGTTTTAGAATCGCTTAAAATTTCCGAAGTGAATAAAAACGCACTCAAAGCTTTTGGGAACGATTTAATGAATAGAAATACCTAATGCAATTACCAGCAAATTTTGATGAGTTAATCTCAAAAACGACAGAGTTAGAACTCTATTCTAAGCTAGTCAAGCAAGTTAATAAAGACTTTTTGCTGGCGAATATTGATTTGGATTTTGATGAAGATATCTTGCCTTCAAGTTTAAAATATTTACTTCATGAAGTGGTTTTTAAACTGATACAAGAGAAATTTGCTGAATATTTAAACTTACTTTATATCGTAGATGTTTCCGAAGTAAAAATAAGAAAATTGGATGGAAGCGATACTTTAAAACTCTCTGAGCAAGTCACATTTTTGATTCTTCAACGTGAATGGCAAAAGGTTTGGTATAGGAATGAGTATTCTTAGAAGTCACAAACTATTTTTTTCTAAAAGCTGCGATTTCTTTGTCTTCTGTTGGAGTAAAATAAAATTTAATAAATTCGTTTGTAATTTCTTTTATAGGAAAAGAGATATTTCTATTTCCATAATGAAAGATTGAAACAAAAAGTGTTGAATCAATTTTTTCAATTCTCATTTCTTCTCTAAATTCTTTGTTTTGTTTGTTAGTGTTTTCATAGTTTAGTAACTCTTGGTTAAATTTAAACTCGCCTTTCATTTTTTTATTTTCAGAATAGAGATAGGTGAATTTCTCCATTTCAGATATTTTTAATGATGTATATGTTGGTAGAAGACGATGGAATTTTAATATAAATACTGATTCTTTATCATTAGAGATTCCGTAAGAAGATAATTCTATTTCGTTGCTATTATTAAAATGTATATCTGCATATTTTTTATCATTTAATAAATAAAGTTTGTTGTCAATTAATTTAAGTTCTAACTTTTTCTCCATTGAAAAATCAATGAATAAAATCGCATTTTCACCAGTTATTTCTAATAAGTGAAATCCTGGATAGCTTTTATTGTCTTCAATATTAATATCTTTTAAAAGCCATTTCCCATTTAAATCTTGTGCGTTTAAATAATTTAAACTCATATATGTTAGTATTGCGAATAAGGTATATTTCATTTTAGTAGTTTGTTCTAATTAGATTAAAAATAAACCCTAAAAAAAGGAGCCCAAGGATCTGCATAAATACTCTTATCTCTATCATAAAGAACATCATATCTTATTCCAATAGCAATATTATTTACTCTGTAGCCAGCACCTAAAAACAAAGCAGGATACCAATAGTTGTCATCTTTAAATAGATTATTATCAAATTTTCTATTCACATTGAGCAGCTCAAACTCTCCAGATAATTGAATTTCATCAATAGGATTAAATAAACTAATAATACTACCTCCAAAAATAGTTGAGTTGTATGAGTTTTTTGAACTATTGTAGGTTCCGTTAAGTCCTAACCCTAAAGAGAATTGATCATTAAAGTCATAAATAGCGCTTGGTGCTAAAGTTCCACTAAAAAAGCCATCTCCAAAACTTAAGCCAATACCTCCTCCATATCTTACATGTTTCCAGAAATCACTTTTTTGTTTTTGATCTTGTGAAAATGATTGAAAATAAATTATAAAAAAAATGATAAATAAAAATGTGAAATTAAGATTTGAGAGCTTGGAAATTTTCATAATTCTAAATTTGAGTTAAAAATGGTTTATAAATATACCAAAATCGCATCTATTTTTAGTAAAAGTTGTATTTTTGATTAAACTTTGTTGAAGCGAAAACGACATCAACCATTTTATGGATAAATATTCTTTTTTAAACGCAGCACATACAGCATACTTTGCTGATTTATACGACCAATACTTAAAAAACCCGGATTCTGTTGAGCCAAGTTGGAGAGCCTTTTTTCAAGGTTACGATTTTGGAAACGAAAGCTATGGCATGGAAGGCGACAATGTAGAAAGTGTTTCTACACAAGTCCCTGAGCAAGTTCTAAAGGAATTTCAAGTTGTAAAACTTATTGACGGTTATAGAAATCGCGGTCATTTATTTACCAAAACGAATCCTGTTAGAGATCGTAGACAATATGAACCAACATTAGAATTGGTGAATTTTGGCTTATCTGAGTCAGATTTAGATACGACATTTAATGCTGGTGAAATTTTAGGTACTGGTAAACAATCATTACGAGAAATCATTAGACATTTAGAGAGTATTTATTGTGACTCTATTGGTGTTGAGTACATGTATATTAGAAAACCTGAAGAAATTCAATGGATTCAAAACAAACTCAATATTAATGATAATCAGCCTAAATTTTCTTCCGAAGAAAAAAAGCATATTCTAAAAAAATTAAACGAAGCAGTTTCTTTTGAGAGCTTTCTTCATACTAAATACGTAGGTCAAAAACGTTTCTCATTAGAAGGGAATGAGTCTTTGATTCCTGCTTTAGATTCTTTAATTGAAAATGCTGCACAGCATGGTGTTAAAGAATTTGTCATGGGAATGGCCCATCGTGGTCGTTTGAGTACGCTTACTAATATCTTCGGAAAAAGTGCCGAAGACATATTTAGTGAGTTTGATGGAAAAGATTACGAGCAAGAAGTTTTTGATGGTGATGTTAAATACCATTTAGGGTGGACATGTAATCGCAAAACTGAAGGTGGACACGAAATCAATCTTAACATTGCACCAAATCCGTCACACTTAGAAACGGTTGGAGCAGTTGTAGAAGGAATTGTTAGAGCAAAACAAGATGATAAATATCCAGATAACCCTTCACAGGTTTTACCAATAATTGTTCATGGTGATGCTGCGATTGCAGGCCAAGGACTCGTTTACGAAGTCATACAAATGGCACAATTGGATGGATACAAAACAAATGGTACAATTCATATTGTAGTGAATAATCAAATTGGTTTTACTACTAATTATTTAGATGCTAGATCGAGTACCTATTGTACAGATGTTGGTAAAGTGACTTTGTCGCCAGTACTTCATGTTAATGCAGATGATGCAGAAGCTGTAGTGCATGCAATGTCATTTGCACTTCATTTTAGAATGAAATTTAAACGAGATGTATTCTTAGATTTATTGGGCTATAGAAAATATGGTCATAATGAAGGTGATGAACCTCGTTTTACACAACCAAAATTATATAAAGCAATTGCTAAGCATAAAAACCCTAGAGATCTTTATGCTGAAAAGTTA
Source organism: Psychroserpens luteus (assembly GCF_015319355.1). Lineage (GTDB taxonomy): Bacteria > Bacteroidota > Bacteroidia > Flavobacteriales > Flavobacteriaceae > Psychroserpens > Psychroserpens luteus. The sequence continues at coordinate 149,944 of NZ_JADILU010000005.1, read as the reverse complement.
ATAGCTGAAGGTGTTATTAATGATACTTATGTTTCAGAATTAGAAAAGCAATACAAAGATAAATTAGAAGAAAATCTTGAAGATTCTCGTAAAATAGACAAAACTGTAATCACGCCTTTTATGGCAGATGAATGGGAGAACTATAATACGGTAATTGAAGATAAAATGCTTCAATCTATTGACACAACGTTTCCAAAAGATGGTTTAGCTAAGATCACAAAAGTGATTTCAAACTTACCAAAAGATAAGAAGTTTATTCGTAAAATTGAACGTTTAGTGCAGTCGCGTCAAAAAATGTTTGATGAAGATAAACTGGATTGGGCAATGGCAGAGCATTTGGCTTATGGTACATTGTTAGAAGAAGGTTATGATGTTAGAATGTCTGGTCAGGATGTAGAACGTGGTACATTTTCACACAGACATGCAGTTGTCAAGGTTGAAGATAGTGAAGAAGAAATATTATTGCTTAATGAGATTAGTGATAAGCAAGGAAGATTTTTTATCTATAATTCATTGCTTTCAGAATATGGTGTTGTAGGTTTTGACTATGGGTATGCTATGGCAAGCCCTAATACACTAGTTATTTGGGAGGCACAATTTGGAGACTTTAGTAATGGAGCACAAATTATGTTAGATCAGTACATTTCGGCAGCAGAAGATAAATGGAAACTTCAAAACGGATTGGTCATGTTATTACCTCACGGTTATGAAGGTCAAGGTGCAGAGCACTCATCTGCTAGAATGGAACGTTACTTACAGTTGTGTGCAAAAGATAATATGTTTGTGATGGATTGTACAACACCTGCAAACATGTATCACTTACTGCGTAAGCAAATGAAAGCGCAATTTAGAAAACCTTTAATCGTCTTTACACCAAAGAGTTTATTGCGTCACCCATTAGTAGTGTCATCTGTAGATGAATTTGCTAACGGAAGCTTCCAAATGGTCATTGATGACCAAACAGCAAAAGCAGATAAGGTAAAAACTTTAGTATTTGTTACAGGTAAATTTTATTATGATTTACTTGAACAACGTGAAGAACTCAAAAGAGATAATGTAGCATTGGTAAGAGTAGAACAACTATTCCCATTACCAGAAAAACAAATAAAAGACGCCATTGCTAAGTATAAAAATGCAGATGACATTGTTTGGGCACAAGAAGAACCAAGAAACATGGGAGCTTATAGTCACATGTTAATGCATATGGAGGAAGCTAGAACATTTAGAGCAGCAACGCGTAGACCTTATGGTGCACCAGCAGCAGGAAGTAGTGTGCGTTCTAAGAAACGTCACCAAGAAGTGATTGATTTTGTTTTTGATAAATCAAAAAACAATCAACGCTAGATTATATAGATTATAAAAATAGAAACAGATACAAACGCTTAAAATAAAATTACAGAACGATGATTTTAGAAATGAAAGTTCCTTCACCAGGAGAATCAATCACAGAGGTAGAAATTGCAGAATGGTTAGTTGCAGATGGAGATTATGTTGAAAAAGATCAAGCCATTGCAGAAGTTGATAGTGATAAAGCTACATTAGAATTACCTGCTGAAGCAAGCGGAACAATCACACTCAAAGCAGAAGAAGGTGATGCTGTTGCGGTTGGAGCTGTTGTGTGTTTAATTGATACAAGCGCAGCAAAACCAGAAGGTGGAGATTCTGCGCCAGCGAAAGAAGAGAAAAAAGAGGAAGCTCCTAAAAAAGAAGCTCCAAAAACTACAACACCAGAGGCTAAAACTTATGCTACAGGTACAGCAAGTCCTGCAGCTAAGAAAATTTTAAATGAAAAAGGAATGGCTGCCTCATCAATTTCTGGAACAGGAAAAGATGGTCGTGTAACTAAAGATGACGCTGTAAATGCAGTGCCTTCTATGGGAACTCCAACAGGAGGGAATCGTGGAAGCTCTCACAGTAAAATGTCAATGTTACGTCGTAAAGTTGCAGAGCGTTTAGTAGAAGCTAAAAACACAACAGCAATGTTAACGACATTTAACGAAGTTGATATGTCGCCAATTTTTGCATTACGTAAAGAATATAAAGAAGACTTTAAAGCAAAACATGGTGTAAGTCTTGGGTTTATGAGTTTCTTTTCTTTAGCAGTTGTAAGAGCACTAAAAATGTATCCTGCTGTGAACTCAATGATTGACGGTAAAGAAATGTTAACCTATGATTTTGTAGATATTTCTATTGCAGTATCAGGACCAAAAGGATTAATGGTGCCAGTAATTAGAAATGCCGAAAATTTAACTTTTAGAGGTGTTGAGTCTGAAGTAAAACGTTTAGCGCTTAGAGCTAGAGATGGTGATATCACAGTTGATGAAATGACAGGTGGTACGTTTACTATTACAAATGGTGGTGTTTTTGGAAGTATGTTATCAACGCCTATTATCAATCCTCCACAAAGTGGAATCTTAGGAATGCACAATATTGTAGAGCGTCCAGTAGCAATTGATGGTCATGTAGAAATTAGACCAATTATGTACGTCGCTTTATCTTACGATCATAGAATTATTGATGGTAAAGAATCTGTTGGTTTCTTAGTAGCTGTTAAAGAGGCTTTAGAAAATCCAATTGAGTTATTAATGGATAACGATGTGAAGAGAGCATTAGAAATGTAAAATTTTCTTTTCTTCGGAAATATAAAAACTAGCGCAATTCATCTTTTGGATTGCGCTTTTTACATTTGTTAGTATTCCTTTACTTGCGCTCATTTAAGAGATCTTATTATTTAAGCAAACAAAAAAGCGCAACCTATAAATAGTGTTGCGCTTTTTCTCCCTAATAAAAAATAACTAATAACTAACTAAAAAAAGTTTACAAGAATATTAATTGATATTATTAAAATGGCGCTAAAGATTAAACCTACAATAAATAATTTGTTTGTTAGGCTTTGTTTGTTTTTCATCGTTTCCATTTTTGTATGTTTTAAATTATATGTTTCTCTTTTAATAAAACTCTGGGATTATGAAGAGTCCCAGAGCCTTATATTCCCTAATTAATAGAGTTACATTAAAAAAATCCCTCTAATCTTAATAACTCTGATACAAAATTCGCCTATTTAATAACACCAAACAATACGTAGTTCTACGTATATTTTGGTTTTGAAGTGTTAAAGTTTTGTTTTTAAATAACAAAAAAGCTCTAAAACATAAAAGTCTTAGAGCTTTTGTCCTTTAATTAAAAAGGCAATTGATTAATAGCAATGCAAACTTCGGTGTTATTTTAATACGAAACAATACGTAGTACTACGTATATTTTGACTTAAAAGTGTTAAAATTTTGATATTGGTATCAAAAAAAACTCTAAATCAAGATGATTTAGAGTTTTTTATAAATTAAATTCTCCCTAAGAATTAATAACACAACAAATATCTGTATTTAAATAATTGAAGTCAATAGGTATATTTACCTGTTTTTCATAAAAAAAACCTGAATTGATAAACAATTCAAGGTTTAATGACATAATTCCTGCCTACAATAATTAATAGCAGGAACGAATGTCTATCATGATTAATAGAGAATCAATACGTGGTTCTGGATGTGTTTTGAGCTTTAACTATTAAAGACCTATTTGTATTTACGTAAAAAATCTTCATACTCTTTAGCATATAGAATAATGCTATTGGCTTTAGATTCTAATTTGAGTTTTGTTCGTATGTTGCTTTTGTGCTTTTCTACGGTTCTATCAGAGATGGATAAATCACTAGCAATCTCTTTAGCTGTTTTATTATCAGCAATACGTTTAAGAACTTTAATTTCGGTATCTGTCAATTTTTTTAATGCCTCAGGTATTTTCTTTATTTCTATGTACTCTATAAGTTCTGGACTAAAATAGTGGTATTCTCTCAAAACACACGAAATACAATATTCTAATTCTGCTATGGCAAACTCTTTTAGTATGTAACCGTAAATTCCTAATGATTTTGCTTTGTTATAAATCTCTTCACTCTTCTCAAAAGTTATAATAATAATTTTGGTGTCCAGATTAGCTTCTTTACATTTTTCTGCCACTTGTAAACCTGTAAGCATTGGCATTTGTATATCCAGAATAGCTATATCTGGCTGGTGTGCACTGATAAGCGTAAATGCTTCTTTGCCATTTTTTGCACTGGCAATGACATTGAATTCTTTTTCTATTAAGAAGTCTTTAAGACCTTTTAATATAAGAGGATGATCATCTGCTATAACGATTGATGTTGACATTTTGCTATTAAGTATGAAGGATTAATTTTAAAGATAAGAGATTTTATAGTAAAATGACATTTTCCTATAATTTTAAATACAAGTATTTTTTTTCATAATCTATAACAGCTTTAGATTTTTTTAGAATATCTGCACCTATAATGCCATCAACAGGTTGAGCGTTATGTGCAATTAAAGCTGTATTTACATGAGATAAATTAAATAAGACTAAAACTACTTTGTCTTTTTTCCATTTTCCAATTTTGAGTGTATTCTTTTTTGAAACTTGAGTCAGCATATCTGTTGCACCTGCACCTGCTGCTTTAATTTTAGAGTCTTTAGCATTGAGTTTAAACGTTTCAATAGCTTCAAAACCAACACAAGAAGTTGATGCACCAGTATCTAAAATGAAAAGTCCTTTAACACCATTTATAGTGGCTTTAATTTCAAAATGATTGGTCTTAGTGAGTTTCAATTTGATTTTTGTGTAGCCTTTATTTAATAGGTACTCTTGTAAAGTTTCCATTACTCTATGTTTTCTGCAAATATAATCCTATAAATGAATTATTTTTGCATCATGATTATTACAGATACCCATACACATTTATATAGCGACGCTTTTGATGATGACAGAGATGAAATGATAGAACGTGCTATTTCACAAAACGTTTCTAGATTTTTTATTCCTGCAATAGATTCTACTTACACCGAATCTATGCTAAAATTAGAAACAGATTATCCAGAACATGTGTATTTAATGATGGGTTTACACCCTACATCAGTAAAGGAGAATTATAAAGAAGAATTACAGCACGTAGAAGAGATGCTTGCAAAACGATCTTTTTATGCTGTAGGTGAAATAGGTATTGATTTATATTGGGACACTACAACGTTGGAGATTCAAAAGGAAGCTTTTAAACATCAAATTAAATTAGCAAAGCAATACGGGTTGCCTATCGTCATCCATTGTAGAGAAGCTTTTGATGAGATTTTTGAGGTGCTTGATGAGGTTATGGATGATAAACTCTTCGGGATTTTTCACTGCTTCACAGGAACATTAGAACAAGCTCATAAAGCCATTTCTTTCAATATGAAATTAGGCATTGGTGGTGTAGTGACTTTTAAAAACGGAAAAATAGATCAGTTTCTGAATGAGATTGATTTAAAACATATTGTATTAGAAACAGATTCTCCTTATTTAGCACCAAAACCGTACAGAGGAAAACGTAACGAAAGTAGTTATATCATTAAAGTGGTTGAGAAATTAGCTGAAATTTATAATGTTTCCGAAGAAAAAATTGCCGAAATTACCACTCAGAATTCTAAAGATATCTTCGGAATATAACTTATGTCAACAAATCAACCTAACATATTATTAGTTTACACAGGCGGAACAATTGGGATGATTAAACATCCAGAAACAGGTGCGTTAAAGTCTTTTGACTTCAGTAATCTTTTAAAAAAAATCCCTGAGCTTAAATTATTAGATTGTAATATTGAGACCATATCTTTTAAGGAGCCAATTGATAGTAGTAATATGAATCCTAAGTATTGGGTTCAAATTGCAGAAATAATTGAAAGTAATTACGATGATTTTGATGGCTTTGTTGTGTTGCATGGTAGTGATACGATGAGTTATTCGGCTTCGGCACTGAGTTTTATGTTTGAGCATTTGGCAAAACCAATCATATTTACAGGTTCACAATTGCCTATTGGAGATTTGAGAACAGATGCCAAAGAGAATTTAATTACGTCAATTCAAATGGCTTCTTTACAAAAAGGAGGTAAGCCAGTAATTAGAGAGGTAGGATTATATTTTGAATATAAGTTGTACCGCGGAAATAGAACAGTAAAAATAAATGCCGAACATTTTGAAGCCTTTGAGTCCTTGAATTACCCACATTTGGCAGAATCTGGTGTTCATCTTAAAGTTGGTTACAATGAATTGTTTAAGCCTAATACACGAAAAAAATTAGTTGTACACAAGAGTTTTGAAAATAACATCTTACTAATTAAACTGTTTCCCGGAATTAGCGAGTCGGTTTTAAAATCTCTATTTGAGATCGTACATATAAAAGGGATTGTTTTAGAAACCTATGGTGCAGGTAATACAACAACAGAGGCTTGGTTTATTGAAATGCTAAAAGCGACGATAAAACGAGGTGTGCCTATTGTTAATGTTACGCAATGCTATGGAGGAAGTGTGTCAATGGGACAATATGAGACCAGTACTCAATTAAAATCTATAGGAGTTATTTCTGGTAAGGACATTACTACAGAAGCTGCATTAGCTAAGTTGATGTTCATGTTAGGAGAAAAAGTATCTATTAAAACATTCAAAACTATATTTGAAACCTCATTACGTGGAGAAATGTCGTAGAAGTTTGCATTAAAGTTTTTTTAGTTTAATATGAGTTGTATGTTTGCAAACTCAAAATAGAGAGGTGGCCGAGTGGCTTAAGGCGCACGCTTGGAAAGCGTGTATACTTCACGGTATCGAGGGTTCGAATCCCTTCCTCTCTGCAAAAGGAAACCTGCAATGTTAGTTGCAGGTTTTATATTTTAAAATAGAGGCCAAGCCAAAGGCTTGAAGCCTCTATTTTAAAATATAAAACCAAACATCTTTTTAGATGTTTAGGTTTCTATGCTTGCTCAAGATTACAATTTGGGGATGGACGAAGTCAATCCCGTTTAGGCTTGAAGCCTCTATTTTAAAATATAAAACCAAACATCTTTTTAGATGTTTAGGTTTCTATGCTTGCTCAAGATTACTTAATTGGGATGCACGCAGTGAATCCACTAAAAGACTTCAGTTATAAATAAAACAACAAAAACGTTAAATCTATGTTGGATATAATGCTTTGTGAAAATAGTTTTACAAGGCCAGAATAAGTGTATTGGAATTTTAAATATTAATAAAAGTCTACTATCCTTAATAAAAACAACAAATAATAGAAGTCAGTTGATATATTTAACATCATTGTATTATTAACATAGATCTTGAATTTTAATGATAGTTATTAATGACCAAATGATATGAAAATGAATCATTTGAGGTTTTTAAAATTTCCGAAGAAAACGTGGGTCTTTAGCTATATATCATAGAAATGTATAAACAATCCATAAGTTTTTCATTTTATAGTTAAATAATCCAAAACATTTTATTTAAATTCGTCTTATCTAATAATTACTAATTGGCGAAAACGACGTTACGCTGATGACTCAATTAGTATTTTTATTTTTTAATTACATTTTTTTTTTATCTTTAACACTTTAACTAATAAAATTAAGAACAATCACGATGAAAAGACTTTTTTCAATCTTAGCCATAGTAGGTATCATGGCTTTCGGTACTGTCAATGCAAATGCATACACAGTTGAAACTGCAACAACAGCAGTTGCCACAACATTTCAAGAACCAGCAGAAGCTGATAAATCTTTTACAGAGGTAGTAAAAGAGCGTTTTATTGAAGGTGGTCCATTTTTTATGGGAATTGTATTATTATGTTTAATTCTAGGTTTAGCTATTGCTATTGAAAGAATTATTTATTTAAATCTTGCAACGACAAATTCTAAGAAATTAACTAAAGATGTAGAGGATGCTCTTAATTCTGGTGGAATTGAAGCTGCAAAGGAAGTTTGTAGAAATACAAAAGGACCTGTTGCATCAATCTTTTACCAAGGTTTAGATAGAGCAGACGAGGATATTGATGCTGCTGAGAAAGCTGTTGTAGCTTATGGTGGTGTTCAAATGGGACAACTAGAAAAAAATGTGTCTTGGATATCTTTATTCATTGCCTTAGCGCCAATGCTTGGTTTCATGGGTACTGTATTAGGTATGATTGATGCTTTCGATAAAATTGAAGCTGCAGGTGATATGAATCCTTCTTTAGTAGCAGGTGGTATTAAAGTAGCCTTATTAACGACTGTATTTGGTCTTATTGTAGCTATTATATTACAAATATTTTATAATTACATTATCTCTAAAATTGACAGTATTGTTAATGATATGGAAGATTCATCGATTTCACTTATCGATTTATTAGTAAGACATAAAAAGTAATAACCTAATTGTTAAATCAAACATAACATGAATATTCAAAAAATAATCAAAATTGTTGCTTTAGTAATAGGTTTAATTGCAGTAGTCTTCCTAGTAAACATTATGATGTTAGGAGATGAAGCAATTAAAGCTGATGCAGATAATCAAGCTGTGTTATCATGGTTTGCTAATCTTGCTTACGTAGTTTTAGCAATTGCAGCAATAACTGCAGTTGTATTTAGTTTGGTTAATTTATTTAGCCATCCTGAAAAACTTAAAAAAGCATTAATGTCTTTAGGTGTTTTTGCACTTGTATTAGCAGTAGCATGGTTTGCGTCATCTGGAGTAGAAACAGAATTAACTGATGGTAAAATGTTATCTGCAAACGGTTCTCAAATGATTGAAGCAGGGATTAAGGCATTTTATATTTTAATTTTGTTAGCAGCAGGCTTAATGTTGTTCTTCGGAGTTAAAAAGATGTTAAGTAAATAATAATAAATTATGGCAAAACGTGCAGCACCAGAAGTTAATGCAGGATCTATGGCAGATATTGCATTCTTACTTCTCATATTTTTCTTAGTAACTACAACGATCCCTAAAGATTCTGGGATTAATCGTAAGCTACCTCCAATGGAACCGCCTAACGATGATGAAGTAGTTATTAAGCAAAAGAATATTTTTACTGTTTTAATAAATGGTAAAGATCAATTATTAGTTGAAGATGAGTTAATGGAACTCAAAGACTTGCGTAAGGCTGCTATTGAATTTTTAGATAATGGTGGTGGAACGGATGCCCAAGGTAATAGATGTGATTACTGTAAAGGTAAAAGAGATGCAAGTTCATCAGATCATCCTGATAAAGCTATTATTTCTCTAAAGAATGAAAGAGAAACGTCTTATGCTGCATACATATCTGTGCAAAACGAATTAGTTGCTGCTTATAATGATTTACGTAACATAAGAGCTTTAGAAATTGGAGCTAGAAAAGGCTTTAGCGATATGGATTTTGTGTTAATGGAAAAGAATTATAAGGATGCAAAATTCAACGGAAATAAGGAAAAACTTAAGGCGGTTATAGACCAAATTAGGGCAGAATATCCTGAGAAGCTTTCTGAAGTACAATAAATAAAAACACTATAATATGTCTAAATTTAAAAGTAAAAAAGACAATGCTTTACCAGCTGTAAATACAGCATCATTGCCAGATATTGTTTTTATGCTATTGTTTTTCTTTATGGTAGTAACTGTAATGAGAGAAGATACGCTATTAATAGAAAACAGGTTACCATTAGCAGATCAAGTTGAAAAGCTGGAGAAAAAATATCCTATTAGTTATATCTATGCTGGAAAGCCTGCCAAAGGATATGAAAACCTTGGTACTGAAGCTAGATTACAGCTTAATGATAAGTTTGCTGATATAGAAGATATCCAAGCGTTTATTAATTCAGAAAGAGCTGCTATAGCAAGAGAAGAATTAGTAGATTTTTTAACTGTATCTCTAAAAGTTGATAAAGAAGCTAATATGGGTATTGTTGGAGACATCAAAAAAGAGCTCAGAAAAGCTAATGCATTAAAAATTAATTATTCTGTAGGTACTGGTAGTGCTTTAGATAATTAGTAGTTAGCATTTAAAATTATATAAAAAAGCATCCAATTTGGATGCTTTTTTTATGCCATCTATTGAAATATTTTAAACTGTATTAAGTTATATTTGTATTATGAAACAACTTATTTATCTATTTTTTTTATTATCAATAGTTGCTGTCTCTGCTCAAGAAAGTGAAAACCCACTATCTAATGAAATTCAAATAGATAGTATTAAGGTTGTCGATAAGAAATATAGAGAAGATCAATTTTATGTTTCTGTGACTTATAATTTGTTAGGTAATAAACCAGATGGTGTCTCCCAAAGTGGTTTTTCTAGCGGATTTCATTTTGGCTTTATAAGAGATATGCCTCTTAATAAGAAACGTAACGTTGCCTTAGGATTAGGTTTAGGATTTTCGACAAATTCATTTAATCAAACCTTGTTTATTTCTGAAAATAATGGTTCGTACGATTATACAGTTTTAGATGATGTTTCTTTTACAAAGAACAAATTTACCACATATCTTGTAGAATTTCCAATAGAGTTTAGATGGCGAACCTCTACCGAAAAAGAATTTGATTTTTGGAGAATATACTCTGGAATTAAATTGGGTTATGTTTTATATAATTCTTCAAAGTTTAAAGGAAGCCCAAATGATATTTCATTGAGTAATATTAATGATTTCAATAAACTGCAATATGGTTTTACATTGAGTGCAGGTTATTCAAATGTAAATTTTCATTTTTATTATGCACTTAATGATATTTTTGATAGTAATGCAAAAGTCAATAGTACTGGAAATCATGTCGCTATGAACGCGATTAAAATAGGATTGATTTTTTATATATTATAAAGAATTATATCCAGTAGTTCAATAAAATAAGTTGAGGTAATAGACCAATTAAAAATCCAGCTGTCAATTCAATAGAGGTATGAGCTTTCATATGTAATCGAGATGTGGCAATTGCTCCCAAAATAATGCACATTAAAGCAATGGTTCCGTTAATGTTTATCTTAAAATGAATTGCGATAGCTATAGCAAACATAAAAAAACCTGCAGATGCTATCATGTGGATACTTGCTTTAAACTTCGCTAGAGCTAAGGCAAAACAAGTTACAGTAGAAATTAGAATGCCAATAAAAAAGAAATGTAGTTCTGGAATTTCATTTTGAGGCAATACACGTACTAATATGAGAATAATAATGATACTATTAATAAGTAACGGGATTCTTCGCTCTTTAACCGTTTCTAGATGAAACGTCTCCACTTTATTAATTGTTCTTAATAAGTAAAATAATAGAATAGGTAATACAATGGTGAGAACTGTAATAGAAAACACTTTGGCTTTCATTAAAGATTCTGGAACAAAACGTGGTGTTTTAGAAAAATAAAATACAACGCCAAGTAATGGCATTAGTAATGGGTGAAAAATGTATGATATGCTTCTGAGGAGTTGGTTCATTAGATCTTCTTCCTCAATCGAGCTACAGGAATATCCAACTGCTCACGATATTTAGCAACAGTTCTCCTAGCAATAGGATAGCCTTTTTCCTTTAAGATTTTAGCTAGTTTTTCGTCGGTAAGTGGTTTTTTCTTGTTTTCTTCTTCAATAACAGTCTCTAGTATTTTTTTGATTTCACGAGTAGAGACTTCTTCTCCTTGATCATTAGTCATAGACTCACTAAAGAATTCCTTGATGAGTTTTGTACCATAAGGTGTATCAACATATTTACTATTTGCAACACGAGATACTGTAGAGACATCCATTTGAATTTCATCTGCAATATCTTTTAAAATCATTGGTCTAAGATTGCGCTCATCTCCAGTTAGGAAATACTCTTTTTGATAGTGCATGATAGAACTCATCGTCACAAAAAGTGTCTGTTGACGCTGTCTAATCGCTTCTATAAACCATTTTGCGGCATCTAACTTTTGTTTGATGAACATCACAGCATCCTTTTGAGATTTGCTCTTGTCTTTTGCCTCTTTATAGCCTTTCATCATGTTACTATATTCACGAGATACGTGAAGTTCTGGTGCATTTCTTCCGTTTAGAGTAAGATCTAGTTCTCCATCTACAATTTTAATTGCAAAATCAGGAACCACATGTTCCACCATTTTATTATTACCAGCGTAAGAACCTCCTGGTTTAGGATTTAAACGCTCAATCTCCTCTATGGCATCTTTAAGTTGATCTTCAGTAATATCAAACTTTTGAAGTAATTTTTTATAATGCTTCTTCGTAAATTGATCAAATGCTTTGTCAATAATATCACAAGCTAATTCTACATCTGGATACTTCTCTTTTCTATGGAGTTGAATACTCAAACACTCTTGTAAATTCCTAGCACCAACACCAGCTGGATCTAATTGGTGTACTTTATGTAAGACTTTTTCAATTTTTTCTTCCGTAGTAAAAATATTTTGGGTGAACGCTAAGTCATCCATAATATCACTCAAAGCACGACGTATATAACCGCTTTCATCAACACTACCAACTAGAAATTCTGCAATCTCACGTTCTTCGTCATTAAGTCTAAACGTATTTAATTGATTTGTTAAATGTTGTGTAAATGATGTTCCTGCAGCATAAGGCATTACCTTTTCTTCATCATCACTACTATAATTACTCACTTGAGTTCTATAATCTGGTACGTCATCATCACTTAAATACTCATCAATATTGATGTCTTCAGTATTTATTTCTTCATTATCGTTGTAGTCATCTTCAGAATTATCAAACTCATCCATATTATCCTGATCTTTCTCTTCTTTGCCAGTATCTAATGCAGGATTTTCTTCTAATTCTTGTTTAATACGTTGCTCAAATGCTTGTGTAGGCAACTGGATCAACTTCATAAGCTGAATTTGTTGCGGTGACAACTTTTGCGATAATTTAAACTGTAGGTATTGTTTGAGCATGCTTTGTGATTCGTTTAAAGTAAAGTTAAAAAAACTATTGATATATGCTTATAAAAGTAGTTCCTTTTAAGAATAATTTTGAAGGTGATTTTTTCTTCGGAAATGTGATGACTCAAAATACGGTTAACTAAAATAAATTTTTAAGCTCTTGAAACTAATAGCTTTGAACTAAAAAATCCTGCAAAGTTTCTAAAACTTTGCAGGATTTAATATTAATTCATTTTTTATTGATCGCAGTTTCTAGCACAAAGCTATGAGATGCCTGCTTTTACAGTTATATGTTAAAACTCCGCATTTTGAGGAGTTCTAGGATAAGGGATGACGTCTCTAATATTACCCATTCCTGTTGCGAACATTACTAAACGTTCAAAACCAAGTCCAAAACCAGAGTGTACAGCAGTACCATATTTACGTAAATCTAAATACCACCATAATTCTTCTTCTGAGATATCTAAAGCTTTCATTTTTTCTTTTAAGACATCCAAACGTTCTTCACGTTGTGAACCTCCAACCATTTCTCCAATACCTGGAAACAAAATATCCATGGCACGAACGGTTTTTCCATCTTCATTTAAACGCATATAAAATGCCTTAATATTTGCTGGATAATCAAATAAGATCACTGGACATTTAAAGTGCTTTTCTACTAAGAAACGTTCATGTTCACTTTGTAAATCTGCTCCCCATTCTTCAATAATATAATTGAATTTCTTTTTCTTATTAGGTTTAGAATTCTTTAAAATATCAATAGCTTCGGTATAACTAACACGTTTAAAGTTGTTATCTACAACGAATTTTATTTTTTCAATCAAACTCATTTCTGAGCGTTGTGCTTGAGGCTTCGTTTTTTCTTCATCTAATAAACGCTTGTCTAAAAACTCTAGGTCTTCACGGTTATGTTCTAAAATGTAGCTTAATACAGATTTCATGAAATCTTCGGCCAAATCCATGTTACCAGCTAAATCCATAAACGCAACTTCAGGTTCAATCATCCAGAATTCTGATAAGTGACGTGATGTATTAGAATTTTCAGCTCTAAAGGTTGGTCCAAAAGTGTAAACCTTTCCTAATGACATCGCAAACGTTTCTGCTTCTAACTGACCAGAGACCGTTAAATTCGTCTCTTTTCCGAAGAAATCTTTTTTAAAGTCAACATTTCCGTCGTCATCCAAAGGAGGGTTTTTAGCATCTAAAGAGCTTACTCTAAACATTTCACCAGCACCTTCAGCATCACTTCCTGTGATGATTGGTGTGTGCATGTAGTAAAAACCGTTGTCATTAAAATACTTATGAACTGCAAATGATAAAGATGAACGTAAACGCATTACAGCACTAAAAGTATTAGTACGTGTACGTAAATGTGCATTTTCTCTCAAGAATTCAAACGTATGTTTTTTAGGCTGAATTGGGTACTCCTCAGGATCAGAATCTCCAAGAATATCAATAGAAGTAACTTTGATTTCTACCTTTTGACCTTTCCCTTGGCTTTCTACCAATTCTCCTTTAACATGAACTGCAGCACCAGTTGTGATGCGTTTTAAAATCGCTTCATCTGTGTTTTCAAAATCAACAACACATTGTATATTATTTATAGTAGAACCATCATTTAAAGCGATGAAACGATTAGATCTAAATCCTCTTACCCAACCGTTAATTTCTATGGGTTGAAACGTGATGTCTTGTGTCAATAATTGTGAAACTGTATAGCTCATTATTTTGAAATTTTATGCAAATATAAATGTTTATGAATTTATGTTTTCTTCGGAATCATCATCATCCACAGGAATAATATTTATGGAGGGTTCACGCATCACTTCCTTGTTAGCAATGCTACGCTCTAATGATAATAATAACGATGGTAACAATAGTAAATTAGACAACATAGCAAATACTAAGGTTATCGAAACTAAAGCTCCTAAAGCTACTGTGCCTCCAAAACTTGAGGTTGTGAATACTATGAATCCAAAGAATAATACGATAGACGTGTAAAACATACTTACACCTGTTTCTCGCAATGCTGCGAAGACAGATTTACGTATTTTCCAGTGATTGGATTGTAACTCTTGTCGGTATTTTGCCAAAAAGTGTATGGTATCATCTACCGAAATCCCAAAGGCAATACTAAAAACTAATATCGTAGATGGTTTTATTGGTACTCCTAAATAACCCATTAAACCTGCAGTAATAACTAAAGGCAATAGGTTTGGAATGAGCGAAACGATAATCATTTTAAACGATCTAAACATATAAGCCATGAAAAGCGAGATTAAGATAATCGCTAGTGAGAGTGATATTGCAAGGTTTTTGACTAAGTATTTTGTTCCCTTTTGAAACACTAATGCTTTACCAGTCATCGTCACATTATAACGATCTGCAGGTTGAAAGACCTTATTTATTTTATTCTGAAGATCCTCTTCAATACGTTCCATTTTGTCTGTACCAATATCCTTCATGAATGTTGTAATACGAGCGTATTGACCAGTGCTATCTACAAAGTTTTGAAGTAAGTTAACATCAGACGTTGAGTTCTTAGCATATGATAATATGAAACTATTTTCTTGACTTGTTGGTAATTGATAATATTTAGGATTCCCGTTGTAATAGGCTTGCTTACTGTATTTTACAAGACTTACTACAGAAATTGGACGAGACAACTCAGGGATTTCATCAATAAGATCTTCGAGCTCTTCCATTTTTTTGAGTGTACTCAATTTCATCACACCTTTTTTACGTTTGGTGTCTACCATGATTTCCAAAGGCATAATCCCATCAAACTCTTCTTCAAAAAATCGAATATCTTTAAAAAAGGCTTCTTCTTGTGGCATGTCTTCAATAAGACTTCCAGAAATTTTTATTTGATAGATCCCAATAATACTTCCAATAATGAGAATTAATGACGTCGCATAAATCGCTATTTTTTGTTCACGTACCATGCGTTCAATCCAATTAACAAAACCACCAATCCAACGTTTATTTAGATGTTCTAAGTGTCTTTCTTGTGGGTAAGGTAAAAAGGTGTAAATGATAGGAATTACTAATAGACATAAAATGAAAATAGCAAGAATACTTAATGAGGCCACAATACCAAACTCTTTTAAAAGCTGACTTTCGGTTAAAATAAAAGTGGCAAAACCAGAAGCTGTGGTCACATTGGTCATCAATGTCGCATTCCCAACTTTGGTAATAACACGTTGTAATGATTTTACTTTATTGCCATGAAGTTTTACTTCACGTTGATATTTGTTGATTAAGAAAATGCAATTTGGTATTCCAATGACGATGATTAGTGGTGGGATTAATGCTGTAAGAACAGTAATCTCATAATTAAGTAATCCTATAATCCCAAACGTCCACATCACTCCAACGCAAACTACAATGAGCGAGATAAATGTTGCTCTAAATGACCTAAAGAATAAAAAGAATATAAATGAGGTAACAGCAAGTGCTAAACCAATAAATAGACCAATTTCATCAACAATATTTTGGGCGTTTAATGTTCTAATGTATGGCATCCCAGAAACTCTAACATCTAAATTATTAGCAGTTTCAAAATCCTTGATTTTGACATCAAGGACATTCATGATAAAATCTTTTCTAGCAGAAGTGTTTACAATGTCTTTTTTGAGATAGATAGCAGTTCTAATCGTTCTCGTTTCTGTATTAAACAAGAAATTATCATAAAACGGATATTGTTTAAATAACTCGTCTTGTAATTTGTCGATTTGCTCAATAGAAGTTATAGAATCCTTAATAAAAGGAACAAGATCAAATTTTTCGGCTTCCTTATTTTTAACAAGTTTTTGAAGATCATTAAGTGATATTACTGTTTCCACTTCATCAAAAGCTTTGAAATCTTCAGAGAGTTGGTTCCAAGCGTTTAATTTGTCTACCGTAAACAATGTAGAGTCTTTTACACCAAAAACAATGAGATTCCCTTCTTCACCAAAAATATTCAGGAACTCATTATAAGTCAAATTGACCTCATGGTCATCAGGTAATAAATTGGCTTCAGTATATGAAAAACGCATGTTTTTCCACTGTGTACTAAAAAAGATAGTCGTCAAGATAATGACTACTAAAATGCCAATTTTGTTGCGCAATATTAATCGCGCAATAATCTCCCAGAAATTTTTACTAAACAGTTTAAACATGTGTGGTTTAAAAGAAGCGCAAATTTAGAAAAAACCTAGGGATAAGCTATAAAATTAACGAGATATTATTATATCATAAACTCACATTAAAAGTGAACTTTGCAGCAATGTTATCTGCAAACAAAGGTAAATGATAACCACCATAACGATATGCGAAACTTAAGCCAAAACCAAATAACAGTTTATTGATTTCAAAACCAGCTTCAGAGTAACCTTTTGAAAGTGTATCAAATTCTATGTCTTGATGACGCTCAATGTCGTGCATATTACCAAGTGCCATTCTAGAAATCAGTACTAATTGTGGTCTGTAGCGCTCAGTAATTTTAAAAGGTTTTATAAAATGTTTAAGCTGGAGTGTTGTAAATCTATCTGAGAAAAACTCATTAAAATACATGGTTTCAAAGCTATTAATTCCTGCTACAGAGAATCGTTGTAATATAGTTTCTTTTGTTATGTTGTTTGGATATGCATGATAGAGATGAGTCAATGGCGTTTTTCCCGTTGCCAATCCAGTTTTTACAGTGGCTTCTGTATAAGAGTGAGTATTATGTATAAACCTATGAATTATTCTAAAATCTGTTTTAAAGAAATTAAAATCACCCTTGATCTCATTCTTAAAACTTTGGGATACTTGGAGCGTAAATTTTGGATATTCTTCTTTTACTTCGGAAACACCTTTTTCATTTAATTTATTGACATTAAAAGGACTCCATTGTAATGCTAATTTTGCACTCGTGATGTCAAAAGTTCGATATGATGTACCATCAACATTGAAAAGATAGTTATATGTAGGCTCTATTTTACTTGTACCAAATTCTAATTCAGACAATAGATTTTTTGAAAATTTGTGTTCAATAGAAATCGCTTTGGTAATATGCTTATGAAATAAATTAATGTTCAATAAACGTGGTTCAAAAAAAGAGAAAAAACGTTTGTCTGTTAGAAACGTAGAGCTTCCTGTTTCTTGTAAATCATCTGTGTAAGAAAGGTTTATCCATGTTTCTGTAGATTCATTGACTCTAAATCCACCACCAATTTTGTATTTGAATCTATGATCTTTAAATCCATAAACAACATAACTGTTAATTCTATATTTTTCTGAAAATTGATCATTAGTCACACCACCAAGTCCTGTTCTTAATCCTTCATATTGGTTATATTTAACCAGATATTTCAAATCAATATTTAAAAACTTAGTAGGGAAAAAGCCATTACCTAATTGTTTAATGAATTCTTTCTTACTTAATGAATCATTCTTAACACGAGTCGAATCGTTTTCTGTTTTAGGTGTTTGAGAATAGAGTACACAAGTACATAGCGTAATTATAATTAAGCAAATAGCCTTGTGCATGTAATTTAAAATAAATTAGGATTAATTAAAAAAAGCGACATTAAGTTAGTCGCTTTTTGAATTTATACGGTCATGATTTCTTTTTCCTTGACTTCATAAATAGCGTCTATTTTTTTAACGTATTTGTCAGTCATATGTTGCACATCAATTTCTGCATTTTTTTGTTGATCTTCAGAAGCATCATCAAGACTCTTAATTTCATGATTTGCATCTTTACGAGCATTTCGTATACCAATTTTAGCATCTTCAGCTTCAGCTTTAGCTTGTTTTGATAGATCACGTCTACGTTCTTCAGTTAAAGCAGGAACATTGATAATAATAGTTTCACCATTATTCATTGGATTGAAACCTAGATTAGCATAAGCTATTCCACGCTCAATTTCTTGTAACATGTTCTTTTCCCATGGTTGTACTGTAATTGTACGACCATCTGGAGTATTAACATTTGCGACTTGAGATAAAGGTGTTTGAGAACCGTAGTAGTCTACCATTACACTTCCCAACATGGCAGGACTTGCTTTACCAGCTCTAATATTTGTGAGCTGTTTTTCTAGATGCTTAAGAGCATCGTCCATTCCTTCTTTTGTTGAATCTAATATAAATTTTATGTCTTCGTTCATTTTTAAATAACTTTAATTACTAATATACTTACCAAAAAATAAGCCAAATATTATATATTAACCTTAGTACCTATATTTTCTCCAGAAACTACTTTCATTAAATTTCCTTTTTTATTCATGTCAAATACAATAATTGGTAACTTGTTTTCTTGACTCAATGTAAATGCTGTTGTATCCATAACTTTAAGTCCTTTTTTCAGAACATCATCAAATGTAATGTGATCAAACTTTACTGCATTTACGTCTTTTTCAGGATCTGCAGTATAAATACCGTCAACACGTGTTCCTTTTAGAATCACATCAGCTTCAATTTCTATTGCTCTTAATACCGCTGCAGAATCTGTAGTGAAATATGGATTACCAGTTCCACCACCAAAAATGACTACACGTCCTTTTCTAAGATGACTCATTGCTTTTCTTCTTATAAATGGTTCTGCTACCTCATTTATTTTAATAGCAGTTTGCAAACGGGTTTTCATGCCAGCATCTTCTAGAGCGTTTTGCAATGCCAAACCATTAATAACAGTTGCTAGCATTCCCATATGGTCACCTTGAACACGATCCATTCCTGCCATTGCTCCAGCAACACCTCTAAAGATATTTCCACCTCCAATTACGATCGCGACTTCAACACCTAAATCGGTGATTTCTTTGATGTCTTTGGCGTATTCAGATAAACGTTCTGGGTCAATACCATATTGACGAGAACCCATTAGAGCTTCACCAGATAATTTGAGTAGAATTCTTTTATATTTCATAGTTAAGCAGTCATTTTTTTAGAGATTCCCATTTAAGCAGGAATTAATGTTTAGCAAATATAAACATTTACTTTTTTTAGTAAAGTAGAAATATTGAAATAAAAAAAACCACTATGTCTTATAATAAGAGTAGTGGTTTTTTATATGTTCCCAAATATTTGGGACTATTTCAAAATGAGTTTATTGACCTACTGAAGTACGTTTAAATCCAGTAACAGAAACATCACCATAAGATTCTACATACTGAGCAACAGTTTGCTTTTCATCTTTGATAAACTTTTGATCCAATAAACATTGTTCTTGATCTAAAGTTGTGTTATCAGAAATGAAACGCTCTAATTTACCAGGTAAAATTCTGTCCCATATTTGTTCTGGCTTACCTTCAGCTTTTAATTCTGCTTTTGCAGCATCTTCAGCTTCAGCAATAACTTCTGGTGTTAATTGTGCCATAGAGATATAGCTAGGTACATTTTTCAATGTTTTACCTAAACGTCCTAATTCAATATTATCTTTTTCGATAACTGCAATTCTAGCTTCAGTTTCTGAAGCAATAAAAGCAGGATCAAAGTCTTTATAAGATAAAGTTGAAGCTCCCATTGAAGCAACTTGCATTGCCACATCTTTAACTAAAGTTTCAACATTGTCAACTTTTGCAGATAAACCTACTAAAGCAGCAATCTTGTTAATATGAACATATTGTCCAACGTAAGGAGCATCTAATCTTTCAAAAGCAGTGATGTCTAATTTCTCACCAATAACTCCTGTTTGTTCAACTAGTTTTTCGGCAACTGTCATTCCACCAAAATCTGCAGCTAAAAATGCTTCTTTTGTAGTATGATTTAATGCGATATCAGCTAAATCGCTAGCTAATGCTACGAAAGTATCATTTTTTCCAACGAAATCTGTTTCACATCCTAATACAATAGCAACACCAGAGGTGTTGTCTGCATTTATTTTTGCTACTGCAGCACCTTCAGATGAATCTCTGTCGGCTCTTTTTTCTGCAACTTTTTGACCTTTTTTACGAAGTACATCGATTGCTTTGTCAAAATCTCCTTCTGCTTCAACTAAGGCTTTTTTGCAGTCCATCATTCCTGCACCTGTAGCTTGTCTTAATTTATTTACGTCTGCTGCTGTTACTTTTACCATAACTTCAATATTGTTTTAAAATTTAAAAAGTCGTTTAATTTGATATTTCCGAAGAAAACAATTAAACGACTTATTTATATTGTGTAATTGTTAATTTATTCTTCTTCGTTAGATGCAACTGGTGCTGCTTCAGCTTTTTTCTCAACCTTAGTTTCCGCTTTCGCTTCAGTTTTTGGTTCAGCTTTCTTTTCAGCTTTTACTTCTTTTTTAGCTGCTGGTGATTTCTCACTTTTAGCGTCTTTTTCAGCTTTGTCAGATTTTCTTTCAGCTAAACCTTCTGCAACTGCAGATTCTACTGCTGCCATAATGCACTCAATAGATTTAGAAGCATCATCATTTGCTGGAATTAAGAAATCTACTTCACGAGGATCAGAGTTTGTATCTACCATTGCGAAGATTGGAATTTTTAATTTCTGCGCTTCTTTAATAGCGATGTGCTCACGTTTGATATCTACAACAAATAATGCTCCAGGTAAACGTGTCATATCAGAGATAGAACCTAAATTCTTTTCTAATTTAGCTCTTTGACGATCTACTTGTAAACGTTCTTTTTTAGAAAGAGAGTTGAATGTTCCATCTTTCTTCATACGATCAATCATAGCCATTTTCTTAACAGCTTTTCTAATTGTAATGAAGTTAGTTAACATTCCACCAGGCCATCTTTCTGTAATGTAAGGCATGTTTACATTTCCTGCTTTCTCAGCAACGATGTCTTTAGCTTGTTTTTTTGTAGCAACAAATAAGATTTTCTTTCCAGAAGCTGCAATCTTGCGAAGTGCTTCTCCAGTTTCTTGAATTTTT
Organism: Psychroserpens luteus; assembly: GCF_015319355.1. Classification (GTDB taxonomy): domain Bacteria; phylum Bacteroidota; class Bacteroidia; order Flavobacteriales; family Flavobacteriaceae; genus Psychroserpens; species Psychroserpens luteus. The sequence goes on along the minus strand of NZ_JADILU010000005.1, from coordinate 128,377 downwards.
GCTTGAGTTTTGTAAAGGTTGATAATATGGATACCATTACGTTCCATATAAATGTAAGGAGCCATGTTTGGATCCCATTTTCTTGTTAGGTGACCAAAGTGTACACCTGCGTCAAGTAATTCTTTTACTTCTACTGATTTCATTTTGTAATTGTTTACGTTCTGTTAAATTAGCAATGATTGAGTGGTTGCTTTTGCTCGCCTTAATCATTTAGATGCTAAACTTTACCTGAACTCGTTTCAGGATTTTTTAATGTTTGCTGAAATGCAAAAACTCGCCTTTCAGTCTTTTTAATAAAAGCTGTTCTGATAATAAACCAGAACAGCTTTGAGATTTTTTTATATTCCGAAGAAACTTCAGAATAATAAAAAGGAATAGGATTAACGTTTCGAGAATTGGAACTTTTTCCTTGCTTTCTTTTGACCGAACTTCTTACGTTCAACCATACGAGGGTCTCTAGTTAATAATCCTTCTGGCTTTAATATTAGTCTGTGTTCTGCATCAATCTCACACATTGCGCGAGATAATGCTAAACGGATCGCTTCGGCTTGGCCTGTAATACCACCTCCAAAAACGTTTACTGTAATATCAAAGTTGCCATCGTTGTTAGTCATGACTAAAGGTTGGTTTACTTTATACTGCAATGTTGCAGTAGTAAAATAATCCGCCATGTCTTTTTTGTTTACCGTGATCTTGCCTTTTCCTTCAGCAAGGTACACACGAGCAACAGCCGTCTTTCTACGACCGATTTTGTGAATTACTTCCATTAGTTAACTTTGTTTAAGTCAATTGCTTTTGGTTTTTGAGCTTCATGAGTATGAGCTGAACCAACAACAACATTTAAATTACGGAATAAAGCTGCACCTAATTTGTTTTTAGGGAGCATTCCTTTTACTGATTTTTCCACGATTCTTGCTGGATCTTTTCCAAACAATTCAGTCGCAGTCAAACTTCTTTGACCACCTGGATAACCTGTGTGACGAATGTACGTTTTGTCATTCCACTTGTTACCTGATAAGTTGATTTTTTCTGCATTGATAACAATTACGTTATCTCCACAATCAACATGTGGTGTGAAGTTTGTTTTGTGTTTACCTCTTAAAAGTATTGCTACTTTAGAACATAAACGACCTAGCGTTTGATCTGCAGCGTCAACTAAAACCCACTCTTTATTAACAGTAGCTTTGTTGGCTGAAATCGTTTTGTAGCTTATTGTGTCCACACTTATTAATATTAGTTGCCTGTGCACGACAGGCGGTTAAACTTTCTCTCTCGAAAAGAGTTTGCAAATTTACGATTATATATTTGATTACCAAATAGTGTGATGACATATTTTAACCTAATGTTTTGTTGAAAACAAAGTGCTAATAATAATTGCTCTGTTACTTATTTTGAAAATGGTCATTTTTAATATTTGTAAAGGCTTTATGATTTTAATTTTTTTCTTTCTTTTTTCTCAGATTTTTGTTGTGTAAGAGCGTAGGCTAAAACTACCATTTCAATGCCTAGAATTATAATTTTTGCTTTTTTACTTTTAGTGAGTGCGCTTGTGAGTCCTAATACTTTTGTGATTATCATGATTGTTGTGTTTTAAGATTATGAATACATAATACTTTTTTCCGAAGAAAAAGTTTAACTCCAACCGTTTAATAATTAACTTGAAAAATAATGTCGCTACTCTTGAAGTTATAAGCTATGACTTTTATTAGTTTTGCATCCTTAATAATAGGTTATGATTTCAGTAGATAATTTAGCGGTAGAATTTAGTGGTCACACATTGTTTAGTGATGTGTCTTTTACGATTAATGCAGATGATAAAATTGCCTTAATGGGTAAGAATGGTGCAGGAAAATCCACAATGATGAAAATTATTGCAGGTGTTCAAAATGCAACTCGCGGAAATGTGAGAACTCCAAAAGATGCTATTATAGCGTATTTACCACAACATTTATTAACTGAAGATAATACAACAGTCTTTGATGAAGCCTCTAAAGCTTTTAGTCACGTTTTTGAAATGCGTGATGAGATGGAAGGGTTGAACAAACAGCTTGAAACCAGAACGGATTATGAGAGCGATGAATACATGAAGATTATTGAGCGTGTTTCTGATTTAGGAGAGAGTTACTACGCTTTGGAAGATGTAAACTATGATGCCGAAGTTGAAAAAGCACTGAAAGGTTTAGGATTTAAGCAAGAGGATTTTACAAGACAAACTAATGAGTTTTCTGGTGGTTATCGTATGCGAATTGAACTTGCTAAGATTTTACTTCAAAAACCAGATTTGATTTTATTAGATGAGCCTACAAACCATATTGATATAGAATCTGTGATTTGGTTAGAAGACTTTTTGGTTAATAAAGCTAATGCAGTTGTAGTGATTTCTCACGATAGAGCTTTTATTGATAATATTACGAATCGTACTATTGAAGTGACCATGGGACGCATTTATGATTATAAAGCTAAGTATACTCATTACTTACAATTGCGAGAAGATAGACGTGTGCATCAAATCAAAGCTTACCAAGAACAGCAAAAATTTATTGCCGATAATCAGACGTTTATTGATCGATTTAAAGGTACTTATTCTAAGACGAATCAAGTGACTTCCAGAGAACGTATGCTAGAAAAGTTAAAGATAATAGAAGTTGATGATGTTGATACGTCTGCTTTGAAATTACGTTTTCCGTCAACGCAACGTTCAGGAGATTATCCTGTGACTGTAAAGGATGTTTCTAAATCTTATGGAGATCATGTTGTATTTAAAGATGCTAATATGTCTATTTCTAGAGGTGAAAAAGTGTGTTTTGTTGGTAGGAATGGAGAAGGGAAATCAACGATGATCAAGGCTATTTTAGGTGAAATTGATGTGGAAGGTACTTGTGCATTAGGTCATAATGTAAAGGTTGGATATTTTGCTCAAAACCAAGCAGCTTTGTTAGATGAAGATTTAACTATTTTTCAAACGGTTGATGATGTCGCTAAAGGTGATGTGAGAACACAAATTAAAAATATCTTAGGTCGCTTTATGTTTAAAGGTGATGAGATTGATAAAAAAGTGGGTTTATTATCTGGTGGAGAAAAAACCAGATTAGCTATGGTAAAATTATTGCTTGAGCCTGTAAACTTGCTTATTCTTGATGAGCCAACGAATCACCTTGATTTAAAATCTAAGGATGTGCTAAAAGAGGCACTTCAGGATTTTGATGGCACACTTGTTTTAGTATCTCACGATAGGGATTTTTTACAAGGACTTTCTAAAAAGGTATTTGAGTTTAAGGAGCAACGTGTGATTGAGCATTTTGAAACTATTGATGATTTCTTAATTAGGAATCGTGTTGAGAGTTTGAAAGGGTTGGATTTGTAAATCTGTCATTTTAACTTTAGCAGAGATCATATAAGAATATTTTTTTCTTTATGTTCATTTTGCCTTGATGCAAAACGAACCAAAAAATCAAGACCAAGCCAAGGAATTTTTAAGTTTTGCAAACTGAAAACCGATTTAAAAACTCCGCGTCGAACTAAGTTCTCCTGTTTTCGGAGCTTTTCTTCATCTATTCTTCGCCTTGGCGTTCAATTCTCTGAATTGATTTGGGACTCGACCTTTTACTATGTTTTGTTTTATCCCAATGATAATTTTCATTTTTGCTTACTGCTTACTGCTTACTGCTTACTGCTTACTGCTTACTGCTTACTGCTTACTGCTTACTGCTTACTGCTTACTGCTTACTGCTTACTGCTTACTGCTTACTGCTTACTGCTTACTGCATACTGCTTACTGCGTTAGCGATTACTCATGCATACTATTGAGAAAGAAATCGTGATTACTTCGTAGTTGTAGTGAAAAGCCCACAGCGAGGAACGAGTGAGGACTTGCAACGGAAAGCGCGACCCTTGTGGTAACGCCCAAAAATTTAACACTTTAATAAAAGGACGCTCATTTTTGACTACTTTTGCAATCTATGCAAGAGTTAAAACTTTCAGATTGGTTACCTACCACAAACAAAGAGGTGAAGATACGCGGTTGGCAAGAGCTGGATGTGATTCTATTTAGTGGAGACGCTTATGTAGATCATCCAACGTTTGGTCCTGCGGTTATTGGACGTTTGTTGGAAAGTATGGGCTTGAAAGTGGCTATTGTTCCACAACCTAGTGTGACAGATAATCTTCAGGATTTTGTAAAAATAGGAAAACCAAGATTGTTTTTTGGTGTGACTGGTGGTTGTATGGACCCTATGATTAGCAACTATAATGCTAATAAGAAACGTCGAGATAAAGATGCGTATACTCCAAATGGAGATATTGGGTTTAGACCAGATTATGCATCTACTGTATATTCAAATATTTTAAAAGAAAAATGGCCAGATACTCCTGTTTTAATTGGTGGAATTGAAGGCTCTTTGCGTCGTGTTACACATTATGATTATTGGAGTGACAAGCTCATGCCAACTATTTTAGAAACGTCTAAAGCAGATATGTTGGTCTACGGAATGGGAGAACAGCCCTTGCGAGAAATCGTACGTCTCTTAGAAAAAGGAGTTCCTTTTAATAGTATTAATACTGTTTTGCAAACTGCTGTACTTTTAAAGGAAGAAGAAAAAATCCCTAAGAACGCTAATTGGGAAGATGTTGAAATCGCTTCTCACGAAGTGTGTTTGAGTGATAAGAAAAAATATGCTTCTAATTTTAAGGTGATTGAGCAGGAGTCTAATAAATTGGCTGCTCGACGAATTTTCCAAAAAGTAGGAGATAAGACGTTGATGATAAATCCGCCTTATCCAACAATGACAGAAGCTGAAATTGATGCGTCTTTCGATTATCCTTACACACGATTACCACATCCAAAATATAATAAGCGTGGACCAATACCTGCGTTTGAGATGATAAAGTTTTCTATTAATATTCATAGAGGCTGTTTTGGTGGTTGTAGCTTTTGTACGATTTCTGCACATCAAGGGAAATTTATTGCGTCTCGTAGTCAGGAGTCTATTTTAAAAGAAGTCGATACGGTTGCGAATATGCCAGATTTTAAAGGCTACTTATCTGATATTGGTGGTCCGAGTGCCAACATGTATCAAATGAAAGGTAAAGTGCAATCTATCTGCGATAAGTGTGTTGCGCCAAGTTGTATTTCGCCAGTCATCTGTAGTAATTTAGATACGTCTCATAAACCTTTAACCGAATTATATCAAGCGGTTGATAAGCATCCAAAGGTTAAGAAGTCATTTATAGGTTCTGGGATTCGTCATGATATGTTGGTGCCAGAGTTTAATAAAAATGCTGACCCTAAAGAATTGGATGATTATACTGAAGAAGTGATGACTAAGCACGTTTCTGGACGACTTAAAGTAGCTCCAGAACATACGAGTGATCCTGTTTTAAAATTAATGCGGAAACCGTCGTTTAAGTATTTTCATAAGTTTAAAGAACGTTTTGATAAAATAAATATTAAGAAGGGTTTAAACTTACAGTTGATCCCTTACTTTATTTCGAATCATCCAGCTTGTGAAGTTGAAGATATGGCAAATTTAGCTGCCGAAACTAAAGATATGGGTTTCCAATTGGAGCAAGTACAAGGTTTTACACCAACACCAATGACAGTAGCCACAGTCATCTATTATAGTGGTTATCATCCATACACGCTTAAAAAAGTAAATACGCCTATTACTCGAAAAGAAAAAGATGAGCAACATCGTTTTTTCTTTTGGTATAAAGAAGAAAATAAAGCGTGGATAAAAAAGACCTTAAATAAATTAGGTCGCGAAGATTTACTAAAAGTACTCCTACCTGAAAAAGACGAAAAATGGCGTAAAAATAAACCTAGTGGTGACGCTAAAAATACGTTTAATGATGCTGTGCCTTTTAATCAGAGAAAGGATAAGGCTAAGTTTAGGAGTAAGAAGAAGAGGAGGTAGTTTTACTTTTTATAAAGTAAATACAATGTTTTGTTTTTTTCTCCTGTTTTTTGAAACAGATTCATTTCAATTCCTTTTTTTAAATCACGACTTGCTGTTGCAGATGATATATCTTTAAAAATAGTCATGTAATCTTTTCTAGAAAACTCGGATTTACTTAAACTTACAAAATATTGTAATCTATCTACTGAGGTAAAAGTTCTGTTATTAAAATTAAGTAACTCGTCTATTGATGTATTAATAATGCCTAACATGTACTCAATAAATTTAGTTGAGTTACCCAGTTTATCACATTCTCCTAAAACTTTATAATAACTCTGTTGATCTTTACTAATTGAGGTTTCAAAAGGAATGTAGGAGAAGACTGAATATTGTTCCATTAATATAAGCGTCTGCCATAAACGACCCATTCTGCCATTACCATCTAAAAAGGGATGAATAAACTCTAGCTCATAATGAAAGACACAGCTTTTTATAAGTTCAATATCTTCATCATGTTTTAAATATTCAAAGAGATTCTTAATTAAGAAAGGCACATTTTTAAAAGGAGGTGCAATATGTTCAACTTTGTTATTTTTTGCAATTCCAACAGTCTCAGTTCTATAGTTTCCAGGCTTTGTTACTAAGCCATTCATCAAAACGGTATGTGCTTTTAAAAAAGACGCTTCACTGTTAGGTTTAAATTTGTCTAAGCTATCGTAAACAGAAATAGCATTTAACACTTCGAGCACATCTTTTTTAGGACCAACCACTTTCTTGTTTTCAAGTAAAGCAGTTATTTGAGATTCTGATAAGGTGTTACCTTCTATTTTTAATGATGAGTGTATGGTTTTAATCTTATTCTGCTTTCTTAAAGTAGTTGATGGTTTGTTGATATAGTTAGAATTAATGGCACCAATTTTTTCTGAAATTGAACTTATCAATTTTAGAATTTTAGAGGTAATCTCATATGGTGGTTTTTGCATGATAGTATCATTTGATAGTATCAAAGGTAGTGTAATCTCTTATGAAATAGAAAATAATGAGACTAAGAACACATTTAATGATGCAGTGTCTTTTAATCAGAGAAAGGATAAAGATAAGTTTGGTACTTAACTTGTGTCGTACTTATACTAACTTCATCTTCATTTATAATTATTGTTTTAAACCACTTCTTTTTGTCCATTCATAAAAGCATAAAAGGTTTTTTCTTTTATGCTTTTTACAAAATACATTTTCAAAACACCTTTGTTTTTCACATCAATTTCACCTCTATATTCACACTCAAAAGCATCTTTGATTAATTGATAGGTGTTTTCTGCAATATTAATTTTTCCTGGTATAGAGTTGGATTCCATTCTTGAAGCCACATTAACGGTATCTCCCCAAATATCATAAGCAAACTTTTTTGTTCCTACAACTCCAGCTACAACAGGACCTGTATTGATACCAACACGAATATCAAAATGTGCTATATCTAAATCTTTTAAGTTTTTAGAGTCTTTTACAAATTGTACAATTTCAAATGCTGCAAGTGTCATTTTAATTGCATGATCTTTGGTGGGAAATGGTAATCCTCCTGCACACATGTACGAATCTCCTGCAGTTTTTATTTTTTCGAGTTTATATTTTTCGATAATAGTATCAAATTTTGAAAAATAATAATCCACACTTTTTACCAATTTCTCTGGTGTTAGATTTTCGGAGTAGGTTGTGAAGTTTTTAAAGTCGGTAAATAAAACGGTTACAGAATCAAATCGTTTTGCTTCCACTTTGCCATTTAGTTTCAGCTCTTGTGCTGTTTCTTCAGGTAAAATATTGAGCAACAGATTATCTGACCTGAGCTTTTCTTCTTCAATTATTAATTTTGTTTTACTTATGTATTTATTACGTCTAAATAATCCAAAGGCAAGCATTACAATTAAAAATAAGGCGATAATAGTAGCTATCACGATATTCTGTTTGTTTTTATTTTGTTGGTTTAATAAAGCAACTTGAATGTTTTGCGTTTTTTGTTGTTGCGTTAATAAGTCTACTTCTGTTTGTTTTTTTGAAACTTCAAACTCAGTACGTACATCTGCCATTTTTTGAACTTTTTCAATATTAGCAATACTATCTTTAAAGGTGGAATGCTCTTTAAAATGACTTAACGATTTTTGATAATCACCATTTAGTTCGTATAACTTTGAAAGTTGCAAATTCGCATCACTTATTTGCTCTTTTAAGCTGTATTTTGTCGCTAAATCCAAGCTTCTTTTGGAATATGCTATTGCTGCTTTTCTATTGTTTTTTGATGCATAAATATCTGACATATACGTAAGATAAACGGAAATAGGATAATACAATTCCAGGTTTTCCATGATACGTATGGCCTCATTTATATTCGCTTCTGCTAAGTCGTCTTTTCCCTTCTCTGCGTAGACCATTCCCATGTTTCCTAGAACAAAAGCATTCCCTTCTAAAGAGTTGATTTTTCTAAATATGAGACCAGATTCCATAAAACATTCCATGGCTAAATCATATTCTTTTTTATTAAAATACTCGTCACCTAGATTGGAAAGACCATTTGCATAATTTTCAAGATCGTTTTCTTTTTTTAATAGATCCATTCCTGTTTTGTAATATTTCACTGCGTTTTCATGATTACTTGTTATGGAGTAAACATCTGCAATAGAAATATTAACCAATCCTAAGTCACGTTGGTTTTTATTTTTTGAAGCTATTTTTGCTGCTTCAAAATAACTTTCTAATGCTTGTGTGAAATCACTTTTTAATCGAAGCGAAGCCCCTTTATGCATGTAGCCTTGAAAGAGCAATTTGCTTGAATCCAGTAATTTGGCATTTTTAATTAACTCTAAACTATAATGTAATTTTTTTTGTGGATCTGGATGGTTTTGTGCCAATTCATTTAATAGTGTCAGCTTTTCACTTTTAGAATAATTATTATTTACATACCTATGTTCTAAAAGAAGGGATTCTGATTTTTCCTGACTAAAGCAAATAGCAGATATACAAAGACAACCTATAAGAACACAGGTCTTTATTGTTGTTGCCAAAGGAAATGGTGAATTGAATTTCATTTTATTGAAAAATAATTTGAAATAGTATTAAAGCTTAACGGTTATTTTTGGATCAATACGATAGTTTCCACGTTTTCTACTATCATTATAAACTGTAATTTTAATGGCGTATTTCTCGACTCGTCCATTGGTTCCAGAATCGACTTTACCAATAACAAATTCGGGAGTTTGGCCATTTCCCTTTAAAATATTTCTACCAAAAACATTATCGCCACCATGATAATTTATGGATCTCACGTCAACAATATCTGTTTCAGGATTACTAGTAGACACACCTTTCCAAACGATTAAATCTCCTGGCTTGACTTCAATATTAAAATCTTCAATATTTCCTGTTGATCTGGTTATTTGTCCGTTTGGTGATTCCGAAGTAAAATAACAAACCTCTAATTCATTGTGATTTGAAATTTTGTCGGTATCTACATGGATTGTGACGTAGTATGTGTCTTGGGCAAACATTGTTGACATATTAAAAAATAGCGCAAGGAGAAGTACTTGAAATAATCGGTTAGACGTTTTCATTAGTTGATAAGTTAGAATTGATTAATAATAACGACATTCAAATTAATAGCAAAATTTGAAAATCGCATAGCGTTCACACGTAAGTAGAATATGTTTTAGTGTGATTTGAAGCGACTGTTAAAGGCTAATAAATATAGTGAATAATTATTTGTAAATGAATAAGGTAGAGTTAGTTGTCTTAAAATATATTTATATGTGCTGTTGCAGTCGTTAAATTTTAGATTCTAAAAGCGCTAAATTTTTATTTTTTCTGAAGGTTTTGTAACGTTTACAATAGGACGTATGATATGTATGATTTTTAATAAATTTAATTTGAATATTAATCCATTCGTCTTCACTTAAATCTGGATTAAAATGCAGTAACTCTTTATATAAAGCAATACTGTTTTTTAGGTATTTAGAAGTTGCTAAATACTCTAAATCTGCATCTGCTAAAATTTGTTCTAATAGGTTTTTTGGGCTTTGCGGAATCTTTGTTGCCATAATCATACCGCAAATGGTATCAATTTCCTCTTTAGAGTAGCCATAATTTTTCAACTGCTTTTTTGCAATTTCACAACCTGTTTTTTCATGTTCCAGATGCGATTTTGTAAAACCAATATCATGATATAAAGCTGCTATTTTTAGTAAGGCTCTATCTTTGCTTTTCACCTTTTCTTTATTCGCAATATGCATTGCTTTTTCATATACATATAAGGTATGTTCTGTATTATGATAGGTAAAATGTTTCGGTAGATTTTCGTTTAAAAAATGTACAACATCTTTACATATTATATCAACACTCTTTTTCATCAATGACTAGATTTTCTGCTAATAACACCTCCATCTACTTCTTTTATGTTTTGTATAAACATAAATGCTTTTGGGTCTGCTTTGGCAATTGCTTTTCTCACTTTATGTACTTCTAATCGTGTCACAACAGTTACAAGAACATCACAATCATGTTTTATATCATAGCTTCCTGGTAGGTTTCCACGTTCGCCTTTATAGATTGTTATTGGCTTATTAAATTGATTAACTATCAATTCTTTAATGAGTTGGTCGTTAGGTGAGATGATCGTTAACGAAATTAATTTTTCAAACCCATCAACCACATAATCAGAAATCTTTAAAGCTGTAAAAAAAGTAATAATCGAATACATTGCTTTTTCCAAACCTAAGAAGAATGCAATAATTAAGAAGATGGTTGTGTTTATTGCCATAATAATTTCGGTTGTAGATAAACCAAATCTTGTATTTGTGTATGCTGCAATGACCTCTAATCCATCAATTACACCTCCACCTCTAATTACAAAGCCAATACCAAGACCAACAAAAACACCTCCAAAAACAGCGACTAGAAAATGGTCTTTGGTTACTGTAGGTACTGGTAAGAAACTTAATAAGAGACCAAGAAAGATTAAGGATACAAAGGTGTGTGCAGCAAAATTCTTTCCAAATTTTCTATAGCCAATATATACAAAAGGTAAATTGAGAAGTATTAATGGAATAGAAACATCTATATGGTAAAACTCATGAATAAGAATGGAAATACCTAAAAGGCCTCCATCTAAAAAAAGATTAGGAATCATAAATCCTTTAATGGCAATAACAGTGCAGGAGACACCAATAATTTTTAGAAGTAGTGATTTAAAGGAAAAAACAGAACTTAAGTCTAACGTGTTTAAATTGCTTTTACTCATTGGTGGAAGGTGGATTAATAGCGTTATCATCTATACCTATCTAATTTAAGCAATTATTTTTATATCTGTTTGATTATGAGTATTTAAGTTGGGTGTTGAGATTTGAAATGAATTATGGCAAAGTAAATTGTTAATTTGTTTTTTGATACTTATTGTATGTTGACTGACGTTGATTAAGAGACTATTTTTGATTAAAATTAGATAAGTTATGATACAAATTAGAAAAGGTCAAGTAGTGAGATTTCACACACCAAATCATGATGAAGATCCAGAACAACTTTACGTGGTTTTGGAATTTTTTGAAGATGGAGAACGATCAAGAGCTTTAATTACACCCGCAAATTCAGACCTTTTTATTCCGGGTACACTCAAGGTTTATTCTAAAGATTTAGAGGTTGATGAAGGCCAAACTTTTGAATTAGAGTATTATCTTGAACATGGAAAACATGATTTATTTTAGGTTTAATTAACCTATTATTGTTCTAGTAAATTTTCTAAAAATTAATTAATCATTTCATCAATAATTAAAAAAATCTTCTTTAAGTTTGTAACCAATGTTTAATGTTGTGTAACATGGTTATAAAAGATTATTATTCGCTTTCTGAAGCTGCTGAAATTTTAGGTAAAAGTAAGGAAACTTTACGAAGATGGGATAGAGATGGAAAACTTGAAGCTTTGAGAGAACCTATAAGTGAATATCGTGTCTATAAAAAAGAAGACATTAATAATCTGATTAAGCCACTATTTGACAATCTTGAAGAAGAAGTAGATAATTCTGAAAAACCAATTAAAGAATTTCAGGTTTTAGAATTATTTGCTGGAGCAGGAGGATTAGCAATCGGACTTGAAAAAGCAGGAATTAAATGTGCTGCTTTAAATGAAATAGATAAATGGGCTTGCCAAACACTTCGAGAAAATAGACCGAATTGGAATGTTTTAGAAGGCGATATAAAATCTTTTAATTTTGAAGAATTTAATGGTGAAGTTGATATAGTTACAGGTGGTTTTCCATGTCAAGCTTTTAGTTATGCAGGAAAAAAGTTAGGATTAGAAGACGCAAGAGGAACCTTGTTTTATGAATTTGCTCGTGCAGTAAAAGAAGTAAACCCTCCAATTTGTATTGGCGAAAACGTTAAAGGTTTACGCTCTCATGAAAAAGGTGAAACATTAAAAGGAATGTTGTCAATTCTTGATGAAATTGGTTACAATGTTGTTCCTGTTCAAGTTTTAAAAGCAATTAATTACAAAGTACCACAAAAACGTGAGCGCATAATTTTGGTTGGTATTAGAAAAGATATTGATATTAAATATGAATATCCTAAACCATATCAGACTATCTATAATTTGTCTGACGCTTTAAAGAAAGGAAAACTGTACAATTCTAATGTTCCAAAATCTGAAGGCTCAAAATATCCAGAACATAAAAAAGTGGTTTTAGATTTAGTGCCACCAAAAGGTTATTGGAGAGATTTACCTTTAGAATTACAAAAAGAGTATATGGGTAAAAGTTTTTATTTGGGTGGCGGAAAAACAGGAATGGCTAGACGAATTGGTTGGGACGAACCGAGTTTGACTTTGACTTGCAGTCCTGCTCAAAAACAAACAGAAAGATGTCATCCAGAGGAAACAAGACCTTTTACTGTTCGTGAGTACGCTCGAATTCAAACCTTTCCTGATGAATGGAAGTTTATGGGCTCTGTTTCTCAGCAATATAAACAAATAGGAAATGCTGTGCCTTGTAATTTGGGTAGGGAAATTGGATATTCTATAGTTAAGTTTTTAAATGATTACTATACTCAAGTAAATAATTAATACATTTAGGCATATCTATAATTATGCCAGCACCTACTAGAGAACAAGTATTTCAAATTTCAAGAGAAACAGTAATCAATAGTATTACCAATTTCATTGGTAACCGTATTGATGTAATTCCAAATTTTCAAATTCTAGACTTGATAATACCTGTGGAACGTAAAATCCGTTCTATAGTTGGAGGAATGGAAACTTCTTTAGGAACAACTCTTTGGGAACCATTGGCTAAAAATCTAGCATCACTCAATGGATTTGAAGTAATCAATGAAAATCTTCCTAAGCCTGCAAATATGCCTGCAAATCTGCAAAGTACCTTACAGATAGTTATTGAAGGTAGAAATAGTAATAATCCTGTTTTTACATCTGAGTATTGTCATAATAGGATTAAAGAAATATGTCAAACTTTTGTTGATAATCCTATTAACGATTTTGTTAAAGCGCCAAGAGGTTTTGGTGTTGATATATGGTTAAGAAAATCTGAAATCAATTATTTTTTTGATACTAAAACAGTACAACCAAATGTTGGAGCTTTATCGAAATGTTTTGAGCAAGTTATAAATTGGTACGCTTTTTTTTATTCTCAATTTCCAACTCAATCAGCTCAGTCAAGAATAGTATTTCCTTATAACCCTTATGGTGAAATTGATTTTTGGTCAAAAACTATGGGTGGAGGATGGCCTCTAGAACCAACTAATGAAGGCTGGGTTGAAAATGAATTTTGGGATTTTTGTTCAGGTGTAGAAAACACATATCAAATAATTCACGAGTCGTTTATTTCAATTTCAGAAACAGGTGATTTAGAGGAAATCATCCAAGAGATATTTTATGGTAATTAATTTATCCTAATGCGCCTCCAACCAATTCAAACCCGTATCCACTTCAACATCCAACGGAACATCCATCACAAAAGCATTCTCCATTTCAGTTTTAATCAACGTTTTCATGTCTTCGAGTTCTGGTTTATAGACATCAAAGACCAATTCATCATGAACCTGTAAGAGCATCTTAGTTTTAAAATTTCCGTGGGATAATTTATTATAAATATTAATCATGGCAATTTTAATAATATCTGCTGCGCTACCTTGAATTGGTGCATTTACAGCATTACGCTCTGCAGCTCCACGAACAACAGCATTACGAGAATTGATGTCTTTTAAATAACGACGACGACCTAAAACGGTTTGTACATAACCATGATCTCTGGCAAAATCAACTTGCTCACTCATGTAAGCACGCAATTTTGGATAGTTCTCATAATAGGTATCAATAAGCTCTTTGGCTTCACCACGAGATAAATCTGTTTGGTTACTGAGTCCAAAAGCAGAAACACCATAAATAATCCCGAAGTTGACCGTTTTTGCATTACTACGTTGTTCTCTCGTTACTTCTTCTAACGGAACTCCAAATACTTTTGAAGCTGTAGATGCATGAATATCCTCACCATTTTTAAAAGCTTCAATCATGGTTTCTTCTTTACTCAAAGCTGCAATGATACGCAGTTCTATTTGCGAATAATCGGCAGCGAGTAAGGTGTAATTCTCATCTCTTGGCACAAAGGCTTTACGCACTTGGCGACCACGTTCTGTACGAATTGGAATGTTTTGTAAATTAGGATTATTACTACTCAAACGTCCAGTTGCAGCAACGGTTTGCATATAATCTGTATGCACACGACCTGTAGATGGTTCTACTTGTAATGGTAATGCATCAACGTAGGTGCTTTTCAGTTTTGCGAGACCTCTATAGTCTAATACTTTTTGGATGATTTCATGATCTTTTGCTAAGTATGATAAGATATCTTCACCTGTTTTATATTGACCTGTTTTGGTTTTCTTTGGTTTATCAACCAATTTCATGTTTTCAAAAAGAACGATACCTAACTGTTTTGGTGAGGCAATATTGAATTCTTGACCTGCAGCAGCATAGATTTCTTGTTTGAGATTTGAGATGTCTTTAGTTAGGTCTTTAGATAATGAATTTAGAAAATCTTTATCGAGATTAATCCCTTCCAATTCCATTGCAGCCAGTACACGTAGTAAAGGCACTTCTATATCATCAAATAATTTTTGCGTGTTGGCTTCACCTAATTCTTTCTCAAAATGCTCTTTTAATTGTAAAGTGATGTCTGCATCTTCAACTGCATATTCGGTTTGTTCTTCTATGGGAACATCACGCATTGACAATTGATTCTTCCCTTTTTTACCAATCAATTCTGTGATAGAAACTGGTGTGTAATTGAGATACGTTTCTGCCAATACATCCATATTATGACGCATATCTGGATTGATGAGGTAATGTGCCAACATGGTATCAAAGAGTTTGCCTTTGACGTCAACGTTATATTTTGCTAGGACTTTAATGTCGTATTTTAAATTCTGACCGATTTTTTCAATCTGCTCGTTTTCAAAAAATGGTCTTAAGAGCTCTATGAGGTTTTGAGCGTCTTCTTTTTCCTGCGGAAATGGGATATAAAACCCTTTTCCGGTTTCCCATGAAAATGCAATTCCGACTAACTCTGCTGTCAACGGATTCAAGCCAGTAGTTTCTGTATCAAAACACACTGAGGTTTGATTCAGAAGATTTTTTACAAATAATGTCGTTGCCATTCCTGGAGCGACACTTTGGTAAAAGTGAGACGTTGTTTCTATGGTTTTTCTTGTGTATTCTGAAGTGGTTTCAGTTTGTGCACTATCTGAAGGTGCAGCGCCAAACAAAGAAAATTGACCTTCTCCTGCAGATTTTTCTTCTTTAGGCGTTGTTTTTGGAGCGTCTTGTTTTTGAGATGTTTCTGTTTTTGGCGCAATCGCTTCCGCAGAAAATGTTTTTAAGAAATTATCTATTAATCGTCTAAACTCTAAGTCCTGAAAAATCTCTGTGACTTTAGGAATATCTGGCTCAGACATTTCAAAATCTTTTTCATTAAAGTCTACAGGAACATCGAGCATAATAGTTGCCAGTTTTTTGGATAACAATCCAAGTTCTCCATTGGCTTCAATCTTCTCTTTCATTTTACCTTTAAGCTCATGAGTATTGGCTAGCAGGTTTTCCATGCTACCATAAGCTGCTAAAAATTTCTTAGCGGTTTTTTCTCCAACACCTGGTAATCCCGGAATATTATCACTCGCGTCTCCCATCATGCCTAAAAAGTCAATGACCTGTAAAGGATCTGTAACTTCAAATTTTTTCTGCACTTCTGGAATTCCCCAAGTTTCATAACCACCTCCAAACATTGGTCTGTACATGAAAATGTTTTCAGACACGAGCTGAGCAAAATCCTTATCTGGTGTGACCATAAAAGTTTTGTAGCCTTCTTTTTCGGCTTTTTTGGCTAAGGTTCCAATGACATCATCTGCTTCATAGCCTTCTTTCACCATAATTGGAATGTGCATGGCTTTTAAAATCTCATAGATGTATGGAATGGCAGTTTTAATACCATCTGGAGTTGCATCACGATTGGCTTTGTAAGCTTCAAACATTTCTACACGATCGGCACTACCACCTTTATCAAAACAAACCGCTAAATGATCTGGACGTTCTCGTTTAATAACGTCTAAAAGGGAATTCATAAAACCCATAATAGCTGAGGTATCTTCTCCTTTAGAGTTGATTCTTGGGTTCTTTATAAAAGCGTAATACCCACGAAAAATTAAAGCGTAAGCATCGACTAGAAATAAGCGTTTTTGATCTGACATGTTATATCATTTATTATTTAAGTGGCTTCGTAAAATGTCTTTTTTTGGAAAAGAGTCATCGAATAAGCATGAACTGACAGCTTGCAAAATACAAAACTTAGACCTCGATATGAAACAATGGTTTATTAAATAATCAACAAAAAGAAAGTCGCTCCCTATAGCGACTTTCTTACTCTAAATATAACTGAAGACCATTCAATTATGGGATAATATTATAGTGAGATTTACTCTAATATTATTCTTTGATATTTAATACTGTTGTTAGATTTTACTTTTACGATATACATTGAAGCGTTGAGGTGTTCTAGATTAATAGAATTTTGATTGGATGTTTTTGCTACAATTTTTCCGAGGATGTCATAGATCAAAATGGAATCAACAGTGGTTTCCGAAGAAATATTTAATATCCCATTTGTAGGATTTGGGTATATGACAATGCTATTCTCAAAAGTATTACTATTTGTACTTAATGTTGGAGCACTTTCTATGGTGAAACTTTTATAAGAATTGTTATTTATTAGTGCTAAAGGTCTAAATACACGAAGCTTGTATGTTGTTCCGTTTGTTAAATTTTCAACACTTCCTTGGCCAGAGAAACAGCCTAATTCATTTCCGTTACAGGCATCATAGATGGCAAAATTATTCCATGTTAATGATCCGTCAATAATTATTGAGCCATCCATTGGCATTGTAAAATCGTACCAAACATCTGCATAGTCTTCTGCTGTTGTTCCTGAGCAACCCACTTCATTAATAATAGTTGCTCCTACAATTCCGAAGTAAACTGTAGATGCTATTGTGGAAACAGTAATGTTTTCTGCGGAAGCGCAATCGTCGTTATTTATAATTTCAAAAGCTTGAATGGAAAATGCTCTATAGTCGTTATTATCTGCAAGGTCTAAAGTTCTAAAAACACGAAGTTTATAATTTGTTGAAGCAGTTAAATTAGTAAATAACTCATCTCCAGCTCCACATTGAATTAGTGTTCCACCACAAGTGTCGTATAAAGCTAGACCGTTCCAAGCAATTGTGGCATCAACATAGAGGTTGCCATTTACAGGCATTGTGAAATCGTACCAAATATCTGCATAATTTGTAGTTGTGCCAATACAGCCTTCTTCGTTATTTATGGATGCTCCACCAATATCGAAATTAATTGCAGATTGTGTTGTTGAGACTGTAATATTTTCTGCGGAAGCACAATCGTCATTAGTCACAGTTTCAAAAGCTTGAATGGAGAATGCTCTATATTCGTTATTATCTGCAAGGTCTAAAGTTCTAAAAACACGTAGTTTATAATTTGTTGAAGCAGTTAAATTAGTAAATAACTCATCTCCAGCTCCACATTGAATTAGTGTTCCACCACAAGTATCATATAAGGCTAACCCATTCCAAACAATAGATGCGCCAACAAAAAGGTTGCCATTTACAGGCATTGTAAAATCGTACCAAATATCTGCGTAATTTGTAGTTGTACCAACACAGCCTTCTTCATTATTTATTGATGCTCCACCTATTTCAAAATCTATAGTGGATGCTGTCGTAGATACTGTGATGTTTTCTGCGGAAGCACAATCATCATTTGTTACGTCTTCATAAGCAATTATGCTGAAGTTTGAGTAAGTATTGTCTGCATTTTCACTAGTTCTAAAAATTCGTAATTTATAATCTGTTCCAGAAGTTAAGCCAGTTATAAATTCATTGCTGGTACCACATTGTATTAGTGTACCACCACAACCATCGTATAAAGCGATATTATTCCAAAAAATACTAGCATTTATATATAAATTACCATTTACTGGCATTGTGAAATCGTACCAAATGTCTATATAATCTAAGGTTGCTCCTGAGCATCCAATTTCATTATTTACAGAAGCTCCACCAATTTCAAAATCTACTGAGGTTGCTGTTGTTGAAACTGAAATATGTTCAGAAGAAGCACAATCATCATTTGTTGCTGTTGGAAAAGCTTTAATACTAAAATTTTGAAAGCTTGTATTTGTGGCCTCGGTTGATGTTCTATACATACGTAAAAGATACGTGTTTCCAGATGTTAGATTAGTAAAAAGATCTTTTGTGTTTACGCAATCTATTTCTGTACTACCACATGAATTATATAAAGCAAATTTGTTCCAAACAATTGTACCATCTACCAATATATTACCATCTAAAGGCATTGTGAATTGATACCAAACGTCAGCATAATCTCCAGTTGTACCACAAATAGTTTCATTGTTGATTACAGCTGTATTAATATCGAAAATAAAATTTGTAGATGTATTTGTAACAGTTATTAACTCAGCGTTATTGCAATCATCATTTGCAGGTTGGCCAAAGCTTAATGCCACAATAAAAAGCGTTAATAATAAAGTGTATTTTTTTTTCATGATTATAGTTTATTTGTAAATATATACGTTTTATGAAATTTGGATAAGTGATTTAGTTCTAATTGTATAGATGGTATCAAATCCTGTTTTATTGGTGCGATTTTGATCAAAGAAAGTCGCTCTTTATAACGACTTTCTTGATTAAAATTAAGATATGCGCATATATATCTTATTCAATTATAATTCGTTTTGAGATATGACCATTTTTAGTTGAAATTTTTAGAATATATAGTCCAGATTGATATTGACTAACATCTATATTTAAAGATTTTGTTACTACTATTTTCTTACCTAAAATGTCAAATAATTCAATAGAAGTTATAGATTGATTATCATTAATAGATATGTTTAACACATTTTCTACAGGGTTTGGATATATTGAAATAGAATTATTTAAATTAAATTCGTTTGTAGAAAGTACACTACAATCTTTACTAAAACTGGTTTCGTTGTCTATTATAGTCCAATTTTCAGTGCTGTAATATGTGTCGTCAACTTCTATACACCCTAGTTGATGATTATTAGTAGTTCTAAATGAAACGATATTTATGTTATTTCCATTTTTAACATTAAGGCTATTAAGTTCATTACTCTGACATAATAAGGTTGTAATAGCTGTATTATTGGTTAAATCAAGGTCAACAATATCATTCCCTGTACAATCAAGCAATTCTAAATTAATATTATTATCAAGATTTAAACTTGTAATATCATTTACGCCACAATATAAAGTGGTTAGCGCAGTGTTGTTATTGAGATTTAGACTTGTAAGGTCATTGTATTCGCAACGTAACAATTCTAATAAGGTATTATTGCTGAGGTCTAAATTTGAAAGTGTTAAGTTGCTGCAAACTAAATTTATAAGGTTATGGTTGTTGGTAAGGTCTAAAGACGTTAGTTGTGTATAACCGCATCTTAAATCTTCTAATAGTGAATTGTTTGATACATCTAACATGGTAATATCATTATGATAAAAATGCAATAAGCTAAGCTGTGTATTGTTGGATACATCTATACTTGTTAAGTTGTTGTTATAGCATCTTAATTCTCTAAGCGCTGTTAAGTTGCTAACATCTAAGGTTGAAATGTTATTGAAAAAGCATGATAGTTCTTCTAAAGCTATAAAGTCTTCAATGCCTGTAAGATCTGCTATACCTAAAGATGCTATACTTAACGATGTTATAGCATTAATACTTGCGGTAGGTACGTAATCATCTAAACTTCCTGTGTCATAACCTAAATCTATGAGTGCTTGCTCAAAATTATCGTCTGGTACATATGTTAGACTCAAACTGCAATCTTCACTAAAACTAGTTTGAGGATCAATACTTGCAAAATCATCTATCCAATTTACTGTAGAGGCAACATCATCTACCTCAATGCAAAATAGGTTTGGGTTGTTTTCAGCATCTAAAGTAGAAATAATTGCATTGTTACCATTTTTAATATTTAAGCTTGTGAGCTGGTTGTCCGAACAACGTAAGTCTGTTAATTGGGTATTATTGCTTAAGTCTAGTGCAACAATTGCGTTGTCTCTGCATCTAACATCTACTAAATTAACATTCATATCTAGTTCTAAACTAGACAAGTTACTATTGTCACAAGTTAAATGTGTTAGAGCTATATTAGTATCTATGTTTAAAGCTGTAAGCTGATTGTTACTGCAGATTAGCGCCTCAAGTTGGCTATTATTACTGAGGTCTAAGTTAGAAACTGATGTATTACTACAATATAAGCCTAATAGGTTAGGGTTGTTGGTAACATCTAAGGACGTAAGAGAATTGTCACTACAATTTAAAGATTCTAATAGTGTATTGTTTGAAATATCTATAGAAGTAAGTTGATTGTCACTACAACTTAAAGTTTCTAATAGTGTATTGCCTGAAACATCTATAGTCGTAATAGCATTATCATTACAATTCAATTTTTTTAGTACAGTATTACTAGAAACATCTAAGCTTGTTAAATCATTACCATAACAATCTAAACGTTCTAAAAGTGTATTATTTGAAATATCTAAACTTGTCAAATCATTATCACCACATTTTAATTCTCTTAGCACTGTTAAATTGCTAACATCCAAACTAGAGATATTGTTGGCTAAACACTGTAGTGATTCTAATGCTATAAAATCTTCTATACCTGTAAGATCTGCTATGTCTAAAGCGACCATTTGTAACGTTGCTATAGAATTAATGTTTGCTGTAGGTACATAATCATCCAAACTTCCCGTGTCATAACCTAAATCTATGAGTGCTTGCTCAAAATTATCATCTGGTACGTATGTTTCACTTACACTGCAATCTTCGCTAAAACTGGTTTGAGAACCAATATTTGTCCAATTCTCTGTAGAATAAGCAGCATCATCTACCTCAATACACAATAGATTTGGGTTATTTTGAGCACTCATAGAAAGATTAATATTGTTACCGTTTTTAAGATTTAAGCTTGTAAGTTGGTTGTTTAAACAATTTAAGTGTGTTAATTGTGCAGTATTGCTTAAATCTATTGCAGTAATTGCGTTATTAAAGCATATAAGATCTTCTAAATTTACATTATTATAAAGGTTTAAACTTGACAAGTTATTATTGTCACAGGTCAAATCAGTTAGAGCCGCATTAGTATCTACGTTTAAATTTGTAAGCTGGTTGCCATAACAATTTAACTCTATTAGGTTGGGGTTGTTGTTAACATCTAAGGAAGTAAGTTGATTGCTATAACAAAATAAATATTCTAATAATGTATTATTTGAAACGTCTAGTGTTGCTATATTATTATTATTAAAAGCCAAAATTGTAAGCGCAGTATTATTGGAAACATCTAAACTTGTTAAATTATTATAACCACATCTTAATTCATTAAGTGCTGTTAAGTTGCTAACATCTATATTAGAAATATTATTTGTATAGCACAACAGCGTTTCTAAAGCTACAAAATCTTCAATACCTGTGAGGTCTGCTATGCTATTACCATTTATAGATAATTCTGTAATAGCATTAATGTTTACTGTAAGCACCGAACCGTCTATAGCACCAGAATCATGTCCTAAATTAATTAAGGCTTGCTCAAAGTTAGGATCAGGAATAGCAGTTGTTTGAGATAGACAAATAGTGCTAAAGCATAAGCATAAGGTAAAAAGTAGTACTGTTTTCATAAGAATGGTTTTAATTATTAATGGTGTAAAATTCTTAAATTAGGCGAAGTTTTTTTTCATACTAATGGGTGGTTTTTTTAAAATTTGTGTTTACTACCTTTGTAACCATAAGAAATAGACAGTTGTATAAAATTTTAAAAAGTTGTATCGTTATTTTAGTATCCTGCAATGTTTTAGTTGCACAGGATGCTAAATTGGATAAGTATCAAGATAGTTTACAGAACATTATTAAGACTAGTTCAGTAATCAGTGATAAGAAAGAAGCCTTGTTTTTATTGGGAGAATATATAGTGCAACGGAATCCTGATTTGGCAGAAACAACAGCGAAAAATTTAGAAGCTAATTATATAAGTAAAGATGATAGTATAGCGTTAAGACGTAATAATTATATTTTTGCAGCTAGCCATAGATGGCATGGAGATTATAGCACAGCTTTAGATTATTATGAAGATATTCACAAGTACTCAAAAAGACATGATGATTCTCTTGATATTGCCAAGAGTGCCCATTTTATAGGTTCTATTTCTATGTTTTTAGGTAAAAATGTAGTTTCCCAAAAACGTCTTATTGAAGCTGCAGAAATTTATAACCAAATAGGAAGCCCAACAGAAAAAGCTAAAATTAATAATAGCTTAGCTAGTTTTTATCTCAATATGGATCAACTAGAAAAAGGAAAAGATCAATATTTAAAAGCACTGAGACAGTTTGAAATTTTAAAAGATAGTTCTGGTATGGCTAGCGTAAATGCTAATTTAGGATTGGTTTATATCGAACTGGGTGATTTCAAAAAAGCAGAAATGCATTTAATGAAGCAAAAAGA
Organism: Psychroserpens luteus; assembly: GCF_015319355.1. Classification (GTDB taxonomy): domain Bacteria; phylum Bacteroidota; class Bacteroidia; order Flavobacteriales; family Flavobacteriaceae; genus Psychroserpens; species Psychroserpens luteus. Next base: position 105,337 of record NZ_JADILU010000005.1, on the reverse strand, counting down.
GTTAAATGTCATCTTTCCAACTCAAAGAGAAATGGGGTTTCATTACGATTTTTTGGGGATATTAAGACAGGAAGAAGGTCGGCTAGAAGATGCCTACCAAGAACATCTTAAAGCCTTTAATATTAGAAAAAAGTTGAGTAGTACCTATAATTTGTGCGAATCTAATCTTAATATGGGAGAGATTTTGATTAAATTGAATAGATATGCTGAGGCAAAAACGTATTTAAAAGACGTATTTAATTATGATGAGCATCAGTCTTTAAATCAACAACAACGTGCTTACGAACTATTAGCAGACGCTAATAAAAAAAGTGGAAATTATTTAAAAGCTTTGGAGAATTATGAGTCGTTTAAACTGATTAGCGATTCTATCTACTCAAAAGAATCATTAGAAATTATTGCTGAAAAAGAAGCACAATACAATAAGCAAAAAAAAGATGTACAGATTGCTCTTTTAAATAAAGAAAAACAGCTTTTAGATAAAGAAGTATCACAGTCTAAAACCATAGCAATTATAACAACTATAGGTTTATTATTACTACTTGTTTTGGTAATTGCTTTGTATAAAATTTACTTAAAAATTATTCAAAAAAATCGAATTATTAATAAAGCTTTGAAAGATAGAGAGCTTTTATTGCATGAAACACATCATCGTGTTAAGAATAATTTACAAATGATTTCTAGTTTACTTAATCTTCAATCTAAGTATGTAACAGATGAAAGAGTACACGAGATTTTACAAAATGGGAGAAATCGTGTGCAATCTATGGCCATATTGCATAAAAATTTATATGTTGGTGAAGACCTAAATATGGTCAATATTCAAAACTATTTTGAAGGTTTGGTTGAAAACATCCTCAATTCTTACAATAAAACAGAAGGCGATATTAAGCTTGAGATCAAAGCAAAAAATATCATTATGGATATTGAATCTGTAGTACCTATTGGGTTAATTGTAAACGAATTAGTGACTAATGCACTAAAGCATGCATTTCCAGCAACTACAATTGAATTGCCAGCAATAAGTCTAATAATGGTAGAGTTGGATAGGGATCATGTATTAATTGTTAAAGATAATGGTATAGGAATAGATGAGACCATTGAAAATAAAACAGAATCTTTTGGCCAACGTTTAATCAGCTTATTTACAAACAAATTGAAAGCAACAGTTACCACTAATACTAGCCATGGAACTGAAATTTCTATTATATTTCCAAGAGGAAATTAGCGCAACAATTCGTTAAGTAAAGTAATTGTTTCCAACCGCGTGTGCGTATTCATTTTTTCGTAAATATTTTTTATATGAGATTTTATGGTGTTAACACTTACGTATTGATCTTCTGCTAATATTTGATTCGTTTTTCCTTCATGCAGGCCTTTTAAGGTTTCAAACTCTTTTTGTGTTAAAGGCGTTTTTATTAATGAATTAACGATCTCGCGATTTAAATTAATAGGTAATATGAATTTTGAAAAACTATACAAGGCTATTTCAATGGTTGAATAGAGTTCCTTTTCGTTAAAAGGTTTAACAACATAACCCATTGGTAGGGTTTTTTTTGCTTGGTCTAAAATTTGTTTTCCAGAGTATGATGTGAGATAAATGAAAGGTATCTTTTTAGTATTGTTAATATGTTCTGCGACTTGAAAACCTTCAAAATTGCCTTCTAAATTAATATCTAGTAATACTAAATCAGGTTTTAATGTGTTAATGGCATCAATAGCATCCTTCTTATCATAAGCCACACCAACAGTTTTGTAATTAACATTTGACAGCATACTTCTAATGTCTTCACAAATAATAGGATCATCTTCTACAATCAAAATTTGAATTTCAGACATGCGTAGGTTTTAGTAGTTACTCAAATTTACAAAAACTTATCACTTCATAGAAATTATTTAAAATACAATGTGTAATTTTCAAATCTAAAAAAATGAAATTAATACATTTTCAATAGCCATACATGGAGGCGCAGGAACACTCGTTAAAGGGATGATGACTTCAGAACTAGAGGCCTAAATAAAGCAGATTTAAAAAACGCTTTAGACCAAGGTTATACTGTTTTAGAAACTGGTGGAACAGCCATTGACGCAGTTGAAAAAGCAGTTCAGGTCTTAAAAATTCACCTCTATTTAATGCAGGGAAAGGGTCTGTTTTTACAGCTACAGGATCTCATGAAATGGATGCAAGTATCATGGACAGAAAAATCTTAAATGCATGAGGAGTGAGCTTAATTACTGGAATTAAAAATCCTGTAAGTCTTTCCCGTGATGTAATGGAAAAAAGTGAGCATGTTTTTTTAGCTGGAGAAGGTGCGATGCAATTTGCTAAAGAATTGGATTATAAATTAGAAGAGCCTTCTTATTTCTATGATGAGTTTCGACATAAACATTGGTTTACTAATTACTGAAGATTAATAAAGTCGCTCCATGTAAGCGACTTTTATACTCAAAAATATAATTGAAGACAATTTTCAATTATGGGCTTAAATTCTAGACTTAGTATTTACTCTAGTAGTATTCTTTGATATTCAATAGTGCTGTTAGATTTTACTTTTACAACGTACATTCCAGAGTTTAAATGTTCTAGATTAATATAATTTTGATTAAATGTTTTTGCTACAATTTTTCCGAGGATGTCATAGACCAAAATAGAATCAACAGTGGTTTCCGAAGAAATATTTAATATTCCATTTGTAGGATTTGGGTATATGATAATGCTATTCTCTGTAGCAAAGTTATTTGTGCTCAAGGTTTCAGATGTTTGAATAGTAAAACTTTTGTAAACATCATTATTTGCAAGTACTAAAGTTCTAAAAACACGAAGCTTATATATTGTTCCGCTTGTTAAGCCTACAAAATCTCCATCAGACTGAAAGCAACCTAATTCATTGCCATTACAAGCATCGTAGAGTGCGAAATTATTCCAACTTAGTGTTCCGTCAATACTTACATTGCCATCGGTAGGCATTGTGAATTCATACCAAACATCTGCATAGTCTTCTGCAGTTGTTCCAGAACAGCCAACTTCATTATTAATGGTAGCACCAGCAATCCCAAAGTTAATCGTAGTTGGTGAGTCTGTAACTACAATAGTTTCTGCAGAGGTACAATCATCGTTATTTATAATTTCAAAGGCTTGAATAGAAAACGATCTGTAATTGTCATTATCTGTAAGAGCTAAAGTTCTAAATACGCGTAATTTATAATTTGTTGTCGCTATTAAGCCAGTAAATAATTGATTGGCAGTGCCACATTGTATTTCTGTGCCATTACAGGTGTCATATAAAACAAAATTGTTCCAGCCAATTGAGCCATCAACATATAGGTTTCCGTTAACTGGCATTGTGAAATAGTACCATATGTCTGCATAGTCTGTTGTGGTTCCTGTGCATCCAATTTCATTGTTAATGGATGCTCCACCAATTTCAAAATTTACTGTGGATTGTGTTGTGGAGATTATTATGTTTTCTGCTGAAGCGCAATCGTCATTGGTTACGTCTTCATAAGCAATTATGCTGAAGCTTAAATAAGTGTTGTCTGCATCTGCACTAGTTCTAAAAATTCGTAATTTATAATCTGTTCCAGAAGTTAAACCAGTTATAAACTCATTGCTGGTACCACATTGTATTAATGTCCCACCACAACCATCGTATAAAGCGATATTATTCCAATTTATACTAGCGTCAATATATAAATTACCATTTACTGGCATTGTAAAATCGTACCATATATCTACATAATCTAAAGTAGCTCCTGAGCATCCAATTTCATTATTTACAGATGCTCCACCAACTTCAAAACTTACTGTAGATACTGTTGTTGAAACTGAAATGTTTTCAGCAGAAGTACAATCATCATTTGTTGCTGTTGGAAAAGCCTTAATACTGAAATTTTGATAGCTTGTATTTGATGCATCGGTAGATGTTCTATAAACACGTAAAAAATAGGTGTTTCCAGATGTTAGATTAGTAAAAAGATCTTTTGTGTTTACGCACTCAATTTCTGTACTACCACATGAATCATATAAAGCAAAATTATTCCAACTAATTGAACCATCTACAAATATATTACCATCTAGAGGCATTATAAATTGGTACCAAACATCTGCAAAATCTGTAGTTGCACCACAAATAGTTTCATTATTTAATACCGCTGTATTAATATCGAAAATAAAGTTTGTAGATGTATTTGTAACTGTTATTAACTCTGGATTATTACAATTATCATTTGCAGGTTGGCCAAAGGATAATGTTGCAATAAAAAGAGTTAAAAATAAAGTGTATAATTTTTTCATATTTTTAATTTTATGAATTGATTAGAATTGTTTCAAAGCTTATTGTACAGCTGGTAATGTATAAAGTGTCATTGGTTGTTTTTTTAGAAAAATCTGCACCCTAAATTTGCTTTCAAACTCTAGAAATAAAATTTGAAATTATCAATTATTGGTTGATAATAATACCTTATGTGTTCAATTTTTGACAAACGTTTTATGGTACTTAGAGTATTAATAAATTTATTTATGATTATAGTTTTACATCTACATCAAAAGTGTTTCTGACGTCCCTAAAAATGGTGTGAATATAATAGGATGCACCTAAAATAAGTTCGGCACCTCCAAGAATAAAAGGATTGAGATTTCCTAGAAGTTGAATAGAAACATGACCAGCAAGAAAGCTAGAATTGATAATTAAGAGAGAAGCTAGAATTGTTGAAATTTTCATAATATGTTGATTTAATGATTAATAGCATTGTAAACTTATTATTAAACTCAAGACATGGTCTAGATTATTTTTTCAAAAACGGGTAGTATTTTTTCAAAATGAAGAAAAAGGATAGGGAGTATTCAATTAGTAATACTTTTTTGTTATTGATTATCAATTAGTTGCGGAATTCAGTTGGGCTTTGGTCAAATTCTTCTTTGAAAGCCTTACTAAACCAATTGGGATCGTTAAATCCTGTATTATAAGCGATTTCAGAAATGGATAAATCAGTAGTTTTTAGTAATTCTTTAGCTTTTTCTAGGCGAACTTTTCTTATAAAAATTGCTGTACTTGTATTGGAAATGGCTTTTAGTTTTCGGTATAATTGAGAATCACTCATGAGCATAAATCTCGCTAATTGGATAGCTCCAAAATTTGAATTATCCAAATGTTTATGAATGGCTTCTATAGCTTTATTTAAAAAGATGAGGTTTTTATCGGTTGTTACTTTTTTAAGCTCAGTTTTTTCTACAATTGTATGAACTGAGTATATTTCCTGCAGTTTTTTTCGCTTAGCAATTAGCATCTGCATGCGTAATATTAATTCTTCTTTTTGAAAAGGTTTGGTTAAATAAGCATCTGCACCACTTGTAATTCCTTCAATTTTATCCTCTTGCATGGCTTTGGAGGTTAACATTATAATAGGAATATGATTGGTGTTAGTGTTGCCTTGAAGTTTTTGAGTGAGTTCATAACCATCCATAATTGGCATCATGACATCTGTAATTACAATATCCGGAATGTTAGCTTTAGCAAGCTCCAATCCTTCTTTACCATTTTTAGCAAAACTAACTTTATAATGTGGTTGTAGGCAAGAAGCTATGTAATGAGCCATATCTGTATTGTCTTCAACTATGAGTACTGTATTAGAATCTTTATCTACAAGGATGTCATTTAATTGTGGGACAACTTTGTCAATTGTTACTGTTTTGTCGCTAAGATCTAAAACTTTTTCTTCTGCGTTATTGGTTATTGGTAATGTTACCGTGAAGGTTGTGCCAATGTTTAATTTAGACTTAACATTAATGCTTCCTTTAAAAAGTTCAACTAATTCTTTTATTAAGGCAAGACCAATACCTGTGCCTTGTGCTATTTTATGTTCATTGTTTTCAACTTGAAAAAAGCGATCAAAAATATATGGTAATTCTTCTTCCGAAATTCCATGACCTTGATCTATGACTTTTACTCGAAGCGTATTCTTTTCTATTTTGGTAATGTCTATTTTGAGTTCGGAATCTTTAGACGAAAATTTTAAGGCATTGGAAATTAAATTAGAAAGAATTTGACGCCATTTTTCGGCATCATAATCCATAAGAATTTTGTCTGGATTGGCACTAAATTTTAATTCAATTTTCTTGTCTGGAGCAATGCTTAAAAAACTATCGACAATATGTTTTGAGTAGGCTACAATATCATTCTGAATTAAATTTAAGTTAAGTTGTCCTTTTTCTAGCTTGGCTAAATCTAGCATTTGGTTGACTAAATTAAGCAAGCTGTTACTGCTTTGTTCTATGGTGTTCAATGAGGAATTAACATCGTCTTTACTAGAAAAGCGTTCTTTTAAATTATCTAAATAACCAAGAATTATTGTTAAAGGTGTTCTAAATTCATGTGTGATATTTGTGATGAAACGGGATTTTAAATTGTCTAATTCCTGTAAACGTTTAGACTCTTGATTAGCAATTTGTTTTTGTAAGCTTAAACGATAAAATATATATACAAGAGCTAAAAAAGCAAGTATATATAAACAATACATAAAGTTACTCTTGTACCAAGGAGGTATTACTTTTATTTTTAGTTGCAAAGGCGATGTACTCCAAACTTTATTACGAGATTTTCCCTGTATTTGGAGAACATGATTTCCTTTAGGTAATTCTAATAGTTGAATTTCTCTGGTATCTCTTAAGTCGTTCCATTCATTATCATTTAAAGCATAAATAAATTGATTGTTTTTATTGGGACGTAAATCTAAATCTGAAAAGCTAATGTAACACGGGAAATCTCTGTCGTGTAAAGTAATCTCATCTGTCTTAGTAATACTTTCATTTAGTATAGACGGATGGGTTGATGGACTTATTTCTTTATCTTTTACTCTTAATGATGTAAATGTGATATTACCCTCAACATCTAGTTCTGAGACTTTGTTTGGGTCAAAAATATTAAAGCCACTAATGCCACCAACATAGACTTGGTTAGAATCTTTATCATAATAATGAGCGCCTAAGTTGAACTCTGAACTTTGTACACCATCGCGTTGATTATAATTGGTGAACTTCTCAGAATTTTTATCAAATTTAAAAAGACCACCATTTGTTGTCAACCATAAATTATGAGATTTATCTTCAGTAATACTGTAAACAAAGGTGTTTGTTAAACCATTTTCTTCATCATAACGCTTAAACGTGTTTTTTTTTGGGTCAAACTTATTAAAACCATCTTGTGTAGCAATCCATAAAATTTGGTTTTCATCATGCCAAGTATGTAAGGTCGTGTTGCTACTTATACTATTAGCATCGTTTATGTCGTGATAATAGTTGGTGAATTTTGGTTGCGAATAATTAGAGGTTTCAAATGTTAGTTTATTTAGACCATCTTCTGAAGTGATCCAATAATTTAAATCCTTGTCTTGGGATATATTATAGGTAAAGTCAGAACTTATAGAATTAGACTGAATGTCGCTTTTATAATTTTCGAATGTTAGTGTATCCTCTTTTAAGTTACCCGTGAATCTATTTATTCCACCTCCATAAGTAGCAATCCAAACATTATTATTGTGGTCTATATAAACTCCTCTAGTTGCATTTGAGCTTAAGGAAGATAAATTAGTTTCGTCATGATAGATACTAATTATGTTAGGTTTTTTTGGATTAAAATTTTTAAGATCTATTATAGAAACGCCCTTGATGGTGGCAACCCACAAGTTGTTATCTTGATCAATAGCCATGGCTCTTATAACATTAAAAGCGAATGTGTTGTTTGTGTTTTCTTTTGTAATTTGGGTAACTTCATCTTTGCTGTTAATACAATTAATACCTTTACGAGTACCAACAAATAAGTACTCATCGTTTTTAGCGAAAGATAAAATAAAACTATTGTTAAGAGCTATTTCAGAATTGGTGTTAATAGTTTTAAATACGGGTTTTTTTAAAGGAACAACATCCAAATTATTTGTTCCTATCCAAAGTAAATTACCATCAGTAAATGTATCGTAAACTCTATTAGAGGAAATGGAGTTACTATGTTTTTGTTCTCCCTTGTATGTGGTGATAGTTTCAAATTTAAGATCATTAAAATTTTTAGCAATAAAAAGACCATTAAACGTTCCTAAGTAGAACACATTATTGTAAAAATTAATGGATTCAATATTTAATTTTTCGGACTTTTCATTAGACTCTAATTCTATTTTATTGAGTGATTTTGTTTTCTGATTAAATGCAAATAATCCATTAGAAGTCCCTAACCATAATGTGTCGTCTTTTATAAATATTGTATTTATTACACCAACAGAATTACCTAGTTTAATTTCATCAAAGACTCTGTTATCATCAAGTATGTTTCTTATAACAAAGACTCGACCTTCATTTGTGCTAACAAATAAGGAATCATGGTTTATGAAACTTGTGTTAAATTGTAGTTGTTCATTATTAGCTTTTGTAATTATAAAAGGATGGTAATTATCATTTTTCTTTTCAAAAACAACAATGCCTTGATTCAAAATAGTGGCAATAATACTACCATTAGACATTTTAGATAAGCTAGTACAATTACCTTTTTTTATTATAGTTTTTTTAAAACTATTTAAGTTAGAGTCATAAATACAAATACCATTATCATTAGTTCCAATCCATATATTATTGTTATTATCCTCAACTAGTGTATTAATAAAATTTCCAGAAATTGATAAACTATCTTTTTTTTGATTTTTGTAGACTTTAAAAGAGGTTCCGTCAAATCTATTTAACCCATCCTGTGTTCCAAGCCATAAAAAACCATTTTCATCTTTTAAGATACTTCTAACTGTTTCTTGAGACAATCCGTCATCTAGTCCATAATGATAAAACGTATAGTCTTGTGCATGTAAAATGTTCCAACTAGTTAAGATTAAAAAGAGCACAGCTAAACAACTAGTTTTCATTGATTTATTTAAGGTGTTATGTTATAAAAATACAATTTTTTAGTTAATAGATAGTTGATTCATTTTTATTAAAATAATAGAAACTAAAGTGTATTTTTGAATTTTAAAATTTAAAGTGATGAACACATTTTCAATAGCCATCCATGGAGGCGCAGGAACTTTAGTAAAAGGTATGATGACTTCAGAATTGGAGGCAAAATACCGAGCAGATTTAAAAAATGCTTTAGATCAAGGGTATACTATTCTTGAAAACGGAGGAACAGCTGTTGATGCAGTTGAAAAAGCGGTTCAGGTTTTAGAGGATTCTCCATTATTTAATGCAGGAAAAGGATCAGTTTTTACTGCTACAGGATCTCATGAAATGGATGCCAGTATTATGGACGGTAAAACGCTAAATGCTGGAGGAGTAAGTTTAATTACTGGCATTAAAAATCCTGTGAGCCTTTCTCGTGATGTGATGGAAAAAAGCGAACATGTTTTTTTAGCTGGAGAAGGTGCAATGCAATTTGCTAAAGAATTGGATTATAAACTAGAAGAGCCTTCTTATTTCTATGATGAATTTCGTCATAAGCAATGGTTAGAAATTAAGGATACAGATAGTTTTCAATTGGATCATGCTACAAAAAAAGATTCAAAATTTGGAACCGTTGGAGCAGTAGCTTGCGATCAAAACGGAAATATTGCTGCAGCAACGTCAACTGGTGGAATGACCAATAAAAAATGGGGACGCGTTGGTGATAGTCCGATGATTGGTGCAGGAAATTATGCTAATAATAAAACGTGTGCTATTTCATGTACAGGAAGTGGTGAGTTTTTTATTAGAGGAGTTGTTGCTTATGATGTGGCTTGTTTAATGGAGCATAAAAACATGAGTGTGCAGGAGGCTTCTAACGAAGTTATCAATAAACGTATTCTGGAAATTGGTGGTGATGGTGGTTTAATTGCGGTTGACACTAAAGGGGATATTGCAATGCCTTTTAATACTGAAGGAATGTATCGTGCGAGTAAAACTTCCGAAGGAAAAGAACTTATCGCGATTTATAAATAATTATTGCTTTTTTTGACGCTTCCAATTTATAGGAATAAAATAGAATATCATTGCCCAAACAAAGATGGCATTGGTGATAAATAGTGTCGTCCTGTGATTATAAAGAATGATGTAAATGATAATGTCTAAAATTATTAATAACATGAAAACATTAGGTGTGTAGAGTAAAATGTCTTTTAAGGCTTTATGATTATATAGCGTTTCGTTTTCTGTTTTCAAACTTAACCAATGGGTGTTTTCTGAAGGCATTGGTGACCAAATTTGCTTCTTATCAACATCTAATAATGTAAAGAACCGTTTTAAAAGGTTTAAACTTTCAGCTTTATAATTGATAATTAATTTTTTCTTCGGAAGGTTTAGAAACACCAATAAAATGAGGACTAGTGATTCTAAGAAATGTCCGAATCTAAAAGAAGTAAGCGTAAATAAGGTGGTATGAAAAATGATGATAAACCATATTGTTAAGGAGCGTTTTCTTTTAAATAGAATCATGATTGCAATACCAAACTCTGTAAACATAGCGATATAAGACAATAGTTTTGCTAGAACTAAATCTGGAAATAATTGCGATACATATAGATATACTGGGTTTTCTCTTGCGCTTCTTAACCAAGTGTCCATGAATGCTCCAGACCACCAATCTGGCTCTAAAAATTTATTGATTGAAGCACCAAAATAAACCAAGCTCAATTGAAAAATAAATAGATAAGGAGGTTGTTTGCTATTTGATAATCCAGCCAAAATAAGTGCGCATGCACAAATAAACGTATGATTGAAAAACAAGGGTTTAGATGCTAAAATATTTAGTATAACTACTAAGCCAATGACCAAACTAGCAGTTCTCACTTTGATATTAAAAAATAAGCTAAAAGCACTTAGAGCAAATAACGTTTTTAATGTGTAGTTAAAGAGATTTGGATAGTTGTTAAAACTGTCAAGAGCAGGAATAAAAGGAATAAATGGGTCTGCAATTTTAAAAAATAAATGATGTGTGACTAAAAGTATAACTAAGAGTTTACACATCAATAATACATTAGGATGCATTTTTGTGCCTACAAACTGAAATGGTCGTACTATAAAAGCTGCGAGATTGTTCATCGTTTATATGTCCATTCTTTTTCTGGGTGACCATTAGTAGAATATTTCACTGTTACTTTAGCATTGTCATCCTTGCCATAAGTATCTTCATATTGAGAAATGAGTGAGAAAACATTGTCTATTGAGCGTTGTTCCCAGCCTCTCATTTTGTATTTGTAGCGTGCTTCGGCTTCTTGTTGTGTTAGTGTTTTTCCGTCAATGGTTACTAAGGTTTCAAACAGTGTGTGACTGTCATAAGGTGCCCAACAAAAAAAACGTTCGGGAACAAATCGTGCATAAGCAATGCCACCTACTTGGAGTAAGAGAAAAATAATTCCGAAGAAAAATCTAGTTTTCATAAGATTTAAATCTACAAGAAATTGAAATGATTATCAAAAAAACTAGATGAAAGGCGCTTCTATAGGTAGCACTTTCACTTTTTTCTTGTCAATATGAAAACGGTCTCCATTAGATAAAATATGGGTGCGCATGCCAGTTAGAGACATTGGAGTACCTGTTTTTAATTCTTTATGTTTATTATGTCTTAAACGTCTGCCATCAAAAATAATAACCATTCCAGAGCCAATAACGCGACATTTATTATTCTTAATAATCATACCAGTGTCTTCAGCTAGTCCAATACCAATAAGTTTTGGAAATTGGGCTACAGCTTCAGAAATTCTACCAAAACGACCACGTTTAATAAAGTGTGTATCTATAATTAGGCCTGGAATTAAACCTAAACCTTTGTACATGGTTACAGCGCCTTTGATAAATGCTTCTGTGGCACTTCCTCCAGCAATCATTTCTTGAGACATCATCATTGCTCCAGCACTTGTACCAGCGACAACAAAACCTTTTTCGTTTTTATAACGGTGTTTTATAATCTCATGGATTTCTGTACCACCTATTTTATCAGTGATTTTGGATTGATCACCACCAGAAAACATAATGCAATTAGCAGATTTTATTAAATCTATAGACGCTTGTTTTTCAGAGTCTTTTTTGCTTCTAATATCTAAAACAGTGACGTTTTTGCACCCTAAAGTAGAAAAAGCTTCTAAATAATTTTCTCCTACTTCTACAGGAATACTTGATGCTGTGGGAATTACAACAATATTAGCATCTGTTCCTCCAGCTTCTCTTACAACATGAAATAAAATACCTTCATCAATGAACTCTAGAGTGTATTGTTCGCTCTCTTCTATTCCTTTATCTTCATTTCCACCAATGGGAATTAGTGTTCCTTTATTCTTCAGCATAAATATGGGATTGCATATGTTTTGGGCAACAAAAATAAACTAATTTTTTATGGGAAAAATTTATATATTTATAATCTTTCACTAACAAAAAACTACAAAACATGAATATACGCGAGATAAATGCGATGAGAGGTCCAAACTATTGGTCAATAAGAAGACATAAACTTATTGTTATGGTATTGGATTTAGAAGAAATGGAGGAATACCCTACAAATAAAGTTGAAGGTTTTTCTGAACGTTTAAAGACAATGTTTCCATCCATGTTTTCTCATCGTTGTTCTGAAGGTTGTGAAGGTGGTTTTTTTATGCGTGTAGACGAAGGCACTTGGATGGGTCATGTTATAGAACACATTGCACTAGAAATCCAAACACTTGCAGGAATGGATACTGGCTTTGGGAGAACTCGTGGTTATGGAGAAGAGGGGGTTTACAACGTTGTATTCTCTTACATGGAAGAAAGTGTTGGTCGTTTTGCAGCTAAATCTGCAGTTAGGATTTGTGAAGCACTAATAAGTGGAGAAACATATGATTTGGAAAATGATATTCAAGAAATGCGCGAACTTCGTGAAGCAGATCGATTAGGACCAAGTACAGGATCTATTATTGAAGAAGCAGAAGCTAGAGGGATTCCATGGATTAGATTAAACAAATACTCATTATGTCAATTAGGATATGGTGCCAACCAAAAACGAATTCAAGCGACTGTTACTAGTGAAACCAGTAGTATTGGTGTAGAAATCGCTTGTGATAAAGAAGATACAAAGTACCTTTTAGAACAAGCTGAGGTTGATGTGCCAAGAGGTGATATTATTAAAAGAGAACGTAGTCTTGCTGAAGCTTGTCGCTATGTTGGTTATCCTTTAGTTATTAAGCCTGTAGATGGAAATCATGGAAGAGGAATTACTGTAGATATTCAAAATTATGATGATGCTTTAGTGGCTTTTCATCATGCAAAAGACAGTTCGCGTAGTGGAGCAATTATTGTAGAAAAATTTATTGTAGGAGAAGATTATAGATTATTAGTGATTAATAATAGATTAGTTGCTGGAGCTATTAGAACTCCTGCTCACGTTATTGGAGATGGGAAATCAACGGTTCAAGAATTAATAGATATAGTAAACAGTGATCCGCGTCGTGGTTATGGACATGAAAATGTATTGACCAAAATTACTATAAATGAGTTAACGCAAACCATAATAAAAGATGCAGGTTATACTTTAGAATCTATTATTGCTGAAGGTGAAAGACTCATTTTGAAAGACACAGCAAATTTAAGTACTGGTGGAACAGCAGAAGATATTACAGATATTATACATCCTGCAAACGTAAGTATGGCAGAACGTATTTCAAAAATTATTGATTTAGATATTTGCGGTATCGATATCATGACCACAGATATTTCTAAACCACTTTCTGAAACAGGAGGTGCAGTTTTAGAAGTTAATGCTGGGCCAGGATTTAGAATGCACTTAGCTCCAACATCTGGATTACCAAGAAATGTTGCAGCACCAGTAATTGATAAATTATTTCCAACTAAAGGAGAGACAGGACGTATTCCTATTATTGCAACCTCAGGTACAAATGGAAAAACAACGACGACACGTTTAATAGCACACATTGCTAAAATGAATGGCTATCGTGTTGGTTACACGACTAGTGACGGTGTTTATATTCAAAACAGATTGTTAATGACAGGTGATTGTACAGGACCTGCAAGTGCAGAATTTGTACTTAAAGATCCAACCGTGAATTTTGCAGTTTTAGAATGTGCTAGAGGTGGATTACTTCGTGCTGGATTAGGATTTAAAAAGTGTGATGTAGCTGTAGTTACTAATGTTGCTGCAGATCATTTAGGCTTAAAAGGAATCCATACCATAGAGCAATTAGCAAAAGTGAAAGCGGTAATTCCAGAAACCGTTTTACCCGATGGTTATGCCATTTTAAATGCAGATGATGATTTAGTTTATGACATGCGACGTAATTTAGAATGTAATGTAGCGTTGTTTTCTATGGATGAGAATAATCCACATATTAAAGCAATGCAACGTTTAAATGGTATTACAGCAGTTTATGAAAATGGTTGGGTAACTATTTGTAGAGGTGAGTGGAAAATGCGCTTAATGAAAGCTGAAAATATTCCGTTGACGTATGGAGGGAAAGCTAAATTCATGATTCAAAATGTACTTGGAGCAGTACTTGCTGCTCATGTTCAAGGTATAAGTATAGAAGATATGAAAGCTGGTTTAGAAACATTTATTCCTTCAGCATCGCAAACACCTGGACGTTTAAATATGTTTGAGTTTAACGACTTTACAATTCTTTTAGATTATGCTCATAATCCAGCAGGAATGCGAGCACTTCAAAAGTTTACAGACGAATTAGAGTGTACTGTAAAAGTGGGGATTATAGCAGGAATAGGTGATAGAAGGGTAGAGGATAATAACGAAATGGGATCAATTGCTGCCGAAATGTTTGATGAAATCATTATTCGTCAGGATAAACGTTTAAGAGGTAAAACAGAAGAGGAACTCATTAAAATGCTTAATGATGGTATTAAAATGAAAGATCCAAATAAGAAAACGACTATTATTCCTTCGGAAAAAGAAGCCATAACTCATGCAGTTAAAAATGCAGTCAAAGGATCGCTTATTATATTATGTAGCGATGTGATTCCTGATGCTTTAGAATTAGTTCAAAAATTTAAAGAACAAGAATCTCGAGGAGAATTGACTTTTGACTCATAATATTTAAAATTATGACATAAAAAAATCCGAAACGCAAGTTTCGGATTTTTTTATGTTTTATATGAAGACTAGCAAAGCTTAACTGTTTTTACTTTTATCTGTAAACTTTTTCTGTAAGCTTTAATACTAATAATTTCAATACTCTTCTTTCTGTTTATTTTTAAAACTTGAGCTTTAAATGCAGAACTTGAAGCAGTTTCTTGTTTTATGTTTTTAGATTCATTGGTATTTTGGATTACAGTTTTAACAATACCATTAGTTTTAATATCTTCATTAGATACCTGTGCCATTGAAAGTAAAGGTAATAATGTAAAGGCTAAAATTGTTAATACTTTTTTCATAATCTTCGATGCTTTGATTTATAATCTCAGTTCAAAGAAACGTAACATTACTCTCGATGATTAATATTTTAGTTAAAGCGGACGATTTTTAGTTAAGATGAAAGCACTTGTAAAAAATAACGATGAAATACATAAAATACTCTTGAATCCCAATAAATACGCATAGGATTAAGTGACAAGTTATATGGATAACCTGTATTTAAATAGTTTTGGTAAGTTTAGTCTAAACAATTAGATATTTAAAAATTAGAATCTAGATGATAACTAACTTTTTATTAATTATTATGACATTTAATATAATGACATGAAAAAAATCAAAATATAAATTTTAGTATTTTTATATGCTGTCTAGCAAAGTTTAATTGTCTTCACTTTTATCTGTAAACTTTTTCTGTAAGCTCTAATACTTATAATTTCAGTACTTTTCTTTCTATTTAGTTTTAAAACTTTAGCTTTCATTGTAGAACTTGAAGCAGTCTCTTGTTTTATTTCTTTAGTTTTTTCGATTACAGTTTCTATAGTATCATTATTTTTGATAACTTCATTTGTTTCCTGTCCTATTGAAAGGAAAGGTAATAATGTAAAGGCTAAGATTGTTAATACTTTTTTCATAATCGTTGAGGGATTTATTATTAAACTTATGTCAAAGAAACACAACATAATAGATGATGATAAAAAAAATGGATAAACCGGTTGGTTTCTAGTTAAGATGAAAGCACTTGAAAAAAACATCGACGAAATACATAAATATGGCTTGTAGCTCAATAAAAACGTATAGGATTAAATGATAGATTTCACAGATAACAAGTATTCAAATCTTTTTGAAAAGCAAAAAGCACATCAATTAACTATTGGGAAAACGACTTATAAGGATCGTATTAAAAAGCTAAAAAGGTTACAGGTGGCTATAGAAAAGACCTATAAGCAAGAATTACGAGACGCTCTATATAAAGATTTTAAAAAACCTCAATTAGAAGTTGATCTTACTGAAATTTACCCAGTAGTTGATGAAATCAAATTTATAAGTAAACATTTAAAATCTTGGCTTAGAAACCAAAAAGTAGACACACCAATATCTTTATTAGGGAGTTCATCTTGGATTAAAAATGAATCTAAAGGCGTTTGTCTAATTATCTCACCTTGGAATTTCCCAGTCAATCTTACCTTTGGACCATTAGTATCTGCAATTGCTGCAGGAAACGCTGTGATTTTGAAACCAAGTGAAATGACACCTCACACTTCTAAAGTGATGTCTAAAATTGTGAGTGAACTTTTCAATGAAAATGAAGTTGCACTCATTGAAGGTGAAGTTGAGGTTTCGCAAGAGCTACTCAAATTACCATTTAATCATATCTTTTTTACAGGTTCGCCACAGGTTGGTAAAATTGTAATGAAAGCAGCATCAGAGCATTTGACTTCTGTCACCTTAGAACTAGGCGGTAAATCACCAGTAATCGTTGATGACACTTCAAATCTAGATAAAGCGGTTAAGAAAATTATCTTCGGAAAGTTTCTAAACGCAGGTCAGACTTGTATTGCACCAGATTATGTGTTGATTAATGAATCTATAAAATCAGAATTTATTAAAAGCTTTAAAAAACATCTTAAAGATTTTTATTCTGAAGACGTCTCTAATTCTGATTCCTTCGGAAGGATTGTAAATCAAAAACATTTTGAAAGATTGAATGGGTATTTGGAAGACGCAAAGTTTCGAAATGCAAGTATTACCATTGGCGGAAATTCCGAAGAAAAAGAAAATTATATTGAACCAACCGTTGTGTTTGACGCTTCAGAAGACAGTGAACTCATGCAAAATGAAATTTTTGGACCAATACTTCCTGTGAAAACCTACACGTCAATTTCTGAAGTTTTAGATTATATCAATTCAAAAGAAAAACCTTTGGCGCTTTACATTTTCAGTAGTAATAAAAAGCGTATTAATGAGATTATTAATAATACGCGTGCAGGAAGTACATGTATTAATCATAATCTGTTACAGTTTCTAAACCATAACTTGCCTTTTGGAGGTTCTAATAATAGCGGAATTGGAAAATCTCATGGCTATTTTGGGTTCTTAGAATTTACAAATCAGCGTTCAGTATTAAAACAACATACCCTTGGAGCTGTTGATTTATTAACGCCTCCTTATACTAATTTTAAACAAAAATTGGTGGATTTGACGATTAAGTGGTTTTAAGCTTTATTAAAAAAATCTGAATGAATTTGCTCATTCTTCCCATCTTGATATTTCATATAAGTGAATCCCTTATGAATACAATATGAACCCGTTTCTCCAGCTTTATTAATAGCGATGTAAGCAATTTGAAAATCTTTGTAACGGTTATTTTTGCTCGTAATTCGATTCACAGCTTCTTCACATGCTTTTTGCGGAGACATTCCATTTCGCATCAATTCTACGATTAAAAAACTACCAACGGTTTTCAATACTTCTTCTCCCATTCCTGTCGCTACAGCACCTCCAATAGTATTATCTATAAATAAACCAGAACCAATAATTGGAGAATCTCCAACACGACCTTTCATTTTATAGGACAGTCCAGAAGTGGTGCAAGCACCTGCTATATCTCCATCGTTATCCATACAAAGCATGCCAATGGTGTCGTGATTTTCAATATTAATTAAAGGTTTGTATTCTGGAGATTCTAACCATTTTTCCCATGCTTTTTTAGAATTTTCGGTTAGAAGATTGTCTTTTTTGAATCCTTGTCGGTAAGCAAATTCCTCGGCACCTTTAGCAGCTATGATAACATGAGGAGTTTCGGTCATGACGCGTTTTGCTAATTCAGCAACGTTAGTGATATTTTCAACACATAATACAGATCCGCAATCGCCATTGCTATCCATAACACAAGCATCTAAGGTTACATTGCCTTCACGGTCTGGTGCACCACCTTTACCAACGGTTGTATTTTTTATATTTTCTTCTTCAACTTCAACTCCAGAAATTGCAGCATCCAAAGCTTTTGTTCCTTTACTTAATTCTTCACCAGCTTTAGCATTGGCATCTACAAAACCCCAAGTACAAATTGCAATAGGAGTTTTAGAGGATTGAGAAATCAGGGTTGCTTCTTTTTTTTCTTCGGAAGGATTATCAACACAACCAACTAAAGAACTGCCAACAGCTAATCCAGCACTTGATAACGCAGCATTCTTGATAAAATTCCTTCTCTTCATCTCAAAATTATTTCTCCTTTCCGGTTAAACCGAAATTATTAATATGTAACACCTTGTTTATCTAAAACAGTTTTAGTTCTAAAAGCATAGAATAATAAATACAGAAAACAAGCCACAGCAATCCAATATGAAGATTGAATATTAAATACATCTGCCAATTTACCTTGTACTGGCGGAATAATGGCGCCACCTAAAATCATCATAATTAAAAATGCAGAACCTTGAGAGGTATATTTTCCTAATCCAGCAATACTTAATGTAAAAATACATGGCCACATAATTGAACAGAATAAACCACCAGATAAAAATGCAAATAAGGCTACATTTCCTGATGAGAATAAACCAACCAACATACCTAACATACCCAATACACTAAATACTTTTAAAGTTCTTACAGGACTATCTTTTGCTAAAAAGAAACCTCCAATTTGAACAGCAATACAAATACCAAAAAAGAGAATTTCATTTGCTGAAAAGCTATATTTAATTGAATTAGCTAGGATAATGACTCCAAACGCTACGTAAGGAACAATGATAAGTAATACTTTTTTAAAACCTTTACTAGGATTGAAAACTGTAATGGCTCCAACCCAACGACCAATCATCAATCCTCCCCAATATAACGATACATAAGGTGCAATTTGAGCATCATTAAGTGATGGTAATCCTAATTCGTTTAAACCGGTTCCGTCTACCGCTCTTTTGAGTAATTCTCCTAAATTACTACCAACAGTTACTTCTACACCAACATATGTAAATATGGCTAACATCCCTAAAACCAGTTGTGGGTATTTCATTGCTCCCCAACCTTCTGCTTTTTTTGAAGATCTAGAATATGCAAATAATAATGAACCTACAACAGCAGCTAGTGCTATAATTAATAGGAACAGACGTGTGTGTTCTAATGTTTCAGAAGCAGTTTCGTTACCTGTGTACGTGCTAAAAATATAACCAAAACATCCAATGATGATTACGGTTAGAACAATAAGAAGATTTCTAGCTTTATTTGCTGGTTCAAATGCTGTGTCAGATTTTAATGCTGGCAACTTTTTTGAAAAGTAAAACAGTGCAGCAGCAATTAGAAACAATACGCCAACTCCAGCATATAATCCTTGTACAGTAACTAAAGTGATTTCATTGTTAGCAATCATTGTAGCCAATTCTTCTGTGCCTCTAGTTGCAGAACCAAAGATTACTAAACCAACTACAATTGGTCCAATCGTAGTTCCGAAAGAATTAACACCTCCTGCTAAATTTAAACGATGAGAACCTGTTTTAGGGTCGCCTAAAGCTATAGCGAATGGATTGGCTCCTGTTTGTTGGAGGGAAAATCCTAAGCCAACTATAAATAATGCAATTAGCACTAGATAAAAAACACTTGTATCGCCTTGTTCTGCACCTGCAGTCGCAGGAAACATGGCAAATGCACCAAGAGCAGATAATAATAAACCATAGACAATACCATTTTTATAACCCCAATTATTATAAATATCCTTTTTTAAAGAGCCAGAAATTATAAATAATAATAAGGCACCAAAATAGTAAGCACCATAAAAAGCAAAGTCAACCAGCTGTGATTGAAACTGGTCAATATTAAAATAGGTTTTGCAAAATGGAATAAAAACACCATTAGATGCTGCAATAAATCCCCAGAAAAAGAAGACAGTCACTAGAGTAGTTAATGCCGATTTATTATTTTGATTTGTCATGTGTGAGTTAATTAGTTGGCTAAATATAATTTAATAAGTTTATTTGATTGATATTTCATCAGCAAAAATCCAACTTCTGCCATCATGAGGATAACCTAAATGCCATTTTGGAAGTTCGCCTATTTTTTTAGCGATGATTTTTATGTAACGATAATTTTCTGTAGGAAAACTAAAAGACGTGTTTTTTATGAGTACATCATCGTTTCGTTTAGCAGTATCAATCTTGATGGTTTCGATTGATGTAAATGTTTTGCCATCTTTTGAAACAAGACATTCAACTTCTGTAGGATAAAAAATCCAAGCACCTTGATCTTGTAAAAAGTTGATTGAAATGTTGCTAATGGGCTTTGTGCTTCCTAAATCTACAGTTGCAATGATATCTTTATCTGAGTAACCTTGCCAAGTTCCTGTTCTAAAATCTTGTGTACCCATAATGCCATCTATCAACGCGTCGTTGCCTCCAGCATTGTATTGATTGGCATATTCGGTATCTAATTTGATGGAGAGATTTGGATCTATTTTATAGAATTTAGTTTCAATAGTTGCACTTTTATTTCCTAATTCACCAACTGCATAAACGTTTAATGTCATAGCTTCGGAAATTTTAAATGGCGCAGTATATAGCCTAAATTCAGAATTGTTTAGGCTATAAAAAATTTCTGTATTAGAATTTACGATTCCCAAACTAACCTCTGTTTCGCCTTTGAAAGCAACATCACCTTTGGCTATAAAAGGAGCAGGAACAATGACATGTTCATTAATTTCGGTTTTAGGTTCTTGACCTTCTCGACTTCCCCAAATTGTAGGAATATCGGTCATTTTAAATTCTAATGTTCCGCCAGCCATGATATCTTCATGTGCTATAAAAGTCTTGTCTAGCTCTTTTTCGTTAAGGAAAACATGTTCGATATAAATATTGGTGTCACTTAAATTGTTGGCAACGATTGTAAATTGTTTTCCGCTTTCTAAATTTATTGTGGCTTTATCAAATAGAGGTTTACCTATAATATATTGATTACTCGCAGGAGTTACTGGATAGAATCCCATAGATGAGAATACGTACCAAGCGCTCATTTGTCCGCAATCTTCATTTCCCGAAATGCCATCAGGTTCATTAGTGTATAACTCAGTTAAAATCTGGTGTACTTTTTCTTGCGTTTTGTGAGGTTTATTGACAAAATTATAAAGATAAGCCATATGGTGACTTGGTTCGTTTCCGTGAGCATATTGTCCAATAAGACCAGTGATATCTGCTTGATTGCGACCAGAAGTTTCTGCTTCTGCAATAAATAATTCATCTAATTGCGCTTCTAGTTTATCTCTTCCGCCGAGAAGATTCATAAAACCAGAAACATCTTGTGGTACGTAAAAACTGTATTGCCAAGAGTTGGCTTCAGTATAATTAAAATTCACTTCATACGGATCAAAAGGAGCAAACCATGTGTTTCTAAAACGTCCACGCATGAATTTAGTTTCAGGATCGTAAATGTTCTTGTAGTATTGCGCTCTTTGGGTATATAATTTATAATCGTCATCCTTTCCCATTGCTTTTGCCATTTGTGCAATCGTCCAATCGTCATAAGCATATTCGAGTGTTTTAGAAACCGATTCACTTTCTTCTTCCACAGGAATAAAGCCAAACTCCTTATAAGATTTGAGACCGAGTTTATCTCTCGTAGCCGAATGTTTCATAGCATGCAACGCTTTTTCTGCATCATAACCTCTAATGCCTTTCATGTAAGCATCTGAAATTACTGGAACTGCATGATAGCCAATCATACAACCTGTGTAATTGGCACTTAAATCCCAAATAGGCATAATACCACCTTCATCATGTTTTGATAAAAAAGTGTTGATAAAATCATTAGTGCGATCTTGTTCTATAATCGTATAGAGCGGATGAGCAGCACGATAGGTGTCCCAAAGTGAGAATACGGTATAATATTCAAAATCTTTAGTTTCGTGGATTTCTAAATCCATACCACGATAGCGACCATCAACATCTTGATACAGATTTGGAGCTAACATGGTGTGATATAATGAGGTGTAAAAATTTGTTTTATAATCTTTATTTTGAGATTCTATAACAATCTTATCGAGTTGATTCTCCCAAGTATCTTGAGCTTCTTTTTTAATTTGATCAAATGTTTTGTTTCCAATTTCTTGCTGTAGATTTTTTGTTGCTCCAGCTTGATCAACTGCTGAAATTCCTACTTTAACATAAACAGGATCGTTGTTTGGATTGTCAAATTCTATGGCAGCTTTCTTACTTTGGTATTTATAGTTTTTAGAAATTGGAGTTCCATTTTCGTCGTATGTGATGTTTTTTATAGGTTTTGAAAATTGAATGGTGTAAAACAAACGTTGGTCTGTTGCCCAAGCTTTAGAATGTCTAAATCCTGAAATTGTAGAATCATTTATCTTCTGGATTTTGTAATCTAAAACTTGATCGCGATGCTCTAAATCTAGGATTAGGAACTGCTCGCTTTCCTTAGGAAATTGATATTTATGAATTCCGCTACGTTTTGAAACGGTTAGTTCTACATCAATTTCAGTAGAGTCTAAATGTACTTTGTAATAACCTGCTTGTGCAATTTCGTTGTCATGTGAGAAATGTGCACGATAGCCTGATTTATTGTCGCTTCCATTATTGAAATTGATACTGTTAGTTGGCATTAAAAGAATATCACCATAATCACTAACACCAGTTCCGCTGAGGTGTGTATGTGAAAACCCATAGATGTATTCATCACTATAATGGTAACCAGAACATCCATCCCAACCATCGAGTCGAGTATCTGGACTGAGTTGCATCATCCCAAAAGGCATTGTTGCTCCAGGATACGTGTGGCCATGTCCACC
Organism: Psychroserpens luteus; assembly: GCF_015319355.1. Taxonomy (GTDB): domain Bacteria; phylum Bacteroidota; class Bacteroidia; order Flavobacteriales; family Flavobacteriaceae; genus Psychroserpens; species Psychroserpens luteus. The sequence goes on along the minus strand of NZ_JADILU010000005.1, from coordinate 82,204 downwards.
TGTACCAATAAATGGATTGACATATTTAATAAGTGGTTTGTCTTTTTTAGCAATTTCTATTGGTGATTCTGCTTTACAACTTATTAGAATTAAGGCTGTTAAAACAATAGAAAAAAGAGATTTCATAGAAGGGTGTTTAAATCGAATGAAAAGATACTAATTCTTAACGTATCGTTAAAAATATTTTGAAAAGTTAATTTGGTTTTTAAATCGGTTATCTTTGAGAAAACTTCATTTTATGTTGCGTTGGATTATTTTTGTTGTAATCTATATTATATTCTCATTTTACGGACTTCAAGCTGTTAAAACAGTAACCAAAGCAAGTGCGTTGCACTATCTTTTTATTTTTATCGCAGTAATTGTTGCAGGAAATTTTATCTATCAATTCTCCATAGGTGCTGAAGGACGTGTATTAAACCCATCAAAAAGTTATGCCTTTGGTGTTTTATTGGCTTTTATGTCTTTAAATCTAGTGATAGTTCCTATTCTTCTTGGAGAAGATATTATAAGAGGAGCAATGGGTTTGTATGATAAATTGGTCACTAAAGAAACCTTAGACATTCCTTCTCGACGCAAGTTTATTAGCCAGATTGCTTTAGGTATTGCAGCACTTCCTTTTGCGTCTCTTCTTTACGGAATGTATAAAGGAAAATATAGATTTAGGGTTTTAGAATACGTTTTACATTTTGAAGATTTACCCGAAGCATTTGATGATTATCGTATAACACAGATTAGTGATATACATTCAGGAAGTTTTGATAATAGAAAAAAGATTGAATATGGTGTGGATCTTATTAACGAACAAAAATCTGATGTTATTTTTTTTACAGGTGATTTAGTGAATAATAAAGCTTCTGAAATGGTACCATGGACAGATTTATTCAGTAAGCTAACAGCTAAGGATGGTGTCTATTCTGTATTGGGAAATCATGATTATGGTGATTATGTAGATTGGCCTTCAGCAGATGCTAAAAGACAAAATCTAGCCGATTTAATTCAAATTCAGAAAACGATGGGTTACGATGTTCTACTTAACGAAAGTCGTTTTATCGAAAAAGATGGACAGCGTATTGCTGTAGTAGGTGTTGAAAATTGGGGAAAAGGTGGATTTAAAAAAGCTGGAGATCTTAGAAAAGCTACCACAAATGTAGATTCTAAAGATTTTAAGATATTATTAAGTCACGATCCAAGTCATTGGGAAGAGTGCGTAATCCATGATGATTATCACTATCATATAACCTTGAGTGGACATACCCATGGTATGCAATTTGGAATTGAAATACCGGGTTGGATTAAATGGAGTCCTGTGAAATGGCGTTATAAGCAATGGGCTGGGATTTATGAAAAACTTGGACAATATATAAATGTTAATAGAGGATTTGGATATTTAGGATATCCTGGACGTGTTGGGATTTGGCCTGAAGTAACTGTTATAACACTTAAAAAAGGCACTAATAACGCATAATATTGTAGAAATGTTATATTTACTCTTAAATTGTTTATTTTTATATATATGTAAGAGTGAACCTATTGAGATGTGATACCTAAAGTGTTACCAAAAATCCATGTAGGTTTGTGTATAAATATCTGATTTAAAAGTTTAAATGTATGTCAAAATTTGGGGAACTTATAGATGTAGATATTCCTGTCTTGTTAGATTTCTTTACAGAAGGAAATGATCAGTCTACAGCAATGCATCCTGTAATGAGAGATGTTGCAGCAGCTCTTGGTGACAAAGCCAAAGTCATTAAAATTGACGTTGATAAAAACAAGGAATTGGCCGAAGCGCTTCGTGTTAAAGGCTTGCCAACACTCATTATTTATAAGAATGGTGAAATGAAATGGCGTCACAGTGGAGAGCAAGATGCTAATACATTGATTGGTATCGTGCAAGAATATCTTTAGTTCCTGCGCAGGCAGGAATCTCATTCTATAATTAGACCATTTTTATATTTAGTAATACGCTGAGTTATGGACTTTAGTCTAAATTAAATCGCTTTAAATATATATCCTTTTTCACTAAATGTTTTTAATACCTTCGGAAGCGCATACATCATGTTTCTTGATGCTTTTACACTATCGTGAAACACAATTATACTTCCTGATTTACTTTTAGAAATAACATTTTCTAAACATTTTTCTTCGGAAATATCTTGTTCCCAATCAAAAGATAATACATCCCACATAATAATTTTATAGCCTAATTCTAGTAATTTTTTACCTTGTTTTGGTGTAATCTGTCCATAAGGAGGACGAAAGAGATTGGAGATTGGAGATTGATGAGTTGCGATTTTTGAATCAATAATCACCTGAGCCTGATTGATGTTTTCTATGTAATCTTTGGTTTTAGTTTTCCAGCCTTTAATATGATTTTGGGTGTGGTTGCCAATAGTATGACCATCTCGAATAATGTTTTCAAAAATATCAGGATGTTTCTCAACATTATTACCAATACAAAAAAAAGTGGCTTTGGCATTATATTGCTTTAGAGTGTCTAAAGTCCAATTCGTAATCTGCGGAGTTGGCCCATCGTCAAAAGTTAAATACAACTCCTTATTATTAGTTGCAATGTCCCAAACATAGTTTGGGAACATCTTTTTTGCAACTATAGGTGTTTTAACTGGAGCTATTTTCACAGTCTCTTATTCTTGAATTCCTAAAATTTTATCTATAGTATCTTTAGGGAAATCTCGTTCTTCTCTTACTGGTGGTTTTGCCTCCTCTTCCTCTTCTCCTGTGAAGTGTTTGAATAGTTTAAGGTAGTTATTAAACTTCTCTGTTTCTTGTATAGCAAAGTCTTTGTCATTATAAATCACTAAGATGTCTACAAGACTTCTGTAGCGTTCAATGTCTGTTACAATTTCATCTAAATAACGCGTTTGGTTTTCTATAGATAACTCACTCCAATACGTTAAGTTTTCTTGATATTTTCTTGTAACGTCAGTATATACTTTTCTTGCTTTATCCTTTTTGTCAATTTCGTAATAACCACTAATGTATGGTTCTAAAAGTGTATAGAAACCAAACTTGTCTACTGGCATTTTTTCCATTGCTAAATCAGCAATGTTTTCTGCCTCTTCTAATTTGTCTTCATTTATTAATTGCTCTAAAAGTCTGGCAAGATTACCTCTATAAGTGATACCGTTTTTACGGGTTTCAACATCATGATAAATCTTATCGCTACCACTATTTCCCCAATCCCAAGACATTACTTTTTCGTACATAAGGTCTGAGTCCACACGTCCCATATCAAAAGGATTAGCTCTATCTACTGCTGTTTTTATTGGAACTAGTTTGTAACATAATCCGTCGAGTTGTAAATAATCCTTCATCCAGATATAGTCATCATCACTAAATGCACCTCCTGTAAAATATATAGGACGTTTCCAATCATTGTTTGCAATGATATCTAGCATTAATAACCTGTTTTTGTATAATGCGCCTCCAGAAATATTAATATCAATATATGGTACTATTTCATCAGCATCCTTTTCTTTAACAATTCCGTATTTTAAAACATTGGCTTTATTAACAGGAACTCTTACATGAGATGTAGGTAAATAGTTTGAGTTTTGTAATTGTTCAGGATATCCATTTGGATCTTCTCCTTTACGTTGCATCGCATATTTAAGAGTGTATTTAGGATCATCATTAGATATGAAATTCATGTACTCTTTAATCATCATAGTGTCTTGAGTGATTTCATATTTCATGATATAATCACGCGTACCATATTTATACTGATCATGTGTTAACTGTGAAGGAATAGGGTCGCTTTCATAGGCTTTACGCTTCATTTGATCGATGTACCAATCGGTTTGAAATAAACTAGTGTTTACCACACGAACATCTGTTCTCACGCCTTCTATTTCTTGTAAATACCATAATGGGAAACTATCATTATCTCCAATGGTAAATAGTATAGCGTTTGGCGCACAGGATTCGAGATATTTTCGAGCCATAGCTTGTGCTGTATATTTTTCAGATCGGTCATGATCGTCCCAATTTTCTGCAGCTAAAATCCCAGGAACTAATATGAGAGAGACTATAGTTATTGCAGGAGCTAAAAACTTGGAGCTGGTGTATTTCCGAAGCATATCAAAAATAGCATACACTCCAAAACCTATCCATATCGCAAACACATAGAATGAACCTACGACAGAGTAATCTCTTTCTCGAGGTTCAAAAGGTCTCACATTGGTATAGAATTGAATGGCTAATCCTGTAAATAAAAAGAAAACGAGTAATACCCAAAAACGTTTTGGATCGCGTCCTAATAAGAATAAAAAGCCTATGATGCCTAAAATTAAAGGTAACATATAATAGGTGTTTCTTGCTTTATTGTCTGCAACATCACTAGGAAGATTCTCTTGCGATATGCCTAAACGAGCTTCGTCAATAAAGTTAATTCCGCTTATCCAATTTCCATGTAAATCATCATATTTACCTTGAATATCATCTTGACGTCCAGAGAAGTTCCACATAAAATAGCGCCAATACATATAACCCAACTGGTAATCTATCATATAATAGAGATTATCACCAAATGATGGTTTTTCTATGATTAGAAAGTCTCTACCAAACTGTTTTAAGAAGTTATGATAATCTTCATAATCGACTTTGCCTTGAGCAACTTCATTTTTAAATTCATTAACCAATTGTCGTACTTGGTTTTCCATTTGATATTCAGGTTTGATCCTAAAATCTAATAAACCGGTGAACATCATATAGTTTTCTGCATGCTCAGTACTCCACATTCTTGGTAGAATAGAGGCTTGCTTTGAATTGTAGCGCTGTTCGGCATTTTTCCACTTGTTAACTATAACATATTCGCCTTTGACGTAATCTTTTTCATATTTAGGTTTAGCATCTTTATATGGATTGTTTTCATCAAGACCAGTGTATTGATCTGTAAACAATGGTCCGTAAAACAAATGTGTTTCAGGATATTGCTCTAAATTATAATAGGCTAATAATTCTCTGGCACTTGATGGATTATTCTCATTAATAATCACATTAGCATTTGCACGAATAGGTAACATCACCCATGATGAAAACCCAATAAATATAAAGATTAAGCAAAGCGTTAATGTATTTGCGTATTTGTATCCTTTATCACGAGTGTATTTTAATCCGAAATAGAACGCAGCAATCAAAAGTATTCCAGTAATTATTGATCCAGAATTAAAGGGGAGACCAATGGTGTTGACGAAGAAAATTTCCGAAGCACTAAATAGAAGTAATGCATTTGGAAGTAGTAATTTGAATATAAAAAGCAAGATCGCAGCAGCAATGACATTTGCTAATATGAAATTGACTACAGTGATTTTTTTATAATTTTTAAAATAATAGATTAATCCTAATGCTGGGATTGTCAATAGTCCCATAAAGTGAACTCCAAATGATAATCCAATAACGAATGCAATTAAGATTAACCATCTATGACCTCTAGGCTTGTGCATGTCTTCTTCCCATCGTAATCCTAAATAAAACAGAATAGCCATGATTAAAGTTGCCATCGCATAAACCTCAGTTTCTACAGCATTAAACCAAAAAGAATCTGTAAAAGTGAACGCTAAACTACCAACTAAAGCACTTCCTAAAATAGCAATAGATGTGTTTTTAGATAATTTTTCATCTTTAATCTTTGCTAGTTTACGCAACAATATTGAAATCGTCCAAAACATAAATAGTATTGTAAATGCACTTGATACTGCACTCATCATATTTAGCATGGCACCAATTTGTGCAGGCTCTAAAGCAAACATAGAAAAGAAAGCTCCTAACATTTGAAATAAAGGTGCTCCTGGTGGATGTCCTACTTGTAATTTTGAAGAGGTGAGTATATATTCTCCTGCATCCCAGAAACTAACAGTAGGCTCTATCGTTAGTGCGTAAGTAATTAAAGCTATAGTAAAGGCAAGCCATCCTAAAATGGTATTCCATTTCTTGAAGTTGAAATGTGTCATAAACAAGTCTATTTAATGCGAGCGAAATTAACAATAATTATCAAAAGCATTACCTATTTTAAGTAAACGTTATCATTTTTTGATTTTTTTATAAAAAATTGTTTGCACAAGTGAAACTTTGTTATAAATTTGCATCCTCTTAAAGAGATTGGCCTATGGTGTAACTGGCTAACACATCTGTTTTTGGTACAGAAGAGTCTAGGTTCGAAACCTAGTAGGCCAACTAAAAACGAAAAAGTCCTTACTAAATTTAGTAAGGACTTTTTTATTTTGATAATTTTAAAATTAAATTTTAAACGTAATCACTGGTCTCTTGGCGTGATTTACAAGATCTTCACTAATGCTGCCATTAAAGAAATGAGCAATGCCTTGTCTCCCATGAGTGCTAATCCCTATTAGGTCTGCATCAATATGTTTAGAAAAATTGAGAACACCTTTTTCTACAGATTCATCATTATAAATGTTTATGGTGAAATTTTTAAAACTATTATCACTTATAAATTCATCGATTCTATCATTTGCTTTTAATGTCGTTGTAAAATTACTAGCAGTATTAACCATTAGTAAATGTAATTGTGCTCCAAAAGCTGTAGCGAATTTTGTGGCTTGACGATAAGTTTCTTTATTGTCATTTTTGAAATCTGATGCAAAAACAATATCATCTATACTGAAATCAACATGATTGTTTTTAATAACTAATACAGGTACATCAGAGTTTCTTACTGCTTTTTCTGCATTTGATCCTACAAACATTTCTTTAATACCACTTGCGCCATGTGAGCCCATTGTAATCATTGTAATGCCATGTTCTTTACAGATTTCAGAAATACCGTTAAATGAGCCATCAGGTTTAACAATTTCATGTACTGTGATATCTTTTAAATAGTCACTATTCATGATATCCTCAAATTTTTGATGAGCCATTTTCATAAAAAACATAACTTCTGGTACATCTGCATGAGAATTTACAGCATCAATGTCTTGCATGGGAATTTCTAACATATGCAGTAAATAAATCTCGCTGTTATGCTTTTTTGCTATTTGCGCAGCAACTTTTAAGGCGTTTTCTGCTTCTGCTGAAAAATCTGTGGGAACTAGTATTTTTTTCATATTGATAGAGTTGTTTATGATTATATAAATTTAAGAATAAAAAACGAGACTTAATGACTTGTGAAAATCAATAAAAATGTTGTATATTTGCAGCGTTGTTTGAAGAAAAAAGAATAATGAGCGGACGAGAAGTCCGCTCTTTTTATACTAAAAATGTTCAGAGATACCGTAAAAAACTTATTAGACGAAGCCTTAGAAGAGCGTGAAGACCTGTTTTTAATCAGTTTTGACGTGTTGCCAGATAATTCAATAAAAATTATTATTGATGGTGATAATGGTGTTTTAGTTGAGGACTGTATATTTATAAGTCGCGCAATTGAACATAATTTAGATAGAGAAGAGGAAGATTTTTCTTTAGAGGTGTTGTCTGCTGGAGCTACAGAGCCTTTGGTAAATATGAGGCAATACATGAAAAATATTGGTAGAACGTTAAGCGTAAAGACCAAAGAGAATGAAACAATAGAAGGAGCGTTGACTCAAGCAAATGAGGAAACTATTCTTTTAGAGTGGAAAACAAGAGAGCCTAAGCCAGTTGGTAAAGGGAAGGTAACAGTAAATAAGCAAGCAGAAATAGCGTATGACGCTATATCAAAAGCTCAAGTGGTAATAAAATTTTAATTCATAATTATGGAAAATATTGCGTTAATTGACTCGTTTTCAGAATTTAAGGACGATAAATTAATTGATCGTGTAACGCTAATGGCTATTTTAGAAGATGTATTAAGAAATGCGTTGAAGAAAAAATATGGTGATGACGATAATTTTGATATTATTATAAATCCAGATAAAGGAGATTTAGAAATTTGGAGAAATAGAATTGTAGTTGCAGATGAAGAGGTTGAAGAACCTAATCAAGAAATAGCATTATCTGAAGCTCAAAAAATCGAACCTGATTTTGAAGTAGGTGAAGATGTTGCAGAGGAGGTTAAATTAATAGATTTAGGACGTCGTTCAATATTAGCGCTACGTCAAAATTTAATTTCTAAAATTCACGAACACGACAATACTAATATATATAAGCACTTTAAGGAGCTTGAAGGGGAAATTTATTCTGCCGAAGTTCACCATATTCGTCATAGAGCGATTATTTTATTAGATGACGATGGTAATGAAATTATCCTTCCTAAGGATAAACAAATCCCATCAGACTTTTTTAGAAAAGGAGAAAATGTAAGAGGAATTATTGAAAGTGTTGAATTAAAAGGAAATAAGCCAGCAATTATAATGTCTAGAACTTCACCGAAATTTTTGGAGAAGTTGTTTGAACAGGAGATTCCTGAAGTATTTGATGGTTTAATTACAATCAAACATGTGGTTAGAATACCAGGTGAAAAAGCAAAAGTAGCAGTAGATTCTTATGATGATAGAATTGATCCTGTTGGAGCTTGTGTAGGTATGAAAGGTTCTAGAATTCATGGTATTGTTCGTGAATTAGGTAATGAAAATATTGATGTTATTAATTATACTAATAACTTACAATTGTTTATCACAAGAGCTTTAAGTCCTGCTAGAGTAACCTCAGTGAAACTAGATGAAGAAAATAAACGTGCCGAAGTTTTATTAAAACCAGAAGAGGTTTCTAAAGCAATTGGTAGAGGAGGTCACAACATTAGATTAGCTGGTAAATTAACTGGTTATGAAATAGATGTGTTTAGAGAAGGTGCAGAAGAAGATGTTGAATTATCAGAATTCTCAGATGAAATCGAAGGATGGGTCATTGCAGAATTTAGTAAGGCAGGTTTAGATACAGCAAAAAGCATTCTAGAACAAGATGTTATTGATCTTGTGAAAAGAACAGATTTAGAAGAAGAAACGATTATTGACGTTATTAGAATTCTTAAAGAAGAATTCGAAGATTAATGCTAAGTAGCCTTATTTAGGTGATTTTGGTAGAATAGATTTTTAAGTTATATTACAAGCAATTTATGGCTCAAACTAGATTAAATAAAGTATTAAGGGAATTAAATATCTCTATAGATCGCGCTGTTGATTTTTTAGAATCAAAAGGTGTCGACATAGAGAAGAGTCCTAATACTAAAATATCAGAAGAGGTTTATGGAATTCTTTCAGGTGAATTTCAAACCGATGCTAATAAAAAAGTAGCTTCTTTAGAGGTTAGCGAAGCAAAGCTAAAAGAAAAAGAAGAATTACGTGAGCAACGTGAGCGTGAATTGGAAGAAAAAGCTGCCAAAGAAGCTAAGAGTCGCGAGGTTGTTAAGGCCAAAGCAGAGCTTAGTGGTCCTAAACAAGTTGGTAAAATAGACTTGAATAAGGATAAAGCACCTAAAGTTGAAACTCCAAAAGAAGTAATTCCTAAAGCTGAAATAGCTAAAGAGGAAGCTCCAAAAAAAGAGGCTCCAAAAGAGGTTGCTCCTGCTGTAGAGAAAACAGTTAAAAAGGAAGAAGCGCCAATAAAAGCAACTCCTGCTAAAGAAGAGGTTAAAAAAGCTGATTTACCAAAAGCAAAAGCAGAGGTAGTAAAAGAAGCGAAAGAAACTCCTAAAACAGAAGAGAAAGCAAAAAGTAGCGAGCCTGTTGAAGAAACATTAAAAACACAGTACAAAAAACTTACTGGTCCTAAAATTGCTGGTGAAAAAATTGATCTTTCTAAGTTTAAGAAACCTAAAAAGAAAGAGGATAAAAAAGCGTCTGATACAGATAAAAAGAAGAGACGTAGAATTAGTAAAGGACCATCAACTGGAGGAGATAATAGATCTAACAATAGAACAGGAAATCAAAGAGGTGGTTACAAAGGTAAATCACCCGCAGGTAAACGAACATCTACTGTTAAAGCAGAGCCAAGTGCAGAAGAAGTACAAAAGCAAGTACGTGAAACACTAGAAAAACTTCAAGGTAAATCTAGTAAAGGAAAAGGCGCAAAATACAGAAGAGATAAAAGAAATCAACATAGAGAGCAGACTGAAATCGATGCACAAATCGAAGATGCAGAAAGCAAAATCCTTAAAGTTACAGAGTTTGTAACTTCTAATGAAGTTGCTACCATGATGAATGTTTCGGTAACCGAAATTATTTCAGCATGTATGTCTCTTGGTATGATGGTTACAATGAACCAACGTTTAGATGCCGAAACTTTAGCTGTTGTTGCAGAAGAGTTTGGTTATAAAGTTGATTTTGTAACGTCAGATATTGAAGAATCAATTGAAGAAGTAATAGATAAACCAGAAGACTTAGAACCTCGTGCGCCAATTATTACAGTAATGGGTCACGTAGATCATGGTAAAACATCTTTATTAGATTACATACGTAAAGAAAATGTTATCGCAGGAGAATCTGGTGGAATCACACAGCATATTGGTGCTTATGGTGTTACATTAGAAAACGGACAAAAAATAGCTTTCCTTGATACTCCAGGTCACGAAGCCTTTACAGCGATGCGTGCTCGTGGTGCTCAAGTAACAGATTTAGCTATTATTGTAGTTGCTGCAGATGATTCTATAATGCCACAAACTAAAGAAGCAATTGCTCACGCTCAAGCAGCAGGAGTACCTATTGTTTTTGCGATTAATAAAATTGATAAGCCTGGTGCAAATCCTGAAAAAGTAAAAGAAGGATTAGCACAAATGAATTTATTAGTTGAAGATTGGGGAGGGAAAATCCAGTCTCATGATATTTCAGCTAAGAATGGAACAGGAGTCAAAGAACTATTAGAAAAAGTATTGTTAGAAGCCGAATTATTAGAGCTTAAAGCAAACCCAAATAAACATGCAAGCGGTACAGTTGTCGAAGCATTCTTAGATAAAGGTCGTGGTTATGTATCTACCATTTTAGTACAAGCAGGAACTTTAAAAATTGGAGATTATGTATTAGCTGGTAAAAATAGTGGGAAAATAAAAGCCATGCATGATGAACGTGGACACGAAGTAAAAGCTGCTGGACCATCCACTCCTGTATCTATATTAGGATTAGATGGAGCGCCTCAAGCTGGAGATAAATTTAATGTCTTTGAAGATGAACGTGAAGCTAAGCAAATTGCAACGAAACGTATGCAATTACAACGTGAACAAGATGTTCGTACAACTAAGAAATTAACACTTGCAGAAATTGGTCGTCGTATTGCATTAGGTACATTTAAAGAATTAAACATTATTATTAAAGGTGATGTAGATGGTTCTGTTGAAGCATTAACAGATTCGTTCCAAAAATTATCTACCGAAGAAATACAAGTCAACATTATACATAAAGGTGTTGGTGCCATTACAGAAAGTGATGTGTTATTAGCAACTGCATCAGATGCGATTATTATCGGATTTAACGTGAGACCAATGGGTAATGCACGTCAAATTGCAGATAAGGAAGAAATCGATATCCGTATGTACTCGATTATCTATGATGCGATTAATGATCTTAAAGATGCAATGGAAGGCATGTTATCTCCTGAACTTAAAGAAGAGATTACTGGTACTGCAGAAATTAGAGAAACATTCAAAATATCTAAAATAGGTACTATTGCCGGTTGTATGGTTGTTAGCGGTAAAATCATTAAAAGTGCAGGTATTCGTTTAATTAGAGATGGTGTTGTTATTCATACTGGAGAATTAACATCGTTAAAACGATTTAAGGATGATGCTAAAGAAGTATCAAAAGGTTATGATTGTGGTATTCAGTTAAAGAATTACAACGATATTCAAGTAGATGATATAATAGAAGGATTTCAAGAAGTAGAAGTTAAGAAGAAACTTAAGAGTAAATAAAATTTTCATTTATTCTGATATTTTTCTTCTGAATGACTTCGGAAATATAAAAGCAAAAAAAATGCGACTCTTTTGAGTCGCATTTTTTATTTATAATAAGCTTAACCTAAAATTAATCTTCTTTTTTAGGTTCAAAAACCATGGCTTTAGAAAATTTCTTTTTGATTTCTAATAAAGCAATATCAGCTTCTAAACGTGTACTGAAATTTCCAACCCAAACTTTATAATTAGGCGTTTCATAAACCATTTCCGCAGGCCATTGTGCAAAAGTATTACTAAACTTTCGTTTAAGAGTCTCTGCTTCAGATCGTGATCCGAAATCCAATTGAATTTTATATAAATCAACGGTCTTTACGTCTTTTTTGTATTCTAATAACTTAGTAATGTCGCTATCTTGATCAATTGTAACTACACCTTCTTGTGCAACTAGTTGATTTGAAAGCACTAAAAAGAGTATTAGTGAGAGTGTTATTTTTAGAATATTTAGTTTCATATAATTTGAAATTTGCTACAAAGAAAACGTTTTTTTTTAAGTGTTGTTTTAATATTGATAATATTAATTAAATTAAACCCACGTATATTATTTAGAATCCTTATAAATTATCAATTAACAGTTCTGTAACATTTAAAAAATGGACTATAAGTATTATTTTTGCGGGAGATTTTACACACGCTTTTTTTTAAAGTAGTATGAAAAAATCGTACCAAAGTTTAGAAGATAATCCAACTAACAATATGATACAGGTGATTTACCGACATTTAGCCTCAAAAATTCCTTACTTAGGATTGGTTATTTTACTTACGTTTTCTACTTCACTTAGCGCTCAAGAAGGCGATCCTGTTAAGGGAAAAACTATATTTAATACTAATTGTGCATCATGTCATAATCTAGATAGAAAGATGACAGGTCCTGCACTTCGTAATGTAGAATCGCGTTTAGAAGATGAACAGGGTCTAGGTAGAGATTGGTTAGATAAGTGGATTCGTAACAGTGCAGGATTGATTAAATCTGGAGATGCTTATGCGAATCAGGTTTACAATGAGTACAACGGAACTGCAATGACTGCGTTCCCGCAACTAGAAGATCAAGATATTTCAGATATCCTAGCTTATACTGCTGAGCCAGCTAAAGAGAAGGTTGTAGTAGATGAAGTAACTTCTGGTGGTGGAGGTTCTTCAGAAGGAGGGATTTCAAGCAAACTAATATTAGGTGCATTAGCAATCTTATTTGCTTTACTTGCAATTGCTTTAATTTTAGTTAGAAAAACATTAAATCGTTTTGCTGAAGAAAAAGGTATTGAAGCTGCGCAAAAAGATAAGAGTCTTCCTATATGGAAAGCATTTGTACAAAATCAATTTTTGGTTTTAGTGACTGTGATTTTCTTTTTATTAGCAAGTGCATATTTTGTATATGGTTATTTATCGCAAATTGGAGTAGATCAAGGTTACGAACCAGTGCAGCCAATTCATTACTCACATAGAATTCATGCTGGTGATAACGGTATTGATTGTAAATACTGTCACTCATCTGCTAGAGTTAGTAAGCATTCAGGTATTCCTTCTTTGAATATTTGTATGAACTGTCATAAATCAATTTACCAAGTTGCAGACGAAACTCAGCAAGAAGGTATGGATGAATATGGTGTTGATTATAATGCTGAAATTCAAAAACTATACAAAGCTGTCGGTTGGGATGAAGCTGAGCAAACATATACAGGAGTAACTGAGCCAGTAAAATGGATTAGAATACACAATCTTCCGGATTTTGCTTATTTCAATCACTCACAGCACGTTGAAGTTGCTGGTGTACAATGTCAAACTTGTCATGGTCCTGTTGAGGAAATGGAAGTGATGTATCAACACGCGCCTTTAACAATGGGATGGTGTATTAACTGTCACAGAGAAACAAATGTTAATGTAGAAGGTAACGCGTATTACACAAAAATACATGATGAGTTATCTAAGAAATATGGTGTAGATAAGCTTACAGCTGCTCAAATGGGTGGATTAGAATGTGGTAAGTGTCACTATTAATCTAAACGATATTAGTAACCTTTGAAAAGGTAATCTTAGAAATAGGATTTAAAACAATAAATTTAATAAGAAGTAATTCAATTATATAATATGTCATCAAACAAGAAATACTGGAAAAGTGTTGAAGAGCTAAACGAAAATAGCTCTATTGTTGAGACGCTAAAACAAAATGAATTCGTAAACGAAATACCTACGGATGAATTTTTGGGAGATAAAGAGACTTTAGAGTCGTCTTCTACTACGCGTCGTGACTTTTTAAAGTATGTTGGTTTTAGTACTGCAGCAGCATCACTTGCTGCTTGTGAAGGACCAGTGATTAAAGCAATCCCTTATGTAGTTCAGCCAGAATCAATTATTCCTGGTGTTGCTAATTATTATGCAACAACAATTGCTAATGGGTTTGATTTTGCATCTGTTTTAGTAAAAACACGTGAAGGTCGTCCTATCAAAATTGAAAACAACGATTTAGCAAAAACACATAATGGTGCTAATGCAAGAGTTAACGCTTCTGTTTTAGGATTATATGATAGTTTGAGAGTTAAAAGTGCTATGAAAGGTGGTCAAGACATCTTATGGTCTACTTTTGATACTGAAACTAATCAGAAATTAACAGATTTAAAAACTGCGGGTAAAGAGATTGTGTTATTAACACAAACCTATGCTAGTCCGTCAACGTCAAGATTAATTTCAGAATTTAAATCTAAATACGGAAATGTACGTCACGTTATATATGATGCGGTTTCAGAATCTCCTGCATTAGACGCTTTTGAAGGGAGTTATGGAACTCGTGGTTTGGCGAGTTATGACTTTTCTAAAGCAATGACAATTGTTTCAGTTGGAGCAGATTTCTTAGGAGATTGGCAAGGTGGTGGATTTGATTCAGGATATGCGAAAGGACGTGTTCCGAAGAACGGAAAAATGTCTAGACATATTCAGTTTGAATCAAATATGTCATTAACTGGTGCAAATGCGGATAAACGTGTACCATTAACGCCAAGTCAACAAAAACAAGTATTAGCTAAATTATATAGTTTAGTAGTTGGAGGATCTGCACAAACAGATTTACCAGAAAACATAAATAAAGCAGTTCAAAATGCTGCTTCAGAATTAAACAAAGCGGGTAGTAACGGAGTTTTAGTAACAGGAATTCAAGATGTCAATGCACAAACCGTAGCATTAGCAATTAACGAAAAACTGAACAGTAAAGCGTTTGAGACTTCAACACCTATATTAACAAGACAAGGTAGTAATACAGCTGTTACTAAATTAGTAGCAGATATGAAAGCTGGACGTGTTGGTGGTATCATCATGAGTGGTGTTAACCCAATGTATACATTACCTAATGTTTCGGAATTTGCTGAAGGTCTTGAAAAAACAGAATTATCTATTGCTTTCTCTATGAAGGCAGATGAAACAGCTACAAAAGCCGAGTATATCGCTGCTGCACCTCATTACTTAGAATCTTGGGGAGACGTAGAAATTAAGAAAGGGCATTTCAGTTTAATGCAACCTACTATTCGTCCGTTGTTTGATACACGTCAATTTCAAGACGCTTTATTAAAGTGGACAGGAAGTGATAAAACATACAGAGAATATATCAAATCAGGTTGGTCTGGTGGATCTTTCAATAAAGCATTACAAGATGGTGTTTACGTTTCTGATACTTTTTCTAGTGCACCAAATGGAGCATCAACTACAACTACGGAAACTTCTTCGGAATTAAATGATAAAAAGGATAGAACATTCCTTGGAGGCGTAATTCATGATGTTGCTGTAGGTGTTGGTATTAAGGATGAAGATAAAGATGAGTATTCAACGACTACATCATCTGCAACTACAACAACAGGTGGTTTAAATGGTACAGCTGGTGCAACTGCAATTAATGCAGGAAGCGCAGCAAGAAATTTAGCATCTTCTGCTAAGTCAGAAGGTTTGGAGTTGTCATTATATACTAAAGTAGGTATGGGTGACGGTCAAGACGCCAACAACCCATGGTTACAAGAGTTTCCAGATCCTATTACAAGAACATCATGGGATAACTATTTAACAATATCTGCTGCAGATGCAAAAACAGCAGGATTAGAAAATAAGCATGTAGCAACAGGAGCTTTAGATGGTAGTTATGCAGATGTAACTGTAAATGGAGTAACTGTTAATAATGTGCCTGTAATTATTCAACCAGGACAAGCTAATGGATCTATAGGTTTATCTTTAGGTTATGGTAGAACAGCAGGATTAAAAGAAGAAATGATGACTGGTGTTAACGCTTACCCGTTATACCAAGATTTTAATACAGCACAAAACGTATCTATTAAGAAAGCAGCAGGAATGCATGAGTTTGCATGTGTGCAGTTGCAAAACACATTAATGGGTCGTGGTGATATTATAAAGGAGACTACTTTAAAAATATTTAGTACAGAAGATAGAAATGTTTGGAATAAAGTACCAACAGTATCTTTAAACCATGAAGAAGTTGAAATAACATCTCCAGAAGTAGATTTATGGGATGAGTTTGATCGTTCAGTCGGACATCACTTTAACTTATCTATAGACTTAAACTCTTGTACAGGATGTGGAGCATGTGTAATTGCATGTCACGCAGAAAATAATGTACCAGTAGTAGGTAAAGAAGAAATTAGACGTAGTCGTGATATGCACTGGTTGCGTATTGATAGATATTATTCTTCAGAAGATACTTTTGCTGAAGATGATACTAAAAAAGACGAGTTTTCTGGACTTTGGGGAGACAAAGGATCTTTAGGTGGTTTTGGTGAATTAGAACATCCAGCAGATAATCCTCAAGTTGCTTTCCAACCAGTAATGTGTCAACATTGTAACCATGCACCTTGTGAAACTGTATGTCCTGTGGCTGCAACATCACATGGTCGTCAAGGACAAAACCATATGGCATATAACCGTTGTGTAGGTACACGTTATTGTGCAAACAACTGTCCATATAAAGTGCGTCGTTTCAACTGGTTCTTATACAATAAAAATGATGAGTTTGATTATCATATGAACGATGATTTAGGTCGTATGGTATTAAATCCAGATGTGACAGTACGTTCTCGTGGTGTAATGGAAAAATGTTCTATGTGTATTCAAATGACACAAAAAACAATTCTTGATGCAAAACGTGATGGTCGTGTTATAAAAGATGGTGAATTCCAAACCGCTTGTTCTGCAGCTTGTAGTAGTGGAGCAATGAAATTTGGTGACATCAATGATAAAGAGAGTGAAGTTGCAAAACTTAAAGAAGATGATCGTATGTATCACTTATTAGAAAGTGTTGGTACTAAACCTAATGTTCAGTATCATACTAAAGTGAGAAATACAACAGAAGCATAGAGAAAATTAATTAAGAAACAATTATAATAGATTATGGCGTCTCATTACGAAGCACCTATTAGAAGACCCTTAGTTACAGGAGAAAAATCATATCACGATGTTACCGTGGATGTGGCTGCACCTGTAGAAGGAAAAGCAAACAAAGCTTGGTGGATTGTATTTTCAATCGCACTTGTCGCATTCCTTTGGGGAATTGGGTGTATTATCTATACAGTATCTACAGGTATCGGTACTTGGGGATTAAACAAGACCGTAGGATGGGCTTGGGATATTACTAACTTCGTTTGGTGGGTTGGTATTGGTCACGCAGGAACATTGATTTCTGCAGTACTATTACTATTCCGTCAAAAATGGAGAATGGCCATTAACCGTTCTGCAGAAGCTATGACAATTTTCTCAGTAGTTCAGGCAGGTTTATTTCCAATTATTCATATGGGTCGTCCATGGTTAGGATATTGGGTATTGCCTATTCCTAATCAATTTGGTTCACTTTGGGTAAACTTTAACTCACCACTACTTTGGGATGTATTCGCGATTTCTACATATCTATCGGTTTCATTAGTTTTCTGGTGGACTGGTTTATTACCTGATTTTGCGATGCTACGTGATCGTGCCATTAAGCCTTTTCAGAAGAAAATATATTCATTACTAAGTTTTGGATGGTCTGGACGTGCTAAGGATTGGCAACGTTTTGAAGAAGTATCTTTGGTACTTGCAGGTTTAGCAACACCATTAGTACTATCTGTACATACTATTGTATCATTTGATTTTGCTACTTCAGTAATTCCAGGTTGGCATACAACGATTTTTCCTCCATACTTTGTTGCTGGAGCAGTATTCTCTGGTTTCGCCATGGTAAACACACTTCTTATTATTATGAGAAAAGTGTGTAATTTAGAAGATTATATTACAGTACAACACATAGAATTAATGAACATCGTAATCATGATTACAGGTTCTATAGTTGGTGTGGCATATATAACAGAGTTATTTATAGCATGGTATTCTGGAGTTGAGTATGAACAATATGCATTCTTAAACAGAGCAACAGGTCCTTATGCTTGGGCTTACTGGATGATGATGTCTTGTAACGTATTTTCACCTCAGTTCATGTGGTTTAAAAAATTAAGAACGAGTATTATGTTCTCATTCTTTATCTCTATCGTTGTAAACGTTGGGATGTGGTTTGAACGTTTCGTAATTATCGTAACATCTTTACATAGAGATTACTTACCATCGTCTTGGACAATGTTCTCTCCAACGTTTGTTGATATTGGAATATTTATAGGTACGATCGGATTCTTCTTTGTATTATTTTTACTTTATGCGAGAACATTCCCAGTGATTGCTCAAGCAGAAGTTAAGACCATCTTGAAATCTTCAGGAGAACGTTATAAAAAGATAAGAGAGCGAGGAGATAGTTTAGTTGGAACTGGTTCTGATGAAAGAACTTCAGTATTAAAAATTGAAGAAGAAACAACAGCAATCAAACCTAGACAAGATAAAACTGAAAAGTTAGACAATCTATTAAAAGGTGTTGGAACATTTGATTCAACCGTTCAAACTGTAGATGATTTGCAAGTTATAAACGGTATCGGTCCAAAAATGGAAGAGGTACTTAATAGTATTGGAATCTTTACTTACGCTCAAGTTAGTAAAATGACAAAAAGAGAATATGACTTGTTAGACGATATTACAGAGTCCTTCCCAGGAAGAGCAGAACGTGATGATTGGTCTGGTCAAGCTAAAAAATTAATAAACTAAAAATAGTACATGGAAGCTTCAAAAGTAATTCACGCTATTTATACAGATGATGACGTCTTAATGAATGCTGTCAAAAAAGTCAAGGCAGCAAGACATCACATTGAAGAGATATATACGCCTTTTCCAGTTCACGGACTAGACAAAGCGATGGGACTTGCTCCTACAAGGATAGCTATTGCATCATTTATGTATGGTTGTGTTGGTTTAACTGTTGCAATCGTGATGATGAATTTCATTATGATAGAAGATTGGCCTCAAGATATTGGTGGAAAACCAAGTTTTAGCTACATCGAAAACATGCCTGCATTCGTACCAATCATGTTTGAGTTAACCGTATTCTTTGCAGCGCATTTAATGGTAATCACATTTTATTTAAGAAGTAGAATGTGGCCATTTAAAAAAGCTGAGAATCCAGATCCAAGAACTACTGATGATCATTTTTTAATGGAAATCCCTGTTCATGGAAATGAAAACGAATTAACTAATTTGTTGAAAGAAACTGGAGCAGTAGAAATTAATTTAATTGATAAAACGCATTAATTGATACAGATGAAAAGTGTTTTTAAAATAGTAGTAGTATTAATGGTATTTGCAAGTGTTGTTTCTTGTCAAAAGAATTCAAGACCTAATTACCAATTTATGCCAAACATGTATGAGCCTGTAAGCTATGAAGCTTATCAGGAATCTGATGCTTTTCCTGGAGGAGTTGAGGCTCAATTGCCAGCAGAAGGCTCAATACCTAGAGGAGGTCACATGCCTTTTGAAATAGCAAATACAAATGATGGTTATCAATTAGCTAAGTCATCGCTTATGAGTCCATTAGACTCTACTCAAATCGATAGATTGAGAGCAGGTCAGTTATATGATATTTACTGTGGAATTTGTCATGGTAAGAAAGGTGATGGTAAAGGAACACTTGTTAAAAGAGAAAAGATTTTAGGTGTCCCTAGCTATGATGATGCAGGAAGAGCGATTACTCAAGGTAGTATTTATCATACGATTTACTACGGAAAAAATGCAATGGGTTCTTACGCTAATCAATTAAATGAAGAAGAGCGTTGGCAAGTTGTCAATTATGTTTTGGAATTGAAGGCAGACTTAGAAAAATAAGATAGATAAAGATTATATATAGATATGTATACATTTTCAAGTAAATTAAAATCAGTCGCAATAGGCCTAATGATCATTGGAGCTATTGGTGTTGTCATTGGTTTTGTAACATCTAACAAAGATTTTACTCAGGTAGAGACGATGTTAGCTAGCGAATCTCATAATGGAGAAGCAGCTGATCATCACGACGCTAATGCTGAAGATTCTCATGCTACTGAAACATCACATACAACAGAAGCGCATGCTGAAACTGCAGATCATGCTATTTCAGATGGTCATGGTGATGCTCACGCAGAAGTAGATGAACACACAAAACATGTTAATCACGTCATGCATGCTATGCATAAAAGACCTTGGGCAGCTTTATATGTTGCAGCATTTTTCTTTTTTATGATTGCACTTGGTGTATTAGCTTTTTATGCAGTACAGTATGCAGCACAAGCTGGTTGGTCTCCTTTACTATTAAGAGTTATGGAAGGAATAACAGCTTATATGTTACCAGGAGCTTTAATAGTCTTATTAATTGCTGCTTTATCACACTTTATTGGTCACAACAGTATTTTTGTTTGGATGGATCCTGAGGTAGTAGCACATGATAAATTAATAGCAGGTAAAACAGGTTGGTTAAATATCTGGGGTTTTATTATTAGAGGATTAATATTTATTGGAGGATGGTTTCTTTATAGACATTTCTCTCGTAAGTATTCAATTGCTCAAGATAAAGCTGATGATAATAAAAACTTTGTAAAGACATTTCGTATTTCTGCAGCATTCTTAGTGTTCTTTTTATATACAGAGTCTATGATGTCTTGGGATTGGATTATGAGTGTAGATCCTCACTGGTTCTCAACATTATTTGGATGGTATGTATTAGCAGGAATGATGGTTTGTGGTATCACTGTAATCTCAATGGTTACGATATACTTGAAATCTAGAGGGTATTTACCTAAAGTAAACGATAGTCATATACACGATTTAGCTAAATTCATGTTTGGGTTTAGTATTTTCTGGACATATTTATGGTTCTCTCAATTTATGTTGATCTGGTATTCTAACATTCCAGAGGAAGTAACATATTTTGTAACACGTTTTCAAGATTACCAAATACCATTTTTAGGAATGGTTGTAATGAACTTTGTATTCCCATTTTTGGTATTGATGAATAGTGATTATAAACGTATTCCTTGGTTTGTAATCATGGCAGGTGTTATAATCTTATGTGGGCATTATATAGATATTTTCAATATGATTATGCCAGCTACGGTTGGAGATCAATGGTCTATAGGTATTCCAGAAATTAGTTCAATTCTACTTTTTGCTGGGTTATTTATCTTTATTGTATTTACTGCATTAACAAAACATCCACTAGAGCCAAAACGTAACCCTTTCATCAAAGAAAGTGAACATTTCCATTATTAATAAAATATAAAGAACAGAAACAACAATGACTGCTTTTTTAACACTTATAATAGTACTTTTTATAGCTATTGCAATTTGGCAAATGGTCAAAATCTTTGATCTAGCTCAAGTAGGTTCATCAAATAGCCAAGTAGCTACAGAAAAAGACAATACAATTAATGCTTACTTAATGATGGGATTTTTAGTCTTCATCTATGCCATTACTATCGCTAGTTTTTGGTATCTAGGAGATTTGCCATTAATGTCTAATTCTGCTTCAGAACATGGACCAGGTTTAGATAATTTAATGATTATCTCAATGATTCTGATATTCATTGTACAAACAATTACTCAATTTTTACTACACTACTTTGCATACAAGTACAAAGGAGAGAAAGGACGTAAAGCATTATTTTATGCAGATAACAATACACTTGAAGCAATATGGACATTTATTCCTGTTGTAGTATTAGCAGCTTTAATTATTTGGGGTTTATTCACTTGGACAAGTATTATGAATGTTGAAGAGACTGAAGACACAATTGTTGTTGAGTTATATGCACAGCAGTTTAACTGGAAAGCTCGTTATGCAGGAGAAGATAATACACTAGGTATGGCAAACGTAAGATTGATTGATATTGATCGAGCTAATATATTAGGTGTAGATGAATCTGATCCTAATGCACAAGATGATGTCATCACAACAGAGTTACATTTACCTGTTGGCAGACCAGTACTCTTTAAAATGCGTTCACAAGATGTATTACACTCTGCTTATATGCCACACTTTAGAGCTCAAATGAATTGTGTTCCAGGTATGATTACTCAATTTGGATTTACGCCATCTGTTACAACTTCAGATATGCGTCAAAATCCAGATATTCAAGAAAAAGTAGCAAATATTAATTCGATTAGACTTGGAAATAAAGAAAAAATAGAGGCTAAAGGTCAAGAATTGTTATATGAGTTTGATTACTTGTTATTATGTAATAAGATTTGTGGAACATCTCATTACAACATGCAAATGAAGATCATAGTAGAAACTCAAGAAGAATATGATGCTTGGATGAAAGAGCAAAAATTATTCAAAGATTCTTTAACAAAATAAAAAGATTAAAAAAAAGAAAATAGATTATGTCAGCACACGCAGATACTCACGCACACGACGACGATCATGGACATCATCATAAAGAGACTTTTGTAACTAAATATATATTTAGTCAAGATCATAAAATGATTGCAAAACAGTATCTTATTACAGGTACTATTATGGGAGTTATTGGTGTTTTAATGTCAATAATGTTTCGTATGCAAATTGCTTGGCCAGAAGAGCCTAATGTTCTTTTTGAAGCATTATTAGGTAAATGGGCTCCAGATGGTGTTATGAATGCAGATATTTATCTAGCATTAGTAACCATTCATGGTACTATCATGGTATTCTTCGTGTTAACAGCAGGATTGAGTGGTACATTTAGTAACTTATTAATTCCGTTGCAAATTGGAGCACGAGATATGGCATCAGGTTTCTTAAACATGGTTTCATACTGGTTGTTTTTCCTATCAAGTGTAATAATGATTATTTCATTATTTGTTGAAGCAGGACCAGCAGCAGCAGGTTGGACAATCTATCCACCATTATCTGCTTTGCCTATGGCATCAGGAGGTTCTGGTATGGGTATGACATTATGGTTAGTATCAATGGCTATCTTTATTGCTTCGTCATTACTAGGGTCATTAAACTATATTGTAACAGTAATTAATTTACGTACTAAAGGAATGTCTATGACTAGACTACCTTTAACAATTTGGGCATTCTTTGTAACAGCTATTATTGGTGTTGTATCTTTCCCTGTATTATTATCTGCTTGTTTATTATTAATAATGGATAGAAGTTTCGGTACATCATTCTTTTTATCAGATATATTCATACAAGGAGAAGTATTACATTACCAAGGAGGTTCACCAGTTTTATTTGAACACTTATTCTGGTTCTTAGGACATCCAGAAGTTTATATCGTTATCCTTCCTGCAATGGGATTGGTTTCAGAAATTATAACAACTAACTCACGTAAACCGATTTTTGGTTACAGAGCAATGATAATGTCAATTCTTGCAATTGCATTCCTTTCAACAATCGTTTGGGGACACCATATGTTTATTTCAGGAATGAATCCATTCTTAGGGTCTGTATTTACATTTACAACCTTATTAATTGCAATACCTTCCGCAGTAAAAGCTTTTAATTGGATTACTACTTTGTGGAAAGGTAACATACAAATGAATCCAGCAATGCTATTTTCTATTGGTTTCGTTTCTACTTTTATTACAGGAGGTCTTACAGGAATCATTTTAGGTGATAGTGCTTTAGATATTAACGTACATGATACGTATTTCGTTATTGCGCATTTTCACTTGGTAATGGGTATATCAGCATTGTATGGTATGTTTGCAGGTATTTACCATTGGTTCCCAAAAATGTTTGGTCGTATGCTAAACAAAAACTTAGGATATTTACATTTCTGGGTAACAGCTATATGTGCTTACGGAGTTTTCTTTCCAATGCACTTTATAGGTATGGCAGGATTGCCTAGACGTTATTATACAAATTCTAATTTCCCATTATTTGATGATCTAACTAATGCGAATGTAGTGATAACATTGTTTGCTATCGTTGGTGGAGCATTTCAGTTGGTATATTTATGGAATTTCTTCGTTTCTATTTTCTTTGGAAAAAAGGCAGAACAAAACCCATGGAGATCAAACACTTTAGAGTGGACTACTCCAGTTGAGCACATACATGGTAACTGGCCAGGAGATATACCTCATGTTTACCGTTGGTCTTACGATTACAGTAAACCAGGACATGATGTTGATTTTGTACCTCAAAACGTTCCTTTAATGGATGGTGAGGAAGAATTACAACACTAAACTAATTCCTTTGAAAAAAGGAATCTCATAATAATATTTAAAGACCTTTAGATTGAGCAATCATTCTAAAGGTCTTTTTTTTATATTGGATTATGCTGAAATATAAAGTCGGGTTATTTTTTCTTTTGTACAAAATTCAAATAATATTTTTATAATTGTTTTTTTTTTTTTTACATTTATAATGAATTTAAAGTCAGACTATTATGAAAAAAATAATTTTCAGTTTATTTATTGTAATATTTGTCTTTTTGTCCTGTGAACAAGAAGATAGTAAGCAAATAAATCAAAATGCAGAACTTACAAAAGAAATCACCTTTGATCGATTAACTAGTAGTGTTATTGGTTATGAGAAAGATGGGAAAGTACAATTAGGTGTTTCAAATGAAAAGGTTATGAATACTTTTAGGAAATTCACTAGAGTATATAGTCAAGATTTAACTCCACAATCATTTGAAGTTATAGAAATTGATTCTAAGCAATATCTACGTTTTCATAGTGAAGGTAATGTAGTGTCTACAATTGCTTTAATTAAAGGAGATAATGGTCAATATAGATCTGGCTCAGTAGTCTGTGAAACCGTTGCATGTGCAAATAATGATGGTTGTATTCCAGAGGGCAATCATTGTACAAAATGTGTTCCCGATAATGCAGATCCAGAAGGTCCTATTAGAGGTGATTGCAAAAAAACCAGTGGAGGTCCAGTTATAGATCCTTAATTTGACTTACATAAATATAATGAAAGCCTTTCTAAAATTTAGAAAGGCTTTTTCATTATATTTGTTTCAAGCAAACCTGCAAGATTTCTAAAACCTTGTAGATTTTATATAAAAAAGACTCCTGCTTTCGCAGGAAGTAGTATGAACGAAAACCTAGACCCAACAGACGACAATTTCACTCCAGAAGAACTTGATGTAGAAAAAAAGTTAAGACCCTTGTCCTTTGATGATTTTACAGGTCAAGATCAGGTATTGGAGAATCTTCAAATTTTTGTTCAGGCAGCTAACGGTAGAGATGAAGCTTTAGACCACACACTATTTCATGGACCTCCAGGATTGGGTAAAACAACGTTAGCGCATATTTTAGCAAGTGAGCTTAATGTTGGTATAAAAGTGACTTCTGGACCAGTTTTAGATAAACCAGGAGACTTAGCTGGATTGCTAACCAATCTTGATGAGCGTGATGTATTATTTATAGATGAAATTCATCGATTAAGTCCAATTGTAGAAGAGTATCTATACTCAGCAATGGAAGACTACAAAATCGATATCATGATTGAGTCTGGACCTAACGCAAGAACGGTTCAAATTAATTTAAATCCGTTTACGCTAGTTGGAGCGACTACACGTTCAGGATTACTAACGTCTCCAATGCGAGCACGTTTTGGGATACAAAGTAGATTACAATATTATAATACTGAATTACTAACCACAATTGTTCAACGTAGTGCAACTATTTTGAATGTTCCTATTTCTATGGAAGCAGCTGTTGAGATTGCTGGACGAAGTCGTGGTACACCAAGAATTGCAAATGCTTTATTACGTCGCGTTCGTGATTTCGCTCAAATAAAAGGAAATGGTAGTATAGATATCAAGATTGCTAAGTTCGCCCTTGAAGCACTCAGTGTAGATGCTCATGGTTTGGATGAAATGGATAATAAAATATTGTCCACTATAATTGATAAATTTAAAGGTGGACCAGTTGGGATTACAACAATTGCGACTGCTGTTAGCGAAAGCGCAGAAACCATAGAAGAGGTTTATGAGCCATTTCTTATTCAACAAGGCTTTTTAATGCGTACACCTCGTGGACGAGAAGTAACAGAACAAGCTTACAAACATTTAGGTAAGATTAAAGGACCTACTCAAGGAGGATTATTCTAAAAAGTGAATGGAAGATAAAAAACAAATACCTACAGTTCCTTTAAATAAATTCATTAGGCATTCGTTAGAAATACTTAAAAACCCTTTACCATTTCATAATAGAAACTTCAATGAACTAGGTGATATTTTTAGATTAAAAATTGGGTTTAAAAATAGCGTGATTTTTTGTAGAGATGCAGCTTTTGCAGTATATGTACTTCAGAAGAATCAAAAAAACTATAAAAAATCTAAAATTCAAACCGAAGACTTAGTCAAATATGTAGGTGAAGGCTTGTTAACTTCCGAAGGTGAAAAATGGAAGAAACAGCGTAAAATGATGCAACCTGCTTTTCACAAAAAGCAATTAGAAAAGTTGCTGAGTGGGATGCAAGACACAATAGTTTCAGAATATGAAAAGATACAAACAGATTCTACCATAGATATTTTTCCAATTCTTAATGATTTAGCATTTCAAACGGTAGTTAAATCATTATTTACTAAAGCAGCCAAATCAAAAGATATGGGAAGGCTTCAGTTTATAACCGAAGCTAATCAACGCATGCTCGTTAGAGAATTACGTCAACCTTACCTAGGTTGGTGGTTTAAACTAAGTGGTACGATTAATACACATTTAAACCTTTCAGAAGAAGCTAGAGTAATTTTAAAGCGTATTGTAGATGAAAGAAAATCATCTGGTAAACGTTATGATGATTTATTAGATATGCTACTCGAAACCAAATATGATGACGGACTTGGGATGAGTGAAGAACAACTTATTGATGAAATCTTAATCATATTTACAGCAGGACATGAGACGACTTCTAATGCATTGACATTTACATTTCAGTTACTAGCGAAACATCCTGAATGGCAAGAGAAGATATATGAGGAAATTTCCGAAGTAAAAAAAGAGGCAGATGAATTGATGGTTAATGTTATGGCTTCAAAAATTTGTCAGCAAGTTATTGAGGAATCCATGAGATTGTATCCTCCAGCTTATTTTATAGATCGTGTAAATAAGACAGATGATAGTTTTAATGGTTTAGACTTTGAAGCAGATTCTAATCTCTTATTTTCGGTTTATGAAATACATCGTCATCCAGATCTTTGGGATGATGCAGACCAATTTAAACCAGAACGTTTTGATGAAGGTTCAAGAAAGTTCTCATCACAATATTTTCCCTTTGGAGCAGGACCAAGAAAATGTATTGGTAATAACTTTGCTATGTTTGAAATGATTATTGCGGTTCAAGAATTAGTTTCAAAGTATAAAATATATCCAGATTTTGAAGATATTGATATTACTCCTTTAATTACTTTGAAACCAAAAAATGCATTTTTAAGATTTGAAAAGAGAACTTAAAATTAATGTCATCACTTAATAAGTGAAAATCAGCAGTTTATCTCCGCTAATGTTATATGTGGTATAAAACAAGACTTTAATCTAATTTATTCAGCTTGTTATTTATTTTAATTTACTTTTCAGAAGCTATTAAATCAATCACAATGAAAAATTTACGATTCTATATTCTGTTATTGACAGGATTTACTACCTTTTTGGTGTCTTGTGCATCAGAT
The DNA here is from genome assembly GCF_015319355.1 of Psychroserpens luteus. Classification (GTDB taxonomy): domain Bacteria; phylum Bacteroidota; class Bacteroidia; order Flavobacteriales; family Flavobacteriaceae; genus Psychroserpens; species Psychroserpens luteus. The sequence continues at coordinate 54,394 of NZ_JADILU010000005.1, read as the reverse complement.
GATGATAACTACGAGTCAATTCCATCACAGAGTATTCTAGAAAGTAGGATTATTGAACTTTACGGTTCTAAAGATGCTTTAATTCAACCTTTAGCAACAGATTTCAATCTCATCCCAAACGATCCTAATAACTCAATAACTTCTGCAAAAGTAGAACTTGGTAAAATGCTTTTTCATGAAACAGGAATTGCAATGAATCCAAATATGGAGGAAAGTATGCAAATGTATTCTTGCGCAAGTTGTCATCATGCTAAGGCTGGTTTTCAAAGTGGAATATTGCAAGGTATTGGAGAAGGTGGAAATGGTTTTGGAGTTAATGGTGAAGGACGATTCAAAAATGTCATGTACTTGGAGGCAGATATAGATGTTCAGCCCATTAGAACACCAAGTGTACTCAACGTTGCATATCAAGACGTTATGCTTTGGAATGGTCAATTTGGTGGTACAGGAACAAATCAAGGTACCGAAGCAAACTGGACAATTGGCACACCTAAAGCTGTTAATAACTTAGGGTTTGAAGGTGTAGAAACTCAAGCTATTGCAGGTTTAGATGTACACAGATTAGTTATTGACCAAAATTTTATAATTAATTCAACTTATAAAGATATGTTTGATGAGGCATTCCCAAATGATGATGTTTCAGATCGTTATTCAAAGTTAAATGCAGGTTTAGCAATCGCAGCTTATGAGCGTACGTTATTACCAAATCAAGCACCTTTTCAGCAATGGTTAAACGGAAATGAAAATGCTATGAATGAGCAAGAAACAGAAGGAGCTCTCTTGTTTTTTGATGATGCTAATTGTTATTCATGTCATTCTGGCCCAGCTTTAAACGGAATGGATTTTTATGCTTTAGGTATGAAAGATTTAGCAGGAGATGAAGTATTGACAATAATAGATGATGCTACTAAACGAGGTCGAGGAGGTTTTACCAATAACCCAGAAGATGATTTTAAATTTAAAACACCTCAATTGTATAATTTAAAAGATGTGACATTTTTTGGTCATGGAGGAAGTTTTCAATCTATTGAAGATGTTATTCGTTATAAAAATACTGCTGAAATAGAAAATCAAGAAGTTTCGTCTAGTCAAGTGACTCCTTTATTTGCATCTCTTAATTTATCAGATGATGAAATTGATGCGATTACTGCATTTCTAGAAAATGCACTTTATGATAGTAATTTACAACGTTATGTTCCAGAAGAATTACCAACTGGTTATTGTTTTCCTAATGCAGATCCTATGTCATCTCAAGATATGGGTTGTAATTAATCCATTTAGTTTTCTTTAAAACTCTAAAATAAACTTTAGATGTTTTAAATTTGAACGTGAACAAAACACAACAATCTCAATTTATAAAAGCAGAAGCCAAACGTCTTGGGTTTTTGTCCTGCGGAATAAGTAAAGCAGGCTTTTTAGAAGAAGAAGCGCCTCGACTCGAAAAATGGTTGAAGAATAATGCACATGGCGAAATGCGTTATATGGAAAACCACTTTGATAAACGCCTCGACCCAACAAAATTGGTTGAAGGTTCAAAAAGTGTGGTATCATTACTTTTAAATTATTTTCCTTCGGAAATTCAAAACCCTGAAAGTTATCAACTCTCAAAATACGCCTACGGAACCGATTATCACTTCGTCATCAAAGATAAACTGAAAGAATTATTATATTCTATTCAAGATAAAATTGGAGATGTACACGGAAGAGCTTTTGTCGATTCTGCACCAGTATTAGATAAAGCTTGGGCAGCAAAATCTGGATTAGGATGGATTGGAAAACATAGCAACTTACTCACGCAACAAATTGGTTCCTTCTATTTTATAGCAGAACTTATTATTGATTTAGACTTAGAATACGACCACGCAACAACAGACCATTGCGGAACTTGTACTGCATGCATTGATGCATGCCCAACCGAAGCCATTACAGAACCTTATGTTGTAGATGGAAGCAAATGCATTTCTTATTTCACTATAGAACTAAAAGAAAATATTCCTACGGAATTTAAAGGTCAGTTTAATGATTGGATGTTTGGTTGTGACATTTGTCAAGATGTGTGTCCTTGGAATCGATTTTCAAAAGCGCACAGTGAACCCTTATTTAATCCACATCCAGAATTATTGTCAATGACTAAAAAGGATTGGGAAGAAATTACAAAAGACACCTTTAATAAGATATTTAAAAAATCGGCAGTTAAACGAACAAAATTTGAAGGATTAAACCGAAATATTAATTTTTTAAAATAGCGATGTTTTAACAATTATCGTTTAGTATTTTCGCACTTTAAATACAGTTTGAATCAATTAATTTAGGAGCTTTCAAAATAAAGTTATTTAGTTTTGAAATGTTTAAAGATTTGTTTCGACTATAGCTGATTAATCAATTAAAAGACACAAAAAATGAAAACACTCTATAAACTTCTAGGTTTATTTTTAGTATTAAATCTTGTAGCTTGTAAGCAAACAGCCAAAGAAGAAGTAGATACTACTACAGAAGTAAAAACAACTGAAGCTAATTATGATATTCCAGATTCTTGGATACAAAAAAGAGTTGATGCAGCTAATAAAAGACTTAATACTACAGAAGCAGGTAAAGTACTTTGGAGCGCAATGGAAGCACATGGAGGTTTGAATAAATGGTATTCTAATGGCTATTTTTCGTTTCATTTTAATTACGCACCAGTAAATGTTAAAGGTATTAGAGATTCTTATCAAACCATAGATACTTGGAGTAATAAGGCAAGACATAATAGTATTACAGATCCAACATCAAGTTTTGGTTGGGATGGTGAAGAAGCTTGGGTAAAACCAAAGGATAGTACTTCATTTGCTTACGATACGCAATTTTGGGCGTTAACACCATTATATTTTTCTGGTCAGCCTTTTGTTTTAGATGGAGAAGGTGTTAACCTTGAATTATTACCAGAACAAGAATTTCAAGGTACAATGCAAAAAGTCATAAAAGCGACTTATGATGCTGGTGTAGGATCTGCTCCAGATGATTATTATATTCTATATGTAAATGCAAAAACTAATTTGGTTGATGCTTTTAAATATATTGTTTCTTATCCAGAGTACTTCCCTAATGGAGGTCATGCTCCAGAGAAGATTACAGTGACTCAAGGAACAACTACTGTAGACGGTATTGTTTTTGCAACAGGTTTTAAAACCTATTGGTCAACTAATGATAAGGATGGGTTAGGTGAGTATATTACTAAAATAGACGTTAGTGATATTAGTTTTTCTCCAACTGTAGAAGAAAATTTCTTTTCAAAACCAGAAGGAGCTAAAGTATTAAATAAGTAATTTTATATAATTAACAGTATAATAAAAGCCTCAGTAATCATTTTTTGATTATTGAGGCTTTTTGTTTTTACTTGCTTCAAAAGGCTTTAGCTAAACGTACTAAGTTTGAAGGTTTAGAAATAAATATCCCATTCCAAAGGTTTAATATTTCCGAAGAAAACTCAATAATTCTCAGTTTAAGTTACTCTTAAAACACGTACATTTGTAATTCGATTTTTTACAAGCTATAATTAATTCACACCACCTATATGAGCAAGCAAAGTAAACGCAGAGAAGCTTTAGTGTATCACGCAAAACCAACTCCAGGAAAAATACAAGTAGTTCCCACAAAAAAATATGCAACACAAAGAGATTTATCTTTAGCATATTCTCCAGGAGTAGCAGAGCCTTGTTTAGAGATTGAAAAAGATAAAAAGAACGTTTATAAATATACAGCAAAAGGAAATTTAGTTGCTGTAATATCAAATGGAACTGCAGTTTTAGGTCTAGGTAATATTGGTCCTGAAGCATCAAAGCCTGTAATGGAAGGTAAAGGATTACTCTTTAAAATATTTGCAGATATTGATGTGTTTGATATTGAGGTTGATACTGAAAATATTGAAGAATTCATTCAAACCGTAAAAATGATTGCTCCTACTTTTGGAGGAATTAATCTTGAAGATATTAAAGCGCCTGAAGCTTTTGAAATAGAACGTCGACTTAAAGAGGAATTAGACATTCCTGTAATGCATGATGACCAACATGGTACTGCTATTATTTCTGCAGCAGCATTATTAAATGCTATAGAAATTGCAGGAAAGAAAATAGAAGAAGTTCAAATTGTGATAAGTGGTGCTGGCGCTGCAGCTATTTCATGTTCTAGATTATATCAAGCTTGTGGAGCAAAACGCGAGAATATGGTCATGTGTGATAGTAAAGGTGTCATTAGAGATGATCGTGATGATCTTACTACTGAAAAAGCTGAATTTGCAACGCATAGAAAAATTGATACACTACTAGAAGCTATGGAAAATGCCGATGTTTTTATCGGTTTATCAAGGGCAGATATTGTGACTCCAAATATGCTTTTGGCTATGGCTAATGATCCTATTGTTTTTGCTATGGCTAATCCAGATCCAGAGATTCCTTATGATGTGGCTATTGCAACTCGTAAAGATATTATCATGGCAACGGGTAGAAGTGATCATCCTAACCAAGTGAATAATGTTCTTGGATTCCCATTTATTTTTAGAGGAGCTTTAGATGTTCGTGCTACAAAAATAAATGAAGCTATGAAAATGGCAGCTGTTTATGCTTTAGCAAATTTAGCTAAAGAACCAGTGCCAGAACAAGTAAATATCGCTTATGGTGAAACGCGTTTGACTTTTGGACGTGATTATATTATACCGAAACCTTTTGATCCAAGATTAATTGCCGAAGTGCCTCCAGCAGTAGCAAAAGCTGCCATGGAAAGTGGTGTTGCGACAGAACCAATTGAGGATTGGGAAAAATATAAAAATGAACTTTTAGAACGTTTAGGGTCTGATAACAAAATTGTGAGATTGCTTATTAATAGAGCAAAAATGAACCCAAAACGAGTGGTTTTTGCAGAAGCAGATCAATTAGATGTACTAAAAGCTGCTCAGATTGTTCATGATGAAGGGATTGCTACACCTATTTTATTAGGTCGTCGTCAAACGATTGTTAAATTAATGGAAGAGATTGAATTTGATGCAGATATAGAAATCATTGATCCAAAATCTGACGAAGAAGAAGAACGAAAAAATCAATATGCAAAAGTATATTGGAATCAAAGAAATCGTAAAGGTGTAACACTTTATTCCGCAGAAAAAATAATGCGAGAGCGTAATTACTATGCAGCAATGATGGTTAATGTAGGAGATGCAGATGCTTTGATATCTGGGTATTCTAGAAGTTATCCATCTGTAGTAAAACCAATGTTAGAACTTATTGGGTTAGCTCCTGGATCTACAAGAGCAGCGACTACTAATGTAATGATGACCCAACGTGGACCAATGTTTTTGAGTGATACGTCTATTAATATTAATCCATCAGCAGAAGATTTAACGAGAATTGCACAAATGACAGCAAGTGTAGTAAAGATGTTTGGTATGGAGCCTGTGATGGCAATGATCTCTTATTCTAATTTTGGATCTTCTAAAAATCAAACAGCAACTAAAGTTCGAGAAGCAGTAGAGTATTTGCATAAAAGACATCCTAGTTTAATAGTTGATGGTGAATTACAAACTGATTTTGCGCTCAATAGAGAACTTTTGGAGACTACATTTCCATTTTCTAAACTTGCAGGAAAGAAGGTGAATACACTTATTTTTCCTAATTTGGAATCGGCTAATATTACTTATAAGTTATTAAAGGAACTTAATAAAGCAGACTCTATTGGACCTATAATGATGGGTATGAAAAAACCTGTTCATATCTTACAATTGCATGCAAGTGTAGATGAAATTGTAAATATGACCGCTATCGCAGTGATAGATGCTCAACAAAAAGCTAAGATATCTAGTAAGTAAGCAGAGTGTATTACCAAACTAATCATCTTTGTAATGCAAATAATTTTATTACATTTGAGTTTTCATTTTTAATTGTGACATAGTTGTTATTATGTTGTGATTTAGATTAAACCCAATTGAGTAATGATAACACATATTCAAGGTAAATTAGTAGAGAAGAATCCAACAGATGTTGTCATAGACTGTAATGGTGTTGGTTATTTTTTAAATATATCATTACATACTTTTTCACAAATTCCAGACCAAGAGGCTCTCAAATTATTTACACATTTAATTGTGCGAGAAGATTCTCATACCCTTTTTGGATTCGCATCTGTCTCAGAACGTGAAATTTTTAAATTATTATTATCTGTAAGCGGTATTGGAGCAAATACAGCTCGTACGATGCTGTCATCATTATCACCACAACAAGTTAAAGAGGGTATTGCACATGGTGATGTCGCATTAATTCAATCTGTTAAAGGGATTGGAGCTAAAACTGCAGCGAGAGTAATATTAGATTTAAAAGATAAAATACTTAAAGTATACGATATTGACGAAGTTTCTGTTAATAAAAACAATACGAATAAAGATGAAGCGTTATCAGCTTTAGAAGTTTTAGGGTTTGTTAAAAAGCAAGCAGAACGTGTTGTGGATAAAATTGTGTCAAAGCAACCAGATGCAACTGTAGAAAATATTATTAAAGAAGCGTTAAAAAATTTATAGAAATTTGATTACAACTAACTATACTTTATCGAAATCATTTAAGCACTTATTTAGTATTGCTTTAGTTTTGTTTAGTGGTTTTGGTTTTGCACAAACTGATCCTATAGAGCAAGATTCAACTAAAACAGGATTTTCTTTAGGTAGGCTGAGTATTCCAAATCCGCAAAGTATAGTTTCAAAATACACATACGATCCAATTACAGATAGATACATTTATACTGAAACAGTTGGAAATTTTAATATCAACTATCCAATAATTTTAACACCTGCGGAATTTCAAAGACTCGTATTACTAGAGCAGCAACAAAAATATTATAAACAAAAAATTGATGCTGCAGCAGGACAAAAAGAAGGGTCTGAGGATGAACAAAAAAATCTATTACCAGAATTTTATGTCAACTCTGGATTTTTTGAAACTATTTTTGGAGGAAATACAATTGAAGTCATCCCTCAAGGTTCTGCTGAAGTAGATTTAGGAATATTATTCACAAAACAAGACAACCCAACATTCTCGCCTAGAAACCGAAGTAATTTTACGTTTGATTTTGATCAGCGTATCAGCTTAAGTTTATTAGGTAAAGTAGGTACACGTTTACAAGTAACTGTTAATTATGATACAGAATCTACATTTGATTTTCAACAATTAACAAAGTTAGAATATACACCAACTGAAGATGATATTATTAGAAAAATTGAAGTAGGTAACGTAAGTATGCCTCTTAATAGTTCATTAATAACTGGTGCACAGAGTTTATTTGGTGTTAAAACCGAATTACAATTTGGTAAAACTAGAGTAACAGCTATTTTCTCTGAGCAAAAATCACAATCACAATCTGTTGTAGCTCAAGGTGGTGGTACTGTAGAGGAATTTGAGTTTTTTGCTAGAGACTACGATGAAAATAGACACTATTTCTTATCACACTATTTTAGAGATACCTATGATGCATCGATGTTAAGCTATCCTTACATTGCTAATAATGTTCAAGTAACGAGAATTGAAGTATGGGTAACCAATAGGAGTAATCAAACCGAAAATGTTAGAAATATTGTAGCACTCCAAGATTTAGGGGAATCAGACTATGATCCTGCAGATACTGCAAATGATGATATTGGTTTAGAAAATCCGCCAGCAGGATTTATAAATGTTCCCACAGGATCATTCCCAGATAATGGAAATAACAATTTTGATCCAACAAACATTGGAGGAGCAGGTTCTCAATTATCAACAGCAGTAAGAGATATTACAACTGCAGAACAAGGTATCTTGATTCCTGCGAATGAAGGTTTTGACTTCGGAAAACTTGAAAACGCAAGAAAATTAGAACAAGGACGAGATTATGAGTTAAGCCAACAACTAGGTTATATTTCTTTAAATCAAAGATTACTTAATGATGAAATTTTAGCAGTTGCTTTTCAATACACTATAGGTGGAGAAGTGTATCAAGTTGGTGAATTTGCTAATGATGGTGTGAACTCTACAGCTTCTGGAAATGATACAGATAATGACGGTGTTCCAGATGCTATTGACGCAGATGTTGATGGAGATGGTACGGTAGATAATGGACCAGATACAGATGGCGATGGGATTAATGATATAGGTGATGCAGATATTAATGGAGACGGAACAATCGATAACGGACCTGACGCTAATTTTGATGGTGTTAATGATAGTTTTATAACCGTTCAAGAAGGTTCTACACAAAGTTTGATTGTTAAAATGTTGAAGAGTCCAATTACAGATGTCAATCAGCCTATTTGGGACTTGATGATGAAAAACATCTATGATACTGGCGCTTTTCAATTAGATAAAGATGATTTTAGACTTAATATTTTTTATACTGAAGCTTCGCCTTTAAACTATATTTCCCCTGTTGTATTACAAGATGGTACTGTAATTCCATTTCCAGAATTTAATAATAACACGCCTTTCGATACTTCGGATGATGGAGAAATCATAGACACACCTTTAATTAGGTTATTTCATTTAGATAGATTAAACTTTAATAACGATCCACAAGCAGGTGGTGATGGATTTTTTGATTTTGTGCCAGGTATGACCGTTTTAACTCAAAATGGAAAAATCATATTTACAAAAACAGAACCTTTTGGTCGTTACCTATTTGATATTCTTGATGACGATGGTGTTAGTATAGATAACGAAGCAGATTATAATTATGATGGTCCATTAATAGGAAGTCCATATAATGCCAATCAAGAAAAGTACGTTTACGATATTCTTTACAAGGAAACAAAAACAGCAGCATTAGATGAAGCTGAGAAAAATAAATTTCAAATAAAGGGACGTTACAAGTCTTCAGGAGGTGATGGGATTCCGTTAGGAGCATTTAATGTGCCTAGAGGATCTGTGATTGTAACCGCTGGAGGAAGAACTTTAGTTGAGGGACAAGATTATACAGTTAATTATCAAATTGGTCGTGTGTATATTATTGATGAAGCTTTAAAATCATCTAATATTCCTATCAATGTTTCCGTAGAAAATAATGCAGTTTTCGGACAACAAACAAGACGTTTTACAGGAGTAAATGTAGAACATCAGTTTAATGAAAACTTTGTTTTAGGTGCGACACTTTTAAATTTAAGTGAGCGTCCAATTACTCAGAAAGCTAATTATAATACAGAGCCAATTAATAATACAATATTTGGTTTTAATGGTAATTATTCTACAGAAGTACCATTTTTTACAAGATTAGTTAATAAACTTCCAAATATTGATACAGATGCGCCTTCAAATCTTTCGGTAAGAGGTGAGTTTGCATATTTAGCACCAGGAGCTCCTAAAGGAACAGACTTTGACAATGAAGCTACTGCTTATGTAGATGATTTTGAAGGTACACAAGGTGCCATCGATTTATTATCGCCTCAATCCTGGTTCTTATCGAGTAGACCTAGAGGTTTAGGGAAAATTTATGCAGGTTTTGGTGGTGAAGATGAAAATGGTATTCAAAATGGTTTTGATAGAGCATTATTAAACTGGTACACTATTGACCCTATTTTTTATAGTACTCAACGTCCAGGTGATATTAGTGATGAAGATGTTTCAGACTTGTATACTCGACGTGTGTTTATTGATGAAGTCTTCCCGCAATTAGATATTGCTCAAGGTCAAAGTACAGTAATAAACACTTTAGATTTAGTGTATTATCCAACAGAGAGAGGTCCATATAATTTTGACCCAAATGCAGATGGAGATAACATTGAGGCGAATGATAGTTGGGCAGGAATTACAAGACAAATAACGTCTACAGATTTTGAACAAGCCAACGTAGAATACATTGAGTTTTGGTTAATGAATCCTTTTATGGATGACAGTGGGAACACCATTTTAAGTTCTTCTCCAGGAAGCCTATTTATTAATTTGGGTAACATTTCCGAAGATGTATTAAAAGATGGTAAGAAGCAATATGAGAATGGGTTGCCAGAAGATGGTGATATCACACCAATATTACCAGTAACAGCTTACCAAACGGTTGTGCCTAGAAATCAATCATTAATTTATACTTTCTCTACTGGAGGAGAAGAGCGTAACAATCAAGATGCAGGTTATGACGGTTATGATGATGCTCAAGAATTAGCGCAATTTGGAGCAGCGTTTGGACCAGATCCATCAAAAGATAATTATACCTATTACTTAAATACTGAAGGCGATATTTTTAATCGTTACAAAAAATATAATGGTCAGCAAGGGAACTCTCCAGATGTGTTTACAGACACGAATAGAGGTTCTACAGCGCAGCCTGATGTTGAGGATATCAATAGAGATAATACAATGAATACTATTGATAGTTATTTTCAATATGAAGTAAAAATCGATCCAAACACTTTAAATGATAATAATCCTCAAATTAATGATGTAAAAACAAGAACAGTAACGTTACCAAATGGTCAAGCTGCAAATGTTACATATTATCAATTTAGAATCCCAATCTCTGAACCTACGGAAGCTATTGGAGGTATCTCAGATATTAGATCAGTTCGTTTTGCGCGTTTGTTTTTAAAAGATTTTGAAGAGAAAACGGTCATGCGTTTTGCAACTTTAGATCTGGTACGTAGTGATTGGAGACGTTATAAATTAACACTTGATGATGAGGCTAACAATGATAATGATAGTACAGATTTTACTGTAGGTGTTGTTGGACTTCAACAAAATGAAGGTAATTATGTATTACCTCCCGGTGTTGAATTAGAGCAATTAAATAACAACAATAATATTATTAGACAAAATGAGCAATCTTTGCAACTTGAGGTTTGTGATTTAGAACCACAAGATTCTCGTGGTGTTTATAAAAATATTAATGTAGATATGCGACAGTATAATAAACTGCGTATGTTTATTCATGCAGATGAAGGAGAGTCTACATCTATGCTTACTGATGGTGATTTGGTTGGTTTTATACGTATGGGTAATGACTTTACTCAAAACTATTATCAAATAGAAGTGCCTTTACAAATATCATCTGGTATGTCATCTTCAGAGTCTGTTTGGCCAGAAGTAAATGAAATTAATATAGAACTAGATGTATTAGAACAAATAAAATCTATAGGTATTGCAGATGGTTCATTAGCAGACTTAGAACCAAATTTTTATGACCTCAATGGAGGTGAATTAACAGAAACAACAGAATTTGCTCCACATACTATTGGACAACAAAGAGTAGCTATTAAAGGAAATCCAAACTTTGGAGATGTACGAGTTTTAATGGTAGGTGTTAAGAATGCTAGTCAAAGTGGAATGGACGTTTGTGGAGAAGTTTGGTTCAATGAGTTACGTTTAGCAGATTTAGATAATGAAGGTGGATGGGCTGCAGTTGCTGCAATGGATGCTAATTTTGCAGACTTTGCTAATGTAAGTGCAACAGGACGTAAAAGTACCATTGGTTTTGGTTCTGTTGAGCAAAGACCAAATGAACGAAGTAGAGAAGATGTTGAGCAGTATGATGTAGTGACTAATTTAAATTTAGGTCAGTTACTGCCTAAAAAATGGGGAATTCAATTACCATTTAATTATGCAATAGGTGAACAAATTATCACACCAGAATATGATGAGTTTTATAGAGATATAAAATTACAAACACAGTTAGATAATACGACTAATCGTGATTCAATTTTAAAGGTTAATGAAACCTATGTCAAACGTAAGAGTATCAATTTTATAGGTGTTAGAAAAAATAGAACAGGAGATTCAAAACCACGTTTCTATGATGTAGAAAACTTAACGGTTAATTACTCTTATAACAAAGAAGAGAGTCGTGATTTTGAAATAGAGAGCGCTTTAAGTCAGCAAATAAGAGCAGGAGTTAATTATGCTTATAGTTTTGATGCTAAGCCTATAGAGCCATTTAAGAAAAATGATTCTCTGTTTACAGGTAAATACTGGAAGATTTTAAAAGACTTCAATTTTAACCCAGTACCAACGAGTTTTTCAGTAAATACAGATATTATTCGTCAGTTTAATAAGCAAAAATTTAGAGAAGTAGATTTAACGGGAGATAATATTGGTTTGGAAGAGTTATTCCGAAGAAATTATAATTTTAACACGCAATATGCTCTTAATTACAACTTGACGAAAGCATTGAGTTTAAATTTTACAGCTGCAAACACAAATATTGTTAGAAATTATTTTGTGGATGATGTTATTAATGGTAGACAAAATCCAAACTTAGATGTTTGGGATGGATTCTTTGATTTTGGTGATCCAAATATTCAAAACCAGCAACTACAGGTTAACTATGAAATCCCATTATATAAGATTCCTACGTTGAGTTTTATGAGAGCAACGTATTCTTATACTGGAGATTTCCAATGGCAAAAAGGATCAGACATTAACAACAGTTTACCTGGAATTCCAGATTTAGGTAATTCAATCCAAAATGCGAACACTCATAATATCAACTCTACATTTAACATGGAGACTTTGTATAAGCATGTTGGTCTTACAAAAAAGAAAACTAGAGGTTCTAGAACATCTAAAAGGGCAACGCCTAATGCTTTAGATAAGGATGGAAAATCTACTGCACCAACTGCTGCGCAAAATGAACCAAGTAAAAAAGGCGCAGGTTCTAAAATATTGGATGGAGCAATAGATTTATTGACTGCAGTAAAACGTATTCAAATAAATTATACCGAAAATAATGGTTCTTATTTACCAGGTTATTTAAGAACACCTGGATTTATTGGTACTTTCAAGCCAACTCTGGGTTATACTTTTGGTAGTCAAAGTGATATTAGAGATTTAGCTGCTAGAAATGGTTGGCTAACTGTATATGAGGATTTTAATCAGCAATATAGCGAAACGACTAATCGTATTTTAGATATTTCTGCAGACATAGAATTGATTCCAGATTTGAATATTGATCTAACGGGTGGTCGTACATATTCTGAAAACACGACGCAAAACTTTAGAGTTGAAGATTTTGTAGATGCTAATGGTGATCCAGGTTCAGATGGTGTGTTGGATTATAATCCGTTGATTACTAATTCCTTCGGAAATTTTAATATTTCAACAGCTTTAATCAAAACATCATTTAGTAAAAGTGACGAAAATCAATCTGCAGCATTTGATGATTTTAGAACAAATAGGCTAGTAGTTGCTAGACGTTTAGCGAGAAACTTTTATGGGAATGATACTTATGCTGTAGATGCAGAAGGTTATCCTTTAGGCTTTGGTAAAAACAGTCAAGCTGTACTATTACCATCATTTTTAGCAGCTTATAAAGGGACAAATCCAGATAAGATTAGTTTATCTGCTTTTAGAGATATTCCAATCCCTAACTGGCAATTAAAATATACAGGCTTCATGAAAATGAAGTGGTTTAAAAAACGTTTTAAGCGTTTTTCAATTACGCATGGTTACCGCTCTAGTTATACAATTAATCAATTTAGAACAAATTTAGATTTAAAACCAGAAGATTTACAACCAGGAGTAGCTTATGAAGACCAGCTTAACTTTAATGATGTTGTTGACCAATCTGGGAATTTTAAAAATCAAACCATTTATAGTAACATCAATCTAGAAGAACAATTTAGTCCATTATTTAGACTTGATTTTGAAATGAAGAACTCAGTAAAGATTTTAGCTGAAATGAAAAAAGACAGAATATTGTCTATGAGTTTTGATAATAATTTATTGACAGAAATTCAAGGTAAAGAATACATTTTAGGTTTAGGATACCGTATCAAAGATTTACGTATTAATTCTAAATTAGCAGGACCAAAGCAAGTTATAAAAAGTGATTTAAATATGAAGGCAGATGTTTCAGTAAGAAACAATAAAACCATTATTAGATATTTAGATATTGAAAATAATCAAATCACACAAGGTCAAACCATTTGGGGATTAAAGTATACTGCAGATTATGCATTTTCTAAAAACTTAACTGCAATCTTCTACTTTGATTATACATTCTCAGAGTACGAAATATCAACTGCATTTCCACAAACGACAATTAGATCAGGATTTACATTGCGTTACAATTTTGGAAATTAGTAGTAAATACTATCTAAAAAAATTACATTTGTAATAACATATAAATATTAATTAAAAAGATGAATATACCATCAGATTTAAAATATACCAAAGATCACGAGTGGATCAAAATAGAAGGTGATACAGCTACAGTAGGCATTACAGATTTTGCGCAAGGAGAACTTGGTGATATCGTTTATGTAGAAGTTGAAACCGTTGATGAAACTTTAGATGTTGAAGAGATTTTTGGTACAGTAGAAGCAGTTAAAACCGTTTCAGATTTATTTTTACCATTATCTGGAGAAATTTCTGAGTTTAACGAAAACTTAGAAGACGAGCCAGAAAAAGTAAACACAGATCCTTATGGTGACGGTTGGATGATAAAAATTAAATTCTCTGATGCTTCAGAAATTGACAATCTATTATCTGCTGATGATTACAAAGCTCTTATTGGTGCTTAAAAAATGGGCATTACCTGTTTTAGTTTTATATGTAGTAGCATTAACTATTGGTAGCTTAGCTCATGTAGGAGGTATTCCTAGTTTAGGATCATCTTTTGATGATAAAATTTACCATTTTACAGCTTATTTTTTGTTTACAATTTTAGTGTACAATTATTGTAGAACAGTTAAATTGACTCATGTCATTCTCATATCTGCAATAAGTGTAATTATTTATGGCATTATTATTGAAGTATTGCAACAAGTATTGACATCATATAGAACATTAGATGTTTACGATGCTTTAGCTAATACTTTAGGTGTTGTCTTTGCATCACTTATGATTACATTTAGAAATAAACAAAGTTAAAATGAATTAATAGCTTGCTTTTTTAACAAATATTTGGTTAATTTAGCATTCAGAAAACCTTTTAAGAACATGGAACCTAAAAAGAATATTAAAGCAGATGTAAGTAGAAACAGTTCACTGTATTTTGCAGTGGGTATGGCCTTGATGTTAGGCATTACTTATTTGACTATAAATTTAAGAACTTACGAAAAGGAAGTTATTGATATTGGTCAATTAGATTTAGAAGCTCTTGAAGAAGAGGATATTCCTATTACAGATCAAAAAATTGTTCCACCACCACCACCACCTCCACCACCAGTAGTGCCAGAGGAAATTGAAATTGTGGAAGATGAAAAAGAAATTGAAGAAACAGTAATTGAATCTACAGAAACAGATCAAACAGAAGAAATCGTAGAGGTTGAAGAAATTGAGGTTGAGGAAGTAGAAGAAGATATAGATGTTCCTTTTAACGTTATTGAAAATGTGCCAATTTTTCCAGGTTGTGAAAATGAAAAAGGAAACAATGCTAAGAAGCAATGTATGTCTGATAAGATTAGCAAGTTTGTAAACAAGAAATTTGATACAGATTTAGCTAGTGAATTAGGATTATCTGGAAGACAACGTATCAACGTGATCTTCAAAATTGATAAAACAGGAAACATTGTTGGGATCCAAGCTAGAGCTCCACATCCAGGTCTTGAGAAAGAGGCTAAGCGAGTTATTGGTTTATTACCAAAAATGAAACCAGGTAAGCAAAGAGGGAAGCCAGTAAATGTACCTTACTCTTTACCAATTTTATTCCAAGTACAAGACTAGATATAAAATAGCATATCATAAAATTTCAAAATCCCATCTAATTAATTAGATGGGATTTTTACTTTGGTATGCTTATTGTGATTTAAACATAATATTAACATTTTAAATCAAATATTATGAAAGATTTTAACAAATCGCACGATATTGCTGGTCAGAGCAATATAAACGTGCAAAAATCACACAAGCACGATGCAAATTTACAAAAAAACTCATCGTTGTATTTTCAAATCGGACTCATTCTTTGTCTTTTAGGGACTTACGCTTTGTTTGAGATGAAGTTTGAAACTAAAGATTTTAAGGTCGCTCTTTTAGAACCTTTAAATACTGATGACTACACCGTTGATGTGCCACCTTTTGTTGTGGAGCCAGATGCGCCAAAACAACAACCAGTCAAAAAAGTAAGAAAACAAGTTATTACAAGTACCATTAAAATTGTTGATGATCTAGACAAAACTCCTCCTGTAGATATTGTTACAACACCTATTGTTGTTTCAAAGCCTTTAAATCCAGATACGATAGGGAAGAATGAGAAACCAGTGGAGATTCCAGAAGTTTTCGATTTAAGAGGTGTTGAAATCGTACCAGTATATCCTGGTTGCGAGAAAATGACAAGTAATAGCGAGCGTATTAAATGCATGAATGAGAAAATCACAAAGTTAGTACAACGTAAATTTGATACTGATCTTGCTGGAGAATTAGGATTATCTGGTACACAGCGTATCAATGTTCAGTTTAAAATTGATAAAAATGGTAATGTTACAGAAATCTTGACTAGAGCACCACACCCAAGCTTAGAAAAAGAAGCAGAACGTGTGACTAATAAAATTCCTAAAATGGAACCAGGACTTCAAAGAAAACAACCGGTTTCGGTTATTTATAATCTTCCTATTGTATTTAGAGTGAATTAAAATTTCACATTTCCGAAGAAAAAATTAAAGCGATCTAGAGCTAACTATAGTTTTAGATCGCTTTTTTATGAGAAATGGTATGACTTCAATTTTGAAAAAAACAGTATCTTTCGCACAAATAATGTTGTACTTGCTATATGAAGAATCGTTTCTTACTTGTGTTTTTATTTGTTTTTGGTTTTATAACTGCGCAAGAGGTTTCAAGTTTTGAAAAATCACCAGTATTTCCTGAGTGTGAATCGCAACCTATTGACGAATTGAAGGTGTGTTTCAATAATAAAATCAATGCGTTTATTTTTAAGGAATTTAAAGTTCCACAAATAGTCAATGATGATAGTTATAAAGGTGAAATTAAAGTGCTTTTTGAGGTTGATAAAGAAGGAGAGATTTCAGTTTTATATATAGATGCAGTTTATGACGAACTCAAAGAGGAAACAAAACGTATTTTTGATTCTTTGCCAAAAATAACTCCTGGAACTTACAACGGGAAACCAACATTTTATCAATATTCACTGGGTATAAAAATACCTTTAATTGATCCTTCGGAAATTCAAACCCAACAAGCAAAAGCAAAAACCATAGACCTATCAACTGCTGCAAATTTAAATGCAGACGTTAGCGATGAATATAAAAACGTTAAGGATAGTATTGTTAAATATGAAAAGCTAGAATATAGTAGTCAGTTAAATATCCCGTTTACACATAATTACTATTCGAGATTCGACCAAGAAATGAATGGTCTGGGAACCAATAGTCATACAGCAGCAAAACCATTTACTTACGATGAAGTTTCAGCATATTATGATTTTAAAGCCGAAAAAGAAGCCTTAGTTAAGGGAAGCGAAAGTTGGTGGAGTAGAAAATTATGGAACGAGCATTTAGTTGAAGTTCAAGGTAAAGATTATTGGTTTACAGTAGATCCTATTTTCGATTTACAAGTTGGTAAAGATACCGAAGCAGATTTCAGTTCTACGTACAATAACACAAGAGGAATTTTCATTCAAGGAGGTTTGGGTAAAAAGTTTAATTTCACGACCTCCATTTACGAGAGTCAAGGTCGCTTTGCGCAATATTTCAATGAGTATGCTGTAAGTTTAAGCGCTGAAGGAAACGAGCCAATCGTACCAGGAAGAGGATTATCAAAATTATTTAAAGATGGCGGATTTGACTATCCAGTTGCTGAAGCTTATTTATCCTATTCGCCAGCAAAATTCATCAACGTTCAATTTGGACACGGTAAGAATTTTATAGGTGATGGTTATAGATCGTTATTTCAAGGTGATGCGACAAGCCCTTATCCATTTTTAAAATTGAACACAAAATTCTGGAAAATAAAATACACGAACACTTGGATGTGGTTGAGAGATGTAAGACCAGAAGTTACAGAGGATGGTGCATTTTTGACAAAATACATGGCAAACCACTATTTGAGTTGGAATGTTACCAAACGTTTAAATATAGGTTTATTCGAGTCTGTGCTATGGGCAAATGACAATGATAGAGGATTTGATATTAATTATTTGAATCCGGTGATTTTTTATAGAGCCATTGAGTTTTCTACAGGACAAGATGCTGGTAATGCTATTTTAGGAGCATCTGCAAAGTATAAATGGAATAACAAAGTAAATCTCTACGGACAATTTATTCTAGATGAATTTGCAATTAATGATGTCACAGCAGGAGATAAGAGTTGGAGAAATAAGTTTGGTTACCAATTAGGTGTTAAATATTTTGATGCCTTTAAAGTTGACAACTTATTACTTCAATTTGAATATAACAGAGTGCGACCTTATACATACTCTCACAATTCTATTGTATTAAATTATGCACATAACAACCAACCTATGGCGCATCTTTGGGGAGCAAATTTTAGCGAAGCGATTTTAATAGGTCGTTACAACTATAAACGTTGGTTTGGTGATGCTAAATTTATCTTAGGGAAACGAGGCTTTGATTTCAATGATGGTACTGATAATTTTAACTACGGAAGCAATATTTATAGAACCGAAGTAGATCGTAATGCAAACAGTGGAATTACAGTTGGGCAAGGAAACACAACAAATGTTTTTCAGGCAGATTTAGGAGGTGGCTATGTTATTAATCCTGCAACCAATATGAGATTGTTTACCAACATCACATTTAGAAATTATAATCCAGAAGCTGATACTGCTGCTGCTTTAAATACAAGTACTACTTGGTTTACAGTAGGAGTGAGAACAGATTTATTTAATTGGTATAATGATTTTTAGATCTTAAATGATTAAGAGTTTGATGATTTATAGATGATATTGCTGTAATGTCAACTTATATAAAATTAATGTAAATTTAAATTTTGAAAAATAAATAAGATTATGAAATACTTTAAGACCCTTGCAATACTTTTCTTTACTTCAGTTCTCTTTTTTTATAGCTGTAATGATAAAACTAAATCAACAAAAGAAGATACTACACCTGCAGTAGAAGTTTCTGACACGCCAAAAACGCCAGCTGTAACTCCAACTCCACCTACTAAAGAGCCTGCTCAAAATGCAAGTGGTGTTTGGCATTATACCTGTAGAATAGGTTGTCCTGGAGGTGCTGGATCAGCAGTTAAGTGTGAAACTTGTGGAAATATTTTAGCCCATAACACGACTTATCATTCAAATACTAATAGTACGCCAAATTCTGCTCCTTTTGCGACTCCTGCAGCTCCTCCTGCTGCGACTCCCGAGCCAGCTCAAAATGCTGCTGGAGTATGGCATTATACGTGTTCAAAAGGACATGCTGGTGGAGCTGGATCTGCAGTTGCTTGTGGCACATGTAGTACTACCTTGACTCATAATACCGCTTATCATTAGCAGCTTGAAGTTCTTGCTAATAGAATAAAATTTTTAAAACAATACAAAATGAATTTACAAAAACTACTCTTTGCAAGTGCCTTATTAATATCAAGCGCAATATGTTATGGACAAGACTATTTTGTGGTTGAAAAAGACACAACTTTTTGTAGTAATTTAGAATTTGGAACTACTGGTCAAGGTTATTTAAAATCTTTACGATATACAGATAAAAACGGTAAAGCTATTGTTATTGAAGGTCGCAAAGTCGTACCAAATGTTATTACATTTTACAGACAAGAGGTAACTATTGATAAAATTCCTCAAAAAGCCGATAAGCCTAAAAGTTATGTGAGATATACCGAACGACTTATAGATGGCACATTAAAAATATACGAAAGATATCCTACGGGAATGGGAGCACATTCATATCGTACTAATGCACCAAATCCATTGACGATGAATAATAGTACGATGTCTCGTAATCAAAATGGTTCTATGCAAACCTCTAGTGGTCGTGCAGGAATTTATAAATTCTTTCTAAAACTTCCTGATGGTACTTACTATAAAATAAACAGTAAGAAGAATATGAAGAAATATATTGTGCCTTACTTAAAAGAATGTGAGGCTTTTGCAAACCAATATAAAGGCGACTACAGTAATGATAGAGATCTTTTTATTGAAATGATAGAATTGTATAATTCTGTTTGTAAATAGATTAGGTGATATAGGTGTTGAATTAGTTTAATTTTTCAAACTTAAATAAAAAGTCCGTCTAATTTTTTCAGAATTAATAAACCCAGTCCCATAATCTAAATCGTCATAAGTTTTAGTGAGCGTTGCATCTTTAGCAACCTCGTCTTCGGTTTTACCTGTTTTTATGGCTTCGGAAATTTTAGATTTCAAATCTTCAAGCATTTTAAGAAAGCTTTGATATTCTTCTTTATTAGATAAATTACCATGTCCAGGAATGACTTTGGTATCATCATCAATAAGTTGAAGTCCGAGTTTTACTGCTTTAATATAACCATCAACACTTCCACCAGAATCTAAATCTATATAAGGATAGCGACCTTTAAAGTAGGTGTCTCCTGTATGCAACACATTGCTTTCTGTAAAATATAGAAGTGCGTCACCATCGGTATGTGCATGTTCTACATGAAAAACACCAATTTTCTCTCCATTGATATGTAGGCTCAGCTCATCGTTAAAGGTAATAATTGGTAAAGCTGCTTTAGCTTCCGAAGAACCATCACGTTTTGGAGTCGTTTCTAAACGCTGTCTCACATTATCATGAGCAATAATGGTTGCACCTAATTTTTGCATGTTTTCGTTTCCGCCTGTATGATCACCATGATGATGCGTGTTTACTAAAAACTTAATGTCTTTATCGCTTAACGCTTTCATTGCTGTATGTATTTTTTCTGAAAGTGGCGCAAATTGATCATCAATTACAAAAACACCATCGTCTCCTATAGAAACACCAATATTACCACCAGCTCCAATTAGCATGTACACATGATCAGCAACTTTTATGGTTTCAATTTCAACCTTGTCAAAACGTTGTGCGTTGGCAATATTTCCGAAGAAAAAAAAGATAATAATAGAGAGCGTAAATAAATATTTCATGGGTGTTCGGTTTTAATAAGAGTCTGATAAAGATACTTAAACTTACAATGCTATTAATTAATCCTATTTTGAATTGTCCAAAACCTTTTTTAAAAGTATCTTTGCAAACGCAATAAAATCTCTGGTATTGAGTACTGTAAAATCTTCTGTAAACCAAGTGTCTTTAATTTCCGATTTTAAGGAAATTACTAAAATGAGACTATCTCTAAGTGTCGTATTTTCTGCACTTGCTGGTTATTTGCTTGGTGCTATTGAAGTAGATTTTTACACATTAACTTTATTGGCTTTTGGTGGTTATTTTATGGTTGGTGCTTCTAATGCATTTAATCAAATTATTGAAAAAGATTTGGATGTGTTAATGGATCGCACTAAAGACCGTCCAATTCCTGCAGGTAGAATGAGTGTGCGTTCTGCATTTATTATTGCAACAATCTTCACCATTTTAGGGCTGACGGTTCTTTATATTATTAATGAGCGCACTGCAATGTATGGTGCTATTTCAATATTTCTTTATACTTGTGTGTATACGCCTTTAAAAACAAAAACACCGTTATCTGTTTTTGTTGGTGCTATTCCTGGTGCAATTCCATTTATGTTAGGTTGGGTTGCAGCAAGAAATGAATTTGGGATTGAACCAGGAACTTTATTCGCTTTACAATTTTTCTGGCAATTCCCGCACTTTTGGGCTATTGGTTGGTTTTTATTTGATGATTATGAAAAAGGTGGTTTCTATATGTTGCCAACTAGAAAACGAGATAAAGGTACAGCAGTACAGGTGATTATGTATACGATTTGGATGATACTCATATCTATAGTACCTGTATTTGGTGTAACTGGAGATTTGAAATTATCTATAGTAGCAGCTGTTATTGTATTGTTACTAGGACTAGTCATGCTGTATTATGCTTTTGAATTATTTAAAAAGAGAACTGCAAAAGCAGCCAAACAATTGATGCTCTCAAGCGTGATCTATATATCACTCATACAAATTGTTTACGTTGCAGATAAATTTATAAGATAGAATGGATTTAACCGAAGGAACATTAGTAGAAAAAAACAATAGAGCCAAGCGCATGATGCTTTGGTTTGGGATTGGTTCGTTAATCATGTCCTTTGCAGGATTAACAAGTGCTGTCTTAGTGAGTAGAAAACGTGAGGATTGGATGCATGATTTTGTATTGCCTCAGGCGTTTTTAATAAGTTGTGTACTTATTTTGATAAGTAGCTTCACTTTTATTCTAGCAAAAAAAGCGATAAAAGACAGTAATAGAAGTTTAGCAACAACGATGTTGTTATTAACTTTTGGGTTAGGAGTCGCTTTTATAATTTGTCAATTTGAAGGTTTTAAACAAATAATAGCTTTTGGTTATTATTTTACGGGAGAAACCTCTAATGTGACCATGAGTTTTATCTATGTTATTGCATTCGCTCACATTTTGCACGTTGCAGTAGGATTAATCTCAATATTGGTCGTAATTTATAATCATTTTAAACAAAAATATACAGCTACCAATATGCTAGGCATGCAGCTTTCTGCAACCTTTTGGCATTTTGTAGATATACTGTGGTTATTCTTGTTTTTATTTTTAACATATTTCGTTTAATTTTTCAATCATTTTTATAAGCTAAAACTCTCTAACTAGTCTAGTAAAGACCTATGTTTTGAATTTTTAGAATTTGATGTTTTTTTACATAGATAAAATGATTATTTTTGTGCAACTTTTAATAACTAAATGCTTTATATGGATACTACAGTAGCAAATACTGGATCAGAAGGCAAAACTTGGGGTGGTGGTAATGATCCACTAAAAGCAAGTTATGGTAAAATGATGATGTGGTTTTTTATCGTGTCTGATGCTTTAACATTTTCTGGATTTTTAGCAGCTTATGGATTTTCACGTTTTAAATTTATTGGTTCTTGGCCAATAGCGGATGAGGTGTTTACACACGTTCCGTTTTTTCATGGAAATTACCCAATGATTTATGTCGCTTTTATGACATTTGTCTTAATTATGTCATCTGTAACAATGGTATTAGCTGTTGATGCTGGTCATCACATGAATAAAACCAAAGTTACTTGGTATATGTTTTTAACCATTATAGGTGGTTTAATATTCGTTGGCTCACAAGCTTGGGAATGGGGAACATTTATTAAAGGTGAGTATGGAGCAGTACAAACTAAAGGTGGAAATATTCTTCAATTAGTAGATAATACTGGTCATAGAGTTGCTATAAGTGATATCGCAATAGATGCTCATGGAGAACGTGTAGAGCATGAACGTAAAAACGGACTTTGGTTTGTTGATGAAGGTGCATTGCCAATGTACACTGTTGATGAAGTTTATAACGGTTTAGTCGCTAATCCTGATGTTGTAGTAAGAACACAGATTATCAACGAAGAAGGTCATAAAACGGTATTATCAAGAGAAGAATCACTTTCTAAGTTAAAGAGAGAAGGTGTTTTAGTTGTTCAAGGTGCTAACCTACATGTTAACGAATATGGAACATCTCTATTTGCAGATTTCTTTTTCTTTATTACAGGTTTTCACGGTTTTCACGTATTCTCTGGAGTTGTAATTAATATCATCATTTTCTTTAATGTTATTCTTGGTACTTACGAGAGAAGAGGAAGCTATGAAATGGTTGAAAAAGTTGGATTATATTGGCACTTTGTCGATTTAGTATGGGTATTTGTATTCACATTCTTCTACCTAGTTTAATTAAGAATAAAATTTTAAGATGGCACACGAACATAAATTAGCAATATTTAGAGGTACCGTTAAGTTTAAATCAAACATTCAAAAAATTTGGGGTGTTTTAATATTCTTGACTATCATCACAGCAATAGAAGTTATATTAGGTATTTATAAACCAAGCATGTTTATGCATACATGGATGACTCCTTTTGAAGGAGGATTCTTTGCAACTTTAGGAAACATTATATTTTCTCCTATTGTTTACATGAAACCTTTAAACTTAATATTTATACTATTAACATTAGTAAAGGCATATTACATAACATGGGATTTCATGCACATGAGAGATGAGACTAAAGCGTTAAGACGTATGGTGGTTTGGACAGGTGTGTTCTTGGTTTGTTATCTTATATTTATCCTATTACAAGAAGGAGGATATATACAAGGTGTCTATGAAAACGGTTATGTTAAAAGAGATTTTTAACACAATATCATCATTATAAAGTATAGTAAAAGACGGTTTTTTAAACCGTCTTTTTTTATTTTTGCACTATGAAGAAAAGCAACATTAAACGCAATCTAGTATTAGGCATCTTATTCCTTTTGCCTGTAGCATTTTTATTGATGCTTTATCCATCTACTCACAACTATAATCCTTTAGATATTGTAGATGAAAGTGTGTCAGATTTTGAATTGTTTACATCAAATTCTGAAACTGAAATTCTTTTTAAAGATCACATTACTATTGTTGGTTTCCTCGGAAATGAGCCAGAAAAACAAAGTATAGCTGCTTCAAACCTTAAAGAACTAGTTTACGATAAGTTTAAAGGCTTTAAGAAATTTCAAATAGTAATCGTTCTACCAAAAGGCTCAGAAGCTAGAGCAGAGCAACTTCAAAAAGAAATTAATAATTATGACGATATGCGTTTTTGGCATTATGTTTTTGGACAGCCAAACGATATTAAAAAAGTATTTAATAGTTTGAAAACTGAAGAATCTTTAGATGCTAACCTGTTTTCAGATCACGTTTTTATTGTAGATAAAGATGTAAATCAACGTGGACGATTAGATGATAGAACAGATAAGGAGAAAGAAAAGAAAGAATCAACTTATCCTTTATATTCTTACGACTGCATAGAAGTTGCCGAAATAAAAAATAAAATGAGTGACGACTTAAGAATTTTACTTACAGAGTATCGCCAAAAACGTAAGGGTGAGTTTGATTCGTCAACACGACGAGCAGAAGATTTAAAAGGAACTAATTAATCAAAATAGATTCCTTTCCTTAATTGGGCTTTGGAATTTTATATTTGAAATTTGACTTAATATATTATGAGTACAAAAAAAACAAATTATTCTTACATAGGGATTGCACTTATTCTTTTGGTCTTCGGAATTATTTTTGTCCCGAAGATAATAGATCGAATTAAAGCAGGAGATATCATTAGAGCAGAAAGTAGATCAAAAAACGTATCTACAAATGCTGAAGGTTTTGTTTCAGATTTAATGTATCTAGAGATTAATGGAGAAGCTAAAAAAGTGCCACCATTCTCTTTTGTAGATCACCTAGGGAATACGATTACCAATAAGGATTACGAAGGTAAAGTCTATATCGTAGAATTTTTCTTCACAACTTGTCCTACAATTTGTCCAAGAATGAATAGAAACTTAGTTCAAATTCAAAATACATTCTCAGATTTTGAAGATTTTGGAGTGGCTTCTTTTACTATAAATCCAGAAACTGATACACAAGAAGTACTTAAGGAGTATGCAGTAAAATATGGAATTACAAATCCTAATTGGCATTTAATGACAGGAAGTCAAGAAGCTATTTATGAATTATCAAACATAGGTTTTAATATTTATGCTGCTGCAAATCCTGAGGTTGATGGCGGATTTGAACATTCAGGAAATTTCGCGCTCATAGATAAAAACGGATTTATGCGCTCAAGAAAAGATGACTTTGGGAATCCTAAAATTTTCTATAAAGGTATTGTTTCAGAAGAAGAGAAAGTTGACGAAGATGGAGAAACGGAAGAAATAAGTATGCTTAAAGTCGATATCTCTAAACTATTAAAAGAAGATTGATATAATGAGCGTTATAGAAAACCCTTCCGAAGAAAAAAAATATAATAAGTGGATAGTCGTTTTGGCTATTGTGATTCCTGTTGTAGTTGCTATTTTGTCAAGAGTAAAATTGCAAGATTTTGGTATTGAAGTAGAGCCTTTGACGTTTTTACCTCCAATTTATGCAACAATTAATGGGATGACAGCATTTGTATTAATCTTTGCAGTCATTGCAATTAAAAAGAAAAATAGAATGCTTCATGAGCGTCTTATGAAACTAGCTATTACATTATCGGTTGCATTTTTAGTTATGTATGTTGCCTATCACATGACGAGTGACTCTACAAAATTTGGTGGAGTAGGTGTAGTAAAATATGTGTACTATTTTATTTTACTTACACACATATTACTATCAATCATAATCATTCCTTTTGTTTTAATCACTTATGTAAGAGCGATTACTAATAATTTTGAGCGACATAAAAAAATTGCAAGAATCACATTTCCATTGTGGTTGTATGTGGCAATAACTGGAGTTATAGTCTATGTGATGATTTCTCCATATTACATTTAAATCATGAAGCAGAAACTCATCTTTTCTCTTTTTTCTATACTCTTTTTTCTAAAAGGTAACGCTCAATGTGCCATGTGCAGAGCTGTCTTAGAAAGTGAAGAAGGACAATCTACTGCACAAGGTGTTAATGATGGCATCATGTATTTAATGGCAATTCCTTATTTATTGGTAGCTGGTATTGGGTTTATGGTTTATTGGAAATTCTTCCGTGAAAAAAAAGAAATCAAATAATTTCTACTAAAATTGTAACAATCTTGATATTTATACGTCTTATGTATATCAATCAATAATCTAATTCTTAACAAATACTTAGCATAAACCATTTAGCGTTTTGATTAAGTTTGTAAGAATTAACCAATCATATTATGATTCAAATCAAGGATTTACACAAGTCTTACCACATGGGAAGCAATTCGCTTCATGTTTTAAAGGGTATCAATTTTGACGTAAAACAAGGAGAACTTGTCTCTATTATGGGTTCATCTGGATCTGGAAAATCAACACTACTTAATATTCTAGGTATGTTAGATGAGGCAGATGAAGGTCAATACATCCTTGATAATGTGCCTATCAAAAACTTAAATGAAAAAATAGCTGCAAAGTATAGAAATGAATTTCTTGGCTTTATTTTTCAATCCTTTAATCTTATCAACTACAAAAGTGCATTAGATAATGTGTCTATGCCATTATATTATAAAGGTGTAAAACGAAAAGAACGCACAGAGAGAGCAATGCACTATTTAGAGAAAGTTGGTTTGGCACAATGGTCGCATCACTTACCAAGTGAGTTGTCTGGTGGTCAAAAACAACGAGTAGCAATTGCAAGAGCATTAGCAAGTGATCCAAAAGTTTTATTAGCAGATGAACCAACAGGTGCATTAGATACCAAGACCTCTTATGAAGTTATGGAACTCATCCAAGGAATTAATGATGAAGGGAAAACTATTTTGGTAGTTACTCACGAACATGATATTGCACAAATGACAAAACGTATTGTTAATCTTAAAGACGGATTAATTATTGACGATAGTCCAGTTGAGCAAATTAGAGCTTCAGAGCAAATTAGACTTTCAGAGCAATTAAAAGATTCTCAACATGTTTGATATAGAACGTTGGCAAGAAATCTTTGAGACGTTAAGCAAAAATAAATTGCGAACGTTCTTGACAGGACTTTCTGTAGCTTCTGGGATTTTTATTTTGGTCGTACTTCTTGGTTTTAGCAAAGGAATAGAAAATGGTGTAAAATCTCAGTTTGAGCAAGATGCTACAAATTTAATTACAGTTTGGACAGGTGTGACTACAAAAGGCTATAAAGGCTTAAATCCTGGTCGTTACATTCAAATGAAGAATGATAATTTCGAACTTATTTCTCAAAAATATGAAGACAATATAGAGTATGAAACATCTTTATATGCAATTTGGGGAGCTGAAGTAGCTTATAAAAACGAAACAGGAAATTATCGTGTAAGAGGCGCAATGCCAGATCATCAATTTATTGAAAATGCAGAAATAGAGTCTGGACGATTTGTGAATCAATCAGATTTAAAAGAAAATAGAAAAGTTGCAGTAATTGGTCGCAAATTAAAACAGGACTTATTTAAGGATGAAGACCCAATAGATAAAAACATTTCAATTTTTGGAATGAACTTTAAAGTCATTGGTGTTTTTATTGATCCGGGAGGAGAACGCGAAGAGCAGCAGGCTTATATTCCGTTAACAACATCGCAAAAAGTATTTAATGCAGGAGATAACATTAGAAACATGTTGTTTACTATAAAGATGTCAGATAATTTTGATGAAGCTGTTGCCTTGTCTCAAAATATGGCAAATGCTATTGAAAGTGAATTAAAGGTAATGCATACTGTTGCACCAGACGATACTAGTGCTGTACGCGTTTTTAATACTCTGGAAGAAGCAAAACAAATCTATTCTTTAATAGCAACCATACAAGCAGTTTTTTGGTTTGTAGGTATTGGTACTATCATTGCAGGAATTGTAGGTGTTGGTAATATCATGCTCATTATTGTAAAAGAACGAACCAAAGAAATAGGAATTAGAAAAGCATTAGGAGCAATGCCAATGTCTATTGTTAGCATGATTTTACAAGAGGCTGTTTTTGTAACTATGTTTTCGGGATTATTTGGATTAATCTTTGGTCTTGGTTTATTAGAACTCGTAGGACCTATGATTGATAGCGATTTTATTAAATACCCTCAAGTTGATTTTAATATTGCATTAACTACAGTGTTTTTATTAGTTTTTGCTGGAGCTTTAGCAGGATTTATTCCAGCGTATAGAGCAGCAAAAATAAAACCTATTGTAGCACTAAGAGACGAATAATATGTTTAACAGAGACCGTTGGGACGAAATATTAGAAGCTTTAAATGCAAATAAGTTCAGAACTTTTTTGACTGCATTTGGTGTGTTTTGGGGAATTACAATTTTAGTACTGTTGTTGGCTTTAACTAACGGACTTAAAAATGGAGTTACTGCAGATTTTGGTGACTTCGCAACCAACTCCATGTTCATGTGGACGCAAGGCACATCTAAACCATATAAAGGTTTGCCTAAAGGACGTTACTTTAACTACAAAATTGGTGATGTCGCAGCTATAAAATCTGAAATTCCAAATATTAAATATGTATCGCCAAGAAATCAATTAGGTGGTTATAATGGAGCGAATAATGTAGTAAGAGGAACAAAAACAGGCGCATTTGAAATCTATGGTGATTATCCTGAATATATAAAGCAGCAACCTATGGATATTATTCAAGGTCGTTTTATTAGTTATTCAGATATAGAATCTAAACGTAAAATTTGCGTTATAGGAACTGGTGTAGAACGTGGACTTTATGATAAGGGAGAAGATATATTAGGCACATACGTTAAAATTAATGGCGTTAACTTTTTAGTGGTTGGAACGTTTAAAATGAGTAATAGTCAAGGTGATGGTGAGCAAGAAGCGAGTACTATTTATATTCCATTTACTACGTTTGGACAAGCATTTAATAGAGGGGAAAGTGTAGGTTGGATGGCAATTACTGCAGAGGATGGAACAAGTATCACAACCCTCAAGCAACAAATATTTGACTTAATGAAGTCAAGGCATACAGTGGCTCCAGATGATGATCGCGCTATTGGTCATTTTGACCTTTCAGAACAATTTGAGCGCGTTAATGGCTTGTTTTCAATATTAACAATTGTAGGCTATTTTGTAGGTGCTTTGGTGCTTATGTCTGGAATTATTGGGATTAGTAACATTATGCTTATTGTTGTAAAAGAGCGTACTAAAGAAATTGGTGTAAGACGTGCATTAGGTGCTTCACCATGGATGATTAAATCCCAGATTTTACAAGAAAGTTTAATATTAACGATTTTATCAGGAATGGTTGGGATTTCATTTGCAGCATTTGCGATTTGGGTTATGAATACCATTTTAGATAATGCAGGACCTGTAGAAAATTTTGCAAACCCAAGTGTGAGTATGCAAGTGGTGTTTACAGCTTTAATCATATTAGTAGTATCTGGAGTTTTAGCAGGATTAATTCCAGCTAATAGTGCAACAAAGATGAAACCTGTAGATGCTTTAAGAATAGAATAAGATAAATCAAAATAAATTATATAATCATCAACCAATGAAAAGAACTAAAACTATAATTTTATTAATATTAATCGTCGTCATTTTTGGAGGCGCATTATATTATTTATGGCAAAAAAATCAGGAGGATCCTATAAAGTATACTTCAGAAAGCCCAACTGAACAAACCATAGTCGTTAAAACAGTAGCGACTGGGAGTATTGTTCCGAAGGAAGAAATATTAATAAAGCCAAACATCTCTGGAGTTATCGAAAAAGTGTTTATCGAGGCTGGAGAATATGTTGAGCAAGGGGATTTAATCGCTCAAATTAGAGTAATTCCTAATGTGTCATCATTAACTAGTGCAAAAAATAATATTGCGTCAAATCAAACAGCATTTCAAACAGCTAAGATTAATTTGCAAACACAGCAATCTAATTATGATAGACAAAAAGCGCTATTTGAAAAAGGAGTGATTTCTGCAAACGATTTTGAAGGTGTTAAAAACACGTATTTACAGACGAAACAATCTGTTGAGCAAGCAAGAATCAATGTGAACTCTGCAAACCAGAATTATGATATTATTAAAACTGGAACAACAAGCGGATTAGGAAATATTGCGCAAACTCAGGTGAGAGCAACGGTTTCTGGGATGGTTTTAGATGTTCCTGTTAAAGCAGGTAATCAAGTTATTGAAGCTAATAATTTTAATGAAGGAACGTCTATTGCTTCTTTAGCAGATGTGAAACAAATGATTTTTGAAGGTAAAGTTGATGAAAGTGAAGTTGGAAAAATAAAAGAAGGTTTACCATTAGAAATTACTGTTGGAGCTATTGAGGATCAAAAATTTGATGCTATCTTAGATTATATTGCTCCAAAAGGTGTAGCAGAGAATGGCGCGATTCAATTTGAAATTAAAGGATCACTTAAAAAAATGGACTCTACTTTTATTAGAGCTGGATTAAGTGCTAACGCATCTATTATTTTAGAAAAGGCAGAAAAAGTTCTTGCCATTAGAGAGGCATTAGTTCAATATGATGATGATACTAAAAAACCTTATGTTGAAATCGAAACTGGAGATCAACAATTTGAAAGAAAAGATGTGGAATTAGGTATTAGCGATGGTATCTTTGTAGAAGTAAAAAGTGGTATTAACAAAGACGATAAAATTAAAGTTTGGAATCAAATACAAGGGATGCCAGATTACGCTCAATAAAAATTTCAGCATTTAGTGTAACACTTTAATAATTATAGATACTTATAGATTAATTATGAAAAAAATAGTCAGCATATTAATTGTTTTAATAACAATAAGCTCTCAAGCTCAGAATAAAAAATGGACACTTATTGAGTGTGTTCAGTATGCTTTAGAAAATAATATTTCAGTAAAGCAAAGTGAATTAGACATCGCAATTGCAGATATAGATGAACTTACAGCAAAGGGGAATTTTATGCCTAGTTTAAATGCTGGTGCAGGAGTTTCAGAAAATACAGGACTTAGTTTTAATCCTGTAACCAATAATGCTCAAACAGAAACATTTTTATCTGCTAGCGGAAATATAAATGTAGGTTATACATTATTTGATGGTCTTAGGAATATAAGAACACTACATCGCGCAAAAATATCTAAATTGGCAAGTCAATATCGTTTAGATAAAATGAAAGATGATATTTCTCTTTTTGTTGCGAATGGTTATCTTCAAGTTATTTTAAATAAAGCGAACTTAGAAGTTCTACAATCTCAAAATGCAGTAACTCAAGAACAAATTGATAGAACTACTCAATTGGTTGAAGCTGGTTCTTTACCAAGAGGTGATTTATTAGAAATTAAAGCTATTGATGCTAGTGAGAAACAAAATATTGTAAATGCAGAAAATGCGATTCAGATTACGTTGATAAATCTTGCTCAATTACTTTTGATTAAAGATTATGAGACATTTGATATTGAAGATGAGGGCTATGATGTAGTTGATGGAGGTATCGCAGATAAAGATATTTCTGAAATTCTAGCAAAAGCAAAAGAATCACGATCTGAGATAAAAATAGCAGAGCAAAATGTTGAGTTAGCAAAAAAAGATGTGCAAATAGCTAAGGGAGCAAATCTTCCAACATTATCTGCCTTTTTTGGTTACAATACAAGGTTTACCAATACATCATCTTTTATACAACAAGTAGATCCTGATAACCCAACATCTATTCAGCAAATTGGTGTTGTTGAAGCTACGGGACAATCAGTTGTTGGTGAATTTCCAAATACTATTTTACAAGAAGTTGGAGCAGATCCTTTTATAGATCAGTTATCACTTAATGATGGTATTGGATATGGACTTAACTTGAGTATTCCTATTTTTAATGGGTTTGCAACTAAAGGAAGCATAAAGCGAAGTAAAATTAATTTACAACGTACTGAATATCAATTAGAGCAAGCAGAATTAGATTTAGAATCTACTGTATATCAAGCTTACGTTGATGCTAAAGGTTCTTTAAAATCTTATGAAGCTGCAGTATTATCTTTAGAGTCTCAAGAATTGGCTTATGATTATGCTAAAGAACGTTATGACGTTGGATTAACAAATGCATTTGATTTTAGTCAATCTAAACAAAGATTTGACAACGCAAAAATAGAAGTTAATCGTGCTAAATACGATTATATATTTAAGTTGAAGGTTCTCGAATTATACTTCGGAATACCAGCAACAGAATTAAAGTTTTAAAAAATGACTAAAAGAACTAAAATTATTCTCGGAATTGTTGTCTTGATTCTTCTTGCTTTGGTTGCAGGAAAATCAATGGGAATGTTCGGTAAAAAAGGAAACATCAAAGAGGTAGAATTTAAAACAGTAGCTTTATTAGATATTGTTGAAACAGTTTCTGCTACAGGTAAAATACAACCTGAAATTGAAGTTAAAATATCAAGTGAGGTTTCTGGAGAAATTTTAGATCTTCCGTTCAAAGAAGGACAACAGGTTAAAAAAGGAGATCTTTTAGTTAGGGTTAATCCAGATTTAATTCAGTCTGCAGTAAGTAGATCACAAGCATCTTACCAAAATGTAAAAGCAGGATTGCAACAAGCAGATGCATCACTAAAAGAAGCAAAAGCAAATTATAATAGGAGCAAGTCTCTTTTTGAAAGAGGTGTGATTTCAAAAGCAGATTGGGATGGAGCTATTGCAGCTTTTGAGACAGCTACAGCATCAAGAAGTTCTGCTTATTATAGTGTGCAAAGTGCAGCAGCAACCGTTAATGAAGCTAAAGATAATTTAGGGAGAACAACAATTTATGCACCTATGAGTGGTACAATTTCTTTGCTTAATGTAGAATTAGGTGAGCGTGTTGTTGGGACTC
This sequence comes from Psychroserpens luteus, assembly GCF_015319355.1. Lineage (GTDB taxonomy): Bacteria > Bacteroidota > Bacteroidia > Flavobacteriales > Flavobacteriaceae > Psychroserpens > Psychroserpens luteus. The sequence continues at coordinate 21,153 of NZ_JADILU010000005.1, read as the reverse complement.
AACAAATGGCTGGTACAGAAATCTTAAGAGTTGCTAACCTTAATAATATGGAAGTTGAGGTTGATGTTAATGAGAATGATATTGTAAAAGTACAAATTGGGGATTCTACAATTGTTGAAGTTGATGCGTATTTAAAAAAGGAATTTAAAGGCGTTGTTACAGAAATAGCAAACTCTGCAGCGAGTGCATTAACAGCAGATCAAGTCACAAATTTTAGAGTTAAAGTAAGAATTTTAGAAGAATCTTATGCAGATTTATTAGAAGGTAAACCAGAAAGTTATTCGCCTTTTAGACCAGGAATGACAGCAACAGTAGATATTATTACAAACAAACGTAACAACTCTATTGCAGTTCCTATTAGTTCGATTGTGATTAAAACAGAGTCAGAAATGACCGAAAAGAAAACAGACAGTAAAACATCAGATTCCGAAGAAATAAAAACTGAAGATGAAGAAAAATTTGAATGTGTTTTTGTTAATGATAACGGTGTCGCTAAACTAGAAAAAGTTAAAACCGGTATTCAAGACGATACAAATATTGAAATTATATCTGGTTTATCTGAAGGTGTAGAGATTATTACAGGACCATACAATATGGTGTCTAAAACACTTAAGCCAGGAGATAAAATAGAAAAAAAAGGTGATAAAACTAAAAAAGAAGAATCTACAGAAGAGTAGTTCTCAACTTTAATCAAACCATCGTAATGCCTATAATATTAAGCATAGAAACATCTACAACAAATTGTTCAGTCTCTCTTTCAAAACAAGGAGAGACTTTAGTTTTAAAAGAAGATAACAACAGTAATTATTCTCATGCAGAATCCTTACATGTATTTATTGATGATGTTTTAAAAACTGCCAAAATAAATAAAACTCAAATCGATGCCATTGCAGTTAGTAAAGGACCTGGTTCTTACACTGGCTTACGTATTGGAGTATCTGCAGCAAAAGGCTTATGTTATGCGCTTGATAAGCCATTAATTTCTATATCTACGCTTCATGCTTTAGCACATCAGGTTGATGCACAAGAAGGCGTCATTGTACCTATGTTAGATGCAAGACGTATGGAGGTTTACTCTGCGATATATGATTGTGAATTTAATTTACTTAGGGAAATTGAGGCGCAAATACTTGATGAATTATCATTTAAGAAGGAATTAGAAAGCGGTAAGGTTTTTTTCGTCGGAAATGGAACTGAAAAAACAAAAGCTTTGCTATCTCATGATAATGCAATTTATGTAGATAATAAATTACCATCTGCAAATGAAATGAGCGCTTTGGCTTATGCTAAATATAAAATAGGCGACATCGAGGATGTCGCCTATTTTGAACCTTTTTATTTAAAAGATTTTATTGCTTTAAAACCTAAGCCTAAATCTTAGCCTTGTTTTTGTATTTCAACAGCATGTGGATAAGGTATTTCTATACCAGCTGCATCTAATGCTTCTTTGGTTTGTTCTGTAACATCAAAGAATACAGTCCAATAATCTGCAGTATTACACCATGGTCTTACTACAAAATTTATTGAGCTATCTGCAAGTTCAGATACTGCTATTGTTGGAGCAGGATCCTTCAATATTAATGGATGTGCATCTAAAACACTTTTAAAAACATTTTTAGTTTGTTTGATGTCACTATCATAACCAACGCCAAATACTAAATCTACTCTACGAGTACCTTCAGTAGAAAAATTAATTATATTTCCATTAGAAAGCGCTGCATTAGGTATAATAATCTCTCTGTTTGAAAGTCCAGTAAGTTTAGTCGTGAAAATTTCAATTTCTTTTACAACACCAACTTCACCTTGAGCTTCAATTAAATCACCTATTTTAATAGGTTTAAAAATCATAAGTAAAACACCTCCTGCAAAATTACCAAGAGAACCTTGTAATGCTAAGCCAATGGCTAAACCAGCTGCTGCTAAAACTGCTGCAAATGAAGTCGTCTCAATACCAAGAGTACCTAAAATTACTATAATGAGAACAATCTTTAAGACCCATCCAACAAGATTTAAAAGAAATTTTTGAAGACTTGGGTCAAATTCTCTTTTGTTCATTGTCTTTCTTACACCTTTGATTAGGGTTTTTATAACCCATGAACCAATAATCCATATAGCAATAGCTGCTATTACTTTAGGACCAAAATCAACGATGATTTCATAACCTTTGTCTATCCATTCTTGTAAATCCATAATATAATTTTTAATTAGAGTATAATATTAATAATAAAAACCCGAACGATATAAGAATGCGTTCGGGTTTCAAATTTAATGTTTTAATACTAAAGCGTGTTGAGGTAGCCAATTAACTCTATTAAATCTTCTTCACGAGACGTTTTTATTTTATTCTTTTTAATAAAGTTTAAAACTTCTTTTGAGTTTTTTGGAAACAAATTGGCTATGTCTTTTTTCTTGCTTGGTAATTCACGTGCATAAGCACCATTTATAGAAATAAAGTGTGTGTCACTAATATTTTTGAATTCTGCAGGCTTGTCTTTGTCATAACCTGTTATAGCTAGCTTAGCTTTATAATACTTTACTTGTTTTTTAGAGAAAAGTTTTATCTTTCCATTATCATCTGTTAATGGAACAAAATACCCTCTTTGCATGCCATCATCAGAATTAATGTAGTTTAAAGGCGTTAGTTTTAAATCATCATTAATAAATGTAATCACAACATTACTAATACTCTTATTGAAATTTTGCACCTTGTCTTCTCCAACTTTTACTTCAATTTCATCGGTATAGGCATTATACCTTATGTTATAAACTTCTGTTGGCATAGCAGATATTTTTGCAACTGTAAAATCTTCATAGAGATAAGGTGATCCAATTGCTTTTTGATTTTTTTTATTAATCGTAGTAATAAATGAACCACTTCCTTCCATTAAAGCTTGATTAGATCCTATATCTTCCTGTGCTTGAACAAAGTTGAAACTTGAAGCTACTACTAGACTTAGGGAAATAAAAAATAATGTTGATTTTTTCATAATATTGTTTAAATGATTTTTTTGATTAACATCAAAAACCATACCTTTTTTTAATTTAAAAAAAGGTATGGTTTTAGGTCTTATTTTAATTCAAAAGTTAATTTCAAATTAACTCTAAACTCTGTAACGTTGTCATCTTTAACTATTGCACTTTGTTCTTGCACATATACAGATTTGATATTTTTTACACTTTTTGATGCTTGTTTTACTGCTTTTCTTGTTGCATCTTCCCAGCTTTCATTAGAATTTGATAATACTTCAATTACTTTTAATACTGCCATTTGAGTGTTGTTTTTAATTCACACAAATATAAATATATTAAAATAAGGAATGGAACATGATTTAATAAAAAATCAATCTAAAATTAGGAATTTATTTACTTTTTCTTGTTTTTTAACATTATTTTTAGTTATTTAAACGTTTAATAAATCAACTATTGAATTTTATGCAAAACCTCTACAAGTTTAAAGCAATTATCACAATTGCTTCCGCATTCCTATTTTTTTTACACAGCTATTCGCAAGATAACTTATTGTTTGATCAGAATATTTTATGGATCAAAGGAGATAGTAATTCTAAAGCAGAAACAATTAACAAAAACCCTATTTTGAAACTCGATAAGGATTTGAGCTTTGTAAATAAACTAAATGAAAAATCTACTTTCTTTTTTGTTTTTAAGAATGATTCAATTGCTAGTGTCAATAAAATAGCGAGTTTAAAATATGGGCATCAAAATGTTGAAATATCAACTGAAGGGATTGTAAAGAACGGAAAGAAAGTTATTGAAATTGAGACAAAGCCATATGGACAAATAGTCTCGTACACCTTTCATGATGCAAAAGTCAACCTGTCTTCTAAAAATGAAATGATATTTTATAAATCTAAACTAAAAGATGATAGTTTTAAATTTCTGGAAATAATTGTTTTACCAGAAATATTGTCTACAAAAGAAATTAGAAAAGTAGAAACTTATTTAGCTTTAAAATTTGGAATTTCACTCACAGAAGAGCAAGATTATTTAGGACGTCATAATGATACGATATGGAATGCTTCTAAATCTGAGAAATTTTCACATCGAGTTACCGGAATAGATTTTAATATTGATAAAGGTTTAAATCAGAAGTCTTCAAAAAATTCTCAAGGTGATGGTTTAGAAATAGCATATAATTTTAATAGAGATGCGGAAACTCCAAATGATAAAATTGAATATTTACTTTGGGGTGATGATAACGAAACTATTAGAATAGAAGAAGATAAAAGAGAGACTAGTTTTGTTCAGAGAACATGGAAGTATAAGTATTCAATACTTGATGAGGTGAATTCTGATGAATCTCCATTAGTTAATTTGGATTTTGATTTAAGCTCAAAAGATTTGGAGTCACTCCAAGGCCATGAGAATTTGTATTTAGCATTTTCAGATCAAAGTGATGCTTTCACCATTGATAATATAGATGCTATTGAATTATTTGAACCATCACAAATAGATTCGTTATCTCTAAATTTTAAAGGCGTAGAACTTCAAAAAGAGGGCTATTTTAAACTATTAAAAATTGATGACATTAACATTGACTTTGCTGAAAACATGATTTGTAATTCTTTATCAGAGTTCAAATTTGATATAGCTGGAGGAGTTCAGCCTTACACTATTCAATTAACAAATCTTAAGACAAATGCCAAAGAGAATTATAATATAAATGATAACGTGTTTTCTAAAACATTTGAAACCTCTGGTGAATACGAGATTGTTGTTAGGGATAAGTTTAATCAAATAATCTCTGAACTGTTTGAGGTTAAAGATTCGCAAATCATAGTTGAAATGTCTTCACAAATTGAAATTTTTGAAGGTGATTCTAGGCTCATGTCACCATCAATAACTACCACAATTGATTCAGAAAACTTGAAATATAAATGGTATTTTAATGAACAAATAATTACTGAAACCAAAGATGTTAGAATTTCCGAAGAAGGCGTATATAGACTAAATGTAAGTACTGAAAGTTGTGATTGTGATTTTCCTCTATCGGTTGAATATAATAAACTTGATGACGATACTAATGCTGAAATCACCTTAACTCCAAACCCTATAAGTGCAGGTGAAAACCTAAACCTTAATTTTAATTTCACTAAAGTTCAAAATTTAGACATAACATTATTTGATGTAAATGGTAAGTTAATTCTCAATGAGAGTTTACAAAAAATAAAAACAACTACTTATCAAAAACAGATTGAAAATAGTGGTGTTTACTTCATAAATATAAAATATTCTCAAAAAACTAAAACCTTTAAACTTATCGTAAAATAAAACTACATGAATATATTTACTTCAAGCTCCGATTTAAACTTCAAGAATTTTTATAAAGTTTTCAAAAAGGTTTTTATTTGTCTTTTTATTGTATTTGGTCTTTATCTTTCATACTCAAAAGAAAGTAAAGTCATTAATGATAGTAAAAAAGATTTAACACTTTTTAAAGCACTATTACAAACCAAAAAAGAGGTTAATATTTTAGAAGCTGATACTTTATTGAAAAAAGTGTACAAGCCTACAGATAAAAAACCTACAATAGTAACCAAATCATATAAGAGAAATTATACTCATAAAAGTGATTTCAAGGTTGAGACTATTTTTAGTGCAGACTTACAATTGGGTAAAATAGAGGTTGACACAATAACAAAAATTGATAACCCGAAAGACAATTATTTTAGTGTCAACATTCCTGATAATTTTAGTTTAATTGACAAGAAGATATTTTTGGAATATGAAATTTATGGGATAGATGAAAAATCAACACCATCAAAAAGTATAAATCATCAATGGGTTTATGGTGGTTATATGGTTAAAAAATCAAATCAATGGATTAAAAAAAGAGAGGAGATAGATTGTAAATGGATGCATGTAGGAGAAAATTCGATATTTTTCACTCTTCCACCAAATGCAGATTATCAGTATAAAATTAGAGACGTAAAGATTAAAACTGAAAGTTCAAGTATTACCAAAAATAATTTTGCTGAAATTGTTCTTACAAATAATAATTATGATTTAACTAAATCAGGTAAAAGATATGTCGTTGGTTTTTTAAGAGGTTATGTAAATGACTTTAAGGTCTATGCTAATGAACAAGAATTAAAATTACACGATAATGTTTTTGAAGGTTTTATTAATGTTGACAATAATTCGAAGTTAAAATTAGAATTATTTAGTGAAAATGGAGCGAAAAAAATTCAAGAGAAGCAAATTCAGGTTAAAAATTTAGAAGCAGATAATTTAAATGCTATCAAATTAGAAAAACGCTCTGCAATTCAGAGGTTTGAAGCTTATCAGAAATCATCTTTACATATAGGTGATGCCAAACTGACTTTAAATGATAGTTCTATAATTCAAGCAAAAACATTAACAGCTAAAATTTTAAGAACTATAGATTTACCTAATCTAACACCAGGTTTAATAAATGTTACTGCAGGCGGAAGTGCATACCGATTTCTGCCAGATGGAACAAAGTTTGTTACTCCTGTAACCTTAGAAATACCGTATGATTCTATTGCAATCCCTAAAGGTTATACCGAAAAAGATATTAAAACGTATTTTTTTGATACTCAAAGCAAAAGGTGGCTTGTAGTTGAAAAAGATTCTATAAACTATAACAAAAAAGCGATTGTTTCTAAAACAACGCATTTTACAGACTACATCAATGGCATTATTCAAACCCCTGAAAGTCCACAAACAAATGCTTTTACCTCAACAATGATGAATGATATTCAGGCTGCTAATCCAGCTAGTGAAATAACCATGATTGCAGCTCCGCAAGTCTCTCAAAAGGGTGATGCGAATGTTTCTTTTCCTATTAAAATTCCATCAGGACGTAACGGTATGCAGCCTCAATTAGGGTTGCAATATAACAGTGAAAACAATAATGGGTGGTTAGGTATTGGGTGGAATTTAAATACGCCTTCAATTACTATTGATACAAGATGGGGAGTCCCATTATTTAATACTTCCAAAGAGTCAGAATTGTATATGTTAAATGGTGAACAATTAATGTATTCTAAAATTACGAATACTGAAGGAGATAGAGTAGACTGGATGCCCAACAGACATTATGATGCTTCCTCACAATCTGGGATATATTCAACAGTAGAAAGAGATAGAATATCTGATGCAATCTTTACGCCAAGAAAGCAAGGAAGTTTTTCTAAAATAGAACGATTAGGAAACTCTCCGAGCAATTATTACTGGAAAGTAACAACATCTGATGGTACAATTTTTTGGTACGGTGGAAAAACAAGTGTTGAAAATAATAGTGTAATTAAAGATGGTAACGGAAATATTGTCCACTGGGGACTATTTATGATTGAAGATGTTTATAAGAACAATGTTAAGTATGAATATGGTAATTATACTGCATTTGGATATAATGGTGCTAATGCTAATTTAAATGGAGGAAGAGTTTTTAGAATAGCTAATATCTACTATACTGGTTATGGAGATAATAATGGATTGTATAGAGTAGAGTTTGTATCTAATAGTTCAACAGGTAATTTACGTCAAGATCCTATTATTGATGCTCGTTTAGGTATTAAACGTGTTGTGCCAGGTGTTTTAAGTGAAATTAGAGTATATGATGATGGTGATTTAATTAGATATTATGCTTTAAAATATGGTTCTAGTGTGTTTTTTAAATCCCAATTAAATAGTATCGCTGAACGGGATGCAAACAATGTGGAGTTTTATGAGCATGAATTTGATTATTACAATGATATAGGTCAAAATAAATTTATGTTCAATCCACCAAAATCTATTGATGTGCCTAATTTTTCGGCAAGCTATGCTCTTGGGTTTGGAAATGCTCTGGGAACTTCTAGAATAAATTCTAGTGAAAGTACTGAATTGAGTTGGGATGCCAGAATAGCTGCAGGAATAAGTTTATTTTATGTAGGTAATAATCCAGGATGGGTTTTTACAGCAGGTGCAGTTTTTGGAGAAAATTACACCAAAAATAAAGGGAAGATTGCCATGGTTGATATGGATGGAAACGGATTAGATGATATTTTATACCGATCAGGAGATAAACTTAAATATTTGCCACATATAGTTGATGCTAATGGAGATCATATCATTATTGATGAGGAAAAAACAGTACTAAACATTAATAATTATCAAAGAACAAAAGGTAAAACAGTAACTGTTGCTGGAGATTCTTATGATGCACACTTTTTGAGTTTTTATGCAGGTACTAAGCGTTTTAAAACTGAAAACGAAACTGATATTTATATAACTGATGGTAATGGCGATTTGTTGCCTGATATAGTCAATAATAATAGCGTGTACTTTAACACAGGGCTAAACGATGAGGGTAATAATGTTTTTGAAACTTCTAGTACAAATACACCTAACATGTTAATTACTGCAGATCCAAGTTTGATAAATCCAGATGATGTAGAAGATATTGATCCAATTTCTGACGAAGTATCTACGCATTATGATATTGTGAGAACATGGGTAGCACCTAGAGATGGCCACATAAGAATTACAGATAATGTACAGTTTATGCCGCAAAGTTCAAACAGTACGCTCACTTATAGTATTGAATCTGAATGGTGGAGAACTAATGACAACTATAGATTATATTTAAGAGAGTTTAATAATTCCTTTCAAAGTGAAAATATTCTTATTACTCACGTTGACACCTATGACCCTTCTCTTGATATATCAGATGTGCATGGCCATGATAGTTACGACGGACTTGAAATGCAAATCGGTAAAGGAGAAAAAATTTATTTTAGAGTTCATAAAAATATCGATGGAGATAATGACTTATTAATAACCAATCCAACAATAGAATATGTGAATTTAAATTCTAACATCGATCAGAATAATTTAGATAGAAATAGGTTTAATTATGGGGAAGACTATCTTTTAGGAGATAATCGAGAATTAGAACTTGAAGGTTCAGGAAATATCCAAATTACATGGCCAAGTCTTACGATGTCTAATCAATCAGATGATGTAGAATATAAAATAATTCAAAGTACAAGGGATTTAGTGTCGGGTGATGTAACAGAAAATAATATTTTTTATAAATTTTGTCCAAAAAACGTTACAACTGTAGTGTCTCAGACGGGAAGTGTAAGTAATTTTAATATTAGTAGTATTCCTGTTAATTCTCAAATATCTTTCAGGTTTGAAGTAAACTCTGATTCTAATGTAAGATGGGGAGATACAGAATGGAAGCCTAAGTTCGTTTATACGCCTGATGCAAATGCCAATAATGATGGTGTTATGGAATTTGAAAAAGAAATTGCAGCTATTTATTCTATATATTATGAAAATGACCCAAAAGAGTATCAGTTGGAATCCTATAGTAATGGTTCAGGTCAATTTGTATATGACTTGCCCAATACCAATACAACCTATAGTGTGTTGCCTAATACCATATACCCAACTAATACGTCTCAAGCACTCACAACCGAAGATTCGGGAGAGTTTTTATTCGTTGTAAAAAAGAATGCAGTTGTTATTGGTAAGCGAAAGGTGACGATTAATGAAGGAGTCATAAGCTTAGATAATAATACACCTATTTCTTTTTATACGGGTAATGCTACTACAGACCCCAATGATATACTCGTAGATTTTGCATTTTATATTAAAGGTAGAAATAATCACTTGCTATTTGAAAGATATAACAGTGCGCTTATTGCTTACACAGGTGATAACCTATACAATACAGGGAATGTTATAATTGGTCATGCAGACGAATGGAATAATTTCCCTGTTTCTGATACGGACCATTTTTTAAGAAGGACTGTATATTCGTGTAATGACGATTTTCAACATTTAGGAAGTTTAAATAGAAGTTGGGGACAGTTTCTTTATAATGATGAATTGGATGACGATGATTCTGTGGCAAGTGATGAATTTGGAAAACTCATCAATACATTTATCGTTGATTTGCAGTCAAGTAATTCGTCAAATGATATTTTAGATCTTTTAGGAGTTGATTCTAATTATTGTTCAGATACTTACACCGATCAGCAAGATATAGAAGACTGCTTAATCGCTCAATTAGAAGATTTATATGATATTCCAGATGAAGGTTCGATAGATGAAAATACAGACTTAGAGTCTCTTGTAAATACAATATTTACTAATATAGATATATCAACGCTTTCAAATCTTTCTGCGTTAATGTCTATGAAACCTTATAGATATGAGGAAAATAATACTTTGAAAGAAAAATGGATAGGGTTTTCTGACAAGCAATTTTCTACTACAAATTCAGTTAAAAATGGTGATTTTACATTCAGTGAATTTGATCAAGTTTTTGAAAATCCAGATGAAGTAGAGAGTCCTTATCTTGAAGCAGATCAAAGTACAGGAATGTATGCCATGACCTTGGTACATAAGAGTTCAGCAAGAAGTTATTCGGCAGGTTATGGTAGTTTAACATTCTCTAAAAGTGAATCAAGTTACAGTAATAGAATTTCTGGATTTATGGATATTAATGGAGATAAATATCCAGATTTATTAACTTCGGTTAGTGCTCAGTCTTCAAATATGACAGGCGGTCATACTGATGTTGTAAATAATTATAATATTGACCCAATTAGTTCTACAGATAGTGATAATTCATCATTATCGCTAAAACGTAGTTATCCTATTGCAGGTAGAGAGAAAACGAAAGAATCAAAGAGTGATACTGGAGATCCTAAGTACCACGCAGGAATTGGTTTGAGTGCAAATTTAGGTGGAGAAAATAAGGAAAGAAGTTCCTTTGTTGACCTTAATGGAGATGGGCTTTTAGATAGAGTTACTCATAATGGTAGTACCTTTAAATATAGACTTAATAATGGAAGCGGTTTTTCAAATACTCAAGAAGATTTTGCTTTGTATAATTCAATTGAAACACATCCTAATTCTCTTAGTGCTAGTGCGAGTATCTCAGCCAATTTGAATTTAGGTAACGTGCCATTTTCTGTATCATTAGGTTACTCTTCAACAGGGTCTAATACCGATGTTTCACTACAGGATATGAATGGCGATGGACTAATAGATCTTTTGGTTTTTAACAATAGTAATAACGCTAAAGTCTATTTTAATGTTGGAAATAAGTTTTTAAATTCTCCAGTATCGCTTACTTATGCAAATAATAGCTATGTAAGTTTATTTGATGATGGTAAGACTACTAGCGCGTCATTGGCCGGAAGCTTGAGTTATTTCTATGGCTGGTCAGTTTGTTGCCCATTACCATTACCACCATTTTATTGGCCAATTATATTTGTTAAGGTTGGCGGGAGTGCTGGCGGAAGTGCCAGTTTATCAATTTCTGAAACAGAAAGACAATTTAGTGACTTTAATAATGATGGTTATGCCGATTATGTTAAAAAAGACGGTAGAGATTTAAAAGTATATTATTCTAGAATTGGAAGAACAGATAAATTAAAATCAGTATCCAATCCACTTGGAGGAATATTTACGATTGATTACGAACATAAAAGTGTGGATTATAATAACCCAACTTCAAAATGGGTGATGAGTAGTATTATTGCTGAAGATGGTTTAGATATAGCCTTAGATGGTAAAGATATTTATCGAAAAGATTTTGAATATGAAAATGGTTTCTATGATAGAAGAGAACGTACATTTTATGGATATGAAACAGTAAGTACAAAAGAATTTATTAATGGGGATACTGACAATCCATCATTATATCGTTCTTCTATTTCTAAATATTATAATAAAAGTTACTTTCTTCAAGGTATGCCAATTGATTCGAGAATGGAAAGAGTAGGTGGGTCAAATAACACTTATTCTATAACACAAAATACCTATAAATTGTTTCAAGTTAATCCAGATGGAACTATTGATTTAGATAGTCAAGTTGATTTAGATTATGACACTGGAGGAACAGAAGGTAGACGACAAGCAGCTCCTTTGCTAACCGAAGCCATTACTGAAATTAAAGAATTCTCTACAAATTCAATTATTAGTAAAGTTAATATGACTTACGATGAGTATGGACGAGTTGTAGACTATATTGATCATGGAGACTTAGCTATCGAAGAAGACGAATATCATACAACAATTCGTTATCATGGATTAAATAATAACATATTAAGTGTGCCTTCTATGATAAGAGTATTTGAAGGTGTATCTGGTACTTCAAACCTAATGAGACAAAGAACAACTGAAATTAACAACCCTGATACTGGTGAAATTAGTGTCATTAAAGCCTGGTTGAATGATTCTGATTTCGCTGAAACAATAATGAAATATAATCAATTTGGTAATTTAGCAGAAATTTATTACCCTGAAAATGCTAATGGACAATCCATGTATAATAAATATACTTATGATAATATTTACAATAAATATATAGTTGAAATTTCAGATGCTTTTGGATATAGTTCGAATAGTACCCATGATTCAAAATTTGATGTGGTACTAAAAACTACAGATATTACAGGTAATGTTATGACATACACTTATGATTCTTTTGGAAGAATAACTTCTGTAGTTGCTCCAAAAGAGGCTTCTAACAATAATGCCTATACTATTGGTTTTCAATACATGCCAACCTACAATGAGGTTGTCACAAATGGTTACAGTGGCTGTATTGATGAAGAGGATTTTGTACCTGTGGCCATAACAAAGCATTATGATGTATTACATCCAACAAACCCTTTAGAGACCTTTACTTTTGTAGATGGTTTGTCAAGACCAATACAAGTTAAAAAAGATGTAGAACTAAATGTTGGTACTCCAAGTGCTCCCGAATACAAGGAGTTTATGTCGGTTTCGGGAATAGTGACTTACGACGACTTTGGAAGACCAATAAAGCAATACCATCCTAAAAAAGAGAATAAAGATTGTTCAATAAATTTTGTGATTAATGAAATTGATGACCCATTATCTAATTATTTTGTGTCAACCTCATATGATGAATTAGATAGAGCAGTTTTAGTAGTTGACCAAGTTGGATCAGAGAGTAACTTTAAATATACGATAGAAAATGATGCTTTTGATAATTTGAATCAATTGAACACATCTATAGTTAATCAAGATGCTCAAGATATTATCACACATACATATACCGATATCAAAGGAAGAAAAACTTCTGTAAATACCATAGGCCCAAATGGAGATATTTGGACAAGATTTAATTATGATGTTATAAACCAAATGACATCTTATACAGATGATGAAAATTTGACAACAATAAATATATATGATAATTATGGAAGAAAAATATCAACTAGTCATCCTGATAATGGTGAGACTAATATAACATATGATTTATCTGGTAATATTTTGACGCTTCAAACAGCTAATTTAGAAAGTAATGAAACTTCTATATCATATGATTACGAATATAATCGATTAGTGAAAATAATTTTCCCTGAGCTTGAAGGTAGTAATATAAGTAATGTTACTTATTATTATGGGGCTCCTAATTCGGGAAATAAGACAGGAAAGCTTATATATCAGCAAGACGCTACTGGTGAACAAGAATTTGATTACGGTAATATGGGAGAGCTTGTATATAATAAGCGTACAGTAGTAGCTCCTAACCTGCCAACGAGAAGTTTTATAACCCATTATGAATATGACAGCTTTAATCGTTTACAAACTTTAATCTATCCAGATGGTGAAAAAGTTGGTCATGGCTATGATTTGGGAGGTAACCTTAATAGAATAGTAGGAGAGCATCAAGGTTCAGAGTATCCTTATGTAAAACAAGTAGATTATGATTATTTTGGACAAAAAACATTTATATTATACGGTAATGGAACAAATAATACCTATACCTATCAACCAGATTTAAGACGTTTAGAGAATCTTATCTCAAAAACGGGAGACAATAATGTCATGTTCAATAATACATACAAGTATGATAATATAGGTAATATTACTCAATTAGAAAACAACGCTGCTTATAATCCAAATAACCAATTGGGAGGAACATATACTCATAAATATGGGTATGATATTCTCAATAGACTTATAGGTGCTGAAGGCGGTTTTAGGGGCTACGAAAATAATGTGTCAGATTATAAGTTGAGTATGAAGTATAATACCACTCACGGGATTACTTCAAAAAATCAGGAACACAACCAGTCTGGTGGTGTTAATCCTAATAATTCATACGCTAATACCTATAAGTATTATGAAGGAACTCATCAGGTAAAAGAAATTAGTAATGGTTCAAATAGCACCAAATCATTTAAGTATGATTTTAATGGTAATACAATTTTTGAGCAAGACTTTGATGGTAATGAAAGAGGTCTTTATTGGGATGAAAGTAATAGGTTGAGAGTAATTGCTGGAAAAGAAACCATGCAACATTATATTTATGATGCGACTGGAGAACGTACTTTAAAGTCATCATCTTCACTTGAAGAAGTATATAATAATGGTCAACCTGTGAATACAAATAGTATTAACTTTGATAATTATACCACCTATGCGAGTCCATATTTGGTTATTGATGCTAACCAGAGATATAGTAAACACTATTTTATGGGGTCTCAGCGTATTGTAAGTAAAATTGGTGAACAGAATATAGATATCTTTAATAGCGAAAATCCGCGATTAGCAGCAAGTGGTAAAGAAAAAAGTTCTCAGTCAAAAGTAGCTATGGATGAGATTAGACAAAGGCAAATATCTGATTTACTTGTAATAATTGAAAAGGCTGGTTTAGGTGCTCCAAAGTTTAAAGACTACGAGGTAAACTCGGATAGTATTATTAAGGATGAGACTCGAGCACCGCAAAATTACGGAATATATTTTTTTCATCCAGACCATTTAGGTACTGGTACCTATTTAACAGATATGTCTGGTAATCCATATCAATTCTTTATCAACCTACCTTTTGGAGAAACCATGTATGAACAGCACAGTTATGCTGAAGATTATGTGAATCCATATAAATTCAGTGGTAAAGAATTAGATCGGGAAACAAATTTCTATTATTTCGGAGCTCGCTATTATGATCCAAATACAAGTTTATGGCTGAGTGTAGATCCTTTAACTGAAAACTATCCTAGTATTGGAGGGTATTCATATTGTGCAAATAACCCTATCATATATTTTGATCCTGATGGTAGAAGAATTTATTTTGTTCCGGGATTAGGATATGACCCAAGTGATCCTAGTCCTTATGTGTCAGGTTTTGAGATTTCAGCAAATACATACCTTAAAAATTATAATACTTACTCTAAAACAATAGACGGTTCTTTTTCTACTTTTAGTGATATGATGCATGTTATGTGGAATGGTCAAAAACCGCTAAGAGGCCTTGCGCCAGAAGGGTCTAGGATACATAATGTTGCATCTAGTATAGCCCAGGATTTTATAAGTAATACTTTACAAGAAGGTGAACAAAATAATTTAGTTGGTGCTAGTCAAGGTTCGGTTACTATAGCTCAAGCAGCCATCCAGCTTCTTGAAAACCCTTCAGAATATGGTTTGGATGATGATTATACTATTGATAATCTTGTTTTGGTCGGTTCACCAGTAAACAAGGATTCTAAATTAATGGCTAAATTACAAAATCTAAAGGAACAAGGTAAAATAGGAAATATACTATATGAAGACTATCAATCTAAAGATAGTAATGGAAACTATAATGATATGGTTACTGGATTGGCATCTAAAACAAGAGCTGGAGCAGTCATAAAAGGAATAGGGTTTATTGTTAGAATGCTATCTAAAAAAAGCAGAGAAAAAGATCCTCACTACAGGGCTTCTCAAGATTTGCCCCCAAATCCAGGTGATCCTAATTTTAGTGCAGGTATAATTATAAACTTAAAGAAGGATGGCGTACATTAAATTTATAAGTTTATTACTAATTTTAAGTTTAATAACTAGTTCTTGTGTAACTATGAAAACAGATGCTTATCTAAAAAAGGTAAATAAAAATAAAGACATTATTATAAATTTATCTTTGAGTATCCAAAAAAAATTTAATCAAAGTGCTTCTAAGTACTTGGTCATAGAACCTTCAGATATAGCGCTTGAAAATCAAAAATCAATTGAACTTCTAAATGAGCTTGACATTAATAGTATATACTTGTGGAGAGAGAAAGAAGTTAATAATGACTCAATAATTATTTATTCAACAGATTACAATCCTTTTTTTGGCAATCGAAAATCTATTACATATTGTTATGGGAATTGTAAAATGAGTGAGGATTATATTAAAGTGACGGATAGGATTTATTATAGAAAACATAAAAAACAGTTTTAATTATTAATAAATATACAAACAATAAAAAAATGATATAACTGAAATGTTTTCTACTAATGTTCTAAAAGTTTTAAGCTAAAGCAAGTAAAGGGTTTTGTTCATTTACGAAATATGCATACTCTATCCATTAATAGCCTCAACAGTTTCAACCTTGCCTTTCATCATTTCCTTAAGCATGTTTTCAATACCACTCTTTAAAGTATAGGTGGAAGATGGGCAACCGCTACAGGCACCTTGTAAAATGACTTTTACCTTTTTTTCTATAGGATCGTAAGATTGAAATTCAATGTTACCACCATCACTTGCAACAGCAGGTTTTACGTATTCTTCTAAAATATTTATGATCTCTTTTGAGATATCATCTTTAGATTCATAGTCATTATCTAACTGATCACTTTGTTTAGATTTCGTTTCAGGAGCATTAGGCTCTATTATGGTTTTTCCATTCTCAATATAGCTTCTTAAAAATTCTCTAAGCTCCATCGTTATGTCATTCCATTCAGCAACATCAAACTTTGTAATAGACACAAAATTCTCATCAATAAATACACTTTTTACAAACGGAAAATGAAAAAGTTCTGCAGCCATTGGTGCATATTTAGTGTCATCGATAGATGTAAACTCATGTGTAGTGGTAACCAGTTTTTTATTTGCTACAAATTTTAAAACTGATGGGTTCGGAGTGCTTTCAGCATATATAGTTACAGGTGTTTTCTTTTTTTCTTCAGAAGAATTCACAATCACAGCACCAGAATTTAAATACGTCACAATCTGTTCAGCAACTTCATTTTGAACATCTGCCCATTCAACGATGCTAAATCTTTCAATAGCAATAAAGTTACTAGAGATATACACTTTCTTAACAAAAGGAAGGTAAAATAGTTGTTGAGCTAAAGGAGACGAACTTGCCTCATCTATATTGTTAAATTCAAAACTTTCATGTTGTGTTATAAATTGATTAGTTTCAAATTTAATAATTGAAGGATTTGTGGTTTCTTTTATAGAGATAGAATACATATTTATAGCGCTTATTTCTGCAAAAATAAGCAACTAAAAATTCAAATGATACTATTTTAAGAATATCATAACGTATTAAAACAGTCTGATGTATTAAAATAAAAAGTCATATTTAGAGTTATTTTAAAATGAGTGCTGGGAAATTAAACTGTTAAACTGTTACTTTTAAAACGATTTAACAATTGTGATTCTTTAATTTTTTCTTAAATTTCGCTCTTATTATGAAAACCTCTACCTACAACTTGATTTTATTTTGCTTTTAATGGTGATTTTTATTTAAGTTGTATTTCATTTGTTTTGTGCATTTTGAAGTGGTAAATGAACGTTAAATAATAAGTTTAAAATTACTTTAAACATTATGAAAAAGCTTTACTTACTATTTTTCTTACTTTCTTACATGTCTTTTGCACAAGATTTAAATATGCAAAATGGTAGTTTTAATAGATGTGCACCAGATAAGTTTTATGATTCAGGAGGAGCTGGAGGTGCTTACAGTAGTGATGAAAATTTTGTAACCACAATATGTGCAAATAATCCAGGAGAGTTTATCATTTTAGACTTTTTAGCTTTTAGTACTCAACTTAATTTAGACGTTTTAACCATTTATGATGGTGATGATACAACAGCGCCAATTATTGGATCTTATAATGGCGCTAATAATCCGGGAACAATAGTTGCTTCAGATACTAATGTAAGTGGTTGTATTACAGTAGAGTTTGTTACAAATGATTCAGGGACAACAACAGGATGGGAAGCAGATATTATTTGCGCAGTACCATGTCAAACGATAACTCCTTCAATAGATAGCACAATGCCTGAAATGAATTCTTCAGGCTCAGTACAAGCTAATGTTGGAGAAGCCATAACATTTAATGGGAGTGCGAATTTTTCTACAGATGGCAATGGCGCAATTTATGAATGGAATTTTGGAGACAGCAATACAGATACTGGAAATACAGTAACCAACACCTACAATGCTCCAGGCACATACACTGTGACATTAATTGTAACAGATGATAATCCTATAGGATGTACAGAAACTACAACTATTTCTGTTTTTATCGTTGGAGAGAACATAGTTGTGGATCAAACCACATATACAATAGAACAATTAGTAGAAGATGTATTAATAAATAGCGATTGCGCTCAAATAAGTAACATACAATCGTCTACAGGAACAGATTTTGGTGACGATAATGGTATTGGTTATTTTATAAATGACGGAACATTATTCCCTTTTACAGACGGTATATTATTGACCTCAGGTGATGCTAGTAAGGTTAGAGGTCCTAACGATAATGCATTAAGTGATGGAGGAGGTAATTGGCCTGGAGATACAGCATTAGATACAGCAGTAGGTATCTCATCCAACAATGCATCTGTCATAGAGTTTGATTTTGTACCTCTTGCAGATAGTATCAGTTTTGAATTTTTGATGGCTTCGGAAGAATATAACGGATATTCAGGTGGATCTTTTGAATGTACCTATTCAGATGCTTTTGCATTTTTACTAACAGATTCTGCTGATAATGTTACCAATTTAGCTGTCCTTCCGGCAACTACCACTCCTATATTAGTTACCAATATACATCCCGATAATTCTGGATGTAATGCAATAAATGAGCAATATTTTGGAGGCTATACACAATGGCCAGATATGTCAGTTCCATACAATGCTGGTACTCCTCCTCAAGCACCAATGAGTTTTGATGGTAGAACTGCAGTGTTTATAGCTCAATCTGCTGTAATACCAGGTGAAACATATCATATAAAATTAGTCGTTGCAGATGCTTCTGATACAGCTTTAGATTCAGGTGTATTCTTAAAAGCAGGAAGTTTTGATTTGGGTGGAGATTTAGGTGATGACATAACAATAGCAGCAGGTACTGCAGAATGTTATGGAGCTACAACGGTTTTAGATACTCAAACTCCTACTGCTGCTCATGTTTGGTATATAGATGGAGTTGTAATTCCAGGTGAAACTGGATCTACTTTAAGTGTAACAGAATCTGGTGTTTATTCCGTAGATGTAGTGTTTTCAGGGATTTGTCAGGCTAGTGATTCGGTTATTGTAGAATTTAAACCAATTCCAATCGCAAATACACCTCCAAATACAACTATTTGTAGTACTTCCGGTACTGGAGAATTTACACTTACAGATAATGATACTGAAATTTTAGGAACTCAAGATCCAGCAGAATTTGAAATTAGTTATCACCTCATAGAGCAAGATGCGATTGATAATATTAATCCTCTAACTAGTCCTTATACAAACGTTTCTAATCCTCAAACTATTTTTGTTCGAATTGCAGAATTAACTCAAGAATGTTTTGATACGACATCTTTTGATTTAGAATTCACAAATTTAGATATCAATACAGTTTTAACACCTTTACAAGAATGTGATGACAATAACGATGGTTTTGCAATGTTTACACTAACAGATGCTAACATAGAAGTTATTGATGTTTTAGATCCTGCAACTGTATCAGTTTCCTATCATTTTTCTTTAGCTGAAGCTGAAAGTGGAATGAATCCATTACCTATCCCTTACACTAATGTAATGATAGATAATCAAACAGTATTTGTTAGAGTTCAATCTAATTTAAGTTCAGATTGTTACAATACAACAACATTAGATTTAATAGTGAATGCTTTACCTGTTCCAGTAATTCCAACATCGTACGAAGTTTGTGATGATGATAACGATGGTTTCTCCATATTTGATTTGACAACAAAAGATTCTGAAATACTAGGAACTCAAACAGGAATGACTGTAACGTACCATGAAACTCTCATAGAGGCTATTGATGGTGTTAATGCTCAAACTAGCCCTTATAGTAATATATCTGCTGGCTCTCAAACGATGGTTGTTAGAGTTACAGATGATATCACTGGTTGTTCTGATACTGCTGAATTAGTATTATTTGTGAATCCAATCCCTTCTGTTGGGAGTATTTCAAATTATCAACTTTGTGATGATAATTTATCAGGAGACGAAACTGAAATATTTGATCTTTCAACTAAAGATACAGAAGCTATTGATAGTCAAACAGGAGTTACAGTAACATACCACGAAACACTTTCTGATGCTGTTGATGGATTAAGTCCGTTATCTAACCTTTATAGTAATACGAGTAATCCACAAACCATTTTTGTAAATATTACGAATACTACAAGTGGTTGTGTTAATGTTGGGAATTTCGATTTAATAGTCAATCCATTACCAGCATTAGTTTCTCCAACCCCATTAGAAGTTTGTGACGATGGTACACCAGATGGGATTACGAGTATTGATTTAACGTTAAAGAACGTAGAAATCACAGACAACAATCCAAACTATTCAGTAAGTTATCATATTGATTTATTAGATGCACAGAACAACGCAAACCCATTAGATATACCCTACACAAATACGATTGACGGACAAATCGTAGTAGTAAGAGTTCAGGACATCAACACAGGTTGTTACAATACAACGACCTTAGAATTAATAGTACAACAAGCACCAATAGCCAATACACCAACCGCATTAGAATATTGTGATCCAGACAGTGATGGCTTTGGCGAGTTTGATTTAGAAAGTAAAAATAACGAAATCACAGGAGGCGATCCAAGTTTAACAGTGAGCTACCATGAGACCATGGCAGACGCTATCAACAATGTGAACTCATTAACAAGTCTCTACAACAATATTGTAGAAGACATGCAAACCGTTTACGCACGTGTAGAAAGCTCGACTATAGCCACCAATTGTGCAACCATAGTAGAATTAGTACTTATTGTCAACCCAACGCCACAATTAGGCGCAGGACCAACCGCATTAGAAGTTTGTGATGATTTATCAGCAGACGGTATAGCTCAATTTGACTTGACCAGTAAAAACGCAGAGATCCTTCAAAACTTAG
>NZ_JADILU010000026.1 GCF_015319355.1 Psychroserpens luteus | reverse complement strand
CTATATTTTTTAATTTCAGGAAATTTAAACTAAAAAATATACGGCAGACAACACGTGGTATAAATAATGGCCTAAAAAGCAAGTTTATGGAGAAGGCCACTATTCATACCACTAACCATTGGCAAACATTTTATGAACGAACAACAAAGAACAAGCATAGAAGCTTTAATATTAGTTAATGACTTGTCTTTGTCTAATCAAAAAGCAATTCTTACTGAATTAAATTCCCTTCTTATAGAATGTACTCAAGATTTATATGATAATGGAATAAAATTTGAGGATGCAGGACTCTTTGAAAAATTGCTGTTTCAAATAATATTTCATAATGAAACACTTTTAACCCTTACAAGTGGGAAATTAATTGAAATTCGGGATAAGCAAATAAAAATTAATGACCTAACAGCTGTTTACTCTATTGCAAGACTTCAAATTGAAACATTCATTAATTTATCCTACATATTTTTTGTCGACTCTGAATATTCTAAAGAAATAAGAGCATATGTATACAAAATACAAGGATTGAGGAAACAAATTGAGCTGACTAAAAAGCATCCAAAGGATTTTGAACCGATTAAAAAAATGAGGAATGAACTCGCTGAAGAATTAAGGAAAATCCGGAAGTTGGATGAATTCAAAAGAGTACCTTTTACTAAAAGAAAAAGATTTATAAATCCATCATATGCAAGATTAATTAAATTGGACGAAATATATCCATTAATAAAAATTGGTAATATATCAAGAACTCATTCTTTGTATTCAAATCATATTCACTCGGAATATATAAGCGTTCGTCAATTAAAATCTGCGGTAAATGATAATTCTCAATACGAAAGTTCATTTTCGACTGTGTCATTATTATGCTCAAGAATTACATCTTTGGTTATCAAGAATATGGTTGAACAATATGAATTAAAAAATTATTCTTACTCTAAAGCACCTTTGAAACTGAAAAAAATAATTGAATCAATAAATAAATTGTCGAGTGAATTAAAATAAACGATTTGCCAACAACGTATATAATCCATTGCTAGTACTAGCCTACTTACGAAAATCCTCGCGGATTTTAGACTGCACCCAAAAGCTTAGACAAATTTATAATTAATTTTGACAATAATTAGCTCGATATTCAATCGGGCTCATTCCATTTAGATTTA
>NZ_JADILU010000004.1 GCF_015319355.1 Psychroserpens luteus | reverse complement strand
TACCATTCCGAACAGAGAAGTTAAGCCCATTTGCGCCGATGGTACTGCATTTGTGGGAGAGTAGGTCGTCGCCTTTTTTAAATCCTCAACATTTATTTGTTGAGGATTTTTTTTGTTTTATATTTTAATAATTCTTATTCCTTTTTTTATCTTCACATATTTAAGAATAGTTTTATGAGTGGTAATAAAGAGATTGATTTAGCTTGGGATTTTATTAATAATACTAATAGAAATGTATTTTTAACAGGGAAAGCAGGTACGGGTAAGACTACGTTTTTACATAAATTAAAAATGAAATCTTTAAAAAGAATGGTAGTAGTTGCTCCCACTGGTGTAGCTGCTATTAATGCTAAAGGTGTTACAATTCATTCCTTTTTTCAGATGCCTTTTGGTCCTATATTACCAACTGATAGCCTAGATGGTACTTCAAACTTTACAAGAAAATTCAGTAAAACAAAAATTAATATTATTAGATCTTTAGACTTACTTGTTATTGACGAGATTAGTATGGTTAGAGCTGATTTACTTGACGGAATTGATAAGACACTGAGACGTTATAGAGATAAAACGCTTGCCTTTGGAGGTGTTCAACTATTAATGATTGGTGATTTACAACAACTCTCACCTGTTGTAAAAGAAAATGAATGGCAGTTGTTAAAACCATTTTATAATAATGCGTTTTTTTTTAGCAGCTTAGCTTTTCAGAAAAGTAAATCAATAACTGTTGAACTGAAGCATATTTATAGACAGGATAATCCTAAATTCATTACAATTCTTAATGAAATTAGAACTAATACATTATCTCAATCATCAGCTAATGAATTAAACAAACGATTTCAACCAGATTTTTCACCTCATGATAATGAAGGTTATATTTATTTAACTACACACAATAATAAAGCTGAACGTGTAAATCTTTCAGAACTTGAAAAGCTTAAATCTAAAACACAAAGTTATTCTGCAAAAGTGGAAGGTAAATTTCCTGAGTACTCATATCCTAATAAGGAACAACTAATTCTCAAAGTTGGTGCACAAGTAATGTTTATTAAAAATGATAGCTCTGTTGATAAAAGATATTTCAACGGAAAAATAGGTAAGGTCATTCTATTAGATAAAGATGAAGTCGTTGTGAAATGTCCAGATGATGACTATAATATTATAGTTACTAAAGAGGTTTGGGAGAATATAAATTACAATATTAATACCGAGACTAAAGCCATTACAGAAAATAAGATTGGGTCTTATACCCAAACACCTTTACGTTTAGCTTGGTCTATTACAATACATAAAAGCCAAGGGCTAACTTTTGAAAAAGCAATTATTGATGCTCAAGGAGCTTTTGCTCATGGACAAACGTATGTTGCATTAAGTAGATGTAAAAGTTTAGAGGGATTAGTCCTCAAAAGTAAAATTGATTCAAGTCAAATAATTAGTGACACGAATGTTATTAATTTTAATAAAGAAGCAGAGGGAAATCAACCTGATGAATCTGTTTTACATAAATCGAAAGTTGAATTTCAATTGAATTTAATATCAGAATTATTTAATTTCTATAAATTCTTATATCCAGTTAATCGTGTTTTAGATATTTATTATAAGAATCGAGGTAGTATAGAAGGGAAAATAGAAACACCTTTGATTGCAATAAAAAATACGATTACAAATCTACTTAAGGTAGCTAACGGTTTTAATGCTCAACTTAGAGGAATTTCTATTGATGAAAAAGAGCCCGAACAAAATGAATTACTCCAAAAGCGTTTTGCAAAAGCAGTGGAATACTTTGTTGAACAAACAAAAATAAATATTCAAGAACCATATAAGACTTTTAGTTTTTCTACAGACAATAAAGCTCTTGAACAAGAGATCACTAAACAGTTAGATACATTTGAAGAATTACTGTCAACTAAACATTTATATTTTCAAGGTTTAAGTAATAGTTTTAATTCTACTGTTTTTTTAGAATTACGTGCCAAATCTGTGTTTTTAGCTAAAGAAAAACCTAAGAAGCCTAGAAAAGCTGTTATTGATGGTACTACTAATGTAGAACTCTTTGAATTACTTCGCGAATTACGTAATACAATCGCAGATAGAGAAGACCTTATTCATTATCAAATATTTACTCAGAAGGCTTTGTATGCCATGTGTGAAATGCTTCCTATAACTAAAGCTGATTTAAAGCAAGTTCATGGTATGGGTAAAACAAGGATTGAAAAGTACGGTTCTGAAATTATCGAAGTCATAAGATCATATTGTGATGAAAATGATATAGAAACATCACTGGATAAGGAGATTTTTGAAAAACCAGAGGCTAAACCAAAACGAAAAAAGGGTGAAACCAAGAAAGAATCCTTAGCTTTATTTCAATCAGGGAAATCTATAGAAGATATTTCAGATATAAGAGAACTTAACGTGAGTACAATAATTGGACATTTGGCAAGTTTTATTCCTTCAGGGGAAATTAAAATTACCGATTTGATTTCCGAAGAAAATTACAAAGAGTTAAAAGAACTCATTCCGAAGCATAAATTTGAAAATATCTCAGACTTAAAACACCAAATAGATGATAAATATACTTATGGTGAATTAAGATTAGTTGTCGATAATCTATCAAACTAAAAAAGGCTTCAAAATTAATTCTGAAGCCTCTTTTTTATATTTTGTTTAATTATGCTTTAATCAAACCTCTAGAAATTACAATTTTTTGAATTTCAGAAGTCCCTTCATAAATCTGAGTAATTTTTGCATCACGCATTAAGCGCTCAACATGATATTCTTTTACAAAACCATTTCCACCATGAATTTGAACAGCTTCAACAGTATGCGTCATTGCAACTTGAGATGCATATAATTTTGCCATAGCACTAGACATATCGTAGTTATTTCCTTGATCTTTATCCCAAGCAGCTTTCATAACCAACATACGTGCAGCTTCAATTTCAGTATACATATCTGCTAATTTAAAAGCAATAGCTTGGTGGTTACAAATTTCGGTACCAAAAGCTTTACGTTCTTTAGAATATTTTAAAGCCAATTCGTAAGCACCTGCAGCAATTCCTAAAGCTTGAGCTGCAATTCCAATACGTCCTCCAGATAATGTTTTCATAGCGAATCTAAATCCAGACCCATCTGCACCAATTCTATTTTCTTTAGGTACTTTTACATCATTAAACTGTAGTGTATGTGTGTCACTTCCTCTTATTCCTAATTTGTCTTCTTTTGGTCCAATATCAAATCCAGGCATTCCTTTTTCAATAATAAAAGCGTTAATACCGTGAGAACCTTTATGTTTATCAGTTTGTGCAATTACCAAGTAAACACTTGCTCTTCCACCATTAGTAATCCAGTTTTTTGTTCCATTAAGTACATAATGATCACCTTTATCTATAGCTGTAGTTGTTTGTGAAGTTGCATCACTACCAGCTTCTGGTTCACTTAAACAAAATGCACCAATTTGTTCTCCAGTCGCAAGTTTTGTTAAATATTTTTGTTTTTGTTCTTCATTACCATAAGCTTCTAAACCATAACAAACTAAAGAGTTATTTACAGAAACCATGACAGAGGCAGATGCATCAATTTTAGAAAGTTCTTCCATAATTAATACATACGAGATGGCATCCATTCCGCTTCCACCATATTTAGGATCAACCATAATACCCATAAAGCCTAAGTCACCCATTTTTTTTACAAGTTCATCAGGAAAGGTTTGTGCATTGTCACGTTCTATAACGCCAGGAAGTAATTCGGTTTGTGCAAAATCACGAGCAGCATCGCGTATCATTATATGTTCTTCGGTTAAGCTAAAATCCATAGTATAAAATAAATTATTGAATTGTTAAAAAATGATGGCAAAGATAAGTCTTTATTAGGAAAATTTCAATCGTTATAGTTATTTTTACAGAATATGATAAAAACCAGTTATAATATCGTAGGAGTAATGTCTGGAACATCTTTAGACGGAATTGATTTAGCACATATTTCTTTTAAAATTGGTAAAACATGGACATTCAAAATCCATAATGCTGAAACCATTCCATATACCGAAAACTGGAAACTCAAACTCTCAAATCTCGTTAATTTTGATTTAGAAACATTAAAATCAATAGACGAAGAATACACTGTTTATTTGTCAGAAATTATAAATGATTTTCTTCGGAAATATCAACTAAATAATATTGATGTCATCTGCTCACATGGACATACAGCGTTACATCAACCAGAACATCATCTTACTTATCAAATTGGTAATTTGCCAACATTAGCAAAGTTAATTGGTAATACAGTGGTTTGCGATTTTAGAATTCAAGATGTAAAATTTAATGGTCAAGGAGCTCCTTTAGTACCAATTGGCGATCGTTTATTGTTTTCAGAATATGACTATTGTATCAACTTAGGAGGTTTTGCTAATATTTCTTCGGAAATAAATAAAACCAGAATCGCCTACGACATCTGTCCTGTTAATATCATCATGAATCGTTATGCTAAAAAATTAGGGTATGATTATGATAAAGGAGGAGCCATTGCAAAATCAGGAACGATTGACCAAAATTTATTAAAGCTTCTAAATGAGATAGACTTTTATTCAGAAAAACCACCAAAATCATTGGGTTTAGAGTGGGTAGAATCTAAAATATTTCCAATATTGGAAGCATCTAAACTTTCCGAAGAAAATATTTTAAGAACTGTTATAGAGCATAATGCGATTCAAATAGCTAATGCCTTTAAAACAAATTCTAAAGTTTTATTTACAGGAGGAGGTACTTTTAATGATTTCCTTTTAGAACGAATTAAAGCTCAAAAAGAATTCGAGTTAGTAGTACCCTCTACAGACATTATAGAATTTAAAGAAGCGCTTATTTTCGGACTTTTAGGCATTTTAAAACTAAGAGAAGAAGTGAACTGTTTATCTAGTGTAACTGGTGCAGATTATGACCATTCTTCTGGAGTAATATATTATCCATAAAAATATTCTAAAATTAATATAAAGCGATTTTATGTTTTTTATATTTGTTATAACTAACTAATAGAAATTTTCTCAAATGAATCAGCTTTAGCTACTCTTTTATTTTACATCAAATATTATTAAATAAGTTATTAAATGATTCAAAGTATATAAATGAAAGAATTACTACAGAAATACGAAGATAAATCCCCAGAAATAATTTTCAATTGGAAAGATCCAGAAACCGAAGCGGAAGGTTGGACTGTTATTAACTCACTTCGAGGAGGTGCAGCAGGAGGAGGAACTAGAATGCGAAAAGGTCTTGACATGAATGAGGTTTTATCACTTGCTAAAACCATGGAGGTGAAGTTTACTGTATCTGGTCCAGCAATTGGAGGAGCAAAATCTGGAATAAATTTTGACCCTAAAGATCCAAGAAAAAAAGGAGTTTTAGAACGCTGGTATAAAGCAGTATCTCCCTTACTTAAAAGTTATTATGGTACAGGAGGAGATTTAAATGTTGATGAAATACATGAAGTTATTCCAATTACTGAAGAAAGCGGAGTTTGGCACCCACAAGAAGGTGTTTTTGAAGGTCATTTTAAACCTACAATTGCAGATAAAATTAACCGCATTGGTCAATTAAGACATGGTGTAATTAAGGTTATAGAAAATCCAAAATATTCACCAAGTGTAGCTAGAAAATATACAGTAGCAGATATGATTACTGGTTTTGGAGTTGCAGAAGCAGCAAAACATTTTTATGATCTCCAAGGAGATTCTATAATTGGTAAACGAGCAATTGTTCAAGGTTTTGGTAATGTAGGTGCTGCAGCAGCATTTTATTTGTCTCAAATGGGAGCAAAAGTTGTAGGTGTTATAGATATAGTTGGTGGTTTAATAAAAGAAGATGGATTTTCTTTTGAAGAAATTACAGAGTTGTATTTAGCAAAATCGGGAAATACCTTAGTAAGTGACCATCTCATTCCGTTTTCAGAAATTAATGAAAAAATATGGTCTCTTGAGACCGAAATTTTTGCACCTTGTGCTGCGTCTCGATTAATTACTCAAGATCAAATTGATCAAATGATTGGTACAGGTTTAGAAGTTATTTCATGTGGAGCAAATGTACCTTTTGCAGATAAGGAAATTTTCTTCGGAAGTATTATGGAGCACACAGATAACAAAGTAAGTCTTATCCCAGATTTTATTTCAAACTGTGGTATGGCTAGAGTTTTTGCTTATTTCATGGAGCGAAAAGTACAAATGACAGATGAAGCAATTTTTAATGATACTTCAGAAATTATTAGAAAAGCCATTCAAAAAGTTCACGATAAAAATCAAACAAAAACAGGCATAAGCGCTACAGCTTTTGAAATTGCCTTAACTCAATTAGTATAACTAGACCAATATGGAAACCATAATAATATTAGTATTTGTTTTAGGCTATTTAGCCATAACTATAGAACACAGTATAAAAATTGATAAGTTAATTCCAGCTTTAGTGATGATGGCTATAAGTTGGGCATTAATTTCTTTAGGTATAGATTCTTTTCCACAATGGTTTGACTCTGCAAATCATGGATTGGTAGATGGTTTTGAAAGTCTAGGACATGAAAGTAAAATGCACTGGATGGAAGAAACGTTACTTCATCATTTAGGTAAAACTGCAGAGATTTTAGTCTTTTTATTAGGAGCAATGACTATTGTTGAAATCATTGATTACTTTGACGGTTTCTCAACAATAAAAGGTTTTATTAAAACAAAAAGTAAAAAGAGAATCCTTTGGATTTTTGGATTTTTAGCGTTTTTCTTATCTGCAATTATAGATAACCTAACAGCTACTATTGTATTAATTTCAATTTTACAAAAATTAGTTTTTGATAGAAATGTTCGTATCTGGTATGCAGGTTTAATCATTATTGCTGCAAATGCAGGTGGAGCATGGTCTCCAATTGGTGATGTAACAACAACCATGTTATGGATTGGTAAAAAAGTAACTACAGGTCACTTGTTTGTGTATTTATTCTTACCATCACTTGTTTGTATGCTTGTTCCGTTTTTTATCGCGTCATTTATGCCAGCATTTAAAGGTGATTTGGATCAAAAGACAGAAGAAGAGGACGATAAGCCTAAAAGTAAATTCAGTTCTACAATGCTTTACCTAGGATTAGGTGGTATTGTATCTGTGCCAATTTTTAAAACAGTAACACATTTACCTCCTTATGTTGGTATGATGTTAGCTTTAGGTATTGTGGCCATTTTTGCTGAAATTTATAGTAATTCAAAATTTAGTATTTCTAGTCATGATTCAGCAGAAAGTGATGCACATGCTCACCATAGTCCTGTACATCATTCATTATCAAAGATTGAATTACCAAGTATTTTATTTTTCCTCGGAATATTAATGGCAGTTGCTGCTTTAGAATCTCTAGGAATTTTATTTGGTTTTGCAGGGACACTTCAAGAAACGATGCCAATGTTAGGTACAGAGCTTCATCATGGAGGAGTTTCAGATTTAGTAGTATTACTTTTAGGAGTAGGATCTGCTGTAATTGATAATGTACCATTAGTAGCAGCAAGTTTAGGAATGTTTACTGAAGGTACTGATAATGAATTGTGGCATTTCATAGCCTATTCTGCAGGAACAGGAGGAAGTATGTTAATCATAGGTTCTGCAGCAGGAGTTGTTGCTATGGGAATGGAAAAAATTGATTTTTTCTGGTACCTTAAAAAAATATCTTGGTTAGCATTGATAGGTTTCTTAGCAGGAGCTGTTGTCTTTATGTTTACAAGAACTATATTTTAAAGTGCATACTTTAGATAGAAATCAGTCGTTATATCAATAGAAAAAAATAATTTTCAATACTTATTATATGATATTACAAAGTAATATTCAAGAAGGAGCAGACATCTTAACAGATGGAGAACCAGTAGAAAAAACATTATCCATTATAGAATTAATTAGTAGTGGAGGTTTCGCAGGTCAAGTGATTATTGCGGTTTTATTCGTGATGCTCATCTTTGCCATCTATATTTATTTTGAGCGATTGTTTGCTATAAAAGCAGCTTCTCAAATAGATTCTAACTTTATGAATCAAATTAAAGACCATGTGAGTAATGGTAAAATTGATTCTGCGCAAATGTTATGTGCACAAGTCAACTCTCCTGTTTCAAGACTTATTAATAAAGGGATTACACGTATTGGTAAACCTTTAGAAGATATCAATACAGCGATTGAAAATGCTGGACGATTAGAAATTTACGGATTAGAAAAAAACGTAAGTGTCCTGGCTACGATTTCTGGTGTAGCTCCAATGATTGGATTTCTTGGAACTGTAGTTGGAATGATTTTAGCAATTTTTGAACTCGCCAATGCTGGAGGAACCATACAAATGGATGTTTTAGCAAGTGGTTTATATACTGCAATGACAACAACGGTTGCAGGACTTATTGTAGGTATTGTTGCTTATATGGCTTACAACCATTTAGTTGTAAAGACAGATAAAGTTGTATATCAAATGGAAGCTAATTCTTTAGAATTTTTAGATCACCTAAACGAGCCTATTTAATGAATTTAAGAGGAAGAAATAAAGTAACACCTGAGTTCAATATGTCGTCAATGACAGATATTGTATTTCTGTTATTGATATTTTTTATGATAGCTTCAACATTAGTGACCACTAGTGCTATTGATATACTATTACCAACAGCAAGTGGGAAAACTGAAAACAAAAAATCTGTTGCGGTTAGCATCAAAAAGGATTTGACCTTTTATATTGATGAAAAGCGTGTAGGAGAAAGTGTTTTAGAAAACGAATTAATTTCTTTGTTATCAAAAAAAGATGAACCGACTATCGTTTTACGTGCAGAAAAATCTGTTGCTGTAGAGCATGTTGTAAAGGTTATGGATATTGCTAATAGAAATAAGTTTAAAGTTATTTTAGCTGTAAAACCAAGTAATTAACGTGAAAAGAAATCTAAAGCTTTTCATATATATTGGAATAGGAATAGTTTTATTGGTCACACTGTTTTATTTTCAATCGTTAACTAATAAAATTGAAAAAAATAACAGTATTGATCTTTTAGTACCTTTAATAACTGCTAATGATTCTATTGAAAACAATAACAGTGTTGTTGTTAAAATAAATAAAGACTTAATTGTATTTATTAATGATATAGAATATGATATAAAGGATACTGAAGAAGTTTTATTAGAAAAGGCTGTAAACGATGATTTAACTATAGTTCTAAGAGCTGAGAAATCAGTTCCAATTGAGAATATTGTTAACTTTATGGATATGGCAAATAAGAATAGTTTTAAAGTTATTTTAGCTGTAAAACCTAGTAATTAAAAAAATATTTATTTCTTCGGAATGAATCTTGCATAAAAGACATCAAACAAATTAAGATGAAGTATTTAGAAACCAAACACGAACAAAATTCAGCAAAGATTACTGCATTAATTGCGGTCATTCTTGTATTGCTTTTATTTGTAATGGGAAATACTTATATGGATCCACCAGAAGAATATGGTGTTGCAATTAATTTTGGAAACTCTGAAGTTGGTTCAGGTAAAGTCCAACCAACAGAGCCAATAAAGTCTAGAGTTAATGAAGAGGTTGTAAAAGAAGAAAAGCAAGCTGAGAAAGTTGAGGAAGTAACAAAGCCTACAGAAGCAAGTAGTAAAGTAGAAGATGTTATGACTAGCGAATCTGCAGAAGCCATAGCAATCAAAAAAGCTAAAGAAGCCAAAGCCAAAGCAGATGCTAAGGCCAAAGCAGATGCTGAACTCAAAGAAAAATTAAAAAAAGAAGCAGAAGCTAAAAAAGCTAAAGAAGAACAAGATAAAAAAGATAAACTCGACGCGCTTATTGGAGGTGTCAAAAATGCTGATGGTCCAACTAGTGATGGCGAAGGTCCAGGTGATGGTCCAGGAGATAAAGGTGATTTAGATGGAAATCCATATGCACCTTACGATGGTACTCCAGGATCTGGAAATGGAGGTGTTGGTTATGGTTTAAACGGACGAGGAAAACCGGACTACAAAATTTATGAAGGCTGTGAAAATGAATATGGTAGAATCATGGTTGATATTGTTGTAGATAGAAGCGGTAAAGTTATAGAAGCAACTCCAGGTGTAAGAGGTAGTAATAATGCGACGATTTGTTTAAAAGAACAAGCAAGAAAAATAGCCATGTCTTACAAATGGCCTGCAAATTCAAAAGCACCTGCTCGACAGTTTGGTAAAGTAGTTGTTAATTTTTCTCCTACAAATTAAAATGAATTACCAAGATACAGTAAACAGGATGTTTAAGCAGTTGCCTATGTATCAAAACCAAGGTAAAACTGCTTTTAAAAAGGATTTATCAAATACGATTCTTTTAGCCAATCACTTAAAAAATCCCGAGCACAAATTCAAAAGTATTCACGTCGCAGGAACCAATGGTAAAGGTTCTACAAGTCATATGTTGGCATCAGTTTTACAAGAAGCTGGTTATAAAGTTGGTTTGTACACATCTCCACACTTAAAAGATTTTAGAGAACGTATTAAAATTAATGGTAAAGAAGTAAGTAAACAATTTGTAATAGGTTTCATAAAACGTAACACAGCTTTTTTAGAGCAACATCAATTGTCTTTTTTTGAAATGACTGTTGGGATGGCTTTTGACTATTTCTCCAAACAAAATGTTGATATAGCTATTATAGAGGTTGGTCTTGGAGGTCGATTAGATTCTACAAATATCATTACTCCAGAAGTTTCAGTGATTACCAATATAGGGTTTGATCATACTCAGTTTTTAGGAACGACTTACGAAGCAATCGCAACCGAAAAAGCAGGAATTATAAAGCCTCATGTGCCTGTCATCATAGGAGAAACCCAAAAGGAAACTAAAAAAGTATTTTTAGAAATTGCTAAATCAAATGCTTCTGAAATTTATTTTGCAGATGAAACCAATTCTACTTATACTAGCGATTTAAAAGGAAATTATCAAAAGCATAATATCAAAACAGCGACTAAAGCTTTAAGAATTCTAAGTCATAAAAGTTTTAATATTTCCGAAGAAAACATAAAAGCAGGATTGCAAAATGTTGTCAAAAACACAGGTTTAAAAGGTCGTTGGCAAGTGTTGCAAACACAACCAAAAGTTATCTGTGATACTGCTCATAATAAAGAAGGACTTACTTATATTGTCAAGCAATTAGCTGAAGAAAGTTATAAAGAACTTCACATGGTTTTTGGTGTTGTCAATGATAAAGATGTTGATTCTATTCTACCATTACTACCAAAAAATGCAACGTACTATTTTTGCAAACCAAATGTCCCAAGAGGTTTAGATGCCGAAATTTTAAGATTTAAATTTATTTCTAATGGATTTAAGGGAGAAGCATACCAATCTGTCAATAATGCATTGAACGAAGCTAAAATTGCAGCGAACACTGAAGATTTAATCTATGTTGGCGGAAGTACTTTTGTAGTCGCAGAAGTCGTATAAAAACTAAATAATCGTATATTTAAGTTTCAATGTAAAAAATTAGTATGACTGAGATTATCAATCAAATTTTTGCTCTAGATTCTAAATTAAAAAAGGAAAATAACGATAGTGGAAATAGATATTTAGATCGTATCTACCACGAGTTTGAAGCTATGGGATTCCAAATTGTTATTCCAATAGGTCAAACCTATCGTAATGAAATGACAGATGTTGAAGCTAATATTCTAGGTGATTTAAATAGAAAATCTAAAATCACAAAAGTCTTAAAACCTGTCATTTACCAAATTGAAAACAACGAAACGAAACTCCTTCAAAAAGGAATTGTAATTGTAGAATAGCTTCGAATGAAAACTATAAACTTTGCCATAGATTTAGGAACGACTAATAGTCTAATTGCTAAATATGACGACGGAAATATTAAAATTTACAATAACCCGTTAGGTTTAAAACAAACCTTGCCATCTTGTATCGCTTTTCGTGGAAATAGAACAGTAATTGGTGATAAAGCATTAGATTATTTAGAAAAAGATGCCGAAAATATCTGCATGCTTTTTAAACGTAAAATGGGAACGCAAGATACTTATTTTGTACCATCCATTGATAAAGAAATGTCTCCAATAGAATTGTCATCCTTAATATTGAAGGAACTTAAAAACTTTGTGAATGATGAAGAAGTTTTGGATTCTGTTGTGATTACTATTCCTGCATCGTTTGATACCATACAATCTAATGCAACCAAAAAAGCAGGTTATCTAGCAGGTTTTAAGGAAGTTGTTTTGTTACAAGAGCCTATTGCAGCTTGCTTGGCGTTTGCAAACACTTCAAATATTGAAGTTACCGATAAACAAAATTGGATTGTTTACGATTTTGGAGGCGGAACTTTTGATGTCGCTTTAGTAGAAGTAAATGATAGAGAATTAAAGGTTACAGATAATTTAGGTGATAATTATTTAGGAGGAGCAGATTTTGATAATCTTATCGTTGAGCATTTAATTGTTCCGTTTATTGAAGACAAGTTGTCGCTCACTAATCTTTGGAAAGATTTGAAGTCTAAGACTACTAATTTTAAAGGTCTATATTTTGAACTACTTAAAATTTCCGAAGAAGCTAAAAAAGAACTTTCACATTATGAGGAGACTGAAATTGAAATAGATATTGATGTCAATGGAGAGAATTTCTATGAACAATTCATTATAAAAAGAGAACAGTTTGAAGATTTGATTTCTTCAAGAGTAGAGCAGACGATTACTTTTATTCAGGATGTTATAAAGAACAATCAGTTGCTTAATTCACAAATTGACCGTGTGATTTTAATAGGAGGAACGACTTATGTGCCATTAATCAAAAAACGTATTGCTGATGCTATTGGAGTAGAGGTTGATTCTAGTATTGATCCAACATCTGCAGTAGTTCATGGTGCAGCTTATTTTGCAGGTTCTAAGCCAGCAACTGTTATTGAGATCGAAGAAAAGGAAGTTGAAAACACGATTTCAGAAACCATAGATTTCAAGTTGTTTTATGAACAAAATACTAGAGATTTAGAAGAGCTAATTACGTGTAAGGTGAATTCTGGTGACGTAAATAGTTATAGGATAATGAGAAAAGATGGTGGTTATGATTCTGGTGTGAAGACTTTAGATGATGACACGTTTTCTGAGTTTGTGCCACTTCTAGAAGGTCGATTAAATCCATTTAAAATACAATTGTTGAATGATGCTCTAGATGTTTTGAAAGTCATAGATACTGTAGCCATAAACCAAGGGAGTTACAATGTGCAAGGGCAACCATTGCCTAACGATATTTGTATGGAAGTTGATGATTTAGATGCATCAACTACGCGATTAGATTTGGTGTTTGCGAAGGGTAGTATTTTACCACTGAAGAAGAAAATTTATAAAACTGCATCTAAAACAATATTGAGACAATCTAAATCTAATTTGATTATCAATATTATTGAAGGTAAATCTAAAGGGTTGCCAAGTTCTGGATTGAGTATTGGTTATATTGAAATCTTCGGAAAAGATCTAGAAGAGGACCTTATAAAAGGTACAGATATAGAAATTGAAATTGAGGTAACAGAGTCTCGCGATTTAAAAATAAACGTCTTTTTACAATCTTGTGATCAAGAATTTAAAAATGTCTTTAGTGAATCTGAAAGAGCCATAAGCATCAATAAGATTAATATGGAGATTAATACGGTTCTTGGAGATGTTGAGGAGTTAATAAAGACCAATAATTCCGAAGAAAATTTTGAATACTCACATCAGTTAGAAAACATAAGAGTAGGTTTGATTGAAACTCAAATTGCAGCCTCGTTAATTAATGACGATGATGTGTCTGATGCAAAATTTCAGTTAGATGATAGAAAACGAAAACTCATTCAAAATTTTGATGATTTAACTCGAAATAAATTAATTGCTCAAGAAATTGAGGAGTATAATGAGTCTAAATCAAATCTAGAATATCATTTAAACAAAGAGGAGAACGAACGCTTTCAAGAAAAATATACACGCATTATAAAAAATGAACGCGAGGTTATCAACTCTGGAAATAAATACTTAATTCGTTCTAAAATTAAGGAACTAGATGAGTTGTATGATTCTATAATTCAATCTAGTGATGAGAATTTTATTACTTATTTCTTACACATGAAGTTTGTAACAGAATTCATAAATCAACGTAAAGCAGATAAATTATTAAAGCAAGGCGATGAAGCGTTAGAGAAGAAAGATTACAAATCTTTACGACATATTGTTTATGGCTTATCAGCACTCTTGCCGGATTATGAAAAAGAAAAACAAAAGAAATTTAAAGACGATAGTAGAACAGGTTTAGGCTAATTCCTGTATTTTTTGTTGTACCAATTTGTATAAATTTTATTAATACTTAGTTGCTTTAATTTTATTTTATTGGCTTTTATAGTTTCTCCACGTACTGTGTCTATCAATATTTTGTTAGAAGAACTACTTTTTACTTTTGAGATGATATCCTCAAAAGGGTAAATGATGATTTCTTTTTCTACGGAAGTATCATAATCTGTGATTTTGTAAAGATTAGATAAATCGGTATCTTTTTTAAAATGCGAAAAGCGGGTGGAGACAAAATCTGTTCCTGTATAAAATAACAAAGAGTCATTTTGTATGGCTTTAATTGAAATTCGCTCACCTTTTGGGATAAACATTGATTGATCAATACCAGGAGTGAGCCTAAATACAATAAGATCTTTTTTACTTTTATTGTTTATTTTAAGAAACGTATTATCAAGATTATCTTTAGAATATGGTAAATCATTAAAAGTTGTTTGATACGGATTTGAAAAAGGGTCTAATCTCATACCTAAAATCTCATCGCTAGTCTTTTGTTCAACCTTTCGTTTTAGTGTATAGATGAATTTGGTGTGATCAGCAAGTTTGTATCTGTCATTTAAAATCGATTCAGAATAGAAATCATCTAACACAGTTTCCTCAATTAACTCTTCATCAATAGTAAAAGTATCATCAGTTGAGCCAGAACGCTGAATACTATCCATCATACGTTGGATTTTATCATTATAAACAGGGCTCGATTTATAGTCGCTACTTCTTATATAATCATAATCATAACTGGTACTAGAACTTTTTCCTGCCCAAAAAATGATTCTAATCACAATCATAATAATTACAAAAATGCTCCATCCACCAAAACCAGAACCTGTTTTTTTACTTGATCTAGAAGGGTAGGAGTATTGTTTGGCTATATCAGCGTTAGAAACTAATGTTTCCTTTAAAAATACATTAGATGTATCTAAAATTGAAAATGCCACCATTGCTTTTGCTGCAAACCTAAACTCTTGATTATTTGTATTTCTACGATTTGAATTGTAGATATCAATTACCTCAGAGTTGAGTTCCTGCATGTCGTTGTTAAAACAGTCAGGATATTCATTTAAACAATTAATAAATACTTTGTTGGTAATGAAACCTATTGGGAATTCTTTATCCTTTAATCTGCTTTCTCTTAGATAAACACAAGCATAATTTAATCGTGCTTTGAAAAAATTGATGGTAAGCTGATTGTTTTCTTCGGAAAAAAGGTAATTATGAGTTAATACTTTAAGAAGTAAAACATACTTACCCTTACCTAAAGTTTCAGATAAAAAGACTTTTAAATTCTCTTTTAAAAATGGAGCTAAAAAGTATTTTAAATCATCAAGATTTGAAATGAGTGAATCATCAATAGTAATCTCATTTTGTTTGATGTTTTGGTAATTTCCAGAAATTAATTGCTTGAGCCAATTATGTTTCTCGATAAAAACATGATGTTGTAATACAGTGGTATCCTTTAACTTGTCAATTAGATTTGAAATGTCACCAAGATTATTGGCATCACCCAACATAGCCTTAGCTTTGAGTTGTTTTTGAAGTTTAATGATACCATTGGCATCAATTTGAGATAACTCATTAATGTCTAAGCCTAATTGATCAATAAAAGAGATATATTTCAAAGTATAAAATTATAAGATATAAAAATATCAAAATAAGTTTGAACACAACAATTAACCTTATTTATTCGGTAAACAGCTTTCTTGAAAAAAAATATAATTTTTTTTGAAAAAACCTTTTGGTAATTAAAAATCTAGAGTATCTTTGCAGTCCAATAAATAGGGCAATTAGCTCAGTTGGTTCAGAGCACCTCGTTTACACCGAGGGGGTCGGGGGTTCGAATCCCTCATTGCCCACAAAAGCCCACAGTAATGTGGGCTTTTTTTATTTATAAGGGTCATTAACTCAGTTGGTTCAGAGTGTCACGTCGACAACGTGGAAGTCACTGGTTCGAATCCAGTATGACCCACATCAAGAAAAATCCTGATTTGTCAATTGACAAATCAGGATTTTTGTTTTTTTTAGATTCGTGAGTTGTAAGCTCAAACAAATTTTTAAAAAATGAAAAGTCTAAATGTGTCTGAGCACATTAGAACTCTATTTGTAGGAGTGAGTTTAATCTATTGATTTTTTTAAGAGGAAATTGAGTCTGTTTTGAAGGAAGTAGTATTCTTGCATTTTATAAAGCAATAATAAATACTATTTAATAATGATATCCATTTTTCTAACATGAACTATAGATTGAGTTCCTAATTTATTATGCTATCTAATTTAAACGCTTAGTTAATATAATTTTTTATTGATATTCAGGTCTTTTGTAAAAGTGTGATTTGTGTTTATATCAAATCGAGTACACGCTCTAAAGCCATGCCACGCGATCCTTTTATTAAGATTAATTGGTTTTCTAAATTAAAATTTTCGAAGTCATTCTTTAGATCATCAAAAGATTTAAAATAATAACTATCGGTGTTTTTAGATGTAATGTTATAAAAATTTTCTCCAACAAAAATTGCTTTATTTAACTTTAGGCTACTTGCAAAATCTGAAATACCTTGATGTTCTTCTTGAGCAGTATCACCTAATTCAAACATGTCTCCTAAAATAACAACCTTATTTTCATTGTTAAGTTGATTAAAATTGGAAAGTGCAGCAATCATACTAGATGGATTTGCATTATAAGCATCCAAAATAATTTGGTGTCCATCTTTTTCTACAATTTGAGAGCGATTATTATTTGGAATATAATTTTCTATAGCATCAATTATATCTTGTGTAGGAACTTTAAAGTGTTCTCCTAAGGCTATTGCAACACACACATTATTGTAATTATATGCGCCTGTAAGATGAGTTTTTATAGTTTGGTTTTTATAATTTAAAGCAATGTAAGGCTGCGATTCTATTAATTTAGATTGAGAGCCAATTTTTTTTGTATGAGTATAATTACCTACTTGTTTAAGTTGAAGTTCGTCATTTTGGTTAACAAAAATAGTTTTATTGTTGGCTTTTAAATAATCATAAAGTTCAGATTTTCCTTTAATAACACCTTCAAAACTTCCAAAACCTTCAAGATGAGCTTTTCCAAAGTTTGTAATCAATCCATAATCAGGTAAGGCTATATTACTAAGAAATTCAATCTCTTTTTGGTGATTTGCACCCATTTCAACAATACCGATTTCCGTAGAACTACTCATGCTTAAAAGCGTTAGTGGCACTCCAATATGATTGTTTAGATTTCCTATAGTAGCAATCGTGTTATAAGATTTAGAAAGCACTGCATTTATTAGTTCTTTTGTTGTTGTTTTTCCATTACTTCCTGTGATTGAAATTATAGGAATGTTTAGAGATTTCCGGTGAAATAAAGCTAAGTCTTGCAAAGCACTAAGCACATCTTCAACTAAAAGATATTGATCGCTTATTTTATAATCTGCTTCATCAATTATAGCAAAAGCAGCACCATTTTTAATGGCCTCTTTTGCAAATTTGTTTCCGTTAAAATTTCCGCCTTTGAGCGCAAAAAACATGCAATTTTTAGAGATTTTTCTAGTGTCTGTACAAGCAGATTGGCATTGTAAAAAATGCTCATGTAATATTTCTATAGTCATAGAATAAATGTAATAAAAAAGTCCTAATCATAATGATTAGGACTTTAAATTTATTTATAAGAAATGTATTAGTTTCTTTTCTTAGTTCCTTGAGATTTTGAACCTACTCTAGACATTGCACATCTAAACCCAATATAGTCTGTTGCCATATCTTGTGGGAAGTATCTACGTTGTGCAGGATCAATCCAGTATGCTCTATCTCTCCAAGAACCACCTTTGTAAACTCTAACTTCATCGTTAATTAAAGATGTTCTTTGGTTAGATGTATCAAATTCTTTAATTAAGTTTCCTAAAGAATCTCTTTGAACATTATGCTTAGGAGAGTTGTACATTTTGTTTGTTGTACTCTTAGATTCGTCTGCGTCTTCGTCAAAACTTTCGGCATATAGACGAGAAGATCTTGTATCTCCATCTCTAAAGTTAATGTTATCACTTTTATCAAAATTAGGTCTTAGATAAGTTTCATTTTCGTCAACAGGAACTTGTGCAATTTCACCAGGTAAATTTCTAGCAACAATTCTACCGTTACTTAGGGTGTCATATACAATTTCATCTGGAGTGATAACTTTTACAGTTCCATCTTCATTGATTGCGTTTTTGTAGTATACATTACCTCTAACATAGTTGAAATCGTTAAATTCATCATCAACAATAGGTCTGTAAACATCATAAACCCACTCGGCTACATTACCAGCCATATCATAAATACCATAATCGTTTGGTTCGTATGACATCACTTGAGCAGTAATATCTGCACCATCATCAGACCATCCAGCAATCCCACCGTAATCTCCTTTACCTTGTTTGAAGTTGGCTAATTGATCACCTTTAGTTTTACGTTTTCCTGATCTAGTATATTGACCATCCCATGGATATTTTTTACGTCCTCTATAAACGTTAAAGCTTCTTAATTCACTCATACCTAAAGCAGCGTATTCCCATTCTGCTTCAGTTGGTAATCTATAGTCTGGTGATATTAAACCAGATTCTCTACGAGCATATTGGTTAATTGTATCTCCAGCAGCAGTTGTTTGAACTCTACGTCTAGATTTTTCTGGATTAATGATAGAATCATTACCTCCATAAGTCATTGTTGGTGCGTTGATATAAGTATCAACATTAAAGTTACTATCTGCAGATGAGGTTAATTGAGAATCTCTCTCTAAGTAACCTGCTTCTTGCAATTTCATTTCTGCAACTCTATCTGTTCTCCAACTTGCAAATTCAACAGCTTGAATCCAACTGACACCTACAACAGGATATTCTCCATAACCAGGGTGACGTAAGTAATTTTCTGTCATCATTTCTGCATAACCTAAGCGGTTTCTCCATACTAATGTGTCAGGAAGCGCTCCTTGGTAAATTAATCTATAGTTTTCTTCTTCTGGCGGATAAGTTCGTTTGATCCAATCTAAGTATTCAGTATACATTATATTGGTAACTTCGCTTTCATCCATGTAAAATGATTGAATGTGCTGTTGATTTGGAGAATTATTCCAATCATGCATAACATCATCTTGTACTTTACCCATTGTAAAGGTTCCTCCTTCAACAAATACTAATCCTGGAGCAGTTTCTTGCTCTTGGAATTTGTCATTGTATTGGAAACCACCATTTTTGTCATTGATTTTCCAACCTGTAGCTCTTGATGTATTCTTTGAAGAGTTTCTACTACAACTAACAATTGTTAAAGATACAACTAGGGCTAATAGTATCCTTAGGTTTAAGACGTTTTTCATATCCATACTTTTAAGTAAGCTAATTAAATTTTAGAGACGCAATATAGTAATTAAAGGTAAACTTACAATACTTTTTACTAAAATCATGCAAAAAAAATTGCATTTCATCCCTTTTTTTATACAGAATAACGGACTTTTAGTCTGTTTATCGATGTATTTTGTCTTTAATAACGAACGATTAAATCAATTATTGTTGTAATTTTGAATAAAAAAGTTGCACTAAATAATATCACGACCTAATAGACGTTATTTAACTATGAAAAAATATTTACTCTTACCTTTTCTATTAATTGCATTTTTTGGTAATGCACAACAAAAACAATTTAATATTGATTGGGATGGTTTTACAGTTTTAGAGACACAAAATTCTAGCATTGAAATTCCTGCATTTGATAAAAAGCATTTTGGTTTTACTTATAAAAAAGGAATCACTTTTTTTTCTCTCTGGGATGAGTCTACATATATAGATGAAAGTTCTGTTGAACTTACTCAAGTATCATATGCAACTATAAGTGTTTCAGAATTAAAAGATTTACCATTATCTACAATACCAAATGCACCTCAAGTAAAATTGAAGAATGCTATAGAAAGAGATAACATATCTGCATATTTTGAAATTACTCCTATAGTTAATGATAGAGGTGTTTATAAAAAAATAACAGCTTTTACTGTAAATTATCAATATGGAAGTTTAGCTAATAGAACAAATTTAAACAATCAAGAGATTGTTAGTTCTGTACTAAGTACTGGAGAGTGGAAACGTTTTTATGTAGAAAAATCGGGAGTTTTTATACTTAATAAGAGTTTTTTAAACTCAATGGGAGTAAATACCAATGGAGATCCAAGAACAATAAAGCTGTTTGGGAATGGAGGTGCTATGCTTCCATTACCAAATAGTGAGCCTGCTCCAATTGATTTACAGGAGAATGCAATTCGGTTTATTGGTGGAGAAGATGGTGTTTTTAATGATAATGATTATATCTTGTTTTATGCTGAAGGACCTACCGAGTACAACCAAGAAAGTGATACAAACATAAATTTGTACGCAGATAAGTCCTATTATTACATTACTACTCAAGGTGGCTTCGGAAAACGTATAACTACATTAAATCAGCCAGAAGATGAAGCTTCTCTAGAAATTACAACATTTCAAGACTATCAATTTCATGAAGTAGATGAAAATAATTTAGGAAAAATTGGAAGACGTTGGTTTGGAGAACGCTTTGATGTTGAGAATGAAAAAGAATTTAATTTCAGTTTTCCAAATCTTATAACAACAGAGCCAGCCAAGGTTAGGGTTTTAGCAGCTGCGGTTAGTGAGACATCATCAAGTAGTATGCAGTTTGTTTTAAACGGAAACTTAGAAGCAACAATGGGTTTTAACGCTGTTGAAGATCCAATACTAGCCGATGGTAAATCAATTCAAAATGATTTTACACTTAATACAGAGGATGTAACAGTAAAACTCATTTACAATAACAATAGTAACCCATCTACTCAAGGTTATTTAGATTATATATCTATTGAAGCAACTAGAGGGTTGATTTTTGAAGGTACTCAATTTGTATTTAAAAATAATCAAGTAGCATTAAGTTCTGGAATCGTACAATACACGTTAACCAATGCAACAAATGTTCAAGAAGTTTGGGATATAACAGATAAGTATAATGTTAAAGCAGTAATAAATAGTGATCAAAATTCTACTTTAGTATTTAAAGACATTGCTGGATCTGCAAAAAAAT
Organism: Psychroserpens luteus; assembly: GCF_015319355.1. Classification (GTDB taxonomy): domain Bacteria; phylum Bacteroidota; class Bacteroidia; order Flavobacteriales; family Flavobacteriaceae; genus Psychroserpens; species Psychroserpens luteus. The sequence goes on along the minus strand of NZ_JADILU010000004.1, from coordinate 496,058 downwards.
ATCTTACAGTTACTAGCTCAAATTATTTTCAACCATCAAGAGATGGTAACACTAGTGTTGCAAATCAAGATATAAAAGGAACTATTTTTAAAAATACTCAAGGCGAGTTTCAAGATATCGATTACATAATCATTGCAAATAACAATTATATTTCTCAAGCCAATAGATTAGCTCAAATAAATAGAGATCAGTATGGCTTAAATGTTAAAGTAGTTACGCTTAATGAAATTTACCAAGAATTTAGTTCTGGTAAACAAGATATAGCAGCGATAAGAAATATGGTGCAATATGTTTATCAAAATGCTAGTGAACCAAGTAAACGTTTAAAATATTTATGTTTGTTTGGTGATGCATCTTATGATTACAAAGACAGAATCTCTAACAACACTAATATTGTTCCTGTTTGGAATTCAACAGAAAGTTTCAGTTTAGTGTCCTCATTTATCTCAGATGATTTCTACGGAATGATGGACCAAAATGAGGGGGAAATGGAAGGATCAGAACTATTAGATATCGCTGTTGGAAGAATTCTAGCAGATACTCCTCAACGTGCCAAAGAATTAGTAGATAAAATAGAAGGCTATTATGGTGAAGAAGCTTTTGGTAGTTGGAGAAACAATGTCGTTACAATAGCTGATGATGTAGATAAAGCATGGGAAATAATATTAGAAACAACTACAGATGAAATAGCTAATGAAATCACAACCGAAAAACCTTTTATAAATGTTACTAAAATTCTAACAGACTCATATCAACAACAATCTTCAGCAAGTGGAGAACGATATCCATCAGTTAACGAGGCTATTAAAAATGCACTAGACGTGGGAGCACTAGTTGTTAATTATTTTGGCCATGGAGGAGAAGATGGGTTAGCTGCAGAACGTATATTTACAAAAGTAGATGCTCAAGAGATTAGAAACCTTTGTAAGTTTAATCTTTTTATTACAGTGACTTGTGAGTTTACTAAGTTTGATAATCCAAATAGACAAACATCTGGAGAATTTACATTTTGGAATAAAGAAGGAGGAGCAATAGGATTAATTACCACAACTCGACAAATATTTGTTACCGTAGGTGTAACAGTCAACGAAGAACTAGATGCATATTTATTTAGTTATGGATCTAATGATTATCCAACTATTGCTGAAGCACTAAGATTAACAAAAAATGATCCATCTGTTGTTGGTAATCCTCAAAAATCATTAGTTTTTTTTATTGGTGATCCTGCTATGAAGTTAGCATTTGCTAAGCCAGAAATTAGATTAACAGCTGTTAATGATGTCCCTGTAGCTCAACAAACAGAACCATTAAAAGCTTTAGACCGAGTTAAAATGTCTGGTGAGGTTTATGATACTTCAGGTAATTTTTTATCTAATTATAATGGTATTCTTACTGCAACTGTTATGGATAAAGAAATTGATAGGCAAACTTTGGGTAATAATGGAATAACAAGCAATGGAGATTTAATTATTTTAGATTTCAAAACACTTGGTGAAACGATGTTTAAAGGTCAAGCAACAGTAACTAATGGTAAATTTGATTTTGAATTTGTAGTACCTCGAGATATTGGTATTCCTATAGGTCAAGGAAAAGTTGGTTTCTATTCAAAACAAGATAATATATTAGATGATAAGTCTGGTTACAGTTTTGATATTCAAGTAGGAGGAATTAATGAAAATGCCGAAGAAGATAACATAGGACCTGTCATTAACTTATTTATGAATGACGAAAATTTTGTTTCTGGCGGAATCACAAATGAGCAGCCAGTACTTATTGCACGACTTCAAGACGATAATGGTATAAATACTGCGAGTGGAATTGGGCATGATATCACTTCAATTATTGATGGAGATGAAACCAATCCATTCATTTTAAATGATTATTATGAGGCTAGTGTTGATGATTATACCAACGGAAAACTAAGCTATCCTTTTAGAGATTTAGAACCAGGATTACATACATTAACTTTTAAAGCTTGGGATGTTTACAATAATGCTTCAAGTGCTCAAATAGAATTTAATGTGAGAGATAAGGACGAAGAATTAGTGATTACTAATGTCCTAAATTATCCAAATCCATTTATAGATTATACAGAATTTTGGTTCAATCACAATAGTTCTGATGTTTTAGACGTTTCAGTACAGATATTCACTGTATCAGGAAAAATAGTACGTACTTTAAATGGACAAACATCTGGAGGAGGAAAAATTACAAGTTCACTTTCCAAAGATATCGTTTGGGATGGAAGAGATGATTTTGGAGATAAAATAGGAAAAGGAGTCTACGTTTATAAACTAAAAGTGAGATCTAATAGTTTAAATAAACAAGTTGAAAAAATTGAAAAACTTGTCATACTATAATAATAAATTATATTTGCTTAATATATTATAAGTAGCAATACCTTAATATAAACATGAATTTAAATATGAAAAAGTACATTTTAGCCCTTGTTTCCCTCGTTGCAATTAATAATATTTATGCCCAAGAAGGACAAACTATAACATTTCCAAACCAATCTACAGTAATTACAACAGGTGTTCCTTTTATGCTCATTGCGCCAGATGCAAGATCTGCAGGTATGGGAGATATGGGTGTTGCAACTTCTGTAGACGCTTATTCACAACAATGGAATGCTGCTAAATATACATTCTCTGAAGCAAAATCAGGTATTGCAGTAAGTTATACACCATACTTAAGTAAATTGGTAAATGATATATCTATTGCATATCTAACTTATTTTAATAGAATTGATGATAGAAGTGCCTTTGGTGTTAGTTTTAAATACTTTGGTTTAGGTGAAATTGAAATTCGTCCAGATGAATTTTCAGAACCATTAATAGAAAAACCAAATGAATTCACAGTAGATGCTTCTTATTCTTTACGTTTAGCAGATCAATTTTCTATGGCTGTAGCATTACGTTATTTGCGTTCAGATTTAAGAATTCAAGCAGTAGATGCCAATGCAAGTGCAGCAGGTTCTTTTGGAGTTGATATTTCTGGTTTCTATCAAAGTGAAGAAGAAGCGTATGATAGTTTTAATGGTAGAACACGTTTAGGATTCGCTATCCAAAATTTAGGACCAAAAATCAAATATGATGATGGTGGTCGTGAAAACTTCTTACCAACGAATCTAAGATTAGGAGGAGGATTTGATTTTATATTTGATGAATACAATACATTATCTGTAACCGCAGAGGTCACTAAGCTTTTAGTGCCAACACCTCCTTTATATGGATTTGTTGATACTAATGGGGATGGAGAGCAAACCGATGATGATGCAACAACTGCAGATATTGATGAGGGTGAGCCAACAATCATTACAGGAGGTCAAGATAATAATGTAGATTTCTTATCAGGAGTTTTTCAATCTTTTGGAGATGCTCCAGGAGGATTTAGTGAAGAACTTAAAGAATTTACTTGGGCAATAGGAGCAGAGTATTTATATCAAGAATCATTTGCTTTTAGAGCAGGTTACTTTAATGAAAGCGACGATAAAGGAGCAAGAAAGTTTTTTGCAATGGGAGCTGGATTTAAATACACTACTATAAATATTGATTTATCATACTTGTTTTCGGCATCAAAAATCCAAAGTCCGTTAGAAAATACATTGCGTTTTTCTCTAACATTTAATTTTGGAGATGGAGAATACGATGAGTATTAATAGATCATATAATTCAACTAAAAAAAACTATTGTTATAACAGCAATAGTTTTTTTGGCTAAACTCGTTTTTGATGAAAGACATAAAAATAGAATCGACACTTACCATTTATGAAGACTATAACGAACTTCCGAAAAATGTAGCCTTATTGATGGATCAAGCCATAGAAATAAGACTCAAGGCTTATGCACCATATTCAAAATTTTTAGTTGGAGCAGCGATTTTATTAGATAATGGAGAAGTAATTACAGGAAACAACCAAGAGAATGCGTCGTATCCTTCTGGTTTATGCGCAGAGCGTACAGCAATTTATTATGCAGGAGCAAATTATCCAGAAGCAAAGATTGTGATGATGGCATTAACTGCAGGTTCTCAAAAACAACCAACAACATCTCCAATTCCACCATGTGGAGCATGTAGGCAATCAATTTCAGAATATGAAGTCAAACAAGATTTGCCTATAGAAATCTACTTTATGGGTGTTTCAGGGAAAGTTGTGAAATCAAACTCACTTGCTAATTTGTTGCCTTTAGGCTTCGATAGGAGTTTTCTATAACGATTTCGTAATAAATTTACGTTTTTCGGTTTTTTCATTACTAACTAAAGTGTTACTTTTGTTATTCGCTTGTTTCAATTTTTAGATTGAAACCTTATAGTGATGTCGCAAGAGTATTAATCTTGAGTATTATTTTAGACACAAATAATAAACTAAATGCAAAAAATCACAAAAGAAGTTTACCTTAAATGGTATGAGGACATGATGTTATGGAGAAAGTTTGAAGACAAGCTTGCTGCAGTATACATTCAACAAAAAGTAAGAGGATTTCTTCACTTGTATAATGGTCAAGAAGCTGTTTTAGCTGGTGCACTTCATGCGATGGACTTGACTAAAGATAAGATGATAACCGCTTATAGAAATCATGTTCAGCCAATAGGTATGGGAGTTGATCCTAAACGTATTATGGCAGAATTGTACGGTAAGGCAACTGGTACCTCTAAAGGTTTAGGTGGATCAATGCATATATTTTCAAAAGAACACCGTTTTTATGGTGGTCATGGTATCGTTGGAGGTCAAATTCCTTTAGGAGCAGGTATTGCATTTGGTGATAAATATCATGATGTAGATGGCGTAACAATATGTTGTTTTGGAGATGGAGCAGCACGTCAAGGATCATTACACGAAACGTTTAATTTAGCCATGCTTTGGAATTTACCTGTAGTCTTTGTTTGTGAAAACAATGGTTACGCAATGGGAACTTCTGTAGCACGTACTGCTAACCATACAGATATTTGGAAACTAGGTTTAGGATATGAAATGCCTTGTGGACCAGTAGATGGAATGAATCCTATAAAAGTAGCAGAGGCTTTTGATGAAGCAATTACAAGAGCAAGATCTGGAGGAGGACCAACATTCTTAGAAGTTAAGACATACCGTTATAGAGGTCACTCAATGAGTGATGCGCAACATTATAGAACTAAAGATGAAGTTGCAGAGTACAAGAAAATTGACCCTATTACTCAAGTTAAAGACATTATTCTAGAAAATAAATATGCTACAGAAGCCGATTTAAAAACTATAGATAAACGTGTTAAAGCATTAGTCGCAGAGTGTGAGAAATTCGCAGAAGAATCTCCATATCCTGAAAAGAATGTCATGTACGACGCAGTTTACGAACAAGAAGATTATCCATTCATACAACACAAAATATAAGCTATGGCAGAAGTAATTAACATGCCTCGTTTGAGCGATACGATGGAAGAAGGAACTGTTGCTGCTTGGTTAAAGAAAGTAGGCGACAAAGTTGAAGAAGGCGATATTTTAGCAGAAATAGAAACCGATAAGGCAACTATGGAGTTTGAATCCTTCAACGAAGGAACTTTGCTTTATATTGGAATTCAAGAAGGCGAAACCGCTAAGGTGGACACACTTCTGGCCATCATTGGTGAAGAAGGTGAAGATATTTCTCAGTATTTAGGTGATAATGCTTCGGAAGCTAAAGCACAAGAGGATGATCAATCTTCTTCCGAAGAAAAAGAAGAAAAACAATCAGAAGGAGCTGAAGAAAGTAAATCATCTTCCGAAGAAAATAATAATAAAGAACAAGCACTGCCTGAAGGTGTAATCGTTGTAACCATGCCACGTTTAAGTGACACTATGGAAGAAGGAACGGTTGCCACTTGGTTAAAAAAGGTAGGTGATAAAGTAGAAGAAGGTGATATTCTTGCAGAAATTGAAACCGATAAGGCAACAATGGAGTTTGAATCTTTCCAATCAGGAACACTCTTATATATTGGTTTAAACGAAGGAGATTCTGCAAAAGTAGATTCATTATTAGCAATTATTGGTCCTGCAGGAACAGATGTTGCTGGTATTGCTAAAAACTTTAAAGTAGCAGGTTCGTCTTCCGAAGAAAAAGCTTCAACAAGCTCAGTTTCTGAAGATAAATCTTCTAAACAGGAACCAAAGAAAGAAGCTCCAAAAGCTGAAACTAAAAAAAGTAAGCCTGTCATTCAGAGCGTTAGCGAAGAATCTCACTCAAATTCAAACGATAGAATCCATGTATCTCCATTAGCTAGAAAAATGGCAGAGGAGAAAGGGATTAACTTATCTCAAATAAAAGGAAGCGGTGAAAATGGACGTATAGTTAAACGCGATATCGAAAATTATACACCTGCTCAAGCTGGAACTCAAGTTGGTAAATTTGTGCCATCAGGACAAGAAGATTTTGATGAGGTTCCAAATTCAAACATGCGTAAAGCAATCGCTAAAAACTTAGCGAAATCTAAATTTACTGCACCTCATTATTATTTAAATGTGGAGTTTGATATGGAAAATGCAATGGCTTTTAGAGTGCAATATAATTCTATACCAGACACAAAAATATCATTTAATGATATGATTGTTAAAGCTTGCGCATTAGCATTAAAACAACATCCGCAAGTGAATTCTCAGTGGTTTGATGATAGAATGCAACTTAATAATCACGTTCATATTGGTGTTGCAGTTGCAGTTCCTGACGGTTTATTAGTGCCAGTAGTGAAATTTGCCAATGAACAAAGTTTACCACAAATTGGTGCAGCTGTTAGAGAATATGCTGGTAAAGCAAGAAATAAAAAACTATCATTGGATGAAATGGAAGGTAGTACATTTACCATTTCTAATTTAGGAATGTTTGGTATTGAAAGTTTTACTTCAATTATCAATCAACCAAATTCTGCCATCTTATCTGTTGGTGCAATTGTGGCTAAGCCTGTTGTTAAAGACGGACAAGTAGTAGCAGGAAACACTATGAAATTAACGTTAGCATGTGATCATAGAACTGTTGATGGTGCAACAGGATCACTATTTCTTCAAACCTTAAAAGGGTATATCGAGAATCCTGTGACGATGTTAGTATAAATTCTAAATAGTATTCATTCTGTATTTTATACGGAATCTATTATAATATAATCCTGATTTGATAATATTTCAAGTCAGGATTTTTTTATCTTTAAACTCAAATAAATCTTAAATGAAAAATATAATTTCAATATTTGCAATCGCATTACTATTAATCTCTTGTGGAACTAAACCAAATGTTAAAGATGGAGAGCCAATTACTATAACTCAAAGTTCAATCCAAAAGAGTATGGAGTTCTTAGCTTCAGATGAGTTAAATGGAAGAGCAACAGGAACTCCAGGTATTGAGAAAGCTGCTGTTTATATTGAAAATTATTTAAAAGAAAATGGGATCAAACCTTATTTTGAAACGTATAGAGATGACTTCGAATTTGTAAATCAAAGAGCAGCAAATCCTACACCAATTAAAGGATTTAATATTGTTGGTGTTATTGAAGGCAATGATCCAAAACTTAAAAACGAGTATATCATTCTTGGAGGACATTATGACCATATTGGTCAAGGCAAAGAAGTTGATGGTGATACTATAGCTAATGGAGCCAATGACGATGCTTCTGGTACTATTGCTGCAATGGAGTTTGGACGTTATTTTGCTAAGACTAAAACGAATAAACGTAGTATTCTAATCACTTTATATTCTGCGGAAGAAATGGGACTTAAAGGTTCTGGTCATTTAGCTGAAAGATTAAAGAAAGAAGATGTTAACGTTTATACGATGATTAACTTTGAAATGATTGGAGTACCAAGAGAAGGAAAACCTTTTGCTTATATGAGTGGATACAATCGTTCTAATTTTGCACCAATTTTAAATCAATATGCTGGTGAGGAAGTAGTTGGCTTTTTTCCGAAGGCACAAGAAATGAATCTCTTCTTTAGATCAGATAATTTTCCGTTTTATAAAGAATTAGAGATTCCAGCACATGCTATATCTACATTTGATTTCACGAATTTTGATTATTATCACCATGTAGATGATGAAGCAGAACAAATGGATTATGTTCATATGGCAAATTTTATGAATACAATGATTCCTGCTTTAGAAGGCATGATGAATGCACCTACTAAAGAAGTTGTTTTAAATGAAGAGTAAAAATATAATCATCACAGGAACAAGTCGTGGTATTGGTTTTGAGTTAGTACATTTATTCGCTAATCAAGGTCATAATGTATTGGCATTATCTAGAAATGCGCAGCCAGTTAATAATCTTCAGTTTGATAATATTTCATCTTTTGCATTTGACTTATGCCAAGAAGAGGATTATAAAAAAGTAGAGACATTTATTCAAGACGAATGGAAGCATGTTGATATTCTAATCAATAATGCAGGTATGTTGCTCAACAAACCATTTGCAGAAACGTCATTTAAAGACTTTTCTAAAGTATATGAAACCAATGTGTTTGGTGTTGCAGAAATGACAAGAGTTGTATTGCCTTTTATGAAAAGTGATGGACATGTCATTACTATAAGTTCAATGGGTGGAATCCAAGGTAGTATGAAATTTCCTGGATTAGCAGCTTACAGTTCTAGTAAAGGAGCAGTAATCACGCTCACAGAGTTACTTGCAGAAGAATATAAAGAAACAGGACCACAATTTAACGTGTTAGCCTTAGGAGCAGTGCAAACCGAAATGCTTAAAGAAGCATTCCCAGATTATCAAGCACCAACAACTGCTTTGGAAATGGCAACTTATATCAACGAGTTTTCTCTAAATGGAAATAAGTTTTATAATGGTAAGGTTTTGCAGGTTTCTAATTCTACGCCTTAAACTCTATGTGCCTTGCATGATAAAAACAGTTTTATCAAAGTCCTTATTTTTTAAATCTTCTTTTGTGATTCCGAAATAACAATTTGAATAGCCTATTTTTTCAAATATATCATACATAGGAAATGAGAATAAATTGATAAACTCTGGTCTTATGTTTTCTACTTTTTCTCGTTGTATTGGATCTTGAAAATCAGTAATATCTAAATAGGAAAGTGCCCAATCAAAGTCGGCTCCATATTGCATTGGGCAAGGTGTTCCTAAAATCATTTGTTCTTCACATTCATAATTATCATAATCACTTATAAGTTGATCGTAAATAGCAGCATCATCCGAATTTAAATCTGCTACGTCATAAGCTGAACATTCTATGGTTGGCGGAATTTGAAATATCAACTCAAAGTCTATTGGACTTGGCTTAAACTGGTATACCTTAACTAAATCTTTTGGGAATTTGGTTGCCTTTAAATCGATCAAAGGTTTGTCTAAATACAGAACCTTGTAATCTGCGTTCTCTTTTTTATACTCATATTCTGCTCCATAGTCACCTTCAGGAGCTTCAAAATAACTAAAGAAGTATAAAAAGCCTGTTTTTGGCAGTAAGTTTTCTTGATCAAAATTGGCAATGTCATTTAAATTCAGTTGTGCAAAAAACACCATTGAATGTCCTTCAGATTTTGGCCACTCTGTACCTTCTGGTAAGTCTGGAGTACCACCAAACTTTGATGCGCCTATTTTTTGGTTTCTACCAGTACGCATTACGATTACTGGTTCAACTATACTTTTAATTTTATTGGGTTCACTCCATTTATGCTTTAGAATAGTCTCAGTAAAGGCTTCTTTTTTTTGTTCATATACTTCTAACGAGCTTTGAGCAAAACACCCAAATACCATTAGTGATACTATTAAACTCAATAAAAATTGTACATGTGTTTTCATAATTGTTATGGTTTTCCTGAAAGTGATAAAAACAAAATTTCTCTCGATATTTGTGTTTTACCATCTAGCTCAATGGGTTCGCTTTTAATCATCACACCAATCGAATCTTTAAAAGTTTTTGATGGTGATATTACTGTGAATTTTAAACTTAACAACTCTTGAGTATTTGTTAACGGTCTAGGCTTTCCTTTTATTTTGACATCAGATATTGTGAATCCTTTAGGGTAGTTTAAAGCTGCTAAACTGTCTAAGGTGAAATTTCGAAGCTGTAAAATAATATCATCTTCAAACTCTGGATGTTCTTGTTTGAGTTGGATTAGATTCATATACTCTTCCAGTTTTTTGATGCTTATAGCTTCCGAAGAAAGCATTACTCTATCAAAGTCATTTTCGTCTTTTACAGACATCACTTCCATATCTGTACTCTCCATTTTCATAGCCTCATTGTTCTTACAAGTCATAAAAGAAAAAAGGAGTAATATGTATAGTGTCTTTTTCATTTCACTGTGAATTTTAAGGTTTTGATTTGATTGTTTTCATAGCTTTTATCTAAAACCTTAATTTTTTTAAGCGTTTTTGTCGGAATAGTCAACAGCCTTACGAAATCTTCCTTAGTGTAAATTTCAACACCTATATTATCTTCATAAAATCTATAAATTTGAGCATCATTATGTATTAACTGTTGTAATTTATGCTTGTGCTTTTTCCAGTCTTTTACATTTCCGCTGGTATAATATTTCAAAACCAACGCATAATCATCACTTTGAAGTTTTATGGATTGATGTTCATTTTTATCGATAGATCTCACAATCGTATCAGTTTTATAATAAGGAGAGTATACTACAAATGTGATTTTGTCACTTTTGGTCTCATAATTAAAGCAGCCCAAACTATCGGTTTTAAAGTATAAAGGAGATTGATCGTCTTGTAATACTTTTATATCTATTTGATTGACAATAGTCGAGTTTAAGTCATCATTAAAACAAAATTTAAATTCATTTTTAGAATTCATTGTCACCATAAATACAATGGTTATTGGTATAAAAATGATTAACCAACTTAATTTTTTTACTGAATTTGATTTTTTTTCTTCGGAAATGTGAGAAGCTTTAAACGCATGCCAATTTTCAAACCCAACATAACTACTCAACAAATTGAGCATATCTACTCGAGGTAATTTTGAACTCTCGTTTTTAAAATAGGTGTAAAACCATTTTTCACTGACTTTACCTTTTACTTCTTGAAATAAATCTTCCTGAAACATGACAATAGTATCACCATTCCAATCCTTAACATCTGAAGGAGCGCTATGGTTTTCCAAGAATTTGGAAATTACAGCACTTTTAAGTTGTTGAAATTGATATGTTTCTTCCGAATTCAGTTTAATGTAATTGTTTGATTTTTAATAATTTGAGAATTGCAAAACAGTTTACAACGGGTTTACAAGTCCTTTACAAGCCTAAACTGTATTCACACTTTAGATTTGTTTCATAATCATTAAAAATATAAAATTATGAATGTAATGTTAGACAAATCAAGAATTAAATTCCTAATCATTTTCACTGTGATCTTCTCTTTTATAGGATGTCAACAGAATAGAATGAACTACAAAGAAAGCATAGAAGTGGCAAGCACAGATATCAACGAGGATTATGAGTCTGTAATCAAAAATGATGATACAGCTCTAAAATCTGATATTGGAGACAATGAGATTCCGAAGCATTTAAAAATCATTAAATCTGCTACAGCGAGATACAAAGTTGACAATGTAAAGTTAGCCACTCGAAACATTAAAAAGATTGCAGCAAGGTATGACGCTTACATTTCAGATCTTAGATACACCAACGATTTATATAAAAAAGAGAATCGGTTTACGATTAAAATTCCGCAACAACATTTTGATTCTATGATGGATTCTATTGGCTACATCGTTGATTTTGTAGAATACGAAAACATAACAACTAAAGATGTTACTGAAGAATATGTGGATATTCAAACCCGATTAAACACCAAGTTAGAAGTTAAATCTAGATATGAAACCATCTTGCGTAGAAATGCCAAAACAGTTGAAGATATATTGGCAACAGAAGAGAAACTACGTGTTATTCAAGAAGAAATAGAATCTGCACAAGGACGATTAAAATACTTGTCAAATAAGGTGTCATACAGTACAATTCAAATTGATTTGTATGAAACTGTTGCATACACAGAAGAACCAGAAAGCTATTCCAAAACATTTTTATCTAAAAGTAAAGAGGGACTAAGCTTTGGTTGGAGTGCTATTGAAGTTTTTGTTATTGGACTCATGTATTTATGGCCTTTGGTTATTATTAGTGTTGTCGTGTTTTTATTAATTAGAAAAAGATTAAGAAAAAGAAAAACTGCTTAGAGATTTTTAATTGGGTTTGGATATTCGTAAATATATTCAAACCCAATATATTATTTTATAGTAGAATTCTCTAAAATTAATTATTTAAATAATTGTTCTAAAAATAAACACAATCCAACATGAATCCAAAATTCTGGGCTGTGTGTGGTTGGCAACCCTTTTATTAATGTTCTATGACATGTCCAAAAGAACCAATTGTTATGGGATAGTCGTTGTTTTCAATATTTTGATATTTTTTATTCAATATTACTTTTTCTATTTTTTTGGGTTCAAAATCACTTACATGAGTTTCATTTAACTCAACTCCTTTTATTTGTGAAAATAATACATTCTGAAATACTTTATATTCATCTGAATCGTATGAAATAAAGTGTCTCAAATTCCCATCTTGTGCGAAGTCATTTATAGAGGTTATCAAGACATTCACAGTGTCATTCGTTTTTTTTGAAACCACAAGGGCTTTAATATAATATTCAAGATTAGTATTTAAATCTGGAGACGTTGGAGCGTATATGATTTCAACTAATTCTCCGTTGCTTAGTGCGTTTTTATTAATATTAAATTCACTAATATGTTGTTCTTCGTAAGAACTACAACTGCATAAAGCCACTAAAGACAACAATAATATATTTACTTTTTTCATGTCATCTGTTTTACAAAGTAGTTCTATATCTCATGACTATTTTATGAGAATTGGTGGTTTTTTGATGATAATAGATAATGCTTTTATCTACAGTAAGCGTGGGAGCTTCAATTAAATTTGCAATAGTTTCCGAAAATAAAACTTTTGGTATTGAAAACTTTGAAGACGCATTACTTCTAACAGCAACGCATATTTGAAAAGCTGTACTTGAAGTAATTTGCCCTTTTAAATATCTTGTGAAATATAATTCTAGATTATCGCTACTTATACAAGGTGCATAATAAATATAATTTGTATCATTAATGTTCTGTAAGATTGAAGAAGAATTTGGAAGCGTACTAAATGTTGTAGCATTGACTTTTTGTGCAATTCCTAATGTTGTTTCGCAAGGACCTTGACAATTTGTGTCATCAAATCTTGCATTGTTGAAATATAGAAATTCTCCGTCTAAACTTATTCCGTGATCCATAACAAGCCAACCAGGAGTGTTCATATTAAAATCACCTTGCACTCTTGCTATAGTGTTCACATTTCCGGAGTTAAAAGTTCCGTGAAATAGGTTGTTTAATTCGGTAGGATAATTTCTTGTTGATGTCCAATAAAAATCCCCATTAATATCCATATCTGCAACTGCGTCTAAATGTGGTGATGTGGTTTGATTTGTTCCCATTAATTCTCCAACATAATTAAATGTCGAATCATTAATCTTAGTTGCATAATAAAGTTTTGTATTTATACCATCATTTAAATTATTAAAGAATAGATAGTTTTCATCAGGAGATAGAAATGGTTCCATAGCATCAAATGACAAACCATTAATAGTGACTTCAATTTCAGAACCAAATGAAGGATATGTTAGAGACTCACTATCATCATTTGAAGAGCAAGACATTAGTAATAATGAGATGCATATGATTTTAAAAAGAACTTTCATTTGTTAGGTGTTAGTTACGCGTCTTTGATATGAAAGTAAGTTAGTAAATTGATAACTAACCAGAGAAAAATTATAAGTATTTATGAAAGTTGTGAGAACAAGAAACTATTTATAGTAAATATATTTATGTTTTTTCAGCAGAAACTCACTCCAGCTTTTGTAAAAATATCTTGCAGTTCCTTTTCTATTGGAAACGGTTTTAAGGGAGCAACATTAGCTCCTCCAGGATTTCCAACTGGAATTTTGCCAACAAATGATTTTACGCCTCCAAAAATCAAACGTGGTATTTGTCCGAGGATTTCTTTTCCATTTTTAATTTTAAACCCGAACTGTAACATTTTCCAATGTACCAATGTATGAGCGTAAGGATATTTTTGTCCAATGATGTGAGCTCTTTCCAAATGGCGCCAAGCACTTTTTAAATTTTGGTTTGAGTATTCAATTTGGTATTTTTCTAATTCTGTATTGTAATATGGTTTTAGTCCTTTTGGAAGTGAAGTGTGAAATTTCATATGAGTTTATTTTGTGCTCTTAATACTATAAAACCCATTTGTATTAAGTCTTTATGCTAAGATAAAATTCCTGCTAACAATTGTGTTCATTCTATAATTTCGTAGTCAATACTTAATTTTCGTAAAGCTCTTAAAGCTGAGCCTGAGTTTTTATCTTCTACTTCAATATCTACAGCGTCACCTTCTAAGAGGATCTCTGTGAGTTCATTAGATAATGATTCCCCTACGTTAGATGAGATTTCTGCAATACATTTGGCTATTGCTCTTCTATCTGGTCTTTGAGCATCACAAGACAATAAGTTTAATTTCATAATAATTATTTATTAATGCAATAGATTAGAGTTGAGACTAGTCTGTATTATATTTAAATCATTATTTTGATGACTTACAACCAGTTGCTAAACACTAAAGATATACAACTTAAATAGACAAGCAAAGATTACTCATCCCTATATTCATTATAGTTAATCCCAACACCATAATTATTAAGGTTGGTTTTTAGTAGACTAGATTCTATACCATTACCTTTTTTAAACTGTACCCAATTATTACCACTAATAAAAACACGTTTAATATATGTGTTGTATGAATTAATCTCATTTGTAAAAGGTAACAATGGCCTAAAATTGGTTGGTATTTTTACCATTCCGCTTTTGCCTTTAATTTCCTTGTATTTTTTATTAGGTAATAGTTTTCCATTATGATCTGTATAGCCTAAAACTTGCAGAGAGACAAAAAAACCATCTTCTGGAATAAATAAATCATATTCAGAAACATCCAACTCAAACTCGTCTCCATTTTTCTCTGTAGCTCTAAATATGATGTTTTTATAAGTCATTACATCTCCTGGAAGGCCATTATTATTTTTGTAGAATTTAACCTTAAATAGGGTTGAGAATTTCCGTTTGTCTGCATTAGCACGTTTACGCTTTTTCCAATCTCTTGACTCAAGCGTAATAGGAAATAAAACAGACGTGATTTTTTTGAGTTTCTCATTTCCGTTAGGGAAAAAAACAGCAATTTCACTTTCTACAGTCGGTAGCCAACATTTATAATAGTCATCGTCTAAATAGGGTTTTATCGTTTCCTTTTTAAACTTTCTATCAATTTTAGCAGTGATAATGACTTCATCTAGTTTATTAATATCTATCTGCATTTCTATAACCTTAGGTAAATTAGCGGTTGCTAAGGCTAGATCTTTATAACCAAGAGATGAAATAAATAGGGAATCTACATCTTTGTATAGCTTTTTGGTAAAAATAAATAGACCATCATCATCTGCAAATAAGCCTTGACCATCTCCAAAAGAAATGGTTGCATAGGATACAGGATATTTGGTTTCTGAATCTATGATTTTAGTTTGAGCAGATACATTAATCGCAAAAAGCAAGAGACATAGGTAGATTGTGATAATTGTATTCTTCATTTTAGGGCAAACTTTACATTTGCACTAAAGATACAATTAAGTTTATGTAAATAAAAAACCGCTACAATTTGAGACTATTAATATCAAATTATAACGGTTTAAGATTGATTAGATCTTGTTTATTCTTTGTCTAGGTTTTTGGTCATATTAAAACCTAGAAAGAGTCCTAAACCTGCACATAGAAAAATACTTCCTGGCATTGCTATTTCTGAATCTACATTTAAATTTGCACTCAAAACGCCTCCAATAATAATACCCAATCCAATACCCATTAATAAAAGGGCAAGATTAAGAATTAAGACTTTCCAAATTGGAGCTGTGTGACCTTTGCCTCTCATAAAAATTGTGGCATCTGCACCTTTTTCTATAAGTGCTAACCGTTCTTTGTTTCTTGTTGACAGGTATAAGTATACCATACCAAACAATGCGATAAAAAAAGTGATTGGGATTAGAATTGCTTCCATAATGTTTCGTTTTTAATTGATTAATTTTAAATATTCTGATCTTATGACGACAGGTTTTGAATTTTGGTTACAGATTTATTTAAAAAAGTTTTAAATATTTTTTTTTCCTCGGAAAGTGTAACCATTTAATTAAATACGTCGTCTTAATGTAAAATGACCACCAACAACGACCAAATACTCATCAATCAAATCATTGAAGGCAATAGTAACGCCTTTGCAGTGCTGGTGGATAATTATAAAGATTTGGTCTTTACATTGGCATTACGAATGTTGAAAAATAGGGAAGAAGCCGAAGAAGTTGCTCAAGACACCTTTATAAAAACCTATAAGTCATTAGATAGGTTTAAAGGTGACTCTAAATTTTCGACTTGGATTTACAGAGTGTGTTATAATACCTGTTTAGACAGAATTAAAAAGAATAAAAAGTTTTTAAACGATGTTGAAATCAATGAGTTTACAGCTCATGAAGTAAAAACAATTGATAACGCATTAACAAAAATTGAAGCAAAAGAGCAGGAAGAAGCCATACAGCGATGTATTGCAAAGCTACCAAGTGAAGATAGCTTTTTGTTGACCTTATATTATTTTGATGACTTATCTTTAGATGAGATTTCTAAAGTAGTTGGCATCACATCAAATTCTATAAAAGTGAAGTTGTTTAGATGTCGAAAAAAATTAGCGAGCATTTTGAAATCGCAATTAGAACCCGAAATTATTGAACATTATGAACGAGAACGCAGATAAACATTTAGATAACCTCTCCCGAAAAGTAATAGGGAAATCGGTAGTTGAAAGTCCGTCGTTTGATTTTACAAAAAGCGTGATGTCTCAAATTAACGCTCTGAGTACATCAAGCGTGACAACGTATGTGCCTTTAATATCTAAAAAGGTTTGGGCATTAATCATATTGGTATTTGCAGGAATTATTGGGTATGTGAGTTTTGGAACTTCCGAAGAAAAAAATAGCTGGTTGAGTGATTTAGATTACGAATTTGTCAACCCATTATCAAACCTCGAATTCTCACAAACCTCAGTATATGCAGTGTTATTTTTAGCACTTATGATTTGTATTCAAATCCCTTTACTAAAGCATTATTTCAATAAGCGTTATGAGGTTTAGTCTTTAAAACTTCAAATATTTTTGTTTAATATCTCGCGATAATCATTAAGATGAGCTTCTGTAAACTTGTCATTCTTACGAAGGCAGGAATTCAGAGTCTTAAACAAAAATTAGATTCCTGCCTTCGTAGGAGTGATAAATCTTTCCTATTTTAAAATTTCAGAATAAAATCAAAGTATTTCAAAAAAAATCAACAATTTTGAAACCCTAGAGAATTTCTCTCGTTATTAATAGTGAACACTAACCAATATTGAATGTCTAAAGACCACAACCTTTTAATCGAACGTTGTAAAAAAGGAGATGAAAAAGCCATGATGCAAATCTATGACGCGTATTGTGGTGCTATGTTTCAGATTTCTTGCAGGTATTTAAATGACGAAGATGCAAAAGACGCGATGCAAGATAGTTTTATAAAGGCGTTTTCAAATATTGAAAGCTATCAACCAGAATTTACATTTGGGTCTTGGTTAAAACGAATCGTCATCAACCAATGTATTGACCAATTAAAAAAGAAACGACTAGAATTTGTAGAAACAGATCTTATTAGTTTAAAAATAGAAGATGAAAATGATTGGATGTTTTCTTCGGAAATTTCCAAACAGGAAGTCCTTTCTGCAATAGAGACATTAGATCATAAATATCAAGTTGTTGTAAAATTGTATTTGATAGAAGGCTATGATCATGAAGAGATTTCTAGCATTTTAGAGATTCCAGTAAAAACTTCAAGAACACATTTAAGGCGTGGAAAATTAAAACTTCGCGACCTTTTAAAAACACAATATAATGAAGCAAGATATTAGAAAATTATTCAAAAATTCGGAAGCTGAGCCTGTCGAAGCTCCAGGAAAACAATTGCCAGATAATCATAGACAAGAATTTTATGATCAACTCAAAGCATCCAGACCAAGACGAGAATCTAAATTGAATAGTAATTATTTGATTAAAATTGCTGCCATCATCACCTTATTTGGAGCATTAACAATCACATTATTTACTACGCTGGATAATACAACAAACCAAGTTGTAGAAGAGTCTTCTATGGAAACTCAAATAGAAACTATAGAAAAAGAATATCTAGCAAGTATAGATGTCGAGTGGAAGCACTTTATAAATGTTGCTAATGATGAAAATCTAGTAAAACGATATCGAACCAAACTTGATGATTTAGATAATGATTACAAAGAGATTTCAAAACAGTTTAAAACAGATACTAACAATATTCTAGTTATAGAATCATTAGTAGAAAATCTCCAAACCAGATTACAATTACTAAAAGACATTCAAGAACACATCAAAGTATTAAATCAAAAAACCGAGCAATATGAAACGATTAACATTTAAAATTTGCTTGTTGATGCTCATCACATCAGGAGCGCTTTTTGCACAGAAAAAAACGGTGTATTCCGAGAGTTTTTCCGCAGATAAAAAGACAACAGCAATTTTTAATTTAGAGAATACAACGGTTTCTATTGAAAACTCTACAGACGGGAAAGTCCATTTTGATTACACACTAGAATTTGATGGCTATTCAAATAAAGAGATAGAAGAGAAGCTGCGAAATATAAAAGTTGAGGCGACAAAATTTGAAAACCATATTACTTTAATATCTAATAGTGTCACCCAAATTTCAGATGTTACTTATGCTTACACAGCACCAGAAGGATTGGTTTATGATTATGAAAACTCAAAAACATCAAATGATACCATTGTTAGAAAATCTAGAGATTCTATAGTTGAGGAGATTCGTTATAATGCCTTCGGAAAGATTAAAGCGCCATTCAAATACTTTAATGATCGTTTTAAAACAAAAGATGAAAACGGAAAATTAAAAAACATTAGAAAGGGAAATGTCAAGATTTTAAGAAGTCAATTTGTGATTAAAATTCCGCCATATTTAAAGCTTAAAATTAATGGTAAAGATGCACAAATAACCATGCGTGATGATCGTATGAATGAACTCTCTGTTGTTTTGAAACGAGGTTATTTTTATGCCAAACAATTAATAAATGAATACAATCTCTTTAAAATTGAAAATGCCAATCTAAGGGCAGAAGGGATTGTTGGAGGAGCTTATAATTTTAATAATATTTCTAAAGGCTTGATTGGGAGTGTTCAGAATGTGAGTATTACTTCTGAGTTTTCGAAAATCCAAATTGGAGAACTTAAAGAGAAAGTATCCATTACAGATTTCAATAGCGAGTACTTTTTCTATAACTGGGACCCGAATTTTAAACGCTTTGATCTGTTTTCAGAATATTCTAAAATTCATCTCTTCTATCCTCAAGACAACGATTTTAGTATGAAAGTCATGGGTAATAATACGAAGAGCATGTATGGCAACAAATATGAAGTCAATATGCAGCCTACGAGCAAAGGCGAAAAATTTAATATGATGGAACGGAAAGCCAAAGGCGAAGGCCATTTCTCTGGAGCCATAAATTTTGATATCATTCATGGTATCATCTATAATTACAACGACACATTTACCTCTTCTAAAAACTAAAGCAAAATGAAAAATTTATTTTTATTAGCTGTGGCATTCATTTGCTTCAGCACACTAAATGCGCAAAAAAACGAGGTGGATTTTAATAATACTTCGGGTTTGAAAATGGAAACAGAATATGGATCTGATAATTCAGAAGTCAATGATTTGCTAAGCTTTCAAGGTATTGATTATATGAAAGTCGATTTTTCAGGGAAAGACCTAAAAGGGAAAAGCTATCATTTAACCGTAAAAGAAATCTGGAACGGTAAAGTTGTTAATGACACAACGGTATTCGATAGTAAAAATCTTGGAATCAAACAATTTGAAACGATAAACGACTCCATACTTAGCATGCGAATCATTGCTAGACATACAGGTAAAAACCTAAGGGTAAAATTTAAGTTTCCAAGATTTAGTGTGACCAAAGATTATGATGCGACAGGATCTGAAGATTATAGCTTACGTAATCTTGCAGATGAAAGTAATTTGCAAATTGGATATGATAAAAAGTTTTACTTCTTGGCTTACATCTTGCCTTATGAGAGAGAAGATGGTTCTAAATCATGGTGTGAAGTTGGAACCTCAGGAGAATCTATCGAAAAATGGGGAGAAAAATTTGGGATTGAACACTACCTGCTTTTTGAAATGAAGTTTGACTAATCATTACATAAAAAACACCTCATGCAAATAACGACCAGGAGTAAAGGTAAAGGCGCCAGCGATTACAATAGCACCAAAATAAAGTAAAATCATTTTTCGTTTGTGTGCTTTTATATTTCCTTTTTTAATTGCTAAATAAGCAGTGGGTACTGTCCAAAGTGTTAAAAAACTAAAAAGATGAATCCATCCAAAATGATTTAAAATACGTCCACCAACAGCAGCAGGCATTAATAATGTGACTATAGCAGTAAACAACATTAGAATCATGTAAATTCTTCCAAGTCTCTTATGAGTACCTGTTCCTTTTTTTATGATAAGAAGTAAGCCACCAATAAATACACAAGGAATTACAGTGTATAAATGTAAAAACATCAAAATCTCATAATTTGTCATTTTAAATGATTTTTAAGTCTGTTTTGTTATTAATACCAACGTTTCTTTTTCTGTTTAGAACCTTCACCTTTACGACCTTTTCTATACTTGCTTCCTTGTTTTTTATGAACAACAGGTTGCGCTTTTGGATCTAAAGGATAAGGATGTGTTTCTTCAACAGGAATTTGAACATTAATCAATTGCTGGATGGCTTTTACATAAGGTTTCTCGTCTGCAGAGCAAAACGAATAGGAGTTTCCAAACTCACCTGCACGACCTGTTCTACCAATTCTATGAACATAGGTTTCTGGTACGTTAGGTAAGTCAAAATTGATAACAGCATCTAAGTCAATAATGTCAATTCCACGAGCAGCAACATCTGTTGCAATAAGAATATTTACTTTACCACGTTTAAAATCTGCCAACGCATTTTGACGTTCAATTTGAGAACGGTCTCCATGCAAACGTTCTGCAGTAAAGCCATTATTTATGAGTGTTTCATGTAATTTATCTACACCAAACTTAGTACGTCTAAAAATAAGAATATTACCTTCTATGGTATTTCTAAGCACATGTAAACACAATTCTATTTTACTTTGTTTAGGAACGTAATACAACACCTGACTCACATTTTTTGCTGCGGAAGATGTAGGTGTCACTTCAATACGTTCTGGATTTTTTAATATAGAATTAGCTAATTGTTCTACTTTAAAAGGCATTGTTGCCGAAAACAGAAGCGTTTGCTTTGTGTCTGGACACAAACGATCAATTTTTTTGACATCATCAATAAATCCCATGTCAAGCATTAAATCTGCTTCATCAAGAACTAAAGTTTCTATATAATCTAAATTTAATAAATCTTGTTTATGAAGATCGAGTAAACGTCCAGGAGTTGCCACCAAAATATCAATACCCTTTTTTAGAATGTCTTTTTGTGGTTCTATCGATGTTCCACCATAGACTACAGCAGATGTTAAATTGGTATGTGCAGCGTAGGTTACAAAGTTTTTATTAATTTGGATTGCTAATTCTCGCGTCGGACTTATAACCAACGCTTTAATTTTCTTACCTTTTTTTGGTGCAGTTTGTTTGTCATACAATAGCTGTAAAATAGGCAACGCAAAAGCTGCTGTTTTACCAGTTCCTGTTTGAGCTGAGGTAATCACATCTCTTCGTTCTAAAACAAAAGGAATCGTTTGCTCTTGTACCAATGTTGGATTATCGTAACCCGCTTCGGCAACTGCTCTTAAAATAGGTTTGTTGAGTTTTAAGTCTTTAAATGACATACATAATTATTTGTGGCAAAGATAGGTTAAAGCAAATCAACTATTTTTAATATATGATGCCAATTTAACACGTTTTTTTAGAGGAAGTACTTCGTTATCTACAACCTTATGAAGCAATTTTTGGTCTTTTTCTTTAGCATATAAAAGCTCAAAAAACTGAAAGATAGAAATGCTGTCTTTTGCTTTTTCAACAAGTTCAAACACATCACCAGTTGCAACACTACCTTCTTCTAAAACCCGAACATAAGTGCCTGAATACCCATGATCAATAAATTGTTTTAAAACGTCATTAGAGTCAAATTTCATCGCAAACTTATAACAAGGCTCTCTAGGTTGCGTAATTTGAACTAAGGCATTGCCAACTTTATAGATGTCACCAATGTGAAGTTCTTTTTCGTTCAGGTCTTCTACAGTTAGATTTTCACCTAACATTCCGTAGGTCCAATCTAGGTTAGGGTAGAGGTTTTTCCAATACGGATACTGATCTGCTGAAAACAAATAACATGCCTTAAACTCGCCTCCATGATATTTTCTGTCTGAGACTTCATCGCCTTTTACATCTTCATTTCCGAGGAAAATAGGAGTGTCAACCGGTTTTTTATAGATCCCAGTCGTTTCTTCTTTACCGTTCCAGATGAAGGTGATTGGTTTGGCAATATTAGTAGAGAGTATTTTCATTAACGTATGAATAGACGACTAAGATAGCTAAATTGGATAGAAATTTCAATATCGTTTTTAGGTCTTTTTAATGTTAGTCCGTTTTTTCTACATTAGGTAATTTGTAACTTTTATAAGCGCCTAAAACCCCAAAGAGCGATAACACAAGAATCACACCTTCTACAGAAATCAGAGATACCAAAGCACTCAAACCTCCTGTGACTAAAAGAATCAATCCAATAATGGTATTGCTTACTGCAACATAATTAGTGCGCTCATTTCCAGTTGCCATATCTACGATGTATGTTTTTCGACCTAGTCTTACACCACCATGAGCAATCCCAAGGATGAAAAAAGCAGTAGGATAAATCCATATTGTCGATTTTAAATCTGTTGAAAATGAGATAATAAAATAAGCAATAATCCCTAAAATAGAAGCTATAAGTACAGCAAGTGCCATCACATTCTTACTGGATTTGTCTGAGAATTTGCCCCAAAATGGTGCGCTAATAATAGAAGCAATTCCGTTGACAATGATAAACAAACCGAGCAGGTAACTTTTCTTTCCTACATTATTTTGCGCTAGTACAACATAATATGGAGCTGTTAAAGCAGAGCATAATAAAAGCGATCTGGCAATGACAAAATTCCGAAATTGTTTATTCTCTTTGAGCAATTTGAATTTTGATAATAGACCTTCAGGAGGTTCTTCATCTTGTTTATCCTTTTCTTCGGAAATGGTCTGCGGAAATTCCTTAATCCTAGAATACGCAATTGCAGCTAAAAGCCACATAATAGAAGCGAAAAATACGAGATAGCTATAGAATTCAATAGATACATCTGTTTTTGATTTGTAAAGTATAAACAGTCCAGCTAATAATACAAGAACACCAGAAACCGAAACCGTATAACCTTTTAATTTTCCACGTCTTGTTTTCGGGATGCTTTTTCCCAAGACATCTTTTGACGTTACAGAGCACATACTTCTTGATAAACTAAAAAGCACAACAGCCAATAAAATCAACCATCCAGCTACAGCACCTTTAAAATACAGTGCGATAAAACCAATAGAGGCAATTGCACAAAACTGCAAGCAAGATCCAATCACCCAAATCCATTTTCTAATGGGTTTTTTACTAATGTATTTTGTGAGTGCTATTTGCGGAAGCATTGAGCCAGATTCTCGTATTGGGACAATGAGACTTATAATAGATACAGGTGCATTCACATAGGTCATAAGCCAAGTTAATACTGTTTTTGGGTTGCTAAGTGTGTCTCCCAATTTTGTAAATGTGGAACTCAGTAGAATTAAAAAATAATTGCGAGTCACATGATCACAAGCGTCATCAGTAATGCCTTTACAAACACGTTCGCCATGTTCGTTATTTAGAAATCCATATAATTTTTGAAGTAAATGTTTTGCCAAAAGTGAGATGTTGAAGGTGTTCAATTACAAATTAAAGCCTATTTCTTTAATGAAATTAATGCAATCCATTGAAAAAATAACTTGATTTAAATGCATTTCAAGTATGTTTAAAAAATAAAACTACCAATAGTTTCCGTTTTGTCGTTCCTATTAAAGGTATACGGTTACGAACTATTTATTGGTAGTTAGAATTTTAAACTAAATCTATTAAGGTTATTCTATAGTCACAATCAAATCATCTTGTTTTACCATAGAGCCTTCTTTAAGCGACACCGTTTTCACTTTCCCAGCTTTAGAAGCAGTCACAGTGGTTTCCATTTTCATGGCTTCAATGATAAAAAGCGGATCATTCTCCTTAACCTCTTGTCCTTTTTTGACTAAAACCTTATAAAGCGACCCTTGTAATGGTGCTCCAATTTGATTGGCATCTGCTGGATCTGCTTTAGTGTTGACTTCAAGTTTAAGGTTTAATGTTGTGTCTAAGATCTCAACAAATCTATTTTCTCCGTTGACTTTGAAAAAGACGGTTCTCATACCTTGATCATTAGGAATCCCAATAGACAATAATTTGATAATGACTGTTTTTCCAGGTTCTAATTCAATGAGTATTTCTTCGCCAAGCTTCATTCCGTAGAAAAAATTCTTTGTTGGAACTAATGTCAGATTACCATATTTTTTATAGTTCTCATGCGCTTGTTCAAATACTTTAGGATATAAGGTGTACGATAGAAAATCTTCCATTTCTATTGCACGCGTAAAACCTTTTTGGAACTTCTTCGTAAAGGCTTTAAATTCTAAATCAAAATCTACAGGTTCTAAATGTGCGTTTGGTCTATTGGTATATGGTTTTTTATTTTTCAGAATGATTTTCTGTAGTTTCTTCGGAAATCCGCCAGACGGTTGACCTAAATCTCCCATAAAGAAACTAATGACAGAATCTGGAAAAGACATCTCCTTTCCACGTTCCATAACATCAGCTGTAGTGAAATTATTGGTCACCATAAAAATGGCCATATCTCCAACAACTTTAGAACTAGGTGTCACTTTTATCAAATTTCCGAAGAGGGTATTAACCTCAGCATACATTTTTTTAACCTCATCAAAACGATCTCCTAAACCTAGTGCAGTAGCTTGCGGACGCAAATTTGAATATTGACCGCCAGGAATTTCATGCTGAAACACTTCTGCAGTTCCAGCTTTTAATCCAGACTCAAATGGGTAATATAACTCACGAGTATCTTCCCAGAAATTAGAAAAAGCATTTAGTTTAGACATTTCAAACTCATGTGCTCTTGGTTGACTTTTCATCATCTCAACAATACTATTAAAATTAGGTTGAGAGGTCAATCCAGACAAGCCACTTAGCGCAACATCAACCACATCAACACCAGCTTCAATAGCTTTTAGATAGGTTGCACTTTGTAACGATGACGTATCATGTGTATGCAAATGAATTGGGATGTTCACAGTGTCTTTTAATGCAGACACCAACTCAGTAGCAGCATACGGTTTTAGTAAACCTGCCATATCTTTAATACAAATCATGTGCGCACCAGCATTTTCTAAATCTTTGGCGAGTTGCGTGTAGTATTTAAGATTGTATTTGGTTTCATTAACATCTAAAATATCTCCTGTATAACTTAAGGCAGCTTCTGCAATTCCGCCCGTTTTATCACGAACATAATTGATACTTGGTTCCATGGCTTTGACCCAGTTTAAGGAATCAAAAATTCTGAAAATATCCACACCATTCTCCCAAGATTTCTCTACAAATTTTTCGATGAGGTTGTCAGGATAGGCTTTGTAACCAACACCATTAGAACCTCTCAATAACATTTGGAATAATATATTAGGCACTGCTTTTCGCAATTCTCTTAAACGTGTCCACGGACTTTCATGCAAGAATCTCAAACACACATCAAAAGTAGCGCCTCCCCAAACTTCCATACTAAACGTGTTGGGATGGTTTTTTGCAAAACTCTCTGCAACTTTGAGCATGTCAAAGGTTCGCATTCGTGTTGCTAATAAAGATTGATGCGCATCTCGCATTGTGGTATCTGTAAAATGAATTTTTTTCTCATCTTTTAACCAAGCACAAAATTTCTCAGGACCTAATTCTGTGAGCATGTCCTTGGTGCCTTTTGGATGTGCTTCGGAAAGACTAAACTTTGGAACTTTAGGCGTTCTAAACACTTTGTTCTCATCAATGTGCTTCACATCAGAATTTCCATTCACAATCACTTCAGCTAAAAAATGAACCACTTTAGAGGTTCTATCCTGAGGAAGTTTTATGTCGAATAATGCTGGTGTATTCTCAATAAAATTAACCGATACTTTTCCTTCTTTAAAGGTGTCATGCTGAATCACATTTTGTAAAAAATGGATGTTCGTCTTTACACCACGAATTCTAAATTCTTTTAAAGCACGCACCATTTTTCTAATGGCACCATCCAAAGTTCTCCCATGAGAGGAGACTTTAACTAGCATAGAATCAAAAAACGGACTCACGTTATAACCTTGATAAATACTTCCAGCATCTAAGCGAATTCCCATTCCGGAAGCACTTCTATAGGTGGTGATGTTACCATAATCTGGTGTGAAATTATTTGCAGGATCTTCAGTCGTTAAACGACATTGTAACGCAAAACCATAGGTTGCGATAGATTCCTGATCGAAAATTTTAATTTGCAGACTATCTAATGGGTAACCACCAGCAACAAAAATTTGTGTTTTCACTAAGTCAATACCTGTTACCATTTCGGTAACGGTATGTTCTACCTGGATTCTTGGGTTGACTTCTATAAAATAAATGTGATCCTCTGGATCGACTAAAAATTCTACGGTACCAATGTTGTTGTAGCCAACTTCGGTAGCAATAGCAACCGCATATTTGTATAAATCAGTTTTAACTTCCTCACTTACATTATAAGAAGGCGCAATCTCAACCACTTTTTGATGGCGACGTTGTACAGAGCAATCGCGCTCATGTAAATGTCTTATGTTTCCGTGGTTATCTGCTACAATTTGAACTTCAATATGTTTTGGGTTCTCCACATATTTTTCTAAAAACATGGTGTCATCACCAAACGCATTTAAAGCTTCATTTCTGGCAGAATCAAAATTATGTTCTAAATCCTCATCTTTTCTAATAATTCGCATCCCACGACCACCACCTCCAGATGCAGCTTTTAGCATTAATGGATAGCCAATAGTTGCAGCTTCAGAAAGCGCTACTTTAAGCGATGATAGTTTCTTTTTATTACTTTCAATAATTGGAACTTTACATTTTACAGCGACTTTTTTGGCTGTAATTTTATCGCCTAAAGCATCCATGACTTCGGGTTTTGGTCCAATGAAAATGATGTCATTTGCAGCACATTGTCTTGCAAACTCAGAGTTTTCAGATAAAAAACCATAACCAGGATGAATGGCATCAACGTTTTTAGATTTTGCCAAATCTATAATTTGAGCGATATCCAAATACGGTTTTAAAGGTTGGTTGTTTTCTCCAATTTGATAAGATTCATCAGCTTTGTTTCTATGTTGAGAATAACGATCTTCATAGGTGTAAATGGCTACAGTAGCTATGTTTAACTCAGTGCAAGCGCGTAATACACGAATTGCAATTTCTCCTCGATTGGCAACAAGAACCTTTTTTATTTTCATTTTTTTGTGGAATTATGTGATGAAGTATAGATGTTTGTTTTTAAATATTATGTCTTTATTTTTTACTTCGGAAACGATCAAATTCACAGTCAGATGTATTGCTAAATCATGACTGTATGGATAGTGACCAAATAAAGCTATAAGGTAATTTTAAAATCTATGATTTACAAGATAGATATTATAAAAAATTGTAAAATAATTTGACTTTGTCATTTTTGTAGCGCATGAGAAGAAGCTGTCTAAAAAGTGACATTTTAAATGCTTAGGAAGCATCTATAGTAATTAAAATATTGGAAGTTGGTACATTGAGATGCTTCGCTAGCGCTCTGAATGACATTCTAAATACTTTTCAGACAGCGTCTTGTAGGACATAAAAAAACCACTTCGTTCCAGTAATTATTGGGAGAAGTGGTTCATCATTATTGTATATAAAAACTCTAGTCTACTTTCTTTCCAGGCATTTCTTGTCCGCCTTGAAATAAGGTTAAGCTTTCAACTTTATCTTCTGCATTTCTATAAAAGTGAAGATCTGCTGCAACCACTTTTAAAAAGAATTTGTCTTTGTCCTCAGCAAATAATTCAAATTCACCTTGACCTGTAGCTTGACCATAAATCTTATTGTCTTTAACGCTGACTACAATATTAAATCCAGGTTGAATTTCATAAGTCCCAATATATTGCTTGAGCACATCAACATTTAATGCAAGTTCTTCACGTTCCGCAGGAGGCGCTTTATCAATTCCTTTTCCTGTTACAGCATTTCCGCTAACTTTCATAGTGACCATGCGGTTTCCATTTTCAGTATAAAAATCATAAACCGTATCACCACCATCAAAAATAAAGTTGGTTGCTGTCATTGGATAAATTTCCAGATTGACACTCCCTTCTCGCTGACTAAATAATTGTTTGTCTTTTAGGGTAATATGACGAATCGTGCCTTCAAACTCATAAGCACCAACCCATTTGCTTAATTGCGCTTCGGTTAATGCAATCGCATCTTCTTTTTTAGGAAATGGCTTCCCAATAGTCATTGCTGCTATATTTGTGGTGATCGCACTAACATTTCCGCAGTCACAATTAGACAATCCAATCACATAGACCTTCTCTTTTGGAAGATAAATACCATTTGTAGAATAGCCGAAAATTCCGCCAGAGTGTTCTACTGTACGTGAGCCATTAATATCACCTTTAAGCCAGCCATAACCATAAGGAATCGCTTTTCCAGTTGATAATGTAGAGCCATTAATTGCTTTTTCTAAAGAACTTCTTTTAATGAGTGTATTGGCACTAATTGCATTTTGCCATTTGAGTAAATCATCTGTGGTAGACATGATAGAACCAGCAGCATAAGGAAGCGTGAGACTCAAATAATTGGCGTTTCTATAACCTGTTTCCGTTTGAGAATAACCGCTTGCACGATTTGGGATGAGGTTCACCATACTGCCATAATACGAATTGGTCATGCCAACTTTGTCAAAAATATGGGTTTGGATAAAATCTGCATAAGATTGTCCAGAAAGCACTTCTATGATATGACCTAGAAGGATATAGCCAGAGTTATTGTAATTAAATTGAGTGCCTGGATCAAACTCCATAGGCTCATTTTTAAATTTATCTATGAGCTCTGTTGGTGTCATATCTGTACGAGCTTCTGTCATAAAACTTGGCATATTGGTATAACTCTTAATCCCAGAGGTGTGATTTAATAAGTGATGAATCGTTATGGTTTTACCTTGGGTTGGATAGTCTGGAATAAATTTAGTAATGGGATCATTGACGCTGAGTTTGCCTTGTTCTTCTAACATTAAAATAGCAACTGCTGTGAATTGTTTGGTGATAGATCCAATTTCAAAAACGTGTTTTGGTGCTACGGAAATATCTAACTCCAAGTTAGCGTCTCCAAAGCCTTTTTGGTAAATGGTTTTGCCATCTTTGGCGACTAAAACAGAAACACCTGGTGCGTCTGATGTGTATTGCTCACTAATGTAAGTGTCAATTTGTTGTTCTAAGTTTTGGGCTAAACTGCTTACTGTTAGCAGTAAACAGATGCAACCCATAATGACTTTGGAAATGTGATGATTGGTCTTCATGTCGAATTGATTTTTGATTGATTAAAGTTAATACTTTATGGTTTGACGACAGAATTTGGGTTATGTTACGGGTTTTGTTTGGTTTTTTTACTCCAGTTTTTTGTTGCACACCATTTTTATCTATTTAAAATTTCAATAGCTATTTCTTTTCCAATTTCGGTCAAAAGCATATCGTCGTCATTTACGAACTTAACTTGTCCAGCTTTCACCATATTCTTTAGGTTATTTGACACGTTTGCTAATCGACTATTTGTTTTTCTATTTGATTCATCATATTTCGTTATTATATTTTCTCTCGTAAAAACTTTTTTCCCATAATCACTTGAATACAATGCGAAAATTAAAATCCATTCTCTTTCGGTTTTTGCTAAATCTCTTATTACTATATCTTTCATTACTGGAAAATCCTTTAATTCAAGATTAATATTTTTTGTTTTTTCTTTAGTATCTTTTTCTGGCCTGGTTTTCTTGGGTTTTGTAGAAGTTTTTCTTTTAGTTTGCGATTTTTTATTTTCTGATAAGTTCTTAACTTCTACAGATTCTACATCATCAGGTGTCAAGTTTTCAGAAAGGTTTGTTATAACATCATCTTTTTCTAATAATTGTTCTTCAAGTTGAGAAATTTTTAGTTTCATAGCTTGTATATCTGGACTACCTTCTTTAATTTTTTCGAGTTGCCATTCTTCAGCAGCAATTTCTTGTCGGTTTTGAATGTCAGTTATTCTATGATTTTTTGAAATTAATTTACGACTTGCAATTCCCTTTTGTGATAGCCAATCAAAAAGTGCCATTATGTATGGCAGTATTAGCACATAGAAAACTGAAAAAGTTAATGGAATCCATAAGTTGAAATCAATATCAAAATAATTCGTTTCTACAAATTCAATTTTTTGTTCAATTGTTTTACTTGAAAATAAAAGTATTGCAAGAAAACGCCAATTAACAGCTAGCCAGGCTATTACAAATGCTCCAATCACAGGGTTTTTTAGCCTATCTTTTGCTGATTCGAAAAAGGATAGAAAGAATTCTTTTAAACTATTCATATGTTGTTGTTTTGGTTTTTCTCAAATGCTTTGTAACATTGTATATATGGTTTGTTACGTGTTTTAAGCACCTAATTAAGCAAATATAACCCGAATAGAAAATCTACAAATGTTTGTAAGTGTGCTGGAAAAAAGGATATTAGGTTTGGTTATAATTGCAATGCTTTAAAAAGTCCTCTGTGAATTACAATGTTTTCGGTTCTATTAAATGTCATATTTGAATGTAAATATTTAAAAAACAACTTATCTTTTCTATGCTTGTGTTGATTACCTATTACACTAAAATTATAGAGATTATCTAAAACATAATCAATATTTTGTTCTTTTATTGTCCCAGCTTTTAAATATTTTTCATACTCTTTTGTGAATTCTTTTAAAGTAAAATTCCATTTTCTAATATTAGCAAAAATTTGGAAATATTGCTCTATTTCAGGCAATACGGGGAAAACTTCATCTACAATCTCATCTCTTAAATAGTTTGAGAAAGCTCTATCCACAAATTTAATATTTGCTTCTTTAATGTATTTAAAGCCTTTTGCGTCAGTCTCTTCAGCACATTTTTGTATGTATTGTATAAAATCTCTTGGTCTTAAATGTGTACTTCGTGATATGAAGTCAAAGGAGTCTATTTTTTTTTCTTGTTTATTACCAAATCCAATTTGTTCTCGAAAGAAGATTTTTTGCCAAGCATCAATGAATGGAAGAGTATTTATATTTTCATTATAATCTTTTGAAATTCTATAAGCAAGAAGGTCTTTAAGTTTTTGTTTATTCCATTCAATTTCAATCTTAAAATCTCTCCATTTGTTTTTATCAGAATCCTTTATTAGACTATAAATGTCATCTCTTAAAAATACTATAGGTTTAATATTCAAATTAGTTTCTATAAATGTTGATTTTATATCTTGAACTGCTTTAAATAGGCTTGTAAGTAAAAAGATATATTGCTCTGAAGTTTGAGTGTCTTTGACCGTACGATAATCTTCATCTAATTCATCGAAAACTATAAAATAATTTGAAATGTCACAATGTTCAAAAATTATATCTTCTAGTATGTTAGTTTTCTCAATCCAAGGAATCTCGTTTCTTGTGTTTTCTCTTTCTAATTTTAGGGCTCCACCATTGCCTAAAACGGTTGCGCCAAATTCTGCTGAAGTCCATTTAGATATTGTCCTAGCCAACGATTTAATAGCTTGTTTAGGGTAGAGTTTTTCTAATGTATTTCTTACAATAGAGTCAACTGCTTCATTTCGAACCATTAGTCTACAAACATTCGAATAAATTAAATATTTCCACAATGTAATGTATTGATTTGGTGCAGTATATTTTTGATTATCTAAGTGGTATAATTCATTAAATGGGAAGTTCTTAAAATTTAGTTTGACTGAAAACGAATTATGTTCTTTTCTTTTTAAGATATGTTCACAAATTGCTGATTTACCAGAGCCTTTCCTCCCTATTACGTAACATTTATCATTTTTTACTATTTTATCAACTTCGGAATAATTATAAAAGTATTTTTCTGTGTTTTCTAGTTTTGCTTCAAGTTTCCAATTTTCAGCTATATTCTTTAATGTTCTATTCATATCTTTTTAATTAAGCCTAATACACTAGGATATCACCTGTTTCAATTATCGATATTCTTTGTCAAACAAATCTCAACTATTTTTCCTACAAAACCTATACGTAGTTCTACGTAGATTTCAATAAAAGTATGTTAAAGTAATTTGTTTTTTTTACGGGTTACCGTAGTGAAGAAAGCTTTGTTTTAAGATTAGCTTAAAATTGCTTGTTTTTTGACTTATTTCTTTGTTTTATATTTCCTCTTCTGTTTCTTGTAGTCTAATTTTATTTTTAACAACATATGTCTCTTGAATAATTGGTTTTATTTTTCCATAGCTATAAAAAATCAAAACAATAATTACTATAAAAAAACTAACGTTATCAAAACCTGTAAATTCAACACATTTAGATAATTCTTTGAAGTTATAATTAGCAAAAGTTTCCTTAGCAAGAGCTTGTACACTAGAACCAATTGCACCATAAGTAAAAATAAATAAGAGATAATCAATAGGTTTGTCTAAACCTTCTTTATCACTAATCATATTATTGTCCTCGTTATAGTTTTTGTTATAATGAATAATAGATGTAATTATTAATAAAATCCAAATTGCAAAAGTCAATATTTTACTTTCCAAAAATTTCATAAGAAAGGTAGATACAAGAATCCAATTAGTATATGAAAACACAGAAATTAGAAACAGAACAATAGCGACACCAACAACTTTATAGTCTATCTTTTTCATATTTGACTGTTATTAAAGTTACGAATCATTTTATTCTCATCCTCATCTCTTTTTCCACCAATCAATCCTCCTGCAAGACCACCAATTGCCATTCCAATTCCTCCTCCTAACAAACCTATTAGTCCACCAATTATTGCTCCTCCAGCAGTGTCATTACTACTTGATTCGGCGTGAACCTCTTGAATAGAATACCGTTGATTCTGTACAAAAAAGTTATATCCTATCTTTCCAGCAAGTTCTTTTCTTGAATTGGCTTTGATGTCTAAAATAACTTTTTTTCCATATCTATTTCTGACAAATAGTCTCATTCTCTATAGTTTGTTTTAAATTAAGCACAACAGTTATATGTAAGAATAGTGCGGTCTTGTGTACGAGGATTTTCTGATCCGAAAATTGGATATAGCAAACATGCAACTGCTTTTTTTATAGGCTGTTGAAAACTGGCTTTTCTTTAGTTTTCATTCGATCATCATAAATTCTAAAACTTTCGTTTGCAACTTTTACTTGGCTCAAAAAGATGTTTACTAATTCAGATTTATTTTGATTGTGATTTATTTTAATGTTGTTATTGATATTTAACTCAGTCAGAATTTCTTTGAAAATCACATCTGTTCCTTCTTCTAAATAGTAATTTGAGTACAAGTGTATTTCTTCTTTTGCAAATTGTATCCAAACCTTATTTCCGTTTTTTGAGATTGAATATTTGTAAACTCTTGAACCATTCCAATTGAACAATCCACTTTTACTAATTTCAATTCCGAAATCTAAATCAGGATGGTTTTTGTCCAATTCTTTTCCAACTGTATTTAGTTTACTTAAAATTTCATTCTCAATTACTTTATATTCATTTACTAACTGCTGAACTTCTCTTTCGTTTTTGTGAATTATAGTTCTTAATTCTTTTGACATATTTAATGTGTTTTTACCAAGAAATTTAATTTCAAGATGTTTCTTAAATTCTTTGAGGAAATGTGAAACATTATCTGCTTCACAAATTACTAACCAACTGTTTATTAGGTTGATTATGTCGTCTTTGTAGCTGATGATTTTCAATTTGTTCTGTTCCACAAGACTTCCTTTGAGTTTTTCTTTAATACTCTTTGGTTTTGGTTCTAAACCATAAGGACTTAAATAAAGTAGTAGATAATTGCCTTGAGATTTCTGTTCTAAAAATGTTGAATAGTCTCTTAATTGATTATTTTGGTCATCTGCCCAAATCTTATTCTCAATGGCAATTGTCAAGCCTTTAAGTTTAATGTAAATATCAATTCTTCTATTGTCCGTAATTAATTTTTCGCAGACATTTTCTAATTGTTTTATTTCTATTTCTTTATCATAGAAAGTTTTAATAAACTCTTTTAAAAAAATGTTTCCTTGACCGTGATTTTGATTTACATCTAAAAAATAAGCTAAAACTTGGCTAATCTTATTTTCTCCAATTGTAAAAAACTGAAAAAGACTAAAGTCTAGTGCTAACTGCTTATCATATTCTTTTTTAAATTTAAGGTGAGTATCAATTTGTGATTTTACAATATTTAATAGATTTTCAATTTCGTTATATGCGTTCATTGTGTTTGCGGACTTTCTTTAGCTTGAGGTTTTTTTTTATTTACTTAATGCCTTTAATATACGTTCCTCGTTTATTACTATATCTCGAAATAAAACGTGAGGAAACTCATTGTACTTGGATGTTTTAAAAGCCTCTGAGATATTGGATAGCGTAGAGGCGGTAATAAGGGATAAATTCATTTCTGTATCCATTTCACAATCTGTTACGAAATCATCACTAAACTCTGGTGCCACAAG
This sequence comes from Psychroserpens luteus, assembly GCF_015319355.1. GTDB lineage: Bacteria > Bacteroidota > Bacteroidia > Flavobacteriales > Flavobacteriaceae > Psychroserpens > Psychroserpens luteus. The sequence goes on along the minus strand of NZ_JADILU010000004.1, from coordinate 461,011 downwards.
TAGAATTTTAACAATGCGTAAGTTGTTTTTGAGTGCTAAATTTTGATAGGATTTTAATTGCCTTGAAACAGAGCTAAATTTATTGTAGCCTCTTTCTTTACTAGTTTTGCATTCTACAATAATGATTTCGTTATTGTCTAAGTTTAAAAGAATATCCATCATATCCTTTTTGGTATTGAGATTGTTTTTAAATGCATCATCAACGTTAAACCCTAAACTTTTGAATATAACTTTGGTTAAATCTTCGAATTTTAAACCAAGTTCACTTTCTTTAACGGTTATCCCGTTTTCTTTTAATAAGTTTAGATTTCTATAAGCAACATTTTCGAAGTTCTCTAAATACAAATTCTCAACATCTTTGTAATGTTCAAGAATGTTTAGAATGTCATCTCCACGCTGTTTAATTCCATTGTCTTTAATGAATTTTGTCAAATCTTTTTTAATAATTAAATCTAAAATATCTCTAGGTTTAATATTGTAATCAAGTAAGAAATCTGCTTTTAACACGAATTCATCTTGTAATTCAAACTGATCTTTAATGCATTTATTAAGTTTTGGTAAAGACTCATTTAGTTCAGTGAGTAGTTTGTCAAAACCGTCAAGTGAAATGCCCACTTTTTCATCACGTTCAATATTGTCAAAATATTCAATTAGACTACTTATTTTGTCATCTAGCGTACTGCCTTTTAAATTTGAGATGTTTAGACCTTTTTCACAAAGTTCATTTAAGGTCTTTTTCTTTTCTGTTAATGTACTTCCTTGTTTATAAATGTCTTCTAAAAGCAGACTAGTAAAAGAAACACCTTCTTTTATGATTTTTTCAATTTTTTGAGCGTATGTCAAATTTCTATCAATATTGTGATCTCTTCCAATTTGATTAATGATAGGTTCTCGTAAAAGTTTAAGAGTTCTTCTATAGAATTTTTCGGCAACTTCTTTTTCTCTTATTTTACGTAACATTCTAACCATTTCGTCTGCAACGTAAATAGTGTTTTCTTTGTTTGAAAAAAATATAACTCCAATATTTTTAAGACCTTTAATGACCTCTTGAACGTCAATTTTTTTGATTGGTAATATTGAATAATTAATCAATTTTACTTCTTCTTGAGACAGTCCTAATTGTTTAGAAAGAGTTAGAATAATAGATAATTCATCTGATGTGATTTTTGCCTCTCGATTGTTTTCAACATCATTATGGTAAGCAGTATGTAAACAAGATTTGTAAATTTTATAATCTCGTTTTCGTTCTGCGCTTAATTCTGATTTATCATTATCAAAGTCAGCATTTAATCCTTTTATTCTTGTTTTTAAATGTTTGATTTCGGATTCATATAATCTCGAAAACCAGTCTTGTTTCATTATGCAGTTTCCGTCACGAATTATTATGTCAATTAAAATATCTAATTGAGATGTGATTTCTTGAAATTCACATTTAATATGTTCTTGAAATTCGCTTTCGGTTAAAGCGAAAATGTTGGATATATTTTGATTATCAACCGATTTTAAACCTTTGTCTGACGAACTCAAAATCTTATCAATTTCTTTTCCGTTTTTTGGGTTTTTCGCTATGATATTGTCGATAATTTTAATAAAAGAGTTCTTTTCTATTGAACCGAGTTTATCCAAAATCTTTTCTAATTTCATATGTTTTGATCGTTAGTACTTTTGTTAGGTTGGGTTGCGTATAAGATTTTAGAATATTGACTGTTACAATTGTCAATATTCGCGATTGAACAAACCTCAGCTATTTTTCCTACAAAACCTATACGTAGTTCTACGTATATTTCAATAAAAGTATGTTAAAGTTATTTGGTTTGTTTACGGTTTACCGTAATGAAGAAAAATAAGTAGCTAATAGATTTTAAAGTGGAGTTGTATGCTTTATATAGATTTTGCTTACAATATTTTATTTCATTAGGATATAATCAAATCCTTCTTTATTTAATAGGTCTATCACATCATCAGAACCTGCAGCTTTTCTTGTGTCTGCATCAATTCCATAATAAGAATCATGTTGAAAAAAGAAACAACGGTAGTTTGAATTTGTCATTCTCTTAGCTTCTGTCCAAGCTTCATGAAATAAATCATCTTCTAGTTTTTCAAAAATAAAATTAGCCTCAATATATTCACCGTTATCTTCGTTTTCCCAGTGATGGAATTCATCTTCTACAGGTTCGAATCCGTATTTTTTGAAAATCTGTTCTATTTTGTCATCATCACTTTCATTAGAAATATCAATGTGATGGTGATCATTCCAATAGTCTTGAGCTATTATTTCAGATTCTGGATATCCTACATAATTAAACTCAAAAGGCATTTCGTATTCAAATGATACTACTTTTAAGTTTTTAGATTCGTCAATTAATTTAATGGAATGAATATTTATAAATTCAATTAGTAACTTAGTTAATACGCTTTTCTTGGGCTTGATTATTTCATTTAAAATAGCATTCGTTATGTATTTCACGTCGTTTTTCATATTGTGGGTCACATTCATTAATAAGAAGCGTTGAAGTTTTTGTGTTAGACATTTTCCGAAGAAAAAATTAGAGACAAGCAAATGAGCAATTGACTTTGGTTTAACTACAAATTGCAGTTTTTTATATGCGGTGTTGTGCTTTCGTTATTTTTCAGTATTCAACTCATTATTTATTAAATCTATTATTTCATCTGTGTAAGTCAGCATCTTCTTTTGAAGGTATAATCTATTATGTTCCGTTCGTCCTCTCATTAAAGCAAGGCTCATAATATTTTGATTTTCATACAATTTTGAAAGCGCATTATTTTGATATTCTATATCCATATTTTGAGATTGTTTTAATCCTAATTGCTCTCTGATTTCTGTAGACATCAATGGTTCGAGTATAGAACTAAATTCAACATTTAGTAGATTCAAAAGGTCCATAGAACTTACTTCATCTTCGAAACCTTGAGATATTTCAGAGGCAAAAGCTGCTAACTTAGATTTTAAAACTGAATTTTGAATGAGACTTATATTTCCACTCGCGTTAATAGATTGATAGGCTCCTATAACTGGTTCTGCTCGAAAATAATTAAGTGGACCAAAAAGAATAAAAACAGCTATAGAGTCTCTTTTATAATTTAAGTTTTTCTTTTCTAGGCATAGCAGAAATGATTGGTTAGAGTTGAGCGCAAATGTTTGTCCATTTATTGTTTCTTTATACCTAATGGAGTTCTCTTCAAATTCTTTTTTAAGTTCTTCTAGTATGGTAACTTCTTTTTTGCGATCAGATTGGTTTTGATTCCAATTATTAATTTGAAGCGCAATTAATATTCCAATCACTACAAGTACAATTTCTCCAATGGCATATTTTAAATACTTTCCAGTTTTATTTTTCTCCATAAGATCGTAACGTATTTTTCTAAAGAATTTTATCATTGGTTCTTTAATACTTCATTAATATAGATTGAACGGTATTTTTCTGGATATTCCACTTGTACTCCGTGCGTTCCATTTTCAAATAAAAACCATTTTTTAGATGGCGCAATAATGGAATCAAAATAGGCTTTTGCTACAGATGTTTCGGTAAAATGGTCATTATCTCCTTGTAATATATAAACTGGCACTTTCAATTCCGGAATATCACGCATGAGATTCATATCGATAGCAGTAGATTCTAAAATCTTAGATGCAGGATAGTAGGATTCAGGACTATTTATCATATCAGTAAATTTTTCCTTAAACGTCAACCCATTATCTAAAAACATACTTTTAATGAAATTAAAATCGGTATCTAATTTTATCGGTGCATACTTCATTACAATCTTTCGTTCTGTTTCAAAGGCTTCAGTTACTGAATTTTTTGAATTTTTAACATAAGGTGGTTTTCCAATTTGTTTTAATTGATTGATTGAAATGGTGTCATTATATTTTTGGGATTCTGACATTGCAAATTCATAAGATAATTCTTCTGAAAATGATAGATTCGCCATCAAACCGCTACCAATATAGGCGTGATATAATTCTGGTTTTTTTTGAACCATATAAGCTGCTACAGCTGTTCCCCATGATAGACCTTCGATGTAAATTTTATCTTTTTTGAAAGTCTTTTTTAAGTGATTTGATAGCTCTAAACCATCATCTACTATATTGGTTAAGGTTATGGACGAATCAGGTATGCTGTCATTATAGGCCAGTCCAGAGCCTCTTTGATCCCAATAGCAAACCGTAAATAGATCTTCTAAATCAACTCCTGTAAGTTTGTAAATTACAGGTAAAATTGGTGCGCCTGGTCCACCGTGAACTATGAGTAACACGGGATTATTCTTGTCTTTTCCTCTTATGGTCACCCTTTGATTGACGCCATTTATTAGCATATCCTCGTGCATAGCGACACTATTGGGAAGAACATTACCCTTTTCGTCTAAAAAAGGTTCTTCGTTTCCAGAACTATTGATTCGGATTATTAGTAAAACAACTAGAATAAAAGCAACAAATGCTCCCAATAAAATTAAAAACCATTTTCCTATTTTCTTTAATATTTTCATATGTTCTTATTTAGTAAGATGGTTTTTTTTATTGTCGCCAACATGTTCGCTTATGGTTAGTTACGTGTTGAAGTAACTAATTTAGTAAATAAAAACTAACCAATAAAATCTGTGAGGATTTTTGTAAGTAGGCAAGAACTAGCAATAAATTATATACGGTGTTGGTAACTGGCTTTATTCTTAATTCAATTATATTCTTTTAAAACATTTTTTATTTCATTTATATCTCCATCTATCGATTCAGGAATTTTCAATCCTAAAATTTCACACATTAATGGGTAGATATGAATATTTTTTATTGAAGGGATCTCGAAGTGATTTTTAAAAGCTGGACCATTCGCATAAAATATTCCATGCATTTCTTTGTATTTGCTATCGTAGCCATGAACTCCAAAGGTTGTAACACCTTCTTCGATAAGAGCATCTTTGCGTCTTTGGTTCCAAAAATGATAACCGTAATCTGGTATTAATTGTATTGCACCCCAATTTTTGTTTTTTGGGATGTACTCAAAGCCTGGTGTATCTTCAGTTTTATAAGCTTTGAAATTGTTTTCTTTATGTCTTAAATACTGTAGTACAGAATCAATTTCAACATTTTTTTTTGGATGAATATTTACTATTGTACCATTTTCAATTGTCATGAATAAGTCATCGTTTTCAATAGAATCTATTGGTATTATTTTGTTAGTAGATTGATTTCCCATACCATGATCAGAAACTATGATAATATTTACATCAAGACCAGTTTCTGACACACCTTTAAACAAATTACCCAAATTTTTATCCAATTCAAACAATGCTTTTTTTAATTCTTCGTCATTGATGCCAAATTGGTGTCCAACTTTATCTAAATCTCCAAAATAGAGGGTAATTAATTGTGGTCTCTTTTTTTCGTCTAAATTCAACCATTTGATTGCCTGACTTATTCGAACCTCATTTTTTATACTATTATCGAATTTATAATAGTATGTTGGCCTGATTCCTTGAATATTAGCTTCGGTTCCCACGAAGAAAAAACTTGCAGTTAAAATATCTGCTTTATTTGCCTCAACCCAAATAGGTGAACCTCCATAAAAACTCCCGTCTTCTGCCATTTTAGGATTCCTCTTATTAAATAGTGTGTCTTTTTTATAGTCATAAAATATATTTCCTATTATTCCATGTTTGTCAGGATAAAGTCCTGTAGCAATTGTATAATGGTTTGGAAAAGTTTTAGTAGGAAATGAAGGTATTAATGATTCTGACTTAACACCATTTTTAATGAATGAACTCAAATTAGGTGGGTTATATTTTTCTACATAATCCCATCTAAAACCATCAAGTGAAATTAATATTACATACGGTTTTTTTTGAGCAGTTTTAGAGTTGGTGTTCGCAATGGAATTGGATGGGTTTAATATTTTTTTATTACAAGAAATCAATAATATCATTCCTATAATTAAAACAGATATTATTATGTTCCGTTGTTTCATTTGTGTTCGTTTTTTAGCTCGCAGGTAACGTTGTTGTATCTGGTTTGTTACGTCGTTTAAGCAACTAATTTAGTAAATAAATCACTGATAGGATATTCCGCAGGAATATTCGTGAGTAGGCTAGAACTAGCAATAAATTATATAGGGTGTTGAGCTTTCGTTATTTCTTTAATTGGCATTTATTACTTCTAATGAATTTAGATTGCTTACTCAAATAGTAGATAATCTTCCTTGTTTTGTTAAAGCGATAAGTTCCTTGAGCCGATCATCTTGAAATTGCATTGTATATGTGCCAAAACCTTCAGTCATTAACTCTGGAGAAGCTCTAATCATCTCTGGAGTTACTTTATTTTGATTAAACATGGTTTGAACAGAATCTCTACGGTAACCGTAGTTTAAAAAATTATTACCTTGTTTAGTATTAGTTTCAAGTTCCTGTTCTAGTAGTGAAAAAACACTTTCTATTTCGTTATTAATTTTACGTTTTTCATTCCAATTATTAATCTGTAAAGCAATTAAAATTCCAATAACTACAAGAATAATTTCTCCAATTGCATATTTAAAATACTTTCCAGTTTTACTTTCCATAAGTAAGTTTTGGCGAATTTTTCTAAAGAATTTTACCATTGTTTAGCGGTTGGTTATCATGAGAGAGAACGAATTTGTGTGTGATTTCGTTATTTATTTATTTATTTCTGAATCAAGTTCAATTAAAATTAGTTCTATTTTCTCTTTTATTCCACCAAAAACTTTTGAGCCATTAGCTCCTCTAATTGACAAATAGTAATTTAAAAGGTTGTTTTCAAATTCAGTTAAGCTGAACAAGTTTTTATTGTTAATTGTATCGGAAATTGATTGATGTTTAAAATTAAGACCTCTATGTATTACCACTTTTCGGATGCTTCCATTTATATTTAATAATCGTATCATTTCCTCTTTTGCAGAATTAATACCATTTTCTTGTAATTCAAATATGTCATTCGTGCTTTCAAAAGAAGCAAGATGTTGTCTTAGTTGTTCATTTTGAATTAAATTTAGGTTCCCTGAGCTAATAATATCAGTTAATACTCCTTTTGAAGGTTGATAGCTTACTGTGTTTCCAAAAATTGAAAACATTATATCTGAAATCTCTTTATCACTAATGGTATCACGAACATTATTATCAAATAAAGTCAGCATTTGCTCTATGTCAATCATTAGGACTTTATTTTCTGAAATGGACTCATTTATCTTGTTAAGATTGGTTTGGAATTCACTTTGCAGTGACAGTAAATACATTTGTTCTGTATGACGTAGCTCCTTGTTATTACTCCAATTGTTAATGCTTAAGGCTATTAAAATACCAATAACGACAAGTACAATTTCTCCAATTGCATAAAGAAGATATTTTCCGAACTTATTTTCAGTCAGAGTTTTTTGTCTAATTTTTCTAAAGAATTTTATCATTGGTTAGTGGTTGGTAATCATGAGACAGAACGAATTTGTGTGTGATTTTGTTACGTGTTTAGATAACTAATTTAATGAATATAAATAGAATAGAAAATTTGCAAGGATTTTTGTAAGTATTCTAGAACCAGTGGATTAATTATGACATGTTTTGTCATTAGTTGTTTTTCACGCTAGGTTCTTGTTGTGTAGAACAATGAATACCGCCTCCATTATAATTTATGGTCATGACATCCAAAAGTATCAATTCTCTATTAGGAAAAACTTCTTTCATAATTTTCTTTGCTTGTTCTTCTTTTTCAATTGATGAACCTTGCTCGATATAGGTGGACATTAAAACCAAATCATTAGTTACTAAATAATTTAAGTAGCTTGATGCTGCAACCCAATTTATAGAGTCTCCAACTTTTAATTCATTTTTATTTGGTCCCCAATCTGCTCTAACTGTCCAGTCTTCGAAATTCGTGCTTGAATTATTGTCAGTTTCGGTGACTTTAGTTTTTAGATAGATAGGATCGGGAAGTGGAAATTTTATGATTTTAAACGGTTTACCATCTTGGTCTTTTGCATTTTCTAGAATTTTTAGATTTTCTGACATTCTTTCATAATTCCATTTGTTTATTGGATTTAAATCTTTTTCAGACTCATCTACCCAAGCTAATAAAATTGTAGAGTCGTTTACAAAACGAACAAATTCGTCTGTATGTCCCGAAACTCCCCAACCATAATAATTCTCATATATTTTATTCCACCAAAAACCATCTTCTGCTAGTCCACTTTTGAGCCAGATTACATTTGAAACTCCGAGGACACGTTTTAATTCAGATTCGAGATAATCTTTAGACTTACCTGGATTTCTTTGAAAAGTTACAGATTCAGATTGTATTAAAGTGCCTTTGCCATTTACTTCAATAGAGCCACCTTCCATATTAACATCGGTCTTAATGGATTTTAAATTATCCATTGCACCCATAATTGAATCAACCATTCCTGTTTTTCTCAAGGCTCGTTTATAGTAAACATCGACACTATCTTTGTTGCCTTCGTAATAGTTTTCTAACCACTCTTTGTTACCGTAAAGTGTCCAACCAAAATCTACTACTTTCTTTTCACCTTTTCCATTGATAACATAAGTTGCTCCATGGTCTCGCATCCAATATCTATTATCTGGAATAATCCTAAACTGAAATTTGGCGAGATCTAAATCTAGTGATGTTAATGTGTCTTTTAATTGACTTAACGAAGTTTCATTATTTACAACTACCTTGATTGGAACTTTTGGATAAAGTGCTTTAGTAATATCTAAAAATGGTTTTTGGTATGGAGGATAATTAGACCATCCTAACCAAACTGCATCTTGTTTTTCATATTCTGCTGGCATATAAAAATCACCAGAAGTTGACTTTTTATTACTTATTTCTTCATCACTTGACTTTTCATTTTTACAACTAATTAGAAGCGAAATTACTAATGTTAATACTAGATACTTCATTTTTATATTATTAATGACAACTTTTATTTGAACACATAAAACTTGATTGTTATGTGTAATATATTGTTTATCAGGTTTTAGTGATAAAAATAAAATAATTGTTTTATAATTCCTACACGTATTTTTACGTGTTTTCAATAAAATTAGGTTAAAGTCATTTGGTTTGTTTAGGGTTTACTGTAATGAAGTTATTTATTATAGAGGGTGTTAGTTTTAGTACTTTATTATCTTTTAAGAAACTCAGTTTCACTCCTTGAGCTTAACCTTTTTATTAAAGCAAATACTGTGATTACTAGCAGAAATAAAAATCCGCCTAAAATTTTAAAAACACCTAAATTGGCTATTGCTAGAATAATTGCAGTGATGCTAGCACCTCCTCTAACAAGTTCATATTCAACTCCACTTTCTATTTTAATGGCTAAATAAAGAGACCATATAAAAATGATACTGATGAATAATAATGCAAAAAGTGGCGCTTTAGCATATTTCAAAACGCTAGGTGTTTCAGAACTATATTTAAAACTCGGATTGTCTTGTTTTAAAAAATTAAAAACCTCTTTTTTTGTATTTTCATTATTTATAATTAATTCCTCTTCAGATTCTTTTCCAAAAAATATTTTGATTTGATTCTTTCCTTCTTGATTTTCAATACTCTTAATATAAGAATATGGGATGCTTAAGAGGTTTTCTAAAAAAGCAAGATTGGAGGATTGCGTATTAAGTTTGTTAAGTTCAACAGGATTTGGATTTCCTTTATAGATGCACTTGTCTTTAATGAAAATTAGTTTATTAGATCTAGAATCACTTAGTTTCCAAAATTTATGCATTTTGTTTGATTGGTTTTTGGTTGATGTGTTATGATATCGACTGCTTTAATACTGAACTACTGAAATGAATTCAGTACAAGTAAATTATGCACAGTTTATTGATATTAAAAGCTAAGCGAAGTTAGTTGTTTTTTAATCATACTTAATTGTTACTATTTGGTTTGTTAGCCTATTTCCGCAGTAAAAAAAAATAAAGCTACCTCAAATAAAATTTTAATGTCAAAAATCAACAGTATCTGGGTCTAATCCTGAACTTCCAATAGGATCCATTTGATTGATACGTGTCATATCTGAATCTGAAATTTCAAAATCAAAAATGTCAAAATTTTCTTTTATGCGATGTGGTGTTACAGATTTGGGCAGAGGTAACACGTTATTTTGCAATGCCCAACGAATACAAATTTGAGCAACCGATTTATTATAGTTTTGAGCAATGGCTTTGAGCATGTCGTTATCTAAAACTTCACCACGACCAAGAGGACTCCAGCCTTCAATTTGAATGTTGTTATCGGTACAAAATTTTACACAATCATTTTGCATAAAACCTGGGTGATATTCTATTTGATTAACAGTAGGCTTAATGGTTGCTTGTGCCATCAATGGTTTGAGGTGATGTTCTAAAAAGTTACTAACTCCTATGGCTTTAATTTTCCCGTTTTGGTAAAGTTCTTCCATAGCTCTCCATGTATCGTTATTAAGTTGTTGCCAATTATCAAACTGATGCGCAGTTGCAGGCCAATGAATAAGATAGAGATCAAGATAGTCTAGTTGTAAATCTTTTAATGTGTTTTCAAAAGCTTTTAGGGTTGTTTCATAACCACGCTCTGAATTCCATAATTTGCTTGTTACAAAAAGGTCTTTACGTTCTATGCCACTTTCTTTGATTCCTGCACCAACACCTTTTTCATTTTTATAAATTGCTGCAGCATCTATATGTCTGTAGCCATCATTTAAAGCAGTTTTTATAACATTTATAGCGGTTTCTCCATCTGGAGTTTGCCAAGTACCAAAACCTATAGAAGGAATGTTGATGTTATTATTGAGTTTAAAATATGTTTTCATAATAATAGAAGTGTTTTGAATCTAATGATGCTATGAAGATACGAGTTTTTGAGTATATGGATGTGTTAAGAAAACAATTATGTAATCTTAAATTAAATTAAATTTAATTTAGGCAGCAGAATGTTCGCAATAAAAACGAAGTGGGTTAATTATTGGGATTGTTTAATGGTTTGTTGAGGGTTTGTGTTTAGGGAATTTTTGAAGAGAAAATTAGAGGGAGTAAACAAAGGAACTCATATTGGTTTGATGTAAAGAAAAAATGAAAAGTATAATATAAATTATCAAACAAAAAAATAACGCTCTATAAAAATAGATTTTACTATTTGGAAGATTAGAGTATTTATTATTCATTTAATATTCTGCATTTATGCTCTAATGTTTACCAACGTTTATGGTTAGTTGTGTTTGCAGGAACTAAGTTAGTAAATAGAAACGAGCCAGAAGAGAGTTAGTAGGATTTTACGAGTGAACACACAAAACCAGGTAATTAATTTATATGTTGTTATGCCATTTTATTTTTCGCTGTTGTTAATTCTGTCAAATATTTTTTTGTGAATTTTTCTCCAAAATTGTCAATCGTAATTGCAAAAGCGAAATGTAAAATAAGAGCCATAAATATTCCAAAAAGTATGGATTTCGGGCTTAAAAATGACATAGCCAAAATAAGTGCTACAATTAAAATACCGTAAGTCAATTTAAGCCAAAAGAATGATTTTAATGCTTTTTTAGAAGAAATTGACTCGGTTTCAAGAAATTCAGTTCCGTTACTTTTATAAATCGAAATCTTGTCATTAATTTTCTGTTCGTATTTAAGATATGTTGGAAACATTACCGCCATTTCCAAAATTCCGATTACAATCATAGTAATCGCGAAACTCTTATGATTTGAAAATAATAGAAAAAGCAGACCAACTAACATCGAAACAATACCAATTATACCTGCGAACAGATATAATGTTTTTTCACTATTCAAAAATTCCATTATCCAATCCATATTTGTTGTTTTGCTTTCCAATTGAGCTATTGATTTTGAGTTTAAACTATGTTGTTGTGATTTACGCTTTCTTCGTTAGAATCTATGTTTTAATAGTATTTCCGCTATTTTTTTTAATGTAGGATAACGTTGTTTGTATAGGGTTAGTTGGCGTGTTTTTATTATTAAAATTTTCGATATAATTGTATTTCGTTGAGTTCTTTTGTCAATATTCCGAGTTTCTCATTTTTAGCATATGCAGAAATTAAACTTGTTAAATTGATGTTATTTTCAGATTTCATATCAGCCTCAAAAACCATTGTTGCATTTGTTTCGTTTGATCCATTAATTGAAATTCTGTAATATTTTTTTTCAAATTCTTTTATGGATTTTAAATTACTCGCTTGATATGCAGGCCAATCTTTTGATGTTCTTTTTTTATCTGCCATATTTTTTTCGGCAAATTTGTCGAAATTTTTTTTAATTGACTCTCCAAGTAATTCGTTAGAACAGTTAAAGTCTAAGATTTCAATTTCCTCTTGTTCAAACCTTATCCAAGATTCATCCACATATTGAGGAGCAATCAAGATTTTATTCAATTCAGAGCTTAAATAGAGAACAACCATTTTTGGGAATTTTTTCTTCTCTTTTTTTAATGAATTTAGTAAGTTCATTCTTGGCTATTTATTTTTTAATTTTTTAGTGTTGCGTGAAGTTAGCTATTCTACTAAGAAATCAAGATGTGTATTTAAATATATTTCTCAACGCAACCACTTTTTCATTTCAGGAAAATCCTCACTATTACAAAGTCCCATCCAACTTAATAATGGTAATCCCATATAGACTTTACTTGTGAATTGTTCTATAAACCAGTCTGATGCATTTTTATAACCATCTGGATGAAATACGACTTTTGGATCTAGTTTTAAATGATGCAATGCAGCATATGACCAAAGTATGGCTACGATTTCGTCTCCTAGATTTGGCCAATTGGTTCCAATTTCCGAAGTACCAATAAGAGGTCGTATATGAGTTTCGGTTACTGCAATATGTCCAGCTTCGTGTAGTAAATCTCCAGGATATTTTAGTTTGGCTTGATCTATTAAAATCGTGTTTCCTTTTAAGCTTAATCCAGGCAGAAACGTGTCATCGCTTAAGTTGGTCGAGATGACATTGATATGAATGCTGTTAAGAAAATTAATAATGCGGTTTAAGATAGGATCCTCATAATTCATCTCTAAAAAATCTCATTGTTTTAAATTGTGATGCACTCATCAAAAAGAAGAGTTCTCAAATTTAAGTGTTGCTATTGAGGTTTTTATGGGTAATTATACGTGAATTTTAATTTTCCGAAGAAAAAATAGCTTTTAGGTTTTAAGTGTGTATTTCAATAAGTAAAAAGGAGTCTTTTACTCTTTTTGTGGTTTGAACTATTATTAAAGTAAGTTCATGAAAAAAGCGCAAGTACATAATACTCGCGCTAATTTAGCTATTAATTAATTATAGGGATATTTTATAATTTCTTATGGTGCAAAACTATGACGATTATCTGGGATTAAAATTGATGTATGATAAGAAATTCAATGAACTTAATGCTTTGATAATTCCTTTCTTATTCTACTTAAGCTCTCTGTGGTTATTCCTAAGTATGAAGCAATATGGTAGTTTTTTATACTTTGTTCTATATTGGGATAGGTATTAATGAAATCGAGATAGCGCTCAGTAGCATTTTGTGATAAGTTGATTATAATTCTTCTTTGAAGGGCAGCGAAAGCGCGTTCTAGTTTTTTTCTAAAAAATGTTTCTATTTTAGGGATTTGCTCATATAAATAATCACGATTTTGCTTAGAAATTTCATAGACTATAGCATCATTAATGGTTTCAATATTCATTAAAGCTTTTGATTCTGAAAAGAAAGCAGTGCAATCACTTACCCACCAGTCTTTAATGCCAAACTGTACAGTGTGTTCTTTACCTTGGTTATCTACATGATACAATCTTAGGCAACCATCAAAAACATAATATTGTATGTCTCCAGTATTACCTGGTACGAGAAGTTGGGTTCCTTTTTTATATGTTTTTTTTTTAAAGACAGACTCAATGATTTTGATCTCTTTGTTTGAAAAAGACATGCCTTTAAAAATTTCGTTGATCTTGGAGTTGTCGCTGCGCATTTAGTTTACTTGGTTCTCTTAATATATATAAAACCTTTGTAATGAGCATGTGAGAATCGGCATTCTCATGATATATCAGTTAATCGGTTGTAATTAACAAGAAAAAACCATATTGAATGATTAAAATTCTCTTACTAAAGAAAAGACGTCACAAATAAATTTTGGTAGCTGAGGTTTTGAATTTTAGATTATTTAACTTTCTGAATTCAAAATTTCTTTAACCGCTTGCTTGTACTTCACAGGATTGGTCGCTTTTTTTATCTTCTTGTAGGTTTTTTGCGGATTAGAAAACGACTGAGCAAAGTACTCCCAAAACCCAAGCATTTTCATCTTTATTGGTGTAGGGCCAGATAAAGCAGCATCGTATTGTTCGTAGATTTCGTTGTGAAATGCTTCAAATAATTCCCAACGGTTTTTAGGATATTCTGTGGTGTCGTTTTTTATCATACTCGGTAAAAATGGATCAGCAATTAAACCACGACCAATCATAAAATGATCAATACCAGGGAAACGCTCTTGCATTTTTTTAAACTGAGCCAATGTTGTAATATCTCCATTGTAGTAGAGTTTATGCTTTGCAACATCAATGCATTTTTGAAACGCATCTAAATCTACACCACCTTTGTATAATTGCTTTCCAATACGTGCATGAATCGCCACATTTTTAAGCGGATATTTATCTAGAATAGGGAAAGTGTGTAAAATCTCTTCACTGTTCTCATAACCCATTCTCATTTTCATAGACACCAAAATGTCGGTTTCGTTATGAGCACGATGTAGAATGTCGTCTATTTTATTAGGGTCGCAAATTAAACCAGAACCCATTCCGCGATTGGTCACCATAGGATAAGGACAGCCTAAATTCCAGTTGAGTTCTTTATAGCCTAATTGTTGTACATATTTGGCAACAAATAAAAACTCGTCTGCATCATTGGTAATCACCTGAGGGATGACTTCTAATGTGGTATTGTTCTCTGGTAATAAATCACGCTCGTATGAGGATTTTATTTTTAGTTTTCCGTTGAGACGAATGTATGGCGCATAAAACGTATCAATGCCACCAAAATATTTGTTTTGTGCATTCCTAAATCGGAAATCAGTAAAGCCTTGTAATGGCGAAGATAAAAGTGTGAAACTCATAGTTTATGCTTGTGGCAAATATAAGCGAATTGTTTGTTGTTTTGTACGCTTGTTTTCGAGTTTGATTTGATCATATTTCCGAAGAAAAAAAGACATAAAAAAACCACTTTGATTGAACAAAGTGGTTTTGAATTAGATGTGAGATGCTGTAATCGCAGATTCATGAATACTTTAATTCAAAATATACGTTTATGAATACACAAGTTCAGCATGACGTTGTGATTATTTTATCATCTCGTAGCTACGTTTAATGAAGTTTGTTAACTCTTCACCTTTCAATAAACCTTGAGATAAACGTGCCAAGTCTAAACTTTGCGTGATTAAACGCTCTTGTTTTTTCTTGGTTTTTGTATTTAGAATTTCGCTTACCAACTCAGAGTTTGTGTTTACGATCAAATTGTACATCTCTGGCATATTACCAAACATCTGCATTCCGCCACCACCAGTCTGTTGCATCTCTTTCATACGACGCATAAATTCTGGTTGTGTAATAATAAACGGACTCGCATCACTATCACTAGCTTCTAACTGTACAGAGAATTTTTCCTGCGGAATCACCTCTTTCAATAAAGTCTCTAACGTTGCGTTTTCTTCTTCAGAAAGTTTAGAAATCGCAGTTTCGTCCTTTTTAATTAAGTTATTAATATGATCTCCATCAACACGTGCAAAAGAAATATTTTCTTTAGACGATTCTAATTTTTGGATCAAATGCGATACAATTGGAGAATCTAGCATTAATACTTCATAACCTTTAGCTTTTGCAGACTCAATATATGAGTGTTGCGTGTCTTTATTAGAAGCATATAAAATAACGAGCTTACCATCTTTATCGGTTTGCGTGTCTTTTATTTTGTTGAATAATTCGTCATACGTGTAGAATTTACCATCAACTGTTGGATACAATGCAAAAGCATCTGCTTTTTCAAAGAACTTGTCTTCAGATAGCATTCCGTATTCAATTACAATTTTGATGTCATCCCATTTTTGTTCAAAGTCTTCACGATTCTCGTTGAATAAAGATTTCAACTTATCTGCAACTTTACGTGTGATGTAAGAAGAAATTTTCTTCACAGCACCATCTGCTTGTAAATATGAACGTGATACGTTTAATGGAATATCTGGAGAATCAATCACACCTCTTAACATCGTTAAGAATTCTGGTACAATACCTTCTACATTATCGGTAACATAAACCTGATTTTGGTACAATTGGATTTTATCCTTTTGCATGTTTAAATCATTCGTCATCTTAGGGAAATATAAAATCCCAGTAAGGTTAAACGGATAATCTACATTTAAATGAATATGGAATAATGGCTCCTCAAATTGTGCAGGATATAATTCGCGGTAAAAACTTTTATAATCAGCATCTTCTAATTCTGTTGGTTGTTTAGTCCAAGCAGGATTAGGATTGTTAATGATATTATCTACAGTAATTTTCTTTTGTGGTTCAGTAATTTCTTTACCATCTTCTCCTTTAGTTACTTTAGGAGTAAACTCTGGGTCGTCTATTTCCTTTGTTCCAAATTTGATAGGAACTGGCATAAACTTGTTGTACTTAGATAATAATTCGCTAATGCGATTCTCTTCTAAAAACTCTGTAGAGTCTTCAGCAATATGAAGGATAATTTCTGTTCCTCTTTGAGTTCTATCAGACGCTTCTAAAGTAAACTCAGGTGATCCATCACACGTCCAATGTGCAGCTGGTGCATCTGTATGAGATTTTGTAATAATTTCTACTTTTTCAGCAACCATAAAGGCAGAGTAGAATCCTAGTCCGAAATGTCCAATAATCCCAGAGTCTTTTGCAGAGTCTTTGTATTTGTCTAAAAATTCTTCAGCTCCAGAAAAAGCAACTTGGTTGATGTATTTTTCAACCTCATCAGCACTCATCCCTAAACCTTGGTCAATAATGTGAAGTTTTTTACCTTTTTTATCAATCTTAACTTCAATTACAGGGTTTCCGTATTCGCTTTTAGATTCTCCAATACTTGTTAAATGTTTTAATTTTAATGTCGCATCAGTTGCATTACTTATCAACTCACGTAAAAATATCTCGTGATCGCTGTACAAGAATTTTTTAATGAGCGGAAAAATATTTTCTACCGATACATTAATGTTTCCTTTTGTCATGATTTAATTTATTTGTCATTCCTGCAAAGGCAAGAATTGTATTAATATTAGTTTTCAATTACTTGTAATAGACTAGGCAATAAAAGTACCAATGCTTATAATGTGACAAACTGACACAATTTTTACTTCGGAAATGTAAAAACTTCAATTTCTTGCTTAAAATTTCATAGGGTTATTATTAATTCCTATTTCCGAAGAAAACAGAATACTATGCATGCATAACGAATACGTTTGAGTTTCAAAAATCTTAGTGCTTAAATAGTTAAATTGCAATACTTATTTAATATCAAATTACTATGTACAATTCCAAGATTATAGGTTTGGGACATTACGTTCCAGACAATGTTGTGACAAATGATGATTTATCCAAAATGATGGATACTAATGATGAATGGATCCAAGAACGCACAGGCATCAAAGAGCGTCGTTGGGCAATTGCAGGATCTGAAGATACTACTGCAGGAATGGGAGTGAAAGCTGCTAAAATTGCGATAGAACGCTCTGGAATTGATAAAGATGATATTGATTTCATCATCTTCGCAACCTTAAGTCCAGATATGTATTTTCCTGGTCCAGGTGTGCAAGTACAACATGCTTTAGATATTAAAACGGTAGGCGCTTTAGATGTACGTAACCAATGTTCTGGATTTGTATATGCGATTGCTGTGGCAGATAATTTTATCAAAACAGGCATGTATAAAAATATTCTTGTGATTGGTAGTGAATTACATTCTCACGGATTAGATAAAACAACTCGCGGACGAGGAGTTACCGTGATTTTTGGAGATGGAGCAGGAGCTGCAGTATTAACAAGAGAAGAAGATACGAGTAAAGGAATATTATCTACACACTTACACTCTCAAGGAGAACATGCTGAAGAATTAGTATTGGTTGCTCCGGGAATGGGTAAGCGTTGGGTGAGTGATATTTTAGCAGACAATGATCCTAATGACGAAAGTTATTTCCCGCACATGAATGGACAATTTGTATTTAAAAATGCAGTGGTTCGTTTTAGTGAAGTGATTATGGAAGGCTTAATGAAAAACAACTTAGAGGTTGATGATATTGATATGTTGATTCCGCATCAAGCTAATTTACGTATCGCTCAATTTATACAACGTAAGTTTAAATTAGAAGATGATCAGGTTTTTAATAACATCCAAAAATATGGTAATACGACTGCTGCATCTATTCCAATAGCTTTAACCGAAGCTTGGCTAGAAGGCAAAATAAAAGAAGGAGATACGGTTGTATTGGCTGCTTTTGGGAGTGGTTTTACTTGGGGAAGTGTAATTATTAAATGGTAACACTAATTCCTGCGCAGGCAGGAATCTCATATTTAATATCCACAACCATAGAATTTATAAAGAAACCTCAAAAAAATGGTTTTAAGAATTTGTTGGTGAAAAACACAAACAAAGGCAAAGTGATTCTCAATGTGACAGACGATAATTTTAGACAACCTCATTATTATTATTATTATTATTATAAAATTTAATTGAAACTATTCTTAAAAATATTCTTTCTCCTCCTAATATTTGAAATCTTATTAGGAGTTGGAAACTCTTTTTTTTCTTCGGAAAATATATCTTTTCTAGGAGTGAAATTAAGTTTGGTGACAGGTTCGCTTATTCAAGTTTTTAGCATGCCAATCAATATTTTTGGCAGAGAGTTGCCTTTTTATGCAAGAGAGGCTTGGATTGGTATTGTTTTGACTATTCTTAATATAGCAATTCAATCTTTTATAGTTCTCCAACTTTTTAAAACATTGAAACGATCTAAAATAAAAAATCCCAAAGATTAAACTTTGGGATTTTTCTATTAAGTTAGTTAATATCACCAATGACATCATTCATTATTAAGCTCTTTCGTTATATATTTTATTTTAAGATTTAAATATTTAATAAATTTAAACATTATTATTAGTAATAATATACCTATTAATGCAGCTATCAAATAAGACATAACACTAGCGAGAATTGCAAAAGTATGCGTTGCTCCAAGATCTACTGTTGTTTCATATGTGTTGCTATTTGATTGGGTTATAAAATTCATAGTTATTAATAGTTTTTAAAGATTCTAGTATAATTTCTTTTGTTTTGATAAATTTAGTTTTCAGTGCAATTATTATAAGTGCTAGGATAAAAATTCTTAAAATCATAATTATAAATTTGTATGAACTAAGTTACCAGAAGAATTAATATATTTTAACACTCCGTCGTTTACAGCTTCAATTACTTCATCAGATAAAACTTCATATGAGACATTCGTATTCCAATGAGGAGTGCCAATTATTATTCCTCCATTAACACAGGTGTTATTATATGCTATTTGTTCTGCTTCGTTTAGATTTTATTTGATTTTGTACAGTATAATAATGGAAATGAAATATAATAATATCAAGCCAATAAAATATTTCATTTTTATTTTAAAAGAAGTCCAATCAACCGAAATGGTAGATGTTTTTTGAACCCCAAAAAAATAGAGCACGATAATAAGAACCACAGTTAAAATTAATGCTATATATATTTTTCTCATAACTTCATTAATTACAATTGCCATAACCGAACCATTGATATTTGTAGAGTGTCGGTGCCTCATTAAATCCATCTGGAGGTGTCAAAGTAACATTCCCGCCAACATATTCAAATTCATCTTTTATGAAATCAAGTAAAATTTGAGACATATTTGTTGGTGTTGTATTGCAACCATTTTCATTGTACCAATTATCGAAATTTTCAAAACCTAATTGTAATAAAATAGCTGAATCTGTTGCTGTACTGCCACTATTTAATAAAAATTGTGAATTTATTGGTAGCTGGAAATATAATGCTTGGTGAAAGATACCCATTTCCACGCCAATACAATCCCAGTTTACAATTGTAAATAATTCATGTATTCCAATTACAGCTGCACATTGCCAATTGGTCCCACCAATTTTATGATAGTCAAAACTTTCACAGTCGGGTGGTACATTTGTTGGGTTAAAATAATTTTCAAAATTATCAATCTCACCATTAACCAAAGCCATGATGGCTGCTACTACAAAATCAATATCCCCTTGATTATAACCATCGGCTTCAGTTTGATTTAAACTATTTATATAGTTTGCAATGGCATTTAATTGTTCTTGTGTAGCAGTATTTTGAAGCCAATTATCTTCTATAGAACCTAAATCTACTTCTATAGCATTACTAATTGAGATACCATGTGCAAAAATGGTTATAGGTTGCCACCAAACTATAATATCCATGTCTGGATCATTAGTATTGCTTCCACCATTTCCTCCACTACTTCCTCCGCCATTTCCAGTTGCAGGAATTGATATGTTTGGGTTAAACCAGTCTGTATAACCTCCACCGGTATCTTCTACATCAGTAAACTCTGGCCAATATACATTGACTAAATCATTTTCTATAAAACCTGTTAATCCAAACCAGTCACCACCTATAAAATCTAAAAGCTCTCCCATTGTAAAACCACCGCCATCTCTTGAAGCCATTCTACTATTTGGAGCTACTGCAATTTTAATTCCTTCTTCATATTTAGAGAGGTTTTCCAGATTACCGTCTAAATCATAGATGAAAACATATCCTGAAAATAAGTTGGGGTTGTTTGGAGTTGTATAGATTAAAAATATATACTTAGAATCTATTGTGCTATCATCATCTATTGATCCAAGGAACATTTTAGCATTACCTCCTGTATTGAGTGATATTGGTGTGTAAAGAATATCAACTTGTTGAGGTATAGTTTGCGTTGGTTCCTTATATTTTTTTGGTGTTGATTCATCCCATTTAATGGTCATCTCTGCTTCATCAGCTCTAAACTCCATTGTTATCACCGCCGAGAATTGGTATTTTATTATTTTTTTCAAAATGAAATTTTGCAGCATCAATTGATGGTACTTTAAATCTTTCGTTAATATTTTCAGGTGCTGTAGCATCATCTTCCTTTTGACAAGAGAAAAAAGCTAATGCAACTATTGTTAAAATAATAATTGACTTAAAATTGATGTTTTTCATAAAACCGGTTTTAAGAGTTTAGATTACATGTTAAATCAAAAATATTAATTAATGTGCTTTTTATAGTACGGTTTTACATTACTAATTGTAAGCTTATCCTTGAGCATATTATTTTTTTAATGCAGGCGCTTGAGTCTTCTCATATTTCTATCAAAAACAAAAAATCCCAAAACTTTCGTTTCGGGATTTTTCTGCTATTAATCAATTTAACTTTACACTAAAACTATAACCATTAAATTATGATGTGTTAAACTGATTAACTTGAAAACTTATCACAACCATAAGACGCTCAAATTTGCTTTTTATTACATACGTTAACATTTTTAACTATCAATTAACATTATACCAGTTCATATTCAAAATAACTATAATAAAACGCATTTTTTACTTTCTTCTTCAGGATAAAAAGAAACCGTAACTAAGGCTATGCTTTATTTTTCTACTTTGTATAAAGTAAAAAAATCATCATTTTATTTTATAGAGATTTCAAACAAGAAATGGTATTTTGATGTTTTAAAATTTCAGCATAAAAAAAAAGCCCGTAGAATTAACTACGGGCTTCCTTGCTATTAATCAATTATAGTATTGTTTACTAAATGGATTAATTTATAATAAACCAATTATTATGAATATGGATTTTGTCGTGATTAGAACTGATATCTTACATAAGCGCCTATACTTTAACACTTTATTGTGATTAATCGTGTAAAACAAAAGCCCAAAACTTGACGTTTTGGGCTTTCTTATTTAATAACCAAACATTAACACTAACCATCAACTATTATATGTAGGCTATTAAATTTGCTTTACTATTATATAAATCCTCCGCTTCCAGATTTTTCGTTATCATCTCTGTTTTTACGTTTTAAGGCTCTGTATTTTCCACCACCAAAACGGTATGATAACCCGATATTCCATGAGTTACTTTCCCAATTGAATTCTCCTACTTGTGGTGTTGGTCTGTCTCCTTCAAATTCAAAACTCATAGTGTTTAAAATATCACTGTAGTTGAAGCTAAACGTTGCTCGTTCGTCTTCTAAGAAATTATATCTAAGTCCAGTGTTAACCATGAACATTGGTTGTCTATTAAATTGTAAGCCTTTTTCTTCTCCTCGATACATTGAGAATACTGATAGGCTTAATTTTTTAGTCACTTTAAAATTGTTGAACAATCTAAAGTTGTAAACTACATTATCAACTTTAACAGTTGAACGTTGGATGTCATTTACAGTAGCTATATTTGTTGGCGCAGTTAGTGTTTCTGCAATTCCTTTTTGTTGACGTGCAAATAAATCGAAACTACCATTTAAACTCCACCATTTTGTTGGTCTGTAGTTACTGCTAATTTCAATTCCGTAAGCAGTCGTGTTTTCAAAATTGTCATAGGTTAGAATATTTTTATTAAGATCTAATCTGTCAATAAATACAGCTCTATTAATTTCGTCTTCTACTAATCTGTAAAATACGCCTCCAGTTACGGTTCCGTTTTCAAATTTTCTTGTATAGTTGACCTCTACTGAATTTGTGAACTGAGGTTGTAGATTCGTATTTCCGAAGGAAGAAATCAAAGGCGTACTCCATTCTCTAATTGGATTGACTTGCTGTAATCCTGGACGATCAACACGACGACTAAAACTCATTTGATATGAATTTTTATCGCTTGGAGTATAGGTCACAAACGCTGATGGGTAGACTTGAAAATAATCATTTTCAAAAGGCGTCGTCTCACTTGTGCTTTCTAATTGACGTATGGCAGACGCGTCTTCTGTTACTGTTTCTGCACGAGCACCAACTTGGTAGCTCCATTTGTCAAACGATTTTCCATAAGTGACATATAAGGAATAGATGTCTCTTTTGTAGCTGAAATCTGTTGCAGGTGTTTGGATAAATTCATCACCATTATTAGGCGTTGCATCTTGATTCTCATTGACAGATAAACCTGTGGAATTATAATCTATATTGGTGTCAAATAAGCGCGCTTCGGCACCAATTTCTAATTTTGCTTTATCAGATAACGGATTTACATAATCTAAATTAATAGTTGTTTGATCTCTATCTGTATCTACAAAGTCAGTATAATTTGGAGGAAATGGAATATTTGTAAATCTGAAATTCGCAATTTCATCTTGAGCAAAAACACTATAATCTACTTCTAAATCTAGTTTTTCACCTTCCTTTTTTAATTTATGATTATAGACACCATTGTATTGTGCTACAGTGTTATCAGTATCATTATTAAATGTTTGTAATTGAAGAGGTTCACCAATGTATTGAATTCCTGCATCTCCACTTCCTAAACCATTAAATAGATTTTGATTGGTGAAGAATGATACTGTATTATTATCATTCATATAAAAATCGACGCCAACTTTATAAAGGTGTGATTTATTATTGTTTAGAAAATTGAATGTTTGAACAGATTGATCATCTAAACGCTCAATGCTACCGTAATTAGCATTGTTACCAATGTTGTTACCGTAATTTCCGAAGAAATTAAATTTCCCATTACGATAGTTCATATCTATAGAACTATTAAATTTTGCGTTTATCTCTTTAGTTAACCCAAGATTGATGTTTCCGTTAAAACCAATATTCGTGTTTTTATGTAGAATTATATTAATAATCCCACTCATGCCTTCTGGATTGTATTTTGCTGAAGGATTTGTGATGAGTTCAATTTGCTTTATAGATGTAGAAGGGATTTGTTTCAATAACTGAGCAATTGGCACATTTGATAATTTCCCGTCAACCATAACACGTACATTCTCGTTACCACGTAGGCTAATATTACCCGTTTGTTGATCTACGTTAACTGACGGAATGTTATTCATAATGTCACTAGCAGTAGCTCCTGCAGTCGTTAAATCTTTACCTACGTTAATGACTTTTCTATCAACTTTTTGTTGAATGGTCGTGATTTCGGCAATGACAGTAACTTCGTCTAAGCTTTCAAGATCTTCAGTAAGTCTAATATCGCCTAGATTGATTTTGTAGCCATCTTCACCAATATTTACAGTTTTAGAAACCGTTGTAAAACCAATGTATTGTATAGATACTGTGATCTTACCTTCTGGTATTTTGTCTATTTCAAATGTACCATCGTCTTTTGTGATTCCGCCAGTAATTGTATTGTCTGCAGCATCTTTAATAAGAATGTTAACGTAAGGTAATGGTTGATTTAACGATGCGTCAATGACTCTACCTGATACTTGTCCGTCTCGTAAGTCTAATTTTGGTGGTTGAGCAAATGACATGATTGTAAATAGACAAATGCATAGTTGTGTGAATGTTTTCATTTTGATTGATTGATTGATTGATTGATTGATTGATTGATTGATTGATTGATTGATTGATTGATTGAAAAATGATTGTTAATTTATAGACGACGGTTTCTTTATATTGTTACTCCTTTTAACACTTGTTAACATGGTTTTAACATTTTGAGATTCAAATTCTATAGAAGAGTTTTAATTTTGTAAAAAATCAAATACACATGAGTAAGAAAACATTAGTCATAGGAGCATCTTTAAAACCAGAGCGTTATTCTAATATCGCAATAAATAGATTGAACCGTTACAATCATGAAGTGGTTGCTTTTGGTTTGAGGGAAGGACAAGTAGCAGGTGTAAATATCGATACTAATTTAATGCCTTACAAGAATATTGATACAGTGACTTTGTACCTTAATCCGCAACGTCAAAAGGAATATTATGATTACATAATTGGACTTCATCCAAAGCGTATTATTTTCAATCCAGGAACCGAAAACCCAGAATTCCAAAATATCCTAAAACAAGAGAATATTTATTTTGAAGAAGCTTGTACCTTGGTACTATTGTCTACGAATCAATACTAAACCTAAAAAGGTAAGAAATCCATTTAAGATTAGGATAAAGAAACCAAATTCAAATCCAAGCCATTTTAAGCTGTTCACACTTATGATGTAGGATAAAATTGGCGATAAGACAGCAACGATTGGTACTATTTTGTCTTTGACATTCCAAGTTGTAAATAGTCCAAAAGCATACAAACCAAGTAATGGTCCATAAGTATATCCTGCAAACACAAATAGTTTTTGTATCACACTTTCATCTTGAATGATATATTTAAATCCTATAATGACTAAGATAAGTACAAAAGAAATAGCAATATGAATTCGTTTTCTAATCGTTACTTGTTTTTCTTCGGAATATTTTTTCTCTATATCCAAGATGTCTATACTAAACGATGTTGTTAGTGATGTCAAAGCACTATCTGCACTACTATAAGCAGCAGCAATTAAACCTAGTAAGAAAAAGACAAATACAGTAATGCCTAAATGATTTTTAGCTAAAATTGGAAACAAATCATCTTTATGAGCGTCAATTCCATTTTGTTGCGCATAAACAGTAAGTAAAAGGCCTAAACTTAAAAATACAAAGTTTACTATTGTAAGTACAATGGTGAACCAAAACATGTTTTTTTGAGCATCCTTTAATGTTCTACAGGTTAGGTTTTTTTGCATCATATCTTGGTCTAATCCAGTCATTACAATGGCAATAAAAGCACCAGAGATAAACTGTTTCCAGAAATAATTAGCAGATTTAAAATCTTCAAAAAAGAAGACTTTTGAAAGATCACTATCTAATACGTAGCTTAGGATATTTCCACCTTGAATATCTAAGGAGTCACTTACATAATAGATGGCTACACCAACTGCTATTAACATAAACAGTGTTTGAAGTGTATCTGTCCAAACGATAGTCTTAATACCAGATTTGAACGTGTAAAGCCAAATTAGTAAAACAGTGATAGTCACTGTTTGCCAAAAGCTAACGCCTAAATCATCAAATAGTATGATTTGTAAAACATTGGCAACGAGATATAATCTAAAACTAGCGCCAATAATTCTAGAAATTAAAAAGAAAGAAGCTCCAGTTTTGTAGGCATAATTCCCAAATCTAGTTTCTAAATAGCTGTAAATTGATGTCAGGTTTAATCTATAATATAGCGGTAAGAGAACGGTTCCAATAACTAAGTAACCAACAATATAGCCAAGTACAACTTGCATATAGCTAAATTGAGATGCTTCAATCCAACCAGGTACAGAGATAAATGTGACACCAGAGAGTGATGCACCTATCATCCCAAAAGCAACAACATACCAAGGTGATTGTTTGTTTGCTTTGAAAAAAGCTGCATTTCCAGATGTTTTTCCCGTGAGGTAAGAAATCAAAACTAATACACCAAAATAGGCTAGAATAAGTAGAATAATGACGTTTGTCGACATATAGGTTGTTTTAACAGTGTTTTAATGTAATTGTCTTACTTTAGTAAAAAAAATTGTAAACAATAATAAGTAATTTCTAGAGAATTATATGCTTTTCTGAACAGTAGATTAGTGTATGGAATTCCTTATTGTAATTCAAATTAAAAAAATCACTATTGAAAATGAAAAATTATTACTTACTACTCATATTTTTATTGTCTGTTACTGCCATGTATTCTCAGGATTACAAACAGATGATTTCTGAAGGAACTCACACAGTACAAGACATTCAAACCGTTGCCGAAACTCATTTTGCTCAAGTTGGTACCGAGCGTGGAAAAGGATACAAGCCATACAAACGTTGGGAATATCAAGCACTGAGAAGAATGGATGAAAACGGAATGTTACCATCACCAGAATTTTATTATAATGAATTAGAAATCTACAATAGCTATTTAAATGAAAATTCATCTTCTGCAAGAACTACAATTGGTTCTTGGGAACAATTAGGTCCAATATCATGGAATGCTACAAGTGGCTGGAATCCTGGAGTTGGTCGTATTACTTCAATAGCTGTAGAACCTGAAAATCCAAATCATATTATCGCAGGTGCAGATACTGGAGGTGTTTGGAGGTCTATAGATGGTGGTTTAAACTGGACTGTGTTGACTGATAATTTATCAAACTTAAATGTGTCTGCATTGACAATTCATCCAACTGTAAATACAACCTATTTTTGGGGCTCTGGAAGTGGGACAATTTTTATCTCGACAGATAGTGGTATAACTTGGAGTGTTCTAGCAGACACTGGAAATGGTTCTGTGAATAAAATTCTTATTGATCCAACAAATACTAATAAAATGTACTGTTCAGTACAAAGTGGAGGACTTTATAAATCTACAGATGGAGGAATTAGCTGGACTAAGATTTTACCAGTAATTCCAAACGGTTATGATTTTGAATTTAAGCCTGACGGACTATATAGTACAATATATGCCAGTGGAGATGACTTTTTTGTTTCAACTAATTCTGGTGATAATTGGACAGGACTTGCAGGATTTGGAGATGGTCCGAAAATGATTGGAGTTTCTGCAAATAATCCAGAAGTTGTATATGTTTTAGAAGCAGATAATGGAGTCTTTGGAGGATTGTATAAATCTGAAAATTCTGCAGCATCATTTGTGACATTAAATCACGCAGGTAAAAATTATTTTGGTTACAGTTCTGATCCAGAAGATCCAGAAGATGCAGGTTATGGTCAAGCACCTAGAGATATGGATATTGCAGTAAATCCTAATGATGTAAACGATGTGCATATCGCTGGTATTAATACTTGGAGATCTACAAGTGGAGGTGATTTTTTTACTTCTACATCACAATGGACACCTAATAATGCAAATGGACTTAATATTGGATATTGCCATGCAGATGTAGATATTTTAGAATTTGTAAATGATAAGTTATATGTTGGTACAGATGGAGGATTGTATGTCGCAGAGACTCCTACGGTAGTTAATAGTGCTTATTATAAAGATTTAACAGGAGGTATGGGAATTCGTCAGTTTTATAAAATTGGAATTAGCCAAACAGATCCTGTGATTGTAACGGGTGGTGCTCAGGATAATGGGACTTCTATAATGGATGTAAATGGAGATTGGACAGATTGGTTAGGAGCAGATGGTATGGAAAGTTTTATTGACAAAAACAATTCTAATATAATTTACGGTACTTCTCAAAACGGTTCGCTTTACAGATCATTAAATAGTGGTTTAAGCATTACAGGGATTGGTAGTCCAGAAGGTAAATCTGGAAATTGGATAACACCATTTGAACAAGATCTGATTTTACCTAATGTAGTTTATTCCGGTTATGATGAAGTTTACAAATCAATTAATGGAGGAGATTCTTGGGAAAGTATATCACAAGACTTTGGCGGAAATCTTAATCATTTAAAAATAGCACCTTCTAATAGTAATTATCAATATGCTGCACGAGGTTCAAGTTTGTATAAAAATATGTCTGTTGATACGAATTCAAATTGGACAGCATTAGAAGGCTTTAGTGGATCTATTAACTCTATAACTATACATCCAACAGATCCAAATAGAGTCGCTATTGCAACTACAGGTAATCAAAAGGTGTACGTGTCTTCAAATGGTGGAGATACTTGGACGTCATACAAATTAAATTTGCCAAACTTCAGTGCACAAGCATTAGCATGGCATGACAATGGTGATAATGGGTTGTACTTAGGTATGGATTATGGGATTTATTACATTGATGATACATTTACAGAGTGGCAGCCATTTAGTAATGGTTTACCTAATGTGATTATTAGCGAACTTGAAGTTAATACAGCAGACAATAAAATCTATGCAGGAACTTATGGTCGTGGGTTATGGAGTTCAGATGTGTTTGATGCCACTTTAAGTGTCAATGAATTTGCATTAGAATCTTTTGAGTTATATCCTAATCCTGCAAAAAATAATGTAACAATCAATTGGAATAAAAGTGATCTGGTTTCAGTAAGAATCTATGATGCTTTAGGTAAGTTAATGTATTTTACGAAAAATATCAATATTTCAGAACCAACCACAATTGACGTGTCTAACTATTCTACAGGTCTTTACTTTGTGAAAATTAACAACCTTCAAGGATCTGTGACAAAGAAATTAATCATAGAATAATACAAGATTAAGTATAATAAAAAACCACTATTGTTTTGTAATAGTGGTTTTTTATTTAAACGCATTTGAAATTGCTTTACATATTGTAAATTCGCAACTATGGAATTTTCTTCTAAATTACTAGAAAACGCAGTCAACGAAATGTCGCAATTACCAGGTATTGGTAAGCGCACTGCATTACGTTTGGTGTTACATATGTTGCGTCAGCCAAAGGAGCAAACGCTGGATTTTACGAAGGCATTAAGTACAATGCGAACCGAAATAAAATTATGTAAAAGCTGTCATAATATAAGTGATACAGATCTGTGTGATATTTGCGCGAATCCAAATCGTAATGAAAGCATAGTTTGTGTTGTTGAGGATATTAGAGATGTTATGGCTATTGAAAACACAAGCTCTTTTAAAGGATTGTATCATGTTTTAGGCGGAAAAATATCTCCAATGGATGGTATAGGTCCAAATGAATTAAATATTAGTTCATTGGTGGAGAAAGTTAAGCTTGGTGCAATTACCGAACTTATTTTTGCACTAGGTTCTACAATGGAAGGCGATACCACCAACTTCTATATTTTTAAACAAATTCAAGGTTGCAATGTGAAAACATCTACAATTGCAAGAGGAATCTCTGTTGGAAATGAATTAGAATATACAGACGAGGTGACTCTTGGTAGAAGTATAATTAACAGAATCCCTTTTGAGGCATCTTTAAAATCATAATAAATATTGAAATTATCTGTCATTATACTAAATTACAATGTGCGCCATTTTTTGGAGCTCTGTATCAAAAGTGTTGAAGCAGCTTTAATTCATATTGATTCTGAAATCATCGTCATTGATAACTTGTCTGAAGATGATAGTTGTGACATGGTAAAACGCCAATTTCCGGAAGTGAAATTAATTGAGAATTCTAAAAATTACGGATTCTCAAAAGGAAACAATATAGCTGTAAAACAGGCTAAAGGAGAATATTTATGCATTCTGAATCCAGATACGGTTGTTGCAGAAGATACTTTTGAAATGTTGCTTAACTTTTCCGAAGCATATAAAAATCTAGGGATTCTAGGTTGTAAGTTAGTGGACGGTCAAGGACGATTTTTACCAGAAAGTAAACGTTATGTTCCTACACCAAAAGTTGCTTTAAAAAAGATGTTAGGTTTCTCAGATTCGTATTATGTCAAAGAACTTAATGAGACAGATGTAGGTGTAATTCCTGTTTTGGTTGGTGCGTTTATGTTACTTAAAAAGTCGATTTATGATGAGGTTAGCGGTTTTGATGAAGACTACTTTATGTATGGTGAGGATGTAGATTTGTCATACAAGGTAGGTGAATTGGGTTATGATAACATGTATAATGGTAAAACAACAGTTATACATTATAAAGGGGAAAGTACATTAAAAGATAAGGTTTATGCTAAGCGATTTTATGGAGCTATGCAAATATTTTATAAAAAGCATTTTAAATCTAGTGCTTTATTTAGTTTAATGGTTTGGTTTGGAGTGAGATTTGCAACTTGGTTTCAAAAGTCAACTCTAGAAATTAAAAGCAATCCAAAAAGTTTTGTATTTGTTTCCGAAGAAAAAAATAAAGCATTGGAAAAGGTTTTGAAAACGACATTAGAACTGCAACTGGAATGGGGTGGTTATCAAAATGACACTGAGTATATTTTCGACAATAACTACCTTAGTTTTAAGTCAATCATCGAAATCATTACCAATACACCTAAAAATTGTAGCACGACCTTTAAAATTCTACCAAAAAACTCTAACTTTATCATCGGAAGTAACAGTTCCAAAAGTAGAGGAGAGGTTATAACCTTTTGATAATAATTAATTGAAATAATCGCAACAAATGTGTTGTTTTTTAATTAATTTTGCAACCAACTAACAAAATACACACGCTAGATTACAGATATGGCAAAATTTGAACTAAAACTTCCTAAAATGGGAGAGAGTGTTGCAGAGGCAACAATAACATCTTGGTTGAAGAATGTAGGCGATACAATAGAAGCAGATGAAGCAGTTTTTGAAATTGCTACAGATAAAGTGGATAGTGAAGTGCCAAGTGAAGTAGATGGTGTTTTAATAGAAAAACTATTTGACGTTGATGACGTTGTGCAAGTAGGTCAAACTATTGCTGTAATTGAAATTAATGGAGAAGCAGGTGGTTCAATAGAAACTCCAAAAGCAGAACCAGTAAAAGAAATTGCAGAACCTATTGCAGTTGCTGAGGTTTCTAAAACAGTTGTTGCAGCAAAAGAAACTGCAACTCCAGTTGTTAGCTCAGGAGATCGTTTTTATTCTCCATTAGTAAGAAACATCGCTAAACAAGAAGGGATTTCTCAAACAGAACTAGATAGTGTTTTTGGCTCAGGAAAAGATGGTCGTGTTACTAAAAACGATATTCTTTCTTATATAGAAAATAGAGGTTCACAACCAGCTCCTGTTAAAGAAGTAGCTCAAGAAGCTCCAAAGGCAGCATCTGCTCCAGCTAAAACTGTTGAGAAGAAAAAAGAAGCAGCTCCAGTGGTTGCAAATGGAGAGGATGAGATTATAGAAATGACTAGAATGGGCAAATTGATTGCGCATCATATGGTTGAGTCTGTGCAAACGTCTGCTCATGTGCAAAGTTTTATTGAAGCAGATGTGACTAAAATATGGAATTGGAGGAAAAAGGTAAAAGATGGTTTCTTTAAAAGAGAAGGCGAAAACTTAACCTTTACACCAATCTTTATGGAAGCAGTTGCGAAAGCATTGCGTGATTTCCCAATGATGAACATTTCATTGCAAGGCGATACAATAGTTAAGAAAAAACATATCAATTTAGGTATGGCAGCAGCTTTAGGTAATGGTAATTTAATTGTGCCAGTTATAAAAGATGCAGATCAGTTAAACTTAGTTGGGATGACCAAAAAAGTTAATGATTTGGCTGGTCGTGCCAGAGATAATAAATTAAAACCAGATGATATTGCTGGAGGAACATACACGGTTACAAATGTTGGTACCTTCGGAAGTATTATGGGAACACCAATTATTAATCAGCCACAAGTTGGAATTCTAGCTTTAGGTGCCATTAGAAAAGTGCCTGCAGTTGTTGAAACTCCTGAAGGTGATTTTATTGGAATTAGATATAGAATGTTCTTATCTCATTCTTATGATCATCGCGTTGTGAATGGTGCGCTTGGCGGACAATTTGTAAAAGCAGTAAAAGATTATTTAGAAGCTTGGGATTCTAATAGAGAGATCTAAAAATCCCTGTATTTATGTCATTCAAAGTGAAACGAAGAATCTCATAAGTCTTATTTTAATTAATAGAAATATAAAAGTGAAAAGCACAGTTTTAGGACTGTGCTTTTTTTTGTATTCATTTTATGTACAAGTCTTAAGTCTATAAATCTCCCTAGTAAATATTTACTTACACATATTCTATTTATCTTTGCCCAAAATTAATAGTACATGCAACTCAACCTCACAAAACCCATCTGTTTTTTCGATTTAGAAACTACAGGAATTAATATTACTAACGATAGAATTGTAGAAATATCCATCTTAAAGGTGTATCCTGACGGAAAGGAAGAAACCTACACCAAGCGTGTCAATCCAACAATACCTATTCCGCCAGAAGTGACTTTGGTTCATGGGATTTCTGATGCAGATATAGCAGATGCACCAACCTTTAAAGAGATTTCTAAAGAGGTTTATACAATGATTAAAGATTCAGATTTGGGAGGTTTTAACTCTAACCGATTTGATATTCCTGTTTTAGCAGAAGAAATGTTACGTGCAGATATTGATTTTGATATGAAAAACACACAATCAATTGATGTGCAAACTATTTTTCATAAAATGGAACAACGTACGTTGAGTGCTGCTTACAAGTTTTATTGTGATAAAAATTTAGATAATGCGCATAGTGCAGAAGCAGATACTTTAGCAACTTACGAAGTTCTAAAAGCACAATTAGATAGATATGAAGACTTAGAAAATGATTCTAAGTTTTTGGCAGAATTCAGTTCACGTAAGAAATTCGCAGACTTTGCAGGATTCATTACCTATAATAAAGAAGGTGTAGAATGTTTTTCCTTCGGAAAGCATAAAGGGAAACTAGTAACAGAAGTTTTAGATAAAGAACCAGGTTATTTTGGATGGTTGCTTAATGCAGATTTTCCATTATATACTAAAAAGGTGTTGACTGCTATTAAGTTAAGAGCTTTTAATAATAAACTAAGTTAAAGACAGAAGACAGAAGAGTCGAATGAGTAAGCTTTGCGTCTTTGCGTCTTTGCGAGAAAAACAGAATAAGATTCCCGCTTTCGCGAGAATGACAAAATAAATTTTGCTAATGAAGATAATCTGCATAGGTCGTAATTACACAGACCACATTAAAGAATTAGAAAACGAAAAGCCAACAGATCCAGTTGTGTTTTTAAAACCTGATACATCTATATTATTAAAGAAGCAGCCATTTTTTATTCCAGATTTTTCTGACGATGTGCATCATGAAGTTGAAATTTTGGTGAAAATTAATAAGGTAGGAAAGCACATTGATAAGAAATTTGCTCATAAATATTATGATGACATTGGTTTAGGTATCGATTTCACTGCACGAGATTTGCAAGCGCAACTCAAAGCTAAAGGATTGCCATGGGAAAAAGCTAAAGCATTTGATGGTGCAGCAGTGATTGGAGAGTGGCTTCCGAAGAAAAACTTTGAAGATTTAAATAACCTAAATTTTAGTTTGAAAAAGAATGACGAGCTTGTTCAAAATGGGAATACGAGTTTAATGCTTTGGAAAATTGACGAAATTATAGAATATGTCTCAAAATATTTCACTTTAAAGATTGGAGATATTATATTTACGGGAACTCCAGCAGGAGTTGGCAGAGTAATTGCTAATGATAAATTAATAGGATTTATAGAAGACAAACAATTGTTTTCAATTACAGTTAAATAATGGAACAAAATTATAAATTAAATAGAGTAAAAGAATTAGCAGACAATGATATGGACTTTATTAAAGCGCTTGCCGAAGCGTTTATAGAAGAAGTGCCAGAAGATGCTGAGCGACTCAAAAATGCAGTAGCAACATCAGATTATAAAGAAACCTATCAAGCTGCTCATAAAATGAAACCAACCATAGATTTATTTGAGCTTGGCGTTCTCCAGGATCTTTTAGTCGTCCAAGATTGGGGTAAATTTGAAAAAGCAGGAGAAGATTGTTCTAGCCAGTTAAAATTAGTTTTAGCAGCTGTAGAACAAGCCACAGCAGAGCTTAAAGAAGACTTCAACTTATAATGTTAGCAGAAATTATTACCATTGGTGATGAGATTCTCATTGGTCAAATTGTTGATACAAATTCAGCATTTATAGCAAAACAACTTAATAAAATAGGTGTTTCGGTGTATCAAATCACATCTGTACAAGATGATCGAGACCATATTTTAAAAGCATTTGCAGAAGCCGAAGCTAATGCAGATATCGTTATTGTAACTGGAGGTTTAGGGCCAACAAAAGACGATATTACCAAAAAAACGATTACCCATTATTTTGACGATACTTTAAAGGAAGATATTTCCGTTAGAAAAAACATTGAGCATTTATGGGAAGTTTTTATTAAGAAACCATTGACTCAAGTTAATTTAGATCAAGCATTAGTGCCTTCAAAAGCAGATGTGCTTATGAATAAGTATGGTAGTGCTCCAGGCATTTGGTTAGAAAGAAATGATACTGTTTTTATTTCGTTGCCAGGTGTTCCTTTTGAGATGAAAGCACTTATTGATGATGAGGTGATTCCAAAATTAAGATCACGCTTTAAATTTCCTTACATACAGCATAAAACATTTTTAACCTACGGTTTAGGAGAAAGTATGGTTGCAGAGCGTATAGAGAAATTTGAAGATGAATTACCAGCGTTTATCAAATTAGCATATTTGCCAAGTTTAGGTCGTGTAAGGTTAAGATTGTCTGCCAAAGGAAATGATAAGTTGGTTGTTGAAATCGAAATGGAAAGACAAATCCAATTGTTAATGCCTCAAATAGCAGATATATTTGTTGGTTTTGAAGAAGACTTATCAATTGAGTCAGTCATTGGAACCTATCTTACAGAGCAACAAAAAACGGTAGCAACAGCAGAAAGTTGTACAGGTGGATTGTTAGCAGAACGTTTTACAACAAACGCAGGCGCATCAAAATATTTTAAAGGAAGCATTGTAAGTTATACAAAAGAAGCAAAGGTTAATGTGCTTAAAGTTTCCGAAGCATTAATAGATGAACATTCTGTCGTAAGTGGAGAAGTTGCAGAAGCCATGGCTAAAAATGTATTACAATTATTTAATACAGATTTTGCAATTGCTACAACTGGTAATGCAGGACCAACAAAAGATGATACAGCAGAAGATTTAGGAATTGTATATATTGCAATTGCCACAAAAACCCACGTATACTCTGAAAAATTCAGCTTTGGGAACCATCGTGTTAAAGTCATAAATAAGGCAGCAAATAAAGCCTTTGAAATGTTACAAAAAGAAATTTTAAAAAAGTAGCTGTTTTAGTTTGCCTGTATTACAAAGTTTTATTAAATTTGCACCCTGTTTAAAAATATCCATGAGTGGTATTTAAAGATAGGCACAGTATAACATCATATAAAGTTAGAAAGAAATGTCAAGAGTTTGTGAACTTACTGGAAAGAAAGCGATGGTTGGAAACAACGTATCTCACGCGATGAACAAAACAAAGCGTAAATTCAATGCTAATTTAATAAAGAAGCGTTTTTATATTCCTGAAGAAGATAAGTGGGTTACTTTAAAAGTAGCAACTTCAACGTTAAAAACAATCAATAAGATTGGTATTTCTGCTGCTTTAAAAGAAGCGAAATCTAAAGGATTTATAAAATAATAGCATCACGCGTTAAATACACGTACAATGGCAAAAAGAGGAAATAGAATACAGGTTATATTAGAATGTACAGAGCACAAAGAGTCTGGGCAACCAGGAACGTCTCGTTACATTACTACAAAAAACAAAAAGAACACGCCAGATAGAATGGAAATTAAGAAATTTAATTCTGTTTTAAAGCGTATGACCCTTCACAAAGAGATTAAATAATAATTCGAGATTTTCGCAAGAAAAAATCAAATAATACCCATATATAGTCATGGCAAAGAAATCAGTAGCATCATTACAAACAGGATCTAAGAGACTTACAAAAGCAATCAAAATGGTAAAATCACCAAAAACGGGAGCTTACATGTTTGTGGAGTCAGTAATGGCACCAGAGTTTGTCAGTGATTTTTTAAACAAGAAATAAATTAAACATTTAATGTTTGATTACGAACTGCTTTCATATTTGAAAGCAGTTTTTTTATGTTTATATTTGAGCAAATGTGACAAAATAGCAGTTAAAATTTTCGGCTCGACATTTGACTATTAGTTGTAAATACATATAACGAATGAGTTTTTTTAAAAAAATATTTTCTTCGGAAAAAAAGGAAACCCTTGATAAAGGGCTAGAGAAATCAAAAACAACGTTTTTTACAAAATTAAATAAAGCGGTTGCTGGTAAATCTAAAGTTGATGATGACGTTTTAGATAATCTAGAAGAAATATTGGTAAGTAGTGATGTTGGAGTAAATACAACACTAAAAGTTATTACTCGTATTGAAGAACGTGTCTCTAAAGATAAATATTTAGGAACTTCAGAATTAAATAAAATCTTACGCGAAGAAATAGCAGGACTGTTATCTGAAACCAATTCTGGTGAAGAAACAGATTATGTGATTCCTCAATTACCTAAACAAGCCGATGGCTCAAAAACGCCATACGTTTTAATGGTTGTAGGTGTCAATGGTGTTGGTAAAACAACAACTATAGGTAAATTAGCTTATCAATTTAAAAAGAAAGGATTTAAAGTTGTTTTAGGAGCTGCAGATACATTTAGAGCAGCAGCCATAGATCAACTTCAAGTTTGGGCAGATCGTGTGGATGTGCCAATGATTCGTCAAGACATGGGAAGTGATCCAGCAAGTGTAGCTTTTGATGCCTTACAATCTGGAGTTAATCAAGATGCAGATGTGATCATTATTGATACTGCAGGACGTTTACACAACAAAGTGAATTTAATGAACGAGTTGACCAAAGTAAAACGTGTCATGCAAAAAGTAATTGGAGATGCTCCTCATGATGTATTATTGGTTTTAGATGGTTCAACAGGTCAAAATGCATTTGAACAAGCTAAACAATTTACTGCAGCAACAGAAGTGACTACATTAGCGGTTACCAAACTTGATGGTACTGCAAAAGGTGGTGTTGTTATTGGGATTAGCGATCAATTTAAAATCCCAGTTAAATATATTGGAGTTGGTGAAGGTATAGAGGATTTACAAGTATTTAATAAATATGAGTTTGTAGATAGTTTTTTTAAATAGATTTTCTTTGAAAAAAGGAATTTCATAATTGAGAAGATAGATGGTCATTGAAACTAAAAAAGATGAACAGATTATAAAAATCCTGTTGATTGTCAATATTTTAGTTTCTCTTCATATATTGATAAGCTTCATTTGGAATTTTCTAATTGTATATTTTCAGGACCGCAATCCTTTAATCCCTAGTTATTTAATTGACTATATCAGTTTTCCGCTATATTTTATAGTACCTCTCTTTAGTGTAATTCTGTTTTACTGTGTTAGAAGTTTAATTTTAAAACAGTTGAACTCTACAGTCATCGTAAGTCTTTTGATTTTTATATTTGCTTTTTTTATTTATCAAAGTCAAGTTTATCTGTTCATTCAAAGTTTTAGTCCTTATGCTAGTCATAGTTAGGATTTAGTATTATTAGATATCAAGATTAATTTTACTTATTTTTATTAGAAATTCTAATCATGCGATATCTAATTCTATTTTGCTTTGTTTTATGTGTTGTAAGCTGCAAACCTTCCGAAGAAAAAAACTCAAAAGAAAACAATACTAAAGAGAGTGAGATAACTAAAGATTTAAGCGCAATATCTACAAAAGATTTTAGAGCGTTTAAAGTCTTAGACTCTAAATATCTTACCAAAGCTGAAATTTGGGAAACTATTAGTCCGCAAATGGAGGACTTTAAAGAATCTGATTACAATCGTTTCAAACCGTTGATTCTAGATCAAGACATCCCAACAATTCAAAAACATATCAATGCACGCAAATTTTCTTACGAGCAACTCACCAAGTTTTATTTATATCGCATTAGACAATTTGATCGCGAAAATGAGTTGTCTTTAAATTCGGTCATCGCTTTAAATCCAAATGTTATCATTGAGGCAAAGCAAAAAGATAGAGATTTACTTAATAAAATGCTGAAGCACCCAATTTTTGGGATGCCAATTCTATTAAAAGATAATATCAATACTTCAGGAATGCCAACAACTGCTGGAGCAGTAGCATTAAAAGATAATAACACAGATGATGCTTTTATTGTAAAACGTTTAAAAGATCATGGCGCTTTAATTTTAGGTAAGTCTAATTTAAGCGAATGGGCTTATTTTTTCTGTGGTGATTGCCCAAGTGGATATTCTGCAATTGGTGGTCAAACCTTAAATCCGTATGGTCGTAAAACTATCGACACAGGAGGTTCTAGTTCTGGTAGTGCTGTTGCAGTTGCAGCCAATTTTTGTGTCGCTGCAATTGGTAGTGAAACCTCTGGTTCCATTTTGTCACCAGCGAGTCAAAATTCTACTGTAGGATTAAAACCTACTATTGGTTTAGTGGGTCGTAGTGGGATTGTACCAATTTCTTCTACTTTGGATACAGCAGGACCAATCACTAAAAATGTAACGGATAATGCGATTCTTTTAGATGTTTTAAGAGGTGAAGATCCATCAGATTCAAAGTCTGATTTTGATTCATTAGTTAGATATTATACAGCAGGAAGTTTTAAAAAAGCGACTCTAAATAATAAACGATTTGGCGCTTTTAAAAGTTTGATGGAAGATGAATTATATGCAAATGCCATCGCTGTTTTGAAATCTCAAGGTGCAGAAATTATAGAAATTGAAGCTCAAGCGATAAATCTTCCAGATTTTGTCAGATTATTGAATCTAGATATGAAAACCGATTTGGTAAGCTATTTGGATAACTACGGAAATTCTAAACTAGGCTACACATCTATTGAAGATATCATGGCTTTTAATAAGGAAGATAGTTTGAATACAATGCCTTACGGACAACAATTATTCCAAGGTATTGCTGATGATTCTGCTACTGATGAGGAGTTTTCTAAAATCAAAGCGACTTTAAAAACCAACGGAAAACGTTTCTTTGACGAACCAATGAAAGCCAATAACTTAGATGGTGTTTTGTCTATTAATAATTATCACGCAGGTTTTGCTGCAGTAGCAGAATATCCAGCAATTACGGTACCAATGGGTTATACTAAAGCTGGAGTACCAAAAGGTTTGACTATTATTAGTTCTCGCTTAAGAGAAAAGCAACTATTAGAATGGGCTTATGTTTATGAGCAAGCTTCTAAAATGCGAGTTGCTCCTGAAACATATAATTAATTTATAACCAAATTAATCTTTTCCCAAAGTTCATTATCAAAATTTGAAAGCGCAAAGTTTGTACCATCTGCAGCTTCTCCCATTCTAATAACAACTAATTTTTTACTTGGTACGATATAGATTTTTTGATCGTTTTTTCCCAAAGCACAATACATATCACTTGGAGCATTTGAGATGAGTTCGCCATTAAACTCTAGTTGAGATTGAGGTAAGTGATAGCTAGATTTCCCGTTGAGCCACCATAAATAACCATAGGCTTGGTTGATAGATTGTGATGAGTTTGTAGCTTGATTTAAGAAATCTTGAGATACAATTTGAGTGTTTTCCCATTTACCTTTGGCAGAAGTTAGTAATCCAAAACGTGCCATACTTCTCGTTGTACTCCAATAGATATTCAAATCTCCTAAAGGAACCCAAGCTCCAGACATACCTATTCTGTCTTTTAGATTGGTATTAAAATAAGAGTTCCAAGTTTGATTGCTTGCGTTAGCAATAACATCTTGTAATTTTAAAAACACACCATGATATGCCCAACGATCTCCTGAGTCTGCAAGGTATTGTAGGTTTTCTGCGGAAATATCTTCACCTAAAGTATCGTCTAAACCAGAAGTCATAGATAATAGGTTTTTATTGGTAATGAGATTTTCTTTTTCTAAAGGAATACTCGTCCATCCAGTACCAATATAATCTGAAACTTTGTCATTAATATTTAAAATCCCTTCGTCTTGGGCAATTCCTGTAACCGTTGTTGTCAAGGTTTTTCCTGCACTTGCCCAATACCAAGATGAAGATTCGGTATGACCATTCATGTAACTTTCTACGACGATTTTTCCGTTGTGAAGCATGATGAACCCTTTGGTATTTTTAATTTCGAGATAGTCTAAGAGTGGTTGTTGTTCAGTGACATTCCATCCTATTTCAGACAAAGATTTGGTGTCCCACGTTTCCGAAGTAAGAGGAGGAAAATATATAGACTCTTGTTCAATGTAAGGTTGTGTGTCTTCCGAAGAACAACTAAAAAACAGAATACTACTTAAAATTAAAAGTGCTACACTCGAATATTTCATGGGATTAGTTTTGTAATAAGACCATTAAAGATAAAAAAGGTTTAACAGTTTATCACAAATCATTATGTATCTTTGCCAACTGAAATTTGACTATGAGAACTAAATCACTTAAGAAGAATAGAATCAACGTTGTAACACTAGGATGTAGCAAAAATGTGTACGATAGTGAAGTGTTGATGGGACAATTAAAAGCCAGTGGAAAGGACGTTGTTCATGAAGAAGAAGGAAATGTTGTCGTGATTAACACCTGTGGCTTTATCAATAATGCCAAGGAAGAAAGTGTGAATACCATTCTTGAATTCATGCAAAAAAAGGAAGCAGGAGAAGTTGATAAAGTGTTTGTAACAGGATGTTTGAGTGAACGTTATAAGCCTGATTTACAGAAAGAAATTCCAAATGTAGATGAATATTTTGGTACTACAGAGTTACCTCAATTATTAAAAGCATTAGGTGCAGATTATAAGCATGAACTCATTGGTGAGCGTTTAACAACAACACCAAAAAATTATGCGTATTTAAAAATTGCCGAAGGTTGTGATAGACCTTGTAGTTTTTGTGCCATCCCAATAATGCGTGGAAAACACAGAAGTACACCTATTGAAAATCTTGTTATCGAAGCTGAAAAATTAGCAGCCAATGGTGTCAAGGAATTAATTTTAATTGCTCAGGATTTAACATACTACGGATTAGATATATACAAAAAACGTAACCTTGCCGAATTACTTGAACATCTAGTTAAAGTGGAAGGTATTGAGTGGATAAGATTGCATTATGCCTTCCCAACGGGTTTCCCAATGGATGTTTTGGATATTATGAAGCGTGAGCCTAAAATTTGTAACTATTTAGATATTCCGTTGCAGCATATTAGCGATTCTATTTTAAAAAGTATGCGTCGTGGAACAACGCAAGAGAAGACCACAAAGTTACTTAAAGACTTTAGAGAAAGAGTACCAGAAATGACCATTAGAACAACATTGATTGTTGGTTATCCTGGTGAAACCGAAGAAAACTTTCAAACCTTAAAACAATGGGTTAAAGACATGCGTTTTGAGCGTATGGGTTGTTTTACTTATTCTCACGAAGAAAATACACATGCCTATAATCTTGAAGATGATGTACCTGAAGAGGTGAAAATGGATCGTGCTAACCAGATTATGGAAATTCAATCTCAAATTTCTTTTGAGTTGAATCAGCAAAAAATCGGACAAACATTTAAAGTGGTTATTGACAGAAAAGAAGGTAATTATTTTGTAGGTCGTACAGAATTTGATTCGCCAGACGTTGATAACGAAGTTTTAATTGATGCTACAGCAACCTATTTAAAAACAGGAGAATTTGCAACAGTAAAAGTTACAGAGGCTGAGGATTTTGATTTGTATGCTGAGGTTGTGAGTTAAGAAGGGGTTTTTTGACTAGTTCGTTTAACGTGATTGTGTATGGTTAGTTGCGTGGTTAAGCCTTAAATTTAGCAAATAAAAACCGAATAGAAAATCCGCGAGGATTTTCGTAAGTAAGCACGAACCGAGCAATTAATTATACACGGTGTTGCCAGTAGTTTTTACTATTACGCTGAAATATGTCCTTCCATTTTCATTCTCGTCTTCAATTTCAATTACAATGGCCTTGAACGATGAAGTCTTTAGCACTCTATAAATAGCTTGTGTTTGTTCGTGATATGCATTACCTAATTTATTAATTATCACGCCAATTGGTTTCTTTCCTGAAAAAGCATTTAAAGAACCAATTCTTTTGGCTACATCAGAAGGTTTGATTTCAAGTTTATCACCTACTTCAATTTTTTTAAAAGCATCCTTGTCATAAGTTTTGTCATTGAATCCCCGAAGTTTTAATCCTCCGTTTTCTTTTATATTTTCTTTTAGCAATTCGACATTTTCTTTTATACAATCGTTGCTGTTTTTTTTAAGCTCTTTTTCTATTTGAAGTGACTCTGGAAGAGTATTAATCAATTCAGAAATTTTCTTCTCTTGTTCCGAAAATTTACTTAATACCAAATCAACTTTATTCGTATTTTCTTCTCTGCTTTCTCTTAAAAGTTTATTTTTTTCATTCTCTAATTTCTCAATTTCTTTAATAGTAGATATTTCCTCACCAATTATATCCGCCCAATCAGCTATTGATGATTTTATAGTATTTTGAATGTTTTCTCCAATTGCTTGAATTACCTCTAATTCAGGATTTGCTATGCCAGATTCATTTTTTTTGTTCGTTTTGTATGTTCTCTTTATTAATGACATTACGCTTCTATCGATTTCATTAATTCTTCGGTAGGCAGAAATAGCGAATTTTTTTTGACTTTTTTCAAATTCATCTTTTGATGAGATACGAGATAAAATCCAAGAAAATGCTAAAGCAAATACGAATTGTAAAATATTATATAGAGTAGCTTCTGTTTTGGTAGTTTCGCTGTCTATTGTGGCAATTTGGAATATAATTGTTCCAGCTGTTAATATTCCGAAAATTATCGCACTAGTAATAGCTAAGTTATCTTTCTTATTTTCCATATGTTTATTTAAATTACTGGCAATGATTCGTGAATATAAAAGCGTTTCAATGTTTTATATTCTACGTTAAACGAAGTTAGCTTTTTTAAAATTCAAAATCAAGAAGATAACATGTATATAATCAGAATTTTATCACAAAATGTTAATACTTTATTTAGTGATAATTTCAACTTGCATTAAAATGGTGTGAGTTTCTATAATTTAATTACGATTTCAAAAGACTTTGATTTGTATGCTGAGGTTGTGAGTTAAGAGGCGTTTTTTTTTAGTTCGTAACGTTTATGTATAAGGATAGTTGCGGGTTTGTATGCGAGGATTTTCCGAAGGAAAATCAGATGTTACAAAAGTGCACGGACTCTTGATTAAGCACTAAACTAAGCATTGTTTTTATACGGTGTTGACATTTCGTTGTTTTTTTAGTTCAAATTATTTCTATAAATTCCGATTTTCGATTTTCAGAGTTTGAGTAAATTTAGTCGGCATTTTATTCCGTAATATTTTTCAATTCCGTTTGAGTAAGCAATTCCGAAACTTTCTAAATTCCGCAATTAATCCAGTTTTTGGTTTTCAGTTCAGATAATTAAAATGATATAAGAAATGCCCTTATTCTATAACCCCAAATCGTCATAATAGTAATTTCAATTATTTGAAGTAGTATAATGAAAAATATAATCCTAAAAAATGTATTTTCTTTTTTCCAAATTAGTATTGATACCACTATTATTTGAAGAATTCCGAATATTATATTTAAAGCATAAATAGCAATATCACCACCTGATGCACTCATATGGCTATAAAAAATATAACAAAACATTAAAAATGAAACCAAACAATTTATTAGAATCCATTTATTTAATTTGTTCATATATTATTTATCGAGTTTGAGTGCGTTCCGCAATGAATGGCAATGATTCGTGAATATACAAGCGTTTCAATGTTTTATATTCCACGTTAAACGAAGTTAGCTTTTTAAAAATTTAAAATCAAGAAGATAACATGTGGATAGTCAGAATTTTATCACAAAATGTTAATACTTTATTTAGTGATAATTTCAATTTGCATTAAAATGGTGTGAGTTTCTATAATTTAATTACGATTTCAAAAGACCTTGATTTGTACGCTGAAGTTGAGAGTTAAGAGGCGTTT
This sequence comes from Psychroserpens luteus, assembly GCF_015319355.1. Taxonomy (GTDB): domain Bacteria; phylum Bacteroidota; class Bacteroidia; order Flavobacteriales; family Flavobacteriaceae; genus Psychroserpens; species Psychroserpens luteus. The sequence continues at coordinate 416,559 of NZ_JADILU010000004.1, read as the reverse complement.
TTTTTTAGTTCTTTTAATGTTGTTGTGTATGGTTAGTTGCGTGGTTTAGCAACTAAATTAGTAAACAAAAACGAACGCAAGAAAATTCCGAAGGAATTTTCCAAATAAGTACTTGCCAAAGCAATTAATTATACACGGTTTTGGCAAATCGTTTTTTATTTCCATCCTAAATACATCAAGTTGGGTAGTATGAAAAATGTAAAAACAGGAATTATAAAAATCAGAAGTAAAAGCAGGTATAATTTCAAATTCCATTGATAAAAATTATTTTTTCTAATTAAATCAACAATACCATTTATAAAAATAAGTGCTAAGCTTGTCAATGCTATTGAACCTCCATAAAATAGCATAGGCATTAAGAAAAATTCAGATTGAGCTCTTCCTGCACCTGTCAATTTCATTCCCTTTACAGCTTCATTAATGCTCCAAATTAATAGATATAATTCGTATAATAGACCAATAATCCCTAAAAGCAATGTTAAATGCTTAAATGGTTTATAAATATCTATATCCTCTATATTAGATTTATTTTCATCCATTGTTGGCAATAGTTTTTTATTCAGATGCTTTTTGAACAGAAACTACCGAATCATTCTTTAATTGAACAAAAAGATACCAATTCAGATATTCATTAGCTTTGACATTCGTTTTGTATAAGTGACTTTTTCCATTATAAAAGTCATTTATTAAGAATGGTTTTCCTAATATTTTTTCCAAATCAACTTTTGTCTTGTTAATTAATAATTCAGTTTCGATTATATTAGTCATCATACAGAATCTTGAATCTATATTTGATTTCCATTCATTAGAGTTAAATTCAGTTTTTTTTGGACAAATTGATTTGGAATCTTTATTATTAAATAAAAATGTTATTGAAAAACCAATTAATCCTAAAATCAGAATTGTTATTATATATTTTTTATTCATTTTAAATGTTTGCCAATGTTTCGTGAATATAAAAGCGTTTCAATGTTTTATATTCCACGTTAAACGAAGTTAGCTTTTTAAAAATTTAAAATCAAGAAGATAACATGTAGATAGTCAGAATTTTATCACAAAATGTTAATACTTTATTTAGTGATAATTTCAACTTGCATTAAAATGGTGTGAGTTTCTATAATTTAATTACTCTTGTAGAAGACTTTGATTTGTATGCTGAGGTTGTGAGTTAAGAGGCGTTTTTTTTTAGTTCGTTTAACGTTTATGTATAAGAATAGTTGCGGTTTTGTGTGCGAGGATTTTCCGCAGGAAAATCAGACGTAACAAAAGTGCAACGACCTTTGATTAAGCACAATGTAGCAATTATTTTTATACGGTGTTAGCAAATCGTTTTATACTTCACTTTTTCCAATTTTCCTTTTACTATTTCCTTTTCACATTTAAGCAAGTCAACTCTTCTCCTCAATAAGCAGGCTTATTATTTTATTTCTATCTTTTTGAATTTATCCTCAATTTCGATTTCCAATTCAGCATTTCCAGTCATAAAATCCCACATTAAAGAGTCAAAGTCATCAAATTTGCCACTAATAGATTCAGTGTCTGATAATATTTGAAAAGTAAGATTGTCAATAGTTTTTAATCTACAGTTGGATAATTTTAAAGGGACGAAAGTTTTAAACCAACTTTTACTTTCTCCATCAACTTTAAAGAAATTTAAGACTAAACGACCTTTATTATCTTTTTTAGGTTTAGAGTTTGAATCTCTCCAGCCTTCATTTTCTATATACCAAGCCTCGTTAATTTGCAAAAACAAACAATAATCATAGTTTTTAGAAACAGATATTTTGTCACCAAGCTTATTAAAGAAGTTTTCAGATTTTTTTTCTAGTTTATCAAAAATAGTGTCGTTTTCTATCCACTCCATATTGTCTATCTTCAAATATTTTAGGTGTTGTTTTTTATGTTTGCTAATGATTTGTGAATATAAAAGCGTTTGAATGTTTTATATTCCACGTTAAACGAAGTTAGCTTTTTAAAAATACAAAATCAAGAAGATAACATGTGGATAGTCAGAATTTTATCACAAAATGTTAACACTGTATTTAGTGATCATTTCAACTTGCATTAAAATAGGATGAGTTAAAAGGCGTTTTCTTGACTAGTTCGTTTAACGTGTTGTGTATGGTTAGTTGCGTGTTTGAGCAACTAATTTAGCAAATAAAACACAGATAGAATATTCCGCAGGAATATTCGTAAGTCGGCAGTGACTAAGCAATTAATTATACACGGTGTTAGCGAAAGTTTTTTTATTCATTAATCATAAATTCACTCACTACAGAACTTTTTTTAGATTCCATTTCGCAAGTCCAACTATCTATCCACCATCTTCCATTTTCGTAATGAAGTTGAATACTATTCAGTCCTCTAATATTTGATTCAGTTTTTGGGTCAGTTCGTATTTCAAATGCACTCCAGACTTGTGCAATATTTCCATATTTACTGACTTTTCTTTTAAGTTCCTTTTCGTAAAAATCCTCTTTAGGTGATAATACGATTGGTATATATTCCGCTTCAAGAGTATGTGATTCTGCTTTTCCATTTTCGGCCAGTCTTGTTATAACAGCATTTTTTGAATGAATATATTTATCTCTTTCAAATTCCCAAGGTTCACTACTCGAACCTGAAACAACATCATAATATGCATTTATTATTGCATCAACTGATTTTACGTCTTCTGCGTATTTTTCTTCGTTAGTTTGTCCGAAAATTGAATTGAAAGCGAAAATTATGCTAATTGATGTAAGAATTATTTTATTCATATCGGTTGGTTTCTAATTTTTGCTAATGATTTGTGAATATAAAAGCGTTTGAATGTTTTATATTTTACGTTAAACGAAGTTAGCTTTTTTAAAATTCAAAATCAAGAAGATAACATGTAGATAGTCAGAATTTTATCACAAAATGTTAATGGCATATTTAGTAGTTATTTCAATTTGCATTAAAGTAGTCGACTTTTTTAAATAAAAATAGAAGATGTTTTGTGTCTAACAACCATCTCTTGGTCCAAAAGTAAATACCAATTCATAATCCATTTTTTCTCCTTTAGCGTTTTCTGCAGGTGACCATTTACCTGGAATATTCTTAATGAGTTCCATGAATTTTTCATCAATAGAAGGGTAACCCGTTGTCATTGCGTCATGTTTTACATTTGAAACTATTCCTTCTTTTGTAACTATAAACGAGAGTTTAATGGCTCCAAGGTCATCACCTTTAATAACGTTCATACTTTCTTTGCTGTTATCTTTAAGATAGTTGATAAGCGCTTCGTTACCATCAATGTAAGTAGCTTGTTTATCTGGAACGACAGTGATGTGAGGACCAAAAAAACGCTCTTCCATTTTACCATTTTCCTTATTCTTTTCCTTGAATTGGGTTTTAATTGTAAAATGACTAAAATAATCTGTTGATTTTAAGATTTTTAGTTGCGCATCAGTAAGTTGAGCGCTTTCTCCATATTCTTGTATGTCACTTTGCTGATTATTTTTTATAACAATAATCCCTACAGAATTGATAAGATCTATTTGTTCTGCTTCTCCATCATTTAGAAAATCATAAATTGTAGTGGCTTCATCGATATCTGATTTTTTTATGGCTGCAAATCGTGTTTCTACTCCATAATATAAATCTGGGATGCTCTTGTTTATTGGGAGTTCCATATTTGAGCTTTCAAAAGCAAGATCTTTACTGTTTGATGGGTTTGCTTCATCGGTTTTAATTGTATGGTCACAACTTGTGAAACCAAAAATTAATACACATAGTATAATTAGTGTTGTACTTGAAATGATAATTGCCTTTTTCATAATTGATTCGTTTTGAGATTAATAATGTCAAATATATGCTTGGCAGTTTGTTATGTAGCTAAATGAAATGTAAAAAAAGTGTCAAATTTTTGTGAAACCTTTTAAAATGTGCGAGTTAGGTGGACTCCTGCTTTGTGTTTTAGAAAAACTTATGATTTAATCAACTTGCCATTTTTATATTTTTCAACGGTTAATAAGGTCCCATCTTCAGAAAAAGTTTTCCATATACCGCAACGTGTTTCTTTATACTTAAAATGATATTTTTTCTTGAGTTGACCGTTTGAGTAAAAGATTTTGTGCGTGCCTAAAGAATAGCCATTCCTGAATTTTTCGATACTCCAGAGCGCTCCATCATCATAATAAGATTTCCATGTGCCATGAAGTGAATCAGCTTTGTAGGATCCTATTCTATTAATGTTTCCATTGTCGTGATATGAAATAAATTCCCCAATGTGTATGCCTTTAGGTCCAAATTGTTCTATAAGTTTTAATTGTCCGTTGGGATGATATTCTCTGCGTTCTCCAATATTTGTCGGACTACTATTTTCATCATCTTCAAAATATTCAACGCTTTCTAATTGACCATCGTAATAATAAATTCTAAACTCTCCAATTGGACGTCCATTTTTATAGGTTCCTATTTCTCTTAGTTTTCCGTTGTCATGAAATTCTTTTCTAATACCAGTTCTTTCACCATTTTGGATGTACTCAATGATTTCTATGGTACCACTCTCGTAGTATTCAATGCTCTTTGTAGGTTGGCTTTGACCAAATGAAAGGTTGATAAATAGAAAAGTTACTAAAGTTAATAGGTATCGCATTTAGATTTAGTTTATTAATTTATTCTACTCATTTCAAATTCTCCATTAGAAACTTCTTCTAAATCACCTTCTATAGTTTGTTCTATGAAAATTGTTATTTCCCAATGACCACTTACTGTTTTCTTGTCGTTATCAAAAAAACCTAGATAATGTATATCAGGATGTTGAGATGATTTGTCTAATTGGATCTTCCTGAAGTCGTCTTTATAGTATGAGCAAGGATATTTCATCACGAAGCTTATTTTTTCATCATCAATAAAACCCTTAACCGTTGCTGGTTCGTCAAAAGCATGTCTTGATTCAGCATCAGTTGATGTGCCAATAAATGAATTATCAGTTAGAGTGATTACCATAGTAAACTCAACTTGTTTATACTGCTCAATGATTTCATAACCTTCTAAATAGGTAAAATATCCTTTCCAATGTTGTTTTAGATGTACGGTTTTCATTTACTGTTACTAGAAGGTGTTACATGAAAGTAGTTATATTTTTCACAAAAAAGACAGTATCTAAAGGATTATTCAAGAAATTACTAGGTAGTTTATCTTCTGAAATTTTAACAAACCCATTGTTGATATAAAATGATTGAGCTGCTTTAAACTGTGTCATGGTGCCTAAATAAATTTCCGGAATATGTTTGACTTCACACCAATTAATAACCGTTTCTAGAAGCGATTGAGAAATGCCTTGCGTTTTGCCTCGATACTCTTTTTTAAGCATCATATTTTTTAAAATGGCAAAATTGTTTTCAATATTAATAACTGCAACAGTGCCAATTATTTTAGTATTAATTATGGCAACCCAATAAGCATCTGGAATAATTAGTATCTCATGTGTTGGTTTAGGGAAAATGGAATCCTTAAACTCCATATCAATGTCTTGCATCATAGCATCAATACCATTTTGATGTGCATTTTTGTACGGAATGATTTTGATCATAAGTAAGGGTCTTGTGTTATAGGATTTCCGTAGAAAAATCAAACGAACCAAATTACTGTTGGCTTTGAGTATGTACTAATTTAGCAAAATTAAATGAAATAGAGAATCTATAGATCCTTGGGATTACAACGATTCTTAAGTTGGTTAGCACAAGCAGTTAATTTAAGAAATCCAATCTTCTACAATGGGCCATATTTCTTTTCTTGAGTTTTTAGATTTTAAAATCCGACTGTGATTATAGTTTTCTAAATTTCCATTCTCTTTAGAATAGAAAAGTAGAATGTTCTTTTCGTTTTCAAATGCATTTAAAAACTGTTCACAACCTTCTTTTGGAGCTATAAAACGATCTCCTTTAGCGCAAATTGATAATATTGGAATCTTAATTTGATTCATTTCTTTTAAATAGTCGAAACCATGTTCTCCAATAAAATTCTTTTTTAGATTCCAATCAAACCACTGTTTCATAGTGTGATAACTTTCGTTATGTTCTGTTGAACCCGCAGTTTTTGAAGGCACTTTTCCTAACAATGCAGTTACGTATTTGCTCGCCAAGATTTTTATTCTATTACTTAATTTCTCTCCAGCTCCAAAAGCTTGTACTCCAAAAAAAGTAATACTATTAATTTTTTCATTGTAGTTAGGATTGTTTATTAAACACATTGTTAAAATGATTCCACCACCACTATGAGTCAAACAATCGATGTTTTTTATATTCTGAATTTCAAAAAGAAAATCAAATGTTGATTTGAGGTCAAACTTAGCAATAGTCTCAAAATTAAACTTCTGTTTGGTTTTTGAGCTTTTTCCGTGATTTCGCCATTCCATGATCCAACACGTAAATCCTTTTTCTGCTAAATAAGATGCAATCCCATCACATATTTTTCTGTTTGAAAATGTCCCGTGAGTCAAAAAAATATGTTTATCTAATATTTTTTCAGAGTTTAGTTTCCAAAGCGCAATGGTTTGGTTGTCATCTGTTTTTATATGATAAAGTGCTTCTTTCAGGATTTGATTTTTAAATTACTATGCAAGAATATATGAAGTTATAACTTAAAATTTCCGAAGAAAACATATCAAGATTGATCTTATAATTCTATCAAATTATTATTCACAAAAAAGATAGAATTCACTAAAAACAGTTTCCCGTTTTCCCAAAAACTTCTAAACATCACATTGTCTACCATGTAAATTACACTTCCTCTTCCTATACGTTGCTCGCCAAAAATTAAAGAGTTGTCTAATTTTTTAAGTGCTTCTTGCCCAGCAAAACCAGAAACGTTTTTAGAATTATCACCAAGATAGGCTACGTTGTAACCGTTATCTAATAGGCTATAAGAAGAACTTCCTAGTTTTAAAGTAAAATAGTGATCGTCATAACCAAAAGCCATTGGGTGTGTATTATCAACATCTGTTTTAAAAACAGCTCCTGTGATTAAGTTTTTAGTATTGTCACGTTCTCTATCTGCATATTTAATGGTCTTGTTTTGTTTTTCTTCTTGAGTTGAATCAGCCACATTGCGTTTCAATCCAAAACCATCTTTTCCAGCAAAAGTGTTTAAAGCACCATCAATAGCGATGAGTTTTCCGCCAGCTTGAATCCAGGTTTTAATTTTATCTGTTAGATTTTCATTTAAAAAGCCTCCATAATAACCGTTTGGCATAATCAATACATTATACTTTGATAAGTTGGTGCGAGATAAATTATCTGTATTTATAGATGTCACAGGATAGTGAAGCTGTTGTTCAAAAAAGTGCCATAATGCACCATAACTTAAAGAGGATGTATAATCTCCAGAGAGCATTGCGATTTTTGGCGGATTCACCAACTTAATATCAGGAGATCCAAAATCTGGTCCAGAGGTTGAGAAGCCAGAAGTGATTGCATTTAAAACTCGTGAATGTTCATTTCCTGTAGATACTAATTTATCATCAAAATTGTCTACTTTTTTATTATCACCACGAACAATAATAAGTGAACCACGTTCATAAGTTTGACCTTGAGCAGTAAACGGTTTTTCGGTAAAACGTACTTTGATGCCTTGCTTTAATATGTCACTTAAAAACTGTGCGTCTTGTAAAGAATTCCACTTAAGCACATATCCAGTCGCAGATGTGTTTTTTGTGTTTAGTTGTGGTGTTTTACCAACTGCAGCAGTTGAAACTAAGCTTTTACTAGCCACAGCATCCAAACCATAAGCATAAGGAATATTCCAGGCAGTAATATCATAAGTCAATGAATCGCTTAATTTAGTATTAGGTTCAAATAGTACTTTGACCATTTTGCCTTTAGGTTGGTTGGTGCTCACCACCAAATCTTTTTGTGTTGTGTTTAATTGACCTTGTTTAGAAGATGAATAGTTAAAACCAGTTACTTTTCCGCCTTGAGCAAAACCATAAGAAATCTCATGTTGATCTAATAATTGCGTTAAACTTTCAATTTTGTCTTTATTTCCTTGCAGAACATAACTCTTATATAAAAGCTTCGAGTTATCAAAATACTTACCAAACTCTGTGTTTAATTGCTTTGCATTTTTAGAAGAAATTTCTACCGTAGATAATCCCGAAACTGTATGATGTGTCAATCGATCAATTAAAGTTAATTCATCACCTTCATCATTTAAAATTCCTAATCCAGCACGTCCATGACCACCTTGTTCATACGTCATTCCAATCGCTCCCATATACGTTGGGTAGGTGTCACCATAACTTGGATACAATAAATCAAAACGCTCGCGAGTGAAATATAACCAACCTTCGGCATCAAAATATTTGGCATGGTTTTTTCCAATTTGTGTTTGGAAATCGCGTTGCCAATCGCTAATAATTTCATGAAAAGGTTCGGCAGCAGGAGCAAAATAATAAGGTTCATTAATCCCTTGCTCATGAAAATCGACATGAATATGAGGCATCCATTTGTTGTACACTTTTAATCGCGCTTGCGTTTCTACTTGCGTTGCCCAAGCCCAATCTCTATTTAAATCAAACAAATAATGGTTTGGTCGTCCTCCAGGCCAAGGTTCACTATGTTCGCTAGCTTGTTGGTCAATATCATAAGGCACGCTCGCAGTTTCATTATACCAATTCACGTAACGATCACGACCATCTGGATTAATACAAGGGTCAATAATCACAACCGTATTTTTTAAATAGTCTGCATTCTCTGTGAGCAATTTGTAAATTGTCAACATAGACGCTTCTGTACTCGACGCTTCATTACCATGCACGTTATAACTCAACCATACAATCGCAATATCATTTGTAGTTGATGTGCCTTTTAAAATTCCAGCATTTTTGAGATTGTTTTCTCTTATTTGCTCTAGGTTTTTCATGTTTTCTTCGGAAGAAACAAACGCTAACATCAACTTTCGTCTCTCATTAGTTTCACCATATTGCTCTAATTTTACTTGCTTAGGGAACTGGTTTTCTACATGTTCAAAATAATCAAGAACTTGGTGATGTCTGGAGAATTTGGTTCCAATGTCATAACCTAAAAATTCAGAAGGTGATTGTAGGTTTTGAGCAAAAATTGAGACAGAACAAACGAATGCGAGGATAAAAGCGAATGACTTATTCATAAATTAAAATCTAAATGAGTTGTGATATTGAGTAAAGATAGCAAGTCAATATCAATTAACTAAAATTTAGGACTTAAAAAAAATGAAGAAGCTTATCTTTACGCTAGAATTGAACTATAACTATGCCAACAGACTATATTCCGTTTAGAGAAACCAACTATTTCTCTTCTTTAATATGTGATTATTTAGATGAAAACAACGATTTAAAATCGTTCTATAATCGGTTTCCAAAGCTTGAAAATTTTAAAGCTCAAATTGAAGAAAAGCAAGGTTCTTTTTCTTCGGAAACGAGAACGGTTTTAGTAAAGTCTTTAAAAAACCAATATGCTTCAGTTGATATTTCCGAAGCTACTAAAAACAATATCGATTTATTAAGCGATAATAATACGTTTACAGTTACGACAGGTCACCAACTTAATTTGTTTACTGGGCCACTTTATTTTTTCTATAAAATTATTTCTACCATTAATTTGTGTACGCAGTTAAAAGCAGCATATCCTAATCAAAACTTTGTGCCTATTTATTGGATGGCAACCGAAGATCATGATTTTGAGGAAATCAATTTTTTTAATTTCCGCGGACGAAAAGTACAATGGAATCGTGAAGCTTCTGGAGCTGTTGGAGAATTAGAACTCGACGGATTGGATAAGGTTTTTGAAGTTTTTGCCAGTCAATTAAACAAAACGACTAATGCAGAAACTCTAAAACAATTATTCAAAAACGCTTATTTAGAACATCAAAATTTAACCGATGCCATGTATTATTTGGTTAATGAATTGTTCAAGGATTACGGTTTGGTGATTGTTGATGGTAATGATACCGATTTAAAGCGTTTGTTTTTACCTTATGCAGAAGACGAATTGGTGAATCAAACATCTTTTGATAAAGTATCTCAAGCAAACGAAAAGCTCAATAAACTTTCCGATAAATATAAAATTCAAGTCAATCCAAGAGAGATTAATTTGTTCTACATCACAAAAGATGTAAGAGAGCGCATTGTAGAAACCAACGGAATTTACAAAGTTCTAAACACAAAGATGTCTTGGAGCAAGAGTGAGATACAAAAAGAGCTCGTAGAGCACCCTGAACGTTTTTCTCCTAATGTGATTATGCGACCTTTATTTCAAGAAGTGATTTTGCCAAACCTCTGTTACATTGGAGGAGGAGGAGAGTTAGCGTATTGGCTACAACTCAAATCTAATTTTGAAGCGCAAAACGTTGTGTTTCCTATGTTATTACTTCGGAATTCAGTTTTGATGATGACCGATAAGCAAAAAGAAAAACTCGATAAATTAGAAGTTTCAATCAGTGATTTATTTTTAAAACAGAATCAACTGCGAACTAAAGTTACCAAGCAAGTTTCTAAAATAGATATAGATTTTTCGTCGCAAAAAGCACATTTAGAACAACAATTTAAAGATTTATATAAAATCGCAGAGCAAACAGATGAATCCTTTGTTGGTGCTGTTAAAGCTCAGGAAGTTAAGCAAATCAACGGACTCGAAAACCTTGAAAGCAGATTACTAAAAGCACAAAAACGAAAGTTGAGTGATTATTTAGAACGTGTCACAATATTACAAGATGATTTATTTCCTCGTCAAAGTTTACAAGAACGTAATATGAATTTCTCTGAGTTTTATTTAGAATATGGCGATGCGCTTATTCCGAAGTTAATAGAAACTTTAGAACCTTTAAAAGGTGAGTTTTTAGTGTTAACAATTTAGTGTAAAAATTGTTGGATTCTAGTTTTAATTTTGGATGCAATTATTACTTTTGCACATGCAACACAACAAAGTCCTTATTTTAGATTTCGGTTCGCAATACACACAACTTATTGCACGTCGCGTTAGAGAGTTAAACATCTATTGCGAAATTCATCCATTCAACAAAATTCCTGTAGATTCTGAGAGTTTTAAAGCTGTCATTCTTTCTGGTAGCCCAAATTCGGTTAGAGGAGAAGATGTTTTACATCCAGACCTTACCCAAATTCGAGGTAAAAAACCAATGCTCGCTGTTTGTTATGGCGCTCAGTATTTGGCACATTTTTCTGGAGGTAAAGTAGCAGAATCTAACACCAGAGAATATGGTAGAGCTAATTTGAGTTTTGTAAAACAAGACGAAGATTTCTTTACAGGTATTTCTAAAGGAAGTCAGGTTTGGATGAGTCATAGTGATACCATCAAACAATTACCAACTAACGGAGTTTTATTAGCAAGTACGCATGATGTAGAAAATGCAGCTTTTAAAATTGAAGGCGAAAAAACGTATGCAATTCAATTTCATCCAGAAGTATATCACTCTACAGATGGGAAACAATTATTAGAAAATTTCTTAGTACATATCGCTCAATTAGATCAAGATTGGACACCAGATTCGTTTGTTGATGAAACGGTAGAAGCACTTAAAGCACAATTAGGAAACGATAAAGTCGTTTTAGGATTGTCTGGAGGTGTAGATTCATCTGTTGCAGCCATATTATTACATAAAGCCATAGGGAAAAACCTATACTGTATTTTCGTAAATAATGGTTTACTTCGTAAAAACGAATACTCAAGTGTACTTGAGCAATACGAAGGCATGGGACTTAACGTTAAAGGTGTTGATGCTTCGGCACGCTTTTTGGATGCTTTGAAAGATGTTAGCGATCCTGAGTTGAAAAGAAAAGCGATAGGTAACGCGTTCATTGAAGTTTTTGATGATGAAGCACATCTTATAGAAGATGTAAAATGGTTAGCTCAAGGTACTATTTATCCTGATGTTATAGAAAGTGTATCTGCAACAGGAGGACCAAGTGCAACAATTAAAAGTCATCATAATGTTGGAGGATTGCCAGATTATATGAAATTGAAAATAGTAGAACCTTTAAGAGCGTTGTTTAAAGACGAAGTTCGTCGTGTAGGTGCTTCTATGGGAATGGATAAAGATATTTTAGGTCGTCATCCTTTTCCTGGACCAGGATTAGCAATTAGAATTTTGGGAGATATCACTCCTGAAAAAGTTCGTATATTACAAGAGGTTGATGCTGTTTTTATTGACAATTTAAAATCTTGGAATTTATACGATAAAGTTTGGCAAGCAGGAGCCATGTTGCTTCCTGTGAATAGTGTAGGAGTGATGGGAGACGAAAGAACCTACGAAAAATGTGTCGCGTTAAGAGCAGTAGAAAGTACAGATGGAATGACTGCCGATTGGGTTAACCTTCCGTATGAATTTTTGCAAAAAACCTCAAACGAGATTATAAATAAAGTAAAAGGTGTAAATCGTGTGGTGTATGATATAAGTTCAAAACCACCAGCAACTATTGAATGGGAATAATATTCCTGCGAAAGCGGAAATCTTATAGTTGAAAAAGTAAAACCTTAGGCTAAAAAAAATCAGTCCTGACTTCGGTTGGGGAAATTAAATCAATCCTTTTTCACTTCGGAAGCTAAGTGAAAGAATGAAAGTAGAGAATTAGAAAACTAAAAACTAAGCTGTTAATAGCTTTCAAAATATTAGGTAATTAAAATTTCCGAAGAAAAGGGAATTCAGTAATAAATATATAAATGAAAAAACTCATTCTCATTATTGTTGTTTTGTTTTGCAGCTTATCTGTTGCAGCTCAAGGTTATAAAACGCACAAGGTTAAAAAAGGTGAAACTATAGAAAGTATTGCTAAGTCATATTTGGTCACACCTTTTGATATTTATGCGCTTAATCCAGATGCAAAAGCAACATTACAGCCAGATATGGTTCTTATAATACCTACAACAAGAGTTAAGAATGATCCTATTAAAGAGTCTGTTAAAGAGGTTGTTGGGTTTAAAAACCATAGGGTGAAGCGAAAGGAAACTTTATATAGTATTTCTAAAGATTATAATATTGAGATTGAAGATATTAAAAAGTATAATACAAGATTATATTCTGAAAACTTACGTAAAGGTGATAAGATTAAGATTCCTAAATTTAAAACAATTAACAGTCAGGTATCTTTAAATAATACTGTAAAAAAGTATACCGTTTTACCAAAAGAAGGTAAATGGAGAGTGGCTTATAAATTTGGGATTACTGTACCACAATTAGAAGCATTAAATCCTGGTCTTGAAGAAGTACTTCAACCAGGTGATGAAGTAAATGTACCAAATATTAGTAATAACGAAGAGAAAGCTGTAGAAGAAAATTACAGTTATTACACGGTTTTAAAAAGTGAAGGTTACATGGCACTTGATAGAAAATTAGGTGTAAGCCAAGAGCAATTAGAGACTTTGAATCCTGGATTGAAAGAAACCGGACTCAAATTAGGCATGGTTTTAAAAGTGCCTGCAGATGTTAAAATTGCAACTAATGTAGAAGATTTAGTAAACACAAATTTATCAAATAATCTTAAAAATCTGAATGTTAAAAAAATAGCGTTAATGCTGCCTTATCGTACAGATAGAATTGATGTTGATCAAGTGGAAGAAACTAAAAAAGCAATTAGAAAAGATGCATTATTATCTATCTCATTAGATTTTCATGCAGGAGCATTGATGGCAATAGACTCTGCCAAACGTTTAGGGATTTCTACAAATCTAAAAGTGTATGATACGAGAAATCAATTAGCTGAGGTTTCTAATATTTTAAGTTCAAATGATTTTTCTGAGTATGATGCAGTTATTGGACCATTAGTTCCAAAAAATTTAGATCGTGTCGCATCAGAATTAAAAAGAGATCACATTCCTGTTATTTCGCCATTTTCAATGCCTACGACGTTGTATGATAATGTGTTTCAAAGTGTGCCTTCAAGTGATTTGTTGGAAGATACCATCATAAATTTCGTGAAATCAGATTCACTGCCTAAGCATATGGTCGTTATTTCAGATTCAAAACACAAGCGTATCAGTGATAAGTTAAAAACTGAATTTCCATCAGCAAAACAAATCTATTCTAGAAAAGATAAAAAAGGGAAAGAAGCCTATTTTATATATCAAACAGATTTAGAAAATGTCTTTAAAAACGGAAAAAACATTGTGTTTTTAGAAACTGATAATGAAGGTTTTGCTTCAAACGTTATTAGTGTGATCAACGGTTTGATTTCTAATGGCAAAGAGATTATTTTGTTTACAACAGATAAAAACAGAGCTTTTGAAGGTAGAGAGATTTCTAATTACCATTTATCAAACTTAAAGTTTCATTATCCGTCAGTTAATAAAACAGCAGATATTGGTTCATCAAAAAATGCATTTATCAAAGCTTATAGACGTGAGTATAACGTGAGCCCAAATAAATATGCGGTAAGAGGGTTTGATTTAACACTAGATCTATTGTTGCGTCTTGCTAGTGAAGATGATTTGTATAAAGCCTCTTCTAGCGATATTGAAACAGAGTACGTAGAGAATAAATTTAGATATACTAAAAAGATGTTTGGAGGCTATTATAATGAAGCCGTTTACGTTGTGAAGTATAATGACTTAATAATCGTAGAAGCAAAATAATGACCTCAAAAGTAACTTACTTAGGTAATTTAAGAACAGAAAGTGTTCACCTAAAATCTAATAATTCATTCCTAACAGATGCACCTGTAGACAATAATGGTAAAGGAGAAGCGTTTTCACCTACAGATACTGTTGCTACAGGGTTAGCAAGTTGTATGATTACCGTTATGGGAATCAAAGCCAACGATATGGGAGTTGATATGAAAGGAACCACTGCTCATGTCACCAAAACGATGGCGAGTGATCCCAGACGAATTTCTAAAATAGAAGTGGTTTTGGACTTTCCTTTTGAGGCAGACGCAAAAACTCGTAAAATTTTAGAACGTATCGCAACTACTTGTCCTGTGCATTACAGTTTACATCCAGATATCGAAAAAGATATCACGTTTAACTGGACGAATTCCAATTAAACCTTAAAATAACGTATATAAATTGTTTCTTTTTAGTTGATTCATCGTTTGAAAATAGAACCGTAGCTAAGGCTATGCTTAGATTTTTAGCCTCGACTAAACTAAAAATAATTCAATTTATTAATACATCATTCTAAAATTTAACTGGAAATAATGCAAACTAAATGTTACCTCGACTATTAATTATTTTTTTATTTCTTCTGAAACCTGCCATAACGGAAGAGGTCACCATTTCATGGAGTGATAGCAAAAAACTAAGTTGGGCAGATTTTAAAGGTGAAGCAGAACGAGATACAGATGTTGTTGCTGTTACAGCTTCTGGAATTACATTTTCGTTTTCTGTAAGTCAGTCTAATGGTGAGTATGTTGATTTTAATGCAGAAGTCCATGCGCATTTCTATCCGGAAAAATCATGGTACCTCAAAGACAAAGGTGATGATCATATTTTAGCACATGAGCAACTTCATTTTGACATTACAGAGCTTCAAGTAAGGCAATTACGTTATAAAATCTCAAGAGTAAAAGTGTCTAAAAATATTAAACAAGAACTTAGAGATTTACATGAGCAAGCCAATAAGAATCTAGCAATTATGCAAAATACTTATGATACTCAAAGTAATAATTCAATAAACAAGGAGCAACAAGCTATTTGGTCTAAATTTGTAAAAACTGAATTAGATAAATACAAAGACTTTAAATCGCATTAAAATTCTTTGTCATTTTGATGAGAAATCTTTGAAATCTTACGATTTGAGATTCCTCTTCATTGCATTCATTCGGAATGACATGAGTTAATCATATGACTTTACAACTAAACAATTAGATTTTTCCCAAATGATGGTTCAACCAGACAAAAATTTCCTCATAAAACTCGCACACACCAAAATGCCATTTGGTAAATATGAAGGTCGTTACCTCATTGATTTACCAGAGTATTATGTGGTTTGGTATCACAATAAAGGATTTCCGAAGGGAAAATTAGGAGATATGCTGACTCAGGTTTATGAGTTGAAATTGAATGGTTTGGAGTATTTGATTCGGGATATCCAGAAGCGATATCCAAAACAATAATACTCTAAAAGGTTCCTGATTTAGGAAATGAGTCAAACTGTTTACCGATAAAAGACACTAATATTCGACGATCTGCTCAACTTTGTAGTGTTAATCCAAATCTCTCATTATGTTTGAAATTTCAATCGGTATTATTTTAGGTCTTATATGTTTTATGTTTATTAAAGTTTTGATGAAGGATGCTCTCACTGCTGAAATAGAATCTCGAAAAGTGATAAATAAAGTTAAGAAGTTAAATCATTCTCAAAGACAGTTCTCTCAAAGACAATTTAAGTCGTTCAGTAAGAAAGGTGTAAATTCATTACAATGATGAACACTAAAAGGATTGAGTGATAAGACTTGTTAAATGATTGGTTATAGATTTTGATGTTTTGTTTAACGTGTGCGTGTATTACTTAGTTGCGTGGTTAAGCAACTAAGTTAGCAAACTTTCACGAACCTGTGAATATTCCGCAGGAATATTCGCAAGTAGAGCAGAAATAAAGCAATTACTTATACACATTGTTGGCAATAGTTATTTTAATATTTGACGATGGTTTTGAAGTTCTTTTCCTGAAATTCCACCATATAAAAAATCAGTTATTCTAAATTCAGTATTTTTATTTTTATAAAACAAGTTATCAGTTCCGTTATTTTCTTTTAACTCATCAAAACTAGCAACGCTTTCTGGAATAGCTAATACATCATTTAAAATCATTCCATTTTTATAAAAATAAATAAAAGTCCAATGTCTATCTCGGTCTAACCAATCCATATGATTTTCAAGTTTCCTGCCTAAAAATATGTCATATTCCTTATCTATTTGATGAAATTTAGAGCAAGGATAGTTTTCATAAGAACCACGATAACCAATCTCTAAACTATCCCATTCAAAACAATTAATCTGTTTAGAAAAGTTAATTTTTTTAGTAGATTCTTTCAGAATTGAAATTTGCAATTTCTTAAAACAAGAGGTGTCAGCAATATGTTTTTCATTGCAAACATTGCAGCTCAAAATAAGAAATAAAATTCCAAAACACAGTTTTTTCATAATTATTGCCAACGGTTAGCTCTGATAAAAAATCGTTTCAATGTTTTTTATCAATCGTTAGACGAAGTACGACTATTTTTTTGACAAAGTCAAGTCCAAAACAGCTTCCAAACTGCACGTTTTTAATATTATAAACAAACCTAAAAACAATACAACAATAACTATTTAAATTTTGTAAATTTGCCTGCGTTTAACAACGCAACATGAACACTACAAAATACATATTTGTAACAGGAGGAGTTACTTCCTCTTTGGGAAAAGGAATTATAGCAGCTTCATTGGCTAAATTGCTTCAAGCTCAAGGTTATAGAACGACTATCCAAAAATTAGACCCTTACATTAATATTGATCCAGGAACTTTAAATCCTTATGAGCATGGTGAATGCTATGTGACAGATGATGGCGCAGAAACAGATTTAGATCTTGGTCATTATGAACGTTTTTTAAATGTACCAACGAGTCAGTCTAATAACGTAACCACTGGTCGTATATATCAAAGCGTCATTGACAAGGAACGTCGTGGTGAGTTTTTAGGTAAAACAGTACAGGTGATTCCTCATATTACAGACGAGATTAAACATCGTGTACAAATATTGGGTAACTCTGGCGATTATGATATTGTCATCACAGAAATTGGAGGAACTGTAGGTGATATTGAATCACTACCTTATATAGAAGCAGTAAGACAATTAAAATGGGATCTTGGAGAGCATAATGCTATCGTGATTCATTTAACATTAGTTCCTTACTTATCTGCAGCAGGAGAATTAAAAACAAAGCCAACCCAACACAGTGTTAAAACTTTGATGGAAAGTGGTGTTATGGCAGATGTATTAGTGTGTCGTACAGAGCATGAACTTCCTGCAGAATTACGTGATAAACTTGCTAAATTTTGTAACGTACGTCCAGAAGCGGTCATACAATCTATTGATGCGTCTACAATTTATGACGTACCTAATTTAATGTTAGAGCAAGGTTTAGATACAGTGGTCTTAAAAAAGTTAGAGTTAAAAAGTGCAAAACCAGATCTAACACAATGGAATCAGTTTTTATCACGTCATAAAAATCCAAAAGGAGAAGTGACGATTGGTTTAATTGGTAAATATGTAGAACTTCAAGATTCTTACAAATCTATATTAGAATCATTTATTCATGCAGGAGCAGAGAATGAAGTTAAAGTCAATGTAGAGTCTATCCATTCTGAATATATAACGAAAGAAAATGCAGCGAAAAAGTTACAACACTTACATGGTGTTTTAGTAGCTCCAGGTTTTGGAGAGCGTGGTATTGAAGGTAAAATTGAAGCAGTGCGTTATGTTCGTGAACATAATATTCCGTTTTTAGGGATTTGTTTAGGTATGCAAATGGCAGTGATTGAATATTCTAGAAACGTGCTTGGATTAGCAAATGCTAATTCTACCGAAATGGATGAGAACACACCAGATCCTGTAATTAATCTTATGGAATCACAAAAAACCATTATTAATAAAGGAGGTACAATGAGACTTGGTGCTTGGGATTGTCATTTAATAGATGGTAGTTTAGCCAAGGATATTTATAAAACTGCTGACATAAAAGAACGTCACAGACATCGTTACGAATTTAACAACTCGTACAAACAACAAATTGAAGATGCTGGTATGAAAGCAACAGGTTTAAATCCTGAAACTGGCTTGGTAGAAATCGTTGAAATCCCAGCAAACAATTGGTTTGTTGGTGTACAGTACCATCCAGAATATAAGAGTACGGTTTCTAACCCACATCCATTATTTGTGTCTTTTGTAAAGGCAGCATTAGAGTATAAAACAAACAACAAAAGTGTCAGTATGGCACAGAAATAATATTGGATAGCTTTTTGATGAGCTGTTTGGGTCCTCTCCTTTTAAAGGAGAGGTGTCCGCTTTTTTTGCGGACGGAGTGGTTAAAATTATAAAGAACAATTTTTTGAATAACGAATTACATAATAGGACGTATTTAAAAGAGTTCAGAAAAGAATTAAGAAATAACCCAACCAAAGCAGAAAGTCAACTTTGGAAAATGCTTAGAAAAAGTCAATTAGAGAATACAAAATTTAGAAGACAACAGAGCATTGATAATTATATAGTTGATTTTTATTGTCCGAGTAAAAAATTAATAATAGAATTAGATGGAGAAGTTCATAACAACTTCATCAATAGTGAATATGATTTTAAAAGAACTAACGATTTAAACAAGCTAGGATATCGTGTTATCAGATTTGAAAATAAAGCAGTTTTCGAAAATTTAGATATGGTATTAGAAGCAATTAAAACTAAACTAAAACAATAACCACCTCTTAATCTCCTCCTTCAAAAGGAGGAGAAACTCATAAACTAAACAATGGAAGAAAAAAAATTCGACGTAAAATCGATTATAGGATTTGTTCTTATCTTCGGAATACTAATCTTCATGATGTGGAAAAATCAACCCACTCCTGAAGAATTAGCAGAACAAGAGAAGCAAGAGCAAATTGAAGCAGGTAAAAAAGCAGAAACCAAGCAAACTAAAGACACTAAAGTTGTTGCTGCCGAAGATTTTACAG
Source organism: Psychroserpens luteus (assembly GCF_015319355.1). GTDB lineage: Bacteria > Bacteroidota > Bacteroidia > Flavobacteriales > Flavobacteriaceae > Psychroserpens > Psychroserpens luteus. Next base: position 396,900 of record NZ_JADILU010000004.1, on the reverse strand, counting down.
CACCAAAGCCAGGAGATTCTTTAAAATTAGAAGCGTTAAAAAATAAACTAGGATCGTTTGCGTTTTCATCAACGCTTCCATCTGCAACAGATACTTTTACAACTGTACAAACAGATGTACTGGATTTAAAATTTAGTAATAAGGGTGGATTTCTTTCCGAAGTCATTCTGAAAAAATTTGTTGATTACGATTCTGTTCCAATTGCATTAATTGAAGATGGTAATGAGTTTTTTAATATTACGTTACCAACAACAGACAATAGAATACTAAATACTCAGGATAAATATTTTGAACCTACTGTAACCAAAAACGGTGATAATACAGTTGTTTCGATGAAATTTAAAGCATCTAACACTCAGTATTTAGAATATCGTTATGAGTTAAAGCCAGACGATTACATGATAGATTTTTCTATTAGTTCTCAAGGTTTAAACACTGTTGTTAATAGTTCTCAAGCTATAGATTTAGATTGGAAATTAAAAACTTATCGTCATGATCAAAGTGTGAGTTATGAGAATCGTTACACACGATTAACCTACATGTATGAAGGTGATAAGATTGATAAGTTAGCGCAAGCAGGAGAAGATGAAGAGGTTATTGATGATGCGCGTTGGTTATCTTATAGACAACACTTTTTTAGTACAATTCTTGTTGCAGAAAATCCAATTAAAAATGCAAGAATTTCTACTGTAGATTTAGTTGAAGACGAAGAAATAGATACTATTTTCACTAAAGAATTTGCATCTAAATTACCATTAACGTTTACCAATGGAGAGGCAACAAATAATTTCAAACTTTACTTTGGACCAACAGATAGTAAGGTCTTAAAGAATTATGATTACCACTTAGAAGAAAGTATCCCATTTGGTTGGGGGATTTTTGGATGGATTAATAAGCATTTGTTTATTCCTCTATTTGGTTTCTTAAGTGGATTCTTACCTTATGGTATTGCTATTATTGTAATGACTATTTTAATAAAATTAGTGATGTCATTTGTACAATACAAGCAGTTTTTATCTCAAGCAAAAATGAAGGTTTTAAAACCTGAGTTAGATGCCATTAGAGAGAAGCATAAAGACAATAAAATGAAGGCGCAACAAGAAACAATGGCACTTCAAAATAAAGCAGGCGCAAGTCCGTTAGCTGGTTGTTTACCTGGTTTGATTCAATTGCCAGTGTTTTACGCTTTGTTTATGTTTTTTCCAACAGCTTTTGCTTTACGTCAAAAAAGTTTCCTTTGGGCAGACGATTTATCATCATATGATGTCATTGCTCAGCTTCCGTTTAACATTCCATTATATGGTAGTCACGTAAGTTTATTTCCAATTTTGGCAGCTATCGCGATTTTCTTTTATATGAAAATGACGACAGGTCAACAAATGGCATCACAACCAACGCAAGAAGGGATGCCAGATATGGGTAAAATGATGAAGTACATGATTTACTTCTCTCCAATTTTAATGTTGATTTTCTTTAACAAATATGCCTCAGGATTGAGTTTGTACTACTTTATTTCTAACCTTATTAGTATTGGAATTATGTTAGTTATTAAGAATTTTATTCTAGATGAAGATAAGATTCATGCACAGATTCAAGTGAATAAGACAAAGCCTAAGAAACAAAATAAGTTTCAAAAGAAAATGGCAAGTATGATGGAGCAAGCTGAAGAGCAAAAGCAATCACAGCAAAAGAGAAAGAAATAGTATTCTTTTATTAATTATAGATACAAAGAGCCTTTAGATTATTCTAAAGGCTCTTTTGATTTTTATAACTTCGGAAATATCAACTACTCACCAAATGCGTTATTTTAAATGAGGTTTTGATAAGCTGGTTACCATAATTAATGTTGGAGTAGGTTGCTATTATTGACAGAAGCGTTTTTAACTGGTGTTACATTTCCGAAGAAAAGGGAATAATACAATTAGGTCACAAAAAAAAGCCTTCAGATTAAATAATCTAAAGGCTTTTAATATTAAGTTCAATACAATCTACATTATGCTATTAATCTAATTTTAATGAACTTATGATTTATTTAGTCTATTGACGGTAACATCACTTTGTTTAAAACGTGAATCACACCATTACCAGCTTGTACATCAACTGCAACAATACCAATATCTGTATTTCCTGCACCATCGGTTACATCTGCAATATTACTTCCTGTTCCAGGTAAGTTGATAGTGATTGCTTGTCCGTTTAACATGGTTGGTGAAATTCCATCTGTTAAATCACCAGACGTCACGTTAGCATCACCTAAAACGTGGTGTAACAATACTTGAGTTAATACATCTTCTGCAGGAATTGCATCTAGTGCATCAAAAGCATCATTTGTTGGAGCAAATACTGTAAAAGGTGCTGGACTTGTTCCGTTTGCTGTAGATAAAGTTGCTACAAAATCTGTAGCAGGCGTTAACGTTGTTAATGCTGTAACTAACGTTGAAAAGTTTGGATCTGCAGTTGCAAATGTCACTACTGTTGGGATGTCAATAACTGCATCTACTGCGTGAATAATTCCGTTTGTTCCAATAACATCTGCAGTTGCTACAGATGAAACTCCATTGAAACGTACACCATTATCAACATTAGAATATAAGCTTATTGCATTATCTCCAGGTCCAGAAGCAGATGTGTTTGTATATGTGTTTCCTAATCCAACTAAATCTGTAGAAGTTACTGCTCCACTAAGCACATGGTTTAGTAAAATATTTGATAAAGCATCTGTTGGGACATCTCCTAGAGGAGTTCCGTCTAAAAAGGTAGCAAAAGCAGCATTGTCTGGTGCTAATACTGTAAAAGGTCCAGTGCCACTTAGTACATTTACTAAATCACCATCTGCAGCGCCTAGAGCAGCAACTAAATTACTAAACTCTGGATTTGCGACAGCATGATTTACTATACTTGGTAATCCAATTACTGCGTCTACGATGTGAACTGTACCGTTAGAGGTATCAACATCTGCTGTAGTTACGCTTGATACATCATTAAAACTTACGCCATTACTTGTATTAAAATAAATACTCATTGCGTTTCCTCCTGCTCCTGTAGCATTAGTACTTGTGTAACCAGATCCTAAAGCGACTAAGTCTGTTGATGATAAATCATCAGAAATAACATGATTTAGTAAAATTTGAGATAATACATCTGTAGGTACTGCATCTAAATTAGCAAAGCCATTATCACTTAAAAAAGTTGCTAAAGCTTCGTTTGTTGGTGCAAGTACAGTAAATGGACCATTACCATTTAATACATTTACTAAATCACCATCTGCAGCTTGTAATGCAGCCACTAAACTAGATAAGTCTGATGTTGCTATTGCGGTTTCAACAATATTTAATTCTTGTGGAGTAGTCGTGATTCCATTGTCATCATCGTTATTACAAGATGTAATTACCAGAGCTAATAAAAATAACGGTAGAAATTTGATTGTTTTTGAAATAATTTTCATTTTTTTGAGTTTTATTGTTCAACATTTTTCTATAAAAATATATTTTGTTCAACAAATTTACATAATGATTAAACAAAACTAAATGAAACGTTATTTTTTTATATATATTTTAACAATTTGTGCTTTAAGCACTTATGCGCAAGAGTCTATTAATCAGTTTGATAATGGAGGTAAACGACATGGTGTCTGGAAAAAACACTTTGATAAGACCAAACAATTAAGATACGAAGGTCAATTTGAACATGGCAAAGAAATAGATACATTTAAGTTTTATACGCTTAATAGAGGAGCAAGTGTTTTAAGCGCAACTAAAATATTCAATAAAGATAATAATAAGGCTCAAGTACAATTTTTATCATCTAAAGGGAAATTGATTAGTGAAGGCGAAATGAATGGAAAGCTTTACACCGGAAAATGGATTTATTACCATAATAAGTTTAAGTCTATCATGTCAACAGAGTTTTATAATGATAACGGAAAACTAGAAGGTGAGAAACTTGTGTTTTATCCGGATGGAACAACTGCAGAAACAGCAAATTATATTAATGGTAAACTCAGTGGTATCTCAATTTGGTATGCAAAAAACGGAAAAGTTTTAAAAGAGTTTACGTATGAAAATGATGAGTTACATGGTGTTTGTAAATATTATGATTCGTCTGGAAATCTGGAAGCAGAAGGCAGCTACAGAAAAGATCTAAAACATGGCATTTGGAAATATTACGAAAATGGAAAACTTGTTAAAACAACAGATCATACCAAGAGAAGTAAAAATCCAAATAAACAATAGTTAAAACTTATACAATACATAGTTAATTATAATAGCAACAGCGCATCTGTTGCTATTTTTATTTCTTAATTTTGCAGGATGAAATGTCAGGATTAGTTTATGATTTTTAAGCTAAATTTTTATTTGATGTTTCTACTTACCATAAAATAAACATAACGATTATCAGATGAAAAGAGTAATTGTCGGACTTTCAGGAGGAGTAGATTCTAGCGTTGCAGCCTATTTATTAAAGGAGCAAGGCTATGAGGTTATAGGCTTGTTTATGAAAAACTGGCATGACGACTCTGTGACTATATCTGACGAGTGTCCTTGGTTAGACGATAGTAATGATGCTATGTTAGTAGCAGATAAATTGGGAATCCCATTTCAAACGGTAGATTTAAGTGAGCAATACAAAGAGCGTATTGTAGATTATATGTTTGATGAATACCAAAAGGGGAGAACACCAAATCCAGATGTGCTTTGTAATAGAGAAATCAAATTTGATGTCTTTATGAAAATTGCCTTAGACTTAGGAGCGGATTATGTAGCAACTGGTCATTATTGTAGAAAAGCCATCTCATCTGTGGTTGATGTGATTGATGGAACTTCTAAAGAAACCTATCATTTATTGGCTGGTGCAGATCATAATAAAGATCAATCCTATTTTTTATGTCAGTTATCACAAGAGCAATTATCTAAAGCTTTATTTCCAATTGGTGAATTAACAAAGCCAGAAGTTAGAGAAATTGCGACCAAATTAGATTTAGTTACAGCCGATAAAAAAGATTCTCAAGGACTTTGTTTTATTGGTAAAGTAAGATTGCCAGAGTTTTTACAACAAAAATTAAAACCTAAAGAAGGTGTTATTGTAGAAATACCTGAAGAGCAAGCGTATTATAATGTTGAAACTCCAAATTTTGAAAGCAAAGTTGAAGAACTTCAATATCTAACTAAAAAGATAGATTATAATGTTTCCGACGGAAAAATCGTAGGCAAGCATCAAGGCGCGCATTATTTTACAAAAGGTCAACGTAAAGGTCTCGCAGTTGGTGGAACTGTAGAACCACTTTTTGTAATTGATACAGATGTAGATGAGAATGTCATTTATACAGGTCAAGGAAAAAAACATCCTGGACTTTTTAAAAGTGCTCTTTTTGTCACTAATGAAGAATTGCATTGGATTCGTGAAGACTTGACCTTAAAAGTTGACGAAACAATTAAAGTCAAAGCAAGAATTCGTTACCGTCAAACACTTGAAAACGCAACACTTCATAAAGTAGATAACGGACTTTTTATTGAATTTGAAAATCCGCAATCTGCAATAACCGAAGGTCAGTTTGCAGCATGGTATCTGGATGACGAATTAGTAGGTTCGGGAGTAATTTCTTAAATTGCAGAGCGTTCAATATCGAATTTATATTAATGTTTATTAATTAAAAGCGACTAAGTTTTTAATTAAACACTAATTGCTATGATACGAGCATGCTAAAATTTTATTATTCGCGAGGGTAATTCTTGGCGAACTGCATGTGAACATTGAAAAATAATAAAAATCAACACATGAAAAAAATCCTACTCATTGGTATTGTATGCTTTCAGTTTACAGTATATGCTCAGCAAGACGCGTGGGTTTATTTTAATCAAAAAGAGAACGTTCAAGCCTCAATTGATAATCCTATTTCTATTCTTACACAACAAGCAATCGATAGAAAAAACGCACATGGTATAACTATAGATGAGCGTGATGTTCCAGTCAATGAAACTTATATTACATTGCTTAAAGCTCCAGAAACTGGTGTTACCGTTTTTGCAAAATCTAAATGGTTAAATTCAGTATATGTGAGAGGCAGTGAAGAGGATATTAATGCTTTGGTTGACGATTTTGATTTTGTAGAAGCTGTAGATTTTGCTGATGAAAGCTTAAATATGTTGAGAGTAGATGTTTCCGAAGATAAATTTTCTATAGAAAATACGACGATTTCTTTTAACTACGGAAATGCGCAAAATCAAGTCGAAATGATAAATGCAAATGCGTTACATCTCCAAGACTATACAGGAGAAGGAATTATTGTTGCAGTATTAGATTCTGGGTTTCCAAATGTAGATACGATGGGAGCATTTCAGCGTTTACGTGATAATGGTGATTTATTAGATGGTTATGATTTTGTAGGAAGAAATGATGATGTATATGCTTTTACAGAAAATAATCATGGTACAAAAGTATTGAGTGATATGGCAGGATTTATACAAGACCAATTTGTAGGTACTGCACCAGACGCATCTTATTATTTATTTAGAACCGAAGATTCTGCTAGTGAAACTCCAGCTGAAGAAGCCTATTGGGTAGAAGCTGCAGAGCGTAGTGATAGTTTAGGAGTTCATATTATCAATACGTCTCTTGGTTATAAGACATATCAAAACACGAATTACAGCCATACAGATGAAGATCTTAATGGAAGTACAACGTTCATCACTAGAGGTGCAAATATTGCAAATGAAAAAGGGATTCTAGTCGTTACATCAGCAGGGAATTCTGGTGAAAGTGGCGTTGGAGCTCCAGCAGATGCAACAGGCGTTTTAAGTATTGCAGCTGTAGATGGAGATGGTGATTATGCAACTTTTAGTTCTCAAGGAAGTGAAGTTCAAGTGACACAAAAACCAGATGTTGCAGCTCGTGGAGGAGCAGCTTTTGTGATAGATGATAACAATGATATTATCAATAATAATGGGACATCATTTAGTTCACCTATAATGGCTGGAGGAATTGCATCTTTATGGCAAGCGCTACCAAATGCTACAAATGAGGAAATCAAACAATTTGTGCGCATGTCTGCATCTCAATATACAACACCAGATTATTTTATTGGTTATGGGATTCCAGATCTTCAATTGGCTCTAGATATTGGTTTATCATTGCAAGAGGAAGAGTTTTTTCAATTTAAAGTCTATCCTAATCCTGTGGCAGATGTTTTGAATATTCAAATTCCGTCAGCAAACGATATGACAACTTTAAGAATTTTTGATGTCTTAGGGAAGTCTGTTTTAGAACAAGATATGACAGAGTCTTCAAGTCAATTGGATATGTCATCTATGGCTTCTGGATTATATATCATGTCTTTTCAATCTGGTAACGCATCAAAAACATTCAAACTTATAAAATCTTAAATGGCGAATAAAATCACACAACTTTTTGGTATTAAATATCCAATCATCCAAGCTGGTATGATTTGGAATAGTGGTTGGAAATTAGCCTCAGCAGCTAGTAATGCTGGAGCTTTAGGTTTAATTGGAGCAGGATCAATGTATCCAGATGTGCTTCGAGATCATATAAAAAAGTGTAAAAACGCAACCAATAAACCCTTTGGTGTTAATGTGCCAATGTTATATCCTAACATTGAGGAAATCATGAATATCATCGTTGAAGAAGATGTTAAAATTGTTTTTACTTCCGCAGGAAATCCTAAAACTTGGACATCTTGGTTAAAAGAGAGAGGGATAACAGTTGTTCACGTAGTAAGTAGTGTGAAATTTGCGTTGAAAGCTCAAGAAGCTGGTGTAGATGCTGTTGTTGCTGAAGGTTTTGAAGCTGGAGGTCACAATGGTAGAGAAGAAACAACGACGTTAACCTTAATCCCAATGGTGAGAGAACATCTTCAAATTCCTTTAATTGCTGCAGGTGGTATCGCTACAGGTCAAGCTATGTTGGCAGTTATGCTTTTAGGAGCAGATGCAGTACAGGTTGGTAGTCGTTTTGTTGCTAGTACAGAGTCATCAGCCCATGACGCATTTAAGAATGTTGTTGTTGATGCCAAAGAAGGTGATACACAATTAACTTTAAAAGAATTGGCTCCTGTTAGATTGATAAAAAATAAATTTTTCAACGATTTACAAGACCTCTATAAAAAAGCACCAACAGTAGAAGATTTAAAATTACTTCTTGGACGAGCAAGAGCAAAACGAGGTATGTTTGAAGGTGATTTAGAAGATGGGGAACTTGAAATTGGGCAAATTGCTGGATTAATTCATGATATAAAACCTACTGCTCAAATTGTAGAAGATCTCATTACTGAATTTAAATTAGCTCAAAAACAAGCACAACAAATTGTAGTCTAAAACACTATATTTGAAAAGCTATTAATGTTGACCTTAATCATTCATGACTGTACGTCAAAACATTTTAATTCCAGATGGAGACAGTACTTGGGCTTTGTCTGTCATACAATGCTTAGCACAAGTTAAGAAATACAACATATTTGTACTGTCAAACAAAAAGCGGACAGCTACAAAATTTTCTAAATACACATCTTATTATCAGTTTTATGACAGACCAGATGATTCTGGTTGGGTTGATATCATTAATTCTGAAATAGAAAAAAATGCAATATCAGTTGTTCTTCCAATAGCAGAACAAGAGATTTTATTTACAATAAAGAATAAAGATGAGATTTCATCTTTAGCTAAAATTATTCCTTTACCAGGTTTAAAAGATTTTGAAATTGCAATAGACAAAAATAAATTAAGCGAGTTTTCTAAATCTCACGGTATTCCTCACCCAAATTCTTTTTTTATTGCTTCGGAAACAGATAAACAAGAGGTGTTGTCTCAAATTCAGTTTCCTATACTTATAAAGCCATTGGATTTAAAAGGAGGCGATGGGATTAAGAAAATAAATTCCGAAGAAAAATTTCAGAAATACTTAAAAAAAGCAAATCATCTTATCCTTGTTCAAGAATATATTGAAGGTTATGATATAGACTGTAGTGTTTTGTGTTTAAATGGTAAGGTTTTAAGTTATACAATTCAAAAAGGGAATTTAAAAGGACATAGTGCTTTTGCTCCTCAATTAGCTTTTGATTTTTTGCAAAATGATGAGGTTTTAGACGTCGCAAAATTAACCATGTCTAAACTTAATTGGTCTGGAATTGCACATCTAGATTTACGCTATGATGCTAAAACTAAAGATTATAAGCTTATAGAAATTAATGCTCGTTTTTGGGGAAGTATAGAAGGATCTATGTTTGCAGGAATAAATTTTCCTCATAATGTAATTCAGTTAGCTTTAAATCAGGAGCTTGTTGATGACGATTATAAAGCTATTCATCACATGCGATTTAAAGGTGTGTTGAAGACTATTAAACGTAATCCGTTATTTGTTTTCCGAAGAAAATATTTAATGAATAACACAGAGGCTAGAAGTTTTTTTAAAGACCCTTTGCCAACATTGTATAAGTTTAGAGAATGGTTGGGAAGACGTTTAGATTCTATATAAAATAGCAAAAAGAGGACAAAGCCTCTTTTTGCTTGAAACGTTTTTTAACAATAAAATTTTTGAATCCCTCTAAAATAATAGCTAAAAAAGTTTCTACCCCAAATACCTAACCTACTACAATAAGGTATTTAAGCAGTAAAAATAAGTGTTTGGTCAAAATATCGTACTGATTTGGTGTTCAACTTATTAACAATTTTAGTTTATAACTTTATAGTAATCAAACAATTAAATTTTGTTTTGCTAAAATTGGATAAAGTTATATAAAAGCAAATTCTATTAATATAACTTTGCATTTTTAAAATATACCCATTGATATTATCACAATACACAAAAGAATTTAATTACAACTTTAAGTTAGCTGCTCCAGTCATCTTAGGTATGTTAGGTCACACCTTCGTTAGTTTTGTAGATAATGTGATGGTTGGTCAATTAGGTACTGCAGAATTGGCTGCTGTGTCCTTAGGAAATAGCTTCATGTTTATCGCAATGTCTATTGGGATTGGCTTTTCTACAGCAATTACACCTTTGGTAGCCGAAGCAGATACTTCAAACAATTTTTTAGAAGTTAAGTCATCATTTAAGCATGGTTTATTTCTCTGTACAATATTAAGCATCTTGTTATTTTTATTGGTGCTATTTGCAAAGCCATTGTTGTATTTAATGAAACAACCCGTTGAGGTTGTAGAACTAGCATTACCTTATTTAAATTTGGTTGCTTTTTCATTAATACCGTTAGTGATTTTTCAGGCATTCAAACAGTTTAGTGATGGTCTGTCTATGACCAGATATCCTATGTACGCTACAATTTTAGCTAATATTGTTAATGTTGTTTTAAACTATTTATTGATTTTTGGGAAATTTGGTTTTCCAGAAATGGGAATTGTTGGTGCTGCTTATGGTACTTTAATTTCAAGATTTATAATGGTCATTCATCTTTGGTGGTTATTAACCAATAAAGAAAAGTCAAAAGCTTATGTGACTAATATTAAGTTTTTTGTTCTAGATAAATTAATGATTAGAAAATTAATTAATCTAGGAGCACCAAGTGCTATGCAAATGTTTTTTGAAGTAGCCATATTTACTGCTGCAATATGGTTGAGTGGTTTATTAGGTAAAAACCCATTAGCAGCTAATCAAATAGCTTTAAATTTATCATCTATGACCTTTATGGTGGCTATGGGACTAAGTGTTGCTTCTATGATTAGAGTTGGTAATCAAAAAGGATTAGGTCAATATGTTGAACTTCGTAGAATAGCATTTTCTTTATTTTTATTAGCAACTTTATTGGCAGTTTGTTTTGCAGCATTCTTTTTCATTTTCCATGAAGCATTACCAAAACTGTATTTAGATTATGATGATACAAAAAATCTGGCAGACAATACTGAAGTAATAACGATTGCAGCAAAATTAATGATTGCTGCTGCTATTTTTCAAATAAGTGATGGGATTCAGGTTGTGGTTTTAGGTGCATTAAGAGGCTTGCAAGATGTTAAGATACCAACGATTATTACTTTTGTTTCTTATTGGGTAGTTGGGTTTCCTATTAGTTTTTTCCTCGGAAAAGAGGAAGCTTACGGTAGTTTTGGCATATGGCTTGGATTATTAGCAGGATTAACCACAGCTGCGATTTTATTGTTTATAAGATTCAATTATCTAACGAAAAAGTTAATTTTGTCAAATACTAACGATTAACACAAAACATGGAACTACCAAAATTCATACTCGGAGATAATACAGATCATCCTAATGCGATATATGTAATTCATACAGACTTTCCTAGATTTATTATCAATCTAGAAGATGATGATGTAGAATGGTTTGAAGAGTTTGATGAGCATGATCAAAAAGAAATTGAAGCAGAAGCCGAAAATTTAATTAAAGCTGCTACTGATTTTTACGACAGAGAAGTTTCTAGATACGATGGATAATGATAGAAGAACTTGTTAAATTTGATCAAGAATTATTTCTTTTCCTCAATAATTTGGGGAATAGTTTCTGGGATCCGTTCTGGTTAGCATATACTTATAAATTTAATTGGATTCCTTTGTATGCAATTTTAGGATATCTGATGTATAAAAAACTCAACTCAAAAATGTTTGTGTTGACCTTAGTTGTCATTGCACTCATGATTACATTCACAGATCAAGTCACTAATTTATTTAAATATGGTGTTGAACGCTATAGACCATGTCACGAAGCTGGTATTGCAGAAAATATGAGGTTGGTAAGAGCTCATTGTGGCGGACGTTTTGGTTATTTTTCTGGACACGCAAGCAATTCAATGGCTTTAGCAATTTTTATTGGCTTAACATTAAAACAAAGATTTAAATATCTAAAATATATTTTATTTGTTTGGGCTTTCGTTATGGCTTACAGTAGAGTCTATGTAGGAGCTCATTATCCATTAGACGTAGTAAGCGGAATGCTTTTTGGTGGTCTTTCAGGGCTAATATTTTATAAACTAGATAAGTATCTTCAATCGAGATTTCGGCTTAAATAATTATAACTTTGTAAATAAATAATAATCAGTTTTTAATCTGTTATTAAACGATTTTGATCCTGAATCTACAAGATTTAAATTGTAAGTTTCTACCAATTTAATGTCATATAATTTTTGTAATTCTTTCAACATTTCGGGATCGATATATGATGTTAATAGACCGAATTTTTTTTCCTTCGGAAGATGTAATTCTCCATTAATTTTAATTGGTAAAAGTTTATCGCCAAAATTCCATATCATTTCTGGAGAAATAGACAAACTGTATACTTTGATGTTATTAGCATCTGTTTGTGATTTTAGTTTTGTTGGAGGGTTATAATAATCTCTCTTTAATGCTTGTTGTAGAGGTAATGCTAAAACAAGTAAGCTTACAAAAAATAGTACTGTTAGATTAAAAACAATACTGATGTTTTTCTTTTTAAGCTGTAAAATAATGAATATACCAATACCAAAACTCACTATAGATGAAAGGAAAAACCAAATCCAAAGCCCACTTAAATTGTTTGATAAAAAGGAATACGCAACAAAAGGGAAAGCCAAGGCAATAATTGCAATTAAACCAAAATTAAAATAGACAGGTATGGTCTCTCTTTTGTCTTTAAGTGTTTTAAATCGTCGTATTAAATAGTCAATATAAAAACCTGTATTAATCGCCAAAGGAATAAGTACAGGCATCAAATATCTTGATTTTTTTTCTGGAATTACAGATAATAAAATCACAGCAATTAGTGTCCAGTAGAAACTAAATTTATAGGCTTTTAAATTTGAAACCCGAGTTTTTAAATAAGGATAAAGTAATCCAATAAAAGCTGGGATTGTCCAAATTCCGCTTTGTGTAAAAAAGCTCCAATAGTAGTAAAAAGGTCTTACTTTATAACTCGTCCAATTACTAGTTTCTTTTTCTGCAATGATTGTAAATGTTTGCGTGTCGTACATTTTAACATATAAATACCAAGAACCTCCAACTGTTAAAGCAACTATTAAAAACAACACGAAAGAAGAAATCAATTGCTTATTGAATTTATATTTAAATGAAAACCCATAAGCCAATAAAAAGGGTAGTAAAAGTACATAAAATGACACAGGTCCTTTACTTAAAATAGAACAACCAACAAAAAAACTAGCAATCAAACTGTGTTTTAAATAGTTTGAATTCTTCTGAAATAATAGAAAGAGTTGGTAAATGCCAATAAGCATAAAACCATGTGTAAAAATATCTGAAGGCGCTTCAAACGTAATACCTATTACATAAAATGAAGTAATTAGAATAAGTGCATTATTTATGCTTTGCTTTTTATTTTTTGTAAGTTGCTTAGAAATTAAATAGGTGTAAACTCCTGTGATAGCTATAAAAAGAACAGCTGGTAACCTATAAGCGATAGTGTTTTTAATTCCGAAGAGAAACGCAAAAGAGGCACAAATCCAACTTGGTAAAGGGGGTTTTTGATAACGTGGTTCGCCATTCATCGTTGTCAGTAACCAATTGTTGTCAGTAATCATTTCTCTTGCTGTAATAAAATTACGAGCTTCCATGATACTCACTTGAAGTGTGTCGAGATGAAAACCGAGCATAAACAGAACAAGTAGTACTATAAATAAAATAGGTTTGTTTTGAAGTTTTTCAAGCATCTGCTTTACGAATTAAATAAATATTTCTTGCATAAATTATAGAGCCTAATCCGTGACCTAATAAAAGTACAAAATCTCTTCTAATCACTGCGTAACTTAAAATAAGGATTGATCCAATAAGACTTAAAAACCAAAAGCCAAAAGGTAATGTTGAGGATTTCTTTCTTTCAGAATATAACCATTGATACACAAAACGAAGTGTAAAAATCACTTGAGCGACAATTCCTAGAGCTAAAAGCCAAAGAGGTATGTCTTCATTTTTAAATAGTAAGTCTGTATCAATTTTATTATTGTTGAAGTAGTAAATTACAATTAAGACTGGAAAAATGAATAAAAACCACTGTGCTATTTTCGGGAATTTTTGCCACTGTTTTTGCAATTGCAAGTTTCGTATATAAATATAATAGGTAAGTGATTGACCAAGCATTATTGAAAAATCATAACGCAAATAGCCATAAATAAAAAGAAGAACAGATGCGATGAGACTTAGTGTCCAAAATAGTGTTGGTGTGATAACCCGTTTCTGTTTTTCTGAAGTAATCCATTGAATAATCAATCGAGACGAAAACAAGATTTGAGCTAGGAAACCAATACTATATATGATCCAATTACTCATGCACTCTTTTTAGCAACTTGATAATTGATGTATTTTTTCTTCATCCATAAATAGGCAAAGCAATCAATTAATGGTCCGATTAAACGATTCCATAATCCAAATTTTGCTGTACCTGCAATTCTTGGAAAGTGTTGCACAGGTATTTGAGTTACTTTACCATTTTGTAATAAAATCATGGCAGGTAAAAAACGATGTAACCCTTTAAACATTGGGATGCGTTTTGCGAAATCTGTTTTGATGACTTTTAATGGACAACCAGTATCGTCCATGCCATCGTGTGTGAATGCACGACGAATTCCGTTGGCAATTTTTGAAGACATGTTTTTAACAAAACTATCTTTCCTGTTAGATCTTACTCCAGTGACCAAATCGAATTCTCCAATATGTTTAAGGAGTAAATTAAAATCTTCTGGAGCGGTTTGTAAATCGGAATCTATATAGCCAACCAATTCTGTATCTACATGATCAAATCCTGCTTTTATAGCAGCACTCAAACCTCTGTTTTCAGAAAAAAGAATAAAATCAAAATTAGGATTAGAACTGCAAATTGTTTCAATAAGTGCTTGACTATTATCTGTAGAGCCATCGTTTACAAAAAGAATTTTAGTAGGTGTAGAAGCGATTTTTATGTATGCAGAAAGTTCTTTTTCTACGCGTTCTAAATTGTCTTCCTCGTTGTAAACAGGAACAATAATCGTGAATTTGTTAACCATCAATGATATCGTTAGTTATACTCTAGTCTTACAAAAATATTCTTTTTTATCTAACAGCTATTCATTTGGATTGATTTAAAATTTTTAATTTGCACTTTTAAATTAGTAAGATGAAAATATTAGTTACAGGAGCAGTCGGTTTTATAGGTTCTCATACAGCAGAACGTTTGCATAGTTTAGGACATGAAGTGATAGGTTTAGATAATTTTAATAACTATTACAGTTTAGAATTGAAGAACTTGAATGCTAAGGTTTTGACAGAAAAAGGCATTACAGTTTTAAAAAAAGATTTGCGTGATGTTAATTTTGCTGAAGACTTAGCTAAAGATATCAATTACATCTTCCATTTTGCTGCACAACCTGGAATTTCTCAAAGTTCAACTTTTGAAGATTATTTTGAAAATAATATCATCGCTACCAAAAACTTGGTGGATTATGCTTTACAATGTAAAGATTTAAAACTCTTTGTTAATATAGGAACATCATCAATCTATGGATTAGAAGCAACATTCCCAGAAGATGAAGCTCCAAAACCTGCATCATATTATGGAGTAACTAAATTAGCTGCAGAGCAATTAGTACTTCAAAAAAGTAGAGAGCAACAGATGAATGCTTGTTCATTACGTTTATACTCAGTCATTGGTCCTCGTGAGCGTCCTGAGAAAATGTACACCAAATTGATTGATTTAGGGTTGAAAGGAGAAGCCTTTCCATTATTTGACGGTAGTGATAAACATTTGCGAAGTTTTACTTATGTGGATGATATCGTAGATGGTGTTGTGAGTGTTATTGGTAATGAATCAAAAGTTAATGGGGAAATCATAAACTTAGGAACCGAAGTTGAACATACCACAAAAGAAGGTATTGAAGCTGTTGAGCAGGTGATAGGGGAATCAATTACACTTAATATAATCCCAAAACGTCCAGGAGATCAATCTCGTACCAAAGCAAATATAGATAAGGCCAGGAGATTGCTTAATTATAACCCCAAAACAACTTTGTTAGAAGCTGTGAAGAAGCAAGTGGAATGGTATAAGGCTAATTTTTAAATATAAAGTCTCCAAACGCTAAACAGTGAGAATATAATAGCCATTATAGATATAAGAGTTATTGTCAATGATAAAAATCTAAGTTCTTCATATTTTGTGTAAAAAAGAGAAATTGCTACAGCAAATAAAGGTAAAATTGTGAAGTATTTTCTATAACTATATTGATACGCTTCTTTCAATCCAAAGAGACCACGCGACTTTCCTGTGGAGTTAGAGTAATCAAT
Source organism: Psychroserpens luteus (assembly GCF_015319355.1). Classification (GTDB taxonomy): domain Bacteria; phylum Bacteroidota; class Bacteroidia; order Flavobacteriales; family Flavobacteriaceae; genus Psychroserpens; species Psychroserpens luteus. The sequence continues at coordinate 380,686 of NZ_JADILU010000004.1, read as the reverse complement.
AAATAATTTGAATTGTAAATAAGTTGCTATGAATAAACTTAATGCGCTTAATAAAAGAGTTATATATAAAATTCTTCTTTTAGTCATTTAATCTCAACAAATATTCAGCAGCAACAAAAGGCGTTGTTTTTCCTTCTTCAATTAAATGCAGTTGCGTTTTAAGTGCCACTTTAATTTCTGGTTGATTAAAAAAATCAGATTTTAAACGATCTTCAATAGTTTGAAGTAACCAGAATTTATTTTGTTCCCTACGATGCTCTTCAAAATAGTTGTTCGCTTTAGTATGTTCTATATATTCTGAAATTAACAACCACAATTCGTCAATTCCTTCGCGATGTAAAGCACTACACAAACTTACTTTTGGCTGCCACTCAGAGTCTTTTTGCGGATATAGATGCAACGCTCTATTGAATTCTACTTTAGCGAGTTTAGCTGCCTTTAAATTCTCACCATCGGCTTTGTTGATAGCAATGGCATCTGCCATTTCAATAATCCCACGTTTGATGCCTTGAAGTTCATCTCCAGCTCCAGCAATTTTCAGAAGTAAAAAGAAATCCACCATACTGTGTACAGCAGTTTCACTTTGTCCTACACCAACAGTTTCTATAATAATGGAGTCAAAACCAGCTGCTTCACACAAAATAATCGATTCTCGGGTTTTACGTGCAACACCACCAAGTGAGGTTCCCGAAGCTGAAGGTCTAATAAAAGCATTCTCGCTTTTTACAAGATCTTCCATTCTGGTTTTATCACCTAAAATACTGCCTTTACTTAAACTGCTACTTGGATCAACAGCTAATACTGCAACTTTTTTACCTATTGAGGTGAGATGCAATCCAAACGCTTCAATAAATGTACTTTTTCCAACACCAGGAACTCCTGTAATTCCTATTCTAATAGATTTGTTAGCATGAGGTAAACACAATTTAATAACGTCGTTAGCTTGTTGTAAATGTTTTGGGTTAGAACTTTCGACAAGCGTAATGGCTCTGCTTAAAGCGGTAATGCTACCGTTTAATATTTCAGTAACTAAAGTCTTTGTGACGAGTTTTGCTTTTCTTTTGTCTTGAATACGTTTAATAGAAGACGCATTGGTGATCTCAGATTGTGATGATACACCATCTGTTTCATGCAATGCAGACGATTTTGGTTTTTTAGACAAACGGTCTTTAATTTTGATCTTTTAATACCTTTAAAGGTACTTCAATTTTTGTATTATCCCAAGCCATGGTAAGTTGTAAATTGTCAGTTGAGTTATCAAAAGCAATTGTAAATTGCTCAACTGTAGAATCTATTTTTTCTACAGGAACATCAATTTCTAATAAGTCATAATTTGGATCCCACATCACTTGCATTTCTTCATCAACTCCCCAATCATACTGCTTTGTATTGAACATCACATTCCATGTAGAATCTTTTGGAACTGTCCATAAGGTGTATTTTCCTTTAGGTAAATAAATCCCTTGGATCATTAAATTTTTGTTGGTTTCAAAAGTAGTTGCTTCATTGGCACCTGTTCTCCAAACTTTATTAAAAGGGACTAATGCACCAAATACTTCACGACCTTTTTTGGATGGTCTGTTATAGAAGACTTCTAATTTGAGATCATTCAATTTAAATTCTACAGTATCTTTAGGACTCAGTCTAGGAGAAAAAATGTTCTCAACAAAATGAGAATATAAAAATAGTCCTATCGCAACAATAGATAATAAAATTAGTAGGCGCTTTAAAAAGGTATTCATAGAAAAATGAGATTGTCGTAAATTGACTTCAAATATAATTTAAATTGAAATGCTAAGTCCATACTTAACGGGAATTTGTATAAATTTCTTATGATTTTTTGAAAATATTTTAATTTTTTGCAACACTCTCTTTTTTGTGTCGTCTTTATTATGAACTCATGTTGAATATTTGTTTTAAACCGAAAAGTTTTGCTTTTGTGTTATAAAGAAAGTGTTTTTTCTAAACGTAGTTTCGCAACGTTTTTAAAAAAGAATAAAATTAGAGTGCAAAATGGAAACTTTGCAGGTAAAAGAAATATTTAAAATGAGTTCACGAAACCAATACCAAGTAAATGTAATTAATTTATGAGGTATGTAACCAAACCAAAACAGATTTGAGGACACTTCAAATTGATATTATTGAACAATGCAAGCAGAATAATCGCTCTGCGCAATTAAAACTATACAATCAATATTGTGATGGTATGTTTGCAGTTGCCATGCGATTTATGAAGAATTCTATGGAAGCTGAAGATATCGTACAAGAAGCCTTTATTAAAGCATTTGCAAAACTCAATCAGTACAAAGAAGAAGTCACTTTTGGAGCTTGGTTAAAACGTATCGTGATTAATAAATGTATTGATTGCTTAAAATCCAAGAAGCAGCATTTGCAAGAATTGGACGAGGTGCACCTCAAAGTAGTCGATGACAATTATCAAAACGAATGGTTAGTTGAGGATACAATAACGCTAGATGAGATTAAGTTGGCGATTCAAAAACTTCCAGATAAATACCGTTACGTCGTGATGTTGTATTTAGTTGAAGGGTATGATCACCAAGAGATTTCTGAAATTTTAAACATTACAGAAGTCGCTTCAAGAACACAACTCTCTAGAGGAAAGTCGAAATTAAAAGAGCATTTAACACCTATAAGAAATGGCACGAGATATTAGAAAATTATTTGAAGAAGAGCAACAGGATTCGCAATTTAAAATGAACGAAGGTCACGAAGCACGTTTTCTCGAAAAATTGGATGAAACCTTGCCAGTAGAAACATCAGTCAAAAAACGTTTCAGTGTGTTGCAAATTGCTGCAAGTATTGTCATCTTAATTGGATTAGGATTTGGAGCGTCAAAATTCTTTGGGAATGAATCTATTGTTCCTACGGAAATCGTCGATACCAAAAACCCGTCTAAAAATGACCAATTGAAATCATTAGGAGATATTTCTCCAGATTTTAAAAAGGTTGAAGATTACTATCTCGCAAATATTAATTTAGAACTATCTAAAGTAAAGCAAACACCAGAAAACAAAGAATTGTTTGATGGTTACGTTGTGAGACTTGCAGAGTTAAATCAAGAATATAAACGTCTCTCGGTAGAGCTAACCGAACATGGACCAAATGAATTAACGGTGAGTGCATTAATAGATAATCTCAAATTGCGACTCCATTTATTGTATCGCTTAAAAGAACAATTAAATGATTTAAATACTTCGGAAGAAGATAAAATCAACGCATAACTAAATACTCTGAAGGTTTAATATTTCAGAATAATAAAAACAATCAAATGAAAACAACATATAAAATACTAACACTTCTGTTTTTCTGTTGCGCTCTAAGCGTTTCGGCACAAGAGAAGTTAATCAAAGTGTCCAAGAAAATTGATGTCACTAAAGATGTAGAAATCGATTTAAACACCAGCTATGTGCAAATAGAAATTGACACATGGAACAAAAGCACCTTAGAAATTGAAGCTTATATTGAAGGCGAGAAATTGTCTAAAGAAGAGTTGCAAGAGGCTTTAAAATCTTGGAATCTCAAAGTTGAAGGTTCTGGAAGTAACGTGAAAATCACATCAGACGGTTCACATGGATCGTGGAGTTTTCCAGGAAATAAAAATTTGCATTTTGATTCTTTTGAAGCGCTAAAAGCTATAGAAATGTTAGGTGATATGGATTTTGGCGATATCCCAGAAATGCCAGAAATGCCAGAGTTACCAGAAATGCCAGAAATAGCACGACTACAAGTGCCAGAAGCTCCTGAAATGCCAGAATTACCCGAATTGCCAGACGGTATTACAAATGTGAGTTTTGATACTCAAGCTTATAAAAAAGATGGTGAAGCATATTTAGAAAAATGGAGTAAAGATTATCCAGCAAAAAATCGCGAGAAGATGAAAGCTTGGGGAAGAGAAATGGCTAATGTTGATTTTTCGTCTTATGAAAACCGCATGGAAGCTTGGGGAAAAAAATTCGAGAAGCAATTTGGCGAAGAGTATGGTAAGAAGATGGAAGCTTGGGGAGAAGAATTTGGAAAACGTTTTGATGGCGAATGGTCAAAAAAGATGGAAGCTTGGGGAGAACGTTATGGTAAGCAGATGGAGAGGCAGGCAGAAATGGTAGAGAAACGAGCAAAGATAATGGAAAAACGTGCTGAAAAAATGGAACAGAAATTAGAGACTTTGGCAGAGCGTAATGAAAGTCGGTCAGTAAAAATAGCTGAGCGTTTGAAAGAGAAAGAGGAATATAGAGCAGATAGGCTAAATGAAATTATGGAGCGAAAAGAATCTACTTTATCTAAATATTTGCAATCGGGTAATAATAACGAAGTGAAAAGGGTTATTAAAATAAGAATGCCAAAAAACGCGAAGTTAAATATGAATGTGAGACATGGTGAATTAAAGATGTCGTCGGTTATTTACAATCTAAAAGCAAATATATCACACGCTACTTTATTAGCAAATCACATTGATGGAAGCGAGACTTCCATTAGTGTGGCTTATTCTCCAGTGCAAATAACTACTTGGAGTGATGGAGAATTGAATTTAAAATACGTTGAAGAGGCACATCTTAATACGGTTGCTAGTTTGAGATTAAATAGTAACTCGTCAGACATGTATATTGATAATCTAACCGGAACTGCCATCATAGATGGTAGTTTTGGGGATTTGTCAATTTATAAAATTTCGGAAACGTTTACTAATCTTAATATTATCTTAGAGAATAGTGATGCTGTGATTAAATTACCAAGCAATACCGTAGATTATAGTATGTATTTTAAAGGTAATCGGTCGCGTTTAAATAATGAGCTAACAACACAACAAACAATTAATAATTATCCTAATTCTAAAAAAACCGGAAAAACTATTGTCATTAATGCAAAGTTTAGTGAGGTTGCTTTGAAGCAATAATGCTGTCATTCAGAGTGTAACGAAGAATCTCATTTCTATAACTTTCATGCCAAAGATTCTTCAGTCAATAGCTACGCTATGTGTTTTAATTTCAATAGCTTTCTAAATGACAACTCCACAGGATTTAGACTGTCATTCCGTACTTGATGCGGAATCTCATCACAAATTCTCAAATGCTCTTCTATTACAAAACCGTCAAGTCTTCACATTTCCGAAGAAAAATAAACAAAATTTCAAGTTTCTGTAACAATTAATTAAATCCGTTATCTTTATTGAGTAGAATTACATTCAATCAAAAATTATGACTTTATTCAAACAACTAGTAATGGTGTGTCTTTTTTCGGCATGCTTTTTTTCATGTAAAGACGAATCTAAAAAAACCGTAGGAGAGGATTCTAAAAGTGAGTACGCAAATTTCGTAAATGCGATGAAAGCTGAAGGACTCTCAACAGGAAACATTTTAGTATATGAAAAAGGCGAAGTTATATTTAAAAGCAGTAATGGGTTACGTTCTATTAACCCAATAGATTCGTTAGACTTAAATTCTCAATTCCGTTTGGCCTCAGTAAGTAAACAGTTTACAGGAATGGCAATTATGAAATTAAAGGAAGCTGGAAAATTAGACTACGACCAAAAAGTGAATACTATTTTGACTGATTTCCCGTATGATAATATTACAGTTCGTCAGTTGTTATATCATATTTCTGGACTTACAGATTATGAGCGATTGATTGCAGAGAACTTTGCAAAAGAAGACTCTACAAAACAATACATTCTGGGTAATGATGAGATTTTAGCAGAATTTTATAGCGTAGATCCACCGTTAGATTTCGAGCCAGGAGAAAAATGGGAGTATAGTAATACAGGCTATTTAGTTCTAGCTTCTATTGTTGAGAAAATTTCTGGTCAACATTTTAGAGACTTCTTAAAAGAGCAAATTACAGATCCAATAGGAATGACCAATACAACCTTGTATAATTATCAAATAGATGCAGACCCAAAGATGCCAAACCGTGTTTTTGGATACAGAAAAGCACTTAACCAAAAAGACTTAATCATTAACGATTACAATATTGTAAATGATGTTAGAGGTGATGGCGGAATCTACTCAACTGTAGAAGATCTCTACAAATGGAACATGGCATTAGCAAACCATACCATCATTTCTAAAGAGTATTTAGACGAAGCTTGGGTGTCTGGCAAAACTAATGATGGTGAATATACAGGCTATGGTTTTGGGTGGTTTTTAGAGTACAATCCAGGAGAACCTAGAGTTGTTAATCATTCTGGAGGTTGGGTTGGTTTTATAACCTTTTTGCATAATGAAGTCGATGCAAAAAGTGGTTTTATTATTCTAACTAATGATTCTGGAGAAAATTTTGAAGCTATTTATGATAATATTGAAAACATAAGAGCAGGAAAATCCTATCAAATGCCAAGAGAAAGCGTCTATAAAGCAATGGCAAAAAAAATATATGAGAAAGATGTTAATGAGGCGATTACGTTTTATAATAGTGTAAAAGCAGATACCATAAATTATAGAGTGAACGAGAATGATATCAATCAATTAGGGTATTTATTAATTAATGAAAATAAGGTAGATGCAGCAACTCAAATTTTTAAATTGAATATCAGCGAGCATCCAAAATCTGCAAATGTTTATGATAGTTATGGTGATGCGTTGTTAATGCAAGGCGACTCTATACAGGCTTTAGCCAATTTTCAAATGTGTTTTCAAATGAACGATAGTTTGATGTATGCAAAGGATAAGGCAGAAGCATTAGAGAAAGCTTTGAAAAATTAGAAATGATTGTCATTCCGCACTTGATACGGAATCTCAAACCAATAACCAAAGATTCTTCAGTCATTAGCTAGGCTGTATATTTTCAATTAAAATACATTTTAATTTCAATAGCCTTCTGAATGACAGCTCAATTAAATTTTGGCTGTCATTCCGACGATAGGAGGAATCTCCACATTTAAATTGTTCACAATAGTTAGTAATTGACGTATTTTTGAGAAAAACCAAAACGCATGACCACAAAAGCTTTTTCTCAATTGTTGAGAGATTTAGGTAAGCAATCACTTTATGTATTAAATCCTTCAATCTCTAAGTCATATTACGTTGCGCTAGATTTATCAAAATCCAACAAAGCACTCCATACTGTTGATGTGTCTTCTTCGGAAACATTAGAACGTTATATCAATAGCCACATCAAAGACAATGGTGCTAAAGTTGCATTTGGAGGTTATCTAGAAACCCGAAACATCTACCAACGAAGCACGTATTTTAAAGACACAACTCCCGAAACCGAACGCAATATCCACTTAGGTCTAGATCTATGGATGGCGTCGGAAACTCCTGTATTCACACCTTTGGATGCTGAGGTACATAGTTTTAAAAATAACACCAATTTTGGAGATTATGGTCCGACAATTATTCTAAAACACACCATTGAAGCTATTGATTTCTACACGCTTTATGGGCATTTAAGCTTAGCATCTATAGAAAATCTAAAAGTAGGGCAGACCTTCAAAAAAGGAGAACAAATTGCCACTTTAGGAGATTCAAGTGTGAATGGTGATTATGCACCACATTTACATTTTCAGATTATAAAGGACATGCAAGGTTTTACTGGTGATTATCCTGGAGTATGCTCAAAGATGGATTTGGAATTTTATAAAGGGAATTGTTTTGATCCTGAGTTGTTGTTGAGGTTAGAATAGTAACGACTTTAATTGAAAACTTAATTCACTAATAATCTTATATTTGTAGGAAATTATAACTTCTATGAGACAATTCTACTCTATTATTTTTTTACTTTTTTCTTTTGGTTTTATACAAGCACAAATTATCGATATTCCCGATGCTAATTTTAAAAATGCTTTAATTAACACAAATTGTGTTGACTTAAATAATGACGGTACTGGAGATGTTGATGCAGACTCAAATAATGATGGAGAAATAGAAGAAAGTGAAGTTGTTAATATTACACACTTATATTTAAATAATAACGCTATAAGCTCTATAGAAGGAATAGGTTATTTTACTAGTTTAGAGTATTTATGGTGTCCACAAAACAATATAACAAATGTCGATTTATCATTGAATTTGGCACTAAGAGTTATTAATTGCGAATTCAATCAACTAGTAGCTTTAGATGTAACCAATAATTTAGAGATTATTTATATAAAATGTAATAGCAACCAGATTGCAGATATTGATTTGAGTCAAAACATACTTCTTCAAGAGTTTTATATAAGCGATAACCTTATTTCACAAATAGATATTAGTCAAAATCCAAATTTAGGTCAGTTAGTAATTCAGGATAGTAATATCAATACAATTTTCATGAAGAATGGGAATGATCTAAATATGGGTAGTTTGTTTATAGAAAACTGTCCTAATCTTCAATTTATTTGCGTGGATGAATCAGAGCTGGAAGCCATTCAGAGTAGAGTTGATTTTTATGGTTACACTAATTGCGTAGTAAATTCTTATTGCTCATTTGAGTCAGGAGGAGATATTTTCACAGTAAATGGTAATGTCAAACTTGATATTGATGATAACGGTTGCGACATTAACGATCTGGTTTATCCTAATTTAAAATTTAGTATCAACTCCCAAAATGATAACGCTTATTTTGTGCCTGATGGTAGCGGTAATTACTTCATGAACTTTGGCGAAGGATCTTTTACTATTGCGCCAACATTTGAAAATCTCGAATATTATAATGTTACACCATCTAGTTTAATTCTTGATTTTCCGGAAGATGGAAGTTCTATCTCTCAAAATTTTTGTATTTCACCAACTGAGAATTTTCAAGATTTGGAAATCTATATTATTCCTTTAAATGATGCGAGACCTGGCTTTGATGCGGATTATAAAATGATTTATAAAAATAAGGGAGCAACTGCAATGACAGGGACGGTAGAATTTAATTTTGATGACTATGTTGTTGATTTTGTATCATCAAATCCAAATCCAAATCCAAATATGCAATCTTTTGGTTCTTTAGAATGGAATTATGCAAATTTATTACCTTTTGAAACTAGAGAAATCTTTATCACGATAAATTTTAATACTCCAACAGATCCTGATTATCCTGTAAATGGCGGTGATGAAATTGGATTCCAGTCCGTAATAAATCCAATCTCAAGTGATTTACATGAAGTGGATAATATTACATCAATTAAGCAATCTGTAGTAAACTCTTTTGATCCAAATGATAAAACGTGTTTAGAAGGTGACGTCATTAGAGAAGCTATGGTTGGAGAATATCTGCGTTATAAGATTCGTTTTGAAAACACAGGTACAGCAAGTGCCATCAACGTTGTTGTCAAAGATGATATTGATATGAGTAAATTTGATATCAATACTTTGGTTCCTTTAGACGCAAGCCATGATTTTATTACTAGAATTCAAAATACAAATGAAGTTGAGTTTATTTTTGAAAATATCAACTTACCCTTTGATGATGCTAATAATGATGGTTATGTAACTTTCAAGATTAAAACTCTAGAAACGTTAGTAATTGGAGATACATTCAGCAACGATGCTGAAATCTATTTTGATTTCAATTTTCCAATTATTACTAATGATTATATGATAACTGTCGAAGAAAATTTGTCAGTAGATGATCAAGAATTAAGTGCTAGCGTAAAATTATATCCAAATCCTGTTAATGATAAATTGCATATTTCTTCCGAAGTAAACATTGAAAAAGCATCCATTTATGATATTAACGGTCACTTACTACAATCCATTGTTTTCTACAGAAATGAAATACAACGTACCATTAATTTACAAAAATTGGCACTTGGTGTTTATGTTGTAAAACTCTCTTCGGAAAATGGAGAATTAACGCAGAAGTTTATTAAAGAATGATTCTTTTGAGTTGTATCTTTTGTCATTCCGACGATAGGAGGAATCTCATCTCATCTCATCATTTGTCGCTTGTTAAAAATTAAATAAAAACAGCAAACACTTTAGTTCGTCATTCCTGCGCAGGCAGGAATCCACAAAAATAGGTTTAATAGATTCCTGCTTTTGCAGGAATGACAAATCAATATTAATTATGTTCTTCAGGCAAAGGGGAAATCATAATGTGCGCTCTATGCGTTCCAGGATTCATGATCCAAGGATGGTTTGTAGCGATTGGTGCTTCTGGTAAACCTGTAGACTCTGAGGTTGCAAAAGGCATATAAACGACATAGCGCATTTGTGCACCATCTACTTTTGATGTTTTAGGATCGAAATCTGTTTTTGCTCCATAGTAAATATGTAAGGTTGCTCCTGTTGTGATTTTAAGTGCACCAGATTTCATTTCTTCTTCACGGATTTCAAATATGTCTTGATGTGATTTTCCTTCTGCTTTTAGAACTCTTCCTCTTGCCATAAATGGCTCAAGATCCTTATGATAACAAGCTGCGCTAAATCCGTTTTTGTTAGGATCGTCAGCGAGAATTATAAATTCGTTAGTGCCTTCTTTAAGTGTCACAAATTCACCTTTCATATTATATCCAATGACTTTAGAATCGGCTCTGCTTTCTTCAGGAGCAGCCATTAATGCTGTGGCGATTAGATCAGCATCAGTAGTAATAGACTTTAATTCTCTATTACTTTCAATTGCTATGTTTTTTTCTTTAGATTCCATTTCTGCGGAATCTTCAGTTGTCGTTTTTGTTTTGTCTGATGAATTACAAGACATTAAAATTCCTGTAAAAATAAAGGCTATGATAATATGTTTCATGAATTTATGTTTATTGTTTTTGAAAAAATTACGAGTGTAACATTGCGCTCGGTCTAAAAGCAAACAAAAGATACAAAATTTTAAATAAGATTAATTTTTTAAATTTTCAACTGTCGCTTAGCCAATGATTTTCCAATCAATAAACCAACAACAGCAAGCACAATATCACTAATACTAAACCATAATTCTTTTGGTAGCATTGCCACATTAAAAATAGTGGCTGCGAGCATCAAACCTCCAACAATATAGGCAGGAACCATACTCGTTTTAGAGATTAATCTTGCAACAAACATGCCTACAACAATACCCATAAAATGACCAATTACCACCATGACTTTTGCGCCAGTTGGGATTTGGTCCATGTTATTTTTTATCCATTCCATATCCATTGGGTTGGCACCTTCTGGTAAAGGAAATAGAGTATGACCAATTAAGGTTTCAAAAAGATATACGGTTAATGAGGCTACGATGAGGCCTACAATGGTTGCCAATATATTTTTCATGATCATGTGTGATGAGTTCGTTGGAATGAAGATACTGAAAAATTTTGAAAGGTGAATTCTAGGGGTTTTGTTTAATACGCTTGGATATCAACAGTTTCAATTCTCGATATCCGCAGTTAAACGAAGTTCGACTATTTTTTTGATAAAGTCAATACGTAGTTCTACGTATATTTTAAACACAAAAAATCCCAAACCTAAGTTCGGGATTTTTTATAATCTATTAAGCGATAATTTCTTAAGCTCTACTAGCCTTAATTGGGCACCCAATAGCTTTAGTAAAATTTGGTTCTGGTGTTGTACCAGCTTCTAATGCTTTGATAGCATCTTCTAGATATTTTACTTTGACATCTTCTGGAGATTTTGCATTGTCATCTATAGTCCCAATGTATTGCACCTTACGCTCACTGTCTAATAAAAATACATGAGGTGTTCTTACAGCACCATATTGTGGGTAGATGTTTTGTCCTTCATCAACTAAGTAAGGAAACGTAAATCCTTTCTCTTTAGAACGTTGTTGCATGGCTTCATAACCTTCTTTTTCATTCTCAGGACTATTTGGGTTAATGGCTATTACAGGATAGCCTTGAGGAGCATACGTATCATTAATAGCAATTAAACGGTCTTCATATAACTTAGAAAACGGACATTCATTACAAGTAAACGTTACAATGTAGCCTTTAGCATTGTCTATACTTGCTAACGATACCATAGCGCCATCTACATTTTTAAGATTGAAATCTGTAGCGACATCACCAATGTTATAACCTCCAATTTCTTCTATAGTCTTGGTTTGTTCTGGGCTTCCACCTGGAGGTCCTTTGCGCTCACCATCATGAGGTGGACCTTTTCTGTCACCTGGAGGAGGTCCTTTATGATCTCCATCTCTATGTGGTCCTTTTTGGTCTTTATGTTGATTTTCTGATAACTCTTTTTTACCACTAGTTTCATTTTTACAAGAGAGTAATACACTTGTAGATAAACCAATGATGGCAATTAACATACTTACTTTTTTCATTTGTATTAGGATTTATGTATTGTATTAGTTACTTCGTTTTCTAAATCTTCAAAACTCTCAAAAGAGCGTTCATAAAAAGCACGCTTTTCAGCATTGAAAATAATCGTAAAAGGTATCGCTCCAGACCAGTTTGGATCTATTTTATCTATCCACGTGTTAGCATCTGGATCATCTAATAAAATTACTTTAGATGTAATGTTTTTATTCTCTAAAAAAGGTTTAAGCTTTGTATCTATATCTTCTTTAAAATCTAAACTTATTAATAAGATTTCGGTGTCAGGATAGGTTTTAGCATAGTGCTGTATGTATGGCAATTCTTTTACGCAAGGTGCGCACCACATGGCCCAAAAATTCACAATGTAAGTTGTGTTAGATTCCGTATAAAGTAGAGGTTCTAGAGTTTTAAAATCATAGACAGGAATCTCTTTATTTAGTGCTATATTTTGAGAATTAGTCGTTTCTACTTTTGTGGTCTTGTTTTTACAGCTTATGCATAAAACTATAAAAAAAGCAAGCGATAAATATCTTGTAGTCAGTGTTATATTATTGTTTTTTGCAAGAATCAAACATAAAATCTTTAAAATTATGTTTGTTAGACTTTAAAAGCTATTGAAGGTTTAATGTCAACTCGTAATTTTTTAAATCCTTAAGAAATTTGCTGTAAAGCCTCAATAATGTCATCAGGTTCAGCACGTGTTCTATAATCAACATTAACGTAGTTCCAAGTGACAACTCCGTCAGGATTTAATATAAATGTAGCTGGGATAGGTAATATGCTTCCATTACCATTATTGATTTTATCTAAATCAAGATTTCGATCAACTCGCATATGATCCATCAAAAATTCTGGTACGTTCCAAGAAACTCCATATTGTGAAGACACTTTTGCATCTTGATCAGATAATACAATAAAATCCATGTTATTAATTTCACTTTCTGTCATTGATCCATCTGGTACTTGCGGACTAATAGCAACTAATGTAGCGCCTAGTGAATGTATGTCATCTAATTTTATTTGCAAAGCTCTAAGTTGTAAGTTGCAATAAGGGCACCAATCACCACGATAAAATGTCACAACAACAGGACCTGTACTTAATAAGGTTTCTAAAGATATCAATTGACCTTTAGGATTAGGAAGCTCAAAATTTGGAGCTTTTTGTCCAATTTTGATAGCATTACTTCCTTCTAGGAACGTTTTTGCTTTGTTGATAATGTCATCAACACCTTTCATGAATTCAGGTTTAGCAAGTCTTCCTGCTTCTATTTTAGCATCAGTTTGTTCTTTTAATTTTTTCATTATTTTTCTTTAATTATATCTTCAATTTCTAGAATTGCTTAAGATATGTTCTAATAAGTGACTATAGCTAGGAGCGAAGTTCGCCATTTATATTCATAAAGTCATCACATAGAACTAGGTAAATGTTAAACAAAAAATCCCAAACATAAGTTTGAGATTTTAAATTTCCGTAGTAAAACGAAATGATAATTTTATTTGAGATTCTTCACTATGCTCTGAATGACAGTCTGTTTTATTACATCTAAGTAATCTGCCAAACGTCACTTGTAAACTAGTCCTCAATCAAAACCCACTCACCCTTTGCGATTAAAGGCTCAGCCTGTTTGTATTTTACGGTTTTATTCTCACCACTCATGACGTGTTTAATTGTCACACGATCATTACGTCCAATTTTTGGTTTGTCACGTACAATAGTTTCTATAACTTCTTGTTGACGAGATGCTCCAGAACCAACAGATCTACTTTGCGCAGCACGTTCATCCATATTAGGAATCTCGTCTTTTTGCGTTTGTAGCTTTTCTTCTTTACGCTCTTTTGCTTCTTGAATGTTGTTTTGAGTTTCCTGAGGTAATTCTCCTTTAAATAAGAATGAAATCACATCTTTATTTACTTGATCAATCATTTCTTTGAATAACTCAAAAGCTTCAAACTTGTAAATTAATAAAGGATCTTTTTGCTCATGAACCGCTAATTGAACCGATTGCTTTAATTCATCCATTTTACGTAAATGTGTTTTCCAAGCATCATCAACAATGGCTAATGAAATGTTCTTTTCAAAATCATTGATTAACTGTGTTCCTCTTGTTTCGTATGCTTTTTCTAGATCTGTTACAACTTGTAAGTTTTTAACACCATCTGTAAAAGGCACAACGATACGTTTGTACTTATCACGCTGATTCATATATACATTCTCAATCACTGGGAATGCTAACTCTGCGTTACGCTTCATTTTTGCTCTGTAGTGCTCAAATGCTGCTTTATAAACTTTACCAGCAATATCTTGAATTCCTAATTTCCCGAATTCAGCTTCAGAAATTGGTGAACTCATAGAGAAGTATCTAATCAACTCAAACTCGAAGTTCTTGAAATCTTCAGTCGCTTTGTTCGCTTCTGCAATCCCTTCCGAAGTATCATAAATCATATTTGCTAAATCCACACGAAGACGATCACCTTCTAGTGCATGACGACGACGTTTGTAAACAACCTCACGTTGTGCATTCATCACATCATCATATTCTAGTAAACGCTTACGAACCCCAAATTGGTTCTCTTCAACTTTTTTCTGTGCACGCTCAATAGATTTTGAAATCATAGAATGCTGAATCACTTCACCTTCTTGTAATCCCATTTTATCCATCATTTTGGCAATACGCTCACTACCAAATAGACGCATTAAGTTATCTTCTAGAGATACGTAAAACTGTGAACTTCCTGGATCTCCTTGACGTCCTGCACGACCACGTAACTGTCTGTCAACACGACGAGAATCATGACGCTCTGTACCAACAATTGCTAAACCTCCTGCTGCTTTTACTTCATCAGATAGTTTAATATCGGTACCACGACCAGCCATATTGGTTGCAATAGTAACTTGTCCTGTTTTACCAGCTTCGTCAACTATTTCTGCCTCTTTTTTGTGTTGTTTTGCATTTAAGACATTATGCGGAATCTTACGAATACTCAACATTTTACCTAACAACTCAGAAATCTCAACCGATGTTGTACCAATCAATACTGGACGACCAGCTTGTGATAATTGTGTCACATCATCAATAACTGCGTTGTATTTTTCGCGTTTAGTTTTATAAACTAAATCTTGTTTATCATCACGTACAATTGGTCTGTTAGTTGGAATTTCAACAACATCTAATTTATAGATTTCCCATAATTCTCCAGCTTCAGTAACTGCTGTACCTGTCATACCAGACAGTTTACGGTACATTCTAAAGTAATTTTGTAAGGTTACAGTCGCAAAAGTTTGCGTTGCATCTTCAATCTTTACATTTTCTTTAGCTTCAATCGCTTGGTGAAGTCCGTCACTATAACGACGACCATCCATAATACGACCAGTTTGCTCATCTACAATCATTACTTTATTGTCCATCACAACGTATTGGATGTCTTTTTCAAATAATGCGTAGGCTTTAAGTAATTGGTTGAGTGTGTGGATACGTTCAGATTTGATTCCGAAGTCTCTAAACAACTCTTCTTTTGCATCAGCTTCTTCCTCTTTACTTAAGCCTTTAGACTCAATTTTAGAGATTTCCATCCCGATTTCGGGCATGACGAAGAAATCTGGATTATCTTTTCCGGAGAGATATTCAACACCTTTATCTGTTAATTCAACTTGATTATTTTTCTCTTCAATAACATAGTAGAGTTCTGCGTCAACTTTCGGCATTTCTCTGTTGTTATCTTGCATGTAGAAGTTTTCGGTCTTTTGCAATAAAGCTTTAATCCCTTCTTCACTCAAGAATTTAATTAATGCTTTGTTCTTCGGAATACCACGATAAGCTCGCAATAATAGGAAACCACCTTCTTTTGTATCTCCTGCAGCAATTAATTTTTTAGCTTCGGCAAGTACACTTACTAATTCTTTCTTTTGAACACTTGCAATATCATCAACCTTAGGTTTTAACTCTGTAAACTCATGACGATCACCTTGTGGTATTGGTCCAGAAATAATTAATGGTGTTCTCGCATCATCAACTAATACAGAATCCACCTCATCGACAATCGCGTAGTGATGCGGACGTTGAACCAAATCATCTGGCGAATGTGCCATGTTATCTCTTAGGTAATCAAAACCGAATTCGTTATTTGTACCGTAAGTAATATCTGCTTTATAAGCTTTACGACGTGCCTCACTGTTAGGTCTGTGGTAATCAATACAATCAATGCTCATACCATGAAACTGAAAGATTGGTGCCATCCACGCGCTATCACGTTTTGCTAAGTAATCATTTACCGTTACTAAGTGCACACCTTTACCAGCAAGTGCATTTAAATACACAGGAAGTGTTGCTACCAACGTTTTACCTTCACCAGTTTGCATCTCTGCAATTTTACCTTGGTGCATTGCTGCTCCACCAATTAACTGAACATCATAATGAATCATGTCCCAAGTAATTGCCTTACCTGCTGCATCCCAAGAATTTGCCCAAATGGCTTGATCACCATTTAAAGAAACATAATCCTTTTCTCCAGAGATTAAACGGTCAAACTCGTTTGCAGTAACAGGGATTTCTGTATTATGAACAAAACGTTTTGCAGTTTCTTTAACCACAGCAAAAGCTTCTGGCATAATAGCTGTCAAAACATCCTCAGTAACTGTGTAGATGTCATCTTTGATTTTATCGATTTCTACGTAGATATCTTCTCTTGCATCAATATCTTCAGTTGCTTCTGCATCTTTTAATAATTGATCAATTTTATCTTGAAGTGGTTTGCGAGCTTCAGCAATTTTAGCCTTGAATTCTGCTGTTTTTGCCCTTAACTCATCATGAGATAATTGCTCAAGCGCACTTTCAAATGCTTTAACTTGATCTACAATTGGAGAAAGTGCCTTAACATCTTGTTTGGACTTGTCTCCTACAAATACTTTTAGTACTGAATTTAAAAAACTCATTGGTGTTTATTTATTTTAATGAAATCATCCAAAAAAAACTGAATTTATCATTCTGAATTTGTTTACTCATAATACTTCTATTTGATATTAAAGTATTCATGAATCTTTGATTTCAGAATCCCATGATTTTGGTAAATCATTTTTGTGAGAACCTGAAACGAGTTCAGGTTGACATAAATTATATGTTATTTAGATAACGTCTTATCTTCAAAATTGTTAGACCTCAAAGATATGATTTGTGTTAGTTATATTTAAAAATTTGGGCACAAAAAAAGCCTCAAAATGAGACTTTTTAACTTTTATTTTACATTTAAAGTAATTTGAATTACAAATTGCTTTAATATTCATCTTCGTTCCAGAGATAATCCTCGTCTGTTGGATAATCAGACCAGATTTCTTCGATGGAATCGTAAGAGTCGCCTTCGTCTTCAATCGCTTGTAGGTTTTCAACAACTTCCAAAGGAGCTCCTGTTCTAATAGCGTAGTCAATTAATTCGTCTTTAGTTGCTGGCCAAGGCGCATCACTTAAATACGATGCTAATTCTAATGTCCAATACATGTGTTATGCGGTTTAAATTTCTGCAAAAATAAAATTATAGTTCAGAAAGTCAAGAAAAAAGTGAATTAATTAAATAAAAATTTTAAAGAACTTATGTTTTTTATGCTTTAAGCCTAGTAGAACTAAGACTTTATCCTGCAAAGTTTATTTTAAGATTCTTTCTTCGGAATCCATTTTACTTCGTCGGCTTGCAAGTCATAAGACAACTTTCGTGCCAATACAAATAGGTAGTCAGAAAGACGGTTTAAATATTTCAAACTTTCGGGTTGAAACGGTTCTAAATCGTTTAGAGCGCTTGCTAAACGTTCGGCTCTTCGGCACACACAGCGTGCTATGTGACAGAATGACACAGTTTGATGTCCTCCAGGCAAGACGAAATGCGTCATCTCAGGTAGCGACTCGTTCATTTTATCCATCTCCTTTTCTAATTGTTCAATATCTTCTTCGGAAATTTTAGGAATATTAAGCCTTTGCTTTCCATTTTTAAGCGTTGCCTTTTCAGGATCTGTGGCCAAAATGGCTCCAACGGTAAATAATCGATCTTGAATAGCAATCAATACATCTTTGTAATGGTTGTTGATCTCTTGATCTCTAATTAATCCTAAATGAGAGTTGAGTTCATCGACGGTTCCGTAGCTATCAATTCTAATATGATGTTTTGGAACTCTTGTGCCACCAAATAAAGCGGTTGTGCCTTTATCTCCTGTTTTTGTATATATTTTCATGTGTTTATGCTTATTGTTTTTAATGGTCACATGCTGTTCGCTATTACTAATTTCTCTTTACAGAAAAAGCTTTTGACATGCTCGGGTCATTGTAAAGTTATCTATGTTGCGGAATCAAAGTTACGGGTTTTAAAAACGTCTCGCAATCCCGGAAGTTTACATGAGCAAAGTGTATTATTATGTGATCACTATTGCTTTTTTGAAATTAAGTCTTTTTAATTCTCCTCCTTCTGAAGGAGGAGTGGATTCATTCTCAATAAAGAGAATGAAGACGAGGTGGTTATTTTAATTTGATTGAAATTTAAAAGCTAGGTATGATATTAGTAACCCTTCCGTCTTTGATTTCTTTACCGAAATCAAATCCACCTTCCCTTGAAAAAAGGGAAGGAATTTTTTAGGTTATGATTACTTAAATTTTCGTCGATTCTTTTTTCTTTTTATGTTCTCACCAAAATCTCTTTTTTTCTTGATTGGGTTTCCTAGAAAAAGGGCTAATAAAACAAATGAAATGATAAGAATCCAAAGCATAATATTTTTTTAATTCAAACCATTAAAAACGGAGAGTTGAGTATTAATAATTCAAAGTGTCAGTCTCAACCAAGCCATCACGTAATCTAATTACACGTCGTGCATGCGCTGCAATTTCTTCTTCATGCGTTACCATGATAACTGTGTTTCCTGCTTTATGAATCTCCTCAAAAAGAGCCATGATTTCATGACCTGTTTTAGAATCTAAGTTTCCTGTTGGCTCATCTGCTAAAATAATAGAAGGTTTGTTTACCAAAGCACGACCTACAGCTACACGTTGGCGCTGACCACCAGAAAGTTGGTTTGGTCTATGGTCCATGCGGTCTGCTAGACCAACTTCAGTTAGAACTTCTTCAGCACGTTTGGTGCGTTCTGCCTTAGACTTTCCTGCGTAAACCATTGGCAAAGCTACGTTGTCTAATGCAGTTGTTCTTGGTAAGAGGTTGAAGGTTTGAAATACGAATCCTATTTCGGTGTTTCTAATTTCAGCTAAATCATCATCACTCATTTGGCTGACATCTTTACCGTTGAGTATGTAAGATCCTGCAGTTGGTGTATCTAAACAACCCAAAAGGTTCATGAGCGTCGATTTACCAGATCCCGAAGGTCCCATAATAGCGACATAATCACCAAGTTCTATATCTAAATTGATGCCTTTTAAAACGTGAACGGTTTCTTGACCCAATTGGAAATCACGAATGATATTTCTAATTTCAATGACGTTGCTCATAACAAGAATTGACTTTTAATTGATGCTTCTGCAAGATACAGATTTCAATTAGTTTGACGCTTGTAGTTCTATTTTGTTACGAAATTTGTAATTACTTTTTTTGCATGTGCATAGTCAGTTGCATGCATTTGTATAGGTGAGACATAGAAGCATTGGATTTTTCCCAATCTTTTTTATGCCATTTTTTTCCAATATTTACTTTCGTTTTCTTCGGAAGCGGTAATAAATTAACAATAAAGTACCATTTGGCATGTCCTAAAACACCTCTTTTTTCAAGAATGTTAAAGTTAGAATCTAACTTTTTAAGTGTTTTTCTGTTGAAAGGCCATTCCCAAGCAGCATCAGATTGAAAAGGTCTATATAATTTTCTTATCAGCCAAATTGGTCTGCTCGTTTCTAGTGGATCGTAACTTATAATGCGTCCTTTTGGCGCCAGTTTTTCATTAAGCTTTGAAATGAGTAAATCCACATTTTCAAAATGGTGTAAAACACCATAGGCATAAATGATATCAAAATCTTTTTCTTTGAAATCTTCAGATAAAAAGTCTTTAACAACAGCTTTTGCATTAGGTAAATGTTCCAGTTTTTTATTTAAACGATTAATCCCAGATTCACTTAAATCTAAGCCTATATATTGTTTGCTGTTTTCGGCTAAAAATAAAGAATGATAATTTCCTGAAAAACATCCAAGATCTAAAACTTTCTTATCTTTTAAGTCTCCAAACCATGATTTGTGTAAGTTATAAGAACCTTGAAGAATATTAAGTTCTCTACGAATACCTTTTAGAGTTTTCTCTCTAATGTTAGACCATATTTTAGTTGGAAGATTTTTCTTTTTCGTATTGTAGAATACAGCTTGTTTCTTGTTGACTTCTAGTGTTTTATTTAAATCTGAATTGCTCATGTTTGATATTATTTTGCGAATATATGTTTTATAATCGCAATTTAAAATTTTCTTTAGCTTGTTCTTTTCTAAAGAAAACAAAACCCCAAAAAAAGGTATCTATTGTTACGGTTACTTTTGGATGTGATTTGATATGTTCCCAAGCTTCTAACATCTCTTTTGACCAATGAATATCATCAAAAATGAATACTGAGTCGTTGTGTGCTTTATTAATCAATAGATTGAAATAGTTGAGTGTTGCAGCTTTACTATGGTTTCCATCAAAAAATATGAGATCGTATGTGTCTTTTTTTAATTTCGGAAGGATGGACTCAAACTCTCCTGTTTTTATTGTTATATTATAGATGTTTTCTTCGGAAAGTTGCTGTGTTGTAAATTTTGAGATGTTTGGACAACCTTCTAGAGAGATTACTGAATGATCAAAATCACCTAAAACCATAGCTTGAGTTGCGATACCTAAAGAGGTTCCTAATTCTAAAGTGTGTTCTGGTTTAAAGTAATTAACAACACGATATAGCAATTGGGCACGTTTTAAAGATGTACCCGAGTTTTTTGCAATAGCACTAATTTGTCTTTCGTTTGATTTAAAGACTCTTGAACCTGACCCAAAATCTGTTATTTCAATTATAGATTTATTTCTTAATAATGAATTGCGATAGTTTTTAAGCTTTAAATAGTCTGGATATTTAGTGTAATCATAAAAGCATTTAGTTGCTAAATCATATACAAAAGGGGAATGTACACCATGTTGATTGGTGGATTTAAATAAGAATTTTATGTATTGAATGATTTGAAACACTTTTCTAGTCTATGAGTTCAAGTTTCTGATTTCCAAATTCAGTTTGTTCTTAAATTTTGGTATTACCAACTTAATAAAAAAAAATATTACGACTTAATGTTTTTATAAGCCTAATCTTTCCGCCAACTCAAACCATCTTGTTTCTTTTGTAGCAATATCTTCAATAATCTTTTGAAGTTTTTTAGATAATTCGGTGATTTGATCTTGAGATAAGCTTTCGTCTAGAAACTTAGCTTCAAATTTTTTCTTGTCTAATTCTAGTGAGCGTATTTTGCTTTCTAGGTTTTTGTATTCTTTCTGTTCGTTGTAAGTTAATTTATCTGCTTTGTTCTGGTCTTGTTGATTTTCCGAAGTGCTAGAGGTTGTTATTTCTACTTTTTCCTCCTTAGGACTTGAAGCTTCATATTCGCGATAATCGGTATAATTACCAGGGAAATCCTGAACTTCACCTTTGCCTTTGAATACAAAGAGGTGATCTACAATTTTATCCATGAAGTACCTATCATGAGAAACAACGAGTAAACATCCTGGGAAATCTAATAAGAAATCTTCAAGAATATTTAAAGTGACAATATCTAAATCATTTGTTGGCTCATCAAGAATTAAGAAATTAGGATTCTGAATTAAAACGGTACATAAATACAGTCGTTTTTGTTCGCCTCCACTTAATTTCTCTACGTAGTCATGTTGTTTTTTTCCGTCGAAAAGAAAGCGTTCTAACAATTGCTTCGCGCTAATTTGACGTCCTTTTTGTAATGGAATAAATTCCCCAAACTCTTTAATAACATCAATAACTTTTTGGCCTTCTTTGACGTGTATTCCACCTTGTGTGTAGTAACCGAATTTTACGGTTTCCCCAATTATAATTTTACCAGCGTCTGGTTCTAAATTATCAGTCAACATATTTAGAAAAGTGGATTTTCCAGTTCCATTTTTTCCAATAATACCAATACGTTCACCACGCTTAAAGGTGTATTCAAAATCATCGAGAATTACAAGGTCATCAAATGATTTTGATACTTTATGGAATTCTACAATCTTGCTTCCTAAGCGCTCCATATTGATTTCTAATTCAATCTTATGGTCGTTTCTGCGTTGGTGTGCACGTTTCTTAATATCTGTAAAATCATCAATACGAGATTTAGATTTTGTAGTTCTTGCTTTTGGTTGACGACGCATCCATTCTAACTCCTTTTTAAAGAGTTGTTTTGCTTTGCCAGTTTCAACTTGTTCCTGAGCGATTCTTGTTTCTTTATTTTCTAAATAATAGCTGTAATTACCTTTGTAGGTGTACATTTTTCCATGATCTAACTCAATGATTTCGTTACATACACGTTCTAAAAAGTAGCGATCATGCGTTACCATAAATAAGGTAAACTGTGCCTTAGCGAAATATTGCTCTAGCCATTCTATCATTTCTAAATCTAAATGGTTAGTCGGCTCATCAAGTACTAATAAATCAGGATTACTTATCAAGGCTTGTGCTAAAGCGAGACGTTTTATTTGTCCGCCAGACATCGTACTAATCTTTTGTTCTAGATTATTGAGATTAAGTTGCGATAATATTTGTTTGAACTGCAATTCAAATTCCCAAGCGTTATGGATCTCCATTTGCTCAAAAGCTTTTTGATAAGCTTCTGCATCTTCAGGATTTTGTAATGCTTTTTCGTAGTTGTCTATGATTTTTAGCTGAGGTGATTCAGAATTAAAAATCGTATCGTTGATTGTTAATTTTGGATCAAACTGAGGGTCTTGTGATAAAAATGAGACACGCAACCCGTTTCGCATCACAATTTGTCCAGAGTCTGGAACGTCTGCACCAGATAAGATATTTAGGATTGAGGTTTTTCCACTCCCGTTTTTAGCAACGAATGCTATTTTATCATCTTTATGGATGCTGAAAGAGAGGTCTTTGAAGAGCTCTAATTCGCCATAAGATTTTGATATGTTTTCAACAGTTAAATAGTTCAATGTCGTATTTTTTACAAAGAAAGCGATATTACTCAAAAAAACGACTAATAGTTTTGATATTAATAGTGATAAACTATATTTGTGAAGCAACAAGCAACATTATAATGAATAGACTATTATTGCTTACAGGATTGTTACTATGTATATTATCAACTTCTTGTATTCCTCATAAAGATATTGTTTATCTTCAAAATAAAAATACAGCTACCGATTCTACTCAGATAATGGTAGAACAGCAAAAACCATATCGTGTACAAATTAATGATATTTTGAATATTCGTATCAAGGTATTAGATCAAGAAAATGCAGTTATTTTTAATCCTGTGGGAGATGGTAATTTAAATGCGAGTGGAGCAGAACGTGCATATTTTGATGGATTTACAGTAGATGTACATGGGAATATAAGAGTACCTACACTTGGAGAACTTAATGTTTTAGGTTTTTCTACAAAAGAAATTCAAGAACAAATAGAGCAACAGCTGTTAACGAACCAATTTAAAGAGACTGCTAATATTTTTGTAACTGTAAAATTAGCAGGATTAAGATATACAACCAGTGGTGAAATTGGGTCTCCAGGAACACAGATTTTATTTCAAGATCGGGTTAATATCTTTGAAGCTGTCGCAAATGCAGGAGAAATTCCTATAACAGGAAATAGAAAGCAAGTGCAAATTATAAGACAATATCCACAAGGGCAAAAGATTCATTCTCTAGATTTAACAGATATAGCTGTTATGAATTCACCTTATTATTACATTCAACCTAATGATATTATTTATATAAAACCACTAAAACAAAAAACTTGGGGATTAGGGACAAATGGAGTGCAGACGTTTACAACAATACTTTCTGCTGTGTCATTAATTGTAACCACTTACCTTATAATAAATAGATAAAATTTATGTCATATTCTGAAGAACAAGATATAGACTCTAGTGAATCAAGAGGCTCTTCATTTGACCTGAGAGGTTACTTGTTTAAGGCTCTTAATTTATGGAAACTTGTATTTATTAGTATTGGGATCGCATTAATTTTTGCTTATCTAATCAATGTAAGAAAAGAAAATATTTATAATTTAGATTCTCTAGTATCCATAGAAAGTGAGCAAAACCCTTTTTTTACTGCCAATACAAGTATCTCATTTAATTGGGGAGGTACTTCAGGAAAAGTAGGTCAAATTATGACTACTGTTAAAACAAGGAGTCATAATGAAAAAGTTGTAGATTCTTTACAATATTATATGACCTACCTGTCTCAGGGTAAATATAACATGAGAGATGTTTATGGAAGAGTCCCTTTTACAGTAAATATAGATAAATCAAAAGGACAACTTTTACAACAACCAATAGGAATTAAAATACTTAATGACACCCAATTTGAACTCTTTGTTGATCTTGAATCAAACAAAGGAACTGTCCAGCGATATTTGGATAAAAGAAAATATACAACAGCGCTTCCTGTAGGGAGTTTTCGTCAAACGTTCTCATTTGGAGAACCATTAGAGTTGCCCTTTTTTAACGCAGTAGTATTATTAGACAAGAACTTAAATTTTATACCAAATGCGGAATATTTTGTAAAGTTTTCGGATTTTGATAATGTTGTATATGTTTATCAAACAAAAATTAAAATAGGAACATTTTCTCAATCGTCTTCAGTTTTAAAACTATCACTTATTGGTAATAATAAAGCTAAGATTGTTGACTATTTGAATGCGACCAGTGGTATTTTAAGTAAGACTGAATTGGAACGTAAAAATTTGTATGCGACCAATACCATAAAATTTATTGATAGTACTTTAGGGGTCGTCAATACAAATCTTAAAAATGTTGGTGATGAGATGAATTCATTTAGAAAATCAAATAAGGTTTTAAATGTAAATGACGAAATGTCTCAAATTTCAACTAGACTGGCTGCAATTGAACTCGATAAAGAAAATCAAAAATCTAAACTTAATTATCTTAATTCTTTAGAGAAATATTTAAATACCAAAACAGAATTCACCAATATAGCAGCTCCTACCTCTGTTGGGATAACAGAGAGCAATATCTTAACAAATGTTTCAAAGATTACAGCATTATCTATAGAGCGTCAAAATTTAGCCTACACGACAAAAGAGGGGTCTGTTTTATTTAAAGATTTAGATCGACAAATTAATTCGTCTAAAAACGTGCTTTTAGAAACTATTGATGCTACTAAATCAACCTTGTCTGTACAGCTTAATATTTTGAATGGTAATATAGCTAAATTAGAACGCCAGTTGAGTGGCTTGCCAGAGGATCAGCAACAATATCTGAAAATTCAACGTAAAATGGATATTAGTCAAGAGGCGTATGATACCTATATGTCTAAACGAAGTGAAGCAGCGATAGTGAAAGCAGCTAACGTTTCTGACTTAAATGTTATTGATGAGGCTAAAGATATAGGGAATAGACCAATTGGACCAAACAAATCTTTGAATTACATGATGGCACTCATGATTGGTTTTTTTGCTCCAATGTTTTTAATTTTTGTGATTTTTCTTCTCGACAATACCATTCATGGTTCAGATGAGGTTGAGCGACTCTCGAATATTCCAATTTTGGGTTTAATTGGAAAATATAATTACAAGAATAATTTAATTGTTTTTGAAAAACCTAAATCGGCAGTGGCAGAGTCCTTTAGATCTATTCGTTCTAGTTTGCAGTTTATTTATAAGAAACAAGATGAAACAGGTAAAGGAAAAACGTTAATGATTACCTCTTCGGTTAGTGGTGAAGGTAAAACATTTTGTTCTATAAATATTGCAACCGTGTATGCCTTGTCTGGTAAAAAGACCATTTTATTAGGTTTAGACTTGCGTAAACCTAAGATTTTTGGAGATTTTAATATTAATAATGATAAGGGAATTGTTAATTATTTGATTGGTGAAAATACATTTGAAGAAGTTAAATATCAGACTCATATTGAAAACTTAGATGTGGTGCCATCTGGACCTGTGCCTCCAAATCCTTCAGAGTTATTGATGAGTGATCAAATGAAGGTGTTAATTGAAAAATTAAGATTAGAATATGATATTATTGTTTTAGATACGCCTCCACTTGGATTAGTAACTGATGCATTAGAATTGACTCAATATGCTGATGCTTCTATTTTTATGGTGCGTTTAGATTATACAAAAAAAGGAATGTTATCGCTCATTAATGCTAAGTATAAAGTTGGAGAAGTAAAGAATATAAGCTTTGTATTAAACTTTTATAAACACAAAACAAATCATAACTATGGTTATGGTTATGGTTATGGTTACGGTTATGGTTATGGTGTATATGGGAATGCTTATCATGAAAAGGATGACAATAAGTATTGGTCTCGTTTTAAACGGTTCTTAAAACGTTTTTAAGTTGATTAGTAAACACCAATTAATCCAGAAGCGTATTTTCGATTTGACAGCATCTTTATTGCTTCTTCCTATCTTAATTGTTCCAATTATTGTTTTAGTTATCGCCTCAACACTAGATACTATACAATTTGGTGTGTTTACTCAAGTACGAATAGGGCAACATGCCAAACCTTTCAAGATTTTTAAAATTAGAACGCTGAAATCAGAAGAACACCTTTTGGGGCATTTGAATATGAGCGCAACTCGTTTAGGTCGATTTTTAAGGCATTATAAATTGGATGAGCTTCCTCAAATTTTCAATGTTATTATTGGGGAGATGAGTTTTGTTGGTCCTAGACCGGATATTGTGGGTTTTGCAGATGAATTAAGAGGTGAAGATTGCATCGTCTTAAAAGTAAAACCAGGGATAACTGGACCAGCTACATTAAAATACAGAAACGAGGAAGATATCTTATCTAAGCAACCTAACCCGGAAAATTACAATAGAACGATTATTTGGAAAGATAAAGTCGAAATAAATAAAAAATACGTGCAGAATTGGAGTTTTTATTTAGATTTGAGCTTTCTTATTAAATCATTAATTACTTGAGAATGAATAGCAGTAAAAAAATTACAATTTTAGGTCTTGGATATGTAGGTTTACCTCTAGCAGTTGAGTTTGCAAAAAAATATATGGTCATTGGGTTTGATATCAACGAGAAACGTATTAAAGAACTCAATAATGGAGTGGATAAAACTTTAGAAGTCGAAGATGACCATCTTAAGTCTGTGCTTACCTCTGATTCAAATTCTAAAACTGGATTATTTATAACTAATGATCCTAGTTATTTGGCAGACTCGAATGTCTACATAGTAACGGTTCCAACACCAACAGATGAGTTTAAAAGACCAGTGTTTACACCTTTAGTCAAAGCTAGTGAAAATGTTGCTAAAGTCTTAAAGAAAGATGATATTGTAATTTATGAATCCACGGTTTATCCTGGAGCGACAGAAGATATTTGTGTGCCAATCTTAGAAAAGAATTCCGGATTGAAATTTAATGAAGACTTTTTTGCTGGATACTCTCCAGAACGTATTAATCCAGGAGATAAGCTACATACAGTAACCAAAATATTAAAAGTAACGTCTGGATCTACTCCAGAAATAGCTAAAGTTGTTGATGATTTATATAAATCTATTATAACAGCAGGAACGCATTGTGCACCTTCAATTAAGGTAGCAGAAGCAGCTAAGGTTATTGAGAATTCTCAGAGAGATATAAATATTGCTTTTGTTAATGAATTATCAAAAATCTTTAGAATTTTAGATATTGACACCAAAGCTGTTCTAGAAGCTGCAGGTACAAAATGGAACTTCATCAATTTTTCTCCTGGTTTAGTAGGAGGACATTGTATTGGTGTTGATCCATATTATCTTGCTCAAAAAGCGATAGAATCTGGTTATAATCCTGAAATTATTTTAGCTGGTCGTAAGATGAATGACAGTATGGGAGGCTATGTCGCTCAAGAGACTGTAAAGATGATGATTAAGAAAGGTGCAAGAATTAAAGATTCTAATGTGCTTGTTTTAGGAATTACATTTAAAGAAAATTGTCCAGATATTAGAAATTCAAGAGTGATTGATATCATTGAAGAATTTGAAACTTATAACGTCAATGTAGATGTTTATGATCCATGGGCTTCGAAAGAAGAAGTAACTCATGAGTATGGTTTGGATTTATTAGATAGCGAATCTCAATTGAAAACAGATTATGATGCCATTGTATTAGCAGTATCACATAATGAATTTTTAAAAATAGATTTACAAAAATTAAAATCGGAAATTGGAGTTATTTTTGATGTGAAATCATTACTTCCAATAGAAACTGTAGACGCCAGATTATAATGTACGAAAACAACTATCACAATCAAGATTTAAGTCAGTTATCATTTTTAATAACTGGAGGAGGAGGATTTATAGGTTCAAATCTTGTAGAATACCTTTTAAAATATAATGCTAAGAAAGTTCGTGTCTTAGATGATTTTTCTAATGGACACAGATACAATTTAACTGAGTTTCACGCTAATCCAGCTTTTGAACTTATAGAAGGCGATATTAGAGATTTACAAACCTGTAAAGATGCAATGAAAGATATTGATTATGTATCTCATCAAGCTGCTTTAGGGTCTGTTCCTAGATCAATTAACGATCCTGCAACAACAAATGAAGTTAATATCTCAGGGTTTTTAAATATGATGATTGCGCTCAAAGATTCATCATCTGTAAAACGAATGATGTATGCTGCATCGAGCTCTACCTATGGAGATAGTCCATCCTTGCCAAAAGTAGAAGATATTATTGGGAAACCATTATCACCATATGCAGTTACTAAATATGTGAATGAATTGTATGCAGATGTCTTCGGAAAAACATATGATACAGACGTTATTGGTTTAAGGTATTTTAATGTGTTTGGTCCTAAGCAAAGCCCAGATGGTGCTTATGCAGCAGTGATTCCATTGTTTATGCAATCTTTAAAAGATGAGAAATCACCTAAGATTAATGGTGATGGTGAGCAAACAAGAGATTTTACATATATAGATAATGTTGTTCAGGCTAATGTAAAAGGTTTTTTTGCTTCTGAAAAAGCAAAGAATCAAGTTTTTAACGTAGCATGTGGAGAGCGCATAACAATCAATTATTTATGGGAATCTTTAAAAACTGCAGCGAATTCTGAAGTTGAAGCCATTCATGGACCTAACAGACAAGGTGATGTTAGAGATTCTTTAGCAGATATTTCCAAAGCAAAAAATCTATTAGGTTACGACCCAAAATATACGGTAAGAGAAGGTTTAGGGATTACTTGGGATAATTTTAAATAAAACTCAAGATGAGGGTCGCTATTAATAGTGATGTAGATTGCTAGATTCATTTTTTTGATAATATGATCTAGTGAATGCAATGCTTTATTTTCAGTTGCTAAATTCTTAGAACACGATTCAATTACTTATATTGGCTTAAATAATCTAATGATGAGATTCTAGCAATTATAATTACCTACTATTTTGGAAACACATATTTATAAAAAAGAAAGAACCATTAAAATAGGTACGCTTTTAAAAGCTAGTTTACGAGATATTTACAAATCTCGGTTTTTATCAAGACAACTGGCAGAGCGAGATATAAAAGCGCAATATAGACAGTCTTATTTAGGTATTTTGTGGGCATTTATAATGCCATTAACTACTGCATTGGTTTGGATTATTTTAAATAGTAGTGGTACAATTAAATTATCAGACACAGGTATTCCTTATCCAGTTTATGCATTTTCAGGTACTCTAATATGGTCTATAATTGTAGCCTCAATTAATTCACCCATTCAAAACACAATGGCTTCCAAAGGGATTTTAACGAAGATCAACTTCCCTAAAGAAGCACTTATTATTTCAGGAATTTATAAATTGCTTTTCGATAGTTTTATTAAAGTGATTCTTTTAGTTATTTTGATTTTTGCTTTTGGTGTTGGTTTTCATTGGAGTCTTCTTCTTTTGCCAATGGCGTTATTGGGTGCCATCATTTTTGGAACTACCATAGGTTTATTTTTAACACCTTTGGGGTTATTATATAAAGATATAAGCAAATTGATCACATTTGGGATGCAATTTTTGATGTATGCTACTCCAGTTGTTTACGCGATACCACCTTCAGGAATCATGAAAACTATCATGGTTTGGAATCCAATTACGCCAATTGTACTTACAGCAAGAGATTTAATTGTTGGTTTTAGCCCTCAATATCTATGGTATTTTATAATTGTAGTTGCAGTGTGTATCCCTCTTTTGTTTTTGGCGTTAGTCATTTATCGTATCTCAATCCCTATAATTGTAGAGCGCTTAAGTGCCTAATTTTTAAAATAAATTAAATAATATTAAAGAAAAGAATCATAATAAATGTCTAACGATCATCAAACCAATAATAATTCAGAAATTCTTGTAAAGGTAGAAGGCCTAAGTAAGAAATTTTGTAAAGATTTGAAAACAAGTCTTTGGTATGGTGTAAAAGATTTGATTAATGGTATTCGTGGAAATACAAACGAATCGTTATTACGACCAAAGGAGTTTTGGGCAATTAAGGATATTAATTTTGAATTAAAACGAGGAGAGTGTCTGGGTTTAATTGGTCATAATGGAGCAGGGAAATCGACGCTATTGAAAATTTTAAATGGTCTTATCAATCCAGATGAAGGTAAAGTTACTATAAAAGGTAGAGTAGGTGCATTAATAGAATTAGGTGCTGGTTTTAATCCTATATTAACAGGGCGTGAAAATATTTATAATAATGGTGCGATTTTAGGATTTACGAGAAAAGAAATTGATAGTAAATTAGAAGTAATTATTGCTTTTTCAGAGTTGGAGGAGTTTATTGATATGCCAGTGCAAAATTATAGTAGTGGTATGAAAGTGCGTTTGGGATTTGCTGTGGCTGCTCAAATGGAACCAGATATATTGATTATCGATGAAGTATTAGCTGTTGGTGATTTAGGGTTTATTTTAAAATGTTTTAAAACCATAGATACCATTTTGCCACATACTGCAGTAATATTTGTGTCTCATAGTATGCCAATGGTATCTCGTATTTGTACACAAATTATTTTAATGGAACGTGGTTGTGCTCAGTTTCAGGGTGATGATGTAGGTAAAGCTATTGATTTGTATTATACACGATTTGCTAGTAATCAAATAAACACTGTCTTTAATGATGGTAGTATTAAATTAGATAAAGTAGAGATGCTAGGAGCAAGCACTCATAATGATATATTACAATTACATTGGAAAGATGATTTGAGATTGTTTTTTAGGTTTAGTACCATTAATATGGAGGAAGCGCCAATTTTTATGGTTACTATATTTGATAAAGAACAGCGTCCAGTTGCTCTGCTAGAACCAAATGTTTTAGAATCTAATTTAATAATTAAAGAGAATAGTATTCAATTTACGATAGAACATGATAATTTATTATTATCAAAAGGGATCTATGCAATAAATATTTCTGTTAATAGTGCTAAAACTAAAGAGCCACTATTGCGCATCAATGACATTTTAAATTTTCAAGTAATTCATGAAACAGAAATATGGCCACCATTTTTACTAGACTCTAAATTTATAAACCAATAGTATGAATTTTAGTAAAAGAAATAGAAATAAAATATTTTGTATTGGCTTAAATAAAACAGGAACGACCACAATAGAAAAGACTTTTAAGGATTTTAACTATAGCCTAGGAGTTCAGCGTGATGGTGAGTTGTTAATTAATGATTGGTATAAAAGAGATTTTAAAGCTATAATTAAGCTATGTAAAACTGCCGAAGCATTTCAGGATGTCCCTTTTTCATTACCTTTTACTTATAGTGTTCTCGATCAATGTTTTCCGAATGCAAAGTTTATTTTATCGGTTAGAGATAATTCAGATCAATGGTATAGTTCTTTAACTAATTTTCACTCGAAATTATGGGGCAATGGAATAGATCCGCCAACAATACAGCAGTTAAAGGAGGCGAACTATCACTATAAGGGTTATGCATATGAAGTTAATAGAATGCTATTTGATACACCTGAGGATGATCCATATAATAAAGATATTTTGATACGTTATTATCAAAATCATAATGAAAATGTCATGGAATACTTTAGAGCTAAACCTGAAAAATTACTTGTGATTAATGTATCGATAAAAGATGATTATAAAAGGCTTTGTGAGTTTTTAAATAAAACACCTTTACATGAGACTTTTCCTTGGGAAAATAAAACTAGTTAAGACTAATATGATTCTATTGTGAAACAATTTTTATTTAAAACATCAATGTTTATAGTATTGATTTTACTACTGAATCAATTTTTTTTATTGTTTAGTAGTTACCATTGGGGAAATCCTTGGTATTCTTCAAAAATAGAATATTTAGAATCTAAAGATGTAGAATTACCAAATACTTATTTCTTCGGTTCGAGCAGAGTCTACAGGCAAATAGATCCAATAATCTTTGATCAACTTTATAACAACGCTTCTCATGATATAAAAAAATCATATAACTTAGGAGCTCCAGCTACATTTTGTCCAGAAACATATTATTTATATGAAAATTTCATTAAATCTGAAATCGCAAATAATGTAGATTTAGTTTTTATAGAATTAATGCCTATTAACTTAATTTCTAAAGATTTAATGCTCAAAGAGAGAACAACATATTGGCAAAATTTATCAGATTTAAAATTTGTCTATAAATCAATAAAAAATAATTCAACTCTAAGATTAGATGAAAAAATTAAAGGTGTAAAAGATTATTTTATTTGTAATTCATATAACCTATTTGATATTAAACATCTTAAACAAACGTTATCAATGGATAATAATATTAATTTGGCATATAATGGGCCAAATAATGTTGGATATTATTCTCTTGATAATCAATTAGAAACAACAAAAGATGAAAGTGTAAGAAGTGATTTAATTCATAGAAAACAAACCTATTCTTTAGATAATGTTGTGCTAAAAAAAAGAGTTTCAGATTTAATAGAATATCATAATTTACCAAATAATAATTACGATGAAGTAAATTTACAAAGGATAATACATTTAATAGATATTTCTGAGGCAAAAGGAATTGAATTAGTATTCGTTTTACCTCAGATTGTACTAGATAGAAATCTAATAAACCTATCTAAATTAATCCCAAAGAAAAATCTAATTGATTTGTCTAGTCCTAAAAAGTTTCCTGAATTGTATAAAAAAGAAAACATTTTTGATTTAGGACATTTAAATTCTAATGGAGCAGAAGTATTTACAAAGCTATTGGTCAATCAATATCTTGAAAATATAGAAGGTGATTTAAAATAGAAAGTAAATATGTAATAGTTATAGTTTTGGTATATTTGAGTTCGATAAAATAACAATGTTGATTAACGTAACCAAAACTTTTTTACCACCTCAAACAGAGTATCAAGCTATATTAAAACGCGCTTGGGATACAGGATGGATGACGAATAGAGGTGTTTTAGTGCAAGAGTTGGAGGCTAAATTAAAATCATACTTATGTATACCGCATATAATTGCAATGACCAATGGGACATTGCCATTACAAATAGCTATAAAGGCTTTAAGGCTAAGTGGTGAAATTATAACAACACCTTTCTCTTATGTAGCTACAACTTCTGCTATTGTTTGGGAACATTGTAAACCTGTTTTTGTAGATATACATCCAGACTTTTTAACGATTGACGAAACTAAAATTGAAGAAGCAATAACAGATAAAACTACAGCTATTTTAGCTACTCATGTATTTGGGAATCCATGTCATGTGGAGGCCATAGAATCCATTGCAAAAAAACATGATTTAAAAGTTATTTATGATGCTGCCCATTGTTTTGGTGTGATATATAATAATCAATCAGTTTTTAATTATGGAGATGTGAGTACTTGTAGTTTTCATGCGACTAAGTTGTTTCATACTGGAGAAGGAGGTGCGTTATTTTGTAAAGATGAGTTATATCAAAGCATGTTTCAGCATCATAATTTTGGTCATGACGGTCCAGAAGCATTTCATGGGTTAGGTATTAATGCTAAAATGAGTGAACCTCAGGCAGCAATGGGTTTGTCTGTGTTACCATATATAGAGAACATTATTAAGGACAGAGAACGAGTAGTAAATACTTACAAGAATCTTATCCCTAATCTACAAACTATAAAAATTAGAGACCATACAAAATGGAATTATAGCTATTATCCTGTTATTTTTAAAACGGAAAAACAATTGCTTTCTGTTTTAAATATATTAAATAAAGAAGATATTTATCCAAGACGTTATTTTTATCCAAGTCTAAATGATTTGCCTTATCTAGATCATGTTGTAATGCCGATTTCAGATAGCATAGCTAAGCGCATTTTCTGTTTACCTTTATATTATGGTTTGTCAGAATCAAATATTCAAAAAATTAGTAATTTAATTAAAACAGCTATATGTTAATTGTTGGAGCCAAGGGGTTTGCTAAGGAGATTTTACAAATTGTTTCTATAGATATGAATTTACAGGATGAAAATATCGTTTTTTTTGATGATATAAGTCAAGATTTACCTGAAAAAATTTATAATAGATTTAAAATTTTAAACTCTTATGACCAAGTTGTAGAATATTTATCAGAATCTGAAGACAAATCTTTTGTGTTGGGAATTGGTAAACCAAAGCATAGAGAAAATTTACACAATAAATTTTTAGAGTTAGGTTATGAGTCTATAATAGTTCAATCGAATAATGCTGAAATTGGTAATTTTGATGTAGAAATTGGGAAGGGGACAGCAATAATGTCGGGTGTAATTATAACGAATAGTATTAGAATAGGGAAAGGCTGTTTAATTAATATTAATTCAACTATTGGACATGATTGTTACTTAGGAGATTATGTTGAGGTCTCACCAAATGTCAACATATCAGGACGATGTGTTATTGGAAGTGGAAGTGTTATTGGTACAAACGCAATTATTATTCCAGATATTAATATAGGTGAAAATGTAACAGTTGGAGCAGGAACCGTTGTAATAAAAGACGTGCCAGATAACTCTACAATTGTTGGTGTACCTGGTAAAATTATTTCAATAAAATAGTATGATTACAGTTTCAATTGTTATGATAACTTATAATCATCAAGATTATATCAAGCAGGCTATTGAAGGTGTTTTGATGCAAGACACTAATTTTAATATTGAATTAATAATCTCTAATGATTGCTCAACAGATGGTACAAGTGATTGTGTTAAAAATATAAAGAACACACACCCTAAAGGACATTTAATAACATATTTTGATCAAAAAAAAAATATGGGCATGATGTCTAATTTTATATTTGCACTAAAGCAGTGTCAAGGCAGTTATGTAGCAATCTGTGATGGCGACGATTACTGGACAGACCCTTTAAAACTTCAAAAGCAGGTAGGTTTTTTAGAAAAGAATACCAATGTAAATATCTGTTTTCATAGAGCCCAAATATTGTCAAATAATACATTGAAATCACATGATATTTTAAAACCTTTTATTAAAAAACCATTTAATTATATTGAACTTTTAAAACAAAATAACTTTATTGTTACCGCAAGTGTGATGTTTCGTAAACCAAAAAACTTTAAATTTCCGAATTGGTTTAATCAAATACCATTTGGAGATATGGGTTTATATAAGTTAGTTGCTCAAGATAGTCAAATACAATGTTTAGATGAAATAATGTGTGTTTATAGAGTGCACAGTGATGGTGTATATTCTGGTTTAAATGTTTTAAAAGCAAGGCGAAACTATTTAAATTTTTATCAGAAGATTTATATTCATTTGAATTCCGAAGAACAAAAAGTTGTAAAGACTAAAATAGAAGAAAAATACCGTGAAATAAGTAAATTGAAATTTAAAAAATCGAAATACCGTCGCATATTATATTACGCGTATTTGCGGGTTATTAATTTATTTAAGTAGTAAAATAATATCCAATGAAATTCATTAAAGGGTTTGATGGTTTAAGAGCAATTTCTATAATGTTTGTACTATTAACGCATTTAGGGTTGAGTAATCATCTTGATCAAGGCTCTTTATTAAAAGACAACTTCAACCTAATTTCTGGATCTACGGGTGTAATGATTTTTTTTACAATAAGTGGTTTCTTGATTACGCTTTTATTACTGCATGAAAAACATGAATTTCAAAAAATTAATTATAAAAATTTTTTTGCTAGACGATTTTTAAGATTAATACCACCATTATTGGTGTTTTATATTTCCGTAGTTCTTCTAATGATTTTAAACTATTTACCAAAAAACTATCTAG
The DNA here is from genome assembly GCF_015319355.1 of Psychroserpens luteus. GTDB lineage: Bacteria > Bacteroidota > Bacteroidia > Flavobacteriales > Flavobacteriaceae > Psychroserpens > Psychroserpens luteus. The sequence goes on along the minus strand of NZ_JADILU010000004.1, from coordinate 344,151 downwards.
CAGTAACTATTTCTTTTTTTTACTTATATAATTTTGTTCCCTTAAAATATTATGTAAGTGAAATAGGGCACACATGGTCTTTAGCAATTGAAGAGCAATTCTACTTCATCTGGCCATTTATACTTAGCTATTTTAAAAAAATTAAATCTGTTGTTTTTCTAGCTGTAGCTTTAATTGTTGTATGTATCATAGTGAAAACGGTTTATTATACGCCATTCACAGTTCAAGGAAAAGAATACCAGTTATTTAATTATTTTTTTCCTAATAGATGGTTTATTCCTGCCTGTTTACCAATAATGATGGGTTCGCTCTCAGCAATTATATTATTCTATAAGCATGATTTTTTAAAATCAATTTTTGACATCAAACTTTTAGTACTATCATTTATATTATTTTTTGGTCAATTGATTATAAAAGACCTCAATTTTATTATTATTGAAACATTACAACCGTTAGCTGTATCTTTATTATTGTTATGGATTTATTTCAATCAAGATAATATACTAACCAAAGTTTTGGAAGTTAAACCAATAGCGTTCATAGGTAAGATTTCTTATGGTTTGTATGTCTATCAAGGCCTCTTTTTAAGAACAGGTCCTGGAGGGCATTTAGATATTCAAAAATTTCCGCTGAATATTATATTGGTAGTCGTCACAGCAGTTTGCTCGTACTACCTTTTAGAGAAACCAATTTTAAAATATAAAAGTAGATTCAAGCCTAATTAATTTAATTAATTAAGTTTGCATAACTATAAGAATTTTAATGCCAGAAAACCCAACTATTACAGTTTTAATGCCTGTTTACAATTGTGAAGACTATGTGAAGGTAGCAATTGAAAGCATAATTAATCAAACGTATTCTAATTTCGAGTTTTTAATTATAGATGATGCCTCTAGTGATAAGACGGTTTCAATCATAAAGTCCTTTGAGGATCCAAGAATTATTCTTTTTGAAAAGTCAAAAAACACGGGTTATACAATAAGCTTAAACTATGGGCTTTCAATTGCTAAGGGTCGATATATAGCTAGAATGGATGCCGATGATATTTCTTTACCTGAGCGTTTGTTTAAACAATTATCGTATATGGAATCAAATCCTAATACTATAGTTTGTGGTAGTTTTTATGAAGTCATAGGTAATAGTGAAATTAGAGAATTTCCAGTTTTAGATGAAGATTTAAAAGTTAATTTATTAACTCAATCTTGTTTTGCCCATCCTGCAGTAATGATTCGTAAATCAGTATTAGATATTCATAATATCCAATATGACCAATCCAAGGAACCAGCAGAAGATTATGCATTATGGGTTTCTTTACTGCCTTTTGGTGTATTTCATAATTTAGAAGACGTTTTATTAAAATATCGTGTACATGAACATCAAGTAACAAATAAAAGGCGAAAAGTTCAATTAGAGAGTAAACTGTCTACCAGAATTAAAGTGTTAGAATATTTAGATGTTACGTTTAATGAAGCTAGTATTGATGTACTGAAGAAAATATTATCGTTTGAAAAATTGGAGCTGGACGAAGTCCTAACTTTTTTTGAATTAAAAGATAAATTTATAGAAAACAATAATAGGCTTTTAGTGTTTTCTAAAATAGAGTTTACGTCATATATGGATGAGTTAGAAGAAAAAAATCTAAAACTTTATTTTTTTAAAAATCCACAATTTTCGATGTCTATCTATAAACAGTATCTTGAAATTAAAAAATCTAGAGGCTTTGTATTAACGACATATGAAGCATTTATTATATTTACGAAATGTGTTTTTCGAAGTAAAACTTTGTTGAATTAATACTGAATTACTTTTAAAAAAACTTCATATGAAAGTGCTTTTTTGGATTTCAAAATTCCCGACATTCTCTGAAACATTTATCAGGGATCAAATTATAGCACTATTAGATGAAGGTTTAGAGGTTTTTATTTACACTAAAAATGGATTGGTCAATGAAGAAGAAATTGATGCATTGTTGGGTTTTGAATCTTATAGGTTGCAAGAACGTATTGTGAATTTGAATTTTTATTTTGAACCTAATAAATTTTATCGATTTTTTAAAATTTTCCCCATTCTATTAAGTGCTATTTTCAAAGGACAAATACAACATTATTTAAATTCACTTAAATTTAAAAAATATGGGAAGCAATCAAAATCTTTAAGATTGTTTTATCAAGTTCATTTTTTACTAAAAAACAAAATAGATGTTATACATGCTCATTTTGGGCCTAATGGCAATGAAGCGGTAATTTTTAAACAAATAGGGTTGCCTATTAAGCTGTTTACAACTTTTCATGGTTATGATATTAGATTGGGTATAGAAAAGGGTGGTGATATTTATGCGGATTTGTTTAATTATTCTAATGCTGTTATCTCAATTTCAGAATTTAACTATCAAAATTTATCAAAATTTGGTGCACCAAAGGCGAAGATTATCTCAATAACAAATGGGATTAATATTGATTTTTATAAAAGAGAAAAAATAATTTCCAATACAAATAAAATAAGGATTTTAACAGTTGCAAGACTTGTTGATGAAAAGGCTTTAGATATTGCAATAAGAGCAATTGGTGAATTGTTAAAAATGAAACCTCTGTTAGATTTTGAGTATATTATTATAGGAGAAGGTGATAAGCGTGAAGAATTACAAAGTATAATCATTGAATTGGATCTTACAGAACGGGTTACTTTAGTTGGTTCAAAAACGTCTATTGAAGTTAGAAATGCGATGCATCATTCTGATTTGTTTTTGCTATCTAGTAAATTAGAATCCTTACCTACTGTATTATTAGAAGCTCAAGCATCTGGATTAGTGGTTTTGGCTACAAATGTTGGAGATGTTAGTAAAATTGTTAAAGCAGGATTGGTAGTACAACCTTTAAATCTTTCTGATTTTAAATATGGACTTTTAGATTTAATAAATAATAGAAATAATTGGAATAATATGTCAATTGAGGGACAGCAATATATTAATTCTAATCACGATATTAGAAAACAAACTAAAGTGCTTATGGGTATTTATAGTTCTATGTAATATTTACAATTTATGAGACGTTATCTATTCCATCTGTTATTATTTATTTCGCCATTAATTAGTTTGCTATACGATATCTGGAAGAGATTTAAATAGACTGGGTAAGATCCCTGTCAACGCTACTTATAGAGATCAGTTTGAAGATGATTTTAATACTGAGAAGTTTATTGCAAATTTTCAGATCTTGATACAATAAAAGACCAAAAGTTTGATATTTTTACAATAGGAGACTCTTTTTCTGACCAAAATAGATATGGTTCAAAAATTATAGCTAGCCAGATTCATTTATTAATTAAAGAAAACAAATAAAACATTTATTAAATTAGTGTAGAATTGTATGTTATTAAAGCCATTAGTATCCATAATAATCCCAACATTTAATAGAGAACAGTTAATTTGTGACACTTTAGACTCTATTCAAAATCAAACTTATACTAATTGGGAATGCATTGTGATTGACGATGGCTCCACAGATAATACAAAAGTTTTACTAGATGAATACATAATTAGTGATGCTAGATTTCAATATTATAAACGTCCAGAATTCAAACCTAAAGGAGCTAATGCTTGTAGGAATTTTGGTTTTAAACAAAGTAAAGGAGAATTTATCAACTGGTTTGATAGTGATGATATAATGGAGAGTAATAAACTTGAAGTTCAAGTTGAAATACTTTCACAAAATAGTGGCACACCATATTGTATCTGTCAAACCAAATGGATAGATAAAAATACTAAAGAATTTTTAGGTTTACGCGCAAAACAGATTAGTTCTAATCAAAGATTTGAAGATTATATATTATACAATATATTTTGGTCTATTTTGGCTCCGCTTTGGAGACGAGATTTTATTGAAAAAAATGAGCTATCCTTTGATGAGACTTTACAACAATCTCAAGAATATGATTTTCATATTAAAGCACTTGCAATTAATAGTAATTATAAGGCAATAGGGGATGAACTAGTTTCAATGTATCGACATGATGATAATATGTCTAATAATATTTACGCTAGTGATATAAAGATTGAGTCTAACCTAAAAGTTAAGGATGAAATCATAACTAATCACCTAAGTCAATTGTCATCAAAAGGGCATTTAAAGTTTTTAGAAATGCAAACATTAATGTTTAAAGATTTACTTAAAGAAGGGAAATTTAAATTTGCAAGTCATATCATGTCTGGTTTGAAAAAAACTCTAAAGCATGTTGATGTTTCGGTTTTTAGAAAAATAAATTTTTACAGTCAAATGCTATTGGCTTATACATCTTACAGGGTTTTTGGTAGAGGTTATAATATTTTAAAGCCTTTAAAGTAGTTTAGCCTCTTAAGTTAAGAGCCTATAATTAGTAATAACAAAAAGTATATTAAAAAATGAGTAAGACCTCTCAATTAAATAATCATTTTATTAAACGTACTTCTTGTCCGGTTTGTGATTCAAGTAATATAAAGAACAAATATTGTGAGTCATACGAAAGTGAGGAGATTAAAACGTATCTAGATAATTTTTATATTCCACAAGGAGGTGTAGAACATGAGTTTTTGAAAGAAACAGATTATAGCTTGATGTTTTGTTCTAATTGCGATTTAGTGTTTCAAGAAAATATACCAAATAATGATTTGATGTTTAGGCTTTATGAGAAATGGATAAAGGCAGATGTTATTCTTAAACAACAAAAGGAGTTTCCACTTTGGTATTATGAAACTTACGCTAATCAAATGGTAGATATAATTAGTTTCTTTAAAAAGCAACCATCAGATTTAAAGTTACTAGACTTTGGCATGGGTTGGGGTAAATGGTGTTTAATGGCAAAAGCATTTGGTTGTAATGTTTTTGGTTTAGAATTATCTGAAGCAAGAATAACTTATGCCCAAAAAAATGGAATCATAGTATTGAGTGAAGCAGAGTTATCAAATCATGAATTTGATTATATCAATACAGATCAAGTTTTTGAACACATCCCAAATCCAAAAGAAACACTTCAAGTATTGTTAAAGATATTAAAGCCAAATGGTGTTATAAAGATTAGTGTGCCAGATGGAAATGCTATAGATGAGGTTTTAAAACATATGAATTGGAACGCCAAGAAAGGAGAGTTAAATTCATTGAATGCTGTTGCTCCTTTGGAACATATTAATTGTTTTAAAACAAAAACAATTTTAACTTTAGCAAAACAATTTGATTTGCAGGAAATTGACATTCCACGTTCAAAAACTAACTATAAGTCTAAAAAGGACTTTATTAAAAAATCACTTAAAGCGTTAACCACAAAAAACAAACGCTCTACAACACTATATTTTAAAAAAAGGTAATATAGTAAAGCCCTTAATGTAGTATATGATGTTAACTAAAGCACGTTTCATAAAATTAAATAAACTTATAAAGAATAAAGTTAAGGTTTGGTATCACCATAATTTTAATTCTATGGTTAAAGCGCAACTTAAAAATCCTAAATGTATACCAATTGTAATTATTAGTTTTAATCAGCTTTTTTATCTTAAACAATTGGTCGATTTTCTTATAAAAAACGAGTATACTACTATAGTTATCGTTGATAATAATTCGACGTATCAACCTTTATTAAATTATTTTGATACTATTAAAGAACTAACGACTATTCATAGATTGAAAGAGAATGTTGGTCACTTATCATTTTGGAAAAGTAATGATATATTTAAACAATACAGTAAAGGATATTATGTCGTTACAGATGCAGATATTGTTCCTGTAAATGAATGTCCAAATAATTTTTTAGAAACATTTAGAAAGCTTCTAGATCAAGCTTATGATAGAAATAAAGTCGGGTTTTCATTAAAACTAGATGATATTTTAGATTCAAATCCTAATAAAAATAAAATCATACAATGGGAAGCGCAATATTGGAGTTATAAGGTTAAACCTAATGTGTACAAAGCCGAAATTGATACCACTTTTGCTATCTATAAACCAAATTATAACTATCAACTCAAAGATTTTACAAAAGGTTGGAGAACAGACTATCCTTTACAAGCAAGACATGGAGGTTGGTATTTAGATTTTCAAAATTTAACAGAAGAACAAAAGTACTATTTTGAAACAGCTAATGCTTCTGCTTCATGGCAAATAAACCAAGAAGGAGAGCTTATTAATTCAAAACATAAAGCATTATATGACAATGAATAAGGTTGAATTTCCTTTAGTTTCGATATGTATCCCAACTTATAATGGAGCAACGTATATTGAAGAGGCAATGCAATCTGCCATTAATCAAACGTATCCCAACTTAGAAATTATAGTATCAGATGATGCTTCAAAGGATGATACTTTAGCTATTATTCAAAGTTTTATTTCTCAAACTAAAATTCCAATTACAATTGTAACTCATAATCCACAAGGGATTGGAGCAAACTGGAATAATTGTATAAGGCATAGTCAAGGTCAATACATTAAATTTCTCTTTCAAGATGATGTATTGCTGCCTCATTGTATTGAAAACATGATGACTATGGCGATTCAATATCCAAATGCTGGATTGATTTATAGTAAACGAACTTTTATTTATGAGGAGTTATCTTCGGAAATAGAAAAATTTATAGCTTATTATGGTCCAATACATACCCATTGGGATAATCTAGAGGTTAAACAGGGAGTCATGTCTGGTAGAACCTATTTAAAAGACAAAGCATTTTTAAATTCGCCTAAAAATAAAATTGGAGAACCAACCAATGTGCTTTTAAAAATGGAGTGTTTTGACGCTGTTGGTTATTTTAGTGAAATATTAGAACAAACTTTAGATAGTAATTATTGGTATAGAGTAATGAAAAAATTCGATATTGCTTTTGTTGATGAGGTTTTGGTTAAATTTAGGTTACATGCCAATCAAGCCAGCAGTATTAATAAAAAAAGAGAGTTGCCAGATAATCTATTGATGTATAAGGCGTATTACGATAATTTATTTTGGTGTTTACATCCCAAATGCCAATTAAAATTGTTAAAATTATACCATCCAATTTTTAAAATGTTGGTTACTATAAAAAGAAGTTTCTATGTTGAAAAGTAGCCCTTTGGTCACTATAATTTTACCTGTTTACAATGGCGAAAAAACGTTGAAAGCTACGTTAGAGAGTCTATTAAATCAAACCTATTCTAATTTTGAATTGTTGATTTGTATCGATGGTACAAAAGACGATTCTAGACTTATAGCAGAGGCTTTTAATGATTCTAAAATAACAATTTTTGAAAATGCTAAAAATCTGGGCTTAGGTTCCAATGTCAATAAGTTAATAAGTTTATCTTCTTTAGAAAGCCAATACATTGCTATGGCAGAACAAGATGATATTTATGTACATGAGAGAATAGAGTGGCAAGTTGCTGTTTTTGAAGAGTACGCTAATGTAGGTTTAGTCTCCGGAATTGCCGAGTTTAAAGGAGTTAAAGAGAATAGATTATTTCCTGAAATTTTGGTGGATGGTGAACAATTTCCACAAGATCAAAAATTATTTAAATATCTATATGAAAACCAATTAAAGGTAGTGAATACGTGCATGATGATAAGAAAGAAAGTACATGTAGATCACGATTTGATATTTAGAAACACATACGGTAATTTTAATGTAGATTGGGATTATATTTTGCGTTTTAGTTTAGTTTCAGAAGTTCATGGGATTCCAAAAAAACTAGTTAGCATGCATCGAAACCTGACTAATTCTTCAGTGACAAGAGATAAAAGTACTCAACATCAAGCTTCACGACAGCTTTTAATTGATTTTAAAGACGAGTATCCTAATTTGATTTCCAATACTCTCTATAAAAAAGCCTTAAAGATGCATCGAAAAATTGAACTGGGACATCGTTCTAAATTTGGAATTATCACTCATGGATGCTTCTATTTTTTTATATATTTAGATGTTTATTTCTTGAATTATATTTTCAAACGTACATTTAAATTTATGAGACGATAATAAAAGTATTCTTAAATGAAATTTAGTTTCGAATCCATCAAAAATATTATTTTAGTGAATTGAATTCATGAAGTTAATTAAAACATCAATTATTCCAAGTCAGCCAACTTTTGCAAAAGTTGAAGCAAAAAGTGAATTAGATTTTGAAGCGATTTGTATATTCGTGGCAATTGGATTCTTTTTAGATACAGATACTTATTGGAAAAATAAGAAAGTATTAAGCCCTGCTTCACATAATAAAATAGATTCACAAGGTAATTTAGTAAATTCTCAACCTTGGTTTGATTGGTATAGTAGTCCCAGAGATATTTCTTTTGAACAAGCATTAGATGAATTTACTTTATTGTTTGAAACTATTGTTACTGAACAGTCAAAGGGTAAAAAAGTAATTCTTCCATTGTCGGGAGGCTTAGATAGTCGCACTCAGGCAACAGCTTTAAATTATATTGGAGCAGATGTCTTATCGTATAGCTATGAGTTTGAAAATGGATATTCTGAAACTAAAATTGCAAAAAAAATAGCTCAAATCTGTAATTTCGAATTTAAACCTTACACGATAAAAAACGGGTATTTATGGCATGCTATTGATGATTTAGCACAACTAAATGGGTGTTATAGTGATTTTACGAGTCCGAGGCAAATGGCTATTAAAGATGAATTTTCTAAAATGGGAGATGTGTTTAGTCTTGGGCATTGGGGAGATGTTTTATTTGATTCAATGAATTTAGAACAATTAACTACAGAAGAAGAAGTTACTGTTATTTTAAAAAAAATAGTAAAGAAAGGAGGTCTTCAATTGGCAACTGATTTGTGGGAAACTTGGAATCTTAATGGGGATTTTGAAACCTACTTGAAAAATAGAATTGCTCTTTTATTAGAAAAAATCCATATTGAAGATACTAATGCCAATATACGTGCCTTTAAATCGAAATATTGGGCGCCTAGGTGGACTTCAGTCAATCTTTCTGTTTTTGAATCTTCAAGAGCAATCCAATTACCATATTATGATGATAGAATGTGCGAGTTTATATGTACAATTCCTGAAGCGTATTTAGCAGATAGAAAATTACAAATAGCCTACATTAAGCATAGAAACCCTGAATTAGCTAAAGTAACTTGGCAAGCTCAAAGACCTTTTAATTTATATAATTATGAGACAAACAAATTACCTTATAATATTCCATATAAATTGATAAATAAATTTAAACGCACTCTAGATAATGTGTTGGGTAAATCTTACATTCAGCGAAATTGGGAATTACAATTTATAGGTGATCAGAATAAAAAGCAATTAGTAGACAATCTATTTAAAAATCAAATAGAAGGGTGGATTCCTAAAACACTATTGAATTTTTATATTAATCAATTTTATAAAGGTAACTATACACAAAATGCACATCCATTGAATATGTTGTTAGTTTTGTCTAAGTTCAATCAAATTTTAAGTGATGCCAAAACGGATTAAAATTTTATTTACAATCCCTAACTTTGATACTGCAGGCAGTGGTAAAGTTGTTTATGATTTAGTGCGAGGTCTGGATAAAAATAAATTTAATCCAGAGATTTGCTGTTTCCATGATAAAGGTGCTTTCTTTAAAAATATTGAGCAATTGGGTGTGCCTGTTCATCTATTTAAGTTTACCGCAGATTATAAGCCTTTAGTGTCATTGCCTTTTAGAATTTTAAAAATCTCAAAATTTTTCGCAAAGCATAAATTTGATATGATACATTCTTGGCATTGGAGTTCAGATTTCACAGAACCCTTAGCTGCTAAAATAGCTGGAATCCCCTTTGTGTATACTAAGAAAGCTATGGGATGGGGAAACAAATCATGGAGATGGCGAACGCGTTTGAGTTCTAAAATTATTGCTATCAATAAAGATATGTTGGAGCAATTTTTTATTAATTATAAATCTAAAACGGTTTATATGCCATTAGGTGTGGATACGACTAAATTTGATTACTTAGAAACGAAAAGAAGCACGCCCAATGGTCACGTTTTTAAAGATTCAGATTTTGTTATTGTATCGATAGCAAATTTAGTACCTGTTAAAGGGATAGAGGTCTTATTGAACGCTGTAAAACAATTAGATAATGACAGTATACAGGTATTAATAGTTGGGGATAAAGATAATGACTATGGCGAATCTTTAGAAAAAGAATTTGCTTCTAAACAAATCCATTTTATAGGTAAGCAATTAGACGTTAAGTCTTATTTAGCTGTTGCAAATGTTTTTGTGATACCTACTAAAGATGAGGGGCGAAAAGAAGGTATGCCAATAGCACCACTCGAGGCGATGGCCAGTGGTAGAATTGTGATTGGGTCTAATATCTCTGGGATAAAGGATATACTGATAAATTTTAATTCTTTATTGTTTGAGCCGAATAATTCTGCAGCATTGACTAAAGTCTTAATTAACATAATTTCGTTAAATCCAGAGGAAAGATTAAGCCTTGGAAGAGAATTGAGAAGTAATGTTGAAAATAGTTATTCTTTAGACAGTTGTATCAAGCATCATGAAAGTTTATATATAAATGTGTTAAAAGCATAAATATTTTATGAAATTATTTGTAAAAAAAATAGTTGCTCAAATTTTAATTTTTTTATGTGTTTTATCTTTTTTAGATTATTTTGTTTCAAATGCACTCAAAAAAAGTGGTGATTTTGCTTACGGAGATTGTATCATTTGGAATGAGTTATTAAATGGAAAAATAAAGGAAGATATTTTAATTTATGGCTCATCAAGAGCCTGGGTTCATTTTAATCCGAATATTATTCAAGACAGTTTGGGCTTAACAGCATATAATTTAGGAATTGATGGACATAATTTTTGGTTGCAGCATTTAAGGCATAAAAAAGTTGTTAAAAACAATCAGAAACCAAAAATGATAATATTGTCTTTGGGAGCAGGTGCTTTAGCTAAAAGAAAAGATTTATATAATAAGAATCAGTTTTTGCCATATATTTTTGATGATGATATCCGTGAATACACAAGAAGTTATAATGGTTTTTCTAATTTAGATTATGTGTTACCTATGTATAGATATATTGGAAATGTGAGCATAGTAAAAAAGCAGATTCTTGCAGATTGGTCTGAGATAAATCAAGAAAGCTATAGAGTCAAGGGATTTAAAGCGATAGACAGAGAATGGAGTAATGACTTAAAAAAAGCAAAATCCAAAAAGAATTCGATATTTATGAACATTGATATGAAAACATTGAATTTATTAAAAGACTTTCTAGTGGAATCTAAAGAATTGGGGATTTATGTTGTTATGGTTTATTCGCCTGAATATATTGAAGGTCAAAATTTTATTGCAAATAGGGAAGATATAATAAATGAATTTAAAAGTATTGCTTTAGAATATCAGATACAATTTATTGATTATTCTAATGACGAAATCTGTAATGATAAAAAGTATTTTTACAATAGTTTGCATTTGAATGCAAAGGGCTCTGAAATTTTTACAAATAAATTGGTTGAAGATTTTAAAAGAATCGATGCAATAAATGAGATTATTAAAAAAAATCTAATAACTAATTAAATCATCTTCAATTATGTTTTTTAACTCAATAGATTTTGCGATTTTTTTACCTATAGTATTTGTATTATACTGGATACTTCAAAGGTATCCTCTTAAATTTCAAAACTTTCTTATTGTTATAGCCAGTTATGTTTTTTACGGATGGTGGGATTATAGGTTTTTAGCGCTTATTGTTTTTAGTACATTGATTGATTATAGTATAGGACTTAGATTACAAAAAACTAAAAAATTAAATGATCGTAAACTATTACTTTGGACAAGTATACTTATCAATATTGGATTTTTAGGTTTTTTTAAATACTACAATTTTTTTGTTGACAATTTTGTTACTGCATTTTCATTCTTTGGGAGTGAGATTCAGTCTAATACTCTAAATATTATTTTACCAGTTGGGATCAGTTTCTATACTTTTCAAACCTTAAGTTACACCATTGATGTTTATAGAGAAAAACTAGAACCAACGAAAGATGTCATTGCATTTGCAGCTTTTGTGAGTTTCTTTCCACAATTAGTAGCTGGTCCAATTGAGCGTGCTACTAATTTATTACCACAATTTTACATAAAACGTCAGTTTAATTATTCAAATGCTGTTGACGGGTTGCGTCAAATATTATGGGGCTTATTCAAAAAAATAGTTATAGCAGATAATTGTGCGCAATTTTCAAATCTGATTTTCGATAATTATACAGACTATTCGAGTAGTACTTTAATGTTAGGTGCAGTCTTTTTTGCTTTTCAAATTTATGGTGATTTTTCTGGCTACAGTGACATTGCCATTGGAACCTCACGCTTATTTGGATTTGATTTGAAGCAAAACTTTGCGTTTCCTTATTTCTCAAGGGATATAGCTGAATTTTGGAGGCGTTGGCATATATCCTTATCAACGTGGTTTCGAGATTATGTTTACATTCCATTAGGTGGATCACGAGGTTCTAAATGGCATCAAATTAGAAATGTATTTATTATTTTTTTAGTTAGTGGGTTTTGGCATGGAGCTAATTGGACGTTTATTGTTTGGGGAGGTTTGAACGCACTTTACTTTTTACCCTTATTAATATTTAAAAGAAATAGAGTTAATACAAATATTGTAGCAGAAGAAAGCAAATTACCTAGTTTCAAGGAGTTTTGTGGAATGCTTATAACCTTTTTTTTAACTGTTATTGCATGGATTTTCTTTAGATCTAACTCTATTTCAGATGCTATTGATTATATATATAAATTATTTGATATTACTATTTTTAGTTTACCAGAAATAAGACCAACGTTTCTGTTTCTATTATTATTTATTTTTATTCTCATAGAGTGGGTAGGCAGAAGAAACTTATTTGCATTAGAGAAAATATGGTTGAAGTATCCAAGACCAGTTAGACTCTTTATCTACTATTTAATTGTAGTGACTATCTTCTTATATGGAGGTAAGGAACAAGAATTTATTTATTTCCAGTTTTGATTATGAAAGAGTTTATTAAAACAACAGGTTTGTTCTTAAGTGTGTGCATTATTACTGTTTTAGGTGTGTTTTATCTTGCCGATAATAGGACAGATGAATATTATGTAAAACTGACGACACCTAAACAATCTTCATTAATTGTTGGGTCGTCTAGAGCTGCCCAAGGAATACAACCTCAATATATAAACTTACAACTGAGCAATGAAAAAATTTATAATTATGCCTTTTCAAGAGTGCACACGCCTTATGGTAAAGCCTATTTGAATAGTATTAAACGTAAATTAAATAAACAGTCTAAGGATGGGGTTTTTATATTAGAAGTTAATCCATGGGTGATATCAAGTCAAACTAAAAACCCTGAAGATTCCTTGAATTTTAAAGACAATAATTCATTTGCCGAAGTTGTTAAATGCGTAAATTGTAATCCGAATTTTGAATATTTAATTTATTGTTATGATAAAAGTTATCGTCATATTTTATTAGATAAAATTAAAACCAAGAACATTAAAACGAATGTTGATGTTAACGGTTGGTGTGAGGTGGAATTCTTAAAGAATAAAACAGACTCTTTTGATAAAATCCATTCTCAGACTATAAAAAGATATTCACAAATTTTGAATAAATATTCTGGAGTTTCTGAAACCCGAATTAGCTATTTAGAGAGAACGATAAAATATTTGCAACAGTATGGGACTACATATTTAGTTAGACTACCTGTGAGTACTGAAATGCTGGAAATCGAAAATCAATTAATTAGTGATTTTGATGTTAGGATGGAAAATTTGTCGAACAAATTAAATACTGAATACATAAACTTCATGATGAATAATGAAAAGTACAATTATATTGACAGTCATCATCTAGATAAAAAGTCAGGAGAGCAAATTTCTAAGTATATTGCAGAGCATATAAAAAACAATTAAAAACGCTGAATTTTGACTATAGGCATAGTAATGTCAAAACCACCATCTTACTCTGAAACTTTTTTTAACAATAAAATTATTGGTTTAAAAAAGAGTGGTTTCGATGTGATTTTATTTGTTCAACAAAAAGAAGATTTATTTAAGTTATGTGAAGTTAGAATCGCTCCAAAAGTTTATAGAAATAATGTATTACTTCAGTCTTTTGAATATGTAAAAGTTGTTATAAAACTGTCATTTATACCAATGCGATTGCATAGGTTTATATCTTTAGAGCGAAAAGTAAATAGATCCTGGAATCAAATTTTAAAAAACGTTTATAATAATTGTCATATACTGACCTCTGATGTAGATTGGTTGCATTTTGGGTTTGCCACTATGGCGATTCAAAGTGAGCATGTTGCGAGAGTAATTAATGCAAAAATGGCAATTAGTTGCAGAGGATATGACATGGATGTATATCCATTAAAGCACAATAATGTGTATCAGTTGCTTTGGAGAAATGTTAATAAAGTACATTTAATTTCTGAATATATGCTTAAGCGTTCTTATGATAATGGGATGCCTAAACATTCAATTTATAAAATTATTTTTCCAGCTATAGATATTTTAAATTTTGAACGACCAAATACAACTGTTACTAATTCTAAACTAAAGTTTACAACTATTGCTAGATTGCATTGGATTAAAGGGTTGTCTGCAACATTGGAGGCATTATCAATAATTAAGCAAAAAGGGATTTTATTTGAATATACTATCATTGGAGAAGGTTCTGAATTAGAGCCATTAAAATTTGCTGTAGATCAACTAAATTTGACTCATGAAGTTACGTTTTCCGGTAGAGTGAAACACAAGCACATTATTAATATGTTGGCAGAAACAGATGTTTATATACAATATAGTCATTCTGAGGGCTTTTGCAACGCTGTATTAGAAGCACAAGCCATGGGTCTTTTGTGCATTGTATCTGATGGCGGTGGTTTGTCTGAGAATGTTATCCATGAGCAAACAGGATGGGTTGTTGAAAAAAGAAATGCTGAAGCCTTAGCGAATAAGATATTAGAAGTAGTAAATTTATCGGCACATGAAAAAGAATTGATAGTACAAAGCGCTATTAAACGAGTAAAGGAAGACTTTAATTTAAAAAAACAGCAAGACGCTTTTTTGAAATTCTATGAATGATATTGTTATTTTATTAGGACAACGCGTTAGAAGTGGTACTAATTTTGTGGGGTCCACATTAGCGATGCATCCAGAAGTGGTAACGCTTCCTCCTAATGTTTCCTTTGGAGAATTTAATCTCTTCAGAGATCGATCTATTCTTGATACTTGTTTTAAGAATATTTCAGATACAAGTTTTGGAATGGATATTAATAATAATGACATAGATCTGTTTCTTAGATTGTACGGTGAGCAATGGGTGAAACTTTTAATAAAAAAATATGACGTGCCAGCAGGTAAAACGATATTCATTAAATCATATGTAATTGATAATATTGATTTATGGAAAAAAGCATTCCCGAATTCTAAAATTGCAATTATAACACGGGATGGTAGAGATAATGTTATCTCTTCAATAAAAGCATCCAATGATCATAGAAATTGGCATGGTTATATAGCTCGTCTAAAAAAACGAACAAATTATTATTCGGGAAGACTTTTTGTTAATCATACTAAGCATTGGGTAAAAACAGCTAAATCAGTTTTGGAAATTGAAGAGAATATAAATTTAGAGAAATTTAAATACGAATATCTAAACAATTCATATGAAAATATCCAAAGGATACTCAAATTTTATAATCTGGAAACCAATGATGATATTATTAAAAAGTGTTTAAATGCACCAGTAGTGGGAAGCTCTTTTGGTATTGACACTAATGAAGTTTCTAAGCCAAACTGGACTCCGGAATCTGATAAATCTAAATTTAAGTTTTCAGGGAAGTGGAAACATTGGGGGTTTTTTAAGAAGTTGATTTTTAAAATTATTGCGGGTCAAGCATTAATTGAATTAAATTATGAAAAATCAAAAAATTGGTAATGAAGCTCTTTAAATTTCTAACATATTTACAACCAACCAATTATTTTTCATTGCCAAAACTGAATGGTGATAATGTTTTTCCAGTATTTGAAGATATCCCAGAATCGATTAAAAGTCAACTGATTATTGATTTAGAATTCACAACTGAAATCGCTAGAAACTATGATGCTTCATGGCAGGCTACTCAAAAAGGGTACATAGGTAATACTAAGCGTATTAAAACTATAGAGAAATTATCAGTTATAGATAACTATATTTTTATTAGAAAATATTTTAATAAAGCGTGGGTTTTTTACGTGCTTATTATAAGGTTGATTAGTTTTAGAAATCCGTTTAAAGAAATTTCTGCCTTTTATAAATCAAGACATACTACAAGAAGTAATTATTTAAGTACACCAATTCAGTATAAGAAATGGGACGTATTTAGTTCTTCGTTAATTGGTAATAATCCTTTTGTTAGTATTATTATTCCAACTCTTAATAGGTATAAATATCTTAAAGATGTTTTAGAGGATTTAGAAAAACAAGATTATAAAAATTTTGAAGTCTTGGTAGTTGATCAATCTGAACCCTTTGAAGAAGATTTTTATCAAGAATTTAAGTTAAACCTTAGTGTGAGTTACCAAAAAGAAAAAGCACTATGGTTAGCTCGTAATGCTGCTATAAAATTATCAAAAGGAGATTATATTCTATTATTTGATGATGATAGTCGTGTAGAAAGTGATTGGATAAGTCAGCATCTAAAATGTTTAGATTTTTTTAATGCAGATTTATCTTCTGGTGTATCTATATCTAAGGTTGGTGCAAAAGTACCTGCAAACTATTCTTTCTTTAAAGAGAGTGATCAGTTAGATACAGGAAATGTTATGATTAAGAGACATGTTTTTGAAAAAATAGGATTGTTTGATAGACAGTTCGAGAAGCAACGCATGGGAGATGGAGAATATGGTTTAAGAGCTTATTTATATGGATTTTTAAACATTTCTAATCCTTATGCCAAACGACTTCATTTAAAAGTGGGTTCTGGAGGTTTAAGAGAAATGGGAAGTTGGGACGCCTTTAGAACTAAAAAGATTTTTGCTCCAAGACCGATACCTAGTGTATTATATCTTTTCCGAAGTTATTATGGAAACTCAAATGCAAAATGGGCTTTATTGAGAAATATACCAATGTCAATTATGCCATATCAATTCAAAACAAATAAATTAATGCTCATTCTTGGAGTTTTTGTATCTATACTGTTATTACCTCTAGTTGCCTTTCAGGTTATGAAGTCGTGGCGATTATCGAGTATTAAATTAAAAGAGGGAGCTTTAATAAAAACATTAGATTGAAGCATAAATATAAAAACATATTAATAGTTACTTCAGAGTTTCCTCCTCAGCCAGGAGGAATAGGCAATCACGCTTATAATTTAGCAGATCAATTACATCAAAATGATTTTAATGTTAGTGTTATAGCTGATCAACGCTCTGTTTCTGGCAATGAAGAAAATGATTTTGATAGAACTAACCCATTTAAAACCTATCGAATTCGCTTGAAAAAAATACGCCTATTTATGTATTTAAAAAGGCTAATAGTTATTTTTAAGTTGATTAAAAAAGCAGATGTTGTCATTGCTTCTGGTAAATTCCCATTATGGGTTGTAGCGATTTATAGTGTCATCCTTAGGAAAAAAAATATTGCAATAGCACATGGTACAGAGGTAAACTTTAGTAATCCTTTGCTTAAATTTTCAATAAATAAATCTCTTGGTAGGTTTCAATATATTGTAGCAGTGTCAAATTATACCAAATCTTTAATTGAATATTTAGATTTAAAAAATGTAGTTGTTATTCCTAATGGGTATAATCCAGAAAAATGGAATATTTCTATTGATGGTGACTTAAAAACTGAAGGTAACCCAAAGCTTATTACCGTTGGAAATGTTACAGAAAGAAAGGGGCAACTTAATGTTATTAATCATATTCCTAAGCTGTTAGAAAGATATCCCAATATACATTATCACTGTATTGGTATACCTACGGAAAAAGAACGATTTATGAGTATAGTTAAAAAGCATAGTATTGAAGACCATGTAACATTTCATGGTAGGCTTTCAGATCATGATTTGAAGGAGTATTTGACTAATAGTGATTTATTAGTAATGTTAAGCAGTGCTACAAGATCAGGAGATGTCGAAGGTTTTGGGATAGCTGTATTGGAAGCTAATGCACTTGGTATACCTGCAATTGGGTCTACTAACTGTGGAATTGAAGATGCTATCTCTAATTTTAAATCCGGAATTTTAGTTCCATTTGACAGTAGTGATGAATTTTCTAATGCAATTCAAACTATCATGGAGAACTATGATGATTATAGTAAAAACGCTCTATCTTGGGCAGAATCTCATAAATGGAACTATATCATAAAAGATTATATAGAATTAATTAATTAATTAATGAAATTAGCTATAATATCTCATACTGAACACTATAAAACCCCAGAAGGGGCTGTTGTAGGTTGGAGTCCGACGGTAAATGAAATTAATCATTTATTACATATTTTTGATGAAATTTATCATGTTGCAATGCTAAAGGAAGGAGATCCACCACCGAGCGTTATGGCTTATACTTCCAATAAAATTAAATTTGTACCCTTGCCAGCATTAGGAGGGAAAACTGTAACAAGTAAAGTGAAAACGATTTATAATGCTCCACTTGTGATGAGTATTGTATCAAAAACTTTAAAAAAAGTGGATTGTTTCCAGTTAAGAACACCAACTGGTATAGGTGTTTTTTTAATTCCATATCTAACGCTGTTGACAAGAAAAAAAGGGTGGTTCAAATATGCAGGAAATTGGAATCAATCTAATGCTCCATTAGGATATCGAATACAGCGAAAATTGTTAAAAATGCAAAACAGACCTGTTACAATTAATGGTCGTTGGAAAGATCAACCAAGTCATTGTATTACATTTGAAAATCCTTGTCTTACTTCAAATAACATACAGGAAGGTCAACAAATAGAGGCGCTTAAATTAAAGTATGATAAACTTGATTTTTGTTATGTAGGACGATTAGAAAAAGAAAAAGGGGTAGAACGAATCATCAAAGCATTTAGTGCTTTGAGTAAAGCTTCTAAGTCAAAAGTTAATCAAATTCATTTGGTAGGCAATGGCAATGATCTTGAGTATTTTAAAAGTATTGCTAAAGACTCAGGAATCAATATTATATTTCATGGATTTTTATCACAATCCAAAGTATTTGATATCTACAGAAAATCACATGTGTTTATTATGCCAACAACAGCTTCAGAAGGATTTCCTAAGGTAATTGCTGAAGCTATGAATTTTAAATGTATTCCATTAGTTTCTAATGTGTCGTCCATAGGTCAATATGTGAGTTCCGATTTTAATGGTTTTGTATTAGATGAAGTTAATACAGATAATATTGTAGATCATATAAATCAAATTCTAAGTTTAGACAAAGAAAATCACAGTAGAATTATAAAAAATATGGATGCTATTGTAAAGAAATTTACATTTGAACATTACAACGAAAGAATTATTAATGAATTACTAAAATAAATTCAATTTTAATTGAAAAATAAGTTTTTAAAAGCAAATGATAATTATGTTTCCCAAGTAGTATTGCACATACTACTCGGTATCCTTTTGTATCTTTTTGATCCATTTGCAACAGTTTATTTTTTAATAGTAGTAGCTTATTTTTTAATAAAAATTTTTACTAGCCCGGATTCTAAAAAAGTTGAAGAAATTTTATTTGCTTGTGCTTATATATCTGGTGGAGAGGTGCTTTTTAGAATGACTAAAGGAGCTATTTCCTATGAAGCTTGTAAATATCTAGTCATAGTTTTTGTGATTATTGGTCTTTTTTTTAAAGGTGTTAATTATCGAGCATATCCCTATTTTTTCTATTTGATTGCTTTGGTACCTGCTATTATTGTTGCATCAAAAACGTTAGGATATCAATCAGATTTTAGACGAAGTATTGCATTCGTTTTGAGTGGTCCTGTGTGTCTTGGACTTGCATCCTTATTTACTTTTGATAAAAAGTTAACCAATGAAAAAATGCTTAAAGTCATTCTTTATTTAGGATTGCCTTCAATTACAATGACCACTTATCTTTTCTTGTACAATCCAAGTATTAAAGACACACTTTCTGGAACTGCTTCTAATGCTGCAACTTCAGGAGGTTTTGGGCCTAATCAAGTGTCAACAGCTTTAGGTCTTGGGATTTTTGCAATAGTTGTAAGATTATTTATGAAATCTCCAACTGTTTTTCTTAAAGTATTAAATTTATTGATTCTTGGTGGTATGGCTTTTAGAGCTATTATTACTTTTAGTAGAGGAGGTATTTATTCAGCCATTATTATTTCATTTGCTTTTTTAGTTATTGTTTTCTTCAAGTCGTCTTCAAAAAAAAAGACTAATATGGTACTTACATTTATTGTATTTGCACTCGCTATTTCAGTAACATGGATTATTAGTTCTAATCAAACTAGTGGACTTATAGATAAACGATATGCAAATGAAGATTCACTTGGACGAGATAAGGGAGATATTACAACAGGTCGTTTAGATCTATTTATGGAAGAAATGGATGGTTTTTTAAGTAGTCCGTTTTTTGGAGTTGGGGCAAGTAGAATTAAAGATATAAGGTTAGAGGAAAAAGGACTAAAAGTACCTTCTCATAATGAAGTTGGTCGCCTTTTGTCTGAACATGGAATTTTAGGTATAATAATTTTATTAATACTTATAATAAAACCCTTGGCTTATAGGTCAAGTAATAAAAAGAGTTTTTATTTTTATGCTTTTTTTGGATTTTGGTTTGCGACTATAAATCACTCAGGTATGCGAATTGCTGCTCCAGCATTTTTATACGCATTATGTTTAATAAATATTACTTATGAAAAAAATCCTGTACATAGGAAACAAATTACAAAACAAATCAAGTAATCTTTCTTCAATCCATACTTTGGGGCAATTATTAGAAAATGAAGGTTTTACAATGTATTACGCATCAAGCAAGTCTAATAGAGCATTACGTCTTCTTGATATGGTTCTTACGTTTTTTAGGCGTGCATTTAGTGTTGAAGTTGTGTTAATTGACACTTATAGTACATATAATTTTTATTATGCCTTGATAATAAGTCAGTTATGTAGGGTGTTTAACGTTGATTATATAAGCAGTTTAAATGGTGGAAATTTACCAGCAAGATTGACAAAGCATCCAATAATGAGTGGTATGATTTTTAATAATTCTAAATGTAATGTTTCTCCGTCTGAGTATCTCATGAGCTCTTTTAAACACTATGGATATAACAATGTTAAGCATATTCCAAATACACTAAATATAGAAAAATATAAGTATATAGAAAAAGAGTTTACGTGTCCGAAACTTTTATGGGTGCGCTCATTCTCGAAAATATACAATCCTCAACTTGCGATTAAAGTTTTAAAGTTATTAAAAGAAACATATCCAAATGCGCAACTTTGCATGGTAGGACCGGATAGTGATGGAAGCCTTAAAGAAGTTAAGGATTTAGCACTTAGTTTAAATGTTGGAGTTAAGATAACCGGAAAACTCACAAAACAAGAATGGATTATGCTTGCGCAAGATTATAACATATTTATCAACACCACAAATTTTGATAATACCCCTTTAAGTGTCATTGAAGCAATGGCTTTGGGGTTGCCTGTGATTTCAACAAATGTAGGTGGAATGCCATTTTTAATAGAAAATCAATACAACGGTATTTTAGTTGAGCCAAACGATGAAGTTCAGATGGTTGAGGCTATTATTAAAATATTTAATAATGATATTCAACGCAATCAAATAATTAATAATGCAAGACTAAAAGCAGAAGAATTTGATTGGCAAAAAGTTAAAAAGCTATGGATTGACGTCTTATAACTAAATCATAGTTAAAATGTAACATAACTTATTATATTTACAAAAGCCCTTTTTTAAAAACAATGAGTCGTAAAAAAGACATACATTTTGAAATTTCTGAGCGTAAAGTATTACTTCGTATCATAGACATATGTGTCGTGATTCTTGGTTTGTATCTTTTAGAAATATGTATGGATTTTGATTATATAACAGTAGCTAAAGATAATCTGGGTTATCTCATAGTTTTAGCAATATACATAACCGTTTTTGGTACAATTTTCGAGATTTATGATCTTCAAAAGTCAAGTAAATTAGATGTTACGTTTAGAAATATTGTCTTAACAGTATCTACAACAGTATTGTTTTATCTTTTAACGCCTGTATTAACACCATTTCTTCCTATACAAAGACTTGAAATCGTATATTTTTATTTATGTATCATAACCATGATTTTTCTTTGGAGATGGGCTTATATCACTTTCATATCTACACCTAGATTTTATAAAAAAGTGCTTCTTGTAGGTGAAATTTCAAATATTGAAAACATTATAAAACCCTTAAATCAATCTGACCCTAACTATAAAATTGTAGGGTTTATTAACTCTGAAGCTGAAGCAGAATCACCAATAAAATTTAAAGGCTTAAAAGAATTTGAATCTAAAAACTTGCTTCAGGTTATTAGAGATGAGAAAATTTCTGAAATACTTGTAGCTAGTTATAATTCAGAGACTATTACTGCAGAAATTTATCACGATCTTATTTCTCTTTTAGATCAAGGATTTATTATTAGAGAATATACTCAAGTTTTTGAAGAAATAACGTATCGTGTTCCTATTCAGTTTGTTGGTAAAGATTTTTATAAGTATTTTCCTTTTAGTCGTAGTAATCAAAATACATTATATCTGTTTTTTCATAGAACATTTGATATTTTATTTTCAGTAATAGGCTTATGTTTTGGTGCAGTTATTTTACCATTTATTATCCTCGGAAATTTTATAGCAAACAAAGGTCCTCTGTTTTATTTTCAAGAGAGAGTAGGTCGAAACGGAAATCTATTTCAAATTGTAAAACTGCGAAGTATGATTGTAAATGCTGAAACAGGAGGTGCAAAATGGGCGCAAAAAAATGATTCAAGAATTACCAAGTTTGGTATGTTTTTAAGACGTTCTAGAATTGATGAAATCCCTCAGTTTATTAATGTTCTTAGAGGCGATATGAGTATCATTGGTCCACGTCCTGAACGTCCGTTTTTTGTGAATGAACTCTCAAGGATAATTCCTTTTTACGAAACACGACACATTGTAAAACCCGGACTTACGGGTTGGGCACAAGTAAATACACGTTATGGATCGTCTGTTGATGATAGCTTAACAAAACTTCAGTATGATTTGTATTATATCAAACACAGAAGTGTGTTTTTAGATATCAATATTGTCGTTAAAACGCTCAGTACTATTCTTTACTATAGAGGACAATAAGTAGTTTGTTTGTAGTATTTAGTGGTTGCTAATGTTCTTGAAGTTCTCTGCTAAACTTTTTATAATAGCTTCTTATTAAAGCTAAAGTTGTTCTTTTTTTCTTCGGAAGAATCCAATCAATCCAACAAAAATCAGAATAAAAACACTAATTCTAGCTATATAATCACCAGCCATAACATAAAAAGTAATTTTATTATTGGTAATGATTTGTCCTGATAGTGCGCCTTTTTCTCCGTAAGGAAGACTACTTGTAATCTCTCCTTTAGCATTTATAATCGCTGAGATACCAGTATTAGCACTTCTTACAATATCACGTCGTGTTTCTACAGCTCTAAGTTTAGCATAACTTAAATGTTGTTTATGACCTTGGGTTTCATTCCACCAAGCATCATTAGTTATGATTGCTAAAAAATTGGCTTCATTTCTAACATAACCAGTTACAAACTCACCATACACAGATTCATAACAAATAATAGGAGCTGCTTTAAACTTTGAATTTGATGATGTAAAAACACCTCTGTAATCTTGTGTTGTTTTCATGGAAACAGTACCACCAAGGTCAATCATAAAATCTCCAATTAGAGGTTTTAAAATATCTTGATATGGGAAATTTTCAACACCAACAACCAGTTTTGATTTGTTGTATTGTTGAACAGAATCCAAGCTATTAATTAAAAGAGCAGAGTTATAATCATCATACCAAGTGTTTGGCGTGTATTTGTAAACATTAGTTTCTTTTCTAATTTTGTTCTTATCATTAAACATGTTATAAAATGAAATCCCAGTCAAGAGATTCACATTGGGATGTTCAAGAACATAGCGATCAAACTTGTTTTTTAATAACGAATTATTAAATTGTCTAAGTCGTGTACTTTCTGCTAAAAAAGTTTCAGGAGCAATGATGAAATCTGTAGAGTCTGTGATTTTTGAATTAGATAATTCAAAAAATAGCTCTGCAAATTTTAAATTAGTCATGTTGTATTTTTCCGAATACGGATCAATATTAGGCTGTAAGGCAATCACATTAACTGTTTCGCCTTCATGTGAATATGTACTATAAATTCCGAAGGAAATAAGAAGAGGAACAATTATGAGTCCAGCACATTTCAGCAATAAAGATTTTAAAACCTGTTTTGATTTTTCTTTTTGATAGGATAGAACACCTTTAAAAATAAGTACATTTAAGATCCAAACCCAAAGGGTACCACCAAAAGTGCCAGTATATTCATACCATTGAATCCAGCTTATATACTCTGAAAATCCATTACCAAGGTTAAGCCATGGCCAAGAAAATTCCCAAATTAAATGTAATTTCTCAAAACTTATCCATAGTACAACCAAAAACAATAATGATCTGTTTGCAGATTGTCTTTTTGCAAATTTATGATACAATAAAAAGATAAGCGCCATTAATGCTGAGTTTACAAAAACAGCAAAACCTGCTCCAAATGGATCTGCAAACCGTAACCAACTTGTGGTAATCGCATTCCAAATGAGAAATGTGAGATAGGAGAGTCCGAAAACTTTAAGACCTTTACGCTTTACATCAGATAATCGTAATTGATGTTCTGCCAATAATAATGGTACAAATGCAAAAAAGAGTAAAAGAGGAAAACCGTAAGTTGGCCAAGCTAATGCGAGTATAATTCCTGAAAGTAATGAGAGTAAAAGTTTGTTCACTATTTGAAGATACTTAAATCGAGTTTTAAAGAAAAGACATTAGAGTATAAAGCTGCACTTTGATCTCCAATATCTGTAAAAGCATAATCTATTTGGATACCTCTGTATTTGAAACCTAATCCTAAACTAGGTTGGAAGGTCAAATTTTCAGAATCATCTAATTGCAATTCATTTTGAAAATTACCAGCACCAGCTCTTAAAAAGACTAAGTCTGTGTAACCAAATTCAAAACCTAAAGCAGGATTAAAACTTGCAAAAGAAGACGATATAACATCATTGTTTTGCTCAAATCTAACATTCATATCAAATGATGCTAATAATGAGTAATCATAATGAAAAATGAATTTTTTAGACATTCCAATTTGTAATTTTGGGATGGTAAGCTCTGTGCTTTCTGGTACAGTTTGATTTTGACCTTCTATAGCATTTTGAATATCTGCCAATTTATCATCATCAAAAGACCAAGCATTAAAAGTTGTAGTAATGTCTCTTGCCATGATACCAAACTTCCAATCATTTTTACCTTCAAATTGAATTCCTGCATCTAAACCAAAACCCCAGGAATTAGCAAAATCACCAATAATTCGTCTTACAACTTTAGCGTTAACACCATAACTTAAACCATCTAAAGGTAGTTTTCTAGCATATGAAAATGTTAATGCGTAATCTGCTGTAGAAAATAAACTTACGCGATCATAATTAATATTCCCTTGATCATCAATTAATTGGGTTGTGTCTAAAATATCATCAACACCAAATCTAATTAATGATAAAGCAATTGCACTTTTATCATCTAAGGGTTTAGCAAAGGCGATGTAATTGTAGTTGGCAATATTGGCAAAATAACTAGAATGTAAGAGTGCTAATTGACTGTCTTCGAGATTAACAAGTCCAGCTGGATTCCAATATCCAGAATTTACATCTGCAGTATGAGAAGCTACACTATTACTCATTCCAAGAGCAGCTGCATCAACACCAATATTCAAAAATTCATTAGAATATTTAGTTTGACCAGCGCATAGAAATGTAATCAATAAAGTAACAATGAATATGTAATTTTTCAACAGCAAAAATTTTTTTACAAAGATGCACAATATTTTCTATCTAGAGAACTTGAAAAAGAAGGAGATATTGTCTTTGTTTTGTGTTTGTCGAAAATAGTTTGCTATTTTTACAAAAATCTTATTTATGTCAATAAAAAAGTATATTCCAAACTTTGTAACCCTACTTAATTTGTTCTGCGGTAGTATTGCTGCCATATTTGCTGTTCACAATAATTTTGTTGCAGCAGCAGTATTTGTGTTTTTGGGTATTTTCTTTGATTTTTTTGATGGTTTGTTAGCTAGAAAATTTAATGTGCAAGGACCTTTGGGAGTTCAATTGGATTCTCTGGCAGATATGGTAACTAGTGGTTTGGTACCAGGAATTGTGATGTATAAGTTAATTTCAATAAGTGTTAATGCTCCGGAAATTGAAACACTCAACGATTGGTCTACAAATTCAACTTGGTCAATTGATATTTCGTGGTATGCTCTTATCGGTTTATTTATCACATTAGCATCTGCCTATCGTTTAGCAAAATTCAATATAGATGAAGATCAACAAACTTATTTTAAAGGCTTACCAACTCCAGCCAACACTTTATTGGTGTTATCTTTACCTCTAATTATAGAATTTCAGAATAGTAGCTTTGCAACCAATTTAATATTAAACCAATGGTTTTTAATTGCGTTTACTTTAGTGAGCTGCTATTTATTGAATTCTAAAATCAAGCTTTTCGCATTAAAATTTAAAGACTATAGTGTTGCTAATAATAAGTTTAGGTATGTGCTAATCATTTCAACAATTGTTTTATTGATAGGTCTTCATTTTATAGCAATTCCATTAATTATAGTATTATATATTCTACTTTCTATAATTCAGAATGTAACAACTAAAACGATTTAAAAAAACTTTATAAACTCAATAATGGCATCAGGATTTTTTGCATTGTTAGATGATATTGGAGCGCTCATGGATGATGTTGCTGCAATGAGTAAAATTACCACAAAAAAAACCGCAGGAATTTTAGGAGATGATTTAGCTGTAAATGCTGAGAAGGCTTCTGGTTTTGTAGCCTCTCGAGAAATCCCTGTGCTTTGGGCTATTACAAAAGGCTCAATGCTTAATAAATTAATTATTTTACCAATAGCCTTTTTGTTGAGTGCATTTTTACCTTGGGCAGTCATTGTTATTTTGGTTCTTGGAGGTCTTTATTTAGCTTATGAAGGTGTAGAGAAAATATACGAGTATTTTGTGCCACACGAACAACATCATGTGATTGATACTAGCGTTGAGCTTTCAAAAGAAGAGTTGTTAGAGTTAGAGAAAACTAAAATTAAATCTGCTATTGTAACCGATTTTATACTTTCCGTAGAAATTGTAATTATTGCTTTGGGTACTGTTGTAGGAAAAGATTTATTATTTCAAATTATGGTTGTTTCTATTGTTGCAGTTATAGCTACCATTGGAGTATATGGAATCGTTGCTGTTATTGTGAGAATGGATGACCTTGGTTTACGATTGGTAAAGTTGAGTAAAGGCAAAAAAAATATCACCTTTTACATAGGGAGTTTTTTAGTTCAAGCTTTGCCAAAAATTATTAAGAGTTTATCTGTTATAGGAACAATAGCATTACTTTTAGTTGCTGGAGGGATTTTTGCCCATAATTTAGAATTTTTGCATCATTTTTTAGAAGGGATTCCGTCCATGCTTAGAGATCTAATTTTAGGCCTAATTGTGGGAGCAATAGCGGTTACAGTTATTAAATTTTTAAAATGGATTTATGGTTTAACTTTTGCCAAAAAAAATAATTCCGAAGAAAAAAAGCACTAAAGAAATAACGATATCTTATTTATGAAAGATTTAAAATTCCCAATAAATTTTAAGTTTAATGTGACAACATTATCTAACGATTTTACAGCAAAAGATGCAAGTGGTAGAACAGTAGCTTATGTAAGAGAAAAAATGTTTAAGCTGAAGGAAGCTATAGACATTTATGATAATACCAATAAAACTAATTTAACGTATACGATAAAAGCAGATCAATGGATAGATTTTTCTGCAGCCTATAGTTTTAAAGATGCTAAAGGTAAAGAGATTGGGAAAATTGCTAGAAAAGGTTGGGCTTCAATTTGGAAAGCACATTACGAATTGATAGATCAACACCAAAAACTACAATACCATATTAGGGAAGATAATGCTTTGGTAAAAGTGATGGATAATATGTTGGGAAATATTCCTATTCTTGGCGGATTTACAGGCTATTTGTTCAATCCAAGTTACACGGTAACAGATTTAAATGGTCAAGATATTTGTCAGTTAAAAAAGGAACCTTCTTTCTTCGGAAGAAAATTTAAACTCTCAAAACTCAAACCTATAGATAATGATGATGACGAGCGTATCATTTTAGGATTTATGATGATGGTTTTATTGGAGAGACGAAGAGGGTAATATCTGTATTTAGATAAAATTATTGGTAGAAAACACTAATAAAGATTTGTGTTTTAAATAGAGTCTTCTTGTTTTGTTTTTTGTGCTGTTTCAAAATTTAACTTCTTCTTACGTAACTCAAAATTTTGTCCTAAATATACTTTACGTACCATTTCGTCACTAGCTAATTCTTCTGGTTTTCCAGCTTTTAGAATACTACCTTCAAACATCAAGTATGTTCTATCTGTAATTGCTAAGGTCTCTTGTACGTTGTGATCTGTAATAAGAATACCAATATTTTTATTACTAAGCTGTGCGATAATACGTTGGATGTCTTCAACAGCAACTGGATCAACACCTGCAAAAGGTTCATCTAATAAAATGAAATCTGGATCTGTAGCAAGTGCACGAGCTATTTCGGTACGACGACGTTCTCCTCCAGATAATAAATCACCTCTACTTTTACGAATATGTTCTAAACTAAACTCATCAATCAAATATTCCATTTTGTCTAGTTGCTCCTTTTTACTAAGCTTAGTCATTTGGAGTACGCTCAAAATGTTATCTTCAATACTTAATTTTCTAAACACCGAAGCTTCTTGAGCCAAATAGCCAATCCCATTTTGAGCACGTTTGTACATTGGGAAATTCGTAATGTTATCACCTTCTAAGAAAATATTGCCACCATTTGGTTTTATAAGACCAACAATCATATAAAAAGATGTTGTTTTACCAGCACCATTTGGTCCAAGTAATCCAACAATTTCTCCTTGTTTAACTTCTAGAGAAACATCTTTTACTACTTTTCGCCCATTATAGGACTTCATCAAATTTTCGGCTCTGAGTGTTTTCATAAATAAGGTAATAATGGCTAAAGTAATAAAATCAATAGAACTTACTTTTTGTTTATTATAAGTTTAACGCTCATATTTCAGCATTAATAATATTAGATTTTAGCTTTTTTCTGTTTCTTGTTTTGGTTTTTAACCACAACTTTAGAAATATAAATACTTACTTGATACAATAATAATATTGGGATTGCAACAATAACTTGACTCGCTAAATCTGGAGGCGTGATTATTGCAGACAAAATAAGTACAATGACTAGAGCAAATTTTCGGTATTTTTTCATGAGTTGAGGTGTCACCAATCCTATTTTAGTTAAAAAATAGATAATTATTGGTAACTCAAAAACAAAACCAGATGCTAAAGACGAAGATCTAATTAATGCGATATATGAACTAATATCAAACTCATTAGAAATTTCTGGACTCACACTGTAATTGGCTAAAAAGTTGATAGATAAAGGTGTCACTATATAATAACCAAAGAGCACTCCCATAAAAAAGAGTAGAGATGTGATGATAATAAAACCTCTAGAATGTCTACGTTCACTAGAATGTAAGCCTGGACTTATAAAGCTCCAAAATTGATAAATAATATATGGGAAAGCAATTATGAAACCTGCATAAATAGAGGTCCATATATCTGCTGAAAATTGTGCAGCCATTTCCCTACTTTGAATAATGAAAGGAAATTCCGTAGCGCAAAACGTGGTATCATTAATCCCTATAAATTCTGAAGCTTTGCACAACCATTTATAGGTTGGAAAATCCATTTGCTTTGGAGCAAATATGATATATTTAAAAATTGCTTTACTAAATATAAAAGCTACAGACGCACATATTAATATAGACACTGTAATTCTAATTAAATGCCATCTTAAGTCTTCGAGATGATCAAGAAACGACATCTCATCGGTATTTGTTTTTGCCATTATATAATACCTTCTTTTATTAAATCATGAATGTGAATAACACCAGCGTATTCACCGTTTTTTTCAACTAACAATTGAGAAATACCATGCTTCTCCATGAGTTCCATAGCATCAATTGCCATAGCATCTTCATCAATTCGTTTAGGATTGCTACTCATGATGTCTTTTGCAGTTAAGTGAATAAATTCATCATTTTTAGTAAGCATTCGTCTTAAATCACCATCTGTAATGATACCTGCAATTATATTGTTATCAACAACAGCGGTTACACCTAGCATTTTTTCTGAAATTTCTACAATCACATTTTTTGCAGTTGTATTAAGTTCAACTCGTGGTTTTTGATTGACAGATGACAAATCACTAACACGTAAATATAAACGTTTTCCTAGAGCACCTCCTGGATGATATTTAGCAAAATCTTTACTTGAGAATCCGCGAAGTTCTAGTAAGCAAACAGCTAAGGCGTCACCCATAACTAATTGTACAGTTGTACTTGTTGTTGGCGCCAAATTATTTGGACAAGCCTCTTGCTCAACATAAGCATTCAGAATATAATCAGATTGCTTTGCTAAGAAGGAAGTATCATTGCCAGTGATTGCAATCAACTTGTTTTTAGCGTTTTTGATAAAAGGGACCAGTACTTTAATTTCTGGCGTATTTCCACTTTTAGAAATACAAATCACAATATCATCCTCTAAAATTAATCCCAAATCTCCATGAATAGCATCTGCTGCGTGCAAAAATACAGCAGGTGTACCAGTAGAGTTTAAAGTAGCTACAATTTTGTTAGCGATGATTGCACTTTTACCAATTCCTGTAATAATGACACGACCTTTAGAATTATAAATTAAAGTGACCGCTTTAGCAAAATCATCTGTGAGTAGATGACTTAAATTAGCTATAGCATCTCGCTCTAAATCTATAGTTTTTTTTGCGGTTTTAAGGATAGATTGAATACTGTTCAAAATTAATTTTTTTTGAGTTTGATGGGTTTAAAGAAATTGTTATCTTTAGGTTTATGCAAATGTATCAAAAATACTAATAGGGATTAATGAGTACAAAAGAAATTGATATACATTCTGCACTCAAGCACCACTTCGGTTTTTCTAAGTTTAAAGGACTTCAGGAAAGCGTTATTAAAAGTGTTGTAGCACGTGAGGATGTATTTGTTATTATGCCAACAGGCGGAGGAAAGTCATTATGTTACCAACTTCCAGCGCTAATAACAGAAGGAACTGCAATAATAGTGTCACCACTAATTGCACTAATGAAAAATCAGGTGGATGCTATTAGAGGTATTTCAGACCATGATGGCGTAGCCCATGTTCTAAATTCTTCTCTTAATAAAACTGAAGTCAAACAAGTAAAAGAAGATATTGTAAATGGTGTCACTAAATTACTATATGTCGCTCCAGAGTCTTTAACAAAAGAAGAGCATGTTGAGTTTTTGAGATCTGTTACTATCTCATTTATGGCTGTAGATGAAGCCCACTGTATTAGTGAATGGGGACACGATTTTAGACCAGAATATAGAAATCTTCGTCATATTATTAAACGTATTGGAGACAATATTCCTATTATAGGATTAACAGCTACTGCTACGCCAAAGGTTCAAGAAGATATTTTAAAGAGTTTAGATATACAAGATGCTACAACATTCAAAGCTTCTTTTAATAGACCAAATTTATATTACGAAATACGCCCAAAAACAAAAACTGTAGATGCAGATATTATTCGTTTTGTTAAAAAGAACGATGGTAAATCTGGTATTGTGTACTGTTTGAGTAGAAAACGTGTTGAAGAATTATCACAAGTGTTACAGGTTAATGGTGTTAAGGCGGTTCCTTATCATGCAGGATTAGATCCAAAAACAAGAGTCAAACATCAAGATATGTTTTTGATGGAAGATTGTGACGTCGTTGTTGCAACCATTGCTTTTGGGATGGGAATTGATAAGCCAGATGTGAGATTTGTGATTCACCATGATATTCCAAAAAGTATAGAAAGTTATTATCAAGAAACAGGTCGCGCAGGTCGTGATGGAGGTGAAGGTCATTGTTTAGCTTATTACGCTTATAAAGATATTGAGAAATTAGAAAAATTCATGTCTGGGAAGCCTGTAGCAGAACAAGAAATTGGTCATGCTTTACTTCAAGAAGTTGTTGCTTTTGCAGAAACATCTGTGTCTAGACGTAAGTTTATACTTCATTATTTTGGTGAAGAATTTGATAATGCAACGGGAGAAGGTGGAGATATGGATGATAATGTTCGTTATCCTAAAAAACAAAATGAAGCAAAAAGTGATGTCGTTATAGTATTAGATACCGTTAAAAAAACCAATGAAAAATACAAATCTAAGGATTTAGTACAAGTTCTATTTGGTGAAACAAACGCACTTATTTCTTCTCATAAAACAGATGCTCAGCCTTTCTTCGGAATAGGGAAACATCAAAGTAAACGGTATTGGATGGCATTAATTCGTCAAGTACTTGTTGCAGGTTTTCTTAAAAAAGATATAGAGACGTATGGTGTTTTAAGAATTCCTGATGAAGGTCATGAATATTTGAAATCACCTAAATCTTTCATGATGGCAGAAGATCATGTATTTGATGAAGGCACAGATGATGGTATAATAACTGCTGCAAAAGGAGTAGGAGGTGTTGCAGACGAAACTTTAATGAAAATGCTTAAAGATTTAAGAAAGCGAAATGCGAAATCTTTAGGTGTACCTCCATTTGTGATTTTTCAAGACCCATCATTAGAAGATATGGCTCTTAAATATCCAATTTCATTAGAAGAATTAGGGAATGTTCATGGTGTTGGAGATGGAAAAGCTAAAAAATATGGAAAAGATTTCGTTGCATTAATTTCACAGTATGTTGAAGATAATGAGATTGAAAGACCAGACGATTTTGTGGTTAAGAGTACAGGTTCAAATTCTGCTATAAAATTATACATCATTCAAAATGTAGATAGAAAATTACCACTTACAGATATTTCTTCTAGTAAAGGAATGACTATGGCAGATTTTATTAAAGAAATGGAAGCTATTGTGTTTTCTGGAACTAAATTAAATATCAATTACTGGATTGATGATATATTGGATGAAGATCAACAAGAAGAAATTCATGACTATTTCATGGAATCTGAAACTGATAAAATAGATGATGCCATTGAGGAATTTGATGGTGATTATGATGATGAAGAATTACGATTATATCGTATTAAATTTATTAGTGAGGTGGCTAATTAGAAATTGTTATTTAATTGCAATCACTAATCTAAAGACATAAGTAAAACTTGTTTTACTTATGTCTTTTTTTTATTTATTATAAAATTAATCTGATTCAATATAGTGTCTATTCCTCCTCATCACTTTCATAAATAGAAAAAGTAACTTCCTGTTTTTTACAAGTCAATATTAATTTATGAAGCTGTGATTTTTTAATTTTAGCAGCATCAACTTCTTCAATTTGAAAGTCAATTTTTGAGATACTTCTATTAGATAC
Source organism: Psychroserpens luteus (assembly GCF_015319355.1). Lineage (GTDB taxonomy): Bacteria > Bacteroidota > Bacteroidia > Flavobacteriales > Flavobacteriaceae > Psychroserpens > Psychroserpens luteus. The sequence continues at coordinate 310,422 of NZ_JADILU010000004.1, read as the reverse complement.
ATTAGAATGGTCTGATTCTAATTCTACCATATCAGATTCTAAATCAAATTCAAAACCATTACCAATGACTTTTAATTGAGCGCCTTTGTTTGTTTTAGTGTGAAATGCTCCAACAACAATGGTTTGAAAAAAGTAATAACCGCCAAGTTCTGCTAATCCAGCATATAAGACATTATCGTCAGAGATTCCAAACGGTTGATGTTCAATATCATTGATGATGGCTTCTGTATGGTCATCAACATGCAATTTCTCCATAGCTCTAGGATTTCCGAAGGCAGCTTTTAATTTGGTAATAAATTTCATTTAGATATTATTTTTTACAAATCTAAAGTAATTGCTAGCAATTCCAAATTGTGCTTCTCACTTAGTTTCATATCTTTGCAGCTCAATTAAAATTAAATACAATGCAAGACGGTTTATACGCAAAACTTAATACAACAAAAGGCGAAATTTTAATCGCTTTAGAATTTCAGAAAACACCAGGAACAGTTGGTAACTTTGTAGCATTAGCTGAAGGGAATTTAGAAAATAAAGTGAAGCCTCAAGGGACTCCTTATTATGACGGATTGAAATTTCACAGAGTAATTCCAGATTTTATGATCCAAGGTGGTTGTCCTCAAGGTACAGGAACTGGAGATCCAGGTTATAAGTTTGATGACGAATTTCATCACGATTTAAGACACGATGGACCAGGAGTTTTGTCTATGGCAAATTCTGGACCAGGTTCAAATGGAAGTCAGTTTTTTATAACCCATATTGAGACACCTTGGTTGGATAATAAGCATACGGTCTTCGGAAACGTGATAGAAGGACAAGATGTTGTTGACGCTATCACTCAAGATGATGCCATCAATACTGTAGAAATAGTTAGAGTAGGAGCAGATGCAGAAAAATTTAATGCTGTAGAAGCATTTAGAACTTTTGAAGGTTCTAGAGAGAAAAGAATTGCTGCAGAGCGTGAAGCAGGAAGAGCAGAGCTAGATAAATTAGCATCTGGTTTTGAAGAAACAGAAAGCGGATTACGTTACCAAATTCTTCAAAAAGGAACTGGTAAAGCTGCAGAAAAAGGTAAAACTGTATCTGTACATTATAAAGGTCAGTTAGCAGATGGAACTGTATTTGATTCATCTTACAAAAGAAATGCACCATTAGATTTTCAAGTTGGAGTTGGTCAAGTAATTGCAGGTTGGGATGAAGGTATTTGTTTATTAAACGTTGGTGATAAAGCACGTTTAGTAATACCTAGTGATTTAGGTTATGGTTCTGCAGGAGCAGGAGGTGTAATTCCACCAGATGCTATTTTAGTATTTGATGTAGAATTGATGGATGTAAAGTAAGCAAGATTCCAAAATTATTACGGGATCTCATATGATATATAAAAAGCACCAATATAATTGGTGCTTTTATGTGTTTTAAGAGTCAAAGCTAATTACCTTTATATGTTAAGTTTATAATGAGTTCTGCTGTTTGCTTCTCAAAAGTGACTTTGTATGTGGAATTACTATTATCATTTTCTTTCACGTATAAATTGCCAACGCGTGTGAATTCATTTTTAGAAATATAATCATCTAAGTCAACTTTGACACTGTCAATAATAAATTTTGATATTTTGTTATTGTCTTTACATTCGCAATTTGAAGTGACGATTTTAGGAATATTAACACCAGTTCTTAATTCTATATTATCAATGTTAAATCGATCGCAAGATTTTGTGTTATAGATAAGATTTCCGAAGAAATGTAGGCCTCCATAAATAGCAATTAAAAAGATTGCTAAAACTGATAAAATAATTAGAAAATGCTTCAAAAAGTTGTTGTTTTTAATATGGTGTTTTTAAATTAATCGTATAACGTGTGTATCACTTTTTTTATGAATGTTTAAAATAATTGATTGATTATGTGTGCTTTGTGACTATATCTAAATGTTTGGGTCTTAATATAAAACAATCGAATTCAAAGTGAAATATAATTTGTTATACAAATTTTGCTTATCAAATATATAATATTTCAAAAATTAAAAATAAGCTAAAAAAAATGGGTAGTATTAGAGGTTCCGAACTATGTAAGAATATTTTAAATGAATTTAATTATGATTTCGGTAATGTGTTTGTCTTCGATGGGTTTGTTATTTCCGAAATTAATCAAGGAATTACGTTTTCTTGGGAGCTTCATGCTAAAAAAATAGTTGAGGATGTCTCTTCTTTTTTTGATACAGATGGAAATGATATAATTTATATCTCTCATCGTATAAATTCTTATGCAGTTAAGCCTGTTGATTGGCTCCATTTTTTTAAACACAGTTATAATTTGAAAGGTTATGGAGTGGTTGGGTACACACAAGGTAGTTTCATGAATTCTTTCGTTGAAAACTTATTTTTCAATAAAAAAATTAAACGCTTTAGTTCTATTGATGCAGCTGTGCAATGGGCAACAGATAAAATTTTAGCTGAGGTTGAAGATTAAAAAAACACTCATTTAAATGAGTGCTTTTTTTATCTAAGTAATAGTTGTTATTTTCGTTTTGCTACGAACGTTCCATTGGGCTGAATCATTTTTATCGCTTCTATCGAGCCATCTTCAGATTCTAAAAATTCAATTTTAAAACCTTCCAAAGTCTTGAATGAAAATTTATGTTTAGCTGTTGAGATTTGTTCATATTCTGGTTGGCCTTTTACAAAGACATAAAGTATCTCATTTTTAATGTAAACTTTTATTTCTGTTCCAGAAATATCATACGCTCCAGTATACATTTCTAATGTTTTTGTATCTACATCAATCGTATTTGGAGTGCGTTTAAATGCAATAGCATCTAATGTAGGTTCTATTTTGATCTTTCCATCAGAAATATCGCCAGCATTGTTAGTTGTAAATGTCACTTTTACAGATTTTCCATATTGAGTTGTGTCTACTTTACCTTCAGAAACATCAATTATTTCAAATACATCATAATGATAATGGTGTAGATAGGTTTTGTCTCCATTGAGTTTTGAAAACAACGAATCGTTCTCTACGTAAATATTAAACTTACCATAACCTTCATTTGAATAAGACCCAGTGTAATCTAGATTAATATGTGAAGGTTTTGTGTTTTTTACATAGGACGTTTCAGAGTTTTCCTCAACTTCTTCTTGAGCTTTTTTACCTTTTTCTATGTTTTCTTCATAACGTCCAATCCAATCTGTACGCTCTTCACCAATCATTCGATCAGCAATAATATTTCTAACTAACGTTGGTACAGATGAACCATTTTGATTGGCTAACACAACAATACCAATGTTGTCACTTGGAAAAAATGCGACGTTAGCAGAGAAACCATCAATGTTTCCTCCATGCTCAACACGATAATGACCTTTGTATGATTGTAAAAACCAACCATAACCATAATTCGCAAAATGTATGTCTGGAAACTTATCATCAGGAATATTAGCACCAACAACCATTTGTGAACTCATGGCTTCATTGATATAGCTCTCAGGAATAATTTCTTCCCCTTTATATTTTCCATCATTAATCCAAGTCATTAACCATTTAGACATATCATTAACACTACTGTTTATACTTCCTGCAGGAGACATTCCAGCAATATCATAATAGTCCATTTTTTTGATGATATCATCTTTCACTTCATAACCATACGATGCATTACTTGCCGATTTCATTTCGGCAATTGTAGCATTTGTTCTAGTCATTTCTAAAGGAGTAAAGAAGTGCTCTTTTAAGTTATCTTCCCAGCTTTTTCCAGTAATACGTTCAGCAATAACTCCTTGTGTTAAAAAACCAAAGTTATTATAATACCATTGTTGTCTAATTCCAGTAAATGGTTCATGATGTTTCATACGCATTAAAAGACTGTCTTTATCATGAGTAGGGAAATAATACCATGAACCATCGTGACGAGGTAATCCAGTACTGTGTCGCATTAAATCTTTAATGATGATATTATTATTCATGTTATTATTAAAGAACTCTAATTCTGGAATGTGTTTTCTTGGTTGGTCATCAAAAGAGAGTTTTTCATCAGCTCTTAATATCCCTAGAATTGATGAGGTAAATGCCTTTGTAGATGAACCAATAGCAAAAAGTGTATTGGCATCTACAGGAACTTTATTTTCATAGTCTCGATATCCAAAACCTTGAGCGTAAATAATTTTGTCGCCTTCAACAACTGCAACAGCAAAACCAGCAGCATTAGTTAATTCAAGAATTTTGTTTAATTCTTTTTCGACATTTTTAAGTCGTTTATCTTGTGAGTTAATTGAGAAGGTAATAAGAAAACCTAATGTGAGTAAAGCTAATTTTTTCATTGTATTGGTTTTTGTGTTAGACTAGATAATTGATTAGTAGCTATTTATTGTGATAAGTTACTTAATTCTTTAATTATTATACAATTCGTCATGAAGAAATAACAGTTCGGTTATTCTCTTTTTTTAAATGAAGACTTCTGTTAGATATTTGTCTCATCAATCAAGCTGAAACAATTTCAGTATAAAACAAAATATCATGAGCACAATAGTCAAAATTTTCATTTTCTTATTATTTAGTCAATTACTAAATGCGCAAACAGTATCTGGACAAGATATTACTGTGAAAATTAATAACCTTGAGAGTAACAAAGGAAAAGTGTATGTTGCAGTTTACGACTCTGAAGGGGCTTTTTTAAACACAAGATTACAATCAACGATGACTAAAATAACAGGTAATAGTTGTGAAGTTACATTTAAAAATATCCCAAAAGGGGTTTATGCAATCTCGATGTTTCACGATGAAAATGATAATAATAAAATGGATAGTAATTTTCTAGGAATCCCAAAAGAAGATTATGGTTGCTCAAATAATGCCACAGGATTTATGGGGCCACCAAAATGGGAAGACGCGAAATTTGAAGTAAAAGATAAATCAATAACACAAATTATAACACTATAATATCATGCAAAAATTAATAATCATCGCAATTATTTTGGTTTCAGGAATTACATCTGCACAAACCAATTATGAAAAAGGAATGCAAAAAGCTTTTAAACTTTGGCAAGAAAACAATACTGACGAAGCAGAAAATATGTTTGAACGTATTTCTAATGCAGAAGCCAACGAGTGGTTACCTCATTATTACATAGCACAAATTAATAGTTTAAAAAGTTGGGGAGAGAAAGATGAAAAAGTTTTAAAAGCACAGTTAGATAAAGCACAAGAACATATTAATAGTGCCATGGCAATTAGTAAAGATAATCCAGAGATTCTTGTGATGCAAGCACAGGTTTTAACCAATTGGGTTGCTTATGATGGCGCAGTCTACGGAATGAAATATGCTGGAAAAATAACAGAACTATATAATAAGGCTTATAAACTAGCTCCAGAAAACCCAAGAGTAGCATTTAACAAAGCAGATTGGGCAATGGGAAGCGCTAGATATTTTAGTCAAGATACTAAACCGTTTTGTGCTGAGATAGAAAAATCCATTGAACTTTTTGTTACCTTTAAACCAGAAAGCAACTTACATCCATCTTGGGGAATAGAACGTGCAGAACAGGTTTTAAAATCTTGTAAAGAGTAAAATATTATGACAAAACCAATCAAAAATATCATTTTAACCATAAGTATAGGTTCTGTTGTTTGGCTCGTAGGAAATTTGATTTCTGGAGGGTTTGATTATAAAACAGTTAATGATTTTTTAATTGATTTTAGTTTTTATCAACTATATGGTTTTGTTCTTGGGTTCTCTAATATGACTTTCTTTGATTACATGGAGCGTCGCAACTGGATAAAGGGTGATACCATAAAACGTGTTGTAATAGGAATCATTGGTTCTACAATCATTACCTTAATTGGTTTGTTTCTTTTAAGAGCAACAACATCAATGTTATTATATGATGTCTCTTTTGAAATATTCATTAAAAATGAAACATGGCAAGGAGGTTATGCTTTTGGGTTATGGATTACATTAACAATTGTTTCAGTATTCCATGTGATATTTTTCTATAACAAGTATCAGAAGAACAAAATTAAAGAGCAAAAGGTCATTGCAGGAACTGCAAGCGCAAAGTTTGATGCTTTAAAAAATCAATTAGATCCACATTTTTTATTCAACAGCTTAAATGTATTAACCAGTTTAATTGAGGAGAATCCAAAAAATGCACAAAAGTTTACAACCTCTTTATCTAAAGTATATAGATATGTTTTAGAACAAAAAAACAAAGATTTAATTACAGTTGACGAAGAGTTGAAATTTGCAAAAACCTACATGTCGCTTTTAAAAATGCGTTTTGAAGACAGTATTATTTTTGAAATTCCAGAACAAGCTACAAATCCAGAAAGTAAAGTTGTACCGCTGTCTTTACAATTATTGTTAGAAAATGCAGTAAAACATAATATGGTAACAAGTAGCAAACCATTGCACATTAAAATTTATGAATCTGGAGGTATGCTCATCGTAGAAAACAACCTTCAGCCAAAACAAATAGTGAAAAAGAGTAGTGGAGTTGGATTAGAAAACATCAAACAACGCTATAAATTATTATCAAATAAAACAGTATCAATCAATCAATCAACAAGCAGATTTGCGGTAGCAATACCAATGCTTACAAAACAAGTATCAATCATGGAAACAATAGAACCAAAAACAAATTTTGACGATAGATATATTAGAGCACGCAAGCGTGTAGAAGAAATGAAAGAGTTTTATTATAGTTTAATCTCTTACTGTATCGTCATACCATTTTTATTCTTTATCTGGTTTCGTTACACACCAAACACGATCCAATGGTTTTGGTTTCCAATGTTAGGTTGGGGAATGGGATTAGCATTTCACGCCTATAAAGTATATGTTAACGATGGCGTTTTAGGTAACGGATGGGAAAAACGTAAAATTGAAAAGTTTATGCGTGAAGAGGAAGAGCAACGTTGGAATTAAATTTTTATAACAATGAAAGAATTTACTGAAGCATATAGATTAAAAAGAGCAAAAGATAAAGTAGAAAATCTTAGATCGTTTTATATACATTTTACTTGTTATATTATTTTTAATACAACCATATCGACTATCAAGATTATTGATGATTTGGATGAAGGGAAAACATTGCAGGAAGCTTTGTTTGACTTCGGGTCCGTATTTATGTGGCTAATATGGGGAATTGGAATAGCATTTCATGCATTTTCAATTTATGGATTTGATTACTTTTTAGGCAAAAACTGGGAAAGTAAAAAGCTTAAAGAATGTATAGAAGAGGAAGAGCGTTTTTTTAATCAGAAAGAATAAAATATCATGGAAAATAATATAGAACCCTTCGGAAATAGAAACTCTCAAAGAGCTTGGGAAAAAGAAGAAGCATACCTAAGAGCTCAGAAAAAAGTAAAAGCCATTGTTGGGTTTTATTGGCACTTGGCTTCTTATGTGATTGTGAATTTATTTCTCATCATTTTAATAACCTCTAGTGGAGTAAAACTATTTAGCTTCGGAACATTCTCCACAGCATTTTTTTGGGGAATAGGACTGGCATTTCATTTTATAGGAGTTTTTGGTCCTAATTTTTTCTTCGGAAAAAACTGGGAAGAACGTAAGATTAAGAAAATGATGGATGAAGATAATAAACACTGGGAATAATGGAAACAAATGAATTTTTACATAAAGAACGTTACAGACTTGCAGCGAAAAGAGTTAAACGAATTAAAGGATTTTACACGCACTTATTAATTTATATTATAGTTAATCTAGTCTTTGTTTACATCAATATTCAGAATTTAAGTGAAGGAGAAAGTTATTTTCAATGGCGTAATTTTATCACATTATCTTTTTGGGGAATAGGTTTGTTATCACATGCTGGTTCTGTGTTTTTACCAAGTTTAATTTTTGGTAAAAATTGGGAAGAGAAGAAAATTAAAGATTTAATGGACAAAGATTCTAACGAGATTAAACGTTACGAATAATTATAAACCAACCAAAAATTAAATTCACACAAATGAGTATCATTATTATAGAAGACGAGAAACCTTCAGCAAGACGATTGCAACGTATGTTAACAGCATTAGATATGGAAGCAGAAACAATGTTACACTCTGTTGAAGAATCTATAGAGTGGTTTCAAAATAATGAGCATCCAGATTTGATATTTTTAGACATCCAGCTTAGTGATGGTTTGTCATTTGAGATTTTTGAAACTATTGATATCAAATCTGCAGTGATTTTTACTACAGCTTATGATGAGTACGCTTTGCAAGCATTCAAATTAAATAGTATAGATTATTTATTAAAACCTATAGATGAAGATGATCTGGAAATAGCAGTTTCAAAATATAATGAACGTGTACCAAAACAACAATCGGTTACTTTAGATTTTGATGATATCAAGAAGTTGTTGGTTAATCCTATTGAGCGTGAGTATAAAAAACGATTTTCGGTAAAAGTTGGTCAACATTTAAAGTTGATTAATATAGATGATATAGAATGTTTCTACAGTGAAAATAAAGGAACATATGCATATACTTTAGAAGGAAGAAATTATTTACTCGATACCACATTAGAACAACTTGAAGATGAGTTAGAACCTCACAAATTCTACAGGATTAGTCGAAAATTCTACATCAACATTAACGCAATTAAAGATATGGTGAGTTATACAAACTCCAGACTTCAGATTAAGTTAAATAATTTTAATGAGCAAGATGTGATTGTAGCAAGAGAACGCGTAAAAGATTTTAAAGATTGGTTGTCGTAAGACTAAAAAATATCAAATACATCACCTAGAGAATCTCCCAAACCTTCAAGTAAATCTCCACCAACAGAAAATAAACCACTAAAACCAGCATCTAAGAAGATGTCTAGTAATAATAATTCTGTAAGTGAATAGTCTCTGTAAGTTTTAGCTTTTTTCTTAGATTCTTTTTTCCATTCATTGTACTGTCTTTCAGCTTTAGGCTCTATAATTTCGAGTTTATTGATTTCCGAAGAATTCAACATCTCATCATAAATTTCTCGTTTCTTTGAATTTGATAAGACATTAAATGCTTCAACGAGTAAATTAAAATGGGGTTTTGAGTCTTCCGATTTATTTTTATCTGGATGATATAAAGCGATTTCTGTTCTAAATGCTTTTTTGATGGTATTTAAATCTTCAGATTTTTCAATCTTAAGAATGTGATAGTAATTAGGTAAATTCATTGCTATAGCTTTACTTTTATAAGTAAGCTTAAATTTAGATTTGTTACAGTCTTACTGGGAATACTACTCTTCAATCCTATTATCATCAAAAGCAGATGGTAATAAATTAGGGATTAATTTGACAAACAAAGGCAATAGTATAGCACCACCAGGAAGCATAAATATTGCTAAACTTGGTATGGTTTTTAAAGTATCAAGTAATTGAGCTTGCATTCGCTTTTGCTCTTCTTTACTAAGATCTGAGTGTGTAGATTTGGTAATTAGTAGCATTAAGTCCTTGCTTTGACGCATTTCTTTTACCAATCGTTTACTGTTACGTCTAATTAATTTATTAACCAATTGAGATGAGTTTTCATAAAAATTAGATAACGGGTTGCTTTGCTGAAATAGTAATACTTCTTTTTTATGTTCTACATGAAATTTAGATACAGATAAAATAGAATCTTGTATTTCAGAGGGATCCATTTCCATGCGTTTAATAAGTTGTTTTAAAAACTGATACTCAGAACGCTCTAATATTTCATCATCCCAAACAGATAGGCACATCAAGTCTAAAAGATATTTCTTTTCGTGTGGATCAATATCATAGTCTATATCGTAGATAAGATCTTCTGTATCTATGTCGTCATCTTCCATATATGAGGCAGAAGATTCAATGATATTAATAATCTCCTTATCATAATCTGTAATCTTACTCTTAGAATTTAAAGACCTATATAAGGTCCCAACAATGATACTTTCTAAATGAGCAGCGTAAGATTTTGGGTCAACTTCATTTGATAAATAAGCCTCAAACGCTAGTACATCTACAAATAATAATGAGTTTGTAATAGATTTATTAAAATTTCTAGTTAATAGATTGTCGTCTATTTGAATACGATCATGAATCAAACGCTCTAACATAGAAGTATCACTTTTGCCTATTACTAATTTATCCCAAAGTGATAAATCTGCAACTTCTAGTGCTTTGTAAAATGCTAAAAGTTCAATTATAAATGCTTTAGTAGAAAAATTTTCTTTTTTAAAATAATAAATATGAAATAAACCGGTAATGAGGTTCACTTTAGCAAACTCATCTTCAGAATATTTATGAATATGTTCAATTTTATCAGTGACACTAACATTGACACCATAAATAAATCCATGCCTTTTAAGGCTAGTATACAGCGTGTTGTAGTTATTAAACGGAATCCCGTTTTTTAATAACTCAGAACAGAATTTTTCTATCCAACCACTTGTAGATGGGTTCATTTATTCATTTTTAAAGACCATGCAAAGTTACCTTTTTCTTTCGATAATTTAATGTTTTTAATGATTATCAAAATAATTATAAAACCGCAACTATGATTTTCTCGTAGGTGGAATAGAGACAAAACAATAATTAACAAAAATCTCAAAGTATTATGAAAAAATCTAAAATTTTAATTGGAGCTGCAGTTTTAACAATTGCTGGCTTTTTCGCAATCGCAGCAGATCATATTGATGCTCCTGCAGTTGCTGGTGGTACAAGTGATATCACAGACATTTATGCATTTCAAAGTCAAGAAAACAACAACAACATTGTTTTTGTTGCAAACGTACAAGGATTGATAAGTCCTGCAGATACAGATGCAGCAGCTTTTGATGAGAATGTATTAGTAGAGTTTAATATTGATAACGATGGAGATGCAGTAGCAGATTTAGTTATCCAAGCAACTCCAAGAGATGGTAAAATGTATTTCTTTGGACCAATTGCACCTTCGCAATCTGGATTAAATAGTACAATCTTATCAAGTACAGCTATTATGAATACTGTTGATATTACTTCTTATAGTGCTAGTACAATTGTAGAATCTAACAATGGTATGAACTTTTTTGCTGGACCAAGAGATGATCCTTTCTTTATGGACTTTTTCCGTTATGGAGATATTTTGACACCAGATAATGGTATCAGTTCATTTAACGATCCAGGAACAGATAGTTTTGCTGGTACAAACGTAATGTCAATAGTAGTAGAATTACCAAAAGCTATGGTTGGATCTGGAGATTCGGTTAACATCTGGGTAGAATCTAAAAGAAAACAATAGAGTGGTCCTTCATATTTCCGAAGAAAAACAATTTTTTAAAAATTAAATACAAAAAACATGAAATTCAATAATATAAAATTAGCAGCAATAGCATTGCTAGTATCGCTTTCAGCATACAATTGTAATAATGATGATGATAATAATGTAACAGGACCAACAGGACCTAATTTTACAGGAACCTATGCTCAAGAAGATCAAATGGGACGACCAGCTATTAATACAGTATTTGTAGATATGGCAGATAAAAATGCGTTTAATACAACAATACCTTCAAACCAAGGTGCTGCGTTTCAATCTAAATTTGAAGCTAGATTATTAGCCTTAAATCCTGGTTACACAACAAACGCTTTAACATGGGATGCACCAACATTTACAGGTGCATTAGCAACAGATGTGTTGACTGTTTCACTTACAGGAACTACAACATTTTTTGATGGTACAAATGTATTAACAGGTCGTGCTTTAGCAGATGATGTTATTTCAACCGAGTTATTATTAATCTTTGGTGGCCCAATGGGAACTGATAATCCAGGATTATCTGATGATAATGTTGATGGTAATGATAAAACATTTTTATCGTCTTTTCCTTACTTAGCTACACCTCATTAATACAATTTTTAATTCTGAAATGGGCTTCAAACAAGCCTGTTTCAGGATTATTTAATAAATAAAATTCTAAATAATTACTCAAAACCACACTAATATGAACTCTAAATACACGTTTTTAATCACAGTATTAGCTGCAGTTCTATTTACAAACTGCTCTAAAAATAACACTCAAAAAATCACAGATACTAACGACTATGATACGTTTTTAGCAATGACAGAAAATAAAACTCTGGATCGCGCTAAACAAAACGAAGTCTTTTGGTCTGAAAAATTAGAAAAAACACCAAATCAATATGGTTACCATAGTAAATTGGCATCTACATATACAGCATACTTTTCTACAACAGGAGACGTTGAATATCTTAAAAAAGCTGAAAACGAATTATTATTGGTTAATGAAAGAACTCAATATGAAAATCCTTCATATTTAAAGAGTTTAGCTTACAACTATATTTCTCAGCATAAATTTAAAGAGGCTTTAGAATTATTAGAAAAAGCAGAAGCGTTAAAGGATCGTTTACAAGAAACTCAAAAAATGCTTTTTGATGTACACCTAGAATTAGGCAATTATGAAAAAGCACAAGCATATCTTAATACATTTGAAAATTTTAATGATTTTGATTACCTCATTCGTTTATCAAAATGGAGTGATCATAAAGGAAATCTAGATGCTGCCATAAAGTATATGGAAAAAGCAATGGCTATTGCAGAGTCATCTAATTTAAAAGGATTAAAACAATGGTCTTACACTAACATTGCAGATTTTTATGGTCATGCAGGAGAGGTTGAAAAATCGTATGCTCATTTTCTAAAAGCATTAGAATTAGATCCAAATGACGCGTATGCAAAAAAGGGGATCGCTTGGATTGTCTATTCTCACGAAAAAAATCCAGATGAAGCACTTCGTATTTTAAATACAGTAATCGAAAATTACAAAGCTCCAGATTATTATTTATTGAAGTCTGAAATTGCAGATTATAAAGGGGATCTAGAAATGAGTAAATCTCAATTAGACTTATATCATATTGCCATGCAAAATGAAGCTTATGGAGATATGTATAATAAATACAATGTGCTTTTGTATACAGATGAAAATATACAATTAGAGGATGCCATAGCAATAGCTAAAACCGAAATTAAAAATAGACCAACACCTCAATCTTATGATTTATTGGCATGGTCATATTTTAAAAACGGAAATTTAGAAGGCGCATTACAAATTGTAGATCAGCATATTATCAATAAAACATACGAGCCAGAAACACTCTTTCACGTCGCAGAAATTTATAAAGCTGCAGGTAGAACAGAGGATGTTAAACCGCTTAAAAAAGAATTATTGGCTAGCCTTTATGAGTTAGGACCAACTATGGAAGATAAAATTAATCAACTGTAAAAGCTATAACCTCATGAATTTTAATAAAATAATCATACTGCTTTTAGTAGCAGCATTGTCAAACAGTGCTTATGCTCAAAAAGTGAAAGGTCAAATCATTAATGAAATTGATCAACCTTTAGAAGCTGCATACATTTATAATATAAACTCTCAAAGTCACTCTCACTCGTCAGAAAACGGAGTGTTCATTTTAGAGAATAGTAAAACAGGTGACACTCTAAAAATTGGTTTATTGGGTTATAAAAATAAAATAATGGTGTTGCAACCAGAAAATTTTGGAACTAATTTAATCATCATTTTAGAAGAAAAAGCTTTTCAATTAGAAGAAATGATTATTACAGACGAGCTTAGCGCATTGAGCACAATCTCTAGACTGGATATCAATACCAGTCCTGTAAATTCGTCGCAAGAGGTATTGCGTAAAGTGCCAGGTTTAATCATTGGTCAACACGCAGGAGGAGGTAAAGCAGAGCAACTTTTTTTAAGAGGTTTTGATATAGATCATGGTACAGATGTTTCGATTTCTGTAGACGGAATGCCAGTAAATATGGTCTCTCATGCACACGGTCAAGGCTATAGCGATTTACATTTTTTAATACCAGAAACGGTTAATAAGATTGACTTCGGAAAAGGGCCATACTATGCTCAAGAAGGCGATTTCAACACAGCTGGTTATGTGGATTTCTCTACTAGAGATTACTTGAAGAATAGTCAGATTTCAATGTCAGTTGGAGATTTTAATTCACTTAGAACATTAGGGATGTTCAACCTTTTAGAAAACACAAAAAACCAAAATGCTTATATCGCTACCGAGTATATAGCAACAGATGGGCCTTTTGAGTCACCACAAAACTTTAATCGTCTTAATATCTTCGGAAAATATGTGATGTTCTCACCAGAGAATGACAAGTTAACATTGAGTGCCTCTCATTTTACAAGTCGTTGGGATGCATCAGGACAAATTCCGCAGAGAGAAGTAGATAAAGGAAATATTACACGTTTTGGAGCCATAGATGATACCGAAGGTGGAGAAACTGAGCGTACAAATTTTAATGTAGAATTTAGTAAGCGTATTTCAGATAATACAACATTAAAATCTAATGCATTTTACTCATATTATGCGTTTGAGTTATATTCTAATTTCACCTTTTTTTTAGAAGATCCAATAAATGGAGATCAAATCAAACAAAAAGAAGATCGTCAAATATTTGGAGCTAATACAAGTGTCTCACACACAACTTTTTTAGGAACTATCGAGTTGGTATTGACTACTGGTTTAGGGTTTCGTCATGATATTGTTGATGATGTTGAGTTGTCAAGAACATTAAATAGAAAAACAACTTTAGAAAATATTCAATTAGGAGATATTAACCAAACCAATATAGATGCCTTTGTAAATGCAGAATTTGAGTTTGGAAAATTAAAAATTGCTCCAGCTTTACGTTTGGATTATTTCAAGTTTTTATACAACGATAAATTGCAAACAGAATATACATTGCTATCTGAAACAAAAACTATAGTTAGTCCTAAGTTAAATTTCTTTTACAATGCTGAAGATAATTTACAATTATTTTTAAAATCTGGAATTGGGTTTCACTCTAATGACACAAGAGTGGTTGTAACTAATTTAGGTGAAAATATTTTACCCAGAGCATACGGATTAGATTTGGGACAAATTTGGAAACCGACTAAAAATCTAATTGTTAACACTGCACTTTGGTATTTATTCTTAGAGCAAGAATTTGTGTACGTTGGTGATGCAGGAATCGTTGAGCCTAGCGGAAAAACAGAACGCTTTGGAGTGGATCTAGGTTTACGTTATCAATTTAATGATTGGTTGTATTTAGATACAGATGCAACCTATACAAAAGCAAGAAGTCTAGAGGCTGCTGATGGTGAAGATTTTATCCCATTAGCACCCGATTTTACAATGGCTGGAGGATTATCAGTAAATGATCTTAACGGTTTTTCTGGAGGAATTAGATACAGATATATTGATGATAGACCTGCAAATGAAGATAATAGTTTAGTTGCTGACGGTTATTTTGTGACAGATTTTAATGCTAATTATACCTTCAACAATATAACATTAGGTTTAATTATAGAAAACATGTTTGATGTAGAATGGAATGAAACACAGTTTGCTACAGAATCTCGTTTACAAAACGAGGCACAATCTGTTGAAGAAATTCATTTTACACCAGGAACTCCCTTTTTTATAAAAGGGAGTATAAGTTATAATTTTTAAGACACTTATCAATAATCTGTGAGGGGATTATTTGATAAATGCTAACATTTAAAATTGATTGATTGGTTTTTTAAAAGTTACCATGTTGAGACATGGTATTTTTAGAGTTTTTTTGTTAGTTGAAAGCACCTACTTCCAGTTTGTGAGTAGGTGTTTTCTTTTTTTGTTTAATTAAAATAATTACTCTTGCAACCATTTTAATGCTGCTTCGAGCGTTTTGTCTAAATCTTTGCCATCTTCAATAACGGTCACATCTGGTTGTAAGCTTTTAGGGTAGATTACATTATTTCTATCTGCTACAAAACCTGAAGCTAGATAAACACGGTCACCATTTGGTAGCTCAAAATCTTGATTTGTTGTTGTGTAACCTCCACTTGTTTGACCAAAAAGAGTAGTGTTATCTTTTCCTATAAATGCAACCGCAGTCATTTCTCCACTACTTCCTGTTCTAGAACTAATGAGGACTGCTATTTTAGGATTAGATTGTTTTATAACATATGGGTTTTCAACTTGAGTCGTTATATTATGACCTACACCAAAACCACCATTTTTATAAAACCATGCTTCACTCGATTTGTCTTTACCAGATATGAAATAACCAGAAGTGCCTTCACCTGTTAAAGGACCTAATCCTGCTAACATGGGATGCATGTTTCCACCAGGATTATCTCTTAAATCAACAACCCAACCATTTATGGTATGTTCTGTATCTAGTGATTTAATTAAACCTTGAATCTTGGTAGCAAATTTAACTTTTACACTATCGTTTCTACTGCTAAAATCAGGGACATTTATATAACCTATATTATTATCTAATAATTTAGAATATGGTACAGAAGTACTAGTTTGTGAATTTTGAGATTTCTCAAAAGCTATTTTAGGAGCAATAAAAGAATGATTATCTCCAGCTTCTTTTAACATATTTATGATGTAATTTTTTGGTGATCCAACAGCATCAATTGAGTTAATGCCTTTAGATAAATATTTTAGGTCATTATCTATTTGTTTCCAGTTGAGAGAATCTTTATATAACGAGTGTGTTTTTACAATGTTTGTAAAGGCCTTTAAATATGCTTTTACTTCTTTTGGAGGATTTGTATCTGCAAGTTTAATGTCTTCAACTTTAAAATTATCAAACCAAACTTTGCCTTTTCCATTGGCATAACCACCAATAATAAATTGGGTGCATTTTTCATTAATTGTTAGTAACAACGTGTATTTTGACCATTCTGTTTTGTTACTAACTTGTTGATTTTGCATACCACTATTAGTAAAGCCAATTTGCATGTCGTTTTTGTCACGAGCTTGCCACCAAATGCCTGCAGTACCATCTAAATCTGATTTCATATAAAATGTGAGCAAAACCCGTTGTAGTTTTTTACCTTGAAATTTTACAACTTGTGAGAAGTAATGGTTTTTATTAGATGTGTTATTAGTTAAGTCTACAATGAAAGATTTTGATCCTGATGATGTTGTACTTGATGTGAGTGAAAATTGTGCTTCATTAGTATTAATAAATTTCCAATCTTTAGGATGCTTAGGAATACTGTCATTAGATATTTCAAAATCATTATTAAGTATTTGAGCATGTATACTTACTAATATAAAAAATGAGAAAAAGGTAAAAATTATAATAGATTTTGAGTTCGTGTTCATCTGTTCGTTTTTTTAATTGATAGTACAAATATCTAATTCTGAAAAAGAAAAACACAGTATTTATAGGCTATTACGTCCAGAAAGAAGAATCTTGGACATTTTTTTTTAATTATGCATGTAGCTTTTTATATGCTGAAGGTGTCATGCCTACGACTTTTTTAAAGCTACTATTAAAAGATGATTTTGAACTAAACCCTGCATCTTCAGCAAGTGTAACTAATGTGAATTTATTGGCTTCTGGACTTGCTAATAATTGTTTTACTTTTTCTATTCTATGGAAATTTAGAAATTCTGAAAAATTCTTTTGATGTATTTCATTGATATATTTAGATAGCTCTTTTGGAGAACTATCAATTTCCGAAGCGAAAAGCGCTAACGTTATATTAGGATTTGTATATAGCTCTTTGTCTAAAGCACGATTTATTTTTTGGGCAATTAAGCTCTGTTTGGCAATAATCGTGTTAGGTTCTATTGAGTGAAAAGCATTAAAAAACAATTTTGGTTTTGTAAAACCCATATAGCCAATCCAATAAATTAGAGCTGTATTGAGAATAAATGTTGGATAAGAAAACACAAAACTCTCTTTACAATCATGGAGTAGGAGGTCGGTAGAATATAAAAAAACATCAATAATCATAATTGCTAAAAAGACTATTGTAAGTCGTTTTAACCATTGTATTACAGGTTTTGATTTTTGAATGTTAGCAAGCTTTTCTTCATTAGTTTTTATGATTCTGAGTGAAGCAATGAGTAAGAAAATGGTAAAGAATTGATAGAAAAATTCATGGATTCTAAAAAAATCTGAATCTACTAACACTTTAGTAATTCTATAACTATTCTCATTAATGGCAATTCCAAACCAATAGGTTCTAAGTAATGCATATACAATAGCTGGCGCAAAGAGGTACCATTCTTTTTTGTGAAAAATGATACCATCTTTTGAAGGAAATTGGTTTTTAATATAAAAATAAAACCCTGTACCAATAAGCCATTTATATGGAAAAGGAAACATATGTAAAGGTCTGTAATATTGAAAGACTTGCATGTCTAACAAGGCGTAAATAAGGTTGTAAAATGCTAAAGAAAATAAGAATAGAAGAAAAAAATGTAATGCTAATTTATTAGTAATTCTTTTCTTATAGAGGAATATACATAAGATTAATCCTTGAATAGCACCAAAAAGTGTAATAATATTGAGTAGGTTATAATTCAAATCCATTTTTTACAAAGAGTACCTAAAGATACAGTTTTCTATGAACGATTTTAAAATTGGTTTATTTGGGTATTTTGGGTTATCATAATTTAAAAGATTCAAAAAGTAATTCAAATAAAAAAAGCGCTAAACTTGAGTCTAGCGCTTTTCAGTATAAAATAATATTTATTTAAGGTTGTGATACCACACCTAGGGTGTGAAGTTGATCCATAGTTGGTGTTTGACTTCCACCAGCAGGCTCTAAAGTTATACCAAAGGCTTGACTTTCATTAGCATTAGCTATGTTGAAAATCTTATTGTCATCGCTGTTAAAATTATCAATAGTGCCTAAACTTGTAGGTGTTAATGGATTTAAGGTTAATGACCAAACTTGCCAAACTTTACCTTCTGGTGCATCTGGTAAACCTTGTGCATCTAGATAAATGCTGTTATCAGATTTGTTCCAGTATACTTTTGCGTAACTATTAGCAAAATCACCTTGCCCTCCTAAAGGTACAGAGATGATATTTCTATCTCTAAGTACATTTAATAAGTTTTCCTTAACTGCTAAGTCTGTTTTAGCATCTTCAATTTGAACTTCTAAATATGCTTTTTCTATTTCAGCATCAGATACTTTAACTTCTAATTGCTGGTTTTGATTCATAGTCCATAATAATCCTGCACCAACAATAAGTGCTGCAGCCCATCCTGTATACGTTAACCAATTATATCTCGCTTTTTCAATAGAAACTACTTTTACATCTTTGCCTCCTATTTGCAATTTGTCTTTTATAAGTTGTAACAGATGTTTGGTGTCACCTGGAGACATTGCTGAGGATAGTTTTATAATTGCAGATTCTATTTCTAATACTTCTTGTAAAATTTCAGGATGTTTAAGCATAAGCTCTTGAATCTCTTTATTTTCTTGGTCAGTCAATTGACCAGCAACAAAAAGTTCAAGGACTCCTGATTCAATATATGCTTTTATATCCATCTTATTCTAATACCATTGCTCTCAAATCCTTGATGCAATTTCTATTTCTTGTTTTTATTGTTCCTAACGGGATATCTAATTCTTCAGAGGTTTCCTTTTGAGTAAATCCTTTAAAGTATAAATATTCAATAATTGCTTTACACTTTTCTCCAAGAGCCTTAACATATGTACCTATGCCAATGGCATCCATTTTATCATTAAGATTTTCACTGGTTTCTAAAATATCTACGAAAAATTCAGCATTGAGGTTTTTGCCTGAGTTTTTAAAAGCCTTAGATCGCGTTTTATCAATCGCAGCATTTCTAGCAATATTTAATATCCAAGTAAAAAATCGACCTTTACTAGAATTATAAGTATCGGCTTTATGCCAAGCTTTTATAAAAACATCTTGCATGACCTCTTCGGCTATTTCATGATCTCTAACAATATTATAAATAACACCATGCATGCTGTTACTATACATATTATAAAGTTTTTCAAAAGCTTTTTCATCTTTCTTTTGAAAATTGGACACTAATAAGTCTAATTCCATTAAGCTGTTTTTTGGATAATTAATCCAGTAATATAAGTTGTTGCAAATCTAAATGATGATGCAATTGAAGAAAAAAAGAGCTTTATTGAATAATTCCACCACAGCTTACACGACTACCAGCATCTCCAGACGGTTGTGATTTAAAATCATCAACACCTTGATGTAAAATAATTGCTTTACCTAAGATGTCTTTAGATTCATCTCCACAGCCAATACACCATTCATCTGTAACTTTAGAAATTGTAGCTTGACCATTAGCATTAGCAACAATATTACCAATATCTCCTTTATGATATCCAGCAGCATCTCCCCATTTACCATGTGGTTGTGCAGTTGGGTTCCAATGTCCTCCAGACGACTTACCGTCATCGGACGAACAATCTGCCTTTTCATGAATATGAATTGCGTGTTCTCCCTCTGTTAATCCACTTAAAACAGCAATCATACTAACAATACCTTTTTCTTGCTTGAAAACAACGTTACCACTAACACCACTGTTGCTTTTAGGGTCTAATTGAACAATGACTTTTTTTGTTTCATTATAATATGCAGGTTGATCTTTAGTTGTAGCATTGTTTTGTTCTTTTTCTACGGTTTCGGTTACTGTAGTCTCAGCATCAGTCTCATTTGGTACTTCTTTCTTGTCAGATTTACAAGAGATACTCAAGCCTAAAGTTAAAATTGAAATGTATAAAATTGATTTTTTCATTGGTTTATTTTTAATATGGTTTATATTTTGAAATATACTCATTATTTAGTTCGTAAGAAAATTTATCAATTATATATTTAAACAGTAATTATACCACAATTAGTTTATTTTGTTACGTTTAGTATTCAGTATAAAAAATAGAATTTCAACTAATTTTGAGATATGATATAAGTCATATTTTAAACAAACCAATATGTGTAATTTTGATTAAAATTGTTAAGGTATGTGCAATTCATTAGTCAATAAATATAATGTGGCAGGTCCACGTTATACAAGTTATCCAACTGTTCCATATTGGGATAATGCATCATTTTCACTGAAAAAATGGAAAGAATCATTATCAATGTCTTTCAATGAAAGTAATGGTGAAGAAGGTATTAGTCTTTATATTCATTTACCCTTTTGCGAGAGTTTGTGTACATTTTGTGGGTGTAATAAACGCATCACAAAACGACATGATGTAGAAGAACCATACATTAACGCAGTATTAAAAGAGTGGAATTTGTATTGCGAACTCTTAACAGGACGTCCAAAAATTAAGGAACTCCATATTGGAGGAGGAACGCCTACTTTTTTTTCTTCGGAAAATTTAGAACGACTCATCAAAGGCATTTTAAGAAAAGCTAATCTTGCAGACGACCACGAGTTTAGTTTTGAAGGACATCCCAACAATACAACTCGAGAACATTTACAAACCCTTTATAATTTAGGATTTTCTCGTGTGAGTTTTGGTGTTCAAGATTATAATGAAACCGTTCAAAAAGCAATCCATCGCATTCAACCTTTTGAAAACGTAAAGCAAGCTACTTTGATTGCAAGAGAAATTGGTTACACCTCAATAGGACACGATATTATTTTTGGCTTACCATTTCAAACGGAAGCTCATGTTGCAAAAACTATAGAGCTTACTAAAGAATTAATGCCAGATCGCATCGCTTTTTATAGCTATGCTCACGTGCCATGGCTTAAAGGAAATGGGCAACGAGGTTATAATGAAAGCAATTTGCCTTCAGGAGATTCTAAACGAGCACAATACGAATTAGGAAAAGAGTTGCTCAGTGATGCTGGTTATCACGAAGTAGGAATGGATCATTTTGCTTTAGAAACAGATTCATTGTACAAGGCAATGATAACTAATGAATTGCATCGCAATTTCATGGGTTATACTGCATCAAAAACGCAAGCAATGATTGGTTTAGGTGTGTCATCAATTAGCGATAGTTGGTATGGCTTTTCTCAAAATGTAAAAGGTATTGAAGAATACTATCATTTAGTTGAACAAAATATCATTCCGGTTTATAGAGGACATAATTTAAATACAGAAGATCTTATTGTAAGGCAACACATTTTAAATTTAATGTGTGATTTTCAAACCAGTTGGGCAGACGCAACACTTTATATTGAAGAACTAAAAGATATCGTTTTTAAACTTAGAGAGATGGAAATTGATGGTTTAGTAAGCTTCGAGAAAGAAGGCATAAAAATTACACAAAAGGGCCAGCCCTTTGTGAGGAATGTCTGTATGGCTTTTGATGTTTTACTCCAAAGAAAACAACCAGAAACGAGATTATTTTCAATGACCGTTTAAGGCATTTTTATATATTTGAATATTAAAACAAACACTAAAAATATTTATTATGAATAAGATAATAGTACCAATAGATTTTTCAGAATACTCTGAATTTGCACTTGAAACAGCAGCAATATTAGCTAAACGAAATAATGCCGAACTTCTAGTTCTACACATGTTAGAACTCGATAAAGGAAGTCTTGTTAGTTCTGGTGATGATCAAAGTCAACAAATGGTTTTCTTTCTAAAATTGGCAGAGCAAAAATTCGAAACGTATTTAGATAAAGAATATCTTAAAGAAATTAAAGTTACACCAATAGTTAAACATTTTAAAGTGTTTAGTGAAGTGGCAGAAGTAGCGCAAGAGCATAACGCAGATATGATTATCATGGGATCTCATGGAGCTAGTGGTTTATCAGAGATTTTTGTAGGTTCAAATACAGAAAAAGTAGTAAGATACTCAGAGATTCCTGTATTAGTGGTTAAACAAAAACCTGCTAATTTAAATTTTGATACCGTTGCTTTTGCTTCAGATTTTTCTGATGAAATGGTAGAGCCATATATAAAAGCTCGTAACTTATTTAGCAATATAAAATTAATCCATGTAAATGTTCCTGGAGAAGGTTTTAAAAGTTCTTCAGAAATGGAAAGTACAGTAGCTAATTTCCTTAAAAAAGCAGATGGTAACCTAGACAAACTAAATGATGTGCATTACACGTCAGACTATACTATTGAAAAAGGAATTTTAAATGCCTCTAATTTAATAGGAGCAGATTTAATTGCAGTGCCAACACATGGTAGAAAAGGTTTAGCACATTTCTTCTCAGGAAGTATATCTGAGGACGTTGCTAATCATGCAACATTACCAGTAATTACCTTTAAAATATAGTTTTAGTTATAGTAATAAAACCAAAAAAGCTTGAGCAATTTGCTCAAGCTTTTTGTTTTATACTAATTAGAAATCAAAACATTAATTAGTCTCTTCAATTTCAATTTCGGTACTTTCTGTTTCTCCATCTACAGGAGCATTTTCCTTTTTAAGATGTTTATCTAAAAACTTTAGAATTCTACTATATGATTCTATCTGGTTTTCTTTTTTTACAAAACCGTGACCTTCATCTTCAAATAAAACATACTCTACAGGTACACCGTTTTTTCTTACACCAGCAACAATCTCATCACTTTCTACTTGTAAAACTCTTGGGTCTTGTGCGCCTTGTAAAACAATTAAAGGTTTTGTTACTTTATCTGTATGAAACAATGGAGAAATTCGTTTTAACCTCACAGAATCGGCAGTGTAAGGATCACCCAATTCTTTATATAGAGATGTTCTAAAAGATTCCCAATAAGGAGGAATGCTTTTTAAAGTACGCATCCAATTAGTAACACCAAATAAATTTACGCCTACATCAAATTCTTCTGGAGTGTAAGTAAGTGCAGCCATCGTCATGTAACCTCCATAAGAGCCTCCAATAATGCCTATTTTATCGCCATCAATTTCAGATTGTCTTGTTAACCAATTTTTTCCTTCTACACAATCTTGCAAATCTTTCTCTCCGTGGTTGAGGTCATCCATTTGATAAAACGTTTTTCCGTAGCCACTACTACCACGATTATTAACCGCTAAAACCGCATAACCATGATTTACCATATATTGAATAAGTGAACTAAATCCTTGACGCGTTTGTCCTCCAGGACCACCATGAACCCAAACCATTGCTGGTACTTTATTTTCTTCGGAAGCTTGCTTAGGTAAATAATATATAGCAGGAATCATTGTGCCATCAAAAGACTTGAATCGAATTACTTTTGCAGTCACTAAATCGTCTGCATTAATCTCTTCATTTAGAACATTTGTAAGTTTATACTGTTCATTAGTTTCAAAATTATAGGTATATAAATCTGAAGGTGAATTAGAACCTCCAACATACATACGCATCCATTTTTCATCATCGCTAAATCCAACACTAGTAATGCTTTTGTCTCCAAAATCTGGCAAATCAATTGGCTTCATTGTTTTAGAATCTAAAACTTCTATGGCATTTTTACCATCATCGTTAACATAAACGACCATATATTTTCCTTCAGAAGTAAAACCAATTCCCGAAACATCCCATATTTTTTCGATGACCTTTTTCTTTTCCTTAGTAGCTAAATCATATGACATTAAATAAGAGAATTCTGCTCCATCATCTGTTGTGTAATAAAAAGTAGAATTATCAACCGAAAAATCCTGAGCAGAATTTTTGCTTTGGTTCTCATTGACTTTCGTCATTTCTTTGGTCTTAACGTTATAAAGTGATAAATCACTATCATTTGTGTTTAAAGATTTGGTCAGTGCAAAATAGTTTTCATCATTAGACATTCCTGAAAACGTAAGTCCGCTTTCATCTTTATAAATCATTTCCGAAGAAAAATCATCAATTGACATTTTGTAAACATCAAAATAACGAGGATCTCTTTTATTAGAACCAAAATATAGATATTTATCATCGTCAGACCATCCATAGAAACTAGATTTTGCTCCTTTTTCTGGAGTAATATCTTTAATAGTTCCATCAAGTTCTCTAACAAAAAGATGGTCAATTTCATCACCATTTCCATCTGCACTCAACAACATTCTGTTGTCATTGGGAAAATAAGATTCTGAAAAAATAGAAGTGCTGTCTGAAGTTGTAATAGCAGTCATTTCTCCTCCTTTTACAGGAAAAGTGTACACATTATAAATTCCAGATCGGTTACTGGATACGAGAAGAGTACTGTTGTCTGAAGAAAAACTTCCACCTCCAACAGCTTCATTGTCCATAAATTGTTCAATGGTGTACTGCTTAATTTCTCGTTTCACTATAGCCTTTTCTTCAGTGTCCTCTTTACAAGAAAACATTAAGATAGCTAAGCATAATCCTAAAATTTTTGTTTTCATAATGATTGGTTTTAGTGTGTTGTTAATCTAATTTAAATGTTTTTATTTCTTTAAAAGGATTGGTTTTAACTTGTTCCATTTTAGATTGATAGGGTTTCCAATCGTCATTAAAGAAAGTGTTGAGCTTTGTTAATACAGTTTCTAAAGCATCTTTAGCATTTTTTATCAATGTTGTTTCTGTTGAGGTAATCCCATTTTGTCTTGAGCCAACATATTGTCTTGCTTGACCTAATCGTTGCATCACAGTAATTTCTGGATTTCTTGTAATACCTTGACGCTTATCTTCTTTGCCTAAAAATTGGTCAACAATGTTATCAATATTTTTAATAATATCTTTTGAAGCTTTAATATCGTCTTTGTATTTTTTCTTGTCTAATTTATTAAGTAGTGTTTGGTAATCTTTTGCAATTGTTTTGCTTTCAATAAGTTGTTTTACAACATCTGCAGCAGTTTGTTGCATGTTTTCTAATTGTTTAGATGCGTCGTAAACTTGATTAATGTTAGTCATTGAAGCATTGGTACGTGGATCTGATTTTACGGTTATCATTTCTTTGGAAGTTTGATCTCCAAAGTTCATCACTAACTTATAATTTCCTGGTTTTACTGAAACTCCTCCAGATTCATTTTTACGTTTTCTAATACGTTTTGAAGGATAATCTACACCAGATTCATCCATAAACCAAGTCCATTTGTAGATTCCTGTTGAGTCTGGAGCCTTTTGTTTGAGTGTTCTGATTAAGCGATCACCATCATAAATTTTTAGGTGGATAGAGTCCCATTTTATTGCCATTTCTTTTACTTCGGAAACATCTTCACTCACATCCATATCCTCTTTTAGGGCACTGAGCGAAGTTGAAGCGTCATCATCTTCCTCATTATTTTTGTTTTCTTCGGAATTCTCCTCTTTCTTATCCGTTTCTTCATCGCTTGATTTAGCCGATGTGTCAATTTTTACAAAATAAGAGAGTCTAGCTCCATAACCTCTGTTTTCTCCATGATACATAGCGTCTGCTCCAAAACGACTTCCTGTTGGTTGCTGATACGCAGCTTGGTAAGCAGTTGGTGGTTCAAATAGTTCTAGTTTTTGATTGATAATTTGTTTGTTTTTTGCTATATCACGCAACGGTCTAATATCATCCATAACCCAAGCAGCACGACCAAACGTACCAATAATTAAATCATGTTCTCTTGGATGAATTACCAAGTCTTTAACAGAAACTGTAGGAAAGCCATTGGTCCATTTTGTCCATTTGCTTCCAGCGTCGAATGAGATGTATAATCCATCGTCTGTACCTAAAAACAAAAGGTTTTTTTCAATTGGATCTTCAATGATAGATAGCGTGTAGCTTTCTACATCTTCAGAATCAACAATGCGAGTCCAAGTTTTTCCGTAGTTAGTAGTTCGGTAGGCGTAAGGTGTGTAGTTAAAACGTCTATAATCATTAACGACTAATAATGCTTCTCCTTTATTTTTATTGGAAGCTTTTATTTGGGTAACCCAACTTCCAGCAGGTAAACCTTTGATGCCTTTTGTGACATCATTCCAAGAATCTCCTCCGTTTATTGTGAAATGTACTTTACCATCATCTGTTCCTACCCAAAGCATGTTTTTTTCTAGAGGAGAAGGTTCAATCACTAAAATTGTGGTATGATTTTCTGCTCCTGTTGCATCCATAGTAAGACCACCACTTTCAGATTGTTTCTGTTTTTCAGGATCGTTGGTGGTTAGATCTGGAGAAATGACCGTCCATGTATCTCCTTTATCTAGGGATTTGTGCACAAACTGACTTCCGAAGTAAAGTGTACTATTATCAAAAGGATCAATATTTATTGCAGAGTTCCAATTAAAACGTAATTCGACGTTTGGATCTGGATGTGTTGGTTTAACCGAATAATTATTACCAGTTTGCCAATCATATCTACTCACATAACCTTGTTGACTCATTGACCAACCGTAGCGAGAATCATCTTTATCTGGCACAACATCAAAACCGTCACCAAAACTAATTTCTTGCCAATAACTATTACGAATGCCCTGAACTCTCCATGCGTAAGCTGGTCCTCTCCAAGAACCATTATCTTGCATGCCTCCATAAACATTGTATGGAATTTCATTATCTACATTGATATGATAAAATTGCGCAACAGGTAAATTACCAATGAAACGCCAAGATTTTCCACCATCTTTTGTGATGTTCATTCCGCCATCGTTGCCATCAATCATGAAGCTACCATCGGTTGGATGAATCCACCAGGCGTGATGATCTGGATGCACACCATTATCTACACCATAAGCTGGCATTAATTGGGTGAAGTTTTTTCCGCCATCTTCGGAAACGTTTATATATGTAAATACAGAGTAAACACGATTTTCATTTTGTGGGTCAACATAAATTTCAGAATAGTAAAAAGGTCTGTTTCCTATACCACCAGAACCTCTACCACTGGATTTATCATTGACTTTGTTCCACTTAAAACCGCCATCTTCACTTTTATAGAGTGCGTTTTTCTTCGCTTCAACAAGAGCATAAATAATATTAGGTTTGTTTGGTGCAATGGCAACTCCAATACGACCTAGATTTCCTTTTGGGAAACCTTCTTTATCTGTTATTTTTTTCCAGGTTTTTCCACCATCATGTGTGATGTGTAAACCAGAACCTTCTCCACCAGAATTAAAAAACCAGGGATCACGTTTGTGTTCCCACATCGTAGCAATTAATTTGTTAGGATTTGTTGGATCCATAACGAGGTCTGCTACACCTGTTTTATTATTAGCGAATAGAATTTTGTTCCAAGTTTTGCCACCATCTGTAGTTTTAAACACACCACGTTCTGGGTGTTCTCCCCAAGGAGAGCCAATTGCTCCAACATAAACTATATCTGGATTTGTAGGATCTACAATGACACGATGAATATGTCTTGTATTTTCTAATCCCATAGAATTCCATGATTTTCCACCATCTAAAGATTTAAAAATACCAAAACCGCCATTTAAACTATTTCTCGGGTTACCTTCTCCTGTACCAGCCCAAATCACACTAGGATTGGATTGTTGTATTGCAACTGCTCCAATAGAAGCAGTGACTTCATTGTCAAAAATTGGAGACCATGTAATACCTCCAGATTCACTTTTCCATAGTCCACCAGAAGCAGTTCCTACATACATAATATCTGTATTGTTATGCACAACATCAATAGCTGTAACACGTCCAGACATTCCACCAGGACCAATATTACGAGGATTCATGTTTTTAAGTAAGTCAAGAGAAATGTCTTGTGCAGAGAGAGTAATTGATGTCAAGAATAACATCAAGAAAAGTGATTTCTTCATTTTTGTTTGGTTTGATTGCTTTAAAGATAAGAAAACATCTTGTCAACTAATACAGTGCTAAATCTTTATAATTGAGATTTAACAGAAAAAAGTTTTATAAAAACAATGATTTTAATTAAGATAGATTTATCCGTAATATGATAAATGTCATATTTATTAACATGTTAAGATGTTATTTTTGTTAAATAAATCAAAATTAAAATGAAGACAACACTAAAATTAATGACAGTATTATTTGTAACACTACTATTAAGTTGTGGAGGCAAAGAAGAAAAAAAGAAAGAGAGCATATCTTATGGTAAAAAAGAAGCTCCAGTAAAGGTAGAAGCACCTAAGGAAACAGGAGTGCCTGCGTCAAAAAGAATAGACTTAACCAGCAAAGGTGTTGGTCCAATTAAATCTGTAACACTTGGAGCAGAAGTGGACCAAAAAATGGTTGCACATGGAGCAGATGTTTACAAAAAAATGTGTACAGCTTGCCACAGAGCAGACAAAAAATTTATTGGTCCAGCTCCAACAGGTATTTTAGAAAGACGTACTCCAGAATGGGTTATGAACATGATTTTGAATCCTGAGCAAATGGTAAAAGAAGATCCTTTAGCTAAAGAATTATTAATGGAATTCAATGGTTCTCCTATGGCAAACCAAGGACTTACAGAAGAAGACGCTAGAGCTGTCTTAGAATACTTTAGAACTCTTAAATAAATAATTATGAAACTAGCCAAAAAACTATTTTTTGCTTTTGCATGCATCGCTTTAGTTAGCTCATGTAAAAACAATAAAAATGACACTTCAACCACGTCTACCGAAATAAAAACGGAAACATCAGCAGCAAAAACTGGTCAAGCTTTTATTGAAGATGATGAGAGTACTACAGTTTTAAGTATAGCAATTGGTTCAAAAGATCACACGACGTTAGTTGCAGCAGTTCAAGCAGCATCTTTAGAAAATGTTTTAGTAAATGCAGGACCATTAATGGTATTTGCACCAACAAATGAAGCTTTTGCAGCTTTACCAGAAGGTACTGTTGAAAATTTATTGAAACCAGAGAATAAAGATGCTTTGGCTAATATTTTAAAGTATCATGTTACTCCAGGCAACTATTCTAAAGATTTCTTAAAGAAATTTAAAAAACTAGGACAAGCTAACAATGGCTATGTAAAAGTTGAAGTTGTAGATGGAGAACCAATGATTGGTGGTGCAAGAATATTAGCAAGTATACCTGCTGGTAATGGTATTGTACATGTAATAGATAAAGTTTTATTACCACCAACTGAATAATAAACACTAATTAAAATTTTATAAACAATGAAAAATATTATAACATCAAGCATTGCAATGTTTGTTATCCTTTTTGGGTTTACAAGTTGTAATAATAGTAGTAAATCAGGTTCTAAATCTGGTGCATTAGCAAGTAATATTGCCGAAAAAGTTTATGTTGCTCCAGGAGAGTATGATTCGCATTATGCCTTTTTATCTGGAGGTTACAGTGGTAACGTAACGGTTTACGGTTTGCCTTCTGGTAGAATGTTTAAAGAAATTCCTGTGTTTTCTCAATTTCCAACCTCAGGTTATGGGTATTCTGAAGAAACTAAACCAATGTTAAATACCTCTCACGGATTTATTCCTTGGGGTGATGCGCATCATCCAGATATTTCTCAATCTAAAGGAGAACTAGATGGTCGTTGGGTTTTTATAAATGAAAATAACACACCTCGTATTGCAAGAATTAGTCTGACTACATTTGAAACCGAAGAAATTATTGAGGTACCAAATAGTGCAGGTAATCACAGTTCTTCTTTTGTAACTGAAAATACAGAGTATGTAGTTGCAGGAACACGTTTTTCTGTTCCAATTCCGCAACGCGACATGCCAATTAAAGATTATAAAGGAAACTTTCAAGGTGCCTTATCTTTTATTAGTGTAGCACCAGAAACTGGAAACATGGATATTAAATTCCAAGTTTTAATGCCAGGTTTTAACTACGATTTATCGCATCCTGGACGTGGAAAATCACATGGTTGGTTCTTCTTTACAACCTATAATACAGAGGAAGCAAGCACACTTTTAGAAGTTAATGCTTCACAAAATGACAAAGATTTTATTGCAGCTATAAACTGGAAAAAAATTGAGGAATATGTAAATAATGGTGGTGGAAAAATGATGCCTGCTAATTATGCACATAATGTTTATGATGAGCATACACACACAGCAACATCTACTATGAAAAAAGAAGTTCGTGTTGTAAATCCAATAGAGGTTCCTGGAGCTGTTTATTTTATTCCAACTCCAAAATCACCTCACGGTTGTGATGTAGATCCTTCTGGAGAATACATTGTAGGTAATGGTAAGTTATCTGCAAACTTAACAGTGCATTCATTTACAAAAATGTTAGATGCTATTGAAAACAAAAAATTTGCAGGTGAAGCTTACGGAATTCCAATTTTAAACTTCGAAGATGTTTTAGCTGGAGTGGTAGAGCAACCAGGATTAGGACCATTACATACAGAGTTTGATGGAAAAGGAAATGCATATACTACATTCTTTATTTCTTCTGAAGTTGTAAAATGGAAATTAGGTACTTGGGAAGTTATCGATAGAAAACCTACATATTACTCTGTTGGTCACTTGACTATTCCTGGAGGAAATTCTGGAAAACCACAAGGTAAATATATGTTTGCAATGAATAAAATAACAAAAGATCGTTATTTACCAACAGGACCAGAAATGGAGCATTCAGCACAATTGTATGATATTTCTGGAGATAAAATGGAATTACTTTTAGATTTCCCAACACATGGAGAGCCTCATTATGCTGCTGCAATGGAAGCAAGTATTATTAAAGAGCAATCTCAAAAAATCTATAAGCTAGCAGACAACAAGCATCCTTATGCAGCTAAATCAGATGCAGATACTAAAGTGGTTAGAGAAGGAAAAGACGTACATATTTACTTAACAACTATTAGAAGTCACTTCTCACCAGATAATATTGAAGGAGTAAAAGTAGGTGACAAAGTATTTTTCCACGTTACTAATTTAGAACAAGATTTTGATGTACCTCATGGATTTGCGGTAATAGGTCAAAACAATTCCGAATTACTAGTTATGCCAGGACAAACAAAAACATCTGTTTGGGAACCAAAACAAGTTGGTGTATGGCCATTTTATTGTACAGATTTCTGTTCTGCATTACACCAAGAAATGCAAGGTTATATTAGAGTGTCTGCTGCAGATTCAGACACGTCAATTAAGTGGTCTCTTGGCGAAGATATAGAATAATTAATATTAAAAGAATTAGAGGAATTTTGTTTTAGTGTTTATTTCTCTAATTAAGGCGAGAGTTATTTATTTCGCTCTCGCCTTTCTTTTTAAAACACTTTATTCTGTTTACACAGAAACCTCACTGAATATATTATATTAAATATTAAATACCATGAAAAAGGCTAGCATTATAATGATTATAGGTTCATTACTGTTATTAGGGCTTTTTAAATTTCCATTATGGAACATTATGCTTGGAGCACCTCAATATCCAGATCCTTTAGGGATGAATATTTATATTGATGGTATTAAAGGCGTTTCAGAATTTGATTTGCAAAATATTGATGGATTAAACCACTACATAGGTATGAAAACCATACCAAAAGCTGAAGAAATGTGGGAATTCTCAATGTTTCCAAAGGTGATATTTGGAATGGCTATGTTAGGGGTTATTATTGGCCTACTAGGTTACTTTGACAAAGTAACTTATAAATATTTTATTGGTTGGTTTGTTTTAATGTCTATATTGGGTGTATTAGGTATGTACGATTTTAATAATTGGTTAGCAGATTATGGTGGTAATCTAGATCCACATGCTATTATAAAAGTTACCAATCCAGATGGTACACCAATGTCATACAAGCCACCATTAATTGGTTTTAAGAAACTATTAAACTTTGATGTTACTTCATTACCACATAAAGGAGGATATCTTATGTTTGTAGGAATGTCTTTAACGCTTGTCGCTTTTTGGTTAGGCCGAAAAACGAGTTTGAAGAAAATAACATAGTAATTTTATATTTTCAAAACACTAAAAAAATGAAAACACTAAAACACTATTCACTACTCATATTACTGCTAATTTTTATAAGCTGTAATGTGTCACCAAAACCCATAGATTATGGTAATGATGGTTGTCATTTCTGTAAAATGACTATCGTAGATAAAGTTCATGCAGCAGAAATTGTAACTAAAAAAGGAAAAGTCTATAAGTTTGATGCAACTGAGTGTATGGTCAATTTCATGAATGAATTTGATACTTCTGAAATAGCATTATATTTATCAAATAACTACACAAAACCAGAAGAGCTAATTGATGCTACCAAAGCAACATTCTTAATTAGTAAAAACATTTCGAGTCCAATGGGAGCATTTTTATCAGCTTTTAAAGATAAAATTGATGCTGAAAAAGTACAAGCAGAAAAAGGTGGCGAACTATATTCTTGGACAGAGTTACTAGCGCATTTAAATAACTAGTCTCATGAGAAATCTAAGTCTGTTTTTGTTAGCTATTTTACTAGCTAGTACAAGTGTCGCCCAAACGATAGAGGTTTGTAAAACATGTCCTATTTCAACTTTAAAAGACGCTATTAGCCAAGCTAAAGAGTTTGATACTATTGTTGTAAAAAAAGGAACTTACAAAGAGCATTCTATTATAGTAGATAAACCTTTAACAATAATTGGAGAAAACTACCCAGTCATTGATGGTGAGTTAAAAGGAGAAATTATAACAATAACTGCAGATGATGTTACTGTAGATGGTTTATTTATAATTAATGTTGGTACAAGTTACACTGAAGATTATGCTGCAATAAGAGTTAGACGAAGCAAAAATTTTGTGATTCAAAATTTAGTTTTAGAAAAGCTTTTCTTCGGAATATATATCGAGAAATCCAAAGACGGAAAAGTATTTCATAATAAGATTATTGGTGATGCCTTAGAGGAGTATAACTCCGGAAATGGGATTCAATTATGGTATAGCAATAACATTCAAATTGAACAAAATTATGTGGAGCATGTTAGAGACGGAATTTACTTAGAATTCTCAGATAATTGTCTAATAAAAAACAATGTTAGCGCTTTAAATATACGCTATGGCTTACATTTTATGTTTTCTAATGATGATATATATCAAGACAATACTTTTGAAAATAATGGAGCAGGAGTAGCAGTCATGTTTTCTAAGAAAATTAAAATGTATAATAATACCTTTAAAGAGAATTGGGGAACTGCATCTTATGGTATGTTACTCAAAGAAATTAATGATGCCGAAATAATTGGGAACACTTTTGAAGATAATACTATTGGTATTAACATAGAAGGATCTAACCGAATCATTTATAAACACAATAATTTTTCAAATAATGGTTGGGCAATTAAAGTAAAAGGAGCATGTTATGCCAATACGTTTACAGAAAATAATTTTTTATATAATTCTTTTGATATTGCTTACAATAGTAATGTAAATGATAATGTTTTTGATAAAAACTATTGGAGCAATTATACAGGTTACGATTTAGATAAAAATGGAATAGGAGATGTGCCTTACAGACCAGTGAAGCTGTTTTCTTACATTGTAAATCGTACTCCAGAAACCATTATTTTATTGCGTAGTATGTTTATAGATATTATTGATTTTTCTGAAAAAGTATCACCAGTATTTACACCAGATGATTTACTAGATAACAATCCACTAATTAAAAAAATAACATGGTAACCATTCAAAATTTACATAAAAAATTTGGTAAAAATCAAGTGCTAAGTGGTGTAGACTTAAATATAAGTGAAGGTGGGATTTTTGCTATTCTAGGACCAAATGGCTCTGGTAAAACAACGTTAATTAAATCTGTTTTAGGAATGGTTATTCCTAATAAAGGAGATATAACTGTACTTGGTGAAAACATTAAGAAAAACTCAGAGTACAGACATAAAATTGACTATTTGCCACAAATAGCTAACTTTCCTAGCAATCTTCGGGTAAAGGAATTAATCAAAATGATTAAAGACTTACGTAAGCCTACAGATGAAGATCAGCGTTTAATTGAACTATTTAGATTAGAACCTTTTTTAGATAAAAAATTAGGAAACCTATCCGGAGGAACAAAACAGAAAGTAAACCTTGTGTTAACCTTTATGTTTGATAGTCCGTTAGTTATTTTAGACGAACCTACAACAGGTTTAGATCCAATATCATTAATACGCTTAAAAGATTTAATAAAAGCAGAAAAAGCTAAAGGAAAAACCATACTCATAACCTCGCACATTATGAGTTTTGTGGAAGAAATATCAGATGAAATTGTATTTATTTTAGAAGGAAAAATTTACTTTAAAGGGCCAATTTCAGAATTAAAAACCAAGACCAATCAACCCGATTTCGAACATGCAATTGCGTCTATATTAACAGATAATCATGCTTAAAATATTAAAATATAGTTTTTACGACTTAATGCGTAGTCGTTGGAGTTACGTCTATTTCGCATTTTATTTATTGTTAGGTATTGTATTATTATTTTTAAATAATGATTTATCTAAAGCAGTAATTACTTTAATGAACGTCATTATTGTTTTAGTACCATTAATTGGGACTATTTTTGGAGTCATGTACTATTATAATTCGCAAGAATTTACAGAGCTACTATTAGCACAACCTATAAAACGCTCGTCTATATTTTTAGGACAATATTTGGGTGTTGCTTTATCACTTTCTATGAGTTTAATTTTAGGTTTAGGGATTCCGTTTGTGTTTTATGGTTTGTTTGAAAGTAGTGCTATTTGGGACTTTTCGTTATTACTAATTACAGGAACTTTTTTAACTTTAATTTTTACAGCATTGGCCTTTAATATTGCGCTCTCAAACGAAAATAAAATTAAAGGCTTTGGTTATGCCATCTTGCTTTGGCTATTTCTTGCAGTTATTTATGATGGCTTGTTTTTAATGACCTTAATCATGTTTGAAGATTACCCTTTAGATAAACTATCATTAATTGGCACCATGTTAAATCCTATTGATTTATCTCGAACTTTAATTCTTTTAAAGTTAGATATTTCAGCATTATTAGGATATACAGGAGCTGTTTTTAAACAATTCTTCGGAACAAGTTTTGGACTAATAGTATCTTTTGTGATGTTAACTTTTTGGGTGGTTATGCCAGTTTTACGAATTGTCTTTAAATCGAAAAAGAAAGATTTTTAATACACTTAATTTTTAATTATGAATAGGTTTTTAATAACTATATGCTTACTAATTTTTATAATTAGTTGTAAAAGCGAAACTAAAAAGTTGAATTCAAATCAGGATTCTAGTAATGAAGCAATTTCAATAATAGATACGTTATCAATTAAACTTAATGTTGATAAAAAATGGATTGCTAATGTAGAAACACATGAAGGCGTTTTAAAAATGGATTCTATTATTTCAGCATTTAAATCAGGTAACCAAACCACATATAAAACTTTAGGGAATAATCTTTCAAAGCAAACAAGCTACATTATAAAACATTGTAGTATGAAAGGAGAGCCACATGACCAATTACATGTGGTTTTAGTACCTATGCTTGATGAAATTTCAATTTTAAAAGAGGAAGAGGATGAACAAAAAACTCAAGCTGCACTTCATAATTTAGAACAGTTAGTTGATGCTTATTTCAAATTTTTTAAAATAAAATAGACTTTTCTTTTACAGTACATATTACATCCAAAATTCATCTTCTAGATTATCTTCAAAAGATTCTGGTTGATGAATTTTTTCTATTTCAAGCATTTGAGCATCTGTAGCAACCTTTTGTATTTCTGGAAATAAAATGCGCTCTTCAAATCTAATGTGTTGTTCTAGTTCTTCTTCGATTCTACTCAACGTTTTTGAATCTTCATTTTCTTCGGAAAATAAGCGTTTTATACGTCTGTGATCTGCTAAAGCTTTTTTTGTCAGGTCATTTTCTTCTTCTAAAATAGAAAATATATGTGCTTCTTCGATTTCAAAGTGTGGTATGAGGTGATGTTCAAAAAACCAATTTGCATAAATTCGTATTCGTTTTGGTTCAATGTTTTTCTTAAAACCAGTTCTTATCTTCCAGGATAATAATAATCCATGATGATGTTCTCTACTTAATGGTTGTAAAGCTTTGTGTCGTTTTTGTGGTTCTGGACTCATGTGTTTTTGTGTTTAAAATATTAATAAGTAAGAGTGAAATTCCTAATGGTAAGAATATACTGCTTATAAAAAGTAAGACGTAGTAGTTTGGTAATATTCCATTTCCGAAGTAAAAATTAACACCTTGAATAAGTAATAAAATTTCTGTAGACACAAACCCTAAAAGAAAACTGAAAACTGCTGTATGAAGTGTTCTGTTATAGGAAATGAGTTTAGTATTTAGTATGAAAGCAAATAAAAACCCAGTAATAACTCCTAACATGAGTAAATGAATAAACCCAATTACAAAATTATGATGTGTATAAACTACTTCTGCAAATTCTGGTAGTATTGAGAGCGATTGAACAATTGATTTTAATATAAAGCAAACAATAGCGAAGCTATATAAATAGACTGTTAATTTAGAATTTTGATTGCGTATGAGTTGCTTTTTAGGTTTAATGAGTTTTAAAAAAACATATAGAGTAGCCAATTGTAAAATAATACCAATGGCATTAAGATATAATAAAATGGTGTGAGGTGCAAACCATTGAATTGGTAAGGCTAAGGTTAAAATGGTAGACGTTATTAATAATTTAAAAAACAATCTAAATTGATTAGAATCGTCTATGTTAAACAAATGAAATAAAACAGCAATAACAGCTATTAAGAACCAACCATTAAATTGAAAATGTAAGAAGAATTGTATCGCAATTTGATAAAATGCAGATGCTTGACCAAGCATAGACACAGCTGGTCCTAAACACCAAACGCCAAGTGTAGAAATTAGCATAAATACAAGCGCAAGTCTTAATAATTTGGAAGTGGCTTGAGATTTAGTTTTATGATGTTTCCAAATAAGATACACAAAAGCGTAGCTACATAGAATATGTAATGTTGAAAATGAAATTGAAATTACTGCATAACCTTGAAAAGGGAAACTTATCATCATACCAACAACCGCAAATTGGGTAAGCCAAAATAATCTTTGATAAATGGGTTTTCGTTTTGGTACAAAATAGTGTACAATTAATACAAAAAGTATTAAATAAACCCATCCCAACATAGCGACATGAGAATGTGCATGCGTTAAGAAACGATAATTTATTTCTATGGATTGAATAAATGAAAACCGCAATGCTAATCCCATAAGTGCAGCAACTAAAAAATTTAGGAGACAAACAATGACAAGTTTTTTTTGCATTATAAATTAGTTTCTATTGGTCAATTAATGGTTTTAAAAGAAAACTTCCCTGAGTCTCTTTATACAATTTCTATGTTTTTTTTTCGAAAAAAAAACAGTAATTATAGTAGGTTAAGTAACTCAAAGGAAGTGTAACTTCAGCTTAAAACCAATTGTTAGCTAAATAATTTCTCCAATTTTATGGCTTCAGGAAATAGGATGTTGTTTTCTAAATGGATATGTAAATGTAAATCTTTTTCAAATTCATCTAGCATAGCAAATGTGACTTTATAGGTGTTACAAGCATCTGAAGGCGGATTGTAATCATCAGTAAGTTCTGCAATTTGTCTAAAACGTTCACCTTCATTATCGTGCTCTTCCATCATCATTGCGATTGGGTTTTCAACGGTTTTAAATTGTGGAGATTCTACTGCTCCATGATCTAAATTAGCTTTGACCATTTTTTTAATGAAAGGGAAAAGTATGAGTTCCTCTTTTTTCATATGAGCAGTTAATTCACCAGCCGAAGCAGTAAACAATTCATTTATTTTAAAAAGCTCTGGATGGCGTTCTCCATGAACGCGACACAGTTTGTCTAAAAACTGACGTAACACAGGTATCTTTTCTTCAACATATCTATGATGCTTTTTTTCGATGTATTCTACCAACAAATCTAAAGGCCAAGATTTGTAATCTATAGATTGATTTGATGAGGTATTTAAAACAGCTTCTAGTTCTTCAATAACTAGAGTGCTATCAATCCCTTTTTTTTCGCAAGCTTCTTGTATAGATCTGTTTCCGTTACAGCAAAAATCTATTTTGTGTTTTGCAAAAACAGCTGCTGTTCTAAAATCGTCTGCAACAAATTCTCCAATTTGTTTTTGGGTGTTATTAAGTATTGTTTCCATGATTATTTTTATTTCGGACAAATTTATCCTATTTAAATTTAAATTTTTTTAAGTGAAACTCAATTTTCAATTTGAAAATTGAAGGTTGAACTCATCCCAATTTTATATTGGGATCTTAATGTTTGGTTGTGTTTTAGGTTTTTAAAAATGAAACACCAGTTTTGATGTCAAGCGCTAATTCTTCTAGATTTGTGTTTTCTAACATAGTTTTA
This sequence comes from Psychroserpens luteus, assembly GCF_015319355.1. Classification (GTDB taxonomy): domain Bacteria; phylum Bacteroidota; class Bacteroidia; order Flavobacteriales; family Flavobacteriaceae; genus Psychroserpens; species Psychroserpens luteus. The sequence continues at coordinate 271,576 of NZ_JADILU010000004.1, read as the reverse complement.
AGCCCTTCTCTTATGCTTATGAACTTATCATGTACTGGACAAGGATGTTTATCATTGCATTTTTTTAATCCCAATCCACAACTTTTATAAATATTGTCTCCATCAATCGCTTCAACAATTTGAGATAATTTAATAGTAGCAATATGTTTTTTATCAATCTCAAAACCACCATAAGCTCCTTTCACAGATTTTATAATATCATGCTTCACTAAAACTTGTAATATCTTCGCAGTAAAAGCCTGAGGTGAGTTTATTTCTTCTGAAATTTTCTTAGGAGATACACGTTTCCCGTCATACGAATTTTTCGCAATAAATATAGAGGCTCTTATGCCATATTCACAAGCTTTAGAAAACATGTCTATGTGTTTTTATACTATAAAAATAGTGTTTTTTTTAATGCGGATAGATCTATCTTAATTAAATTTTTGTTATAATTTAATCATTATTAATATTTAAAGCAATTTCTATCATGGTCTTAAATGTAGATTCACGATCATCTGCTGAAAGTGATTTTTTCGAAACTAAAGAATCTGAAATTGTTAAAATTGAGAGTGCATTTACATTGTATTTGGCTGCAATTGTGTATAAACCAGCAGTTTCCATTTCTACACAAAGCACTCCAAAATCTGCCCATTTTTTATATGAATTAAAGTCGTCTTCGTAAAACTCGTCAGATGATAGTACATTACCAGCTTTTACTGAAATATTATTTGCTTTAGCATATGAGGCTGCTTGCATAAATAAGTCAAAATTTGCTGTAGGAGCATAATCTGCATTTATAAATCGAGAATTATTAATACCTGAAGTTGATGATGCAGACATTGCTAAAACAACGTCTCTAATTTTTACGTGTTTTTGATAAGAACCAGCAGATCCTACTCTAATTAAATTTTTTACACCATAGTTATTTATGAGTTCATGACAGTAAATCAAACAAGAAGGAATACCCATACCTGTACCTTGAACTGAAACACGTTTTCCTTTATAAGTACCTGTGTATCCCAACATACCTCTAACATCATTATATAATGTAGGTGTGTCAAAAAATGTTTCTGCAATCCATTTAGCTCTCATTGGATCTCCAGGTAATAAAACAGTGTCTGCTATGTCTCCTTTTTTTGCTTCAATATGTGTACTCATTATATTTTAATATTATTAGTTCGTAATACTTATATTTAGGTGTTTAAGATAATTAAAAAACAAATCCTGAAAGAAATCTTTCAGGATTTATTGTTTTAATGATGATATACTAAAACTGTTCAATCAAATAATTTATTAAATCTGTTGTTGTTACAATACCAACCAATTTATTATCGTCTATTACTGGCAATGCATGAAATTCTTTTTTAGAAAGTACTTCTGCAACTTCTTTTATTGTAGAATTAGAATTTACGCTAATAAGATTTTTAGCCATTACTTGCTCAATGGTAAACATATTATAAACTACAGTGTCTACATCTTGTTCTTCCTCATCTATGGCATCAGCAAAACTAATTCTTAATAAATCTGTATAGCTTAACATACCTATTATTTCGTCGCCACTTACAACTGGAATATGACGAATTTTATTTTTTTTGAAAAGCGATTCTGCTATTTCTAGATTATCTGAATGATTTAGAGTGATAACATCTGTTGTCATTATTGCAGAAATTGGTGTTCTTTTTTTCATATACTTAGGTTTTAAATTCTATAGTAAAGTTAGCACGAACAATATTTAAAAACTATGATTAATGTCAGTTACAAAAGTTAATGACAGTCTATTTCACTAGAAGAAATTTCTATAATTGGAGCAGGAGATAAGTAAGGAATCCCTAATCCCATACCACGAATTATAAATAATAGTCCTATAATAACAACAAATACAGGAATTGCTTTTTGAATACGTTGTTTTATAGTACTATTTAAAAATTTGCCAAGATAAATAGCAGTGGTCATTAAAGGTATTGTTCCTAAACCAAAGAGTGACATATAGAGACTGCCTTGAAAAGCATTTTGCATTGTCATAGAAGCAAAAACTGCCATGTATACTAATCCGCAAGGGAGAAATCCATTAAGGAATCCTATAGTTAAAAATGTATCTGCAGTTTTCTTTTTTAAAGATTTTCCTAAAGATGTTTTTACTTTGGAAATGAGCCTATATAAAGGTTTTGAGAAGTTGTATTTATTAAAGGTCTGAACCGGAATCAAGACAACTACGATCATTAAAATTCCGATAATAATTGAGAGTTGCTGTTGTATTCCGAAGAGATATAAACTTTTACCTACTAACCCAAAAACGAGACCTATTATGGAGTAAGCGAGTAATCTTCCGAAGTGATAAGAAAAAATCTGAAATACTTTTTTTGCAGAATTACTTCTATCTACGGGTAACATAAAGGCGATAGGACCACACATGCCTACGCAGTGAAAACTTCCTAAAAGACCAAATAACAGCGCAGACCAAAGCATTTTTTTATTTTAATATGTAATCTCTTTTTTGTAGAGATATGATTTTCCATTATATTGCCAATCTACTCTAATGTTCCAACGACCATCCAATAAACGTTTGTCAGGTATGAGCAAATTTTGGTTAGACAATGAAATTGCAGTTTCAAAGTCAACTTGTTTATTAGATGGCCTATATAGGAACACTTTTCCAGTGATTTTATCTGTATCTAAAGATTCGGGAAACGAAATTTCTAAACCCTTATCTGTACGTTTCCATGACAGGTTAGATTCTAAAGTTTTAGAATTGTTTTCTTTATCGATATCGTTTTGTAGTTCTAATTCTGCTTCATAATAATCTTCTCTTACTAAAGATGTATCATATTTATCTGACATATTCATGTTGATAACGAAATACATAATAAAACTAATAAAAGCTATAAATGCGATGACAATACCTGTTCCCCAATTAAATTTCATAATCATTGCCCAAAAATGGGTGTCTATTCGTTAAACTATTATTTTGTTTCATATCTACAAGATTTCAAAATCTTGTAAGATAATTTAGTTATAACTTCTTGGTCCTAAAAAGTTAACAGTTGTGGTTTCAATCAATTCATCTTTGCTATAAACCTCAATCATTAATTTGTTTTTATCACCAGAAAGTTCACTCTTGTCGATTTCTATAAATAATGTGCCTTCGGCAGCGCCTTGAGCTGGTACTTCAAAATTATTAGACGTAGATACCAATTTGATTTCACCTTTGTACTTTCGTAATTTAAAGCTTACATCACTTATAGTATCTGTGGTTTTGTTAATCAATTTATAGGTAAATACATTACTAATAATGTTACCTTCTTTATGCTCATATAATTGGCCAGGAAGCCTTAATACTCTTGCTTCAACATCTGTTCTTAATAAAAGTAAACCTGATAGTACACCAATTAATATAACTAAAACTGCTGTATAACCTTTTAATCTAGGTGAGAATTCAAATTTCTTTTTGTTTTCTATTTCATCTTCACTTGCATATCTAATCAATCCTTTTGGAAGGTCAATGCTATCCATAATATGATCGCATTCATCTATACAAGCTGTACAGTTTACACATTCTAATTGCGTACCGTTTCTAATATCAATTCCTGTTGGACAAACATTTACACATTGTAAACAATCAATGCAATCTCCATGACCAAGAGCTTCTCTATCTTCATTTTTTCTGAATTTTTTTCGTCCATTCTCAGCTTCACCACGTTTATGATCATAAGCAACAATGATAGATTTGTTATCTAAAAGAACGCCTTGCAATCTACCATAAGGACAAGCAATAATACACACTTGCTCTCTAAACCATGCAAACACAAAATAAAAAACTGCTGTAAATATAATAAGCGGAATGAGTGTTCCTGTGTGAGCGAAAGGACCTTCTGTTATGTATTTAATGAGTTTGTCACTTCCAATTAAATACGCCAAAAAGACATTCGCAATAAGAAACGAAATGACTAAAAAGATAAACCATTTTAAAAGGCGTTTTCTAATTTTTTCTGCATCCCATTTTTGTCTATCTAATTTGCGTTGTTTGTTTCTATCACCATCAATCCAATATTCGATTCTTCTAAAAACCATTTCCATGAATATGGTTTGCGGACAAATCCATCCGCAGAAAATACGTCCAAAAGCTACTGTAAAAAGAGCGATGAAAATAACACCAATCAACATTGAAATCACAAAAAGGTAAAAATCTTGTGGCCAAAATGGAAAACCAAAAATATTAAAACGACGTTCTAATACATTGAACATTAAAAATTGATTGCCACCAACTTTGATAAATGGAGCAATAAATAAAAACGCTATTAGACCATAGCTTACAATTTTTCGCTTTTCGTAATAGCGACCACTTGGTTTTTTTGGATAGACCCAAGCACGTTTTCCATCTTCGGTAAGTGTACCAATAGAATCTCTAAAAGTTTCGTTTTTGGGTGTTTCCATGATTTAATTTTCTTCTATTGTAATAACAGAGTCTGTTTTTCCTTCTATCGCTTTCGTAGGTATATCTTGAGTAGGTGCATTTTCACTAACCCAAATATCACCATCAGGTGCTTTTGGTTCAGCAGGAGTAGTACCTTCAAATTGTAAAACATAACTTGCAACTTGAGCCATTTCCGCAGGTTTCAAACTTTGTTTCCATGAGATCATTCCTTTTCCATCACGACCGCCTTCAGAGATTGTTTTAAATACATTTTTGATTCCTCCACCTAAAATCCAATATTTATCGGTTAGGTTTGGACCAATTCCACCACCACCATCTGCTTTATGACAAGCTGCACAATTGGTTTCAAATATGGCTTTTCCAGCATTGATATCACTTGCATCTGTTAAAACTGTTACAGTATTAAAATCTACCAAATCTTTAGCAGTTTTTTTATATTCTTCTATGTCAATTTTTGCCTGAGCAATATCTGCTTGAAGTTCATCAATTTGGTTATCACCATTAAATACATGATATTTTGTCAAATAAAACACGCCAAAAACTATAGAGGCATAAAATCCATATTTCCACCAAGGTGGTAAATCGTTATCCAATTCTTTAATACCATCGTAATTGTGATCCAAAATAATGACATGTTCTTGCTCTATAGGTTTTTGTCCTAAAGATTTAGTATACGTCTTATTAATCCATTGGATTAGTTTAGAAGGCGCATCTCGCTTTGCATCATATCTCGCTTTTGCTTCAGTGTCTAAGCTTTGGTATAATACATTGTCTAAGGCTCCAACAATACTTTCTATTGCTATGAGTATAAGTAAGACAAGTAATAAGAATAATGCAACTAGTGGTTGTTCTATGAATGCAGGTTTGTCACCAGAATCTATAAAATATTCTGTAAGTCCTACGATGATAAAGAATACAGCAGGTATTCTTATCCATGATGGTATATTTCTCATAGTTCTGAAGTGTTTTGGTTATCTAATGGAATATTACTCACAGTCGTGATGTAGTCTTTTTTAGCAGTAATTACCCACCAAAATAAGATGACAAAAAAAGTGAAGAATATGATTAAGGAAATCATAGGATATATTTCTATTCCTGTGATACTTTCCATGTGGTTTTTTACAAATTTTAACATGATTAATTAGTTTTGAGTTGTTGTAACGTCTTCGTCTTTAACCTTAATATCTGTACCAAGACGTTGTAAGTAAGCAATTACTGCCACTATTTCTCTATTTCTCATTTCAATAAATGCTTCTCCACCAGCAGCTTTATCAGTTTCATATGATGAAGCAAAATCTGGATCTGTATAAAGGTTTTTCTCAATTTGAGTGCCTTGCTCGTCCATAGAGTTTTGTGCATTAGCAATCTCTTCATCTGTATATGGTACTCCAAGGGTAACCATGACTTTCATTTTAGCTTCGATTTGAGATTTATCAAGTTCATCTCTCACTAGCCATTGATAAGAAGGCATGATAGAACCAGACGAAGTACTTTGTGGGTCATACATATGGTTTAAGTGCCAATTGTCTGAATATTTTCCACCAATTCGATGTAAATCTGGTCCTGTTCGTTTACTTCCCCAAAGGAATGGATGATCATAAACAAATTCACCAGCTTTAGAATATTCGCCATAACGTTCTACCTCATTTCTAAATGGTCTTACCATTTGTGAGTGACAACCAACACAACCTTCTCTAATGTAAATATCTCTACCTTCTAATTCTAAAGGTGTATACGGTTTAACACTAGCAATTGTTGGAATATTAGATTTAACTAATATGGTTGGAACGATTTGAACAATACCACCAATTAAAATAGCGATCGTTGCAAAAATTGTTAATTTAACAGGCTTACGTTCTAACCAAGTGTGCCATCCTTCACCAGCAACACGTCTTTTAGAGACACGTTGAAGTGCAGGAGCTTCTGCAAGTTCATCTGTTACTTTGCTACCTTTTATAATGGTGATAATCACATTTACTACCATAATAATCATACCTGTAATAAATAATGTTCCTCCAATAGCACGCATCCAATATAATGGCATAATTGCAGTTACAGTTTCAAGGAAGTTACCATAAACCAATGTTCCATCTGGATTGAATTGTTTCCACATAGCCCATTGAGTAAATCCTGCGACATACATTGGTAGTGCATAAAAGATGATTCCTAATGTGCCAATCCAAAAGTGAAGATTTGCTAGACCAATAGAATACATTTTTGTTTTAAATAATTTTGGTATTAGATAGTAGATCATACCAAAAGTTAAAAACCCATTCCAAGCCAAAGCTCCAACGTGAACGTGTGCAATAATCCAATCTGTGAAATGCGCCATGGCATTTACACTTTTTAGAGATAACATTGGACCTTCAAATGTTGCCATACCATAACCAGTAATTGCAACAACCATAAATTTTAAAACAGGGTCAGTACGTACTTTATCCCATGCACCACGAAGTGTCAATAGACCGTTGATCATTCCTCCCCAAGATGGCATTAATAGCATGATTGAGAATGCAACACCAAGGTTTTGAGCCCATTCTGGTAATGCAGTATATAATAAATGGTGAGGTCCAGCCCAAATGTATATGAATATCAAGGACCAGAAGTGTACAATAGATAGTCTGTAAGAGTATACAGGTCTATTTGCAGCTTTTGGTACAAAGTAGTACATCAAACCTAAAAATGGTGTAGTTAAGAAAAATGCTACTGCATTATGTCCATACCACCATTGTACTAAAGCATCTTGAACACCTGCGTAAACAGAATAACTTTTCATTCCGGTAAGTGAAACAGGTAATGATAAACTATTAAAAATATGAAGTACTGCTACAGTTACAAATGTTGCTAAGTAAAACCAAATAGCAACATATAAATGACGTTGACGACGTCTTAGTAAAGTTCCAATTAAGTTCCATCCAAAAACAACCCAAATAACAGCAATTGCGATATCAAAAGGCCATTCTAATTCGGCATATTCTTTTGATGATGTATAACCAAGAGGAAGTGTGATAGCTGCACCAACGATGATTAATTGCCAACCCCAAAAATTTATTTTACTTAAGGTGTCATTAAACATTCTTGCCTTTAGCAAACGTTGTGTAGAATAATATACACCAGCAAAAATTGCATTTCCTACAAAAGCAAAAATTACAGCATTTGTGTGTAATGGTCTTAAACGCCCAAAACTTAACCAGGAAATTCCGCTGGTCATATTAGGGAATAAAAACATGAATGCAAGTATTAAACCTACTGACATACCTACAACTCCCCAAAACATGGTTGCATAGAGAAAATTTTTAACGATTTTATTATCGTAGTGAAACTGTTGAACTTCCATAGTAAATTAATTAGTCTTTTTGATTTTAATAGTTGGTTTTGGTTGCTCTTTAACGAGTTCATCGTCAAAAAGCATTCTAACAGAAGGTGTATAGCTGTCATCAAACTGTCCTTTTCTTACTGCAGTTAGAAATGCAATAAAAAACACAACAGCAACAATAATGCTGATACTCAGTAAAATATATATAACACTCATACCTATTAGAAGTTATGGTTCAAAATTACATTTGAACAGATTCTTAAAACATGATTTTTATCATGTTTGGTTATTTTTAATCATTCTAATTTTCTCCCTAATAGATTGGTTGCTATAGTAGTAAAAATTACAATGCTAATTGAACTCAAAGGCATTAATATAGCAGCAATTACTGGAGCCAATTGTCCAGTCACTGCAAAATACAACCCTATTATGTTATAAACAAATGATAATACAAAACTCCATTTTATAATTTTAATAGCACTTTTTGAAGCACTTATAAATTTGTCGAGCTGGTTAAATTTTGAAGCATCTAAAATAGCATCGCAAGCTGGAGAAAAGACATTTACATTTTCTGATAATGCTATGCCTACGTTGCTCTGTGCTAAGGCTCCAGCATCATTGAGTCCGTCACCAATCATTAAAATTTTTGCGCCTTCAGTTTGATGGTATTTGATGTAATCTAGCTTGTCATCTGGTTTTTGATTGAAAATTAGTTTTGTTTTTGAAGGTAATAACTTTTTGAGATTCTCAAATTCACCTTCATTATCACCAGATAGAATTACTAAATCATATTGTTTTTTAAGTTTATTAAAGAGTTTAGAAAGTCCTTTTCTATAGCTGTTATAAAAGGTATATTTTCCTTTATATTCATTATTTGTACTAATATGTACTTGTGTGTTTAGAATTGAAGTTTCTCCAGCACCAACAAAACTTGCAGAGCCAATTTTAATATGATTATCATTATGAGTAGCTTCAATACCTTTTCCTAAATGTTCTTCAAAATGATTGAGTGAAATGATATTATGTTCATCCAAAATATCGTAAAGCGTTCTGCTTAAAGGGTGGTTAGAACCACGAAGTGTGTTTTTAAGTAATATTTCTTCGGAAGGATTAAGTGCTAACCCATCATATGTCGCTGTACTTTTCTTATTAGATGTTATGGTTCCGGTTTTGTCAAAAATAATAGTGTTTATTGAAGCTAACTGTTCTATTACAGAAGCATTTTTGACGTAAAACTTTAATTTTCCGAAGATGCGTAGCAAATTTCCGAAGGTAAAAGGAGCAGAGAGTGCAATTGCACAAGGACAAGCAATAATCAACACTGCTGTGAACACATTCATAGCTTTAGAAGCATCTACAAAAAGCCAAAAGGTTGTTGCAATAACCGCAATACTTAACACAGCAATTGTAAATTTCTTGCTAATTTTATTGGTTAAAGTTGTGAAACCGTCATCTTTGTTTTTACTAAAAACATCATTACTCCATAGTTGTGTGAGGTAACTTTGCTCTACAGATTTGATGGCTTCCATTTCAATAACACCAGAGGTTTGTTTGCCACCAGCAAAGAGTTTGTCGCCAGAAATCTTACTAACGGTTTCAGATTCTCCTGTGACAAAACTGTAGTCAATTCGTGCTTTTCCGTTAATTAGGATTCCGTCAACTGGGATGAGTTCTTCATTTCTAATGAGTAACCGATCTCCTTTTTTAATGTCATAGACTTGAATTGGAGTTTCAATACCTTCCGAAGAAATAATAGTAACTGCAATTGGGAAATAGGATTTATAATCACGCTCAAAAGAAAGGAATGAATATGTTTTTTGCTGAAAGAATTTACCTAGTAATAAAAAGAAGACTAAACCTGTTAAACTGTCAAAAAATCCAGAGCCTAAATCAAAGATGATTTCAGCTGTACTTCTTAAAAACAAAACTGCGATACCTAAAGCTATAGGGACATCAATGTTTAGTAATTTGGATCGTAACCCTTTATATGCAGAGATAAAATAATCTGCTCCAGAATAAAAAACGACAGGTAAAGAGAAGACAAACATTAACCAACGGAACAAATGTTTATATTGTTCTAACCAAAATTCTCCAACCTGAAAATATTCTGGAAATGACAAGAACATGACATTCCCAAAGGCAAATCCTGCAATTCCTAATTTGTAAATAAGACTTCTATTGACGTTTTGTTGTCCGGTTTTAAAGTCATCAAGAGAAATATAAGGTTCATAACCTATAGTGCTTAATAACAATACAACGTCTTTTAATGATGTTTTTTCAGGATTATAAGTGACACGAATATTCTTTTTGCCAAAGTTAACTTGAGACGAAGAAATATTTGGATTTAATTTGTTGAGGTTTTCAAGAATCCAAATGCAAGAGCTACAGTGAATATGCGGAATGTATAATGTCGCAATTTGTGTGTTGCCATCATTAAACTCGGTTAATTTTTCAATAATATTATCTTGAGACAAGAAATCATATTTACCTTGAATCTCTTTTGGGATAGCACCAGGAGAAGCTTGTAAGTCATAATAACACGTTAAGTCGTTTTCTGAGAAAATCTCATAAACCGTCTTACAGCCATTACAACAGAAGTTTTTTTCATCATAGAGAATGATTGCTGCATTACAATCATCACCACAGTGGAAACAAGTAGTTTGTTCCATATTATTTGCTCATTTATACCTGTAACAAAAGTCACAAAACAGATAGTTTTAAAATATGATATTTGTCATGTTTTAATTATTTTTACAAAAGTACAAAAACCCAGGTATGAGTAAGTGTGAACATTGTATTTCTAGACAGTTAAACTCAATGAAGTCTTTGACTAAAGAGGAGTTAAAACGAGTGTCAGATTGTAAAACGACCAAGTTTTATAAAAAAGGCGATATTATTTTTGATGAAGGCGAATCTTTAAGTGGCGTATTTTGCGTTCGTCATGGAGTTGCAAAATTGACTAAACTCAGTGCTAATGGTAATGACCAAACTGTAAAATTGTTAGGAAAAGGTGAACTTCTTGGGCAGCGATCCATAATATCTGATGAACGTACTAACTTGAGTGCAATAGCGCTTAATGATATTGAATTATGCTTTGTGCCAAAAGATCAGATTATTGAACCTCTACAGAAAAATCAAGTCTTTTCTTTTGATGTGCTCCAGAATTTAGCAAAAGATTTAAGAGGAGCTGAAGGAGATTTGATTGATATGGCTCAGAAAAGTGTAAAACAACGGGTTGCTCAGGTACTAATATATGTTGAGAAAGAGTTTGGTGTAGATGAAAAGGGCTATTTAAATCTAGTTTTGTCTAGAGATGATTATGCTAATATTGTTGGTACAGCAACAGAATCTGCAATTAGAATTATATCTCAATTTAAAAAGGATCATTTGATTAGTACTCAAGGAAAACAGATAAAGATTGAGAATCTTCAAAAATTAAAACTTGTCGAATAGTTTTATAATAACTTTATAATAATTGAATTGAAATAGTCGTATTTTTATACTGCTATGAAAGAAACTAATAATTTAAAAAAGGGCTTCGTTTTTAAACCTTACGAAGCGCCTAATCAATCCCCTTTTGATAAGCTTTTCGAGATTTTTAAAGAGTTAATTACACACACTTCTGGAGATTTTGATGAAGCTATTTCTTGGCTTCGAGAATTAGATAAAGAGTATGAATTAACGACTGCAGAATATACGATAGACGATTTCATTGAAGACCTCAAAACAAAAGGCTATATCAAAGAAGAAATTGATCCAGATGGAAATGGAGGTATGGCTATTACTGCAAAAACAGAACGTGCTATAAGGCAACAAGCTTTAGAGCATATCTTCGGAAAAATAAAGCGAAGTGGTCAAGGTAATCACAAAAGTAAAGGGCAGGGCATAGGAGACGAGCACACAGGAGATTTTAGAAATTATCAATTTGGAGATGCTTTAGATAAAGTCTCAATGACCGAAAGTCTTCGTAACGCTCAAATTAATCATGGGATTGGTGATTTTAATTTAACTGAAGATGATTTAGTTGTTGAAGAAACAATGCACAAATCTCAAATGAGTACTGTGTTAATGATTGATATTAGTCATAGTATGATTTTATATGGAGAAGATCGCATCACTCCTGCAAAGCGAGTTGCGATGGCTCTTGCAGAATTGATTACCACGCGTTACCCTAAAGATACATTAGATATTATTGTCTTCGGAAATGACTCGTGGCAAATAGAAATCAAGGATTTACCCTATTTAAAAGTTGGGCCTTATCATACAAATACAGTTGCTGGTTTGCAATTAGCTATGGATTTGCTAAGAAGAAAACGTAATACTAATAAACAGATTTTTATGATTACCGATGGTAAACCAAGTTGCTTGAAGTTGCCAGATGGTCAATATTATAAAGATAGTAATGGATTAAATCCATACATTACTAATAAATGTTATGCTATGGCAGGTCAAGCTAGAAAGTTACACATACCAATTACGACTTTTATGATTGCTCAAGATCCTTACTTGACGCAATTTGTTGAAGAATTTACAAGAGCTAATCAAGGGAAAGCATTTTACACAGGTTTGAAAGGATTAGGTGAAATGATTTTTGAAGATTACGAAACGAATAGAAAAAAAAGAATTAAAGGATAAAATAAGTATAAGGAAAAAGTTAAAAGTGAAAAATTTTCACTTTAGCAATTTTTCGATTTTGAAAAGACTATGGAAGTAAAAAAAATAAAAACATTAGGCGAATTAAAAAAAGAAGGTTATCAATCAAAATCTATTAAAGATGAATTGCGTGAGAACCTAATAGAAAAAATAAAAAATAAAGAAACCGCTTTTGAAGGTGTTCATGGTTATGAGAATACCGTAATACCTGAATTAGAAAGAGCCATTTTATCAAGACATAATATTAATTTATTAGGTCTTCGCGGACAAGCAAAAACACGCTTAGCACGTTTGATGCTTAATTTATTGGATGAGTATATTCCTGTGGTTGAAGGTTCAGAGATTAACGATGATCCTCTTAATCCAATTTCACGTTTTGCTAGAGAATTAATTGCTGAAAAAGGAGATGAAACTCCAATTACGTGGATGCACAGAAGCGAACGCTTTGCTGAAAAGTTAGCAACTCCAGATGTTACTGTTGCAGATCTTATTGGTGATGTAGATCCAATTAAAGCAGCCAATTTGAAATTGAGTTATGCAGATGATCGTGTGATTCACTACGGAATGATACCAAGAGCCAACCGTTGCATATTTGTAATTAATGAGTTGCCAGATTTACAAGCGAGAATTCAAGTCGCATTATTCAATATTTTGCAAGAAGGTGATATTCAAATTCGCGGATTCAAATTGAGACTGCCTTTAGATGTTCAGTTTATTTTTACTGCAAATCCCGAAGATTATACCAATAGAGGAAGTATTGTTACACCTTTAAAAGACAGAATAGGAAGTCAGATTTTAACACACTATCCTTCAGATATTGAAACTGCTCGTTTAATTACTGAGCAAGAATCTAAGTTGGTTGTGAGTCAAAAAGATACGGTAATGGTTCCAGATTTGGCTAGAGATTTATTAGAGCAAATTGTGTTTGAAGCAAGAGAAAGTGAATATATAGATGCAAAAAGTGGTGTGAGTGCTCGATTGAGTATTACTGCTTTAGAGAATTTATTGAGTACTGCAGAACGTCGTGCTTTGAAAGCAGGAGATGATAAAACAATGGTGCGTTTGAGTGATTTTGTTGGGATCATTCCGTCAATTACTGGTAAAGTAGAATTAGTCTATGAAGGTGAGCAAGAAGGTGCAGCTATGGTGGCTTATAATTTAATTGGTGAAGCAGTTAAAAGTTTGTTCCCTGAGTTTTTTCCGAAGATAGAAAAATTAAAGAAAGAAGATGAAGATACACCTTATGATGATATTGTGTCTTGGTTTTTTAACCAACAAGAAGGATTTGAAATCTTAGATGATTTAAGAGATAAAGAATACAAAGCCTTATTAGACAGTGTTTCTCCTTTAGATGATTTATTAGCAATGCACCAACCTAATTTAGATAGAGAGGACAGCTATTTTATTAAAGAATTTGTGCTTTGGGCTTTAGTAGAATTTAAGCAATTGAGTAAATATCGCTTTACAGAAGGAATTCAGTTTAAAGATCCTTATGGAAGTTATATAAGTGGAATATAATCATTGAACTCATTTTGACTTTTTCTGTTTCCTAAAAAATGTTTAAAATTCACTCATATTTCGTAACTTTTTTTATTCATAGCAATACTATGCTTTTCAAAAAGTATCTCATCTGAGCAAATATTAACTCATTTTCGGTTAAAAATAAAAATTCAAAATGAGTTCATCTTGTATCTCTATTTTTAATATTAGCATCGCAGAGTTTAATAATCTCTGCGATTCTTTTTTGCCTTGTTGCATCTCGTTTAGCTTGGTTTAGCCAATAGAGGTAACTTTTTCTATAAGAAGGTGCAAAATTATTATAGTTTTCAAAAGCTCTTGAGTTATTATCAAAAGCTTGTTGTAATTCTACAGGAATAATACCTTTTTCAACATTGTCTAATGCTGTCCAACTTCCATTTTGTTTGGCAATTCTAATAGAATTGAGTCCGTTGTCGTGCATTAGATTTTCACTCATAAGTGCTTTAATGTGTCTTTTATTTAATGCACTCCAAACACTTTTAGGATTTCTTTGGCAGAAATATTGCTTTCGTTTTCCGTTTCCTAAACTTTTTACCGTAGAATCAATCCAGCCATAGCACAAGGCGACTTTTACCGCATCTTCCCATCGCATGGATTCTTCTTCATTCTCTACTTTATAGAATATTAAATAAATTCCATCTGTAAAAAGATGGTTTTCTTCGAGCCATTGTCTCCATTCAATATCTGTTTTAAAGTAGAATTCCATATTTTTTACTAATTGATTAATCTTTTTATTAATTGTTTTACGTTGATTTTTTTTGTCTGAAATTTCAACATTTTATTGTGTAAATCTTAATTAAAGATTACACTTAATCGAAAACTTTTTTTTATTAAAATAGATTAATCTATTTTTGTTAGGATATTGATTGAGTAATATGATTGCCTTTTAATATTTGGCCCCAAGCCTATGAAACTTATTTGCCTACTTAAGCAGGAATTCCTGTGATGATGTGTTATGTGATTCCATAGTTCTGTTTCAACAGAATTTAAAGAATGCACTATCCTTTATTTTTTTACTATTTGGTAAATAAGCTTTCATTTTAAATTTATAAATTTAACCAATGATGGTATCCATCATTAAAAAATGTTACGATGAAAGTTTTTAACGATATCAAAAGAGCTACTATAATCAAATTATTAGTTTTAATTGTATTTTTTGTATTCAATACAATTGCTGTATTTAGCGGTGATTCTTCAACAACAGATGATAGTGTTATCGCTACTAATGATGTAGAAGCAGATTTAGATTAAATATGAGAATTGAGTTATGATGGTGAATTATCATGATTTTTAATTCCCTCTACCAAATGCTAATTACTGTAATACAAACAAGAAAATAAGTTTCATTATTTTTTTGATCTTGTTATCTCATAATTTCATTTGGAAACACGACAACACTCTCAAAACCTTCTTCGTCAACAGATGCAATTCCGAAGAAAAAATTATCAATTACAATACCTTCTAAAGTGAATTCGGTAGTGTTTTCAACGTATCGACTATGATCCCAAGTAGGAGATGTGGTATCTCTCCAATAAATTTTATAACCTTTTGCACCATCAATAGCGTTCCATTTTAATTTTACAGATGGTTCTACAATACCACCAATTGAAACCGTCGTTGGAGCAGGAGGAGCAGACGCTAAGCTAGCCATATTAATCGCATTGACAGCAATTAGTTTTTTTGCATAACCAAAATTGACATGTTCAAAAGTGTCACCATAATTAATACCATTTTCTGTTCTAATATCTTGGTGTTGTTGTGTGTAATTTTCATGAGCTTCCATAATTCTAATACCAGGAAACCCTAAATCGTTAAACGGTCTATGATGACCTCCTCGTCCAAAACGATCTAAACGGTAAATCATCATTGGGTTCATTTCTGGCATATATGTTTTTACAGTTTTATGAACGTATCTGGCTAATTGACGAGAAATTCCATCAACCTCTCCACCATAAAAACGTCTTGCGTTTCGTTGACGTTCAGTTTCGTTTGGAGGTACAGGTTCAGAGAATATTCTAAACGTACGATTATCAATGACACCATCAACACCTTCAATATTTCCAATCATGTCGTTGTTTAAAATCCCTATAATATCCCAACCTTTATCTTGTGCATATTTTGCTAATCCTGCTCCACCAAATAAACCTTGTTCTTCACCAGATAAGCCAACGTAAATTATGCTACTTTCAAATTTATACTTTGATAGTACTCTAGCAGCTTCAATAGCTCCAGCCATACCAGAAGCATTGTCGTTTGCTCCAGGAGCATCAGTTGTAAAATCCATGGTATCACTAGCTCTTGAGTCTATATCACCACTCATAATAATATAGCGATTAGGATATTTTGTGCCTTTTTGAATTGCAACCACATTAACCACCCAAGCATCATGAGGCACTCGACGATTCCCTTCTTTGGTTACGAAATCTTTTTGATAAAATACATTGAGACAATTGTCACACGATTTAGAAATAGTTTCAAATTCATTTTTTATCCATCGTCTAGCAGCACCAATGCCTCGCGTTGTACTAACGGTATCACTAAAGGTGTTTCTTGTTCCAAACTCAGTAAGTGTTTTTACATCTTGTCTTATTCTTTCTTCGGAAATATCATC
The DNA here is from genome assembly GCF_015319355.1 of Psychroserpens luteus. Classification (GTDB taxonomy): domain Bacteria; phylum Bacteroidota; class Bacteroidia; order Flavobacteriales; family Flavobacteriaceae; genus Psychroserpens; species Psychroserpens luteus. Next base: position 255,043 of record NZ_JADILU010000004.1, on the reverse strand, counting down.
TATAATATCATAGATCTTCTGATTGGTTTGCGCAATTGCAAATACACTAAAAGTTAAAAGTGCTAAGGTGAATATGTATTTCATAGGTGTTTAATTTCTTAGTCTTAAAGTTCCGAAAATATTGGCATCTATCCAACCTCTGTTTTTATCATCTCCTTCTACGTATACAGAACCAATAAAATTTTCGCGTGTTTCACTATTATCATTATCACAATACGCTAAAGCGAAACCTATAACTTGTCCAGACTGTAGTTTTAAAGGTGAATTTTCTTCATCATCTTTATAAGACTCATCAAATAATGAGATTTTTACTTCCCAAATGGAAGTGTTTGCTTCTGTTATGCGCTTAGATTCTATATGAGAATTATATAGCTTACCTTTTTTGTTTGGTGCCATATCCACAACATTCCCATCTAATGCAATGTGGTAAGCAAAGGCATTGTGATTGTATTGATGTTCACCACCACTGTTATTTGCATCTATGAAAACTTCTAAGCAATCATCGTCCCACCAGGAAATTAAAGGATTAGTGTTATTATCTACTAAGACGTCATCTTGTATTTCAACCAAAAGATATAGAGCTTCATTTGACCATGATAATTTATAACGACCTGAGAAATCTTCTGGAGTGTAAGCGTCACCAAGCCATAATTGATCTAGAGGAAACCAAAATTTAGAAGACCAAATGTCATCATCTGCTATTCCATCAATAATGGGATTAGTTGTTGCCTTATTGACATTAATGAGTTGGTTAATGTGTTTAGTATGGATGATTTCTTTTTTATAATTAAATTTTACGATTTCAATTTCGCCTTCATCATTTTCAATATCAACATAAACATTCATCTCATTATCACTCACTTTTTCAAAGCTCATCCCTTCAAAAATAACTTGAGTAGGTGTAATCTTTATTAACGGAAAATCAACGGTTTCATTTTTAGTTTCCCAGCCTTTTAAATCGTTATCAAAATGTTTTAGCTGTAATACTAATGAATTCTCAACTTCTCTAATAATTTCAATTTCATAAAACGATACTTGATCGTCATTGATAAGTTTAAATGTTGCCATCATTGAACCACCTGAAGGTTCGCTCCAATTTTCTTCTGTTTGACCACCAAATGCTTCTCCTTTCCAGTTACCAGAAATCCATTTTATGTTTTCAAGTTTTGGAGCAAGAGAATCTGTTATTTTTATTTCATTTTCTGTTTGAGCAGATATGGTTAAACTGAATAAAAAGATGAGTATTTGTTTCATTTACTAGGTAAGAATTTTTGTTATTATACATTTAGGTCAATATAAAAATAATATAGTATAAACCTGTTATAAAAAAGATAATAAGCCCTATTGCTAAAAGACTGATGGCACGTTTAACATTTTTAAATTTCCAATCTGATATTTTTGATATAATAAAGATTTGTTCACCCAATTGTCCAAACAGTGCGTTTTCATCTTTACTCATATTCAAAAAGGTTTTTGAAAATTCTTTTACATCACCAAATTTTGAAATAATATCTTTAAAGAAAAACATGTTTTTAGTGAACTTACCTTCAATTCTAGGAATAAAACAACGTACACAAAAAAAGATAGAAGTTACAGTACAACATACCCACGAACCAATAAGTATATATAAAATGGTATCATTACTTACCTTGCCTGAAAAATTCTTTGCGATTTGGTAAATGAGATTTAATAGAATGCCATAAAAGGATAGAATTAAACCTGCTTTAAGCTCAGAAGCTTTGATTAAGCTTGTTAGGTAACTTATCGTTCCCCAATAATGATCGACTAAATCGTCCGTATGTTTGTTTTTTATAGTTCTATTTTTATCCATTTTTGTTGATTTAAAGACTTATTCTATAACTTGATAAATAGTAAGCGGATTAGCTTTGTTTTTTAAGTTAATACTGCCTACTTTTTCACATTGAAAAGATTCTTTGACTTTATTATAACAATCTTCAGAAATGATAATCTGATTTTCTTTTGCAGCATCTTGTAATCGAGCTGCTGTATTTACAGTATCACCAATTACGGTATAATCTAGACGTTTAAGACTCACAGAACCAATATTTCCTGAAATCATTTCACCACTTTTGATACCAATAGATACTTTTGGTTTATAGTCTAGGTTACCTTCTAGAGCAGGAAGATTATTTATTTTTTCACATACAGCAAGCGATGCATCAATTGCGCGATCTAGATGGTATTCACCTCTAAAAACAGCCATAATAGCATCACCAATAAATTTATCAATGTAGCCTTTGTGTTCCATAATTTCCTTTACCATTTCATCAAAATAAGAATTAACTAGCTTAACTACAGTATCTGCTTCTGCATTTTCACTAATTTTAGTAAAACCACAAATATCTATAAAGACCACTGTGGCTTCAATTGTTTCATTTGCCATAATTGTAGATTCGTATTCGCGATTACCCATAAAATTGAGCACGTTTTCGTCTACATACATTTTTAAAATGTTATTTTCTTTTATGGCTTGTAGCGTCTCCTTAATATGTTTTGCATGTTTTAAGGTTTTTTCCATTGTAAGCGTTAAATCCTCAAAATTGATAGGTTTTGTTATAAAATCAAAAGCACCTCTATTCATTGCTGTTCTTATGTTTTCCATATCACCATATGCAGAAACAATAACCGATTTAATGAGTGGACTTAATTCGTTGAGTTTAGTCAGTAAGGTAAGTCCATCCATTTCAGGCATATTGATATCGCTCAAGACGATATCAACTTCTGGATCTTCTAATAATTTTTCTAAAGCATGACGACCGTTTTCGGCAAAAAGAAATTCATATTCTTTATTACGAATTTTTTTTCGGAATTTTTGTTTTATCAAAATTTCCAAATCTGCTTCATCGTCAACTACTAATATTTTTGCCATTATATGTTTTGAATTAGTTTATCTTTAAGTAATTTAAAGTCCACTGGTTTTGTTAAAAAATCATCTGCACCTAGTCGTTTGGCAGTATTATAGTTCTCTTCGTCTCCGTACGCTGTAACCATCATTACCACGGGAGGAGGTGCGATATAGTCTTTTTTTATAATTTCTAAAAGCTGCAATCCGCTCATGCCAGGCATATTAATATCAGATAATATTAACACCGCTTCTTGCGTAATAGATTTAAGTTTTTCTAGAGCTTCCTCGCCCGAAAAAGCAAACATAAATTCTAGCTCTTCTTTTTTAATTTCTTTTCTAAATCGTTGAAGAAAAAGCGTTTTAACGTCTTGTTCATCATCTACTACTAATATTTTCATGATGTTAAGGTATTTGTGATTGGTAATAATATTTTGAATTCTGTATAATTTCCTTTTTCTGTTTTAACTTTTAATTCGCCATTATGTGCTTTAATGATATCGTAACTCATTGACAATCCTAAACCAGTACCTTTTCCTGTGGGTTTGGTGGTGAAAAATGGTTGAAATATTTTATCAATATTTTCTTGTGGTATGCCATTACCATTATCTTTTATAGAGATTAAGACATGATCCTTTACTTTTTTTGTACTTACAGAAACTGTTGGTTTGTAATCTTCTGATTCTAATATTGACTTTTTCTCTTCTACCGCATAAAACGCATTCGTAAAAAGATTGAGAATTACACGACCAATATCTTGTGGGATTACATCAACGGTTTTAAGATTTTCGTCAAAATCACTTTCTAGATATGCATTAAAAGATTTGTCTTTTGCCCTCAGTCCATGATATGCTAATCTAAAATATTCGTCAGTTAGTTTGTTCATGTCTGTGGGTTCTTTTGTACCTGTGCTTTTTCGACTATGTTGCAACATCCCTTTTACGATATCATCAGCACGTTTACCATGATAGTTTATTTTTTCAAGGTTTTGTTTGATTTCATTTGCGATGATTTTTGCCTCTTTTAAGTCTCCTTTTTCAATTTCTTCGTTCATCTCATCAATCATTTCATTACTGACTTCAGAAAAATTATTGACAAAATTCATAGGATTTTGGATTTCGTGAGCAATTCCAGCAGTCAATTCTCCAAGTGATGCCATTTTTTCAGATTGTATTAGCTGATTTTGCGTCGCTTTTAATTCTTCTAAAGACTGTTTTAATTTTGTGTTAGCACCCTCTAAAGCTTCTTGATTTTCAGCAAGTTCAGAATTAAGTAGAGCGAGGGCTTTTCTTTTGTTTTTAATATTTTTAATAGTAAAATACATGCCAAAAAGAAAGACCCCTAATAATGCAGCTATTCCTATATACAATAGTTGAGTTTTTCTTTGCCGACTTATAGTAGCATCTTGTTCTTCTATGGTTTCATCCTTTTTAGCCGATTCATATTTAATTTGAAGTTCAGATTCTAACTGTTCTATTATTTGTTCGAGTTCACCAAATCTTGCATCAGAATATAAATGTTCATACTCTAATGCTTTTTTATATTGTCCTAATGCTTCATAAGAATCTGAGGCATGCATATAGTTTTCCTTAAGGTTTTGTATGTTTCCGCTTTTTTTTATCAAATCAATGGCTTCTAGAGTATAAGTTATTGCCTCTTCATTTTTGTTTTGAAGCCTATAAATATGACCAATATTAGCCAAGGCAACGATGATGCCTCTTTCAGAATTATGATCTTTAGCTATTTTATAACATTTTTTATACTCGGTGATGGCATCGTCATAACGTTCCATGTATTTGTATATATTTCCACGCGTATTATAATTTCTAGCTAAATCAGTCTCTTCACTATTAGCATCTTTTAACACAGCAATTGCTTTGTTTATAGTTTTAAGAGCTTCGTCGTATCTTTCTAAAATTAGAAGATTATCTGCTTTGTATCTATAGCTTACTGCTAATTCTTTAGGGACATTAAGTGTTTTTTGTATATCTATGGCTTTTTGACAATAGTCAGATCCATCCTCATATTTTTGTTGGTAATACAAAAGATCACATAGTCTTGTGTAACTTGTCGCAATACCTTGCTTATTGTTTGTTTTTTCGTATAATTCTAAGGCTTTAAAATCTTCAGCCATGGCATTTCCATATTCACCTCTTTGTTTATAAGCGTCTTCTTTTTTAAGATAAGTTTCAGCTTCTAAATTAGGGAGTTTAGAATCTTTTGATACCCTTTCAGCATATTCTAAATAATACAAAACTGAATCTAAAGTAGTATTGTTTTCGTGCCACTTAGAAAGGTTAAAATATGATTTTATAAGATATGTTTTATCATTAACCTGTTCTGAAAGACGTATAGATTTAAGTATATTTTGATGCACATGTGTAGAGTCGTTTATTGGTAATTCTAATTGTTCTGAAATTGATAAAACCAAAGCTTCAATATCCATTTGGTTTTCTGCTGAAGTATTTTGTGAAAAACCATTAAAGCCAATAAGCAATAACAAAATTAGATAATAATAATTTTGAAAATTATAGTTGAAAATTAATTTAATATGGTTTTGTTGCCTCCTCATTTTTATATGTTTGCTATTTTTATTGGAAGATGTATCGTAAACGTGGTGCTTTTACCTTGTTTTGTTACAACTTTTAATTTGCCATCATGAGCTTTTATAATATCATAACTCATGGATAAGCCCAAACCAGTACCTTTTCCTGTTGGTTTAGTAGTAAAAAATGGTTGAAATATTTTATCAATGATATGTTTAGGGATACCATTTCCATTATCTTCTACTGTAATCAAAATCTCATCTTTTGATTTTTTAGTACTTACGAAAACAGTAGGTTTATAATTGTCTTTCAAAGCTTTGGCGTTTGAAGATTTTTCATCAACAGCATAAAAAGCATTGGTAAACAAGTTAAGAAATACACGACCAATATCTTGTGAAATAACATCTAAAGTTTTAATGCTGTCGTCATAATCAGTTTCTAAATGTGCATTAAAAGATTTGTCTTTTGCTCGTAATCCATGATAAGCTAATCTAAAATATTCGTCTGCTAAGGCATTTATATTGGTTGGTTCTTTTTTATTACCACTGGCACGACTATGTTGTAACATTCCTTTTACAATACCATCTGCACGTTTACCATGATGATTTATTTTTTCTAAATTCTTAATCACATCAGCCATAATAGCTTTCACTTCTTCCATATCGCCATTCTCCATTTCTTCAAGCATTTCGTCTAAAAGTTCTTTGCTGACTTCTGAAAAATTATTAACAAAATTCAACGGATTTTGAATCTCATGTGCAATGCCTGCAGTCAATTCTCCAAGACTTGCCATTTTTTCAGACTGGATTAATTGTTTTTGGGTTTGCTGAAGGTCGGCTAAGGTTTTTTCTAAGCGTAGTTTTTCGTTCAAAAGTTTGGCTGATTGCTCTTCCTTTACTTGAAGATCTGAAAACCTTTGGTAAGCAAATGTAAATACGTTTCTGAAACGTTTTAGTAGTTCCTTTTCTTTAGCGTTCAATATTCCAAAGTTGGATATACCAATGGCTCCATTTCCAAAAGAATACATATTATAGGTCAATTGGTCAGTTTCCAATAGCCTTAAATCTTCCTTTTCGCTATTTTTTATCCGCATATCAATAAGATCTTGCAGTTCTTGTCCTTCCAGAATAATTTCAAAAAGATCATCTTTGCTTGAGACGACATTGCGGAATTGTTCTTTTAAACTAGGATCATCCTGATAAGTCATTAAGGTTACCGTTCCAGACATTTCGTGTGAATAATCATAATCGGTGAAGGTTTCATCATCATTATGAATATCTATAATGGTGTTGCGTATATCATTAAATCCTAATACAAGCAGTTGCTCAAAAAGTACTTGAGCAATATCTAACATTTCATCAGATTTTTTTAGGCTAAGTGCAACAGTTCTTACTTTTTCTAGAGCTGCTTCAATTCTAGCTTCTTTGGTTTGTGCTTCTGCTTTTTCAAGATCCATAAAACGGATATAAGCCTGTTCAAAAACCTTGGCAAATCGTTTTAATATGTCGGCATCGTTTTCCGATGGCATAACTCCAGTGAGTGTTGGGATAAGAATTGCCGAATTTTTTGACCATGCAGCTGACAGTCCATGTTTTGGAGCTTGAAGCACATGTTGTTTATAATCTTCTGGCATGTGTTTATAGTCACTATTTTCAAAAGCTTGTTTAAAAAAATCATTTTTCACTTCTACAGGAAATGCTTTGGAGAAATAAGTATCTCCTCGCGACTTAGAATTCCAAGCTTCGCTAAAAATAGGATTATCAAAATAAGGAACAAAATAGCGTCCTGATGTAGAAAAATCATCCAGAGCGATCCAATGCACAACATCTTTATTTTCTGGGAAATAGGTGCAAAGAATGACACCTCCTGCATCATATATAACTCCTAATTCGTGTAATTTTTCAGCAACAACAGCAACCACTTCTTGAAGTTCATCAGGTTTATGCATTGCTAGAGACCGCGAACGTACTTTTTCTAAAGCGCCTTCTATCTGTGCTTCTCGGGTTTGAGCTTCAGCTTTTAATAAATCTTCAAAACGTTTATAAGCTAAATCGAATGCAGCACCCATTTTTGTGAGTATGGTTTCCATTTCTTCGGAAGGCGGATTTAATAAGTCGATAACTAACTTCCCATTATTTAACTTTTTTACAGAATGATGTAAACGTTCTAACTTTGTCGTTTCCGTATATTCTTTAACTTCATCGGCAATTGCATCTTTATTATTTTCTCGCAACCAAGCAATGATTCTCTTAAGGTCTTTTCCTTCTTGTACTTCTAAAAAGTAATTTTCTGGGTTTTCCCAAACACGTTTTATATAGAGGTTTGGGTCTTTTTTCTTAAGTTTAAAGGTAATGTCAAAAGGAATTTGATAACCATTATTGTTTTTTTCTAGTGAGGATAAATCCCACATTCTTACTTTATCATCTCCTTCATTTAAAAAAATTGTCGCAGCAATAACATCTGGAATATCTAATGCCATAACTTCGTCTTTAAGTTTGGCAACCACTTCCATAATCTCTTCAGATTTATGCATAGCTAATGCTTTAGCTCTTACACGTTCTACAGCAAGATTTATTTGAGCTTCGCGTGTTTGTGCTTCTGCTTTCTCCAAGTCTAAAAAACGTGCATAGGTTTGTTCAAAAACCCTTGTGAATCTAGCTAGCAAAGACTCTTCTTCTTTTGTAAGTAGAGAACCTGCAACGATATGAAGGTAACCATGTGAAAAATTAAAGCAATAAAACACCGTTGGATCAGGAAACTGATTAAGGACCATTTCTTCTGCTTCTTTTGAATTAAAAGTGGTAATGGCATATTCAAGATGTATTCGTCGCTCTTTGCCCGCAACTGTTTGGTGAAATACCGTTTGTTGCTTTTTCCATGCTTCATAACGTGCGTCAAAAAGGATATCTCCGGTTAAAGGCAGATGAAATAAGCCTAAAGAATCTCCACCTGGATTTGTAACCCAAGTTGCTTGCCTGTTGTTTTCCTCATTTATTTCTACATAACCACATGTCGCAAAGTTGGTAACACCAAGTGCTATAAGTTCTTTATATAAAAGGACCACAACATCTTTGACTTCTTCACCTTTTTGCATCGCCATAGTTCGGCTTCTTACTTTTTCGAGTGCTGTTTCTATTTGTGCTTCTTTGGTTTGCGCTTCAGCTTTTTGAAGATCTAAAAAACGTGTATAAGTGCGCTGAAATTCTTTAGAGAAACGATTCAGTATCGTTTTTTCATCGGCATTGAGTTGCCTTTTTATCATTACTCCAAAGCATCCATATTTCATGTAAGCATCGACATAATACAGTCCATCTGGAAATACTTCTGGTTTAAATTTATCTACGCCATTAAGAAGCTCTGACCATGTATTGAAATAATCTTCTACTTCATCTGGTTCTACAGTATTAAAATGAATACTTTCGTCACTTTTCCAAGCCACATAACACGCAGCAATAGATGGTTCTTCTTTGCTTAATGGTAATGAAACAGTTTTGTTTTTATAAATGGTTTTATTTTTTTTAGTTTCACTCCAAGTGGCCCAAAACATATGGTTTTGTTCAGTGTCGTCTGGTAACCATAAATAAGAAAATTCAGAATCAATACCTAACAATTGTAGTTGTTGGTGAAATACTTGGGCTGTTACATTTAGCTCATCAGAATGTTGCATAAGCATACTTTGCGTACGTGTGCGTTCTAAGGCTGCTTCAATTTGAGCTTCTCTTGCTTGTGCTTCTGCTTTTTGAAGGTCAAGAAAACGTGTGTAAGTTTGCTCAAATACTTTAGCGAAACGTTTGAAAATATCATGTGATTCAGGAACATCTTCTCTTGTAATAAACAGTAAATAACCGTATTTGTAAAAAGAGACATGGTCTATTTGATAGGTAGGAAATCCATTATTTGTTTCTTTTAGAGTTTTCAATACATCTCCAATAACTGGAAGCGAACTCATATATTCGTAATGTTCCACACATGCATCACCTGAAAATTCTTTTATAACTAATGATTTTCCTTTCTGACCTTGTTGATAATATTCTTTAAATACACCTTCTCTTGGAACGGTATACGTATGTAAAACACCTGCTTCATTGCCAAACCATTCGGTAGATTCATTTTCCCCATAAATATTGAATGCGCAACCCCAAGTTTTAATGCCTAATGCTCTTACTTGTTCATCTAATAAGAATGAAGCTTCTTGCAATTCATCACTATGTTGCATAGACATGGTTCGAGCACGAACACGTTCTAAGGCCAATTCAATCTCTGATTCTCTGGCTTGCGCTTCTGCTTTTTGTAAATCTAAAAATCTGGTATACGTTTGTTCGAAGACTTTAGCGAAACGTATAAAAATATCGTGTGCATCTAGGACAGGTTCATGTGTAATAAACATGAGATACCCTTCGTTAAAATAGGCACAATGAATAATTTGAAAAGTCGGAAACGAAAGTCCAGCTTTAGCTAATGCTTTCACCTCTGGAATAGCAACCAAATACTTGTAATGGTCTTTTAGTGCCTTACCTTCCTGCTCTAAAACAAATAATGCGTCTCCTCTTTTTTCTGCTTCGCGAAAAAATAGATACACGTCTTCACTAGAATTTGTTCTAAAAGGTGGCTGAAGTCTATCTTTACCTGCCATCCAAGCCGTAGCAAATTTCTTGTCTTTATCCCAAATATTAAAACCACAAGCAAAGGAATTTATGCCTAGTTCCTCAACTTGTTGAAATAGAAGCAAAGCGGTATCTCTTAATTCATCACTTCGCTGCATACCCATGGTTCGGCTTCGCACTTTCTCTAAGGCCAATTCTATCTGTACCTCTCTGGCTTGCTTTTCTGCTTTTTTTAAGTCCAAGAAACGTTGGTGTGCTAAATCAAACGCACCAGCAAATTGTATTAGAATATCTATATCCTCAACAGGAGGGTTTTTTACAATGCCAGGTAAACTATAACCAATTTCTCCGTGAGTGGTGCGTGCCATAATGAAGGTCAAACCGCCAATATGTTTAATGTCATCGTGTGTTGGTGCTTGAGGATCTATGTTTTTAAAATTACCCAAGTGGATCATTTTATCTACATAATCTATGGCTGCTTCGACATTCATAGCATATACAACAGTAGGTTTTTTACCTTTTTCCCATTTTGCTAATAATGGGATATCACCATGCATATGTCTGGGTAATTCCATTACAAAACCGATTTTAGTACCATCGCCAGAAGTCATGGCTTTTTCATATTTTTCTGGTAACCACATCATGTGCCAGAAGTAGTGCGCTTCGTGACCTAGTTTTGTGAATTCGTTACGCATAGAAACTACAATCTTGAGTAAGTCTGAGGATTGTTTCATGGCGACAGCCTGTGCTCTAATACGTTCTAAAGCGCCTTCAATTTCTAATTCTCTATTTTTTGCTTCTAACTCAAATGTTCTTCGTTTTATGGCTTCTCTAAGTTCTTGGTTTTCTAGATTCACCTTATCAAATCCAATAGTGTCTCCATGATCTGCTTTAGAATCTGTGGTAGAAAAGTGCTGATAGATAAACTTCCAATTTTTTCCTTTTTTCTGCATTATGGATGAAAACCGAAATCGTCCATAATAAGCCCAATCCTTACCATTTAAAAACCAAGCATCAAAAGCATGGGTTATAAAAACGAGGTTATCAAACAGCTCTACGGTTTTGATTTCGTTTCTTGAATCGGTTTTACCTGCAAATTGCTCTGCTGTTTTTTTGAAAAAATTTGTAGTGTCTTCTCGACTTAAAAATTCTTCATTGTTTGTTGAGCCAATGAAATGATAGGCATCATCAAAATATGAATTGTAGGTAGCAACGTCACCATTTAAATAACTGTCTAACCATCTATCATAGTTTTTGAGAATTTCTTTTTCTAAGGTTTTGGTGAGTTGCATTATTTAGGCTTTTTTTCTAATATGACAATGGGATTCATGTTTATAATAAATAATAGTTAATTATTTCAAGTAAAATTATAGGTACTTGGAATCAGCTTTGTTGAAACACAATCTAAGTTATGTGTTTTTTAACTTGTTTAAAGTTAGTGAAATAGATTATTATTATCTATCACATTTTAATGTGATATTTGACAATAACTTATTGTAGGTTTGAGGAGTTGGGTTTTTAATTTATTTAGACGAAAATGTTATTTTTTTAATAACATTAGCTTGTTTTATGATTATCTGCACCTGCGTAGTCTTTCATATACAGATCAATTTCTCTAGAGTTGTAGGTTTTAATATTTTTACAATTACTACTATTTAAGAAGTTTTTGTAGTTTGATTTTCGGTTGTGTCTTGTTGTGTTTTGATTAGCTTTTATAGCAATATCTCTAGAAATTAATAATTTATTAGCATCTACCTGAATAGCCAAACGTGTGATTTTTATTTTTCCTTCGGAAGATAAATCTGGAACTTGTTTCTAATCATCATCTCACTTCAGCCTTAATTTATATGAAAGGTTATCTTTTCCGCTGAAAATCATTTTATCATCTAACTAGCAAACCATGTCAACACCTATCATCGTATTTGCAATAACCTTTGTTGCTCCTGTTTTAGGATTCTATGAAAGGATTGGACCGTCCAACTTTTGAAGTATGTTTCTATTGGTTTGCGCTTTGGAAATGTAACCGATAAGAAAAAAATGAATAAGTAATAAATATTTAGTATTTAAGACTTCTTGTAATTAAATTTTATAATTTCTATTTGGCCTTCATCATTTTTAATATCAACATAAACATTCATTTCATTATCACTGACTTTTTCAAAGCTCATCCCTTCAAAAATAACTTGAGTAGGTGTAATCTTTATTAATGGAAAATCAACAGTCTCATTTTTAGTTTCCCAGCCTTTTAAGTCATTATCAAAATGTTTAAGCTGTAGTACTAGAGAATTCTCTATTTCTCGTATAATTTCAATTTCATAAAACGATACTTGATTATCATTGATCAGTTTAAATGTTGCCATCATAGAACCACCTGAAGGTTCGCTCCAATTTTCTTCGGTTTGACCACCAAATGCTTCTCCTTTCCAGTTACCCGATATCCATTTTATATTCTCAAGTTTTGGAGTAAGAGAATCTGTTATTTTTATTTCATTTTCAGTTTGAGCAGATATGGTTAAACTGAATAAAAAAAGCAGTCTGAATAAATATTTCATGATGTGTAATTATTGAATAAATGTTACTTTGGTTATTAATCCGTTTTCAATCTCATAGATGGCAATGGCATAATAATTTTTACCATTCATGGTTACTTTTTCTTTATCAATAACCATATTACCAAGAATAATTCTATTCACTATTTCAGCATTTAAATCTGGAGTGTTTTTGAAGAGAGACTCATAACCTTTTTTTAAGGACGTCCTTCCATCTATTGTAAGACTATTGGGAAATGAATACAATTTAATATTTTTAGAATAGGTATTTACAAAGGCTTTGATATCTCTTTCATTGTACTTTTCAAGTTGATTGTTAACAATGGTTTCTGGATTTTCAGTAATCGTAGAAGTAGATAAAAATGTCATGGCATTAATTCCTTTTCTATCTGTTTCATAAATAGTTACCTGTCGTCTAGTGATATTATTTATAATTGCTAATTCTTCATCAATGACAAAGTTTTTAAAAGTAATTCTACTTAATACTTTAATATTTAATCTCTCATGTTCATCAAATATTTTCTTGTAGGTCTCCTCAAGTTTTGTTTTACCTTCATATAATTTTTTATCCGGAAAAAAACGTACTATAACATGATCATTAAATGCATTTACAAACTCATTAAGTTGTTTAGTATTATAAGGTTCTATATGTTTATCTACAATTAGAGAGGCTTCTTCCTCACTAATAGGTTGGTTAAGGTCTATTTTAGGTTCAACATTCTTTGGTACAGATTTAATATCTCCTGTAATTAAAAGTTTTGAACCATCACTATTAGTTGCTAAACGCGATATTTTTTTAATTCCTTCTTGATAGAGATCTATAACTTTTTTCCAGTTATTATCTACTCTTAATGTGAGTTTATAAAGCGTACTACCATCACTAGAAAGGATATTGTTTTTATTCAACCAACAAATGTCTTCAACGTCTACAATAGTATTAGAAATAAGCCTTATTCTTCCAGTTATAGGATTCAATGATTTTATTTGCCATTGTTTTTCGTTTTCTTTTGAAATGAAACTTACTAACTCCGTATTCGGGATTTTATGAAAGGATCTTCCAACTTTATTTGCCAATTTTTTACTAATTCCTGTTTTTAAATTGGTGCGATATAAATTGAGTTGCTCACCTTCAATCACTGCAGATACAATGATATCTTCATTGAACCATGTGTAATATGCAACAACCAAATCTTTAATAAGTTCGGTTGATTCGCCATTGTCTATGTTATAGCGATATAAGCGCTGTTTTCCATCTTTATCTAATCGTACTGCTGAAATGTCGTTTTTCTTCGGAAATTTTAAAGGTGTGTATTCGCCACCTTCTGTTGCATTGACAAACGTTAGTGAATTGTCATTTAGATTATATTTAGCAATATCAGTTTGATCATTTCTTGAAGACACAAATAGAATGGTATTGTTATCATAAAATGAAGGCTGATTGTCATAACCATCATTATTAGATAAGTTTTTTGGATTCTTTATATCAATGTTAGGCTTTGTAATTGCGATATCAAAAAGAAAAATTTCTGGGTTGGTTTGTGAATAAATTGATAATGGCAATAAACAGAATAATATGAGATAGTTACGCATGATAAATAGTTTCTTGAAAGATAGAAATTTTAAGATTGATTTGCATGTTAATTTTTTATTACTACATTTGTAGTATTAAAACTATAGTTGTGGATATAAAACAATTAAATAAAACCGAATTGCAGATCATGAAATATTTATGGATTCTTAAAAAAGGATTCATGAAGGATATCGTTGAGCAATTTCCCGAGCCTAAACCAGCGTATACAACAATTTCAACGTTGCTAAAACGTATGTGTGACAAGGATTATATAAATTTTGAAAGATTAGGAAGAGATAAGCAATATTATCCTGTACTAAAGAAAAATGATTATTTTTCTAAACAAGTCAATGGAATGATAACACATTTTTTTAATGATTCTAAATCGCAATTCGCTTCATTTTTTACTAAAAATGCAGATTTGTCAATGCAAGAATTAGAAGAACTTCAGGAACTTTTACAAGAGAAAATTAACAATAAAAAGAAGTAAATGATAGATTACGTTTTTTATACTATTATAAGTTTAGGGTGTTCTTTCTTGGTTTATTTTTTTCTTCTAAAAAATCAAAAGACATTTCAGTTTAATCGATTTTTTCTTTTAATAAGCTTATCACTTTGCTTATTGGCGTCAATACTAGAGGTTAATACTTTTGAAGCTGTGCCTAGCTTAACTGATATTTCACTGCAATCTTCCGAAGTAAATCATATTTCCGAAGAAATTATAGAAGGAGTAACAGTTTTAGGAGTCCAAAAAACGGAATTCACTTTGTATAGCATCATTTGGTATACATATTTAGTAGTAACTTTTTGTTTCTTTTTTAGATTTATCAGGAATTTATTAAGGATTATAAAACTAACAAGACAACATCATTCTTGTATTGGGAATTTGAAATTGGTAGAAACTAAGGATCATAAAAATGCATCAAGTTTTTTTAATTATCTATTTGTTAATTCTGAAAGTTTAAATGATGAACAGTATTCTAAAAGTGTCATTCAGCATGAGCTTGTTCACAGCAATGAGTTACATACTTTGGATGTGATATTTATAGAGTTATTACTCTGCTTATTTTGGTTTAATCCATTTATATGGTTGTACAAAAAAGCGATGATTCAAAATCACGAATTTATTGCAGATAGTCAAACCGTTGAATCAGGAATCGATCTCGAAGACTATTCTCAAACAATTATAAAATCTGGTCATAAGGAATACCGCGTTCCTCTAACTAGCGGATTTAATTTCATTCAAATCAAAAATCGAATCATTATGTTACATCAATCAAAATCAACAGTATTAAAACGAACTTTTAAAATGACTTCGGTCGTCTTACTTTTTGCATGCATTTTTGTCTTTAGTTGCACTTATAAAGACATAAATAATAATCCATTAATTGTTGTCATAGATGCAGCGCATGGTGGTCATGACACAGGTAATTCCATTGAAAAGGATGTTGTCTTAGAAATATCAAATGTATTAGCCTCATTAAGTGACAAAAAAGTGAAAATAATACAAACAAGAAGTCATGATGAATTTCTAACATTGAAAGAACGTGCGGAATTTGTTAATACTAAAAACCCAGATTTATTTTTGAGTTTGCACTGTAATGCAAGTAAAAATAATTCGGTAGGTGGAATAGAAGCCTATTACGATTCAAAAAGAGAGCATAATGAAATGAGTCTCACTTATGCTGAAATTTTAGTAGAACACCAATTAGATCATTTTTCAAATAGAGGCGTAAAGACAGGGGATTTTTATCTATTGAAAAATACAACAACAATACCTGGAGTCTTACTTGAATTGGGTTTTTTAACCAATGAAAATGATAGAAAAGTTCTTACAGATAAAGAACAACAAGTAGAAATTGCAAAATCTATATACGACGCTTTATTAGAGATAAGAGATGCTCAGTAGTAGTTTAAGTTAAAAAAAAGCCAATTCATTAATTTGAATTGGCTTTTTATCACTTAAACTTAACTAAAAACAGTACTTATTTTCTACCTTCATTTTTTCTGCAATCTCAATACGCAAATCTATGATGTCTTAATAGTTAGCGTATTTTGTACAACGTTTAAAGTCAATTAATATCATAAGTTGTTCATCTCTTTCAGTGAAAAAATAATACTTTATTTTTCTTTTTTCTTCAACGATATGTACTGCATGATGTAATTATAATTTAGCCATTGCGATTTGAACAGATTGCTCTTTTTCGCTAGTGTACTTCATGTTTTTATCAGTTAGTAAAATTATAGATTGTACCATTAAATATTTCATATTTTGAAATTCAAATACATTAATTATTGTTTTTGGGCCAAAGAAGTAACGCTGAGTTTTTAATGGAGTTAAAAAAACATGTATGGGAGTATTAATTAATAATGATGCGGTTGTTATGTTAGTTAATTTTTTAAAAAACCAATACTTACTATGTATTTGGTTATGAGATGTTTGAATATTATAAATATTATTATTAAATTAAACTAAAAATTTATTTACAATGTTTAAAAAAATGAAATTTCGTAAACAACCAAAAAGCGTATTCTTTTTTATTATTCCAATTTTAATGTTCTGTATGATAGGGTGTGATGGAGATGATGATAATCAAGTTGAGACAATTCCATTATTTTTAGAAGGCAATTACGTTGGGACTTGGAATTCTGAAACACCATCAGCAACCTTTATAGATTATGGAATTTCAGCTAATCTTCAAATTTCTGGTACAAATACTTTGTCTGGAAGCTGGTTTGGAACTTCTAATTTTGAAGTTTGTTGTAGTAATGGAGATAATGATGGTACGATTACTATGGAAATAAGTGGTAATGAAATAACTTCTTTTCTATTAGATGATGTAATACCTGATTGCTCAGGTGTTTTTACAGGAACAGGAGTGATTAGAGAAAGTGATAATGCGCTTGTTATAGATTTTATGGGTACAGATTGTGATGGACTTCATGATGGTGAGATGGTATTTATAAAGGAATAAATAGTTTTCGATTTTATAACGAATAAAAAAGCCAATTCTAATTAAAGAATTGGCTTTAGTTATTAAAGATATTTGAATTAACTTAAATATTTTAAAAACAGTATTTATTCTCTGCTTTTACTTTTTCTGCAATCTCAATACGTAAATCTACGATATCTGGATAGTTTGCATATTTTGTAAAACGCTTTAATCCCATTAACATCATACGTTGTTCGTCTCCTTCAGCAAAAGAAATAATACTTTCTTTTCCTTTTTCTTCAACGATATCTACAGCATGATATAAATATAATTTAGCCATTGCGATTTGAGCAGATTGCTCTTTTTCGCTAGTACGCTTGACGTTTTTCTCAGTTCTTAAAATTGCAGATTCTGCCATGTAGATTTCAATTAAGATATCTGCAGCAGCAATTAATAATTGTTGATGGTCTTCTAATTGAGGACCATATTTTTGAACTGCTCCACCAGCAACCATTAAGAATGTCTTCTTCAACTTCTTAATCATTTCTTTTTCTTCGGAAAATAAAACAGAATAATCTGGTGTGTCAAATGAAGGAATACCCATCAATTCTTCTTGAACTTTTTGTGCAGGGCCTAATAAATCAACATGACCTTTCATTGCTTTTTTAACTAACATACCAACAGATAACATTCTATTAATCTCGTTAGTACCTTCGTAGATACGAGCAATACGAGCATCTCTCCAAGCAGACTCCATAGGCGTTTCTTCAGAGAATCCCATACCACCAAAAATCTGGATACCTTCATCTGCAGCGTTCTGTACATCTTCAGATACAGCAACTTTTAAGATAGAGCACTCAATTGCATATTCTTCAACACCTTTAAGTTCTGCTTCTTGATGTGTATTACCAGCAGCTTCACGCATTGAAATTCTGTCTTCAATATTTTTAGCAGCTCTGTACGTTGCAGATTCACCTGCATAAGCACTGGCAGCCATTTCAGCTAATTTGGTTTTAATAGCACCAAAATCTGCAATAGGAGTATTAAATTGTTTACGCTCATTTGCATAATTTACAGCGGTAGATAAAATTCTACGCTGAGAATCTAAACAAGCTGCAGCTAATTTAATACGACCTACGTTAAGTGCATTCATAGCGATTTTGAAACCTTCACCACGACCAGCTAACATATTTTCAGCAGGAACAACACAATCACTAAAGAATACTTGACGAGTTGAACTCGCACGAATTCCTAATTTGTGTTCTTCTTCACCTAAAGTAATTCCGTTAGGCTTATCTCCATCATATTCTACGATGAAACCTGTAATATTTTTATCGTCTTCAATACGAGCAAAAACAATCATCAAACTACAGAAACCTGCATTTGAGATCCACATCTTTTGTCCGTTAATTTTATACGATTTACCATCTGCAGAAAGTGTTGCAGTAGTTTTTCCAGAATTAGCATCAGATCCAGCTCCAGGTTCTGTTAAGCAATAAGCTCCAAACCATTCACCAGACGCTAATTTAGGTACATATTTTTGTTTTTGCTCCTCTGTACCATAAAGTGTAATTGGCATTGTACCAATTCCTGTATGAGCACCAAAAGCAGTACTAAATGATCCGGTTCCAGAAGAAATGTAATCACATGTTAAAACAGTAGATACAAATCCCATTCCCATTCCGCCATAAGCTTCAGGGACTGCAACACTTAAAAAGCCCATATCACCAGCTTTACGCATAACATCTTCTGTTAATGCATAATCTTTAGCTTCAAAACGAGCTTTATGAGGAATGATTTCACGATCATTAAACTCCATTACGGATTCTTTCATCATCGTTTGTTCTTCTGAAAAATCTTCAGGAGTAAATACGTCTTCGCATTTTGTTTCTTTAACTAAGAATTGACCTCCACGTAGGATATCTTTTTCAGTTGTTTCCATTATGTAATTGTATTAAGTTTTTTAATTTAAAAATTCAAATATCCCACAAGCTCCTTGACCAGTACCTACACACATAGTTACTGCACCATATTTACCTTGCATATTTTGCTTACGCATTTCATCAAATAATTGTACAGATAGTTTTGAACCAGTACATCCTAATGGATGACCAAGTGCAATAGCTCCACCATTAACATTAATGATATCTGGATTTAAGTCTAATTCTCTAATTACAGCTATTGATTGAGAAGCAAATGCTTCATTCAATTCAATAAGTGATAAATCTGACTGTTTTAAACCTGCTTGTTTTAATGCTTTTGGAATAGCCTTTACTGGTCCAATTCCCATGATACGAGGTTCAACACCTGCAGCTGCATAGTTAACTAATCGTGCAATAGGTTCTAGATTTAACTCTTTAACCATGTCTTCGCTCATGATCATAACAAAAGCAGCACCATCACTCATTTGTGATGAGTTACCAGCTGTTACACTTCCTCCAGCAGCAAATACTGCTCTTAGTTTTGCTAAAGCCTCTTTGCTAGTACCTGCGCGAGGACCTTCATCTTTAGTTACTGTATAAGATTTTGTTGCTTTTTTTCCGTTGGCATCAATATATGTTTGTTCAACTTCTATTGGTACAATTTGATCTTGAAAACGATTTTCAGCTTGCGCTCTTAATGCTTTCATATGTGAGTTAAATGCAAACTCATCTTGGTCTTCACGAGAGACTTTAAATTGGTTGGCAACCGCTTCCGCAGTATTTCCCATCCCCCAATAATAATCTTCGTGTCCAGCTTTTACGGTATCGTAATTTAATTCTGGTTTAAAACCTGTCATTGGTACGCTACTCATGCTTTCTGCACCACCTGCAATAATACAATCTGCCATTCCAGCTTGGATTTTTGCAGTTGCAATTCCGATGGTTTCAATTCCAGAAGCACAAAAACGATTAACCGTTACACCAGGAACATCAACACTATCTAATCCAATTAATGAAATAAATCGAGCCATATTTAACCCTTGTGAACCTTCAGGCATTGCGTTACCAACAATAACATCGTCAATACGTTTTTTGTCTAAATTTGGAAGTTCTTTCATCATATGCTGAATGGTTTCAGCAGCTAATTCATCAGTTCTTTTAAAACGGAACACGCCTTTTGGTGCTTTACCAACTGCGGTTCTATATGCTTTTACTATATATGCTTGTTTCATTTTCTTAGTTTCTTAAAGGTTTACCTTTGGTTAACATGTGTTGGATACGTTCTAAAGTTTTACGTTCTGTACATAAACTTAAGAAAGCTTCACGCTCTAAATCCAATAAATATTGTTCTGTTACTCGTGTTGGCTCAGATAAATCTCCACCAGCCATAACATAAGCTAACTTATTAGCGATTTTCATATCATGTTCAGATATGTAATGGCTATCTTCCATAGCATCTGTTCCAACTAAGAACATACCTAGCGCTTGTTTACCAAGAACTAAAATATCATCTCTTTTTACAGGTTGCGTGTAACCAGCGTCAGCCATTATTATAGCATGTTGTTTTGCAACTGCTATTTGACGGTCTTTGTTAACTACAACAACATCTTTTCCTTTTTGTAGCAAGTTTAAGTCGAAAGCTTCATAAGCAGAAGTTGATACTTTTGCCATAGCAATTGTTAAGAAATGTTCTTGTAGTACGTTTAATTGTACATCTCCTTTATGGAAAAGATCTTGTGCTCTTAAGGCCATTTCTTTAGAACCACCACCACCAGGAATCACACCAACACCAAACTCTACAAGTCCCATGTAAGTTTCTGCTGCAGCAACTACTTTATCTGCGTGTAATGATAATTCGCAACCACCACCTAAAGCCATTCCGTGAGGAGCAGAAATAGTTGGGATTGAAGAATAACGCATACGCATCATTGTATCTTGGAAGTATTTAATAGCCATGTTAAGCTCGTCATACTCTTGCTCTGCAGCCATCATAAAAATCATGCCTATGTTTGCACCAACAGAAAAGTTTGCAGCTTGATTACCAACGACTAAACCAGCAAAATCTTTTTCGGCTAAATCAATAGCTTTATTTAATCCTGCGAGAACGTCTCCACCAATCGTGTTCATTTTAGATTGGAATTCTACGTTAAGGATTCCATCTCCTAAATCTTCAACAACAACTCCTGAATTTTTAAATACTTCAGATGTTTTTCTAATGTTATCTAATATGATAAAACTGTCTTGTCCAGGAACTTTTTCTTGTTTTTTCTTCGGAATATCATACGCATATGTAGCTCCATTTTTAACAGAATAGAAACTATCGCATCCTGAAGCTAACATTTCATTTACCCAAGCATTAGGTTCTAAACCTTCTGCTTTCATCATTGCTATTCCTTTTTCAACTCCAATAGCATCCCAAATTTGGAAAGGACCATGTTCCCAACCAAATCCAGCTTTCATTGCGTCGTCAATTTTATATAAATCGTCTGTGATTTCTGGAATACGATTTGAAACATAAGCAAATAATGCTGAAAAACTCTTGCGGTAAAATTCACCTGCTTTATCTTTTCCTTTTACTAATACTTTAAAACGATCAACGACTTTATCAATTGTTTTTGTGAGTTCTAACGTTGCAAATTTCGCACGTTTATTAGCTCTATATTCTAAAGTATTAAGATCTAAAGTTAAAATATCTTTAGAACCATCTACATGTCTTTCTAATTTATAGAAACCTTGACCTGTTTTGCTTCCTAACCATTTATTTTCCATCATTGTCTTGATGAAATCCGGTAATTTAAAAAGTTCTAAACGTTCATCTTTAGGACAGTTTTCATGAATACCATTTGCAACATGAACTAAAGTGTCTAATCCAACAACATCTACGGTTCTAAAAGTTGCAGATTTTGGTCGACCAATAACAGGACCTGATAATTTATCTACTTCTTCAACAGTTAAATCTAATTCTTTAACAGCGTGAAACAAACTTTGAATACTGAAAATACCAATACGGTTTCCAATAAACGCAGGCGTATCTTTTGCTACTACAGAGGTTTTTCCTAAGAATTGTTCTCCATAACCATTTAAGAATTCTAAAACAGAAGCATCTGTTTTTGGACCAGGAATGATTTCGAATAATTTTAAGTAACGTGCAGGATTAAAGAAGTGCGTTCCGCAGAAATGTTTCTGGAAATCTTCGCTTCGTCCTTCACTCATAAATTTAATAGGAATACCAGAAGTATTAGATGTAATTAATGTTCCTGGTTTTCGGTATTTTTCTAAGTTTTCAAACACCATTTTTTTGATGTCTAGTCTTTCAACTACAACTTCCATAATCCAATCTACATCTGCAACTTTAGCAATATCGTCTTCTAAGTTTCCTGTAGTAATTCGACTTGCAAAAGATTGACTGTAAATAGGAGAGGGTTTAGATTTTAAAGATGCTGTTAATGCATCGTTTACTAATCTGTTCCGTACGACTTTGTCTTCTAAAGTGAGTCCTTTAGCTTTTTCTTTGTCGGTTAGTTCTCTAGGTACGATGTCTAATAATAAAACATCTACACCAATATTCGCGAAATGGCAAGCGATCCCGCTTCCCATAATTCCTGAACCAATAATGGCTATCTTTTTTATTCTACGTTTATTCATCTTATTTTAAAATGTGTTCTTTTTGATTGTATATCTGTTTGTTGGAAATCATATTATTAATGACTTCAGAAACTTTATAGAAATGTTGTAATTCTTCTGAAGACACATTTGCTTTTATCGTTTCATTGAAAGTCAATACTTTTTCTTTTGAATAGGCTCTTTTTTCTCTTCCGAAGTCGGTTAAAAAAATAAGAACTCCTCGACCATCTTCTGGGTTAGGTTTTCTTTCTATCAAACCTTTTTCTTCCATGGTTTTTAATGTTCTTGAAAGGCTAGTAGCTTCCATTCCCATTTTTGGTCCTAATGATGTTGAAGGTGTACCGTTTTCTGGGTCAATACTTAACAATGCAAAACCAGTTGCCATGGTTGTTCCAAATTGAGAAGCCTCTTCATTATACATTTTATTAACTGCTAACCAAGTGGTTCTTAGTAGGTAGTCAATAGTTTTATCCTTCATATTTTGAATTTTGATATCCAAATATACTAAAAAATACTATGCATGCATAGTATTTTAAGAAAAAATTATGCATGCATAGTATTTTTGTAGTGAATACTATATAATGTGGTTTATGATGTTTCCGAAGATAAAAGAAAAACGTTTTTAAGCGCGATAAATTTTATCATACAAATCTTGATAAATTCCTTTGATAACATCACGTTTCATTTTCATAGTTGGCGTTAAATGTCCGCCATCAATAGACCAAATATCTGGAGTGAGTTCAAAACGTTTTATTTGTTCCCATTTTCCGAAGTTTTGATTGTATTTAGTAATATCTTTTTGAATGCGATCAATGACTATTTGAGAATTTGCAATTTCAGAATCAGAGGTGCCTATATCTAGTTTTTTATAATTTATCCAATCACGTATATAATCAAAATTAGGTTGAATGATAGCTGCTGGCATTTTTTCACCCTCACCAACAACCATAATTTGTTCTATGAAAAGTGATTGTTTCATTTCGTTTTCTAAAAGTGGTGGGATTACATATTTTCCACCAGAGGTTTTAAACATTTCTTTTTTACGACCAGTAATTCTTAAGAAGCCATCTTCATCAATCATTCCTTTATCTCCTGTATGGAAATAATCCCCTGTCATAACACTTGCTGTTTTTTCTGGATCTTTAAAATAGCCTAACATAACGTTTGGCCCTTTTACAAGAACTTCACCATCTTCGGCAATTTTTACTTCTACATTTTTGATAGGTTTACCTACAGTGCCAACTCTAAAATGATGGTTAGCATACATTTCTACAGATACAACAGGAGAGGTTTCTGTGAGCCCATAACCTTGCATAACTTGCATACCAGCTGCCGAGAATACTCTTGTTAGTCTAGTTTGTAAAGCTGCACTTCCAGATACCATGGTGTGTAATTCTCCACCAAGTGCATCACGCCATTTATTAAAAATAAGCTTATTGGCTATTTTTAGTTTGAATTCATACCAAGCGCCTTTTGCTCCATAAGGTTCCCATTCTTCACCTAAACGAACAGCCCAAAAGAAGAGTGCTTTTTTAACACCAGTTAAATCTTCACCTTTTGCGATAATTTTATCAAATACCTTTTCTAATAATCGTGGTACCACGCTCATTAAATTTGGTTTGATTTCTTTAGCATTATCACCAATTTTATCTATGCCTTCAGCAAAATAAATAGTAGCTCCTGCATATTGATATAGATAAATAAGTACACGTTCAAATACGTGACAAATAGGTAGGAAACTTAAAATTCTATTTTCTACATCATTCATAAATGGTAATCGATGAGAAGCATCTAGAGCATTACTAGTTATGTTATTGTGAGACAACATAACGCCTTTTGGTTTTCCTGTGGTACCAGATGTGTAAATAATAGTTGCTAAATCATGAGGTTTTACATCGTCTTTTCTAGCTTCTACTTCAGGTTGTGTGCTTTCGTCTTTTCCAAGTTCAAATAGTTCAGAGTAATGTTTGCAACCTTCAATATGATTAAATGAATAGACCTCTTTTAAATTTGTATTAGCTTGTACTTTTCTAACCTTTGCTAGAACATCTGCATCAGAAACAAAGCAATAAATAGAATCACTATGGTTTAAGATGTATTCATAATCTTCTGCGCATATGGTTGGATATATTGGTATGTTTTGGGCTCCTAATTGAAGGATACCAATATCCATAATATTCCATTCGGTTCTATTAGTAGTAGAAATTACTGCAATCTTATCATTTTTTTGAATCCCAAGTTTTAATAATGCCCTACTCACAGCATTGGCTTTGTCAAGATATTCTTTGGTAGAGGTTTTTAACCATTTACC
This sequence comes from Psychroserpens luteus, assembly GCF_015319355.1. Classification (GTDB taxonomy): domain Bacteria; phylum Bacteroidota; class Bacteroidia; order Flavobacteriales; family Flavobacteriaceae; genus Psychroserpens; species Psychroserpens luteus. Next base: position 230,121 of record NZ_JADILU010000004.1, on the reverse strand, counting down.
ATCATATTTGGTAACTAAAGCTGCATCTAAATTGTATTTTTCCAATTGGTAGTAAGGAAAATCAAAAAGTCTAGTTATTTCTGTCATTAAATGAAGGGATAAGATTGTAGTATTGCAAAGTATGAAAATAAAAGGGATTTTCAAATATGACATATAAAAAAGGACTTAGTGATAATAAACTCTTTAGATTTTTGTGAATTTCATAATATCACTAGATTATAATTATATGGCATTTAAAAAGAAAACTAAAACAGCAATATTGTGTATTTTTGAAATGTATTAAATACAGATTATGATTAAAAAGCGTGTAAAACAGCTTTCTTTTATTTTAATAATACTATGTCATTTAGGTTTTTTAGCTGCAATTTTATTTGAGAAACAGAATAATATTCTTGTTTCAGCATTTGTTGTTTTGGCATTAATTCTACTTGTCATTACTTATAAGAAAACACCATTAAGTACTACAAACCATAGTTTTGAACATGTATTGACAATAGCATTTGTGTTTTTTGGTGCTATTCTCACTTATGTTTTATGCAGTTCTTTTCAAATGAGTAGTGTTTTGGCTGCTGGTTTGGTAGGTTTAGCTATAAGCTTTGTCCCTAATTTTTTTAAAAATAACACCTTTATTAAAACAATGCCAACTGCTGTTTATTGTGGAGCTTTTGTTGGTATGACAAACCTTAGTGTTGCTCCAGATTATATTTTTATTACACTAGCAAGTACTATCACAGGTTTACTTTTAGTAGGTACTAAAGATACTTTTCATGGTGTTGGAGGTAAGTTGGGTACTTTGGCTTTTGGAGGTGTTGTCATTACATTTTTAATCTCTCAATGGATATAACTCATTTTATATTGTTTTTAGCAGGAGGGATTTCTTCTATAGCCACTTTTGTTTTACAAGTAAACTTTAAGCAAGGCGCTGTGAGAGCATCTGCATTAATTGGTGTTTTGGTTGGCGTTTTTGTATTGTTATTCCCTAAATTATTATCTCCTTATTTAACAGAGAATTTACCATTAGTTTGTTTTGGAGCTTCGTTTATTGGTATGGTGTCTTCTAAAGTATTGTCTAATTATTTTTTAATAGGAATTTCTGGAATAATATTTACCATCATTTTTTTAAATACAAGTACTTATTTTCATGGCTTTGGAGGAGGATTGGGGTCTGCAGCATGTATTGGGCTTTTGGTAACTTTAAGTATTCCTATTTTGAAGAAAAAGGGAGCGCTTAGTAATGGCTTTTTACAATTAAGAAGACAAATGCGATCTAAATCAAAAACTAAAGAATAATTATTCAAAAATTGAAAACATAGAAAACGGTTTAAGAGGATACTCTTAAACCGTTTTTTATATAAATAAAAGTGCTTTTATTTATTTGTGGTTTCTATCCATTGTTTAGCATTCACAAAAGCCTCTAACCAAGGTGAAACTTCGTCTTTTCTACCTTTAGGATAATTTGCCCAATTCCATTGAAACGTAGAACGCTCAATATGTGGCATCATCACTAAATGACGACCAGTTGTATCACACATCATGGCAGTGTTGAAATCTGAACCATTTGGATTTGCAGGATAGCTATCGTAAGCATATTTTGCGACAATGTTGTATTCTTTTTCTTTCTTCGGAAGGTTGAATTTTCCCTCTCCATGACTAATCCAAACACCTAAAGTTGCATCTTTTAACGTAGATAACATGATCGAATTATTTTCTTGAACAGTTACTGATGTAAACGCACTCTCATGCTTTTTAGAATCATTATGTAGCATTTTTCCATGCTCATCATGATCTGGATTAATTAATTCTAATTCCATAAATAATTGACAACCATTGCAAATTCCAACCGATAAAGTGTCTTCTCTATCAAAGAAATTCTTGATCGCTTTATTGGCATTCTCGTTATATTTGATTGCACCAGCCCAACCTTTTGCAGATCCTAAAACATCACTATTTGAGAAACCACCAACAGCTCCCAAAAACTGGATATCTTCTAATGTCTCACGTCCAGAAATTAAATCGGTCATATGTACATCCTTGACATCAAAACCAGCTAAATACATGGCGTTAGCCATCTCTCGTTCAGAATTTGATCCTTTTTCACGAAGAATAGCAGCTTTTGGTCTTGGTTTGCTAGAATCTATATTTGGTAATTTTCCAGTAAAATTCTTCGGAAATTTATAAACTAGAGGTAATTGCGAATAATTTTTATAACGAGCTTCCGCTAAATCATTAGCAGTTTGCTTTTGATCTAATAAAAAAGACGTTTTATACCAAACATCTCTCATTTCAGAAACATCAAAAAAGAAATCATCTTCGTTGTTTTTGATGGTTAATTGTTCAGTATTATTTACAGTTCCTATATTGAAAAATTCAATGTTATTATCGGTTAAAATAGTTTCTACTGAAGAATCTGCTTGAAAAACTAGTCCTGCATTTTCAGCAAATAGTAGTTTTAAAGAATTTTCTTCATTTAAGCTAGAAAGATCATAATCTGCTCCTAAATTTCTATCAGCAAAACAGAGTTCTAATAGTGTTGTGATCAAACCACCAGAAGCAACATCATGACCTGCAGAAATTTTATCTGCTTTAATTAGGTTTTGAATCGTATTAAAAGTGTTCTTTAAAAAGCTAGCATCTTTAACATCTGGAGCATCATTACCAATTGTGTTTAAGGTTTGGTGAAAAGAACTTCCTCCTAATTTAAAATCGTCTTGTGAGATATTAATATAGTAGATGTTTCCTCCATCTATTTGTAAAACAGGCTCCACAACTTTAGATATATCATTACAATTTCCTGCTGCAGAAATAATAACCGTTCCTGGAGAAATGACATCACCATCAGGATATTTTTGCTTCATTGATAGCGAATCTTTTCCTGTTGGAACATTGATTCCTAAATCTATTGAAAATTCTGAAATAGCTTTCACAGCTTGATACAAACGAGCATCTTCACCTTCGTTTTTACAAGGCCACATCCAGTTTGCAGATAATGACACAGATTGTAAATTGTCTTTTAAAGGAGCCCAAATAATATTAGTTAAAGACTCTGTGATTGAATTTCTACTACCAGCTTCTGGGTTAATTAAACCAGAAATAGGAGAATGACCAATTGATGTTGCAATTCCTTCTTTTCCATTATAATCTAATGCCATTACACCAACATTATTCAAAGGGATTTGAAGAGAACCAACACATTGTTGTTTTGCAACTTTACCGCCAACACAACGATCTACTTTATTTGTTAACCAATCTTTACATGCAACAGCTTCTAATTGTAAAACTTGTTTTAAATAGATGTGTAAATTTTTGGTTTTATATCTTGAGTTTTTATAGTTTCTTTCAACTGTTTTGTCTGTTAAAACGGTTTTTGGAGAAGAACCAAACATGTCTTCTAAAGCTAAATCCATTGGTTTTTCGCCAGTAGTTTTAGATTCAAAAGTAAATCTATCATTTCCGGTAACTTCTCCAACAGTATACATTGGAGAGCGTTCTCGTTCTGCAATTTTTTGTAAAGTATCGAGGTGTTTTTCGGCAATAACTAATCCCATTCTTTCTTGAGATTCGTTACCTATAATTTCTTTAGCAGATAGTGTTGGATCACCAATAGGTAGTTTATCTAAATCTATTTTTCCTCCTGTATCTTCTACAAGTTCTGATAAACAATTTAAATGTCCACCAGCACCATGATCGTGAATAGATACAATAAAGTTTTCTTCGCTTTCTACCATCCCACGAACAGCATTTGCAGCACGTTTTTGCATTTCTGGATTAGAACGTTGTACAGCATTTAACTCAATACCAGAAGCAAATTCTCCAGTATCTGCAGATGAGACTGCAGCTCCACCCATTCCAATTCTATAGTTTTCTCCACCAAGAATTACAATTTTATCTCCTTTTTTTGGTGTGTCTTTTAATGCTTGATCTGCTTTACCATATCCAATACCACCAGCTTGCATGATGACTTTATCGTAACCTAATTTTCTAGGTTTTGATGTGCTCGAAGATGAATTCTCTTCGTGTTCAAAAGTTAATACAGAACCTGTGATTAATGGTTGTCCAAATTTATTTCCAAAATCTGAAGCACCATTTGAAGCTTTTATCAAAATATCCATAGGAGTTTGGTATAACCAATCTCTAGCTTCAAATTTTTGTTCCCAAGGACGATTTTCTTCCAAGCGAGAATATGATGTCATATAAACAGCAGTTCCTGCTAATGGTAAAGATCCTTTTCCTCCAGCGAGTCTATCACGAATTTCTCCTCCAGATCCTGTTGCTGCTCCATTAAAAGGTTCAACGGTTGTTGGGAAATTGTGTGTTTCTGCTTTTAAAGATATTACAGATTCAAATTCTTTTTTTGTGTAAAAATCAGGGATATCTGCACGTTTTGGTGCAAATTGCTCAACCTTTGGTCCTTTAATAAATGCGACATTATCTTTATATGCAGAGACAATAGTATTAGGGTTTTGCTTTGATGTTTCTTTAATCATTTTGAAAAGCGAGTTAGGCTTTTCTTCACCATCAATTACAAATGTGCCATTAAATATTTTATGTCGACAGTGTTCACTATTGACTTGCGAGAATCCAAAAACTTCAGAGTCGGTTAATGGTCGTCCAATTTTTTTAGCAACACTCTCTAAATATTCAATTTCTTCACTATTAAGCGCTAAACCTTCTTGTTGGTTATATGCTGAAATATCTTCTATATTAAGAATGTCTTCTGGTTGAATATCAATCGTAAATGACTCTTGATTTAACTTGTTATATTTTTCTGAAATCATTGGATCAAATCCATTGAAATCTTCTTTACAGCTTTCAAACTCTTCTATACGAATAATGTCATCAATACCCATGTTTTGAGTTATTTCAACAGCATTTGTACTCCAAGGTGTTATCATTGCTGCACGTGGACCAACAAAAAAAGCATCTAATGATGCTTGTTCTAGTTTTGGTTGGTTACCAAATAACCATGTCAATTTAGCTATGGTTTGCGTTGATAATTCTTTTGTTGCTTGAACAGCAAATAGTTTACTGTTTTGGTTTCCGAAGAAATGAATCATTATATCGTATTTTGTAGTGATTTTGAAAGGACAAATTTACACTTTTTCGATATATTTTGGGTAGTTATTAAAGTTGAAAATTTATAGTTATTCACGCTTTATTAACCAAAAAAAGAGCGATTATATGCTTTATGCTCAGAATCGCTCTTTTTAAAAGTGTATAAAAGCTTATTGCTTAATCAACTTTTTTGTAATACTTCCATTTTCCGAAGTAAGTTTTACTAAATATACGCCTTTAGATAATCCAGAAATATTTAATTGTTTCTGATTAGCATTTATAGTTTGAACTTTAACTTTTTTACCTAGAATGTCATAAACTTCTGCAACAAGGTCTTGATTAGAATCTATATTTACAAAGCTTCCATTTGCAGGATTTGGATACATTTTTACAATGTTCTGATTTTGAAATTCATCTACAGATAAAGAACTTTGCCAGATTTCAAAAACAAATTGTGGATTGTCAATAAATGGGTTTCTATTATCTTGTCTAGTGAAAATTGCATTATTTCTATCAATCTCTCTTTGAGAAACTGGGTCGTTATGATGCCAATTGTATAGAAGATCTAAGAATGGTTGATCAATTGCTTGATTTGAAGAACCATCAAACATGACATAATTAAAACCAGAAATTTGATCTTCGTAACGTGTTGCAAAGAAAAAAAACATTCTAGCAATATCGCCTTTAAATTCATCTATAGGTTCAAAAACATCACCATTGTAACTAGAACCAATACCAGTAGTCGTGTTTTCTCCTCTTTTGGTTCCGTTAGAATATTCATCAAATTGGGTTGTAGTATCTACAAAACCGTAAGGTAAATTACCTCTTTGTCCATTTACATACTTATCTGATGGGATGACAAAATGAGCATCATTTCTCATTGGTGAACCACTATTGAAAGAAGATTGTGGAATGGTGTGTTCTCTATTGTATCGTTGACCTTCTGCAGTTCCCATTGTGCCATCATCTTGATTTATACCATAAGTATATTCATAAGCATCTGGTAAATTTGTACTCGTGTTATCTGGATTTTGCATCACACCTTCAGAATACATGTCTAAGAGCGTACCATTATTTTCATAATATAAATCTACATCTGATAATTCGTAAGTTACATAAAGTGCAGAATACCCTAAATCTTGAGCAATAAACTCTGTCGCAAGTCCATCATTATTATTGTCAATAATGTCTTTAAGTTGTGTTTTTAGTGCAAATCCTGTTCCTGAAGCAGAATCATAGTATCCAGTAGGGATTTGAGAAAACGCAACAGTTGATATTAATAAGGTAACTATAAAGTAAATGTGTTTCATATGTTTAATTTTTTTTCTTTTCTAATAATGCCATATAAAAACCATCGTACCCAGTTACGTGAGATAAGATGCTTTTGTCTTTTACAAAGGTAAAATCTTTTCCTAAATCTGATGTTAAAAAAGTGTCAACTTGTTCTTTGTTTTCCGAAGGAAGAACAGAGCACGTAGCATATACTAATTGTCCTCCAGCTTTTACTATCCTAGAATATTGTTGTAAAATTTCTTGTTGTGTAACTTTTATCTTGTCAATAAATTCAGGCTGTAATTTCCATTTGGCATCAGGATTTCGTCTTAAAACACCTAATCCAGAACAAGGAGCATCAATAAGAACACGGTCTGCCTTGTCGTAAAGTTTCTTTACAACCTTAGTAGATTCAATTGCTCTAGTTTCTATATTCCAAGCACCATTACGTTTTGCTCTTCTTTTAAGTTCGTTCAATTTATTGGCATAAATATCAAGCGCAATAATTTGACCTTTGTTTTCCATTAAAGAGGCAAGGTGTAGTGTTTTTCCACCAGCACCAGCACAAGTATCAACAACTTTCATTCCTGGTTTAACATTCAAGAATTCTGCAACTAATTGAGATGACGCATCTTGTACTTCAAAGAAACCCTTTTTAAAAGATTCGGTTTGAAATACGTTAGCTCTTTCTTTAAGTTTTAGTGCGTTTGTATAACCTTTAATACTTTCGGTCTCTATACCATCATCAAATAGTAGAGACTGTAAATTTTCTTTTGTAGTATTAAGTGTATTAACTCTTAAAATAACATCTGCTTGTTGGTTTAAAGCAGCAATTTCTTTCGTCCAAACAGATTCTCCTAATTCTTTTACACCTAATTCATCTAACCAATCTGGAATAGATTCTTTGAATTTTCTTGTTTTAGACAATTCATCAAAGCGACCTTTTATTTTACGAAGAGGTGTACTTTCAAAATAGCTCCAATCTGGTAATTTTATACCTCTTAAGGTTGCCCAAACTGCAAAAATACGCCAGATGTTATCTCTATCGTAAGGCGCTTTGACTTCGGCAATTTCTGTATATAAACGTTTCCATCTTACAATGTCGTAAATGGTTTCTGCAACAAAACCACGATCACGACTTCCCCAACGCTTATCGCGCTTAAGAAGTTGCTGAATGACTTTATCTGCATATTTGCCTTCATTGAGGATTAATGTTAGTCCATCTATGACTGCGAAGCAAAGGTTTCTGTGTAGACGCATGTTAAAAAATTAAGCATGCAAAGGTACATTAAAAGTTTAGATATAGAGTGGTATATGATAAAGTGTTATCTTTTGAGAAAAATAAGATGTAGCGCAAGTTTTTATTATGAATAGCATCTAAAGATAATCATCTAGTATTTAACCAATCTTTTTTGACAGAAACTGAATTTATAGAAGAATTAAGACATAAAAGTACAGTTGCTTATAACAAGCTTGTGGACGATTTTCAGCAAAAAGTATTTAGTACTTGTATTTCTTTTGTACCTAATAAAGAAGATGCAGAGGATATTGCTCAAGAGGTTTTTGTTGAAGTTTTTAATTCTATAAAAAAGTTTAAAGGAGATTCTAAATTGTCTACTTGGATTTATAGAATAACAACAAACAAATGTTTGGAGTTTATTAGAAAAAAGAATACTAAAAAGCGTTTTGCATTTTTGCAATCAATTACTGGTAATGCAATCCCGATTGATAAGACTGATTACTTTACGGAAATGAATCATCCGGGAATTTTGTTAGAAAATAAAGAACTTAGTGCAACCTTATTTAAAGCAATTAATGGTTTGCCTGAAAGTCAGTCTGTAGTTTTTACACTACACAAAATTGATGGAAAGAGTTATCAAGAAGTTGCTGAGATTACAAATAAGAGTTTGTCATCGGTAGAATCTATTATGTTTAGAGCAAAAAAGAATCTACAAAACGTGTTAGAAAATTATTATAAAAATGAATATTAGCACAAGTTTTTTTAAACTTTTGCATCTAAAGATATAATTGTGAAATGAGCACGTGCAAAATTTTATCATCATAAAAAATGATTAATAGCGAACTGTGTGTGTCCATAAAAAAAAATAAAAATAATCACATGAAAACAAATGTTGAAATGAACAAAAAAGTGAAAGATACTTTTGATTCTATTGAGTCAATTAATGAAGTTAAGGTGTCGCCTTTTTTAAAAGAAAATGTGATGCATAAAATTCGTAATGCTTCTGAAGATATTCAAGATGCAACATGGTCATGGTTTACACCAAAATTACAAATGGCTACTTTAGTTTGTGTCGTTGTTTTGAATTTCATGGCGTTTAATAATTTAAAAGAAACCACTTACGATACTAATGTTAGCAATTTCGCAAAGTCTTATGGATTGTCTACAAGTACTGAATCCTCTATATTAAATTAATTATGAAAAAAAATAACATTTTATACCTTTTACTTATTATTCTGATCATAATGAATGGTTTTTTCTTATTTAATTATTTAGGAAGACCAAATCATAAGGGACCAAAAGAATCTGGGCATTTTATTGTAAAAGAATTAGGTTTCAACGATACCCAATTGCAACAATTTGAAGAATTAGAAACAAAACATCATAATAAAATGAGAGGTGTTGGTGATGATATAAAATTGGCTAAAGACGCATTATTTAAAAATATTACTAAAACTTCTATAAGCCAATTTTCAGTTGATAGTTTAATTATTGTGATTTCTGAAAAAGAACAACAGAAAGAAAAAGAGTTGTTTTCTAGATTGAGAAGTGTATATGAGTTATGCAATGAAGAACAGAAAGAACAATTTAGTGCAATAATTAAGAAGGCAAGAGAATTTGATAATAGAGGACCTGAAATGCCACATAGACCCGAATAATAGAATTGTATATATTCATTAAAATTTAAAAAGACCTTCAAAAAATGAAGGTCTTTTTTTTATGTTTTATTTAACAAAGGTGTCCACAAGTTCTTTGGTTTTTTAACATCTAAAAGTATATAACATAAAAATATAAAAGATGAAAAGGTTCACATTAAAAACAGCAGTATTAGTATTTGGTTTAGGATTATTTATGTCAAGTTATTCTTTTGCACAACAAGATAGACAAGGTAAAAAACCACCAACGTTTAAGGAGTTATTAAAAGAGATGGATAAAGACGAAGATGGTCAACTTTCAAAAGATGAAGTGAAAGGGCCATTGAAAGATGAATTTAAAACTATTGATACAGATGAAGATGGCTTTATTTCAAAAAAAGAATTTGAAAAAGCACCTAAACCTAAAAGAAGAGAGAAATAATTAAACTTATATAGAAACAAGAATTTGAGTTAGTCCAAAGATTTTTGATTTGATTGGTTGATTAGTAATTTGTTTGTCAAAGGCTTCGTGAGAAATCATGAAGCTTTTAATTAGCAAATGTTTAAAAAATATTAAAACTCGCACATAGCATTGATTATCAAAATAAAAAAATAAAAAAATGAGTACAATTAAAAAAAGCATTAATATATTTTTCATCATACTAATTTTTGGTACATCATTATCAACTTTTAATGGGTGTACTAATGATGATGATTCTATTATAACAGAAGAAGAAAACGTAGAGATTCTTGATACAGATTTTGAAGCTACAGACTGGACTACAGCAACTCATAGTAATGATGCAGACCCAGATTTTGATGAAGTTTTTGAAGATAATGCAGTAAAGAGGTTAGATATCGTTATTACTGAAGCGCGTTGGCAAAGTATGCTTGATGATATGACCAGTCTTTATGGAACATTTGGATCTGGTGGTGGGCCAGGAGTAGGTTCAGTAGATTCAGATGTGAATCCTGTTTTTGTTCCTGCTGAAGTGTTTTATAATGGATTAGAATGGTACAGAGTAGGTGTAAGATTTAAAGGAAACTCTAGTTTACAAACAAGTTGGCAAAATGGGATCTTAAAACTATCATTCAAATTAGATTTTGATGAGTTTGAAGACGATTATCCACAAATTGATAATCAGCGTTTTTACGGTTTTAAGAAACTGAGTCTTAAAAATAATTTTGACGACAAATCTATGTTACGAGAAAAAGTAGCTACAGATGTGTTTAGAAATGCTGGATTAGTAGCTTCTCATACTGCTTTTTATACTTTATATGTAGATCATGGAGATGGACCACAATATTTTGGTTTATATACTTTAGTAGAAGAAGTAGATGATACTGTTTTAGATGAACAATTTTCTAGCGATGATGGTAATTTATACAAGCCAGATGGAGATGCAGCTAGTTTTTCAGCAGGAACTTATGATGAAGATGAATATGTAAAGAAAACAAATGAAAGTGATGCAGATTTCTCTGATGTAGCTAGTTTGTTTACTATTTTAAATGATGCATCTAGAACAACAGATGCTGCAGCGTGGAGAACAAATTTAGAAGCTGTTTTAGATACAGATGTGTTTTTAAAATATTTAGCAGTTAATACAGTTATTCAAAATTGGGATACTTATGGTAAAATGACGCATAATTACTTTTTATATAATGATCCAGATACAAGTAAATTAACGTGGATTCCTTGGGATAATAATGAGTCTTTGCAATTAGGTAAAATGGGTGGATCACTTTCGTTAGATTTTTCTGAATTAAATGCTTCAGATTGGCCTTTGATAGGGTATTTGTATCAAGATTCTGTATATAAAACACAATACGATACTTATATTCAAGAAGTTGTTGATGATGCATTTAATGTTAATAATATACAGTCACTATATGCAACGTATTCTGCATTGATAGAGCCTTATGCAACATCAGAGATTACAGGTTATTCTTTCTTAAATAATAGCTCAGAGTTTCAAATAGCAGTTAACGAATTAAATTCTCATGTAGCTTCTCGCGCAGCTGCAGTAAGTGATTATTTAAATTAATTTTTCATAAAAGAAGTTTTGATTGATTGGTGGTAAAGGCTTCATGTGGTAAAAGGCATGGAGCTTTTATGTTAATAATAACTGTCAAAGTTAAATACTCTAAAATCATTGTAAACGATGAAAATATTCAGAAAACTTAGAAGAACATTATTGGCTTCAGGCAAAACTAAAAGTTACTTTGTTTATGCTTTTGGGGAAATTGTATTGATCGTTATTGGGATATTAATTGCTTGGAAAATTAATAGTTTAAATGAAGTAAGAAAAAATAGAATTGTAGAATTAAAAATATACCAAAGTTTAAATGAAGAATTAAATACAAATTTAAAACTATTAGATTCTTCAATTGTTGGATATGCTCAAAATATTCAATCCATACAAAATACCATAAAGATTATACGAGCTGAAGATCAAGAATTAACAGAAGACATAAAAGAAGTGATTATTAATGTGAATTACAAAGCTACTAAATTACAAAGTGGAGCTATAAATTCAGTGAGTAGTACAAATAAATTTGAGTTTATTGAAAGTGATTTGTTAAGAGATTTAATCGCTTCATACCCAAATGAATTAAATGGTTTTGAAAAACAGGAAGCAAAAATAGAGAACATTGTTATTAACCGCTTACAGCCAGCAATAGAATCTTATGTATCTCTAATTGATATTCTTTTAACTCGCGAATTAAAATACGGTAAAACACAATCTATGTCAAAACAATCTGATTATATAGAATTATTGAATAACAGAGAATATCAAAATGTATTGGTTGACAGGTTGTTACAAACTGAAAGTCAGTTAATAATTAGTAATAATTTAAGAGATAAAACTCAAATGATTGCTTTTAAACTTAATAAAGAATTAGGTAATCAATAAAAAGTAATATGAATCGCAAGTTTTTTTACAAATACACATCTAAATATAAAATTGCAAATAATAAAACTAATTTAAAATGAAAAAACGAGTCTATAAAATTTCAAAACTATTTCTAGTATTTAGTATTATAACAGTTAGCTTCTCTTGTACTAGCGATGATGATAATACTAACGATGACGATGATAATGTAGATGTAACAATAGTTGATGTTGATGCATCCTTCTTCACAACAGCAGATGGGTCTGTAACTATTACAACTGTTCCTTGTACATTATCAGATGGAACAACTGGAGATTGCTATCAAATTGTTACGAGTAGTATACCTACAGATCATACTGTTGGACCTTGGTGTCCAGATAATATTGCAGATGATGCTTCAGCAGGAGGAATCTGGTTAGAAGGTGGCCAAGTTTACGATGTAGATGGTGCTTTTGTACAAAACATGGCAACTTTTTACAATGATACCAATTGGTTAATGTATGATGCTAATGGTGATATTTTTGTTACAGATACCGAAGAAGATTGTACTAATGCAGCAAATCCTAATGTAGGAGCAGAATATGAAAATTTCTGTGTAGAGTGCTTACCTTCTTACGTAGCTAATTTAACACAAACGTGGCTTATACCTATAACTCCAGTACTTCAAGATAGCGCTACACTATTTGCTACAGGACCAGGTGGGCCAATGAACACTGCGCCTTCAACTCGAGGAATAGCATTAAATGGTATTGAGTTTTCTGCACCAGCACCTGTAGATAATATTCTTGGTGCATATACTTTGGCACCATTTGATGATGCTGGAGGACATATTAATGTAAATCAAGGTTACCATTACCATGCTGCAACTGGCTTTAGTACTAAAATAGAACAAACAGATGGTCATGCTGCTTTAATTGGTTACGCTTTAGATGGACATGGTATTTTTGAGCATCTGGATGCAGATGGTAATGAATATGCAGATTTGGATACCTTACTTGGTCATACAGATGATACTCGTGGATACCACTATCATGTAGATGAAGCTGGTAACAATAATTTTATAAATGGTTTAAAAGGTGCATACGCAACAAATTAAAAGCCTTATAAAATCATTTATTCAAAACACATCATTATGCTTCAAAAATTTATAATAGTCGTTTTCCTATTGATTGGTATATCAATGAATGCACATCAACCAGCGTCGTCAACTACAATGTTGGTAGAAAAGGAAGACAGCACTTGGGTCTTGCAAATTAGCGCGTCACTAACCGCTTTTCAGCAAGAGGTAAGAACACACTTTGCTGAAACACCTTACAAAACACTAGAAGAGTTTCAGCAAATGGTTATTGAACACATTAAAAATAATTTAGATATTACAATTAATGATAATCAAACCATCACATTAAGTTCAGGAATTGTAAAACTAGGTCACGAAACTAAAGTGGTTTTTGAAGTTTTTGGTGTGCCTTCAGAAATAAAATCCATAACATTTAAAAACAGTGCATTTCAAGATATTTATAACAATCAAAGTGCTTTAATACTTTTAAAAGAGGGCTTTGATCGTGAGCATTTTGTCTTAAACAATAAAAACAATCATACTCTAAATCTTAATACGGAAGCTAACAAATTTGTAGTAGAAGCTAATAACGAAGCAAGTGTTTTCTCACCTAATCTCTTTTTTATTCTCTTCGGAATTTTAGCTGTAGCCTTTTTGTCAAAAATTATAATCTCAAGAAAAAATGAAAAACAATAATATAAAAACAACGATAACTCTTTTTTCATTTTTATTATGTTTTAGCGTTTTCGCTCAAGGACCTCCTGGAGGTGGTCAAGGTGGTGGAAGAGGTCAAGGTAGAGGTCAAGAGAAAGGTAATAAGCCAGACGCTTCAGAAATTTTATCAAAGCTTGACTTAAACAAAGATAGTGTCATAGATAAAGACGAAGCATCACAAGATAAGAGAGGAAAGATTTCAGAAGACTTTGATGAAATTGATACTAATGGAGATGAAGTTATTAATCTAGAAGAGCTTGAAGCTTCTTTAGATAATAGTAAACCCAAAAAGATTTCCGCAGAAAAAATAATTAAGCAAGTTGATGATAATGGTGATGGTACATTAAATGAATTGGAAGTTGCAGCAAAAAATAATCGACAACTTTTATTAGAGTTTGAAAATATTGATACCAATAAGGATCATGAACTTGACTTAGAAGAGTTAAAAGTTTTTTATTCTAAAATGAATAACAAGAAAAGAAAACAAAGAGATTAGACTTAATAACTAAGATATAAAATGAAAAATTTAAAACATATTATCGGTTTTGTAGCTTTAGCTGTAATGTTAAGTTGCAATAGCCAGAAAAACACAACAGAGCATAGTCATGAAGAGCATTCACATGATGGTGAAAGTTCGCATAGTCATAATGATTATTTTGGGTCTTATGCTTTAAATGATAATGTTTATGGAACTAAAACCACTGTAACGGTTAAAGGTAATACTAGAACGATGGTAACAAATGCGTTGCCAAATCATAAAACTGGCGATTTTCCAAATCCAGGAAATCCAAATACTATTTCATCACATAACGAAACCTATACATTTCCAGTAAACCCAAAATACACAGGAAAATCAGAATGGATTAGAGAACCAGGAATCGCATTAAACGGGATTAAATTTGAGCCAGGAACAGCTGAGGTTGTTATTTGTGACACAGGAGAAAATTATAGAGTAGAAGCTTTTCAAGACGTGATTGATTTAGGATTAGATTTTAATCATGCACATGTACAGCCAACTGGAGCTTACCATTATCACGGTACACCAACTTCTGTAATTGAAAAATTTGATACTGGAGAAGATCTAGTTCATGTTGGTTTTGCTCATGATGGTTTCCCTATGTATTACTCAAAAAGTGGCAAGTATAAACCAAGTTTCACTGCAGTTAATGGCGATAGAGAAGGTGAAGATTGTACTTACGAAAATCCACATACTTCTATAGATGTATCAGTTGGCGGACATCATGATGGTACTTATACTTCAGATTTTGAATTTGTAGAAGGTTCTGGAGATTTAGATGAGTGCAACGGAATTACATTAAATGGAAAATATATGTATTTAGTAACTGCAGAGTTTCCTTATGTAAGTCGTTGTTTAATGGGTGAAGTTTCACAAGAACAACAAGGTCCACCAAGAGGTGAGCAAGGGCAAGGAGGTCGTCTAAATATTGATCAATTATTTGAACAAATGGATGAGAATAACGATGGTAAACTGTCGCAAAAAGAAGTTAAAGGACCATTAGCTGAAAGTTTTTCAAAAGTTGATGCTAACGACGATGGATACCTAACAAAAGAAGAATTAAAAAATACACCAAGACAACAAGGTCAAAAACCTAGAGGACGAAATTAATTTTTCAATGATGCGCAAGTTTTTTTTTAAAACCGCATCTATAGATATAACAATAACTAATTAATACAATAATAAATGAAAAACTATTTTAAAATTTTATTGGTGATCTTATCACTATCAACAGCATTTTATGCTTGTACAAGTGATGATGATTCTAATGATGGCGATGGAAATACAGAGAATCAAGCACCTTCAACTTTTACAATTACAGTGAGTTCAACTTCAGAAACTGGAGCTACAATAAGCTGGACACAAGCAACAGATGATGATGGAGATATTGTAACATATACAGTAAATTTAGATGGATCTGAAGAAGCTGCCAATCTATCTGCTCAAACCTATGCATTTTCTGGTTTAGATGCTTTGACATTATATTCAGGAACTGTTATAGCTTCAGATGGTAATGGAGGAAATACAACAGTATCTTTCAGTTTTACTACAAGTGACGAAACTGTAGAAAATACATTGCACTTAGCTTTTGCAGAGTTTGATACAGATAATACAACTATCATGTTAAGCGGTTCTAATGTTGTGATAGAAAGTAATGGTTTACCAAATCACACTTCACCATATTGGTCTAATACAACTTCTCGAACTATTGTTGGGCCTGAAGGCAACAGTATGACAACAGTATCAAGTTCTAATCATCCTTTATGGGTTGCTCCAACGGTAACATCATACGACCAAATGGCTCCAGGAAATATAGACGATTTTAATGGGTCTTATTCATTAACTGTTTCTGCAAATCCTGCATTAGCATCTAGCTCATCAGCAACAGGGCTTGGCGCAATAGGTATTGCAATCTCTGGTTCTATGATTTATAATGACGAAGAAGGACCAAATATTCCTTTAGACAACGCTGTTGGATCATTAGATTACACAGCTGCACATACAGGACCACAGAGTTACCATTATCATTTAGAAACAAAAGCATGGTCTAACGATGATGAGGAGCTCATTGGGATTATTGCTGACGGATTTTTTATCTACGGAAGAAAATGTAACTCAATATCTACATATCCAACAGATTTAGATGCTTCTGGAGGTCACACAAGTACAACTCAACATAGTGATGGTGCTTCAGAATATCATTATCATATTCAAAATGAATTATACCTTAATGCATATTATATCTTATTCCCAGGTGATTATCAAGGAACTCCAAGTAATATTCAATAAAACATTCTTTTGTATAAGTATGTTGATCATTGTTTCCTGTCAAAAGGAAACACAGCAACCTATGGCGCTTGCAGAAGCTGCAATAAGTACAATAAATTATATTACGATTAATAAGAGTGAGTTAGAGTTAAATCCAAATTTAGGGTTGATGTATTATAATAATCAACCCTTTACTGGTATTTCAGAGGTTTTTTATTCTGAAATTCTAAAGGCTGAAACCATCGAGTATAAAAATGGCAAACGTCATGGACTATACCGAAAGTGGTTTGCAGATGGAACTCTAAGTTTTGAAGCAAATTATGATAATGGGCTTCAACAAGGAATTGCAAAATCTTGGTGGAAAAACGGAAATTTACGTTCCGAAGCTAACTATAATAATGGCATTGTCAACGGAATTCAAAAACAATGGTATAAATCAGGAAATCTGTTTAAACAAATGACCATCGTTAATGGTAAAGAAGAAGGCTTACAAAAAGCTTGGAGAGAAAACGGAAAAATATATAATAACTACGAAGCGAAAAACGGACGCATTTTTGGATTAAAACGTGCCAGTCTTTGCTTTCAATTAGAAGATGAAATTGTACAAAACTAATATCATATTAAGTTGTCTATTGTTTATTGCTTTTGTTGGGTGTAAAGATGCCAAAACAATCGAGAAGACAAGTAGAGTAGATACGTTACCGTATTATGCCGAAGCGACGTTTACCCCTAAATGGTTAGATGGAGAGAATGAGAACTTGGAGAGTTTTCATAAAATCCCATCATTTAATTTAACAAATCAGTTAGGAGAAACTGTCACAGAAAAAACATTTGAGGATAAAATCTATATTGCAGATTTCTTTTTTACAACCTGTCCAGGCATTTGTCCTAAAATGACAGCAAATATGAAAGTGCTACAAGATGCGTTTTTAGATGATAATGATATTTTGTTGTTGTCACACTCAGTAACACCAGAAATAGATTCTGTATCAACATTAAAAAAATATGCAGAAAGCAAAGGCGTAATTAATAGCAAATGGCATTTAGTAACAGGAGATCGTAAACAAATTTATGATTTAGGAAGACAATCTTATTTCGCAGAAGAAGATTTAGGTCTGGACAAAACAGATGAAGACTTTCTTCATACCGAAAATTTTGTACTCATAGACCAAAACAGACATATAAGAGGGATTTACAACGGATTAAATAAAACTGCTGTTCAACAATTAATAGCAGATGTTAAAACCCTACAAAGAAAGATTGATTGATAGTTTAATGTTGATTTTTTTTAAGAAGCTTCATGATTATGTCATGGAGCTTTTTATTTTTTCAATCTTACCGCAAGTTTTTACAAAAAAGAGCATCTAAAAAAATAAACAATTAATTTAAATCAATAATCAATGAAAAAAATAATTACAATTTTACTTTTTCTACTTGTCATCTCAAAATCGTTTTCCCAGGATTTATATGATATGAATACGATTCAAACTATTGAGATCGTTTTTGCTCAAAGTAATTGGGATGCGCTTTTAGATGCAGAAAAAGCAGCAGATAATAATTATACGGAAGCAACATCTGTAACTATCAACGGAACGATTTTTAACCAAGTAGGAGTGAAGTATAAAGGCAATAGTTCTTATAGTGCTAACCAAACAAAAAATCCATTTCATATAGAGTTAGATACTTATGTAGATCAGGATTATCAAGGTTATACAGATATTAAGCTGGCAAATGTAATGTTTGATCCGTCTTTTGTAAGAGAAACAGTGGCTTACAATATCGTAAATCAATATATGGATGCACCAGAAGCTAATTATGCTAATGTATATGTCAACGGAACTTTAATTGGGTTATATACAAACACAGAGTCTATCTCTAAAAAGTTTGTAAACAAGCATTTTAACTCTAATGACAATGCTTTTTTTAGTTGTAGTCCGCCAGATGGTGCAGGACCTCAATCTACTAATTTGCCAAATTTAGCTTATTTAGGAACTAATAGTGCGAGTTATGATGATGCTTATGAAATTAAATCTGATGATGACACAGACCCAACAGTTGCGGTTGCTCATTGGGATGATTTAATAGAGTTAACAAATATTTTAAACAACGATATCACAAATATTGAAACTGTTTTAGATGTGGATATGGCAATTTGGATGTTAGCATTTGATAATGTTATGGTGAATTTAGATAGCTATATTGGTCAATTTAAGCAAAACTATTACTTGTATAAAGATAACAATGGACAGTTTAAACCTGTAGTATGGGATTTAAATATGTCTTTTGGAACTTTCGCTATGACAGGTGAAAGTGGAGGTGGTCCTGGTCCTGGTGGAGGAGGTACTCTAAATACAACTACACAAAAAGCGCAATTAGATCATTTATTGCATGATACAAGTAGCGATTTTCCTTTAGTGTCTAAGTTGTTGACAGTGCCTAAGTACAAAAGAATGTATTTAGCACATTTTAAAACAATTTTAACTGAGAACATTAGTAACTCAAATTACTTAACATTAGCTAACGATTATCAGGCAATTATTGATGCCTCTGTTTTGGCAGATGCAAATAAGTTTTATACGTATACGCAATTTACAGGTAACATAAATACAGATTACAATGTTGGCATGCTTACAGCGTCTGGTTTAACAAATGTAATGAGTGCAAGAAGTTCATATTTATTAGCACAGTCAGATTTTACAACGACACAACCTACTATTAATAATTTGGGGTCTTCGGTAGCAATACCAACAATTGGTGATAATATTACAATTACAGCAAATGTTACAGATACTAATGATGTGTTTTTAGGTTATAGAACAGATGAAGCAGTACCATTTATAAAAGTTGAAATGTATGATGATGGTGCACACAACGATGGTGCAGCTGGAGATAATGTTTATGGTGTAGATGTTACAATAGACGATGCTTATATGCAGTATTATATTTATGCTGAAAATAATAACATCGGAGCATTTTCGCCTGCGAGAGCAGAATACGAATTTTATACAATAGATGCTACATACGCAACCTTAACTGTTGGAGATTTAGTAATCAATGAAATCTTAGCATCTAATGATACTGGCGAAACAGATGAAGAAGGTGAATATGAAGATTGGATTGAATTGTACAATACTACAGATGCAACAATTAGCTTAGATAACTTGTATTTATCTGATGATGCAGATGATCCATTGGTTTATCAATTTCCTGCAGGAACAACTTTAGATGCAGATAGTTATTTAATTGTTTGGTGTGATAAAGATCCTGAGCAAGGCGATTTTCATGCTGATTTTAAATTCTCTTCAGGAGGTGAAACAGCAATTTTATCGTATGCAGATGGTACCATTTTACAGAATATAACATTTGGAGAGCAAACTACAGATATGGCTTATGCTAGAAATCCAAATGGTACTGGAGATTTTGTAATTCAAACACCAACTTTTGGGTTCAATAATGAAACACTTTCTGTGGATGAGGTTCTTTTTAATAACGGATTAAAATATTATCCAAACCCAACATCTAACTACCTTGAAATAGAAAATTCAAATTATGCAATTGAGTCTGTAGAAGTTTTTAATTTACAAGGACAACAGTTATATGCTAATAAATTTTCTAACGAGAACGCAATAACTCTTGATTTTACTTCTTTTTCTAAAGGGTTATATATGGTTGTGGTGAATAATATTTCAGTATTAAAAATTGCGAGAAATTAACTTTGTAAAGCAATATTGATTAGTAGTAAAAAGCTTTATGATTTTATCATGAAGCTTTTTTTGCACAGAGAATGATAAGAGTAAGAGAAAAATAAATAAAAAAGACTAAGAATTAAATGATGTTTTATATTTTAAACGTCAAAATCTATAAATAACTTTTATATGTACGTTTTTAAAAATTTAAGGTTAACACTAGTATTAGTATTTATTATAATATTAGTGAGTTGTAAACAGGTTACAAAATCTATTGATAATAATACTAATGAGCCTGAAGAAGAAAGACCAAGTGTTGCAGGATTATTATCTGAGATGGATGCTAATAATGACGAGAAATTATCAAAGTCAGAACTACATGGGCCATTGTTAAATGATTTTTCTAAAATAGATAAAGACAATGATGGTTTTCTTACTAAAGAAGAATTAGAAAGTGCACCTAGACCAGAAAGAAGAGCGTCTGGAAACACGAACAGTAATAACAACGTTCAAAAAGACTTTGCGATTACTATAAATGTTAATCCTTCGCTTTTTATAAAGGAGAGTATGTTAGAAGACATAACAAAAGAAGAACGTACACTTTCAAACGGAACCAAAGCACTTTGTTATATCATTACAACAGCTTCTCTTCCTTATGAACATTCAATGGGACCTTGGTGTCCAACACACATAGAAGACGGTAAAGATAAAGGCGGTATTTGGTTTAAAGATGGGAAAGTTTATGATGTAGATGGTCATTTTATTGCTAATCTAAAAGAGTTTTATTCTGACGATGAATGGGCTTTGTTTAGAGAAGATGGTTCAGTGAAAGTTACAAAAACCCAAGAAGAATGTGAAGGTGCAGCTAAACCAGATGTTGATGAAGAATATCAAAACTATTGTGTAGAATGTTTGCCAGACTATTATAGAGAGAAAGTATCAACTTATGTTATACCTGTAAAACCAATGTATTTAGAAAATTCGAATGCATTGGGAAGAGATGGAATTGGTATTGCATTTAATGGTGTTAATTTTGAAGCACCAGCACCAACGCATGCTATTCTTGCAGCACATACACTTGCGCCTTTAGATGATGCAGGAGGCCATGTTAATCCTCATGCAGGCTATCACTATCATGCAGTAACGGGTTCTACAAAAGAGATCGAACAAAAAGATGTACATGCTGCAATGGTTGGCTATGCAATGGATGGTTTTGGAATCTATGCACATAAGGACAAAAACGGTGATATTTATAATGATTTAGATGATTGTAATGGTCATTATGATAATGTAAGAGGTTACCATTACCATGCAGGAGATGCAGGAAGTAATCAGGTTTTAGGTTGTTTACATGGTGTTAGTGGGTCAATGTCTGTTAAAGGATAAAAAAATATATAATCTAAGTATATGAAAAAGATAAGTTCATTAGTTTTAGTAATAATAGTTTTAAGTTTTTTTAATTGCTCAAGCAATGACGAAAACCCTTGTGTTGAATCTACTTGGTATCAAGATTTTGACAATGATGGCTTCGGAAATCCAGATGTTAGTCAAGATGATTGTGAATAACCAGATGGTTATGTGATTAATAATTCAGATGGCGATGATTCAGGTTGTGTGTCAGATCAAGTTTTAGATAGTTCAAGAGGTGATTGTGATCAAACTGTGGCATTTACGAACTCTTTTAACCAAACCATTTTAGGTGCAAATAGAATCATTACCTCTAATAGTATTCCAGAACATATGGTTGGTCGCTTCGGAATGGGTCCAGGCTCACTAAACCCAAATGCAATTTCAGAACAAAACGAAACTTATACTATTTCATTGAACCCTTCGGAAGCTAATACTTTCACTCCATTGTTATCAACCACAGGAGCAGGACCAAATGCAGGACCACAATATGCCTTTGGTTTGTTATTAAATGGAGTAGAATTAGATCCTGTGGCAGCAGAACCTTTTCCACATGAAGGTGCAATAAGTCCAAATGTGAATTGGGAATGGAATTTAGAGGCTTTAAACGTTAATTTAGGATTAGATTGTAATAGTGCGCATGTGCAACCAACAGGGAAATATCATTATCATGGTTCGCCTATATTATTTTTAGAATCGTTGAATGTGCCAATAAATGCAATGACTTTAATTGGTTATGCAGCAGATGGGTTTCCTATATATTACAAATATGCATATTCAGAAGCGTCAAATAATAATTCTTCTGTAGTTGAAATGTCTTCAAGTTACCAATTAAAATCAGGTAATAGAGGTGGAGATAATGTGACAGCACCTTGCGGAACTTACGATGGTGTATATTCTAACGATTACGAATATGTGTTTGGATTAGGAACTTTAGATGAGGCTAATGGTAGAACAGGTATTACACCAGAGTATCCTAACGGAACTTATTATTATGTCATCACTGATGAATTTCCAAGTATCCCAAGATTTTTTAGAGGTATACCTTCTAATGATTTCAAAATAGGTATGTAAGTTGAAGAGCGTATATTTTATAATCGTATTTGTGTGTTTTTTTGAGTCGAATGGATATGCACATGATGCAGATAAAGCATTTTTTACCGTTCAGCAAAAAGACCATATAGTTGAGGTTGAGGCTGAGTTGCCTTGGAGTATAAGAAATGCACTCTTTGTAGCATTTCCAGAATTAGAAAATTCAAGAAGTCAAGTAGAATTTGATACCGCTTTTTTTAAGTATATCAGAAATAATTTTCAAATAAAGCAGAATGATTCAATTTTGAAGTTAATTTCTGTAGAAGAAGCGACTCATGAAGGTCATTCACATCAAAATAATTTTAAGTTTTTATTTGAGGGAAACAGTTTTGATTTCGTTAAAAACATGATGATGTTCAATCTAAATAAAGGCCAAGAAAATTATCATGATATTTTAGTAGAAGCAAATCATATCAAATATATAACATCCTTTGATTCTCCTTCATTTCAAATTAATTCAAGTTCTGAAACTAAATTTTGGAATACAGCACAATTAGGTTTGTTGATGGCAGTTATTGCTGTTTTAGGGTTGTTTTTCTTTTTTAAGCTGAAAAAATAATAATTCGAAATAGTTTATTTTATAATTTGAAAGCTTTGTGATTATATCATGAAGCTTTTCTATTTTTATAGAAATTTGATAATCATGAAAAAGATATTTATAATTTTATTAGGACCAATTCTACTTGTAGGTTTAGGAAGTTGTGGTTTGTTTAGAGCTAATAAATTTCAGTATAAGTCAATAGTTAAGCAAAGTCCTAAACTTGAAATTGAAATTTTATTACAAGATTCTACTTTAAATGTTAGGGCTTTAGAGTTAATATATGAAACTGAAACTTTAGTTTTTTTGACTTCAGATGGTAGAATGGGAAGTATTCGTCTAGATGCAGAATCTAATTCTAAACAATTACCAATTGAATCTCTCCTTGATTTAGCAATTGTAAATGATTCAATACCTCTTAATTTTAGAGCATTATCTGCTAGAAAAAAAGCAGGTTTCGGTATTACAATTGGTAGTCCTGCGTTAATTTATAATTTAGATTTGAATGAAGGTACATTAGTATACCAAGAAAACCATCCAAAAGCATTCTATGATTCAATGGAGTTCTGGAATGACCAAGAAGGCATCGCAATAGGAGACCCAACAGACAATTGTATGAGCGTTATCATTACAAGAGATGGTGGAAATACTTGGGCAAAATTATCATGTAACGATTTACCAAAAGCCAAAGAAGGAGAAGCAGCCTTTGCAGCAAGTGATACTAATATTGCTATTGTTGGAGATCACACTTGGGTAGCTACAGGAGGTAAGGCAAGTAGAATCTTATACTCACCAGATAGAGGAAGAACTTGGGAAGTCTATGAAACACCAATTGTTCAAGGTCTAGAAACTACAGGAATGTATTCAATAGATTTTTACGATGAAAAAAACGGGTTTGCTATTGGAGGAGATTATACCAAAACAGCAGATAGCTCTGCTAATAAAATTAGAACTACAGATGGAGGTAAAACCTGGCAACTCGTTGCGCAAAACCAATCTCCAGGTTATAGAAGCTGTGTGCAATATCTACCAAACTCAAATGCTAAAGAATTAATAGCTATTGGTTTTAAAGGAATTGATTACTCAAATGATGCTGGTGAATCTTGGTCACATTTAAGTGACGAAGGTTTTTATACAATCAGGTTTTTAAATGATAGTGTGGCTTATGCTGCAGGAAGTAAAAGAATAGCTAAGTTGAACTTTAGGTAATAAAAAAAAGAAGCCAATTGGCTTCTTTTTTTATTAAGGTGCATTCTTTTCAGGTTTTTCATGGCGCTTTTTCCATTCTTCCATCATTTGCTTTTTAAATTGCTCTTCAACTAGTTTGAGTAAAATAACTTTTTTTGCAGGAATAGCTGTAAGTAAACTTTCTACTAAGTCAGATTTAAGTTTTTGTTGTTCTTCTTCAAATGCTAAAAAATCTTTTAATAATTTCTTTGCATCAGTTTCACTTAAAGATTCGATTTTTAAATTACGTCGCATTTCACGAGAATTGTTGCGTAACATGTCTCTTTCTTTTTCAAAAGCATTATATATTGGCCAAAATTTTTGAGCTTCAGTTTCAGTGAACTCAAGTTTTTCGGTAATGAATGCAACTTTTAAAGCCTTAAAGCGCTCTTGTCGTTGTTTGTCTTGAGCAAAGCCACAAAAGGTTAATGCTAAAAATAAAAGGGTTATAAATGTCTTTTTCATATGATTTATTCTAAGATTAAGTCTTCTAATTCAATAGTATTCATTAGATAATCTTTAATTAAATATTCAGGTATTTGGTTTTCTATAAAGTTGTCTTTATTTAATTCTTCATCAGTAAGTAACGAAGCAAAATCGTTTGATGTAAAACCTTCGTCTTCTAAATAATTTTCTATGGTTGCTATCTCAATGGATTCAAAAGTGATTGTTTCCGAAGTAGAAAATAAGTTAAACATTAAAACTATTGTTGCAGCAATGGCTGATGCATATATGGCTTTTTTCCAACTAAAGAGCTTTATTACTTTTGCCTCGTTTTTGGTTTCTAGCTTTTCAAAGATGTGTTCTTCAAGAGATTCAAAATAAGAATCTGGAACATGAAAACCAGAGACTTGAACCTTGTTTTTTAAATGTACCTCACTAAGAATTTGCTCTTCAACTTGTGAAAAGTAATCTTTAGGTACTTTAAATCCTGAAGAGTTAATGGTATCTAATTTTTTCTGTTTCATATATGTAAGACTAAAAAGTCTGTCATTAGTTTAATCTTGAGTTAAAAATGCTTCTATTTTTTTGGTTGCAATATGATAAGATGCTTTTAAAGCACCTTCACTTGTTTCTAAAATATCTGACATGTCTTTATATTTAATGTCTTGAAAATATCTCATATTAAAAACGAGTTGTTGTTTTTCTGGTAATGTAGCAATGGCTTGTTGTAGTTTAAATTGAATATCATCACTCTCAAAATACACATCAGCTTTTAGATTGGTTATGATGTTTTGTTGTAATTCTTCCGAAGAAAATTTTAAACGTTTAGCGTTTTTATTGAGATGTGTTAGAGATTCGTTGGTGGCAATGCGATACATCCATGAAAATAATTTGCTATCTCCTTTAAAGTTTTCTAAGTTTTTATAGACCTTAATAAAGGTGTTTTGGAGTACATCATCTGTGTCGTCATGAGATTTTACAATATGGCGAATATGCCAATATAAGCGCTCTTTATACAGTGTTAAGAGTTCTTTATAGGCTACTTCTTTAGTAGATGGATTCGTAAGGCGTTGTATAAAAAGGTGTTCTTTATCCAATAAAAACGTTTTTAATTAGACGTTTCAATTTACAGAAAGTTTAATAAAAAAAATATTAATATTTAATTGATTGATATTCAGTTTTTTAAGTAGAAAATAATCGATAAAGTGTTATTTAATAACGATGAAATGCATTTTTTCTTGTATTTTATCATTATTTAAATTATGTTTGTTTCAGTCTAACCTACTAAACTATTACCATTTTCCCCAAATATGGTAATAAAATTGAAAAGGATGCAATCTAATAGTGCATCCTTTTTTGTTTATAAAATATGTTCTTCGGAAATATCTACTTATTCAAAACTCTGCATACTTACTAGTTTTTTGTAAACACCATCTTTAGCAATAAGCTCATTGTGAGTTCCTTGTTCTGCAATTTCTCCTTTATTCATGACAATAATTTCATCTGCATTTTGAATGGTTGATAAACGATGCGCAATAATGATTGAGGTTCTGTTTTTCATCATTTTCTCTAAAGCATCTTGAACTAGGCGTTCACTTTCTGTATCTAATGCTGAGGTTGCTTCATCGAGAATCATAATTGGAGGATTCTTTAAAACCGCTCTTGCAATGCTGAGACGTTGTTTTTGTCCGCCAGATAATTTTCCTCCAGCATCACCAATG
The DNA here is from genome assembly GCF_015319355.1 of Psychroserpens luteus. Lineage (GTDB taxonomy): Bacteria > Bacteroidota > Bacteroidia > Flavobacteriales > Flavobacteriaceae > Psychroserpens > Psychroserpens luteus. The sequence goes on along the minus strand of NZ_JADILU010000004.1, from coordinate 203,358 downwards.
TTGGTTTCAATACCTTTAGGTAATTCTTTTACAAACTCCCAAGCATTAGCGATTTTTAAGGCATCTATAATTTCTTCATCTTTAGCATTTTCTTTTCCTAAAAGAATATTGTTTTTTACAGTATCATTAAATAGTATAGAATCTTGTGTTACTAGTCCCATTAAGTTACGTAATGAATGTTTTGTAATGTTTCTTATATCTTGTCCATCAATAGAAATTTGACCTTCATTAACATCATAAAAGCGAGTCACTAGATTTGCTATTGTAGATTTTCCGCTTCCAGATTGTCCAACAAGTGCAATGCTTTTTCCTTTAGGAACTTTAATTGAAAAGTTTTTAAGGACTAAATCATCTTCATATTTAAATGAGATGTTGTTGATGCCAATTTCCGAAGTAAAATCAGGTTTTACAATAGCATTAGGTTTGTCTTCTAAAGTAGATGTCGTGTTCAATATTTCTAAAACACGCTCTGCAGCTGCATTACCTTTTTTAACGCTATAACTTGCTTTACTAATAGCTTTTGCTGGCGTTAATATATTATATGCAAGTCCCATGTATGCAATAAACGAACTAGCATCTAATGTGCCATCAATGAGTACCATACGTCCACCATACCACAACAATATAGATATTACTGTGATTCCTAAAAACTCACTTGTAGGCGATGCGAAATTTTGACGATTTAATAATTTATTAGAGAAGTTAAAAAAACGATACGTAGACGCTTTAAACTTATTTGAAAATGTAGTTTCTCCATTAAAACCCTTGATGACTTTTAAACCACCTAAGGTTTCTTCTACAATAGATAAAAAGTTACCTTGTTCTTTTTGAACGCGATCTGATTTCTTTTTTAATGATTTCCCTATTCTAGAGATCACAAAACCAGATAATGGAATAAATATAAATACGAACAATGTAAGTTGAGGACTAATTAATAACATCATAATGATGGTAAAAATAATAGTGAGTGGTTCTCTAACTATAAGTTCTAAAATTGACAAAAATGAGCTTTGAATTTCTTGAACATCATTTGATATTCTTGCCATAGTATCTCCTTTTCTTTTTTCTGAAAAGAAAGCAATCGGTAGCATGGTAATTTTATCAAAAATGGCATTTCTTAAATCTTTTAAAACACCATTCCTTAAAAATGTAATAAAAAACATGGCTAAGTAATTAGAAATGTTTTTCAAAAAGAATAACACAATAACTAAAGATATCACTAAGATTAAAGCCTTTGAAGAGTCGTCATGAGCAAATTCATGAACTCTGTAAGACATGAAATCTTTAAAATAATCCATGGTATTTGATATACCATTCCAAACAGGTTTCACAATGGCTTCTTTTTCTACACCAGGTTTTGCTGTTGGAAATAATACATCCAGCATTGGGATTAAAGCGATAAACGATAATGCACTAAATAATGCGTAAAATACATTACAAATAATATTTAGTATTGCGAATTTTTTATATGGTCTCGCATAACCAAGTATTTGTTTGAAATAATTCATTAACTAAGTTTCATGTCTTTTAAGATGGCATCAATCTTAGCTTCCAATTGTTGTTCCGTTTCTTTAAATGCAGACACATTGTCTAGAGTTGTATTTACACTTATGTAGAATTTAATTTTAGGTTCTGTTCCACTTGGTCTTAATGCAATTTTACTACCGTCTTCTGTATGATAAATTAATACATTAGATTTTGGGATGTCTATCGTGGTTGTTTCTCCAGTAACTGTATTTTTAGAGATTGATAATTGGTAATCTTCAATTAAAACCACTTTAGAGTTATCAACTACTTTTAATGGGTTTTCACGAGCATCAATCATCATTTGTTTGATCTCTTGAGCACCTTCAATTCCTTTTTTAGTTATAGACACTAAGCGTTCTTTATAAAAGCCATGCTCCACATATAAATCAATTAAAGTCTCATACATAGTTGTGTTATTTGCTTTTGCTTGAGCAGCAATCTCACAAGCTAAAAGGGTAGAGGTTACAGCATCTTTATCTCTCACAAAGTCACCAACCATAAACCCAAAACTTTCTTCTCCACCACCAATAAAATCCATTGTAGGGAAGTCTTTTATCATTTTAGCAATCCATTTAAAACCAGTCAATCCAATTTTACATTCTACGTTATATGCAGCTGCTAAAACAGACATCATTGGTGTCGAAACAATTGTAGATCCAATAAACTGATTACCATTAATTTTATTAGCGTTTTTCCATTGTTTTAATAGAAAATCGGTCATTAATAACATCGTTTGATTACCATTAAGAATTACTAAATGATTTTCTAAATTACGAACTGCTACTCCCAAACGATCACAATCTGGATCTGTACCAATAACAATATCTCCATCCACTTTATCTGCTAATTCTATAGCCATTTTTAAAGCTTCTGGTTCTTCAGGGTTTGGAGAGACAACTGTTGGAAAATCACCATTTGGTTCACGTTGCTCTTCTACGATGTTTACATTGGTATAGCCAGCACGTTTTAAGGTTTCTGGGATTGCAGTAATAGATGTTCCGTGGAGCGAAGTAAATACGATATTTAAATTTTCTTTTGCTTCGGAAGATGTGTCAAAACTCCCATTTTTTATAGATTCATTTATAAATACGTCATCAACTTCTTTTCCTATGTATTCAATCAAATCTTCATTAGCTTTAAATTTGATTTCATCATAAGCCAATCTATTTATTTCTGCAATAATTTCAGCATCCTCTGGTGGTACTAATTGTCCGCCATCTTGCCAATATACCTTATAACCGTTGTATTCTGGTGGATTGTGAGATGCAGTTAATACAATTCCACAATGACAACCTAAATATTTCAAAGCAAACGATAATTCTGGAGTTGGACGTAAATCTTCAAAGAGATAAACGTGAATTCCGTTAGCAGAAAAGACATCTGCAACCACTTTTGCTAATGATTTACTATTGTGTCTACAGTCGTACGCAATCGCAACTTTTAAAGTTTCCGAAGGAAATTGAGTTTTCATATAATTACTCAATCCTTGGGTATTTTTTCCTAATGTATATTTGTTAATTCGGTTGGTTCCAACTCCCATAACACCACGCATACCACCAGTTCCAAATTCAAGATTTTTATAAAAACTTTCTTTGAGATTATCTTTATTGTTAGCAATTAAATCTTTTATTTGATTTTGAGTGTCTTGATCAAAAGTTGGTGTTAACCAAGAGTTTACTCGTTCTAGTAGTTGTGGTTCTATGTGTGTCATGTGATGTGTTTATAATGTAAAAATACGTAATTCAATAATTTTGAAGCGTTAAGCCAGTAATAAATAAGTTGGATTTTAAAAATTAAGTTCTTGCTTGATTAAATAGCGACTGCTGTCACTCTTTGAGCGAAGAATGAGTTCACCTAAAAATCCAGCTACAAAAAACTGACTTCCTAAAATCATTGTTGTTAAAGCAATGTAAAATTGCGGACGTTCAGTAATCAATCGTCCTGTTTGATTTAAAAATAATTTATCGATACCTAGATACATAGCAAATACAAATCCAATGGCAAACATGATGACACCTAAAGCTCCAAAAAGATGCATTGGACGTTTACCAAAGCGTGATAAAAACCAAATCGTGATTAAATCTAGAAATCCGTTTATAAAACGATCCATTCCAAATTTGGTTTCACCATATTTTCTAGCTTGATGTTGTACGACTTTCTCACCAATTTTAGTGAAACCTGCATTTTTTGCAAGCACAGGAATATAACGATGCATTTCGCCATTAACATCAATGTTTTTAACCACATTGTTGTTATAAGCTTTAAGACCACAATTAAAGTCATTCAATTTTACACCAGACGTTCGTCTCGCTGCCCAATTAAATAATTTAGATGGCATGTTTTTAGAAATTACAGAATCATAGCGTTTCTTTTTCCAACCAGAGACCAAATCATATTTGTCTACGACGATCATGTTGTAGAGTTCTGGGATTTCTTCTGGGTTATCTTGCAAATCTGCATCCATGGTGATGATTACATCGCCTTCTGCTTTAGCAAAACCAGCATGGAGCGCTTGGGATTTTCCGAAATTTTTAAGAAAACGAATGCCCTTTACATTCTCATCTTTTTGAGATAAAGCCATTATTGTTGCCCAAGAATCATCTGTACTACCATCATCAATAAAAATGATTTCATATGAAAAACGATTGGACTGCATGACTTTTGCAATCCAATCGTGTAATTCTGTTATTGATTCTTGTTCGTTAAGTAGTGGTATGACTACTGATATATTCATTTAGCGATTTTGAAAATTTAATACTTCAAAAATACTGAAATTATTTAAGCTAAGTTCGGATCTTTTTTCTTCATTATAAGAGCCACAAGAAGTCCTATGACAGTAAAGAAGATTAAACTCTGTGCTAGAGATCTTAATTGAGTGCCAATAGCAAAGGTTTCTTGGCTCTCCATCGTTTCTACAGCTTCATTTATTTGTTCTTGAGGAGCTCCCATGTTTTCCATAAAAGATGTTGTTTTATTGATAGACAATTCTTTTAAGTATTCTGCAGAATCAGGATCAATAAAATTAAATAGTATAACAGTAACAATTGTACTTATTAAAACACCAATAGCAATAGGGATAAAGTACGCTGTAAACGCTTGTTTGAAATTCATAAAGCCTCCTAAAAGACTTCTTGCTTTTGCACTAGATACTACACCAACTGCAATTATTACAACAGGAAGGATTAATAAGTTTACCCAAAAGTTTACTAAAAATTCAATATCAATAACATAACAAAGTACTGTGTAAAGAACTAAGCCACAACCAAGGTAAATACCATAGTTAATAGCTGTAGATTTTAATGATTTTTCCATAATTTAAGTTGATTATTTAGTTAATATGATTGGTTAGTATATATTTGTTTTAAAACGTTACAATTTTCTTCTGAATAAAAAAAGAAATATTTTATTGGTAATTTACAAAAATTACTTAAATTTGCACCTCCAAAATAGTAAGGAATTTTAAAGAATAAAGAGATGAGAAAAGGAATACATCCAGAAAATTATAGATTAGTAGCGTTTAAAGACATGTCTAACGAAGACGTATTTTTAACTAAATCTACTGCTGAAACAAATGAAACAATTGACGTAGATGGTGTTGATTATCCAGTAGTTAAATTGGAAATCTCTAGAACATCTCACCCGTTTTACACTGGTAAGTCTAAATTAGTAGATACAGCTGGTCGTATTGATAAATTCAAAAACAAATACGCTAAGTTTAAAAAATAAACTTAGAATTAAAATAGTTACAAAGCCTTCAGGATTTTTTCCGAAGGCTTTTTTGTTTTCTATAATTAATCTACTTTTGATATATAATCGAAATTGAAAGCTAGAAAAACACTTCTAACTTTTAAATTCTAACTTCAACCTTTGATATGAACTACATTCTTTTTGATGGACCATCACGTAACAACTTATTACCATTTACGTATACTAGACCTGTTGCAGATATTAGAGTAGGTATTCTCACCATTAGAGAAAAATGGGAGAACCATTTAGGGTCAACTACTACAACGATAACAGAAGATTACTTGTCTGAAAAATATCCAATGGTAGAACTAGATGAAAACGTTATGATTAACGCTTCTTTCATGCCAAACACCAAATTAGTTGCCATTATTAAAGGGTTAAAAGAAAATCAAGCAGTGTTTTCTGGAGAAGATGTCATTGCATTTTTTACAAAAGACTCTCAAGAAGAGGTTGATTTTGAGAACTACAAAGCTATAGAGTACAACGATACTGTTTTGAAAATTGAACATACTTGGGACATCTTCGCAATAAATGGAGATGCTATACAAGCAGATTTTGATTTACTGACACAAGATAGAGAATCACAACCTATCTCAAGCACATGTAACGTTCTTGGGGCAGAACATATATTTATAGAAGAAGGTGCCACATTAGAATTTGCAACCTTAAATGCTAATTCTGGTCCAATTTATATTGGTAAAGATGCAGAGGTGATGGAAGGTAGTTTAATTAGAGGTCCTTTTGCGCTTTGTGATCATTCAACAATAAAATTAGGAGCTAAAATTTATGGACCAACAACTGTTGGACCTCATAGCAAAGTTGGAGGCGAAGTCAATAATTCGGTTATTTTTGGATATTCTAATAAAGGTCATGATGGCTTTTTAGGGAATTCTGTAATTGGAGAGTGGTGTAATCTTGGAGCAGATACTAACAATTCTAATCTAAAAAACAATTATGCCGAAGTACGACTTTGGGATTATCAAACCGAAGGCTTTGCAAAAACTGGACTCCAGTTTTGCGGACTCATGATGGGAGATCACAGTAAATGTGGAATCAACACCATGTTTAATACTGGTACAGTTGTTGGAGTTAGCGCTAATATCTTCGGAAGTGGATTTCCTAGAAATTTTATTCCAAGTTTTTCTTGGGGAGGAAATTCTGGTTTTACAACATATTTAACCAATAAAGCGTTTGAAGTTGCTGAAGTTGTTATGAAACGTCGAGATATAGAATTTTCCGAAGTAGATAAAAACATATTAGAACACGTCTTTGAAGAGACAAAAAAATGGAGAAAAAGTTAATCTTAAATTATAAAAACATGAAGTTTATTTGCAGTATCATTTTAGTATTGACACTAAATTTCGGGTTTTCTCAGACCTATACAATCAAGAATCTAGAACTTAATGACGACAAAAGTCAATATGGTGTTGTATTCTATAAAGGTGATAAAGTTTATTATACATCGTATATGCTCGATAATAGAAATAGAGCAAGACGAGATGGAGATAAGCGTTTGATCTTTACAATGTTTGAAGCTCAAATGGCTGATGACGGAGAAATTATCAACCCAAAACAGTTTAATAAATCTGAAAAATTTGTCTTCAATATCTCAAGCGCAGGCTTTAGTAACGATGGTAAATACATGTACATTACTACTAATTTTATGAAACGTGGTAAGTCGTATAAAAGAAAATTGAAATCTATCAATTTAAATATTCAAAGAGGAGAATATATTGAAGGTCGAGGTTGGGTGAATTTTGAACCATTACCATTTTGCAAACCAAATTATAATTATGGTCATGCAACGCTAAGTCCAGATGGTTCTACAATGTATTTTACATCAAATGCAGATGGAGCTCATGGTCAAACCGATTTATTTAAAGTAGAAATTCTTGAAAACGGTGAATATGGTGAGGTAGAAAATTTAGGTAAAAAAATCAATTCTCCTAGAAAGGATATGTTTCCTTTTGTGAGTAAAGACAATATCTTATACTTTGCTTCAGATCGCGTTGGTGGTGTTGGTGGATTAGACATCTACAGTTATGACCTTAATGGAGATCCAGAAACTACTACACCTGTAAACTTACCACAACCTATAAATAGTAGAAGTGATGATTTTAGCTATATCATAAATGAAGAAGGAACAAAAGGTTACTTTTCTTCTAGGCGTCCAAAAGGTAAAGGCGATGATGATATTTACTATTTTACTTTAGAGTAGATTTTTTAACACGTTTTAAATCCAGCATATTAATAGGATTAATCCCTAAGCCATTTACGTTTTTTCTAGTAAAACGAACAACTTCATCATAAAATAATGGTATGATTGGAGTCGATGCCATTACTAAACTATCCATTTTTGTGTAGAGTGCTTCTCGTTGTTTCGTATTAGTAATAGTAAACGCTTCTTGATACCAAGCATCAAATTGTTCGCTTTTAAAATGCGTGTAATTTGGACCATTAGGTGCAAAATTTTTGCTTGAGTATAAAGATAAGTAGTTTTCTGCATCAGGATAATCTGCAACCCAACTCGCTCTAAATAAATCTAGTTTTCCGTTGGCTTTTGCGTCTTTTAAAGTCGCAGCAGGAATCACATCGACATTAACTACAATACCAATTTTTTGAAGTTCTCGTTGAATGAATTCACAAAAACTTAAATAATTACTTGTCGTGGTGATGGTAATTTCAGGGTTTGAAATCCCAGTTTCTTGTTTAAATTGCTGTACGAGTTGTTTTGCTTTTTCTGTCTGAAATGTAAAACCTATAGATTCATTGTAACCAGGAAGACCTTTTGGGATAAATCCACCATAGGCAGGAATTCCAATTCCGTTACGTAAATAGGTCATCATTTTTTGCTTGTCAAAACCGTAATTGATGGCTTGACGTAAGGTTTGTGATTGTATTTCGGTAACTTTAGACTCCATGAAAAACGCCAAATATTCAGTATTGAGGTAAGGACCTCTAATCATATTGACATCTATTGCATATTGTTCACGAAGTTTACCAGTTGCAGTTAAAATTTCATCTTTGTAGGAGGCATCTAATCCTGAAACAAAATCAATATTGCCTTGCGCAAATTGTAGAAATTCACTTTGTTTATCTGGTAAAAATGTAATGGCTACAGCTTCCAGATATGGTAATTGATTTCCAGAGCCATCAGTTTCAAAATAATTATCATTTCTTCGGAAAACGAGCTTTAAATTTTCTTCCCAGCGTTTAAATTGAAATGGTCCTGTACCAATAGGATTTGATCTGAAATCTGAATTATAATGCTCTACAATTTCTTTTGGCACTACTGAACAATATTTCATCGTAAGTTTTCCTATAAAAGAAGGGTCTGGTGATTTTAGTATAATTATTAAGGAGTCATTTTTAGACTCTATGTCCCAAAGATTATTAATGACCCAACTTCCTGGAGAAACCACCTTACTATCACATAATCTAAATAGGCTATATTCAAAATCGCTTGCTGTTACTGTTCGTGTGGAGTCTTTTCCGAAGAGTTCGTGTTTATGGAATTTTACATCATCTCGAAGCGAAAAAGAGTAGGTGAGCGCATCTGGTGAAATTGTCCAATCTTTAGCAATACAAGGTTGCACATTAAGATCTTCGTCCATTTGTACTAAACCGTTAAACAGTTGATTAATTGCCCAATTATCTGCATTGTCTTTTGCAAACGCAGGATCTAGCGAGCCTATATTTTTGTGTTCATTATATCTAAAAACAAGATGATCTTTTTGTGTTGTTGTTCCATTTCCGCAGGAAAATAAAAGAAGAACCAAAAGCGATACTAATATGTGTTTACAGTTTTTGTACATAATCTAACCTTCGGGAAGTGATTTCCAGTTTTTAATGATTTTGGTGTAGAAGAATATGAAAATAATTGCGCTGAAAAATAAAATCCAACTCCAATTCAATCCTACACTTTCCATCAATGTATTACAATCATGGTAGCTTTTATAATAATCTATGTCATCTCTACAAGCATTATTTTGATGCATGGAAATAATACCAACAATTAAGAATAGATACAGTGAAAAACCTATGAGTGAAATATTAAGACAAATAGCGACTATTATTTTTTTGATGCTATTATAGAAAAATATGGGAATACATATAATAAGCGTACCTAGTGCCAATGTGAAATAAGAGATGAAATAAATAGCTCCATCGTCACTTCCTCCAGCAGTAACGTAAAATAATAATGCTGCAAGTAGTGACACGATAAGTGTAAGAACACCAACGGTTATAACACTAAATAATAGGTGTTTGAGTCCTGTGATTCTAAAAATAAAGATTATGCTTGCAAAAAAGAATGCTAACCACATAAAGACATGAATACTTTCTATGGGTTCGCTATCTTTTATGTTTTCTATATTTTCAAAAACATTATGAAGTGAACTATTATCATAATGGTAATCTGTTAGGCGATTATTGTAGAATGCTTGGGTTTTTGTGATATCAACTGCTATTGGACTTGTGTAATCATATGCATCTTTAACTTGGTCTCTAATGAAGTTCTTAACTTCATAATTATTAGGATGATACACTAGATTTAACCACTCGTTTGAGGTTAGGTTATGGTCAATTTTGTAAGTTTTAGAAATAACTAAAAAGTCTTCTAGAAGTTGTTTGATTTCATTTTTATCATTTCGTTCGAGAAGTTCATAGTTTCTTTTATTTCTTAGTTGATGACGTATTGAAAATGATTTTCTATAATTGTAGTCATAATCTGAGTATTCTTCATAATTGTATTCATAATCACTAGAATAATTATAAGTTAATTCATCATCATCGAGATTGTCATTTGTAGATACAAAAAATGTGGATGACATGTTATAATAACTTGGGATAGGCGTTTTAATCCATTCTTGCAAATTAACCACAGAGTCTTTAAAATAGTATGTTCTAATAGAATCTACAGTTTTGCTATACACAAACCCTTTGTTCCTGGTAGAGTCATTATAGCTCTCTGCAATATTGTTGTTATATGGCTCATCAATTGGTGTTTCAATAGTACGTAAGGTGTAATATTGATAGCTGTCTTCTTCAAATGAAAGATGTGGTTTGTTGTAGTCTATAAACTTGTTATTGTCCTCGCAATAGAACTCGTTAAAAGGTTTTGGAAATCTACGTTGGTTGAGTGTGTAATCTTCAAGATCTTCTGATAAAAACAAGTATGCATCATTAGTAATCTGTATTTCTTTATTTATTTGTGCATCTGGATACGTAGAAGCTATATAGGTTTTTAAGCCATATTGATACGATAAATAGAAAGTTGTACATGCAAATATAATAACCAAATAGGATACAAATTGCCCAAAGAGCTTGAAAGAATTTGTTGGGTAAAAGTTTTTAAACGCATTGTTTTTAAACATATAAATAAGCCAGGCAACCAGTAATAGAGTGGAAATAATTATAGATAGAAAAACAGATCCATTTTCAAAAAAGATATCTTTTACATAACGTTCTTGAAGCATTTCAGGATTAGAAAGCGTAAAAAAGCCAAAAACAAAAAATATGAGATGTAAGATGAGTGCAGAGAGCAGCATCCAAACGAGTCTCGTATTCCAAATTGTGGGATAACGCTCAAGTAAATATTGGTTGGTTTTATATATGAAATTTTTCATTTTGAAGCGAGATTAAGAAACGAAGAATCGTCTTGTAGATTTAGTGATATTTCTGGTGTAGGTAACATCTATTTTGTGCTTTCCAAGTGATTCTAATACAGCTGAGAATGATGTGTTTGCGTTAAAGTATGCGACGAAAATTCCGCCATTATAAATGAGTTTTTCTATCTGTAAATTTTCAAAAATAGTCATAAGCTCATCACGTTTTGCCTCACAATCTATTTCTACAATGAGTTGGTTTTCATCATCTGCGACAACTTGTTTATTGTCTTTATACTGTCCATCTTTGAGGTAAATAACTTTATCAGAAATTTTCTCAACCTCATACAATTGCTGTGAACTTAAAATAAGTGCGATTGGATTATTAATAGAATTACACATCGATTTTAAATCTTCTAAAATAACTTGTTGAGCTAATACATCTAAATTTGCTAAAGGTTCATCAAGTAACAATAATTCAGGCTGACGTAGTAATGTTCTTGCCAATTCAAAACGCATTTTATAACCAGAGGACAGTTCACTCCATTTAAGATGTTTATAATTCCATAGTCCAAAACGAGCAATCATCATTAAGACTCTAGTTTCGTTTTCTTCTGGAGGAATTCCATAATTAGATAATACAAATTTAAGGTTGTCTTTTAAGCTTCCATACCATTTTTGAGTACGTTGCGGTATGTAAACCAAATTGGTTCTCAAATCATAATTTGAATCGTAGGTGTTATCAAATTTAAAATCGAGTTGACCTTCGTTATATTTTAATTCTTTGGCTAAAACGCGAAGCAATGTTGTTTTTCCGTTTCCATTTTCTCCAACCAATCCATAGACTTCTCCTTTATGTATTTTAACAGAAATTGGCCCAAGTTTAAACCTATTATATCCATAGCTTTTAATCAAATCACTTCCAACCACGACAGGTTTTTTTGTATTATATTCTGAAATTGGAATTTTTGCAACCCGTTCTAAAATAACAAGTGATCGCTCAATTAGCTCATCTTCTTTTTCTGGAAATTGTTCTTTCCAATCGGTTAAAGAAATAACTTCTCTATATAAATCTAAATCTTGTGTATCGATAACACAATCCATGAGTTTGCGATATCCAAGAACCGTATCTTTATTTTGTAGAAAAGAAATAACTTCTTTTATTCTAGCTTCTGCTTGAGACATATATGGATTAAATTATTGAAGAGAAGACGTATAGGTGGATTACAAATTGTAATTTTTAAAACGATGCCAACCCTTAATTTGAAAGAGTAAATATAAATAGATTTCTGTGCGTAAAGAAACTAAAGATGTAGATTCGGTGAAATAATTTTTTAATTAAACTAGTTGTGTTTTTTGAGCTAAAAAAACTCATTGAAATGTTTATACGATTTCTGTAATGTAGCCAAACTATTATAAAAATTTGATTTTTAGTTCTTTATCAATAGACACATAAATTAACTTCTCTATCCTTTTGTAATAAAAATAAATAAGCGAAGAACAATAAATTGTAATAGAATAATTATATATTTAAGTTATATTTTAATTTAAACCTGACATTATGCAAAAAAACTACTTTTTTACTTACCTATTAATTTTAACGGGCTTTATTTTAAGTGCTCAAGTTACGCTTGTAGATCAACCTGTTGCTGCAACAAATGGAATTATCTCTTCTGTTCTAGCCGACTCTGGGTTTGGCACATATTCTGCTGATGATTTTACATTAACAGACAATTTTAGTATTGATGTTATAACTGTAAATGGATTTGGTTCAAATGAATCTGATATTAGTTTGAATTTCACAGGATTAGATTTGTTTATCTATGACGATGCCACAGGTGTGCCAGATTCAGACCCATCAACTTCTGGCTCGGGACTTTTAGAAATTATTAATCTTTCTCCAACGAGTCCAGCACTTGTTTACGACGCAACAGATGATTCTTTTACTATTGATATAACAATGGCTAATGGTGGCGCCGAATTTGAATTAAACTCTGGTACATATTGGCTAGTTGTTGCAGCAAGAGCGCCAAGTGATGCAGTGAGATGGAATTGGTTTGCTAGTGATCCAGGAGGAAATGCTATGTTGTTTGACGAAGGTAATTTTGGCGGAGTTCCTTGGACTGATTTAATCACATTAGGTTTGACATTTGATTCTTTGGCAATGAAAATTGAAGGGACTTTAGTGCCTTTAAGTGTAGACGAGTATGTTTTAGAAACAATTTCTATTTTTCCTAATCCAGCAAAAAATACGCTCAACTTAGAAATGCCAACATCAATTGGTGATTTTGAAACTGAAGTTTTTTCTGTTTTAGGTCAATCTGTGGCTAGAAACAGTAATAGTTCTCAGTTGGATATTTCTAATTTAAACACAGGAATTTATCTTTTAAAAATTACAACAGAGAATGGTACAATCACGAAACGATTTACTAAGAATTAAATTCTGAAGAAATATTACTTTATAAAAGAGTGCTTTTTTAGGCACTCTTTTTTTTATTAAATTTGCACGCTCATCTACAAAACGAATGAACTCTAGAAAAAAAGTCGCATTTTATACATTGGGCTGCAAGCTCAACTTTTCTGAAACTTCTACAATTGCGCGAAATTTTTCTTCGGAAGGTTTTGAACGCGTAGATTTTAAGGAGGAAGCAGATATCTATGTTATCAACACATGCTCTGTGACCGAAAATGCAGATAAACGATTTAAATCAATAGTAAAACAAGCGCAAAAGGTAAATCCGGAAGCGTTTGTCGCAGCTGTTGGTTGCTACGCACAATTAAAACCACAAGAACTGGCAGATGTTGATGGCGTGGATTTAGTTCTTGGAGCAACCGAAAAATTTAAAATCACAGACTACCTCAATGATCTCTCGAAAAATGACATGGGAGAAGTGCATAGTTGTGAAATTGAAGAAGCCGATTTTTATGTTGGGAGTTATTCAATTGGTGATCGTACACGTGCTTTTTTAAAAGTGCAAGATGGTTGCGATTATAAATGTACGTATTGCACAATCCCTTTGGCTAGAGGGATTTCTAGAAGTGATACGTTGGAGAATGTTTTGGAGAATGCCAGAGCTATTTCAGCAAAAAATATCAAAGAAATTGTACTCACAGGAGTTAATATTGGTGACTACGGAAAAGGTGAATTCGGTAATAAAAAGCATGAACACACATTCTATGAACTTGTCAAAGCATTAGATAAAGTTGAAGGGATTGAACGTTTAAGAATTTCATCAATAGAACCTAATTTACTTAAAAACGAAACCATAGAGTTTGTGTCTCAAAGTAAAGCGTTTGTGCCTCATTTTCATATTCCATTACAAAGTGGAAACAATGAGATTTTAAAATTGATGCGTCGTCGTTACATGAAAGAATTATATGTAGATCGCGTTTCAAAAATTAAAGAAGTGATGCCACATGCTTGTATTGGAGTTGATGTGATTGTTGGTTTTCCTGGAGAAACAGATGAATTGTTTTTAGAGACTTATAATTTTCTTAATGAATTAGAGATTTCTTATTTGCATGTGTTTACATATTCAGAACGTGACAATACAGTTGCAGCTTCTCTTGAAGGCGTCGTGCCCAAAAATGTGAGAGCTAAACGTAGTAAGATGTTGCGAGGACTTTCAGTAAAAATGAGACGTTCATTTTATGAAAGTCAAATAGGAAGTTCTAGAACCGTACTTTTTGAAAGCGAAAATAAAGAAGGTTACATTCATGGTTTTACAGAAAACTATGTCAAAGTTAAATCACCTTGGAATCCAGAATTGGTAAACACACTTCAACAAGTTGAATTAACTGAGATTGATGATGACGGTTTGGTGCGATTTGATTTTCAAACAACACTAACAGTTTAACTTTATACGATTTAATGTTTCTTTGCGTTATCGATTTATATGTTATTCTTGTCTAATTTATCAAATTAGTAATCTATTATGTTTCAAAAAATGTTCCTCATATTAACTATCTGCTTAGTTTTATTAAACTCATGTGCTAAAGAAGAAGTTAAAACCCAGTCACAAGTTATTGGCGAATGGAAATTAGCAAGTTACAGTATTGGTACTGCGTTTGATGTTGATAAGGATGGAACGAGCCCATCTTAATTTGTTAAATGAGATAGATTGTGTTAATTCTGAAATTTTAAAATTTGAAACCACTGGCATTTTATCTTCAAACGAAACTTACAATCCTACAATAGAGATCTCAAAATCTGAAATTGATAACACATATGACTTTAGTGTAGAATGTCAAGAAGGTATTATTAGTTTTGATACTAGCTTTAGTCAAATTGATGCTGATACATTTCAGTTTAATGATAAAGAATTTACTATAGTCAATAATTCATTTAATATCCTATTGGTTGATGAGATTGAAATTTATAATGAAGACTTTACTACGGTTCTGGAAACACGAGATTTGGTGTTGACGTATTCTAAATTATAATTAGAAATTATATACAATAATGATAATTCCTGAGTTTAATGCTTAGGAGTTTTTTATTTCAACGTTAATAAGTATCCTTATAACGTTTTATTTCCGAAGAAAGAAAAGAAAATTTGTGCAGTTGAAATCTTAAATTACATTTGCACGATTTTAAAAAAACCTATTAAATAATAAAAATGAGAAAATTATTCATTGCTTCCCTAATTACTGTAGTATTATTGTTCTTAACATCAAGTGGTAGTTAAGAAGATAACTCAATTTCTCAAGACATTATTTTTGTATATAACAATTAGTGAATTCTAGATTGATAACAAAAAAAACCGAGACGTTTTAAGTTTCGGTTTTTTTATGAGTTATATTCTAATTCCTACAGGAAGCATCTTTTTGTATTTTCTATGTCGCCTAATAAATTTGGCTATTTCAGGACTTGTTGGCACAACGCTCAAACTGCTTTCTGCAATATGATCAAATACTAAGGTTAAAAATTCTTCCTCAAAATTTTCGTCGGTAACGCATTCTGGAATAATTAGTTTGGTTAAAAAGATTTTCCGATCTTGACTAGAATACTCAATTATTGCTAGTTCATCTTGAACTTTCAGCTCAAATTGGCGTAGAAAGTCATTGTCTGTTAAGTCAGCAGCATCAATCATAATAATTTATATTTAATTCAATGGTCGGTAGGGTAGAACTATACTTTTGTATAGTTTTGTGTTACAAATTTACGAAAAATATAACAGATATTACACATCGCTAATTTAAACGTTTATGGAACAAGAAATTACACATGTATATCTTATGCCTGGCATGGCAGCCAATCCTATCATATTTGAGCATATTAAATTACCAGAAGATCAATTTGAAATTCATTGGTTAGAGTGGATGATTCCGCAGAAAAAGGAAACTTTAGAATCTTACGCTAAGCGAATGATTCTAAACATAAAACATGATAATGTGGTGTTGTTAGGTGTTTCATTTGGTGGGATTTTAGTTCAAGAAATGAGTAAGCACATGGCTTTTAAGAGATTATTTGTGGTTTCAAGTGTTAAATCAAAACATGAGTTGCCAAAACGAATGAAAGTGATGAAATATACCAAAGCTTATAAATTGCTGCCTACGCAATTAGTATCAAATATTGACTTTTTAGCAAAATATGCTTTTGGTGAAACAGTTACAAAACGTATTGAACTCTATAAAAAATATCTGTCTGTTAGTGATAAGTATTATTTGGATTGGGCTATAGAAAATGTCATAGAATGGGACCAAGATGCTCCTAATGAAGATGCAATTTATATTCAAGGAGATAAAGATGCTGTTTTCCCACATTCATGCGTTGGTAATTGTATTGTTTTAAAGGGAGGAACGCATGTAATGGTCATCAATAAGTACAAATGGTTTAACGAAAATTTACCAAAACTAATATTGCAATAATTTAAAAGCGAACGCAAAATTTAATACATTTATAAAAAAAAGAATTATGACAATAATTAAAAATATTTTAGCAGCAATAGGGTTAGTATGTGTGTCTGGGCTATTTATTTTTACGGTTCAGTCTGATGAAACAGATTCCGGTAAGACCGTTTCAGATAAAGAAGTTGTTGAAACACCAAAAATGATAAATGATTATAATGTGTATGCCATATCGGTTCCAGATCATTTAGATTTTGCAGGAGAAGCTATGCCTTTAGAAAATCCAGATATTTTAGAACGTATGGATAGAGAATTGTTAGTAAACACTTATTGGCAATCTAACGGTTTATTAATGTTTAAGCGTGCCGAAAAGTACTTCCCTATCATTGAGCCTATTTTGAAGAAACATGGTATTCCAGAAGATTTTAAATATTTAGCAGTAATTGAAAGCGGATTAACAAATGCAGTGTCTCCAGCAGGAGCAAGAGGTGTTTGGCAAATTATGCCAGCAACAGGAAGAGAAAATGGATTAGAAGTTAATTCAAATGTAGATGAACGTTATCATTTGGAAATGGCAACTGAGGTGGCTTGTAAATATTTATTGAAATCTAAAGAGAATTTAGGATCTTGGACACTTGCAGCAGCAGCATATAATGCAGGAAACGCTGGAGTTTCTAATCGTTTAAGAGATCAAGATGTAAAAGGTTATTATGATTTACTATTAGGGGAAGAAACAGGACGTTATTTATTTAGAATAGTTGCTTTGAAAGAGATTTTAAGTCATCCAAAAAAATATGGCTTTAACTTTACGAACCAAGATTTGTATAAGCCAATTCCAACCTATAAAGTTGAAGTTGATACAGCAGTTACAGACTTTACAAAGTTTGCACAGCGTTATGGGATAAATTATAAAATACTAAAAATTCATAACCCTTGGTTGAGAGAACCAAAACTTAATAATTCATCAAGAAAAAAATATATAATAGAAATTCCTAAAGAAGGATATTATTCAACGAAACCTTAATGATTGATTTTTTAAAAGAGCACTATTTTTTTATTTTAATAATTGTCAATTATTTGTTGGCAATTTCTGCAATTATTACTGTTCTTTTAAAAAATATTAATCCAACTAAAACAGTGTCATATATTATTATATTGGCACTGTTTCCTTTTTTTGGGTTAGTCATATATTATCTATTTGGTCAACAATATCGAAAAACCAAAATTTTTAATAGAAAGCACATTATCAATTCAAAGGTTATCCAATCTGTTGGAGAGAAATTAAAATCTGAAGAACAAGATTTAGCTGTTTTAAATAAAAAATTAGATGATAAGATTAAACTTATTAAACTCCTAAAAGCTAGTGAACAGTCTCCCTTGACGATTCGTAATGAAGTGGATATCTTATTTAATGGAGAAGTTAAATTTGAGCGCTTACTCAAAGATTTACAGAATGCTAAGAACCATATCCATCTAGAGTACTACATCATTAAAGATGATGTTATTGGTACAAAACTTTTGAATATTATATGTGAAAAAGCAAGGGAAGGGATTGAAGTGAAAATGACTTATGATGATGTTGGTAGTAAATTATCTTCTAAAATGAAAAGTCAATTAAATGAGAGTGGTGTTAATCATTTTCCATTTATGCCAGTTGTTTTTTCTAGTCTAACGGGTAAATCTAATTATAGAAATCATAGGAAAATTGCTATTATTGATGGGGAAATAGGCTATGTAGGAGGTATAAACGTTTCAGATAATTATGTCAATACAAAAGATTCAGAGCTCTATTGGAGGGACACACACCTTCGAATTTATGGAGAAGCAGTTAAAGTACTTCAATTTCACTTTTTAACGACTTGGGATTTTGTAACAGAAAAAACAATTGAAGTAAAGCAAAGTTATTTTCCAAAAACAGATTGTAAAAAGGACGTAGCCATACAAATTGCAGCGAGTGGACCAGATACAGATTGGGCAAACATTATGGAAGCGATATTAACAGCTATCAATAATGCAGAACAATACATTTACATTACAACACCTTATTTTATTCCAAACGATCAAGTGATTACTGCTTTGCAAATTGCAGCTAAGATAGGTGTTGATGTGAAATTGATAATCCCTAAGCGTTCTGATAGTTGGGTGGCTGAGAGTGCAGCAAATTCATTTTTAGAACCATTATTAGAAGCAGGAGTTGAGGTCTATCTCTATTATAAAGGTTTTGTTCATGCAAAAACAATGGTTGTAGATGATATATTCGCAACAATAGGAACTTGTAATTTAGATAACAGAAGTTTCAATATTAATTTCGAAATTAATGCGTTGATCTATGATTCCGAAGAAAGTAAAATTCTAAAAGATCAGTTTAAAAAAGATATTACAGATTGTGAAATTATTGATTTTGAACGATGGAAGTCTAGACCTAAAATTAATAAATTAAAAGAATCTTTTAGTAGGCTTTGGGCTCCATTATTATAATTATTTTAAGGTAGTTATTATATCTTCGTTAGTTGGTTCGTCACTAAAAAGCATCCACTTAATTTTTTCATGAATGGCATTAAATGCGACTTCAGACCTACTGCTTTCATTAGATATTGTAAACTTTTTATCAATTTTCAATAACTGTTTTTCTTCGGAAAAAAAGAAACATGCAGGAGCTCCAAATGAGTGCTTAAATGGTTTAATAATGTGATTTGCATTATTATCACGCTCATCTACATAAGTAATAATAACGTTAGAATTATAATCCTTAGAATGTAGTTTTGCTTTTTCTTTTGAATCCCAAAATAAAACAATGATCTCAATTTGTCCTTTATACATTTTAGACATTCTATTAATTTCATTAATTTCTTCATCTTTAATTTGTTCCCAAGATGATTTAGTAATTAATAGAAAAGGTTTGCCAATAGATGATGTTTTTAAAGTACCGCCTTTAACTTTATTTAGAGAAAAATCTCTAAGATGACTAAATTTTAAATGATTTTCAAAAAGCGAATCAAAAAGAAACTCAGCTTGTTCCTTATCGCCATGTTGTAAAGCAATTTCGGACTTAGCTTTGTAAGCTTTTAAGTGTTGGGTGATTTGGGAATCAAAGTAGGTTTTTTGTTGTTGAGGGAACACTAAAAACATACAACCTAACATAAGTATAGTAATATATACTTTCATGTCTAATTATTTGTTGTTTAATTAATTACAAATGTAGATGTAATAGTGGAGTAGAGTTTAAAAACTCGTTGAAAGGCTAGATTTACTAGAGAAGTGAATATTTATTGAGCAATAAACCGATAAAAGGAACGTTAATAGCTAGTTATTAACGTCTTCTCATATTACGATTACCATAATGTTGTTTAGGACCTTGAGATTTTTTCATCCCATCTTTCATCATCTTAATTTGCTCTGTTAAAATCCCTCTTTTGTCTAATTTTTGAGCTTCATTTAAAAGCTGTTTAGCTTCTATTACTCTTCGTTTACTAAAAGCAATACCAGCCAAGTTTAATTTAGCCATAGCCACATCATGATCCATAGAAAGACCAAGGTCTAATGCTTTTTTGAAGTACTTTTCGGCTTCGCTCATATTAGATTGAGATACCATAACACCATGAAGGTAGTTGTAGTAACCTTCTTGTTTTTTAATAAGAGCACCAGAAGGATTTTTAATTTTATTTAACCAGCTTTTAGCACCTTCAAAATCTTGTTTTCTAAGTTTTAAAAAAGCGAGTAGAATAAATTCGTTCTTAAAGTAAAAGAATATAAAAATTAGTGATAATAAAATGTACATTATACCATTACCAATGTAACCTTCGATAAATTGATAAATAGCATAGGCAATAATTAATCCAGCTATAACTAATTTGATATTTTTATTGAACATGTTTTTCTATTTTATATGTAACATTAGATATAATTGACGTTGGTACTTTTAAATCATTCATTTTGTGCATGATTGAATTACCGTTAACTGTAGACGTCGTAGTCATTGTTTTTACAAAGCCAGTTTTTTTTGATGTAATGATATTGGAGGTCATATCTCCAGTAAGATTCATTGCAACATCAACATCTGTATTATTGAAAATGACACTGCTTTTTCCAGTTATAACGATATCATCATTAGTTATGCTTTCTAGAGTCCAAGTGTTTTTTGAGGATAAATCCCCTTCAAAATTGTTTTCCCAAGTGTCACCAATGTTAACAGCGTGGTTAGGATATATGTAAGTCATTTGTTCAAAGCTTTTAGAAAGACTTTCATTGCTAAACTCACTTTTCATAGATTCTTTCATGACCTCTTTTGTAAACTCATCTATATCACCAACAGCATTTACCATTTTAGAAATTAATGCATTAGAACCTTTAATAGATTTAATCTTACCATTTTTATACATCTTCATTCCTAAATCTACAGTAACCAATTGTGCGAAAATTTTTCCTTCAATATCATCATCTGCAATACTATCATTTGTATTGATATTCATTATTTCTCCAATTAGATTTGATGAAGACACCATTTTAAATCGATCAAATTTAAATTTTAAACCATATAAACTATCATTGATCTCCTCAACAATAAATGTAAAATCACCTTCCAATAGATTTTTCATTTCATGTTTTTTACCATTCATGTCTTGAACAATGTCTTGATTAGCAACTTGACTCACTTTAAATTGATCACCAACCTTTAAATTATAGACTAAGCTAGTTTGAGCGCTTATTAGGCTTGTTGTCGCAATAAATGCAACGAGAATTGTTGTAAAAAAGGGTTTCATTTTTGTTATTAATTTTCAATTTACAAAGAAACTAATTTTTTGTCAATTTGTAGCTAGTTATAGTATTGTTATATTTAACATGAAATATTTTTAATTTTAGGTTTGGCAAAGTAAAAACTCTTTGTATATTTGCACGCAGTTTTGAGAATAGTTCAAAACGAAAAAAAAAGAATATAAGTTTTTTAAAAAAATACGACAATGCCAAAAAGAACGTTTCAACCGTCAAAAAGAAAGAGAAGAAATAAACACGGTTTTAGAGAAAGAATGGCTTCTGTAAACGGAAGAAAAGTTTTAGCACGTAGAAGAGCTAAAGGAAGAAAGAAATTGTCTGTATCAACTGAAACTAGACATAAAAGATAATGATTAACAATTGTTAATATAATAAAGGTGTTACTTAGGTGTAACGCCTTTTTTTGTACCTAAATGTTACCTATTTTTGAATTCTTAAAAACATTAAAATGCCAAAGAACGACAAATTAAAATCTATCCTTATTATTGGCTCAGGACCTATTGTTATTGGTCAAGCCTGCGAATTTGATTATTCTGGAACACAAGCGCTTCGCTCACTTCGCGAAGACGGAATTGAAACGATACTTATCAATTCTAATCCAGCAACTATTATGACAGATCCTACAATGGCAGATCATGTATATCTGTTGCCATTAACTACAAAGTCTATCATTAAAATATTAAAAGAGCATCCTCATATTGATGCTGTTTTACCAACAATGGGTGGTCAAACTGCGTTAAATCTTTGTATAGAAGCAGATGAAAAAGGAATTTGGAAAGATTTTGACGTCGATATAATTGGTGTAGATATTGACGCCATTAATATTACAGAAGATAGAGAGAAATTTAGAGAGCTCATGCTTAAAATTGGTATTCCAATGGCACCTCAAGCAACAGCTACGTCTTATTTAAAAGGAAAAGAAATCGCTCAGGAGTTCGGTTTTCCTTTAGTGATTAGAGCGTCCTTTACTTTAGGTGGTGATGGAGCAGCTATTGTTTATAAAGAAGAAGATTTTGATGAATTATTAACTCGTGGTTTAGAGGTCTCTCCAATTCACGAAGTTATGATTGATAAGGCCTTAATTGGTTGGAAAGAATATGAATTAGAGCTATTGCGTGACTCTAATGATAACGTTGTTATTATTTGCACAATAGAAAATATGGATCCTATGGGAATTCATACAGGGGATTCAATTACTGTCGCTCCAGCAATGACCTTGTCTGATAAAACATTTCAAAAAATGCGTGATATGGCAATCCATATGATGCGAAGTATTGGTGATTTTGCTGGTGGTTGTAATGTTCAGTTTGCTGTAAGTCCTGATGAAAAAGAAGATATAATTGCTATTGAAATCAATCCACGTGTATCGCGTTCTTCTGCATTAGCAAGTAAAGCAACGGGTTATCCAATTGCAAAAATAGCTTCAAAGTTAGCAATAGGTTACACGCTAGATGAGCTAAATAATCAAATAACAGGTTCTACATCTGCATTATTTGAACCTACTTTAGATTATGTTGTTGTGAAAATTCCACGTTGGAATTTTGATAAATTCGAAGGATCAGATAGAACTTTAGGATTACAAATGAAATCTGTAGGTGAGGTGATGGCAATTGGTCGTTCATTTCAAGAAGCGTTGCACAAAGCAACACAATCACTCGAAATAAAACGTAATGGTTTAGGAGCAGATGGAAAAGGATATAGAGATTATCAGCAAATTATAGATAAACTCACGTTTGCAAGTTGGGATCGTGTGTTTGCTATTTATGATGCGATTCAAATGGGGATTCCGTTGAGTAGAATTCATGAAATCACTAAAATTGACATGTGGTTCTTAAAGCAATATGAAGAACTACATCAATTAGAAATAGAGATTTCAACATTTACAATAGATACTATTGATCGTGATTTATTATTAGAAGCTAAGCAGAAAGGTTATGGAGACAGACAAATTGCTCATATGCTTAAATGCTTAGAAAGTCAAGTATATAATAAACGTGACGAATTAAAAATCAATCGTGTATATAAATTAGTAGATACGTGTGCTGCGGAATTTAAAGCGCAAACGCCATATTACTATTCTACGTTTGAAAATGAAGTGGAAACTTCCGAAGGAAAAATATTTCCAGCCAACGAAAGCGTTGTTTCAGATAAAAAGAAAATTATCGTTTTAGGATCTGGACCAAACAGAATTGGTCAAGGTATAGAATTTGATTACTGTTGTGTACATGGTGTTTTAGCAGCTGCGGAATGTGGCTACGAAACCATTATGATCAATTGTAATCCTGAAACTGTTTCTACAGATTTCGATATTGCAGATAAATTATATTTCGAGCCTGTTTTCTGGGAACATATCTATGACATTATTCGTCATGAAAAGCCAGAAGGTGTCATTGTTCAATTAGGTGGACAAACTGCTTTAAAGTTAGCTGAAAAATTAGATCGCTACGGAATAAAAATTATTGGTACAACTTATCAATCTCTTGATTTAGCTGAAGATAGAGGATTGTTCTCTAATCTTTTAAAGGAAAATAATATTCCTTATCCTGAATTTGATATCGCTACTACAGCAGATGAAGCTGCAGCAATTGCAGATGTTTTAGACTTTCCAATATTGGTGAGACCATCTTACGTTCTTGGCGGTCAAGGGATGAAAATTGTAATTAACAAACAAGAGCTAGAAGAGCACGTTGTTGATTTATTGAGAAGAATGCCAGGAAATCAATTACTCTTAGATCATTATCTTGATGGAGCGATAGAAGCTGAAGCTGATGCTATTTGTGATGGTGAAAATGTGTACATCATTGGTATTATGGAGCATATTGAACCTTGCGGAATCCACTCTGGAGATAGTAATGCAACCTTGCCTCCTTTTAATTTAGGTGAGTTTGTAATGCAACAAATTAAAGATCATACAAAAAAGATTGCACTAGCACTAAACACAGTTGGTTTAATAAATATACAATTTGCTATTAAAGATGATATTGTATATATCATTGAAGCCAATCCTAGAGCATCACGTACAGTTCCATTTATTTCTAAAGCGTATGGAGAACCTTATGTGAATTATGCAACTAAGGTCATGTTAGGCGAAAAGAAAGTAACCGATTTTGATTTCAATCCGCAATTAGAAGGTTATGCGATTAAGCAACCAGTATTCTCGTTTAATAAATTCCCAAATGTGAATAAAAAACTGGGACCAGAAATGAAAAGTACTGGAGAAAGTATCTTATTTATTGATAGTTTAAAGGATGATGAGTTTTATAATTTGTACTCAAGACGTAAGATGTATTTGAGTAAATAACCTATTTATTCGTTGAACGACTCTTCAAAAACCTTTTTAATTTATTAAATTGCAAAACATTTCTGATAACCTATAATTTTGAAAATCAAACAATTCTGTTTAATCAATTGCCTACTGGTAACCTTTTTTTCTTTTGCTCAAAAAGATATTTTTGATGTTGCTCGTACTGGTACAATTGATGACGTTAAAGCGTTAATGGAAATTAACTCTGATACAATCAATGTTGTAAATGAAAAAGGTTTTGTCCCTTTAACATTATCATGTTATAATGGTAATACAGAGGTTGCATTATTTTTAGCAACTATGGTTAAAGATATTGATGGTAACAGTGATTATGGTACGCCATTAATGGCTGCTGTATATAAGAATAGACCATTAATTGTTGAGCGTCTGTTAGAGTTAAATGCCAATCCAAATTTAGCAGATGTCAATGGGACAACTTCATTGCATTATGCTATTATTTTCAGAAATGAAAAAATAATTAAATTACTCATGGATGCTAAGGCAGATGTGGATTTCAAAGACAATAGAGGGAATTCAGCAAAAAACTATGCAGCAATGACCAGTAACGAATCGATAATTGACCTTATCAATAAAAAATAATTATTATGAAAAAAATTACTTTAGCCTTAATCTGGTTACTCTATATTAATATGTCTTTCGGTCAGACCTATACGACAGGTCTAATGGAATTGTCTAATACTTCTGGATTAGAATATTCTGCACAGATAGATGTAAATTCTACGACTGTTACTTTAACAATGATTGGACCAAGTGATAGATGGTTAGGCTTAGGATTTGGAGTTCAAAGCATGACTTCAAGTGGAGATGTTGTTATTTATGACGGAACAACTCTTACAGATAGATCTTTTGGTTATCAAGGTCAAGAGGCAGGAGAAGATGCTATAGGGATCACTCCAACAGAAGATCCTGAAGGTGAACGTGATTGGTCTATAACCTCAAATGTCGTAAATTCTGGAGTTAGAACTCTTATTGCTACTAGAGCTACAAATACAGGTCAAGCAAAGGATTATGCATTCTCTGCTTCTGCAACATCTATTGAATTAGTTTGGGCTAGATATGGCTATCCAGGTTTTGATTTAGAATGGCATGGCATAAATAATAAAGGAATCACTATGCAAGGTTTAACATTAAGTGAAGATACTTTAGAATTTAATGATTTTAAAATATCTCCTAATCCTGCTAAAAATAGTTTTACTTTAGAATTAGGAACTTTTAATAATAATGCAGTTGTTGAAATTTATGACGTATTAGGAAAAAAAGTGTTAAATAGAAAAATAAACGCAATAACAACTACTTTTGATATTTCTAGATGGAATAGTGGTTTGTATATTCTTAAAATTTCTTCGGAAAAATCTGTTGTAATGAAACGTTTTGTTAAACAATAAGAACTATTTTATTTTTAAATTAAAGCTACAAATTAAGTTTTGTAGCTTTTTTGTTTTAATGCATTTGGTGTTTTTTTTAATTGAAAGATTAGTATTAATCTAGCTTTAAGTTTTATAGTTGTAAAATTGGAATCATTTTTGCTATATTTATAAGTGTCATAATAGATGCCAATTGAAAATAGAGACTATGAAAACAAAATTACTTTTTATATCAATAGTATTAACGTCTGCAATATCATTGTCACAAGTCTCTGCCAACCAGGTAAATGATTTTGAGGATGGAACAACTCAAGATTGGATTATTGGAAATCCAAGTACTGCAGTTTCTCCACCTGCAAATGTAGCTACAGATGGACCAGATGGCATAGATGATAATTATTTAACCTATACATCAACGCCTCCAGAAATGGGTGGAGCAGGAAGTAAAATGGTAATATTTAATGCTTCATCACAATGGTCTTCAAATTTTATAAGTGAAGGTATTATTGCCATTAAATTTGATGTTAGAGTTTTAACTAATGATTTAAACATAAGAGTAGCATTTCAAGGTCCAAACGGAAAACGTATTTGTACAACAAATGCTGTTAATGTTGCAGCAGGTTCTGGATGGCAACCAGTGATTATCCCTATTTCTGCTTCAAATTTTACTGCTGTTGGAGGTTCAGGAGCTGTATCAATTAATGATGCATTAGCTGCTGTTAATACAATGAGAATATTAAGTAGTAATAACCCAACTTGGGCTGGTGCAGATATTGTTGTGGCTACAATTAATTTAGATAATATCACAGCTTCTACAACATTAAGCACTCAAGAATTTAAGACTCATAACGAATTTGAAATTTCACCAAATCCAGCAACATCAAAGCTAAATATCAATTTATCTCAAACTTTAGATAAAGCAACTGTTACTGTGTATGATGTTCTTGGTAAAAAAGTATACTCAAAATTATTAAGCAATTTCTCATCAACTATTGATGTATCCAATTGGAATTCTGGTGTATACCTTGTAAGAATATCAACCAATAAACAAACACTTACAAAACGTTTTGTTAAGCAATAAAACGCATAAAAAAGTAATAAAAAACCCATCAATTGTTAATTGGTAGGTTTTTTATTATGTGATAAACATAAAAATATGATAGTATTTGGCTTTAATTTATATTTATTGTTTAACGAAACGTTTTGTTTCAGTTTGATCACCATTTGTAATTTTAATGAGATATAAGCCACTGTTCCAGCTTGAAACGTCAATTTTAGATGAGTTTCCAGGTTCTAATATTTCAGAAACTATTTGTTTACCAAGAATATCAAAAACTTCGTAAGTTAAATTAGTTTGACTACCGTTTAATTCAATATTTATTATAGAACTCGAAGGGTTTGGATACACACTAAAACGAGTAGATGTATTTAAGTCATCAACACTTAAAAGGGTGTCCCAAAAATTGACTCCAAAATCTGTTGCAGTTCCATTAAATTCATAAGGAGCTGCTACATTTATAAAAGTGCCAGCAGTCCATATTCCTGCTGCTACTGCAACATTTTCACGTCCATTTCCTCCACTTCCCCATTGTGTAAAGTCAAGCATATTGGCTGCTGTACCAAAATTACCAGTAGGAGTGTAAAGTCCTAAATCTGCTGCAGTATCGTTTAGGTAGCCTGGTATAGATATTGTTACTTCAGCATTTGGTGCAAGGTTTAATGATCCATCCACTACTGTAGTTTGAGTAGCTAATGTTTTATATCCAAATAGAGAACATAACCTGAGTGTACCAATATCTTCAGTAGTAGAACCAAAGTTCTTAATAGTTACAGTATCTGTTACTGGGTCAACGACCAATAATTTAAACTGTTGCGCATTTACTTGCTGACTTAAGAAAGCTGCAAATAAAAATGTAAAGACTGTTTTTAAAAAGTAATTTGTTTTCATAATATTTTGTTTTTATAGATTAGTAATTTAATATTCATTGATTGAACATTGGTCTAATTTTACTTGCTGTAGCAAGTCATCATAGCCAATAACACGACCTTTTATTTTTATTTTAGAATCGTAGACAACTGTCCTTTTAATAGTTTTATTAAATTGACAAAACACTTTATCATCTAATGTAATGGAGTTGCTATCGTTTTCTGAAACTTTACCATTAACTTCAATTGTGGTATTTAAGTACTTGGTTTCTATATTTTTATAATTTTCAGAAAACTGCAAAGCAATTTCATTAGAGGTTAATTTATATTGAGCAACTTCATTTTTTATATTTCTATGGTCTTGATAGATATACATGTAGCTTATAATAGCTACTATTAGAATAACAATAAAAACAATAATTCTTTTACGCATGTTTTCTTTTGTTTGAGTAATAAACTGCTTCAACTTTTATCGCTAAAGCAGTTCATTGTAAATGCAATTATGAACAACACCTAACCAATTAATTCCTTAATTTTTCTTTTTCAAAGTGTGTTGTTTCTCATCCCATTTTTAAATTAAAATGGTATTAATTGCATGTATTTCTATATCGTAATCGATCTTCATCACCAACTCTTAAATCAATCTTTGTTAAGTCATTAGTATTAATTTCTTGAAGGCTCCAGGTATTATTACAGTACGAAAGTCCTGGTATATTTATAATTACAGAAATATTATTTGCTGTACCTGTAGTGTACCATGTGCCAGTTGCTAATGTCGAATTCCAGAAAGCGGTTACTGTACCATCTGTAGAAAAGTTAAAATCATAACCATCATAAACATTATCGTAGTTGTTACTGTTTTTCCTTGCTTTATCAACATACCAATTTTGACAGCCTGTTAGGAAATTGGCTAGTAATTCTTGAGTACAATCGTCACAATCATCATCATTATAATCAAAATCATCATCTTCATCACAAGCATTTTGTTCATTTTCTATTGTTGTTTCAAGTTCAGAAAGTGAACTAATTTCTAGTGTTGTACTATTTGATAATAGAACAGATATTGGAAAGTTTATACTCGTTATATCATTTGTAGTTATTTCTTCAATGAAACGGTATAAATCATGGTCGTTAGTAAACGTTTCCGAAGAGATTAATTCATTATTAATATTGAATTTTGATGCTGAAAACGGATACATAAAATCAATACATTCTATATCATCGTCATTAATGTTTTCTCCATTACAATTATTAGCAGTAGATGTGAGTTCACTCATGTCATTTATGATGACTTCGGAAAAATCTGAATTCACTATAGTAATAGGAAATGTAATAGTTATAGCATCTGAATCATCAATATATTCATCAAAAATAGATTCTACTAAATAATAATCATCACTATTATTTATATCAATTGGAATTGAATTTGCTGTAACATTTATAGGTAGTTTAATATTGAAACAATTAGCAACATCTAAAATGTTATCATTTGATCCATCATTTAATGTTGTACGTTGTATTAGGTTAGCTACTAGAGAGTTGCTTTCTATAACGTCTTCTGGAGGTGTTACTATGAGTTCTGTCTCTTCAGATCTACAAGACGTAAAGATCATCACAGATGAAAAAAGTAAAATTAGAGAAGTTTTAATAGTTCTTTTCATGATTTTGCATTTGAGTATTTCTAATGCTATTTAATATATAACAACTCAACTTTTAAAACTCCTGAAAAAAATAAAATAAAAATATATCTACCTTTAGAGCCTAAAATCAACAAATTGCCAAAAGATATAAACGAGAATATATGTGAAGCCAAAGTTTTTGAGCATGTATATAATACGTACTCAAAAGATGTTCATAATTTCCTTTACTATAAATATGGAGAACAGTTTAATCCAAAAGATAAAGTACAAGACGCTTTTATTAAACTTTGGGACAACTGCAAAAAAGTAACACTTAGTAAAGCAAAATCATTTTTGTTTACTGTGGCGAATAATATGGTCCTTAACGATATTAAACACCATAAAGTGGTGCTTAATCATCAAAAAAAAGTACCCAAATCCCATACCAATGAAACACCAGAATTTATTTTGGAGCATGATCAATTTTTTGAGCGTTATAAAAAAGTACTAGAAAATTTAAGCGAAGAACAACGCGTTGCATTTTTGTTAAGCAAGGCAGAAGGTAAGACACATAGTGAGATTGCCGATTTTTTGGGTGTCACCAAAAAAGTAGTAGAATATCGTATTTATGGTGCATTCAACATTTTAAAGAAAGAATTAGAAGGTTTTAAAATAAAGTAATCAGGAGAAATAGACCTTAAGTTGTTATATAAGTAGTAAATAAATTTATGAATAAAGAAGATCAAATAATAAAATGGTTAAATGATGAGTTAACTCCTGCTGAAAGAAACCTATTTGAGCAAAGAGAAGATTTTGAATTGTACCAAGCAATAGTTGATGGCGGAAAAGAGTTTAAGGCTTCAAATCTTTCTGAGCCTGAATCTTTCAATGATTTTAAATTGGCTTATGAAAGTAAGAATGATAAGACGAGAAAATTAGATTGGTTTAAGCCTATGCTTAGAATTGCTAGCATCTTGGTTATTGCTTTTGGCGTTTATTTTACTTTTTTCTATGGTAACTTAACACAAGTACAAACTTTAGCTAGTCAAAAAACAACCATAGAACTTCCAGATCACTCTAAGGTAACTTTAAATGCAGATTCAGAAATTGAGTTCAGTAAGAAAGATTGGAATAACAATAGAAGTTTAAACCTTAATGGAGAAGCTTATTTTAAAGTCGCTAAAGGTAAAACGTTTGATGTGATTACATCTCAAGGTGTTGTTACTGTTGTTGGTACAGAGTTTAATGTTAAGCAACGTGATAACTATTTTGAAGTACAATGTTTTGAAGGTATTGTAAGTGTTACTTCGGGAACGCATACAGAGAAACTATTGGCTGGAGATACATTTAGAATCTTAGATAATTCATTCTCTCAAGATAAGATCTCTATTTTGAAACCAGAATGGACGTCTAATAAAAGTATGTTTAAAGCTGTTCCATTTAAAACTGTTTTAGCCGAAATAGAACGTCAATACGATATTAAGATTATTGCCGAAGATGTTGATACTAAACGTTTGTTTACGGGAGGTTTTATGCATGATGATATGGAAAATGCCCTTTTATCGATTACACAACCTATGGATTTGACTTATGAAATTAATGTTTCAAACGACGTTGTGATTTATGGGAAAAAAAAGTAAATTATATTTTTTAACTTTCTTTTTTTTTATCTTTTCTTTTGAAGCATACGCTCAAAAGGCTCAACAAGAACAGCCATTAACCAAAGTCTTTACTACTTTACAAAGCCAATATAATATTCAATTTAATTATGCTGAAGCTGGTCTTAAAGGGATAATGATTATTCCTCCTTCGGAAAGTTTAACTTTAAACGAAGCTTTATCTTATCTAGAGATAAATACCAAATTTTCATTCCAAAATTTAGATGGTACTTTTATTTTGGTAGGTATAAAAGATACAGCTTTCAATTTACAGCAATTATCTCAAGTCGTAGTGTCTCAGTACATTGTCAAAGGAATTAGTAAACTAAATAATGGGTCTTACAAAATTGATTTCACTCAATTTGATATCCTTCCAGGATTAATTGATACAGATGTATTACAGGCTGTGCAGGCATTTCCAGGAATTCAAAGTATCAATGAAACCGTTTCAAATATTAATATTAGAGGTGGAACTCATGACCAGAACCTGATACTTTGGGACGGAATTAAGATGTATCAATCAGGACATTTTTTCGGTTTAATTTCTATGTTTAATCCGCAGATAACACAAAATGTTAGTGTATTGAAAAACGGAACAGAGACAACACTTACCGATGGTGTTTCAGGGACCATAGCTATGGAAACAAGCTCTAAAATTAACGATACTTTTAAAGGGAGTTTAGGCATGAATTTTATTGATGCTAATGGTTTTGCTGATATTCCTTTAAGCGAAAAATCATCCTTACAAGTAGCATCCCGAAAATCAATTAGTGATTTTACAGAAACACCAACATATACAAACTTTTTTGAACGGATATCTCAAAATACCGAAGTTGAAACAAATACTAATAATACAGTAAACTCTGACCAAGAATTCGATTTTTATGATACCTCATTACGATGGATTTATAATATCTCAGAAAAAGATCAATTGCAAGTCAATTTTTTAAATGCAAATAACGAATTACGATTTAATGAAAACACAATTATTGATGAAACTGAAACCTCTCGTCAAAGTCGTTTAAGCCAAAATAGTATTGCTGGTGCATTACATTATAAAAGAGTTTGGAATGACAATTGGCAAACCACTTTTGAGGTCTATGAAACCGATTATAAGTTAAAAGCAATCAATGCCAACATAATTGATGAACAACGATTTTTGCAAGAAAACTCAGTATCTGAAACAAGTATAAAATTTATAGCTAACTATAAGCTAAATGAACGTTTGCAATTTTTAAATGGTTATCATTTTGTGGAGACTAAAATCACAAATTTGGATGATGTTGATAATCCGCGTTTTAAATCTTTAATTTCTGAAGTTTTAAGAACTCATGGACTCTTTTCTCAATTAAATTACACATCGTTAAACAAGAAAACAAGCTTAAATTTTGGTCTTCGTTTTAACTATCTAGATAAGTTTAAAAAGGACATTCTAGAACCTAGAGTATCGTTTAACCATTTGTTTCTTGATAATTTTTCTTTTGAGGTCTTAGGAGAATTTAAACATCAAAACACATCTCAAGTTATTAATTTTCAGAATGATTTTTTAGGTATAGAAAAACGACGATGGCAATTGTCTAATGATGAAGATATTCCTGTTATTAGAAGTAAACAAGTGTCTATAGGGTTAAGTTTTAGTAAAAAAGGCTGGCTGCTAAGTGCAGACACGTATTATAAATATGTGAATGGAATAACGACTCAAAGTCAAGGATTTCAAAATCAATATGAATTTATAAAAACCAGTGGTGATTATAAGGCGCATGGTGTGGATTTTATTTTAAGAAAACAAATTAAAGAGTTCACAACATGGTTGAGCTATTCGTACTTAAATAGTGATTATAAATTTAATTTTTTGCCAGAACATGTCATCCCTAATAATTATGATATTACACATGCAATTACATTTGGAGCTAACTATACTTTAAAAGATTTAAAACTATCTGCTGGACTCAATTGGCATTCAGGACGACCAATAACACAACCAATTGCTGATGATGAGATTGTTGATGATGCCATAAATTATGAGCCAACTAATTCTAGTAATTTACAAGATTATTTGAGAGTTGATATTTCCGCAGTATATAATATTGGATTATGGAAAGCTACGAAAGTTGATTTAGGCCTTTCAGTTTGGAATGTATTAAACAAAAACAATCAGATTAATAATTTCTATAGAATTAATGATAATACCGTGAGTGAGACGATGCAGAGTTCATTAGGGATTACGCCAAATGCAGTATTGAGAGTTCACTTCTAATTATCTGGAAGCTCTATTTTTACACGATATTTGCTCAAATCTTCAAGGTAATCGATATGAGAAAAATCTGCACTTTCAAACTCAACTTGTCGTGAACGTTTTGTTTCGATTCGTTTAATTGCTTTTAAAAAACGTTTGACCTCATTTTTGTCATTAACGATTAATCCAGGAACTTCAGTAGAATTACCATCATCATCTTTCGCAACCATTGTAAAATATGACGAGTTGCAGTGTCTCATTTCTCCGGTTCTTATGTTTTCCGACTCTACTCGAATTCCAACAACCATAGAGGTGCGACCAACATAATTTATAGAAGCTTTCATAGTAACGAGTTCTCCAATTTCTATGGGATTCAAAAAATCAACCGTATCTACAGATGCTGTAACGCAATACGTTTTTGAATGTTTCGAAGCACACGCAAACGCAATTTGATCCATTAAGTTTAAAATATAACCACCATGAATTTTACCACCAAAATTGGAGTGTGATGGTTGCATTAATTCTGAAATACTAATCCTCGAAGAATCTATCGTTTTATAAGTCATTGGCTTTAATTTCTAAAATGAGGGGAAGATTCTTGTTCAACTTTAGTAACAAAATATTTACTGTCACCTAACCAAAAGAAAGTTCCATAACGTTCAATATAGGTAAGTTTTACGTATTCTCCTTGAAACTTTTTTAAATCTGCTATAACTTCTTTGTCTTTATCTAATACGGAAAAAGAGAAAATTTGTGCACCAGAGATTCCTTGACTTATTTCTCCTTCCCAAGTTTTAGCAATAAATCCTTTACTGCTAAACTTAATGAGTTCTCCAGAACGATAGCCTTCACTATACGGTACAAAATAGATTACAGCATAGTATAAAGCGAGTACTACAATAACTCCTATAACCAGAAAGCTCAATACTTTTTTCATATTTTTCAACTTTTAAATTCGTTATTCTTTGCTTTTAGATGATGTCACAAATAGGTAGATGCGATTATTCATCATCATCAGTTATAGCTCTTTTGATGATAGCTTCTGGTAATGATTTTTTAGCTTTAGCTCCTAATTTTTTAATTTTTTCAACACTCGTTATAAGGTTTCCTTTTCCTTCAACTAATTTATTCATTGCAGAAGAATAGTCTTTTTTAGCATCGTCAATTTTCTTTCCAACACCTGTTAAGTCTTTCACTAATCCTTCAAATTTATCGTATAATGCTCCAGCTTGTCTAGCAATTTCAATGGCATTACGCTGTTGCTTTTCGTTATTCCACATGCTATCAACTGTTCTTAAAGTTGCCAAAAGGGTAGATGGTGTAACGATGACAATGTTTTTTTCAAATGCTTTATTGTAGATTGAGTTATCTGCATTAATGGCTACTGCAAAAGCAGGTTCTATTGGGATAAAAAGTAATACAAAATCCGGACTTTCTATATCGTATAAGTCTTCGTATTTTTTTTCCGACAATTGGTCTACGTGTCTTCTAATAGAATTGATGTGCGCTTTTAAATAAAGTTCACGTTCATCATCTTCTGCATTGACGTAACGTTCATAATCTGTTAAAGACACTTTACTATCAATAACCATTTTTTTATTGTCTGGTAAGTGCAAAACAATATCTGGTAATACTCTTGTGCCATCTTCTCTAGTGAAATTTTGTTGCACAAAATACTCTCTGTCTTTTTCTAGTCCAGATTTTTCAAGAACTCGTTCAAGTACCAATTCTCCCCAATTTCCTTGCATTTTACTGTCACCCTTTAAAGCTCTAGTTAAATTGGTTGCTTCTTTGGTCATTTGTTGGTTAAGGTCCTTCAATCCTAACAATTGCTCTTTCAATGACGAGTGCATGGAGATGCTTTCCTTTTGAGTATCGTCTACTTTCTTTTCAAATAATTGAATCTTTTCTTGTAACGGATTTAATATATTTTTGATGTTTTCTTTATTCTGAAGCGTGAATTTCTCGGATTTTTCATCTAGGATTTTGGTAGCTAATAACTCAAAATCTTTACGTAATTGTTCTTGGCGTAATTCAATTTCTTCATCACGTTTATCGCTTAATTTCTGAAGGTTCTCATATTCACTGTTACGTCTAGCTAATTCTGTATTTAAAAACTCTTTTTCTTGTCTAATGCTTTCTCTATCAAGTTCAATTTTTGAAATGGTTTCAGAAAGCTCTCCCAACTTCGTATTGAAATAAGAATCTTGTTTCTCATTCTCAGTTTGATGAAGCATTTTTAACTCTTGGAGTTGTTGTGCCAAATTAGAGTTGCGTTCTTCTAGAGTACTTTGTTCACTTTTACTTTTTAGCTTAATAAAAAGCATTCCTAAATAGGCACCAATTGCTGCGGAAACAAGAATGGCTAAAATGAGTATGAGATTGTCGTTCATAAAAAGAATAGAAATTTAATCAAAGATAAAAGATTTGTACACAAAATGGATTGTATTAATTTATTTAAATTTGAGCCAATTGATTTAAAAATGGAAGTTTCCGAAGAAAAACAAATAGTTAAGAAATTTTACATAATAGCATTAGTCCTTAATGTTGTTATACCTTTTTTGATTGGGAAAATTATAATTGGAGATAGTACTAGTATTATTCAGTTGCTCTATATTGCTATTTGGATTTTGTCAATTTTGAATGCCATGAGTTTTGCTGTTTATTTTTTAATACCAGGTTTTGAGAGTAAAAGAGATAAAAATGCGACTTTATTTTTTCCTTCGATATTATTATTGGGTTTATGTGTTGTAGAATTAAACTTTATTTACTTTCTCGCGTATACGTTAATACAAAATTTAGTATTTTTTTTCTGGTGGATTCAAAAACGAAAATTATAACTAAAAACTACTTTTTAACCCTAAAACTGCCAGTAGTCTTATCAAAACCTATCAAATCTTTTGGGAATAAAGTCTCAAAAACACCTTGCTCAATCAAATGACATGGCGAATCTGATACAACCTTATCTTTAGTCATCACAATCATCGTGTCACACAATTGAATAGCTAAATCAATCTCATGTGAAGAAAATAGAATCGTTTTATTAGTGTCTTTGGCTAATCTCTGCAATAATTTCAAAATATATGCTTTGTGATACATATCTAAATGCGTAGTTGGTTCATCTAGAATAATCAAATCTGTATCTTGAGCTAAAGCACGTGCAATCATTACTTTTTGAAGTTGACCATCACTAAGTTCAAAACATTTACGATGTTTTAAATCTGTAAGATTGGTATGTTCAATAGCTTTTTTTACTGCGGAAACATCTTCCTCAGATAAATTGCCAACCCAATTGGTATAAGGCTGACGACCCAAAGCAACCAATTCAAAAACGGATAAGTTTTTAGACATCAATTGCTCAGTTAGCACCAAACTCATCGTTTTAGCTAAATCTAAAGCAGTATGATTTTCAATTAGAATGTCATTTATTTCAATACGACCATCCAACGGTTCTTGAATAGTCGCTAAAGTTCTTAAAAGTGTAGATTTCCCAATACCATTAGCACCAACAAGACCTATAAGTTCACCTTGTTTGAGTTCGAGGTTGATGTTGTCTGCAATAACAAATGTTCCTTTCTTGATTTTATAGCCAATGGAAAGGTGTTTGGTTTTAAGGATGGTATGTTTGCTGCTTTTTGTCATTTAAAACACCATTTTACGTTGTCTTACCAATAACCAAACCACTACAGGAGCACCAATCAAAGATGTAATTGCATTAATTGGTAGCGTGTAATCACTTGATGGTAATTGTGCAATACTATCACAAATAAGCATCACAATAGCTCCAAATAAGAATACAGCTGGTAATAAGATTTTATGATTAGAGGTGTTGAAAATTTGTCGTGTCATATGCGGAATTGCCAATCCAATAAAAGCAATAGGTCCAGCAAAAGCAGTTATCGTTCCAGCCAATAAACTTGTTGAGATGATAATTATAAATCTACTGGTCTTTACATCTAACCCTAAGCTTTTAGCATAGTTTTCTCCAAGTAAAAATGTGTTTAATGCTTTAATGGAAAAGATGGCTAATAGGATTCCGAGGAGATAAATTCCGAAGAAAATAAAAAGTTCATTCCATGATAAGTTGCCTAAACTTCCAAAGCCCCAAAAAATGTATTGTTGCAATTGTTCTGCAGAGCTAAAATAGGAGAGAACACTTACTATAGCTGCTGTTATGCTCCCAAACATCAATCCAATAATTAAGATGGCCATTGTGTCTCTCACTTTAGAGGAGACGAGCAATACAGCTAACAATACTAGAAAACTTCCTAAACTTGCTGCAATAACGATGCTCCACTTAGAAATGAGTAAACTTGCAAAAATACCTCCAAATAATCCAGAACCTAAAATAACTAAGGCAACGCCTAAACTTGCTCCAGAACTTATCCCTAGAACAAATGGTCCAGCTAGTGGATTACGAAATAATGTTTGCATCAACAATCCTGAAATACCTAAACCAGAACCAACCAAAATAGCAGTAAACGCCTTTGGTAATCTATAATCTTGTATGATATATTGCCAAGATTCGTTATTAGAATTACCAAAAATACTTGCAATTACTTCGGAAAATGGAATACTCACAGACCCTAAACTAATGTTCACAACAAAGCAGAGCAATAAGAGTATTGCTAAGATAAAGAATGAATATGTGTGCTTGGTTTTCATATTTTGTTGTCATTCACATTTGTCATTCCGAGGAACGAGGAATCTCATTATTTAAGTTGAATTTTATTAAAAAGATTCTTCGACTCCGACTGTCGTCGGAATGCTCTGAATGACATTAGTCTGTTTTATCAGTTAATCTTAAAGGTTTAAAAAATGTCGTTTCATAATCTTGTAATAATTCAGGATGACAAATTTTTATCATGTCCTTGAGTACTAAATCTGGTCGAGCCATTCCTAATTCATAATAAGTAACACCTCCAGTTTTTCCTGTGGTATTAGAAAATGTATAGATGTTTTTATCTTTAAATGCGCTAAACTGCTTGTAATGAGCATTTGATTTTTCTAAAGCTTCATAACTAGAATAATACGACGGACTTAACCATAAATCGGTCGTTTGAGCTTTATCAAAAACAGCTTCAAAACTTAAAGCGATGCTTCCTGTTTCTTTTGTGTCACTCCATAAATAATTCGCGTTGGCATCATTTAAAAACTGAGCTTCTGCACTTGTGCCATTAGGTAAATACCAAACATCTTTATACATAGCACCACATAAAACAGTTGGACGTGTTGTAGAGTTTGATGCAATTTTTTTTGCATCTAGATAATCGTGTTCTATTTGATTGAATATAGAATCTGCTTTTTTTTCTTTGTTATAAAGTGCACCAAAAAACTTGATCCATTCTGCTTTTGCTAGAGGTGATTTTTCAACCCAATCACCATTATAAATCACAGGAATTCTAGCTTTTTGAATTGTTTCCATACTCTTATTTGTGCCATCAACTCCAAAAGCGACCACAACGTCTGGACGTAATTCTAATAAGACTTCGGTATTGATGCCTTCATTTTTTCCTAACTCTCTAATGTTTCCATTATCGATTAGAGTTCTTGTTTTTTCCGAAGACACATAATCTGTTCCAGGAAATCCTATTAGAGTTTCTTCAACTTCTAAAAGTTCTAACGCAGGAATATGAGTTGTTGAGGTTGCTACAATTTTTTGAACAGGTGTTATGATGATGCCATCATATTCATCTTTTAAAAATGTTGTTTTAGCAGCTTCTTCCGCAGAAATTAACACATATTTAAAAACTTTTTCACTCTTAGGCCAAGGACTTTTAATTGTTAGAAGTTTATAGTTTTTAACATTTGTAACTAAAAAGCCTTCGGCATATTTTAACTCTTGCTGTTGAGTTGTAGGAGTTGTAATTAGATCTTGTTTTGTCTCATTTTTACATGAACTTATGAGTAAAAGAAGGAATAAAAATTTAAAGTATTTCATTGGTAACATTTGTAACTTTTGGTTTGACGTTTTATCATTAATTTTGATAAAAATTATACCATGAGAGGCGATTCAAATTTAACATTATATATTGTTGCAGGTATTATTATTGGCCATTTTTTAGTTGGGTTCATTTACCTTATCTATAAAATGAATAAGAAAAAGTAATGATTTGTCTTATTGAGTTACTTTAATATAGTACTTTTGCACTCGAATTTTGGTTTGACTAAGTCGCTAATCACATACGTAAAAGTATGATGAGATTCTGAAATAAATTCAGAATGACGACAAAGTCAATTAAAAGGGAATCTGGTGAGAAATTAATTTTCAATTCCAGAACTGTTCCCGCAACTGTAAGTTTATACTGAATTTAGTTCAGTACTCTTTCGAGAGTTATTATTTTCTTCTATACCACTGGTTTATTACTGGGAAGGTGAAATAATAAGAAACAAGTCAGGAGACCTGCCAGATTCTTAAATCAAAAATGACTTTCGGGAGAAAAGTCTTTGAGGTATGAGACAGATAACACTATTTTTTTTATTTCTGCTTTTTAGCAGTTTAGCTTGGACACAAACAACTTTGGATTCTATTCAAAAGCTGGATGAGGTGGTTTTGAGTGATGTCAAGTTAAAACAATACACTAAAGGTTACAAGCTAACTGTATTGAGTGATTCTCTTTTGAGAAAAAATAAGACTTCATTAACAGATGTTCTACGTTTCAATTCCAATATTTACTTTAAAGAAAATGGTTACGGTATGGTGTCATCTCCTTCTTTTAGAGGAACAAATGCATCACAAACTGCTGTAATTTGGAACGGAATTAATATCAATTCTCAACTCAACGGACAAGTAGACTTCAACACTATTTCTACTGCAAATTACGATAATATTAGTATTAGAAGTGGAGGAGGAAGCGTACAATATGGTAGTGGAGCCATTGGTGGTACCATTCATTTGTCTAACGATTTAGATTTTAAAAAGCACTTTGATAATCGTATTCAGCTTGCCTATGGGAGTTTTGATACTGAAAATATAAGTTATAATGGGTCCTTCGGAAATGGAACATGGTCAGCAAATATTGGTGCTGCTTATGTGAATTCTAAAAACGATTACAAATTTTTAGGCACAGATCGTAAAAACGAAAATGGAGCATTTAATAATTTAGACCTTAATTTTAATTTAGGGTATATACTTTCTAAAAAGGACGTTTTAAAAATATATCACCAAAACTTTAGAGGTGATCGTGAGTTCTCATCAACATTGTTAGCACCTTCTAATAGTAAATATGAAACCCAGGACTATCGTAGTATGATAGATTGGACACATATAGGGAATCAATTTACATCATCTTTAAAAGCAGTTCATTTACAAGAGCGATTTAAATACTTTGAAAATAAAACACTAGACAATTTCTCTGAAGGTAAAACCAATACCTTTTTAATTAAGCATAATTACAAACGACAATTTTCTAAACGACTCAGTCTAAATGTAATTACAGATTTTAATCACATCACAGCAATTGGTAATAGCTTTAGCAATCCAAAACGGAATGCTTTTTCTGCAACAGCTATTTTAAATCATAGACCAAGTGAAAAATTACAATACAATTTAAACGTACGTCAAGATGTGATATCAGATTTTGATAGTCCCTTAGTGTTTTCTGGTGATGCGAATTATCAAATTTTAAAATGGTATACCATAAAATTGAATGCTTCTAAAAATTTTAGAATACCAACATTCAATGATTTGTATTGGAATCCTGGAGGTAATTTAGATTTAAACCCAGAAGAATCCTATCAAGTAGATTTAGGTCACGAGTTTAGTTATAAAAAAGCAACTTTAAAACTGAACACGTATTACATCAAAACATCAGATTTGATTCAATGGCGACCAAATAGTGCCACAGGATACTGGAATCCTGTAAACGTAGCTAATGCCAAACATTATGGATTAGAAGCAGAGTTTGGCATCCAAATAACATTCAAAAAACATACATTTAATTTTGTAAGTGCCTACTCATATACAGAAACCGAAGATGTAGAAAAAAATCAGCGTTTGTTTTATGTGCCTTTACACAAAGCGAATATGTCTTTAGCTTATAACTATAAGTCTTTTACTGCTTTTTATCAGCACCTATATAATGGTGAAGTTGAAATTATAGGTAACACACTTGACGGTTTTGATGTTGGGAATCTAGGTGTAGCTTACACCTTTAATACAAAAGGCAAATTGACTTATGAGGCCGATTTTAGAATAAATAATGTTTATAATACTTATTACGAAAACGTAGCATTGCGACCAATGCCAAACAGGAATTTTACAATCAATTTAATACTTAAATTTTAACAATGAAACTTAACAAATTAATGCTAGTAGCCTTATTTATAGGCGCAATTTTCACATCTTGTAGTAACGACGATGATGTTAGTGGGAGCTCAATTTTTGAAATAAGAATCCAGTCAGCTCAGGATACTTATGATGAGACAGCAGGCAATGCTATTTTTAATATTATTTCTACTCAAACTTTTGGGTCTGATGTAGAAATCACATACTCTGTTTCTGGAACTGCAGAAGCAGGTTTAGATTATGATGTTTTATCTGGTTCTTTAATGCTTCCAGCAGGAGCAAGCTCTATTGATTTAGTTGTTAGTATTATTGACGACGCAGATATTGAGAATGATGAAACTCTAATTGTAACTTTAGAGA
Source organism: Psychroserpens luteus (assembly GCF_015319355.1). Taxonomy (GTDB): domain Bacteria; phylum Bacteroidota; class Bacteroidia; order Flavobacteriales; family Flavobacteriaceae; genus Psychroserpens; species Psychroserpens luteus. The sequence goes on along the minus strand of NZ_JADILU010000004.1, from coordinate 161,083 downwards.
CCGTAGATGGAAGTTTAGAACTCATATCAAATATGAATTCTGCATCTATTTCAATTATGGATGATGAAACAGCTCCTTTTGAAAATGGGATTTTAATATCTCACGAAGGTAATTTTGGACAAGGAAACGCTTCTGTATCGTTTGTGTCTTATGATTTACAAACGGTTGAAAATAATATTTATAGTACTGTGAATTCTAATCCGTTAGGAGATACTGCTCAAAGTATTGGGTTTAATGGTGATTTAGCATATATCATATTAAATGTGTCTAATTCTATTGAAGTTGTGGATCGTTATACGTTTGTATCTGTAGCAACAATTAATACAGGATTAAATAATCCTAGATTTATTGCATTTGCAAATGGAAAAGGATATGTAACAAATTGGGGTGATGGATCTGTTGCTACAGATGATTATTTAGCTGTAATAGATTTGTCTTCTAACACATTAACTGCTCAAACAATTTCTGTTGCAGAAGGTCCTGAAGAAATCGTAGCTGGTAATAATACACTATATGTGGCTCATCAAGGTGGTTATAGCCAAAATAACGTGATATCTGTTATTGATGCGACTTCAGATGCGGTGTCTTCTACAATTACAGTTGGTGATGTTCCAAATTCTATGCAATTAGACAACTCAGGAAACTTATGGGTATTAGCTGGCGGTAAGCCATCTTGGACAGGTGATGAAACTGGTGGAAAATTATCAAAAATAAATACGACAGATAACAGTATGACGTCTATAGATTTTGAAACGACAGAACACCCAAACCATTTAGCTTTAGATAATGGATCATTATACTATTATACAGCTGGAAGTGTTTTTAAAATGGCAACTAGTGAAACAACATTGCCAACTAATGCAGAAATTACTGGTTTAAATTTCTACGGAATGACAGTAAATAATTCAGTTTTATATGGTGTTGATGCAGGAGATTTTACAAGCAATGGAACATTGTCATCATACAACTTGTCTTCTAATACATTAGATGCAAATGTTACAGTAAGTATTATTCCTGGTGGAATTTACTTTAACTAGATATATTATAACTCAGCGAGGTAAAAAGTTCTAGGTGTTATCACCATTATTTTTATAAGGACTTCGCTGCGTTTATAAATAAAAAAGCCACTCGAGAGAGTGGCTTTTTTATTATTATATTCTTTGCTATTATTTAAATGATTCTAGATTTAAAATATGATCACTGTACATATCGGTTGCGAAAGGTTTGAAATCTTTAGAACTTTTAAATTCTTTAATGTCATAATTCCCTTGATTGCTAAACCTTCCAGTACCTTCAATATCTGCTATAGCTGCAGCTAAAAGAGGTTCGTTCATATTTCCTAAAGTGCCAAGACTACCAAAATTTTCATTTACTATAATGTCTGGAGTTAGACCAGAATCAAAATCTGTAAAACCAACAGAATTTACAGTTTTAAATATTAAAGGCTGCATGGCATAGGTGTGGTTAGGATTAGCGTCTGCTCTTCCAAGATTTGGAGAATCATAAATTGTGATAGAGGCTTGATATTTTCCTCTAGAGGTACTACCTATTTGTACAACATCTATATATGGGTTTAAGCCATTTATTACTAATTCACTTGCAGAAGCAGTTCCTCTAGTGGTTAAGATGTAGACTTTATTTAAATTTAGATGATTAATGTTTTCTTGAAAAACTACATCACCATCAGTATTAAATTTCTTCATTTCATCAACAAAAGGATTTAAAAGGCTTTGCGGATTATTATTTTCTAGTTGTTCTTGTAGTTCACTGTTCCATTGTTCGCTTACTAAAACATCACCAGTAAATTGTCCAGTAATCATTGAAGATAACCAAATGGCAGTATTTACAGATCCACCACCATTATATCTTAAATCTATAACTAAATCTGTAACGCCTGCAGCATTAAAATCTGCAAAAACTGAATTAAGTTGAGAATCAAAAGCATTTGTACCTGTAAACCCATTATACATTAAATAGCCTACAGTATTAGCATCTAAATTTAAAACGTTACTAATTAGAATTGGGTTTTCTGTATAGGATTGCTTGGATAAATTAATTGAATTTTCAGATTCTGTTACACTATCATCATTTGGATCATCGTTGGTTCCATTATCATCATAATTACCTAAATTGATTGTATAGCTATTGTTAGAGCTAAAAAGTAAATTTCTGTAATTCTCTATAGTTAGTTGCACGCCATCAACTCCATAAAATATATCACCTCTTGTTACACCTTGAGTTTCTGCAGATGTATTTGGCATTACATATTGTACATAACCATAAAGCTCTGTATCTGTTTCATTGAATCTAAAAAGCCCAAATTCCATTCCATTGCTTGTAGAGATACCATTAAATTGTTGTTCTAAAGCAATATAGTCATCAACAATAACACTAAAACGATCTACAGTTACTCTTTGATAGATGAGGCTTTCAAATAAGTTTTCTGGATCAGAGAAACTATTTAAATAATTGCCATACTCCTCATTAGTTGTAAAACGATCATTAGCTAAATCTGTAATGTCATCTTTATAAAGATAAACTGCATTCATACCCTTCCAAACAAAATCGTTGATTTCACTTGCAGATATAAGGTTGTCATCTTGATCTTCAAAACAGCTTGTCAATGACAGTGTGATTAAGAGGAGTAAACTAATTTTTAATAGTTTCATGTGTGGTTTTTGTGTTTTAAAATTTCCGAAGAAAAAAAGAGACCATAGCATTGTTCTACTTTTATTCTGAAATTTTTGATTAATTTTCCTTTTCAATTTTTATAAGGTAACCTTAGTCTAGTTAACTCTAAATTTACTTACATTATTGTAAATTAAAAAATTTAATACCTATCATATTTATTAATATATCTAACTAATTTAAGCATTTCGACTGCGCTCAATGTGACATTCAAAAAATTATAAATGTTAGATTGTAACAAAACTGATACATGCTCGTCGTAATAATAAGAAGCGGAATTAATCATTCGTTTTTTAACTAACCAACCACAAATGACACAAACTGATTTTACAAAATTAGTATTGCCTTTTAAGGATAAAGTCTTTCGTTTAGCAAAAAGACTTCTAGTTTCTCGTGAAGAAGCAGAGGATGCAACGCAAGAGATTTTATTAAAATTATGGAAGAATAAACAGAAGATTGCCGAATACAAAAACTTAGAAGCATTTTCTATGACAATGACAAAGAATTTTTGTTTAGACAGATTAAAATCAAAACAGGCACAAAATTTGAAAATAGTTCATAGTAATTACGAAGAGAATAACACCTCATTAGAAAAACAAGTTGAAGCTAGAGATAGTGTTGATTGGGTGTCTAAAATAATTGAAGAATTACCAGAACAACAAAAAATAATATTACAGCTTAGAGATATAGAAGAGTATGACTTTGATGAGATTGCAAAAGTAGTAGATATGAATCCTACAGCAATTAGAGTCGCTTTATCAAGAGCTAGAAAAACAATAAGAGAAAAATTAACTAATACACATCGCTATGGTATTAAATAGTATAGAAAAATTACTGGAAAAGTACGACAATGGTGAGACAACCATTAAAGAAGAGCAGCAGCTCAAGGCATATTTTGCTCAAGAAGAGGTTGCGCCACATTTGGAGTCATACAAAACCATGTTTCAATACTTTAACACAACAAAACAAGAGGATTTATATACAAAAGACGTTCCGTTAAAAACTAAAAAGAGTCATATCTATCAATGGATTTCTGTCGCAGCATTATTAGTTCTCTCGTTAGGGATTTTCACCACCCAATTTGGTGAGGACAAATTGACATACAGTCAATTAACTCTTCAAGAGCAAAAAGATTATGATCAAGCAGTAGAAGTTTTTAACCTTATAGGTTCAAAATTTGAACAAGGCGAAAGTAATATGGCAGCTTTTGGATTAATGTCTAACAAATTATCAGAAGGTGCCGAAAAATTCGAACCAGTTGCTGAATTTTCAAAAGCAACAAACAAGATTTTAAAATCAAAAAAGAAAAAAACTAAAACAAGTAAAAACTAAAACTACAATTATGAAAAAATTTATATTAATATTCGCAATAGCATTGACAAGTACAGTCTCATTTGGACAAAGTATGTTTGATAAATATGAGGACATGAAAGACGTAAGCTCTGGTGTTATCAACTCAAAAATGTTTAGCATGCTCGCAACTATAGACATTGATTTAGATGATCCAGATGCGCAAAAGTTTATGGAAATGGTCAAGAAAATTCAAAGTGTGAAAATTTTAAGCACAGGAAACTCTGCAATTTCTGCAAATATGAAAGCAGATGCAGAAGGTCATATCAATAAAGCAAACCTAAGTGAATTGATGCGTTTTAAAGATGGTGAACAAACTGTGAAATTCTATGTAAAAGAAGGAAAAGATGAGAATCATGTAAAAGAATTATTCATGCTCATTAGTGGTTTGAAGGAATTAACTAAAGATTCAAACATAGAAATTAACGGAGAAAAACGTGAATTTGAAACTGTAGTCGTATCAATTACAGGTGATATAGATTTAAGAGAAATCTCTAAAATCACTAGCACGATGAATGTGCCAGGAGGAAAGAACTTAGAAAAAGTTGGTAAAAAGAACTAATTATGACCCGAGCATGTTAAAAGCATTATCGTTCAAGAGAATTATGAACAGCGAACTGCATGTGACCATTGAAAAATAATAAATATAAACACATGAACACATCAATCAAAACAATAATCACTTTGTTAATTTTGGTTGTGACTTTACAAAGTTGCAACCAAGATAAAACATTGCAAACATTTTACGTAGACAATGAGTTGTCTCCAGGATTTACATCATTAGATGTGCCAGTGAGTATGCTACAAATAGATGAAGAGTCACTTACCGAAGAACAGTTGGAAGCCTATGAATCTATTGAGAAATTGAGTTTAATTGCTTTTGTTTTAGACGACAATAACAAAGCACAAATGGATATTGAGTATGCTAAAGTAAAGACAATTCTTAAAAACCCTAAGTATGAAGAATTAATGCGTGGTGGAAATTCTACAGATGGGAAATTCGTTATCAAATGCATAGCAGATGGAGATGATGTAGAAGAATTTATTCTCTTCGGAAATTCTAACACTCAAGGATTTGGAGTTATAAGAGTTTTAGGAGATGATATGAATTTCAACAAAATTGCAGAATTGGCTAAGGTATTACAAGGGTCAGATATTGAAAACTCACCATTAGAAAAGTTTTCAGGATTTTTTAAATAAAGCTTACTTATCACAGATTATTTAAACCAATAGCTAATATTGATTTAAATGTTAATTGCCACTTCAGGTCTGACCACTTGGAGTGGTTTTTTTATGTAAAGATTATTGATAACAGATTTGGATTATGAGTATCGATGTTTGGTTTTTTAAGTGATGAAGTGTCAACTTAACGTCTCTTTTTCTTAGGTAATATTACTTTGTAATAGTATTCTTTACCGTAATAAGCTACTTGTAATATAAACCCCAAAGCACTAATTCTATTATTAGTTTTTGGATTGTCAAATTGGAAAAATTCAAATGTACCTGCCAAAATTAAAAAAAGTGAAAGAATTAAAATAACAGCCCAAATTCTTGATATTGTTTTGTTTGGATGTATACTATTCATTTTCTGTTATTAATTTGTAAGTATAAAGGCTTTCATTTAAGAATGTAGCTTTACCTATAATTCCAAATGAAGTTCATAATAAGTTAGTCAAAGTTTCACTTTTATTAGATAGGTTCACTTTCGTGAGTTTTATCTCATAGAGGTGTTTTTCTTGAAGAAAAAAGAAATTACTTACTCAGATTCAGCATCCTTAAACAAAATACTTATTAAATAGAACGCCAATAAAGCAAATGACGAAAACAGAATAAACTTTACTATGAAGTAATCTAAAATCCCTATAATACCAAATACTAAAAAGCCAGCGACAATAAGTCCCGAATATATAAGTGCTAACGTATTTCTGGTTGGCATTTTCATGACATTAGATTCCTGTGTAGTTATTTGGGTTAATAGCTTTTAATTCCGTTTTTATAGCTTCGGAAACCTCTAAGGTATCAATAAATTCTGAAATAGAAGCTTCATTGATTTTTTCGTTAGTTCTCGTTAAGCCTTTTAAAGCTTCATAAGGATTAGGATACGCTTCACGACGTAAGATCGTTTGAATAGCCTCAGCAACCACAGCCCAATTGTTTTCTAAATCCTGAGCAAACTTAGGCTCATTAAGTAATAACTTGTTTAATCCTTTAAGTGTAGATTTAAAACCGATAATGGTATGACCAAAAGGTACACCAACGTTTCTTAATACTGTACTATCTGTTAAATCACGTTGCAATCGCGAGATAGGTAGTTTTGCAGATAAGTGTTCAAAAATAGCATTTGCGATGCCTAGATTTCCTTCAGAGTTTTCAAAATCAATAGGATTTACTTTATGTGGCATTGCGCTACTTCCAACTTCACCTGCTTTGATTTTTTGTTTGAAATATTCCATAGACACATAAGTCCAAATATCACGATCTAAATCAATAAGGATGGTATTGATACGTTTTAAAGCATCAAATAAAGCAGCCATATGATCGTAATGCTCAATCTGAGTAGTAGGGAATGAATGTTGTAAGCCTAGTTTTTCTTGAACAAATTTTGTTCCAAAAGCTTTCCAGTCCATATTTGGATAAGCCACTTTATGAGCATTGAAATTTCCTGTTGCACCACCAAATTTAGCTGCACTTGGTACATCATTTAATAAATTAAATTGCTCTTCTAAACGAACTGCAAACACTTCTATTTCTTTACCTAAACGTGTTGGAGAAGCAGGTTGACCATGTGTTCTTGCTAGCATTGGGATGTCTTTCCAATCTTCGGCAAGTACTTTTAATTTATTGAGGACTTCAAAATATTCTGGAACATAAACATCATTCATCGCATCTTTAATACTTAATGGAATGGCTGTATTGTTTATATCTTGTGAGGTTAATCCAAAATGGATGAACTCTTTATATTTAGACAGGTTTAAGTTGTCAAACTTTTCTTTTATAAAATACTCAACCGCTTTAACATCATGATTTGTTACAGCTTCAATGTCTTTTATGGCTTGTGCATCTTCCGAAGAAAATGACGTATAAATAGCCCTTAAGTCTTCAAATACTGATGTGTCAATATCTGCTAGTTGAGGTAGATCTGCTTCGCAAAGTGCAATGAAATACTCAATTTCTACCAAAACTCGGTATTTTATAAGTGCTTCTTCAGAAAAATAAGGTGCAAGGTTGCTAACTTTACTTCTATAGCGACCATCAATAGGAGAGATGGCATTAAGTGATGATATTGACATTTGTTGTGTGTTTTTTTGAAGCGTTAAAGATAACATTTGATTCTCTATTAACGAGGCTAAGATTATGATTTTTGCTTATTAATTTTCTTTAGAATTTGTCTGGCTCTTGCTTTAAATGCTGCGCTTTGTGTTTGGAAATCACGTTCTAAAATGATTGCTAATTCTGGGTGAATCCAATCATAATCGCTTCCTAAGAGAAAAAGCGTACTCATTCCATAGGCTTTAGGAGCGACTTTTTCGTCGTTGATCAACCAATCAAAGCAAGCTTCGGTGATTTTTTCTTTATGCTTTGGAAGTAGCGATGTTTTAATTTTACTATCATTATTAGAATAGTAAGCTTTAATCAAATACTCGCAAACTTTGGCCACAGGTCTTACTGCAGAATCTAGATGAACACGATGCATATGCTCAGTAAACTGATCTAAATATGGAATGCTAGCCTCAAGATTTTCACTACACATAAACTCAAAAACCCAAGCTGCACGACAAGAAATCTTATCATCAACCAAGAATAAGATTTCTAATAACTTCGGAATCAAATCTGGATTATCAATAACCAAATTGGCATAGTACAATCGTTTTTCACGAGAGTGGTTAACGTAGTTTAATTCTTTATAAAGTTCTTCGGTAGTCAAATTGATTTATTTACTTTTATCACTTAGTTATCATTATGAAACGAGCGTGTTGAAAGTATTATCACTCAAATTAGCGATTAATAGCGAATAACATGTGACGGTTAAAACAATAAATATAAAAACAAGAAATTAAAGATATGAAAATTATAAAAAAAATACTCGTTGCATTACTAATAGTATTTATCATAATGCAATTTTTTGGACCAGATATAAATGAAGGTGATATTACAACTGTAGATGCTTTTATTGCTGATACAAATCCGCCAAGTGATGTTAAGGCCATACTAGAGAGTACGTGCTACGATTGTCATAGTGATGTCACAACATATCCTTGGTACAACAAAATTACACCTGTAAATTATTGGTTGGCAGATCATATCAAAGATGGTAAAAAACACTTTAATTTATCTGCTTGGAATGATTATGATTTAAAGAAAAAAGATCATAAAATGGATGAATTGATTGAGGAGGTTGAAGAGAAAAAGATGCCTCTAGAGTCGTACACCTATACTCATGGAGATGCCAATCTTACAGATGAGCAAATCGCAGCAGTCGTTGCTTGGGGAAAAGATGTGAGAGTCAAATATCAAGAGCAACTAAAAGCTGAATAGTCAACCCTTGAATAAAAAATTATTAATCATTGGTTTCGTTTGGCCAGAGCCTAAAAGTTCTGCAGCAGGAAGTAGAATGATGCAATTGATTTTGTTTTTTCAATCTCAAGACTATCAAATAACCTTTGCAAGTGCTTGCGCTAAAAGCGATAATGCCTTTGATTTGTCATCCATTGGAGTTAAAAAAGCAACGATTGAACTCAATCATTCTAGTTTTGATGATTTTGTTTTAAAACTGAAACCAGACATTGTTCTATTTGATCGGTTTATGACTGAAGAACAGTTTGGTTGGAGAATATCACAACATTGCCCAAATGCGATAAAAATTCTTGACACAGAAGATTTACATTTTTTAAGACGTGCGAGACAGCAAGCGTTCAAGGATCATGTTGAGATAACTCATGGTGATTTATTAAACGACACTACCAAACGCGAAATCGCAAGTATCTATCGTTGTGATATGAGTTTGATTATTTCAACTTCGGAAATGAGCCTACTCCAAAACACGTTTAAAATAGATGATTCTTTGCTATTGTATTTGCCATTTTTGGTTGATCCAATTTCCGAAGCACAAAAAAAAGAGTTTCCCCGTTTTGAAGAACGACAACATTTTATCTCCATTGGTAATTTTCTTCATGAACCCAATTACAATGCTTTGCTCTATTTAAAAGAAACGATTTGGAAAGGAATCAGAGCCAAATTGCCAAAGGCACAATTGCATAATTATGGGTCGTATGCCTCGCAAAAAGTGAATCAATTACATAACGAAAAGGATGGTTTTTTAATTAAAGGTTTTGCAGAAGATGTCAATGAAGTGATGCAACAATCTAAAGTGCTTTTGGCTCCAATTCGGTTTGGAGCAGGATTAAAAGGGAAACTCTTTGATGCCATGCAAAATGGAACACCATTTGTTTCAACGTCTGTTGGAGTAGAAGGGATAGTTGATGATATAAAGCAATCGTTTGTTTGTGATACTTCGGAAGATTTTATCAATCAATCTATTAAATTATATACCGATACTTCTGTTTGGACTGCACAACAAACTTTAGGTTTTGAGATTTTAGAAAATCAATTCTCTAAAGATTATTTTGAACGTGAATTTAAAGAGCGATTATTAGATTTAATAGATAATTTAAAAGCTCACAGACAACAAAATTTCATCGGACAATTATTACAGCATCATACCATGCGAAGTACAAAGTACATGAGCAAATGGATTGAGGCCAAGAATTCTTGAGATTTCTGTCATTCAGAACAAAGCGAAGAATCTAAGATTTAATAATAGATTCTTCAGTCGTACCTCCTTCTGAATGACAAAGCAACTTTAAAGTTTGTTGCCAATATTGGTGTTTTTACCAACATTTATTTATGATAAGTATTATTTGTTGTTAGAAAACACCATCAAATGCATAGCTCTTGGGTTTCTTGTCATTCCTACGTAGGCAGGAATCCACAAACAACAAACTAAAGTATTAGATTCCTGCTTTCGCAGGAATGACAATAGGAAACTTCAAAGGTTTTAAAGTTCCGTAGAAATAATAGTTTTTAGCTAACTTAGAAATATAACGAATATGAATTTTAGAAAAAATTACTCCTCAGTAGTTTCCTCCATCGTATGATATACATTCGAGACATCATCATCTTCTTCTAGTTTTTCTAGGAGTTTTTCAACATCCTGAGCTTCTTCTGCAGATAATGGTTTTGTAACTTGTGGAATACGTTCAAAGCCTGATGAGATGATTTCTATATTATTAGTTTCTAAATAGGATTGTATGTTACCAAAACTTTCAAAAGGTGCATAAATCATGACGCTTGTTACTTCGTTGCCTTCTTCATCGTCATCTGTGTCTTCAAAAATTTCTTCTACACCAAAATCTATAAGTTCTAATTCTAAGTCTTCTAAATCTAAGTCTTCTCCTATGACTTTGAAATTACAAGTATGGTCAAACATGAAAACTACAGAACCTGATGTGCCTAAGCTACCATCACATTTGCTGAAATAACTACGAACATTGGCAACAGTTCTTGTGTTGTTATCTGTTGCAGTTTCTACTAAAACAGCGATGCCATGTGGTGCATAGCCTTCAAAAACAACTTCTTTGTAATCGCCTTGACCTTTTTCACTTGCCTTTTTGATAGCACGCTCAACATTAACTTTAGGCATGTTAACAGACTTAGCATTTTGAATTACAGCACGCAAACGAGAGTTAGAATCTGGATCTGGACCACCTTCTTTTACTGCCATTACAATGTCTTTACCTATACGAGTAAAGGCTTTGCTCATTGCAGACCATCGTTTCATTTTTCTTGCTTTACGAAATTCAAAAGCTCTTCCCATCTAAATTTTATTTTTTAGTTCCCATGAAAATGGGAATTAGTTGTTATGTAGTTGTAATTAATTTCAAAATTATCGAAATTATGATAGATTAACAACACTAATCATTCGGAATGTGTTTCGATAAGAAATTCGCATTAGCATTATTTAAGCCATTGATGGCATTTTGACGTTTTGTATTAAGTGCTGCATTAACTTTATTGTAGTTGTCAGCACCTTCATTCACTTCTTTAACTTTTTTATTATAATTGTCTACTTGTTCTTTAGTGCGCTTGCGCTCATTTGTTTGTTCTAGAGTCGATTTGATTTTTTCAAAATCCTCATTTACAATTAGAAACTCTGTTATTATCGGAATTTGGTTTTCGCCTTCATCTATAAAGAATTCAAAAGCTTTTTTTGTGGCATTAATTACAGATTGATCCTTTTTATAGGCTTCTTTTGTTTCGAGAAGTTCTAAACCTTCTTTTGCAGCTGCAACAAGTGCGTTAGCATTTTGCTGGATAGCACTTACATCATTTTTTTCAATAGCATCCATAAGATAAATTTCATTAATATACACTTTGAAATACGTGAGGTACATATCATGATAATGCTCAAAAACGTCGTTTGATATTTTCATTTTTTTACCTAAATCAGACTCGCTTTCTATAATTTGTATGTCATGCTTTGCAGCATACTCATAGAAGTTTCTCTCATATTCTTGTTGAGATTCTTCCATTTTTTGGTCTGCCATTTCCTGAGCCAAAACGTATGCTTCCATAGCATCATAAGATTGTTCTGCAACTTCTTTCATGTCGATTATTTTAGCATAATCTTGATTCAATAAGTTTTTATTGAATGTCATATGCTTCAATACTTTAGACTTATAATCGTCATCTCCAAAACCGTCTGCTTTAGTGATTTTTGCAATCGCTTGATCTATCGTTTTAAGTAATTTTTTACGTTTACCATCAATGCTTCTATCACTTTTACTATGTGCTACTGCTTTGGTGTATTTCCACATGTTTTTTGTGATTTCTTCCTGTTCTTCAGCCACAAAATCTAGATATTCTGAAGCATTATTAAAGGTTTGAGCAGTAATAGATGTTGCTACAAATAGAAAGATTAAGGTTAATTTTAGAGTAATTGTTTTCATGTTTAGTTTAGCGGAATTAGGTTTAGTAAATCTTGAAGAATAGTTTGGGCTTCTTCAATATAAATATCATTTTTAAGATCTTTTAAAATAGATTGGTTGATTGTTTTTTTATCATCATTATAACTGATGACTTCTTTTGTGTATTCTGTATTTTTAACTGTAAAATTAGAAATATGATTTTTAAGAGGTGAATTCATTGTTCTCCACTGATCTCTATAACTTGTCATTTCCTGATAGACATTATCTAATGTCAATAAGTACTCAGTATCTAATTCAAAATAGTTTTTTATAATCAATTGGTTAAGTTGTTTAACCGCATCAAAATTAGCATTGCTATTAATTCTAGCGATGCTTTGTTTTTTTAATTGTTTAATTGGAAGTTGCTTATGCTTAGGATATTTTACACCAGCAATAGAATCATTTGCTAAAGCATAATCTATAAATTTTTCTTGAGTTTTAAAACCGTCATAGAGATTTGGTAAAATAATATCTGGGATAACGCCTTGAGCTTGATGGCTTTTACCAGTCACGCGATAAAATTTTTCTACGGTAAGTTTAGAGAATCCTAACTTACCATCAACGTCTAAAGGCAAAATGACTTGAGCAGAGGCTTTACCATGTGTGGTAGATCCAACAATAATTGCTCTATTGTAATCTTGCATGGAAGCTGCAAAAAATTCTGATGCAGATGCGCTATAATTATTCACTAAAACAACAATTGGTTTTGTGAATAGTGCACCTCTATTAGAATCTTTTATCGTGTAGGTTTCTCCATTTGAATATTTTAAAATAGACAAAGGACCTCTATTTATAAACATACCAGAAAGATCTGAAGCTTCTTTCATCGAGCCTCCACCATTAAATCGTAAATCAAGAATTAAACCTTGAATATTTTCTTTTTGTAGTTTGTATAATTCTTTGGCAACATCATTTGCTAAACCAAGTCCATTTGGAGACTCTAAATCTGAATAAAAACTAGGAATACTAATATACCCAACCTTAGATTTGTCTTCTATAATATAGCCAGAAACGGTGTTTTCTTCTGTTTTTGTTTTGGTTTTTGTGAGCTCAATGTTTTTAAGAGTTCCGTTTTGTTTCTTAATTTTAAATATGATTGTGTTGTGGTTTTGATCACTTGTAAATGCCATCACATCTTCGTTAGATACACAATAGGTTTCTAAAGTTTCTGTATTAGAATGTAGTGATTTTATAACATCGTTAACTTCAATATTTCCATTGTTAAATGCAGCGCTTCCAGGAGTGATGTGCACAATAGTAATATCTCCATCGTCATTTTTAGAGGTAATTATTCCGAAGGACAATTGGTCATTAGATAACGAGTTTTCAAATATTTCTTTTTCCGAAGCATTAAAAAAAGAGGAGTTGGGATCTAGATAATGTAAATAGGCATTTAAAAAGGTTTCTTTTACAAAATGATCAACGCTTCCTAATCTGTTTTGAAGCTCTTCGAGTTTGCATAATTCTTTCTGAATGAGCTTTGGTTTTAAATCGCTTTCTAAAGTTTTAAAATCACTTTGAAGATGTTCTAGTATTGAATCATTTTCAACGAGCGTGTACAAAATATTATAACGTAAACGCTTACTCCAATAGCGTTTTATGGCTTCTTCATTTTTAAAATATATGAACTTAGATTCTGGTTTAAACCGCAATGTATCTTTACCTGAATAATCGAAATTTTCTGACTCTAAACTAGAAATGACCTTTTTAGAATTTTCTATGCGCTCATTAAGAACCATAGCATATTTATCTATAAAATCGCAACTGTTGTTTTCTATGTAATCATCGAGTTCAAAACGATCTTTTTCAAATGAGGTGACATCACTTTTTGTGAGCAATCTTTTGTTTTCATCTAAATTATTCAAGAACAAATCAAAGACATGTGTTGACAAGCTATCATCAACGGTTTTAGGTAGATAATGATTAACTTCAATCACCTTTTTTAAAGCCTTCACTTGATCGCAAAATAAGTCTTCATTTTGACTGTAACCAAAAACAGAGATCAAGGAAAATAATAAAAACGGACTAATTTTTTTTAGCATGTATGTTTTAAAATAAGATGTGATGTATTTGAAATAACAAAAATTGAACCAATTTAATCTTCAACTTCTACAATGGCTTCAATAGCATCTGCCAATTTAAAGTCTTTTTCTGTGACACCATTTGCGTCATGTGTTGATAATGAAATCTTAAGTACATTGTAAACATTGGTCCATTCTGGATGATGATTTTGAGCTTCACACTCAAATGCAATTCTGCTCATTGCACTAAAGCAATCTTTAAAATTATCAAATTCAAACTCTGCGTATAATGCGTTGTTTCTATGTTCCCAATCAGGGAAGCGAAGTAATCGTTTTTCTATATTTTCGTCTGTTAACAAATCCATAACTCTATTTTTTACTTAAATGTAGCATATTTTTGCTGTAAAATAAGAGTATTTGAGTATTCAATCTATTAAAAAAGATAAACAGATTGGTTTTTACCACGAAGTGAACCTGTAAGGTGTTTTTTGAACTTTATGGATTTTAGAAATTGGTAATTAATACCTGTGAGGTTTCTAAAACCTTGCAGGACAATATTCAGATTGGTTTTTACCTTAAAATGTTATTTTGTTATGTCTTCAAGCACTTCAGTACTTGTGATTTCTAAATGTTTTGGCAGTTTGTTGAATTTTGGTAAAACAGCTAAATAACGATCTTCATTTGTCGTGTACACATGTTTGTAAATAACTCCGTTTTTTGAAGAAATTTGCTTTACAATATCTTTAAAGTAATCATCATGATGCACTAAATCTGTACTTCCTAAATGGAAAATTCCATATTTATTTTGATTGATGATGTAATGTATTTGTTGCGTCAATTTAGAATCTGTAGTGACATTCATTATGATATTTGGGAATATCTCAATCGCAGTTTTATCTTCTAAATGCTGCTTTAATTCTTTGAGTCTTGGTGATTGAGATCCCAAGACCATTGGTAATCTCAAGATTGCTACTTTTTTCTTCGGAAGACGTAGCAACATATTTTCAATCTTAATCTTAAAATGTCCATAAATGCTTCCGCTCAACGTTTTGTCCAATTCGTAACTTGGATATTTACTATACGCATCAAAAACATTAGCAGACGATAAAAAAATAAGTTTGCTGTCGTGTTCTAAAAGATACTCAGCAATATGTTGATGAGCGATTGTTTGTGCTCTAAATTCGCCACGTAAACAAGAAATAATTATGGTAGGTTTTGTCGCTTCTAAAATTTCGTACACATCATCTTCTTCAACATTATATTGAAAAAACTGATGATTATCTTCAAATATTTTCTTCGGAACACGATATGTGCCATACGTTCTAAAGTAACCCAAAAGCTCTTTATAAATGGCATTGCCAATAAATCCGCTTGCACCTAAAATTAAGATGCGATGTTTACTATTATACGTTTTCATTATAGATTATGGCAAATTGGGTTTAGAAAATAGATAAATTGGTTTTGGTAGTAAATATTTCAAGTGCTTGCATTCCCAATTTAGAATTCCCTTTAGCATTTAAACCTGGTGACCATACAGAAATTACAAATTCTTTTGGTAAAAGCGCTACGATGCCACCACCAACACCACTTTTTCCTGGTAAACCTACCTCAAAGGCAAATTCTCCAGCCTCGTCATAAAATCCGCAGGTAAGCATAATTGCATTGATCCGTTTAGTCTGACTTTTTTTGAGATGGACTTTTTCTAACATACAAGCTCCTTTATTTGCAAAAACGTATAAAGTTTTTGTGAGTTGCTCGCAGGTCATTTCTATAGAACATTGGTGGAAATAAAAATCTAAAACCTCGTCCACATCGTTTTTAAGGTTCCCAAATGATTTTAATAGATTAGCTCCAGCATAATTTCTATAGCCAGTTTCTTTCTCAGATTTTGCAACTTTTTCATTGTAATTGATACTATCGTCATTGGCCAATTGTCTAACAAAATTTAAAAAATCTTGTTTAGGATTCTCAAGTTGAGATACTAAAATATCAGCAATGACTAGAGCACCAGTATTTATCAGAGGATTTCTGGGGATTCCATTTTCTTGCTCTAATAATGATAGATAATTAAATGGGTTTCCAGAAGGTTCTACGTCAACACGTTCCCAAAGATTATGACCTTCAATAGAAATCGCTTTAGCTAAGGTCAATACTTTAGAAATACTCTGTATCGAGAATTTTTCTGCGTATTGACCTGCTCCATAAGTTTTATCGCCAATAACTTGAAGGTGAATACCAAAAGCATTTCTGTCAACATGTTTAAGTTCTGGAATGTAAGATGCTACTGTTCCTTTGTCTTCTTTTTTGCTGAGCTTGTTATAAATGTCATTTAAAATACTTTGGTAGTCTTGCATATCCTATTAACCCTTGTAAAAAGGTAATTTTACCACAGTTGCAGGTACTGCATTTTTACGAATTTGGATGTGTATCTTACTTCCTACATCTGTAAAAATGGTTGGTACATATCCTAAACCAATTCCTTTTCCTAAACTTGGAGACATGGTTCCAGAAGTGACATTACCAATCGTTTTTCCGCTAGAATCAACAATATCGTAACCTTGACGAGGTATACCACGCTCATCAATTTCAAAAGCAACTAATTTGCGTTCTGGTCCACGACGTTTTTCATGCTCTAAAGCTTCAGAGTTTGTAAATGGTTTTGAAAATTTTGTAATCCATCCTAAACCAGCTTCAATAGGTGATGTAGTGTCGTCAATATCATTTCCGTAGAGAGAATATCCCATTTCTAATCGTAAGGTGTCACGAGCAGCAAGTCCAATTGGTTTTGCACCAGCTTCAGTTACTTTATCCCAAATTTGCTTTACTTCACTGTTTTTGCAATAGATTTCAAATCCGCCACTTCCTGTATAACCAGTCGCAGAAATTATCACATTATCAATACCAGCAAAATCACCAACTACAAAGTTGTAAAATTTAATTTCAGCAAGATCATGGCTCGATAAAGCTTGCATTGCTTCAACCGCTTTTGGTCCTTGAATAGCAAGTAAAGAGTAATCTTCACTCAAATCTTTCATCTCAGCACCAACATCGTTTTTAGAAACAATCCAGTTCCAATCTTTTTCTATATTACTAGCGTTTACTACCAAAAGGTAAGTTTCTTCTTTAATTTTGTAAATGATGAGATCATCTACAATTCCGCCATCATCATTAGGCAAACAGCTGTATTGCGCTTTCCCAACTTTCAATTTTGAAGCGTCATTACTACTCACTTTTTGAATCAATTCTAGTGCATGAGGACCTTCTATTAGAAATTCTCCCATATGCGACACATCAAACACACCAACACCAGTTCGTACTGCTTCATGTTCTATATTGACACCATCATATTGTACTGGCATATTATATCCTGCAAAAGGGACCATTTTAGCTCCAAGTGCTTCGTGAGTTGCTGTTAAGGCTGTATTTTTCATTACGACTATTTTTTGATTTCAGTAAAAATTGTGACACAAATGTATCGAAAATTATCTGTTCTTTAGAAAGTGTTTGCCTATAAAAACAGATTAAAAATATGTTAATATTAAATTTTTTTCTTCGGAAGGATGAGATAATTCTTTATTTTCAATGCCTATAAAAAAAACATGAGACTTTTATTCACACTATTTTTTACAATTATATTTTTCTTTGGGAGTTTTGCTCAAAACGGAACACCAGAAGATTATCTAACCAAAGAATTTCATAAAGAACGACGAGAAGCGCTTCGAGCAAATATGCCAGCAAATAGTGTGGCTGTATTTTTTGCAAATCCGGTGAGAAATCGTGCCAATGATGTCGATTATGTCTATCACCAAGATCCGAATTTTTATTACCTCACAGGTTATAAAGAACCGCATGCTGTTTTAGTGATTTTTTCTGAAAGTCAGAACGTTTCCGAAGGAAAACCTTATAACGAAAAACTCTACGTGCAACAACGAAACGCACAAGCAGAGCAGTGGACAGGTCGCAGACTCGGTACCGAAGGCGCAAAAACAGAACTCGGTTTTGATAACGCCTACAACGGAAGTGATTTTCTAGAGTCTGCTATTGATTTTGCCTCTTTTGATAAGGTGATGTACGAAGATTTTAGAGATGATTATCGAGATACGAGAAATCCTGCAGATTTGTATGATTTGGTACAGTCGTTTAAAACGCAAATAAAACTGGTTGATAATTACACAATTGAAAATAAAACCAATGATATTGAAGTAGATGCTAATGCCAATATAGAAGTAGAAACTGTTAAAACAGATACTAGAATTTTGTCTCGTTTAATGGCAGGATTGCGAGAGGTGAAAACTGCAGATGAGTTGGTATTACTTAAAAAAGCGGTACGAATTTCTGCAATGGGACAACGTGAAATCATGAAAGCAATGCATCCAGGAATGTCTGAAACCGAAGTGCAAGGTGTACATGAATACATCTACAAAAAATATGGCAGCGAGTATGAAGGTTACCCAAGTATTGTTGGTGCAGGAAATAATGGTTGTGTGCTTCATTACGTTGAGAATTCTAAAATGAAAGTAGAAAACGATCTCGTACTCATGGATTTAGGTGCAGAGTATCATGGTTATACAGCAGATGTGACACGAACAATTCCTGCAAATGGGAAGTTTACTAAGGAGCAAAAAGCAATTTATGATATTGTGTACAATGCGCAAGAAGCAGGAATAAAAGCAACCGTTATTGGTAATACGATGCAATCTCCAGATACAGCTGCGAGAAAAGTCGTGTATCAAGGTTTGATTGATTTAGGAATTGCAAAAAACGCAAGTGAAGCGAGACAGTATTTTCCTCATGGTACTTCACATCACATTGGTTTAGATGTTCATGATCCAGGAACTTATGGTCAATTACAAGCCAATATGGTGATTACCGTAGAGCCAGGAATTTATATCCCAATTGGTAGCGATTGCGATCCAAAATGGCATGGTATTGCTGTGCGAATTGAAGATGATATCTTAATCACAGAAAACGGACCTATAAATTTATCTGTGGAAGCACCTCGTACCTCTTCGGAAATTGAAAAGTTGATGAAAGAGAAGAGCGTTTTGAATGGTTTGGAGTTGCCTAGTTTGGATTAACAATTCCTGCGGAAGTAGGAATCTCTTTGGGAATTGGAAAGGACGTTGGGATTTAGTAGAATAACTATTAATAGTTCATGTATACTCGTTATAAAGGAGCGCCAGCTTAGAATTAACAATTGCTTTGGTTGCTGAACATGTCAAAGTAAGGCAGGAATCTCTTCTGTTTTAATCTGAATTTTGCATTTTAAGATTCATTAGATAACTGATAGTTTATCCTATATCCACTCTAACGGTAATCTGTTTTTAAACGTCTTCCTTTTTTAAAGGTGAATGATGTTCACTCACGATCTTCCAGCCATTATCAGTTTTAACAAATAGTAAGGAGATTTGGTCGTTTACTATAACAAGGTCTTCACCAAATTTGAGATGAAAATCAGAGTGAAAGGTGACATTAGCAACATCTTCATAGACAGCAACCTTCATATCGTTAGTTTCAAATTTCACGATTTCGGTAACAGCTCCAAAAGTATTGCGTTCAAATGTTTCGTTTTCTTCACTGCCATTGCGAGGTGCTCCATTTTTGAATTCAGTGAATTTTGGACCATAAGCATGAAAAGCAATTAGTTTATCCATGTCTCCATCTCTGAGACTCTGCACAATGGCATCCCAAGTTTCTCTTACTTCTTTTTCAGCTTCTGGAAAGTTATCATTAATTAAATCAGTTTTCACTTCTTCAATTTCAACTATAACTTTTTCTTCTTGTTGCTTGCATCCAATACTGAATATCGTTAGTATTAAAATTAATGCAAATATCATTTTTGATTTCATAATATTGTATTTGACTGTTTAATAGATGGTTATAAAAATACGATTAAATTATGAAATAAGTTTAATCTTTAAAAAGGAGTGAAATTTGAAATTAATTTGATTACTGAAACTTAACTTAGGAAGCGCCTCGTACATCTTCGGAAATTGAAAAGTTGATGAATGAGAAGAGCGTTTTGAATGGATTGGAGTTGCCTAGTTTGGATTGATAATTCCTGCGGAAGCAGGAGTCTCTTTGAGATTAATTTTTTGTTAATTGGATGAGCACTCGTTACAAACGACCGCTAGCTTATGGGTTTTATCACAGAACTTTGTTGTGCCTAGTTTTTATATTCCTTCTATTTTAAATATTTCTGTCCCACTTGTTAATTTAGTTTTCAGACTACAGATCAATAATATTTTACCAATGAAAAAGCTTTCGAATTCCATTGTGATATTTTCATTTTCAATATCGCAAACAATATCTCCTTTTTTGACAATATCTCCAGATTTAAAATACCACTTTGTCAGAACCAAACCTTTTTTGATTTCCTAAATCAGGGGCAAAAATGGATTCAACTTTTCTTTTTTCCAACGTAATTTCCAAAATACGGTCAGATCCAGTTCCTTGCATTTCAATGTCTTCTTTTGTTCTGAAGTTCGGACTGTTACTCAAGTCTTTTTTAATTTCATTTCTTTTTTTGTCAGACATAAAAAATAGTCGACGTATCAATGCTTTCATCATTTTTGGTCAAATTAGTTACAATGTCTTTGGATATCGACTGTATCAATACAGAAATACCGAAATGAATTCAGCATAATTAAATTCAGCATAGATTGTCAATATCCGCAAGCAAACGAAGTTCGACTATTTATTTAAGAAAGTCAAATATCAAGCTTTTAGGATCTCGATATATTTATAAACATCATACCAAATTCTCATAAAAAATGATTTTTAACAGTCATCCATCTCTTTATTTTTTAATTTTAATGCAACTCAAAAATAACAACTTTATGAAACAACAATTACTCAGTTTATTTATTGCTTTTGGTTTCGTTGGAATCCTTTCAGCGCAAGGTTATATCACACCAGATACTAGTACAACATATACTTTAGATGATCTTGTTGCGTTAAGTCCTTCTACAATTTCGGTAACAGGGACCACATATACTTTAGTAGATGATCTTACGATTTCTACAACAGACACACTTATTATAAGTACTGATGTCACTTTAGAAATTGGTGCAGATATAAGAATCACGATTTATGGGACTTTTAATGTAGATGCAAACAATGCTATTTTTACAGCTATTGATACAGCAACTCCTTATGATGGTTTTCGTTTTGAAGAGTTTTCAGAGATTAACATTCAAAATGCTACGATACAGTATGGAGGTGGTTTACGTGTGTTAACTGAAACGTTTACGATTAATAATTGTTTGGTCACTAATAATGTATCAGGAGTATCATCTGGTGCAGTTATTTCACTTTCTAGAGGTATGGCTCAAATTACTAATAATACGATTAGTTTTAATGACACTGCTGCAATAAGTTCTGGAGCAAATAATGCTGTTTCTCCATATATATTTAATAACTATATAGAAGGAAATAATCAAGCGAATTCTAACAGACCTCAAATAAATATGGGAACGACGATGATTGATAATCCTATTCAAATTATTCAGAATACTATAATAGGTGATCGTAATTTGGATATGGTAGGAGGAATTGCAGTTTCTAATTTTGTTGGAGGTACTATCAATGCAATTATTGATGACAACATTATAACAGACAATCGTTACGGACTAACAATTTTAGGAAACAATGCTTTTGCTTACGTTAGAAATAATATTATTGAAGATAATGATACACAAGGGATTCCTCTAGATGGCGGAAGTGGAATTTCATTATATACTAATGCTGCTGGTTTAGAAGCCATTGCAAGTGGTAATGAAATACGTCGCAACCTTTGGGGAATTACGGTTATTGGGCAAGCTTCTATAAACCTAGGTGATAATATTGATAATATAGGACAAAATGTTTTTTCTGAAAACGGTAATGATGGAGCTACCTATGCGCTCTATAATAATACAGCTAACTCAATAATGGCGATGCATAATTGTTGGGATGAAGCTAATGCGCCAAACACACTTGCAGATGCAGAAGCGGTTATTTCACATCAAAATGATGATCCTTCATTAGGGTTAGTGACGTTTGATCCTGTAAATTGTGCGTTTTTAAGTGTTGAAGACTTAGATTTTAATCAATTGGCTATGTATCCTAATCCTACTGATGGTCAACTAAATTTAGATCAAAACACCTCTTTTAATCAAATGAATGTGTACAGTATTGAAGGCAAATTAATTATGACAAAAAATCTTCAAATGGGTTCTAATGAAATGAATCTAGAATTAAATTCTGGAATTTATATTTTAGAGTTTCATGGAGAAAATAATAAAGCAATTAAAAAGCTAGTGGTTAAATAAGTTTTTTGGCTTATAAAACATTAAAAGCTTCATCTCTGGATGGAGCTTTTTTATTGGTTATCTCTTGATAGATCAGATTTCTTCGGAAATTTTATGGTATTGAAGTTTGTAATTATGTTTTAGATTTTTGAAAATACCAAATGTTTTAGTTTTGAGCGAATTTGAATGCGTAACGATTGCAAACACGCTAGCAGAAACTTAAATCTAATACTTTATTTAAAAATAACGACTTGAAATTTCAACTATCATATGGTGAAAGGTTAATAACGCTTTCATTAGATGTTTTCAATATGCTCTATTGGGCCACTTTTTAAAATTCTACGCACTTGTCCCCAAAAAGTTAATAAAGAATTAGATGCTTTATCTGAAAGTTGCGAGAGCAATAATAAATTGTTTACAAATTGTATAATATATTGATCGTTTGGTTGATGATAAGCCATGTTCCAATCTGTAAAACATCTTTTGTCAATAGGGTTTTTATACAATAAGATGACGTTATGATGACGCTCATCAGTTTTTATTTTCTCATAAACGTCAAGTATGTCTTTTTTCTTTCCTTCAAGAATTTGAACAAAACTATTATTATGGTAAATGAGACATCCAGTAATATTTCTTTCTTTGTTTCTTACCGTAGATTCTTCAAGAATTCTTTCTAAATCTTTGATCTCTAATTTTGACTTTGATTGCGAGTGGTAATTTAGTTGGTACATAAAGTTTTAGCGTTGGCAGTGTTGCTAATTTAGGTTTTTATAAATCACTTTTAGCAGTACCAATATACTATTTTAACTTTATGATTCAAAAATCGTTATAATCATGACTGTATTTAAGATATATAAAACAGGAATACAACCGAACGCGATTTAAGTGTCTATAAAGTCAAATTTGAAAAAATATGCAAAGGTTTTCTCGCTATCCAATTTCCGAAGTAAAAAAGATGCTTTTTTTGATAAAAAGCGCTATAGTATACTCTAACTAATAAAATTAAAGCAGGTACTTCTACCAATGGTCCAATGACTCCTGCGAATGCTTGGCCAGAATTGAGCCCAAAAACAGCAATGGCTAATTCAAAATTATTTCCTGCTGCAGTGAATGCTACAGCTGCGGTTTTGTCATAGTCTGCACCTATGGCTTTCTATTAAAATCCAATACCAACTTTATATAGCATTTCGCCTCTTACATAAACAACTCCTGCAATGATGGTAAATACTTTTCCAAAGCGTACATTTAGACCAGCTTCAGGGTAAAAAGCTAAATGCTCTTCGTCCTTTAAACTATAATAATCATTAACATGTTCATTATCATTATTGTTAAATCGCTCTTGTAAATTTGCGCCACCACCAACGTAGAGCCAAACAGGATAAAAAATTGGGTAAGAAACGCCTACACTTAAGCTTGCTATAGCAATTTTTTCGCCTTCTGGTATTTGGTCTTCAGTTAATTCTAGTTCAGGTTTTTTATATTCAAGTTCCAAAACATCTGGAGATACTCTAAGGTTTGTGTATAGACCAATGCCATCTTTATTTAGTTTTCCTAAAGTAAGACCATATGTACCTTGAGATTCATAAGTAAAACCGAAATATCCCGAAGAGAATTGTCGCGATTTTTTATTAGCTTTTTCTAAGCCTTTTTTTGCTTGGTCAATATCTTCTCCATAAGGATAATTTTGTATGTATTTTGAATAATTTGAAATCGCTTTTTTGTAATTTTTATCTTTATAAGTGTCATTAGCAAATTTTAAATAACTTATTTTAATAATTTCATTTACTTCGGAAGCGTATTCACCATTAGGATATTGATTTATGTATGCTTCATAATAATTTATAAAGTTATTTGTTTTAGCATGCATATAGACATCATACTCTATCTTTTTATCTAATTTTATTCTAACCTTATCTCTATATTCTCCTTTTTTATAGTTGTCTAAATAGTAGTTCAAAGATTCTTGTGAACCAACAGAGATTGCTTTGTCATAGGCTTGTTTGTCAAGTGTTTTGATTTTAGTATGTGCTATGCTTGCGTATTTACCAGTACGATAAGATTCTAGATATTCATAATAAGATGTCACAGTATTTTCTCCTTTAGATTGCGACCATAAATCTTCTTCCTTTTGTATGATTAACAAATCATTAATTTCTTTAACATAATCACTTTTTGGATGTAATTTTAAGAATTCTCTATAGGTATCTACAGAGGGATTTCTTTTCGCCCTTTTGTAGAGATCTTCTTCATTTATTTTGTTTTGGATTTTTTCATTTCCTTTTTTAATGCTTGCTTCTTTAAATGTATTTTTACTGGCGTATTGTTCTTCGGTAAAAAGTGAAGGAGGTGTTTTATTTTGCTCTTGCTCAAAAGCAGTTTCTAATTCTGCTAATTTTAGATCTAATTGGTTGTTTGTGATTTTGTATAGTGCAAATGCATCTGAGTTTTCCACACTATCTGGCACCAATTTCTTAAGGGTTTCATAAGCTACTTTAGCTTTTAGATACTCTTCGTTATTATAATATGCCATAAAAAGTAGTGCCTCAACCTTAGGGTTTGATTTGCCTAAGGTTTGTTTCGTTTTTTCTGCTAAGCTAATGGCATCACTGTAGTTTGCAGTTTTGTAGAACTCCTCCGCTTTTTCAAAATCTTGTTTTGGAGTTTGACTAAAAACTATTAATGAGCTTAGTAATGCACTAATGAGAATTATATTTCTAAACATGCTTGGTGGATTAGATTTTATAGTTAGATGTTCTTGTGCTAATTAAATTTAAATCTACATCATAAGTGTAAATGGTTTGATAAACAATTTTTGTTTTTCGGAAAGAAATTGATATTTTTTTACCTCCACCACTATTTCCACTACTTCTGTTATCATATTTAATTTTTTTTACATCATCGGTATGAGTTACTTCAAAATATTCTCCTTTCATATCAGAGTGTTCATAGCCTTGAATTTCTGAATTATAATATCTAATATTTGAATACTTATCAGAAAGTAATTTTTTTCCATCTTTGTCAATTAAGTAATATCGATTGAAATCTCCATCTGTCGTAACACGAAAATAAGGTGCTTTTGCTATTCTAAAATCATTTTCATAAACTTCACAAAGATTATTGATATAGCCTTCTTTAATATCAAATAATACTATATCTGTATCAAGATATTTGATGGATTTACCATTTTCTGTAATTATTAAAACTGGGTTTTTCAATTCAGGCAATTCTCCCCATTCATCATTGTTAGTATATTCTTCAGTACGTTGTAATTTGGCAAGTTCTGCTTCAATTTTTTCTTGAGGACTTAATTCCTTTGTCTTGTTTCTATAACGGTCGTAAGTCTTAATAATGTCTATCATTTCCAACTCTGGCCATTCTAATGTTTTTATTTTAAGCTGTAGTTTCATTAATTTTATCTGCTTCCAGATATTTTTTATGTTTTTAATGCGCAGCTTTTGTTCTTCTTCAGAAAGCTTTTTAAAATTAGCTTCTGAAATGTTGAAATAGACATTTTTGGCCTTTATAGGTGGGTCGTAAGACCAATTAAAAAACTCATTCCAAGTTGGTGGACTTCCTGCAATAGTAGGCTCTCTAAACTCGCCTGCTTTAGCAATTAGTAAGTCCACATCTTTAACTGTATAAGTGAAATGTAACGCTACAGGATTGATTTCTTCGGGAACATTTATCTTACCAACTACGTAATAATTTGTGGTGTTTTCTTTTGATGCATCTCCTGCAATGCCACTAATCTCGATATCTACTTTTATTGGTCTTATGTTATTAAATCGCTTTATTAAATCTGGATACGCCTTTAGCTTTTCTAAAGTGATGCTTCTTATTTCGTCACCTACTTTTACAGTATAACTTACATTCCTGCTCCATTGAAATGCATACATTTCCATAGGCTCGCCTAGATAGTCCCATACTTTCATTTTGAGAGTATAGTCTTTAATAAAATGTGTTTTATCTGGTGAATTAAGTGTGCTTTTTTTCCAACTATCTAAAAATATATCTCCTTTAAATTGACCTTTTGAATCTTTTTCTAGTGTCCCATTCCATATTTGTGCATTTACTGAGATGGATAATAATAGGAGTACAATTGGAATTAATTTCATTTTCATTAGAATTGTATTTAGGGATTTTACATTTATAAATATTTCCTTTTGACAATATGTTTATAAATAATATTAGCAATGCAATTTTAAAAAATAGATTAAAAAAAATGCAAGGCATGATTATTAAAATTATATAAAATAATGCTAAACAATCGTTTAACGACACAATAATACGGTAAAAAGTGTTAAATCGAAATTTTTCTGTCAGAAAAATTTTCAAATTATAATTTCAATTAGTTATTTTACTTTCAAACTTTAGTAATTGGATAAAGAATATTAAAGTGCTTATTGAAATCAATATAAATGGAAATGAATTAGGTTAGAGGTTGAAACTTTCGCAATAATTTGTTTGCTAGTTTATAATTAATGTACTTAAAAAATAAAGATTTGATTAGAAAATCAAACATTAGCCATAGCAAATTATTAATCTTAAGTATTCAATAGGCACAGAACCTATCTTTAATAAATTATGCGTTTAAGTAATACTTTTTCCGAAGCCAAAAAGATACTCTAACTAATAAAATTAATGCTGGTACTTCTACCAATGGTCCAATGACTCCTGCAAATGCTTGTCCAGAATTGAGCCCAAAAACAGCAATAGCAACAGCAATGGCTAATTCAAAATTGTTTCCTGCTGCAGTGAATGCTACAGCTGCGGTTTTGTCATAGTCTGCACCCATAGCTTTGGTAAAGAAAAAGCCAATGATGAACATTACACTAAAATAAATAAGCAACGGAACTGCAATAATTAATACGTCCATTGGGATTTCTACAATCAATTCGCCTTTTAGTGAGAACATAATTACGATGGTAAATAAAAGTGCAATTAAGGTCAATGGTGAAATGGCAGGAATAAACGTTTTAGTGTACCATTCTTCTCCTTTGAGTTTGACTAAAATAAGCCGACTTAAAATTCCTAATACAAACGGAATTCCCAAATAAATGGCAACACTTTCGGTAATTGTACCTATTGAAATATCCACAATAGCGCCTTCAAATCCAAAATAGGGTGGAAGTACGGTTATAAAAAGCCATGCATAAAAACTGTAAGCAAATACTTGAAAAACACTATTTAAGGCGACCAAACCAGCTCCATATTCGCTACTGCCTTCCGCAAGATCGTTCCAAACTAAAACCATAGCGATACAACGTGCAAGACCAATTAAAATAAGTCCGACCATATACTCTGGATAATCACGTAAAAAAGTAATGGCCAAAATGAACATTAAAACAGGACCAATAATCCAGTTAAGAATCAATGAAATGGAAAGGATTTTTGTATTTCTAAAAACTTTTGGCAAGAGTGCGTAATTCACTTTTGCCAAAGGCGGATACATCATTAAAATCAAGCCAATGGCAATTGGGATGTTGGTTGTGCCACTACTTAATGAATTTACAAAATCTGGAAATGATGGGTTGAAATATCCTAACCCAACTCCAAGAGCCATCGCGATAAAAATCCATAATGTCAGGTAGCTATCTAGAAAGCTTAATTTTTTTGATGCCATTTTTAAGAATTGATTTGAGAAAATACGTAAAATAACTCGGTTGCAATTTGCAGACTTCGCTCATTATATTTTTCTGCTTGTTGTGGTGTATTGTCAAATGCTTTTGGGTCTTTAAACGTTATCGGAATCCGTTTTTCTGCACCTAAAACAATTGGACACGCTTCATTTGCAGAATCACAAGTCATAATTGCTGCAAATTCAGATTTCGGGTTAAAGTCATCATCTAATTTTTTTGAAAATCCAATAATAGGATGCTCATTAGCTGCATACTTAATACTATAAACTGGATTTTTTCCTTCGGAAATCGTCCTAACCTCAAAACCAGAATTTTCAAGAGTTTTTGCTGCCATCGGAAACAATGCTGTAGCTTCTGTTCCGCCCGAATAACAAAACACATTTTTAATATTAAAATGGTATGCCATGGTTTGTGCCCAAACCTGAGACAAATGACTTCTTCGAGAATTATGCGTGCAAATAAAATTGATTCTAATGTCTTGATTATTAGAAACTTTTAACTGAATAAATTCAATTAAAGGTTGTAAAACAGCTTTTCTTTCTTCGGAAATTGTCTCAGGTTGCAAACTCTTGATTAGGTTTTCTATTCCTAAAAACAAGGTTGGTTGTGTTGTGTTCATTTTTTATAAATGTTTGTATTAACAACAACCACCTCCAGGAGTACAAGAGTTTTCTGATTGAATCTCAGAGAATTGTAATTTTGGTTTTTCCGCAGGTATTCCACATTGGTCTTTTGCTAAACAATCTGTTTGCTTTGAAGTTAATAGGAAGTTTGTACCATCAAATTCTAATCCGAATTTTCCAATAGTATCTGCTTGATATTCTACTTCAATTTCTAAATCTCCAATTCCTAAGACTTTTTCAGAAAGCTCAATAATGTTCAATAATTTCTCAGGATGTAATCTATGATCATAGTCATTTGCATTCCAAAGTTGGAAGTTTGCAACTTCTTCGTTTCTTACGGTTCCGCCACAATCAATAAAGTGTTTTGTGATTTTACCAACTTCTGTAACATGAAAGTGGCTAGGAACTAATTCTCCGTTTGGTAACATAAATGAAATGGTGTCCAATTCATTCAGTCTATTTTTTACATCTGAAAGTTTCATAATATTATTATTTGTTTATTGCGATTATACGATTAATATGTTCAAATTTTTTTAGCAACAATCTGTTTTAGAAATGTCTTGATCTAAAAATTGGGTCATGACTTCTTTCATTTTACTCCAATTTTCGGTGTTTATACAATAGCAAACACTTGTGCCTTCAACATTTCCTTTGATTAAACCTAAATGCTTTAATTCTTTAAGATGTTGCGATATTGTGGGTTGCGCCAATCCTATTTCGTTTACCAAGTCTCCACAAACGCAACTGTTAATTTTAAATAGGTGTTGTAAAATTGATACTCTTGCAGGATGTCCAAAGACTTTTGCGAATAAAGCAATTTCGTTTTGCAGGTCTGTAAATATTTCGGTTTTGGCTAATCCCATGTTTGTTTCATTTGTTCATTGCAATATTACGATTAATAGTTAAAAAGACAAAATAAATTTGTCTTTTTAACATCATTATTTTTTATTTTGAATACGCTCCAGATGAATACGTCAATTCATAACTGTGTGTGTAGATTTCAAACACAATCCCAAAAGGATCTTCTACATAGCACATTTTAAAAGGCTTATCTTCTGGATAATATTCTCTAATTGGCATTCTTTGCTTGCCACCATAAGCCAGAATTTTTTCAATAAGTTCTTCAATATTTGGGTCTTGCACGCAAAAATGAAAGAGACCTGTGTTAAATGGGCTGAATTCTGGAGCTTCTTTTATTCCATTCGGAAATGAGAATAATTCAATCCCTATGCCATCTGAAGTTGATAAGTGCGCAATTTCAAATTCGGTCCAATCGTTTCCGAAGACATCAATACACATTTGACCAATAGCAGTTTCAGTTTCTTTTTTAACTGTAGAAGGTTCCATAATAACGTACCAACCCATTACTTCTGAGTAGAATTTTACAGCCTTTTTTATATCTGGAACAGTAAGCCCAATATGTGAAAAGGACTTAGGGTAATTTTTAGAATTTTTCATATGATTTTATTTAGAGTACAAAAATAATTTATATTTGCTTTATAGGCAATAACTTACTAAAAAGTAGTATAGTTACCTAAACGAGTAAAATAATGAATATCAATACATTAAAATTATAATTTTGAGTAAAGTAATTGATTGTCCGTTAAATTATACTATGAATTTAATAGGAACAAAATGGAAACCTTTAATATTATTTCATTTGTTAGAAGGCGAGGTGCGATCAGGAATCTTACAAAAGAAAATTCAAGGTATTTCTAATAAGATGTTCACCCAAACTGTGAGAGAGTTAGAGAAAGACGGACTCGTTTTAAGAAAAGTTTTTCCTGTTGTGCCTCCTAAAGTAGAATACTGTTTAAGTAAGCGAGGGAAATCTCTTGAGACCGTTTTACGAGGTTTGGATGCTTGGGGTTTGGAGGATTTGGAGGTTTGATTAGGTAGGTTCGTTTAACGGTCTTGTGTATGGTTAGTTGCGTGGTTAAGCATGTAATTTAGCAAATAAAAACGGAATTGACCGGAGTATAGCTCACTGGCGAAGCAAAACCACGCTATATGTTATTTCTGTATACCAACAGAACCCTTTGGCGAAGGGTGAAGCTCATAGGTAAAATCAGGGTAGATATTAGCCTCATCACGGTGTGAAACAAACAAAATACTGGTCTCACTTTCTTGTGCGATTTTGTTTATTAAAGCAGAAATAAGCATTGTGCCTTCATCATCTACATTAATTAGTGGTTCGTCTAAGATAAGTAAAGGCGGATGCTTAATCATCGCTCTTGCTATTAATATCAAGCGTTGAGTAGCTGGTGATAATTTAAGAAAAGAAGTGTTTTTTTCTTTACTTAAATTTAAGACTTCCATCCACTTAGCAGTAGTATTGACTTGTTCGGTAGATGGTGTTTGATATAATCCAATACTATCAAAAAAACCTGAAATAATCATTTGCTCTACAGTATGTTTTCGTTTAAATAATTCTAACATAGAAGGGCTAATATAGCCAATGCGTTGTTTTATATCCCAAACACTTTCCCCACTACCTTTTTTCTTACCAAAGAGATATACATCTTGGCCATACCCCTTAGTATTGTTCCCGTAAATCATAGATAGTATTGTCGTTTTGCCTGAGCCATTAGGGCCAATTAAATGCCAAAACTCTTTTTTTTTAATAGTCCAGTTAATATCTTTTAGAATGGAACGATCGTCATAATTCACATTTACATTCTTAAGCGTTACGAGCACTTCTGGAATATTGGTATACGTTGTTATCGCTGGTGGGATGTCTTTATTAAAAACAAATTCACTTCTTTTAAAATAATAGTCTTCAATTGGTACCATTGCTTTAAGCTTGGCTTTTTCAAATGTAATGATATGGGTAATTACGGGTAATACATCATCTTGTCTGTTGAAAATAAATACGATAGACATATTTTTAGACAAAGTAATTAACTGTTGTTTTAATACAGCCACAGACGCTTTGTCTAAGGTTTCATAAGGATTATTTAGTACTATAAAATCTGGGTTTTGTTCCAGTAGATAAGAAAGCAATGCTTTTTTTTGCTCACCAGTAGATAATGTTCTAATGCTTCTGTTTATTCCCGATGTTAACTCAAAATTATCGTGTTTTTCTTCCTCTTGAATATATTTTTCTAAAACGGAATTTGAAAATAAAACACCCCTTTTTCCTTCTAATCCTGGTAATTTATATGCGCCACTCAATAATTGAGGTAACCAATGCTCTTGTGGTGAACGTGCATTGTCTTCTATAGCATAATGATAATGTGATGGTTTCATTATTCTAGTTAGAAGTGTTTTAATATTTGAGCTGTTCCCAATCCTAATTCATGTGAGTATCCATTGTTTTTCAATGCTGATTCAATAGCTCCTACGGTTGCGAGTAAATCATTCTTGTTTACCGATCCCATGTGTCCAATTCTAAAATAATTTTTTTTTAATTGAGGTAAAAGCCCTCCAGCTAATATAACGCCTTCTTGGTTTACTGACTTTAAAAAAGCGTTAGTGTCTATTTGACTTGGATATAAGGGCGCTGATAAAGTGTTTGCAGAAACGTATTCGTTTTTTGATAATAAGTCCAAGCCTAAAGCTTTTATTGCAGCTCGCATAGCTTTGCCTGCGCTTTTGTGTCGGTCAAAACGATGGTCTAAACCTTCCTCTAAAATGAGTTGTAAACTTTTTTCTAAAGCTATTATAAGATTCACTGGAGGCGTCCCAAAATAAGAGGCTTGTCTATTTTCATAAGCTTTCATGATTGGTAACCAATTGGCCCAATCACCATAGTAATTAGAAACAGGACTTGTTCGTTGTTCAAATGCTTGCATTACATTTTGAGAGGCCACTAAAAGCGCGAGCCCTGGAGGAACGCCTATTGCTTTTTGGGATGCTGTAAGTACCACATCAATTCCCCAATCTTCTTGCTTAATTTCTTCGCCCGCAACAGAACAAACACCGTCTAGAATGGTTAATACGTTGTACTTTTTACCTAAGGTACCAATACGTTTAGCATCATTTAAAACAGCTGTTGATGTGTCAACGTGCGTAAAAGTTAAAAGTTTATAGCTTTTAGATTTTAGTTGTTGTTCTATAAGCTCTAAGGGTACAATGTTACCTACTTCAGCTTCAAGGATATCTACTTGAGCTCCATATCTTTTTAAGATTTCGGCATAACGTAACCCAAAGTAGCCTGTAGATATTACAAGTGCTTTATCTCCGGTTTCTATTAGGTTTGCTGCTGCCATGTCCATAGCAAGTGTACCTGTTCCTGCTATTATGAATGCTTGACCAGATGGGCATTGCCAAACCTCTTTCATTAGTTTTAAACTATTGGCAAAGCAGTCTATAAAATCTGGCGACACATGGCTAGGAGTTGGTACTGCCATACATTGCATCACTTCACTTTCAAATTCTATTGGACCAGGGATCATTAATAATTTTCTCGATTTCATCTATTGTGTGTTTTAGTATTGCCAACGGTTTTATTATGTTTTTTTGACCGATTATGATCACTTAAAATCTAGTAATCTACCTTTGACTTATTCTTTAGTTTATTTTCTATGATAGGGTATAGGTTGTACGTTGGATAAATTTCTGTTGTAAAAGCTTTCCATGCGGTTCTCTCAATTGCCAAATTCACAGCTGATAGTTTTGAAGCAGGAAGTTCTAACACCACCACTTGACCGAGTCCCATAACTACAAACCAATTCACTACAGAAGTACCTTCTGGAGGAAGATTTTTATAAAACCCTTGATTGGTTCTTATCGCTTCAATCTCATTTAAAGTCATACTTTGATCATGTTTAAGAACGACGGTTAATAACAACTTGTCATCCGCTTTTTCAGAACTTGGTTTTGCATCTAGCGTCACTTTTGACTTATTTTTCAACTTATGTTCTATGATAGGATACAAATTGTAAGTTGCATACATCTCTGTTGTAAAAGCCTTCCATGCGGTTCTCTCAATTGCTAAATTTACAGCAGATAATTTTGAAGCAGGAAGTTCTAACACCGCCACTTGACCAAGTCCCATAACCACAAACCAATTCACTACAGACACACCTTCTGGAGGGAGGTTTTCGTAAAAGCCTTGATCCGTTCTTATCTTTTCAATCTCATTCAAAGTCATACTTTGATCATGTTTAAGAAAGATGGTTAGTAACAACTTGTCATCCACTTTTTCAGAGCTGTTAAGGGTATTAGTCGATTGTGCATGAACAATCATTTGTAGTAAGAATAATGGGAGTAATAATACGTATTTCATGTTTTTTATTTTTAGATGTTTGTTTAAAATAAGACAGAATAATCTTTAAGTCATTATTTTATAGTGTAATAACATTTTAATGCCATTAGCAAGTTCTGGATTGTTTATCATTTTTTTGATAAACGATCAAATTGTGTTCTTTTGAAAATTCCATAATAGTATTACTATTAGTCATAGTTCCGTCGTAATTCATTTCTGCATTTAGTTGACACTTTAATTGAATTTGCACATTTCCAAGGCTATGAATGCAGTAATTTGTCTATGTTTATTACTTGTTTACTCTTCTATGCTTCTAAAATTCGTACAAGTTTAGACCCGTATCTTCATCATAATAGCGATTAACGGTTCCATCAAAACTTTCTATAACAAATTCTGCAGCACCATTAATTTTGGCTGTAAGCAAGTGTCCCGCTAAAGCCTTGTAATCGTTACGTCCAAGAGCTACATGCATGTGTATGTAGTGCTTATCATTTTGTTGAGATATATTGCCTGTTAAGTTGGTGATTTCCATTTGTTCGGAAAACGTTTTATCTACAAATTCTTTAGTAGCTGGATCAAAAAATCGTAAAGTAGCTTCATTTACAGCACCAAGACCTAC
This sequence comes from Psychroserpens luteus, assembly GCF_015319355.1. Classification (GTDB taxonomy): domain Bacteria; phylum Bacteroidota; class Bacteroidia; order Flavobacteriales; family Flavobacteriaceae; genus Psychroserpens; species Psychroserpens luteus. The sequence continues at coordinate 126,619 of NZ_JADILU010000004.1, read as the reverse complement.
AATTGTTCCTGCTTTTATATCATGCTCTTTCACAAACGCAGTGATTGCTTTTGTAATCTCAGCATGGTTTTGAATACTTACAACGTACTTGTTACCAAACTGCTTGTAAGTGTAAAGTTCAGAATTTGATTGTGCGTTTGCTAAAAAAGATACTGCAATACACAGTACTATTAAAATTGACTTTTTCATTTTGTATACTATTTTAAGTTATAACATTAATAAGACGCTCTTATTATGTCTATCGTTAAACTATCGGCCTTTTTTCCAAGTTCGGTCTTTAATATTAAAAAATGCTCTGTTTGATTATGAAAGTCGATCGCTTCCTGAGATTTCCATTCTTCTAAAATTATGACCTTTGAGCTGTTATTAATATCTTCATGTAATATATACGAGATATTACCTTCCTCTTTCCGTGTGGCATCGGTTACGGTTTGCAACATATTAAAGACATCTTCCTTAAATTCGGGTTTTACAATAATTGTAGCTATAATTTTTAATTTACTCATAATAAATACTATTTAAATTAATTTTGAGATATACGTTCTTTTTTGAGTCCAGACCATTAATATGAACTTTTAATTGAGGTTGAACAGTTTCCGTTTTAAACTATTTTTAATTTTTCGATTAGCAAAACTAATATTGTTTCAAGCCAAACTATATGACGTAAGTCAATAAATCTATTTTTTTTAGAAAGTCAAGTCTGGTGATTTTTATTGTGTTTGATTATTTTAAGATTAACGAGACTTTATTTTTTGTATTAACTCGAATGGGTACTCGTTACAAACGAGCACCAGCTTGGGGACCAAGAATTAGCAAAATGGGAAATCAAAAACTCAGAAATTTATTATTTATGTGCAGTTTTACTACTTGTAAATATAACAAAGCATGCCGAGCACTTTATGAAAGGATCGTTGCCAAAGGGAAGAGTAAAAAAACTAGCATTAATCGCAGTGTGTAATAAGCTATTAAAACAAGCCTTTGCCATTGCTAAATCAGGATTAATATTTGATAATAAATATAAAAGTAAATTAGCTAAAATTTAATGGATTTTTACTTGTTTTTTAGCACAGTACTTTGTTGTAAAACGTTTTTTATTCAGCAGTATCTCCTTCGTTTGAATTTGCAATTACAAGAGCCCAATTGACATATTCAGGAACTTCGTACAATTCAAAATTTTCATCTCCTAAACTTATAATTTGATTCCTGTAATCTATTGTTTCCAAATTTTTATCATTATCGATATGAAATTCAATTCCATTACTGAAATAAATAGGTTTGTATTTATCTATTTGGAAAATATACCAATTATCAGGTTCCAGAATTGATTTACGATTTATTATTAGATTTTCATTTGTTTCATTAAGTATAAAAATGTCCAATAAATCAGACTTTAATTTTTGATTTTTATAGTCTTCTATAATAAATCCGCTTTTATCAAATTTTTTAGAATTATTCCTCAGATTTTTCTTTGGTTTTGGTTTGGATAAAATCAGATGTAATAAATAAGGTAGTATTAAACAAATTCCAATTGCTATTGGATAGAAATTTGTATTTGGTCTTCTAAACCCATAACCTCTGCCACCAAAACTCAAAAAAGTCAGAATCAATCCTAAAATTGCCAATACCTTTAAAATTATCAGAAAGATTTTATTATTTGAGTTCATTTTATTCAAGAAACAGTTTTGGGAAATGTTTTACAATGCCTTTGGATATCGACTGTTTTAATTGTCGATATCAGCAGTTAAACGAAGTTCGACTATTTTTTTTAGAAAGTCAAGCTTACTTACCCAACAAAAAACCTTTTAACCCTTCATAGTCAGAAATCTGCAAAGCAACTTTCTCCTTACCCATTACAGCTTCAATTTGAGGAGGTAATGTGATTTCAGCATCAATAACATCTTCAACGACATCTAAAAACTTAGTTGGATGCGCTGTTTCCAAAAACACGCAATGCGCATTTGGGTTTGTTTTTAAATAATCTTTACAACCTAAATAACCAACAGCTCCATGAGGATCTGCAACGTAATTATAAGTCTTATAAATCTCTAAAAGCGCCTCTTTCGTTTGTTCATCGGTATAGCTAAACGATGATAGATTGGCTTGTAAACGCTTAAAATCGTTTTTGTAAATCTCTTGAATGCGAATAAAATTACTTGGGTTTCCAACATCCATCGCGTTACTAATTGTCGCTACAGATGGTTTTGGGTTGTAATGTTCTGTTTTTAAATATTCTGTGACTACATTATTGGCATTATTAGACGCAATAAAATGTTTGATAGGTAATCCTAATTGTTGCGCTACCATTCCTGCACAGATATTTCCGAAGTTACCACTAGGAATAGAAAATACAATCTCATCATGTTGATTGTGCAATTGCTTATATGCAAACATGAAATAGAATAATTGCGGTAACCAGCGAGCCACATTGATAGAATTGGCAGAAGTTAATTGCATTTTGCTCGTAATCGACTCGTCTAAAAATGCTTTTTTGACCATATCTTGACAGTCATCAAAAACACCATCGACCTCTAAAGCAGTAATATTTTGACCAAGTGTTGTGAGCTGTTTTTCTTGAATATCACTCACTTTTCCAGAAGGATATAAAATCACAACATTCACGCCTTTAACACCTAAAAATCCGTTAGCAACTGCACCACCTGTGTCTCCAGAAGTTGCAACTAAAACCGTCACTTCATTCGTGTTGTTTTGATTGAAATAGCCTAAACATCGTGCCATAAAACGTGCACCAACATCTTTAAAAGCCATCGTTGGACCATGAAATAACTCTAACGTTGAGATATTCTCATCTAATTTTACAACCGGAAAATCAAACGATAACGTTTCTTCAATAATCGTTTTTAAAATGTCTTCAGGAATCTCCGGACTTACGAATTGCTTAATTGCTTCAAACGCAATTTCAGGATATGATTTGTTGTCAATATCTTCAAAAAATGAAGCAGGTAATGGTTTTATTTCCTCTGGGAAGTATAATCCGCTATCTGGCGCAAGTCCTTTGATGACTGCGTTTTCAAAAGTTGTATCTGGTGCTTTTCTATTTAGACTGTAATATTTCATAGGAATGGGACCGAAGACGGATGACCGAAGTTAAAAAGGCTTCGATATTAAGTTTTCGGATTTTTATTTTAAATTTTTTCTAAAAGCAATCATCATATTCATTAGTGAATGAGATTGTAAATAAAATGAATCGAATCGCTCGATTGTAATATAATTTCTTCGTTTTGCTTTGAATAAACAGGTAGCAACTTCTGCTAATGATTTTATTGAATAAGCAACAAACTTATGTTGTTCTAGATTGGATTGACCAATCGAACCTTCAGAAATATTTAAGGCAATAGAATCTGTTGCTCTCCTAACTTGAGATGATAAATTGAATTTTTCTTTAGCAGGAAAATTTTCAGTTATTTGATCTATTTCCTCTCCGAAATCCATTGCTTTCTGCCAAATAATTAACTTTTCAAACTTGAATTTATTCATGTTATTATCATTTTTAATTTAAAAGATAGGTCTTTCTAGTTTGACCTATGGTCTTCTGTCTTCGGTCCTTTTTATTCAATAATCTTAATCCCTTTAGTATTAATTTCTGAAACGTAAACTTCAAAAGGAATTTCTGTTTTTGAATACACATTTTTAATTGCTTGAGCGACTTTTTGAGCAGTCGAATTCCCGTAGCACAAACTAAAAATTGATGGTCCAGATCCCGAAATTCCACAACCTAAAGCACCATTTTCAAGAGCAGCTTTTCTAACATCTTTAAAGTGCGGAATTAATTGACTGCGATGAGGTTCTACGACGACATCTGTTAATGATCTACTCAATAATTCGTAATCATTGGTGTGCAATGCGTGAACCAAACTCCCAACGTTTGACCATTGCGTAATGGCATCTTGTAATGCGATTTGCTTCGGAAGGATTGCTCTAGACTCTGAAGTCTTTATTTCAATTTGTGGATGGATAATCACTGCAAATAAATCTTTTGGAGTAGGCAATTGCAAAACCTCAAGAGGTGCTACCGATTTTACTAATGTGAATCCGCCAAAAATCGCAGGAGCAATATTATCTGCATGCTCACATTGACTCGCTAGAGCTTCACCTTTCATGGCGAAATTGGTAAGTTGTGTTTTGTTGTATGGTTTGCCTAAAAGCTCATTCATACCAAAAACACTACCCACAGCACTTGCTGAGCTGCTGCCAACACCACTTCCTGGTTTTATGTTTTTGTAGATTTCGAGTTCAAAACCAAAATCTGGATTTGCATCCTCTAGCATTGCCAAGGCAGAAACACCTGCTACATTTTTTTCTGCCTCAAATGGTAAATCGTAACCTTCAATTTTAGTAATATGAATTCCTTTTTTATTAGTTTTTCTAATGATCATTTCATCTCCAATAGTGTCAAGGCAAAAGCCTAGTACGTCAAATCCGCAGGAAACATTAGCTACTGTTGCTGGAGAGAAAATTTTTATCTCGTTCATATCTTAATCTTCCGCAAATGCGAAATTTTTAGTTTCTATTTTTCCGAAGAAAAATAAATAGTTTATTAATTTTTTAATTCATTTGAGTAAGTACTTCTTACTTGTTACTTACACGAATAATGTCTGCAAATAATCCTGAAGCAGTAACTTCTGCACCAGCTCCAGCGCCTTTAATGATCATAGGCTGCTCTGGGTAACGTTGTGTGTAAAACATGACGATATTATCTTTGCCTTCAAGATTGTAAAAAGGATGTCCTTGAGGGATTTCTTTTAATCCGACTTTAGCTTTTCCTTCATTGAATTCTGCGACATATTTCAACTGACAATCATTCGATTTTGCTGAAGCGTATAACTTCTGAAAATGAGCTTCGTCATCTATCAACGTGTTATAAAAATCATCAACTGAACCGCTTTCTAAATTAGCCTTGGTTAAGAATGAATCATTTTCTATGTCTTCGAGGTTCATTTTTGTAACGCTTTCACGTGCTAGAATTAGAATTTTTCTGGCCACATCTACACCACTTAAATCAATTCTTGGATCTGGTTCTGTATAGCCTTCTTTTTGGGCTTGCTTTACCACATCATGAAACTTAGTCGTGTCATCAAAATTATTGAATACAAAATTCAAACTGCCAGATAAAACTGCTTGTATAGAAGTGACTTTGTCTCCCGATGCAATTAAATTATTAAGTGTGTCAATTACAGGTAATCCTGCACCAACATTAGTTTCGAATAAAAAGGGTGCGTTATATTTAAGTGATAAATTTTTGAGTTCGTTATAATTTTCAAAGCTACTTGAGCACGCTATTTTATTACAAGCAACAACAGCAATACTGTGTTTTAAATAGGCACCATATAATTTTGAAACCTCTTCATTTGCAGTGACATCAACAAATATACTGTTGCGTAAATTGAAATCTTTGGCGCGTTCAAAAAAACCTTCTAACGATGCTTTTTCTCCAGTAAGTAGTTGGTTTTTCCAGTCTTTTAAATTGAGACCAGAATCATTAAAAATCATCATTCTAGAGTTGGATAAGCCAACTACTTTTATATTGATTTTTAATTGCTCTTTTAGGTATTTTTTTTGTGATCTTATTTGTTCTACCAAATGTTCACCAACATTACCAACACCAGTTATAAATACATTAAGCTGTTTGTTGTTATCTTCAAAAAAACATTCGTGTAACGTGTTTAGAGCTTTTTTGACATCTTTTTCTGATATAACTGCTGAAATATTCCGTTCTGAAGCACCTTGTGCTATTGCTCGAATGTTAATATTGTTCTTACCTAAAGTGCTAAACATTTTACCGCTTATCCCTTGGTGACTCTTCATTTTATCGCCTACAAGCGCTATAATTGATAAGCCAGTTTCAACGATTATAGGATCAATTTTATGTAATGAAATTTCATTTTCAAAAGTTAAGTCAATGGCAGTTTTTGCTAATAGAGAGTCTTTATCGTCAATACCAAAACAAATAGAATGTTCTGATGATGCTTGAGTGATAAAAATGATATTGATTTTCTCATGTGCTAAAGTCTCGAACAAACGTTTAGAGAAACCTGGAATTCCAACCATTCCGTTACCTTGAAGAGTCAATAAAGCAACATTATTAATGTTAGAAATTCCTCTCACAGGAGTTGTAGAGTTTTCTATAAAATCATTTGATATTTTAGTTCCAAAAGCATCAGGATCTAGCGTGTTTTTTATATGAATTGGAATATTTAAATTCAATACAGGTTGCACTGTTGGAGGATATAAAACTTTGGCTCCAAAATGCGATAGTTCCATTGCTTCTTGATAAGATAAGTTCTCAATAGGAAATGCTTGTTTTACTAATTTTGGGTTGGTTGTAAACATACCACTCACATCTGTCCATATTTCAAGAGAACTCACATTTAATGCTGCAGCAACAATGGCTGCAGTAAAATCAGAACCTCCTCGACCTAAAGTGGTTATCTCTCCAAGTGTTGATTTTGATATAAATCCTGGGAGAATTGTGATTTGTTGTTTTGCTTCTTGAAAGTAGCTTTTTATGTTGTTGTTAGTCTGTTGGTATTGTACTTCTGCCTTTGTAAAATTTGAATTTGTGACAATCAATTCCTGACTATTTTTTCTAACACAATTCATACCTCTACTTTTCATTGTTTCTGCAATAATAAAAGAGGATAGCAATTCTCCAAAACTGACTAATTTGTCAGATGTTTTTGGAGACAATTCATTGATCAAAAAGATACCATCTAAAAGACTTCTTAGCTCTTGCAATTTGTCATTTAAATGTGCGGAGATATTTTGGTTTTCCGAAAGGGTTAATTCTGTTAGAATTTTATGATGTCTGTTTGAAATAGCATCAAATTCTAAAATATAATCTTGGTTTTTGGTTTGAGCAAGTTCGGCAGCTTTTAATAATTTATCTGTAATACCTCCAACTGCTGAGACCACACAAATTACCCGATCATCTTTTGAATATTTATCAAGTATTGAAATAACTTTATTTATGTTTTCTGTAGAGCCTACAGAGGTTCCGCCAAATTTTAAAACATTCATTTTAAGAAGTTTAAGTGAGAATTTTGTGTTTAAGTCTTTTTGTTATAAGACATTTAGGTTGTTGAAGATATATAGCTAAAAACCCCAAAGGGTAATCATACCAAAAGTCATCCCAATTGTTAGAGAGATGCTAATTTGAAAAAAAATTACATTTAGGTTTGTCATTTTTTAAAGCCTATACTTATCAAATGTATTATTTTTACAGGAATAAAAAAATTTAGAAAGGTGTTTTATACATTTTTCATTTTAAAACGAATAAATTCAAGAATTCTCCGTAATCGCTTATTTTAGTGAGGATTTTGCAACTAAATACGATACATTATATATGAAGATTTTTTCAAAAGAACAGATTTACGAAGGAGATCAACTCACATCAAAAAAACAAAACATCACATCAACAGAGTTGATGGAGCGTGCAGGAATTCAAATTTTTAATTGGCTTCATATACGTATGCAAGGTGCTCAAGTGCCTATTCATGTATTTTGTGGGATTGGTAATAATGGAGGAGATGGTTTAGTCGTTGCCAGGCATCTAATCACTCATGGTTACAATGTTAAGACCTATGTGGTTAACTGTAGCGATAAGAGAACCAAAGATTTTTTAATCAATTATGATCTCATAAAACAGACGACTAAAAAGTGGCCTGATATGCTTAGTTGTGAAACAGATTTTCCTGAAATTCATAAAGACGATATTATTGTTGATGCAGTCTTTGGGATTGGTTTAAATAGACCTATAAATGATTGGGTTAAATCATTGTTTGTTCACTTTAAAAAGAGTGGAGCATTTACATTGGCAATTGATGTGCCTTCTGGTGTTTATACAGATAAAGCTATTGAAGATGAAAATGGAGTTGTTTGGGCAAATTATACATTGAGTTTTCAATCGCCAAAATTGATCTTCTTTTTACCTGAAACTGCTAAATTTTCAATAGAGTGGGAAGTGTTAGATATAGGGATTGATAGAGAGTTTTTAATCACTACCGAAACTGAAAGTGAATTAATAGGTAAAAATGAAGTGTTGCCAATTTACAAACCTCGAAAAAAGTTTGCTCACAAAGGAGATTTTGGACACAGTTTAATTATTGGTGGTAGCTACGGAAAAATGGGTTCTGCTTTGCTGTCTAGTCGTGCTGCATTATCAATTGGTGCTGGATTGGTGACATCGTTTATTCCAAAAATCGGATATCAAATTATGCAAACCGCATTTCCTGAAGGGATGGTCATTACCGATGATAATGAAACTATGATTTCTGATATAAAATTTGATATTGAGCCAACTGTTATCGGTTTAGGAATTGGAATGGGTACGAGTACAGAAACAGCTTCAGCGCTTGAGAAATTTCTAAAAACAAATAAAAAGCCATTAGTTATTGATGCAGATGGACTCAATATAATGTCTAAGAAAAAGGCGCTCTTAAAACTGCTTCCAGAAATGTCTGTTTTAACACCTCACCCTAAAGAGTTGGAGCGCTTAATAGGGAAGTGGAAAGATGATTTTGAGAAGCTTAAAAAAGCCAAAGCTTTTTCTAAAAAGTATAATGTAGTTCTAGTCATAAAAGGCGCAAATACAATTACTGTTTACAATGAAAAACTATATGTAAATACAACTGGGAATCCAGGAATGGCAACAGCAGGAACTGGAGATGTTTTAACTGGAGTAATTACAGGATTAATTTCACAAGGATATGATGCATTAGGAGCAGCAATTTTTGGTGTTTATTTACATGGTAAAGCTGCAGATCTTGCAATTGAAGATTTAGGTTATCAAAGCCTTATTGCAAGTTATATTATTGAGGCTTTGGGTGAAGCGTATATAGATTTATTTAAACAAACTGAACAACCTCAAGTTGAAGCACAAGAACCTGACGATAAAAAATAATCAAAAACAAAAGTTTAGAAAACAAAAAACCACTTCAATTGAAGTGGTTTTTTTATGATATTTAAAAATTGCTTAAGGTTGTATCTTAAGTTCTTTTTCCAATAATTCTACCAATTTAGGGTCAGATGGTCTTGGAGCATCTGCACTAACAATGTTTCCGTTTGGATCTATTAGGATAAATCTTGGGATTCCTTGTATTCCATAATCCCTAACAAATTTAGAGCTCCAATCTTTATCTGCCATTAGCTGTACACCACCTAAATCTTTATCTTTAACCATGCTCACCCATTTGTCATGATCTTTTACTTGGTCTATTGAGGTGCTAACAAATTCTATATTTTCACTATGAAATTGCTTCTCAACTTCTTTTAAAGAAGGTATTTCTTTAATGCATGGACCACACCATGTTGCCCAAACATCTACATAAACATATTTGCCTTTTAAATCTGTAAGCGATAATTCACCACCTTTATGATTTTCATAATTCACAAACTGAGGAGAAGGTCTTCCTTTTATTAGGTTTTTATTTTTTTCAAAAGTTGATGTTAGTTTTTTCTTCGTGTCTTCATTTGTTGTATTCTCAACAAAGAAATTATAAATAGCTTCCATGTTTTCGTTTCCTGGCGACACTAAGAAACTTGATAGATAATCAATAACATCATTTTTTAATGCTTGAATTTTAATATCAGAGACACCTTTTAAATCGTCTGTAGTTACAGATGAAATGTCATCGCCTAAATCTTCAAACAAACCAGTTAAGACCTTGCTAAAAGCAATATCCTTATAAGAGCTAGATGATTTGTATGCTTTTGAATCATCAAATGTCATATTTTTTAATTCTGTTGGGATAAAACCTTCAGACACTTCAAAGCCTTCTTGTTTTGTGTAATAACCATGTCTTTCAACATAATTGTTTAACATCGCATAATTATCGTAAACAAGATTTTGTTTTTCCGAAGAAACAAACGCTTCATCAGCATTAGTTAAACCGTTTAAAAGCGTTTCGTTTTCTGTTTTGATTTCAGATAATTTAGCTTTAAAAGCGTCTTCTTCTAAAGAGTAAAATTTAACAGGATTGGCAGTAGCCATGCCATTGTATAAAGTTTTTGTAGCTAAATAATTATTTTCAATAGCACCTTCACCAGAGTACTTAATAGTTTCATCAAAACTGCTTGCATCAAGCATAACATTAAGATTATCTTCAAATCCTAAATGAATTGGTGTGAATTCTCGACCTATTGACATTGTGTAAAATCCGTTTTCAGGGATGCGAAGCGTATCAGCAAACGTACCATCTTCATTAATTGCAATTTCAGCTTTAAAATCAGCATTTTTAATAATTGCATTTTTGACTTTAGAATTTTCAATTTTTCCTGAAATAACAGCGTAGTCAACTTTTGGTTCTTGCTTACATGCAAAAATTGATAATGCTACAAGAGCAATAATTAGTCTTTTCATAATTTTTAATTGTTTTAGTAGTTCAAAAATACAGTTTTATCATTTTTTCTAAGTCATATTTTATTAATTATTAACATTTGTTGCAAAGTATAAATGTTATTCAGAGTTTTGATGAAGTAAAATATAACTATGAGTACAACACATTTTATCTCTTCGGAAATTTTAGAACTATCAACTGTTGGAGATATCCTCTTTCAGAATAAAAAAATAGAGCTTACAAAAGAGTCTATAAAAAAAATAGAGGCTTGCCGAAATTATTTAGATGAAAAAATAAAAAAGGAAAATCATCCCATCTACGGAATCAATACAGGTTTTGGGTCTTTATGTGATGTAGAGATCTCTAAAGACAAGCTAACCAAATTGCAGGAAAACTTAGTAATGTCTCATGCCTGTGGAATGGGAGAGCGAGTACCTAAGCAAATAGTGAAGCTTATGTTGTTGCTCAAAGTTCAATCATTGAGTTATGGTCATAGTGGAGTTCAGCTAAAAACAGTTCAGCGCCTTATAGATTTTTATAATAATGATATCCTACCAATTGTTTACACACAAGGGTCATTAGGTGCATCTGGAGATTTAGCACCATTAGCGCATTTGGCTTTACCATTAATTGCAAAAGGAGAGGTTACATATAAGGATGAGATTTTTGAGTCTAATGAAATCTTGTCAAAATTTAATTGGGAGTCTATAGAGTTGCAGTCAAAAGAAGGGCTTGCTTTATTAAATGGAACTCAATTTATGAGTGCTTACGGAATTCATTTACTTTTAAAGTCATATAAGCTTTCTTATTTCGCAGATTTAATAGGAAGTATTTCTTTAGATGCTTTTGACGGAAGGATAGAGCCATTTAATGAACTTGTACATTTAGTAAGACCTCATAGAGGTCAATTAAAAACAGCAAAGCGTATAAGAGAGTTTCTTGAAGGTAGTGAGTTGATAAAACAAGATAAAGCGCATGTTCAAGATCCGTATTCATTTAGATGTATGCCTCAAGTTCATGGCGCAACAAAAGATACATTAGATTTTGTTCATAAAACATTTAAGACCGAAATAAACGCGGTTACAGATAACCCAAACATCTTTGTTGGAGAAGATGAAATTATTTCTGGTGGAAACTTTCACGGTCAGCCTTTAGCATTAGCTTTAGATTATTTAAAAATTGCGGTTGCAGAGTTGGGAAGTATTTCTGAAAGAAGAACCTATCAGTTAATTTCAGGATTAAGAGGTCTTCCTGCTTTTTTGGTTGATAATCCTGGGTTAAATTCTGGTTTTATGATTCCGCAATATACAGCAGCAAGTATAGTGAGTGCTAACAAGCAACTTGCAACACCTGCTAGTGTAGATAGTATTGTGTCCAGTAATGGTCAAGAAGATCATGTAAGTATGGGTGCAAATGCAGCGACTCAATGTTACACTATTGTGAATAATGTAGAACGTATATTGGCAATTGAATTATTAAACGCTTCGCAAGCGCTTTATTTTAGGAAACCATTAAAATCTTCGGCTCTAATAAATTCTTTTCTAAAAAGTTACAGGTCTGAAGTGCAATTTGTTGCTGAGGATAAAGTATTTTATATACTTATGAATAAAACGCAGCAGTTTATCTGTGATTTTTGCATTGAAAATGACATACTTTTCGATTAAACGCATAAAAAAATGTTCAACGGTTTAATCCTTAAAAAAAGGTTAAAATTATTTGGTAGACAGCATTTTATGCTCTATTTTTGATTTTAAGTAGATAGGAATTCTATTCCATTTATACTTAATAATAGATTAAATTAATAGCAAATTAATCTATTATTCTTACCAAAAAATTGTTTGATAGCACAACAATTGATTATTAGCATTTATTGATTTAGAATGATTTCATTCTAGTTGATGTTCTGTATATACAGTGCGTCAATATTTGATTTTAAGCTTACACGTAAATCTTGTATTTACGTTTTGCTGGCAATACTTGTATTGTCAATATAAATGTTAAAATAATTTTAATTTAAAACCAAATGTTATGTTTATGAGCAATTTTACCCGAAGTGGTGGACGCGCCAAAATTTGGCAATCTATCACGAATTTATCGTGTTGTAGCATTGATCTTAAGACTAAACGATTTACAAGCATGAAGGCTCTGGCCTTTTTCATGCTTTTCGCGTTTAGTGTAAGTACAATGTTCGCCCAAGAATCAGCAAGAAGTACATTCGTTAGTGGCTGTCTGTCAGACGCTCCTAGTGGATTTACTGAAGCAGAAGTAGCTCTGCTTTACGCAGATGTGTGTGGAGAACTTACTCCCAAAGTAGTTAAAACCTTATATCCAGAAGGTGATGACTGTAGTTGGTATTTAAAAATCTATTACACTATTGATTGTGGAGATTTTAGTACTGCATTTGCAGTTGAATATTATGGAGAAGATGAAACAGCACCATTATTAAATGAAGGAGCAGAAGTTCCTGAAAGTGGTCAAAATTTAAACTTATGTTTAGATAGTGTTCCTGCAGGTCCATCAATTGAAGATGTTGCTGCTTTGTATACAGAAAACTGTAGTGACGTAATTGTTACTAAGTCAGGTACTCCATCAGGAAGTGATTGTGAGTGGTCTGTTGATTATACGTATACAATTAGCGATGCTTGTGGAAACATGGCTTCAGATTTAGTTGTTTCTTATAGTGGTGGAGATACAGAAGCGCCTATTTTTAATAAAGATATGGAGTTACCAACAGGAGAATTAGGTTTAAATCTTTGCTTTTTAGATAAAGCTCAAGGACCTACTGAAGAAGATATTGCTTCTATGTTTGAGGATAACTGCGGAACGGTAACCGTTGTGAAAACAAGTTATTCTAAAGGTAGTGACTGTAAGTGGATGGCACAATATACTTATACTATTAGTGATGAGTGTGGTAATACTGCAGAACCTATTGTTTTAGTATATAATGGTAGTGATAGTGAGGAGCCTGTTTTAGAAGGTGTGCCTGAGGACGTAACTGTAAGTTGTGTAGATTTAATCCCAGAAGCAAATTTCAAAAATATTTCTGCTTCAGATAATTGTACAGATAAATTAGAAATTACAGTTTCTGATAGTCCTGCTGAAATAGATTCATGTTTAGGAGGTGTATTAGTAAGAACTTATTCTGTTTCTGATGGTTGTGGTAATAGCGATAGTCAAACACAGACAATTACTGTATTACCTACTCCAGAATCTATTCTAGAGGTACCAGAATTACCTTCAAATATTTCATGTACAGATGCAGAAGCTTATTTAGTACCAAACGCTACATATAGTAATGGAGTTGCTCAAGGAGCATGTTCAGTTTCTGGTTCTATTGAAGCAGAAGTAAGTACACAATATACTGAGTGTGGTGGTACAATAACTGTTACTTATGATGGAGTTGATTCTTGTGATCGTCCATTAAGTGCAGGACCATTTGTTATTACAATTGACCCAGCACCAATGGCTGAGTTTGACGCAGTAGAAGATATGACAGTTTCATGTCATGATGCAAATAATTATGAAGTTGAAAGCTTATCGTATTCTAACAACGGAACAGGAGTTTGTTTAATTTCTGGTGAAGTTGAAGGTGAATTAAATGGCGAATTCTCAAAATGTGGAGGAACGTTATATGTAGACTGGACTTACACTGATGATTGTGATAGAACAATCACAGCTAAGAAAACAATTACTGTTTTACCAGCACCAATGGCAGAATTTGAACCAGTAGAAAATGAAGAAATTTTATGTGATGAAGCAAATAATTATGTAGCAGGTGTGTTATCATATTCTAATCACGGAAACGGAAACGGAAACGGAAACGGAAACGGAAACGGAAATGGAAATGGAAATGGAAATGGACCTTGTTCAATAGTAGGTGAAGTTGAAGGAGAATTAAGTGGAGAATACACAGAATGTGGAGGAACACTATATGTAGATTGGTCTTATACTGATGATTGTGATAGAACAATTACTGCTCAAAAAGTAATTACAGTATTACCAGCACCAATGGCTGAGTTTGACGAAGTAGAAGACATGACAATTTCATGTGATGAAGCAGGATCATTTACAGCAGGTTCATTAGCTTATACAAACGGAGCTTCTAGCGAAGCATGTTTAATTTCAGGATCAGTAGAAGGAGAGTTAAGTGGAGAATACACAGAATGTGGAGGAACTCTTAGCGTAGATTGGACTTATACCGATGATTGTGATAGAACAATTACAGCTAAGAAAATAATTACAGTATTACCAGCACCAATGGCTGAGTTTGATGAAGTAGAAGACATGACAATTTCATGTGATGAAGCAGGATCATTTGCAGCAGGTTCATTAGCTTATACAAACGGAGCTGAAAATGAAGCATGTTTAATCGCAGGATCAGTAGACGGAGAATTAAGTGGAGAATACACAGAATGTGGAGGAACACTTACAGTAAACTGGATTTACACTGATAATTGTGACAGAACAATTGAGGCTAGTCAAACTATTACAGTAGAACCAGCACCAATGGCTGAGTTTAGCGAAGTAGAAAACATGACAGTTTCATGTGAAGAAGCTGGATCATTTGTAGCAGGTTCATTAGATTATACAAACGGAGCTTCAAGTGAAGCATGTTTAATCGCAGGATCAGTAGAAGGTGAGTTAAGTGGAGAGTACACTGAATGCGGAGGATTATTATTTGTAGACTGGACTTATACTGATGATTGTGATAGAACAATCACAAAAAGACAGCAAATAAAAGTTAATCCAGCACCAATGGCTGAGTTTGATGAAGTAGAAGACATGACAATTTCATGTGAAGAAGCTGGATCATTTACAGCAGGTTCATTAGGGTATACAAACGGAGCTGAAAATGAAGCATGTTTAATCGCAGGATCAGTAACAGGAGAATTAAGTGGAGAATACACAGAATGTGGAGGAACACTTACAGTAAACTGGACTTATACTGATGATTGCCAAAGAACAATTGAGGCTAGCCAAACGATTACAGTTGAGCCAGCACCAATGGCAGTGTTTAATGAAGTACAAGACATTACTATTGCTTGTGACCTAGCAAACCAATATATGGTTAGTTCATTAGGATATTCAAACGGAGCTGAAAATGAAGCATGTTTAATTGAAGGATCAGTAGAAGGAGAATTAAGTGGAGAATACACAGAATGTGGAGGAACACTATATGTAGACTGGACGTATACTGATGATTGTGATAGAACAATTACAGCTAGAAAAACGATTACAGTTAGTCCTGCACCAATGGCAGCATTTGATGAAGTAGAAGACATGACAATTTCATGTGATGAAGCAGGATCATTTACAGCAGATTCATTAGGATATTCAAACGGAGCTGAAAATGAAGCATGTTTAATCGCAGGATCAGTAGAAGGAGAGTTAAGTGGAGAATACACAGAATGTGGAGGAACTCTTAGCGTAGATTGGACTTATACTGATGATTGTGATAGAACAATCACAGCTAAGAAAATAATTACAGTATTACCAGCACCAATGGCTGAGTTTGACGAAGTAGAAAACATGATAATTTCATGTGAAGAAGCGGGATCATTTACAGCAAGTTCATTAGGATATTCAAACGGAGCTGAAAATGAAGCATGTTTAATTGCAGGATCAGTAGAAGGAGAATTAAGTGGAGAATACACAGAATGTGGAGGAACACTATATGTAAACTGGACATATACTGATGATTGTGATAGAACAATAGAAGCTAGCCAAACGATTACAGTTGAGCCAGCACCAATGGCAGCATTTGATGAAGTAGAAGACATGACAATTTCATGTGAAGAAGCTGGATCATTTACAGCAGGTTCATTAGCTTATACAAACGGAGCTGAAAATGAAGCATGTTTAATCTCAGGATCAGTAGAAGGAGAATTAAGTGGAGAATATACAGAATGTGGAGGAACACTTACAGTATACTGGACTTACACTGATGATTGTAAAAGAACAATTGAGGCTAGCCAAACGATTACAGTTGAGCCAGCACCAATGGCAGCATTTGACGAAGTAGAAGACATGACAATTTCATGTGAAGAAGCAGGATTATTTGTAGCAGGTTCATTAGCTTATACAAATGGAGCTGAAAATGAAGCATGTTTAATCTCAGGATCAGTAGAAGGAGAATTAAGTGGAGAATACACAGAATGTGGAGGAACACTTACAGTAAACTGGACATACACTGATGATTGTCAAAGAACAATTGAGGCTAGTCAAACTATTACAGTAGAGCCAGCACCAATGGCAGCATTTGATGAAGTAGAAGACATGACAATTTCATGTGATGAAGCAGGATTATTTGTAGCAGGTTCATTAGCTTATACAAACGGAGCTGAAAATGAAGTATGTTTAATTGCAGGATCAGTAGAAGGAGAATTAAGTGGATCTTACACAGAATGTGGAGGAACATTATATGTAGATTGGACTTACACTGATGATTGTGACAGAACAATCACAGCTAAGAAAATGATTACAGTATTACCAGCACCAATGGCTGAGTTTGATGGAGTAGAAGACATGACAATTTCATGTGATGAAGCAGGATCATTTGCAGCAGGTTCATTATCATATTCAAATGGAGCTGAAAATGAAGCATGTTTAATTGCAGGATCAGTAGAAGGAGAATTAAGTGGAGAGTACACAGAATGTGGAGGAACACTTACAGTAAACTGGACATACACTGATGATTGTCAAAGAACAATTGAGGCTAGCCAAACTATTACAGTTGAGCCAGCACCAGAAGCAGCATTTGATGAAGTAGAAGACATGACAATTTCATGTGATGAAGCTGGATCATTTGTAGCAGGTTCATTAAGTTATACAAACGGAGCTGAAAATGAAGCATGTTTAATTGCAGGATCAGTAGAAGGAGAATTAAGTGGAGAATACACAGAATGTGGAGGAACACTTATCGTAGATTGGACTTACACTGATGATTGTGACAGAACAATCACAGCTAAGAAAATGATCACAGTATTACCAGCACCAATGGCTGAGTTTGATGAAGTAGAAGACATGACAATTTCATGTGAAGAAGCAAATTCATTCGAAGCAGGTTCATTAGCTTATACAAACGGAGCTGAAAATGAAGCATGTTTAATCGCAGGATCAGTAGAAGGAGAATTAAGTGGAGAGTACACAGAATGTGGAGGAACACTTACAATAAACTGGACATACACTGATGATTGTCAAAGAACAATTGAGGCTAGCCAAACGATTACAGTTGAGCCAGCACCAATGGCAGCATTTGAAGAAGTAGAAGACATGGAGATTTCATGTGAAGAAGCTAATTTATATGAAGCAGGTTCATTAAGTTATACTAACGGAGGAACTGGAGCATGTTTAATCGCAGGATCAGTAGAAGGAGAATTAAGTGGAGAATACACAGAATGTGGAGGAACACTTACAGTAAACTGGACGTACACTGATGATTGTGACAGAACAATTGAAGCTAGTAAGACTATTACAGTATTACCAGCACCAGAAGCAGCATTTGATGAAGTAGAAGACATGACAATTTCATGTGATGAAGCAGGATCATTTGTAGCAGGTTCATTAAGTTACACTAACGGAGGAACTGGAGCATGTTTAATCGCAGGATCAGTAGAAGGAGAGATAAGTGGAACTTACTCAGAATGTGGAGGAATCCTTACAGTAGACTTTACTTATACAGATGATTGTGATAGAACAATCACAGCTAAAAAATCAGTTACAGTAGAGCCAGCACCAATGGCTGAGTTTGATGGAGTAGAAGACATGACAATTTCATGTGAAGAAGCTAACTCATTTATAGCAGCATCTTTAAGCTATACAAACGGAGCTTCTAACGAAGTGTGTTTAATAGAAGGTTCTGTTAATGGAGAAGCTACACCAGATTATACAGAGTGTGGTGGAACTATATTAGTAAGCTGGACTTACACAGATGATTGTGATAGAACAATTGAGGCTAGCCAAACTGTTACAGTTGAGCCAGCACCAATGGCAGTATTTGATGAAATTGAAGATGCATCTATTGCATGTGAAGATTTAGCATCTTATGAGCCAGAATTCTTATCATATTCAAATGAAGGAACTGGAGCTTGTTTAATCTCTGGATCTGTTCAAGGTGAAGCTGAAGCTTTCGAAGGAAGCTGTGGAACTTTTGTAGTGAACTTTACGTACACTGATGATTGTGATCGTACAATTACTGCTAGTCAAACTATTACAGTAATTGATGAAACAGCACCAATGTTAGTAGGAGAATTACCTCAAGGTGAGTCTAACTTAGACTTATGTTTTGAAAATCGTCCAGAAGGACCTACTCTAGCTGAAATCGCTGCTTTATTTACAGATAACTGTGGTAACGTAAATGTTACTAAAACAGTATCTGCACCTCAAGAAGATGATTGTCATTGGGCAGTAATGTACAGATATGAAATCCAAGATGATTGTGGAAACTTTGCTAATCCAGTAAAAGTATTCTATAACGGTGGAGATCAATCTGCTCCTGAATTAACAGGAACATTACCAGAAGGTGTTACAGGTTTACAGTGTTTAAGTGATAATCCTGGTGCACCATCATTAGATGCTCTTAACGAGGCTTACACAGATAATTGTGGAACAGTAACTATTACTCCATTAGAGCCAGTAATTACTGGTGATGATTGTGGATGGACTGCAACTTATGAGTATACTGTTGTTGATGCATGTGAGAACTATGCAGATAACATCGTAATCGTAAACAGTGGTGCAGATACAATGGCTCCAACATTAGAAGGAGAATTACCAATGGGTCAAAATACTTTAGACTTATGTATCGATTCTGATTTAGGAGAACCTAGTGAAGAGGAGATTGCAGCACTTTACGCAGATAACTGTAGTGAAGTAACTGTTACTAAAGTTGAGAAAATTTACGGTACAAACTGTGAGTGGATTAGAGTATTTGAATACTCAGCAGTAGATGCTTGTGGAAACGAATCTTCTCTTGTAAAAGTGAACTACCAAGGTGGTGATGTTTCAGGTCCAGAATTTGATCTTGAATGTCAATTCCAAGAATTTGAAATCGAATCTTGCCCAGCTAGTGCAACTATTTCATTGAATGTTGGTGATATTATTAATCCATTAACAGTTTGGACTGTTGCTGGACAAGAAATTTTACCAATTGCAGAATGTGTTTCTGACAACTGTACGCCTCTTGAGGATATCAGTTTAGAAGTTATAGATGTTCTAATAGATGCAGGAGATTGTTTAACTACAATATCTATAAGCTTTGAAGCTGAAGATGCTTGTGGTAACAAATCAGATGAATTGTTCACTTGTACATATATTATTAGAGATACAACTGCACCAGTTGTAACTTGTCCAGAAGGTCAAGACTTTGGTATAGTTGCTGAAGCGCCTACTGCATTTGCTGATAAAGCATTTTATACAGATAACTGTCAAGCTGATGGTCAAACTCAAGATTATTCAGATGTTTTAACTTCTGAAGTTAGTGAGGTATTGTCTGGAATTACATTTGATTGTTTGATTAATCAAACTATCTATGGTAGCGTTATTTTTGGCGAGCCAACAGGTGTTGATGTTAACGGTTATGCAACATTTGATCCTGGAAACTCTCCAGAGTTCCCTAATAATTCTTATTCATTATCATTTGAAAATGATCAATGGGTTGTTAAAGAGCAAGGAGAAATAGCTTGGTTCTCTAATGTAGATGATTTATATCCGTCTTGTGAATCAAGTGATTGGGATCCAGGTAGTTCTGTTTGTCAATTATTAGATGTTACTTGTGAAGATGGAGGAGCTGCTACTGAAGATTACACTTTAATAAGAACATTCACTGCAAATGATGGCTGTGGTAACACAGATACCTGTGATGTTGTTTATACGTGGTCTATAGATCCTTGTGCTAATGATATAGTAAATCCAGAGATTGCATGTCCTGCTGATGTTGAGATATACGGAAGTGTTACTGGACTTGCAAGTGGAGTTGACTCAGTAGGAGGAGAAATTGTTCCTGGAGCTACTTCTGGTGAGGTTTCTTATTTTGCTGAAGTATCTGGAATGCCAGCTAACGCTACTATCCAAGATATCACAATTGATATGAATATTTCACATACTTGGTCAGGTGACTTAGAGATTACGCTTGTATCTCCTTCAGGAGTTGAAGCTATCTTATTGATACCAGATGATACAGGTAATGGTTCTACTGACAATGTTGATTTTGTAAATACAAATATCTCATTTAGTGATTCTGCTGCAGCACCAATTGCACCAGATGCAATTCTTACTGACGCTTTTAATGATGCTATAGATGCTTCTTACAAGCCTAATGATGGTACGGTAACGTTTGCTGACTTTATAGCAACCTTATCTGGAGATCAGAATGGTACTTGGGAATTATTCATTATTGATGACGCTGGAGGAGATGTAGGAGTTTTACATAGCTGGGCTGTGAACATAACTTATGATGGTGTAGATATTACACCAGATGCTACAGGTTATGCTATAGCTTCAGATAATTGTGATGATGAGCCTGAGGTAACGTATTCTGATGTTTCATCTACTAACGATGCTGGTGTAACAACCATTATACGTACATGGACTGCAACTGATGAATCAGGTAATTCAGACAATTGTGATCAAATAATTACAGTTGTTGGTCAAGGTGATATTCAAGGTGATATTGCTTGTGGAGATGTTGTAAACGGTAATACTGATGATTCTGACGTAAATACAGGTTTACCTTCTTGTGATACTAGCTTAACAGATAGACAAGGTGATTTCTATACCTTTATTGGTACAGGAGATTATGTTACAGTATCTACATGTAGTGCTAATACAACGTATGATACTAAGTTAGGTGTCTTTACAGATGAAGCTGCTACATGTGTAGTTGGTGATGATGATACTACAAATGCTACAAATTGTACGCATAGTAGTTTCCATTCTCAAGTTGAATTCGTATCTGTTGTAGGACAAGAATATCAAGTCTATGTCACTGGATTTAGTGATAATACTGGTGATTATGAGTTATCTATAACTTGTGACCCAGCTAATGCGAGACAGCAATTAGCAGATCAAGAGAATACTGTTAAAATCGACTTTACTGCTTACCCAGTACCATTTGACAATGAAGTAAACATTGCTTACTCATTTGAATTTGATACAGATGTAACTATTGAGTTATTTGATACTAAAGGTTTACAAGTCTTTAGTGAAACTAACAAGAATTATGTTACAGGATCTAAAGATGTATCAACGTTTGATTTATCTAGATACTCAAGTCAAATGTTCTATGTGAAGTTAACTACTAGTCAAGGATCTGTTACTAAGAAGATAGTTTCTTCTGGTAAGTAATAATTGATAAATAATTAGAGAAATTCTCTAGGGGTATATATTAAAGGCAGCTATTTATAGCTGCCTTTTTTTTGTACCTATTTTTCTACGGAAATGTGCTTTGCATTAACAAATAATGCTTTAAATGAATAGGAGTGAAGTATTCCTATTTCAGCATTAAACATAGAAATAGATAGGCAATACAAGTGAATTAATTATAAAATGTGGTGAGTTTTAATCCCGATAACTATCGGGACCGAAGAGACAAGGAAAAGTTTATTTAGCTACAGAATTTGCCCATTCTATAGCTTGAGCTAAATCATTAAAAATTTCAAAAGGCTTATTATTTAAAAACAGCTTTTCTATTTGTGCAGTAGTCTTAGCCATGTAATTTTTTGAAACGACACAAAACCCAACGAGGTTATTAATTTTTGAAGTTTCTTTATATACTGCTGGATCTACAGAGTAAGAGTTTACTCTGTGTGTGATATAGACAAATGGTTTGTTTCTAAAATGCGCATCGGCAACTTGTTTTAGAGTGGTATTGTTATACATAGTCATGTTGACTCCTGCGTTTACAGTAACGATCATGTAGTGTTCATAAAGATGAATTTCACAAAAATCAAGTGTAATGCTATTTGTCATATTCTAAAGTTAAACATTAAAAACCTTGAAACAAAAAAAAAGCCTCTTAATATTAAGAGGCTTTTTTATTTTTATAAGTGACTATTTAAGATTCTGTTTTAGTTTCAGGCTTAACAATTTTAATTGTCAATTCATTTGATTTACTGTCTAAATCCATATGTATAGTATCTCCTTCTTGAAGTTGAGAATTAATGATCTCTTCGGCAAGTGCATCTTCAATATACTTTTGAATAGCTCTTTTTAATGGTCTTGCTCCATATTCTTTATCAAATCCTTTTTCGGCTATATAATCTTTAGCTTTTTTTGTAAGCTTAAGTTCATACCCCAAATCTTTAATTCGTTTCATGAGGTGCGCTAGTTCAATATCAATGATTTTATCGATGTCTTCTCTTTCTAAAGCATTAAAGACCATAACGTCATCAATTCTATTCAAAAACTCTGGAGCAAATGCTTTTTTAAGTGCATTTTCAATAATGCTTCTCGTATTATCACTTGCTTGAGCAGATCTAGCAGATGTACCAAAACCTACACCTTGTCCAAAATCTTTAAGTTTTCTAGCACCAATATTAGAGGTCATAATGATGATTGTATTTCTAAAATCAATTTTACGTCCTAAACTATCTGTCAAATAACCATCATCTAAAACTTGTAATAACATGTTAAAGACATCTGGATGTGCTTTTTCAATTTCATCTAAAAGAATTACTGCGTATGGTTTACGACGCACTTTCTCTGTTAATTGTCCACCTTCTTCATAACCTACATATCCTGGAGGTGCTCCAACTAATCTAGAGATCGCAAATTTCTCCATGTATTCACTCATGTCAATTCTAATGAGTGCATCTTCACTATCAAATAACTCACGAGCTAAAACTTTTGCTAATTGTGTTTTTCCAACTCCTGTTTGACCTAAAAATATAAATGAGCCAATTGGCTTGTTAGGATCTTTTAGTCCAGCACGATTACGCTGTATAGCTTTAACGACCTTAGCAACAGCTTCATCTTGACCAATAACTTTACCTTTAATTAATTCTGGTAATTCGGCTAATTTATTACTTTCGGTTTGAGCAATTCTATTTACAGGTATTCCAGTCATCATAGAAACGACATCTGCTACATTGTCTTCAGATACAATTTCTCTATGTTGTTTGGTTTCTTCTTCCCATTTTTCTTGAGCAATTGCTAATTCTTTTTCAAGACGTTTTTCATCATCTCTTAATTTAGCTGCTTCTTCGTATTTTTGTTTTTTAACAACCGTATTTTTGGTTTCCTTGACTTCTTCTAATTTCTTTTCAAGTTCAAGAATTTGTTTAGGCACAGTAATGTTTGTAATATGTACACGAGAACCTGCTTCATCTAAAGCATCAATAGCTTTGTCTGGTAAAAAACGCTCTGTCATATATCTATTGGTAAGTTTTACACAAGCTTCTATTGCAGCATCTGTATAATCTACATTGTGATGTTCCTCGTATTTACCTTTGATATTATTGAGAATCTCAATAGTTTCTTCTACAGTAGTTGGCTCCACAATTACCTTTTGAAAACGACGCTCTAATGCACCATCTTTCTCGATGTATTGTCTGTACTCATCTAATGTAGTGGCTCCAATACATTGTATTTCTCCTCTAGCCAATGCTGGTTTAAACATGTTTGAAGCATCTAAACTTCCTGTAGCTCCACCTGCACCAACAATGGTATGAATTTCATCAATGAAAAGAATAATATCATCATTCTTCTCTAGTTCATTCATAACCGCTTTCATACGTTCTTCAAATTGTCCGCGATATTTGGTTCCAGCAACTAAACTAGCAAGGTCTAAAGTGACTACGCGTTTATTGAAAAGTATTCTGGATACTTTACGTTTTACAATTCTGAGAGCTAAACCTTCAGCAATTGCAGATTTACCTACTCCAGGTTCACCAATTAATAAAGGGTTATTCTTTTTACGACGACTCAAAATTTGTGAGACGCGTTGTATTTCTTTTTCTCGTCCAACAACAGGATCGAGTTTACCCTCTTCTGCCATAACAGTGAGGTCTCTTCCAAAGTTATCTAAAACAGGAGTCTTAGATTTTTTTGTTGATTTACCAGTGGATTGTCCAAAAGGATTTTCTTTTGCTTCATCTTCTTGATTAGGTTCATCATCTGAGAATGACTCACTCTTTGGAATCTCTAAATAATCATCATCGTTTGTAATCATAAATTTGAATTGTTCTTTTACATTATCGTAATCTATATTCAACTTATTTAAAAGTTTAGTAGTTGGGTCATTTTCATTTCTTAAAATACACAACAGTAAATGTGCAGTATTTATAGACGTGCTTTGAAATAACTTAGCTTCTAAAAATGTAGTTTTTAAAGCACGTTCTGCTTGTCTTGTGAGATGTAAATTCTTTTTTTCATTTGAAGACACAGTTATATTAGGATTTGCAGGGCTTAAAATCTCAACCTTTCTTCTTAAGTGGTTAAGGTCAACATCCAACGCATTTAATATATCTATAGCCTTACCATTACCATCACGAAGTAGTCCTAACATTAAATGTTCAGTACCAATAAAATCGTGACCTAATCGCAATGCCTCTTCTTTGCTATACGCAATTACATCTTTAACTCTTGGGGAAAAATTGTCATCCATAGTAATCTCTTTCTGCATTAAAAATAATAAAATCTACCTATAAAAAGGCAAAAACTATACCTTAAATAAAGGTCTGCTACTAATAGAGTAAAAAAACTTTACAAATTCAAAGTTTTTAACAAAAGACTTATTAAAAGTTTACATGAAATTTGTTAATAAATAGTTCTAAATTTAGAATAGATAACGCGCTTAAACACTACGGAAATCCTTATCTTAGCCTGATTTGAAAACCTACAAAAAATCTAATTTATATAATATATGGAAGAAGGAGAGAAATTGATCCCTATCAACATTGAGGATGAAATGAAATCTGCGTACATTGATTATTCAATGTCGGTCATTGTGTCACGTGCATTACCAGATGTGAGAGATGGTTTAAAACCAGTTCACAGACGTGTACTTTATGGTATGCATGAACTTGGTGTTAGGTCAAATACTGCTCATAAAAAATCAGCAAGAATTGTTGGTGAGGTTCTAGGTAAGTACCATCCACATGGTGATACATCTGTTTATGATGCCATGGTTCGTATGGCTCAAGAATGGAGTTTACGTTATATGCTCGTTGATGGTCAAGGAAACTTTGGTTCTATTGATGGTGACAGTCCTGCAGCAATGCGTTATACTGAAGCTAGAATGAAGAAGATATCTGAAGAAATGTTGGCAGATATTGATAAAGAAACAGTAGATCATAAATTAAATTTTGATGATACGCTACAGGAGCCAACAGTGCTTCCAACGAGAGTTCCAGGATTGTTAATCAATGGAGCTTCTGGTATTGCAGTAGGTATGGCAACGAATATGCCTCCACATAATTTATCTGAAGTTATTGATGGTACTATTGCATACATTGAGAACAACGACATCGAAATTGATGAATTAATTCAACATATTAAGGCTCCAGATTTTCCAACAGGAGGAACAATATATGGTTATGATGGTGTCCGTGAAGCTTTTAAAACTGGTCGTGGACGAATTGTCATTCGTGGAAAAGCGAGAATAGAAGAAGTACAAGGAAGAGAAAGTATTGTTGTTACTGAAATTCCTTATCAAGTTAACAAGGCAGACATGATTAAAAAAACTGCCGACTTAGTTAACGATAAAAAGATAGATGGTATTTCTCTCATTAGAGATGAATCTGACAGAAACGGGATGCGTATTGTTTACGTTTTAAAGCGTGATGCAATTCCTAATATCGTTTTAAACATGTTGTATAAATATACAGCATTACAATCTTCTTTTAGTGTCAATAATATTGCATTAGTAAAAGGTCGTCCTCAATTATTGAATCTTAAAGAAATGATTCATTATTTCGTTGAGCATAGACATGAAGTTATTGTAAGACGTACAAAATACGAATTACGCAAAGCGGAAGAAAGAGCACATATCTTAGAAGGTTTAATCATAGCTTCAGATAATATTGATGAGGTTATTGCAATTATTCGTGCATCTTCAAATGCAGATGAAGCAAGAGCTAAATTAATTGAGCGTTTTGAACTTTCAGAAATACAAGCAAAAGCAATCGTAGAAATGCGATTACGTCAACTTACAGGTTTAGAACAAGACAAGCTTCGTAATGAGTATGACGAGTTGATGAAAACTATAGAGGATTTAAAAGATATTCTCGATAAAGTAGATCGTCGTTATGAAATTATCAAAGAAGAACTTTTAGTCATTAAAGATAAGTATGGTGATGAACGTCGATCTGTAATAGAATATGCTGGTGGTGATTTAAGTATCGAAGATATGATTCCTGATGAGCAAGTGGTAATTACTATTTCTCACGCAGGTTACATTAAAAGAACATCACTTACAGAATATAAAACTCAAAATAGAGGAGGTGTTGGTCAAAAAGCATCAACAACTCGTAATGAGGATTTCTTAGAACACCTATTTGTTGGTACAAACCATCAATATATGTTGTTCTTCACACAGAAGGGAAAATGTTTCTGGATGCGTGTTTATGAAATTCCAGAAGGAAGTAAGACTTCAAAAGGTAGAGCAATTCAAAACTTAATAAATATTGAGCAAGATGATAAAGTCATGGCTTTTATCTGTACTCAAGATTTAAAAGATGAAGACTATATCAATAGTCATTATGTGATTATGGCTACTAAAAAAGGTCAGGTTAAGAAAACATCTTTAGAACAATATTCTAGACCTCGTACTAATGGTATTAATGCTATTACAATCAAAGAGGATGATGAATTACTAGAAGCAAAACTAACGACAGGTAATAGTCAAGTGATGCTAGCATTAAAATCTGGTAAAGCAATTAGATTTGAAGAAGAGAAAACTAGACCAATGGGTAGGAATGCTTCTGGTGTAAGAGGAATTCGTTTATCTAATGATAAAGATGAAGTTATTGGTATGATAGCTATTGAGAACCCTCAAGAAGAATCTGTTTTAGTTGTTTCTGAAAAAGGCTACGGAAAACGAAGCTATATCGATGATCCAGAAGATGGAGAAGCTATTTATAGAATCACCAACCGTGGAGGAAAAGGAGTGAAGACCATTTCTGTTACAGAAAAAACAGGTCACTTAGTTGCTATTAAAACAGTAACAGATGAAGATGATTTAATGATCATTAATAAATCTGGTATAGCTATTAGGATGGCAGTTGCAGATCTACGTGTTATGGGTAGAGCAACACAAGGTGTAAAACTCATTAATTTGAAAGGAAGTGATTCTATCGCAGCAGTTGCTAAGGTCATGAAAGAAGACGAAGAAGAGGAATCTGATGATGAGAATATTGATAATCAAGATGTTGATGAAAATGGCATAACTCTTGATTCTAACGAAGAAGAATAAATATATTAATACTAAAAATAACTAATAATGAAAAAACAATTTATTGTTGCAATCGCACTGTTAGTAAGTACGCTTTCTTTTGCACAAAAGAGCGAGCTTAAAACAGCTGAGAAGGCAATTAAATCAGGTAATTTTGCAGATGCAAAATCAGCAATTCAATCTGCAGAATCACTAATAACTAATGCAGATGACAAATTAAAAGCTAAATTTTATTTCCTAAAGGGTCAAGCATTATATGCTAATGGTACAGGTTCAAATTCAGATATGGATGAAGCCATTGAAAGTTTCAATATGGTGCAAAAAGTTGAAGGATCTACTAAAGGTAAATATGGTTCAACTATTAATGACTTAAAGTCTCAAATGCTTAATAACTTTCTAACTAAAGCTAATGCAGCTTTACAAAGTAAAGATTACACTGCATCATCTGCAGGTTTTAATAAAGCTTACCGTATGTCTCCTAAAGATACATTATACTTATACTATGCTGCATCTACAGCAGTGACAGGTCAAGATTATAATACGTCACTTAAATACTATGAAGAACTTAGAGATCTAGGTTTTACAGGTATCGGGAAAGAATACAATGCTGTTAATAATGAGTCTGGAGAGGTTGAGACTTTTGATAATAAATCATTAAGAGACTTATCTGTAAGAGCAGGAACGCATACAGCACCAAAAGATAAGAAAACAGAATCTAAGTCTGCAGAGATAGTTAAAAATATAGCATTAATTCACTTAAGTAATGGTGATAATGAAAAAGCTATTGGAGCAATGAAGTTAGCTAGAGAACAAAATCCTGATGATTTAGGATTATTGATTTCTGAAGCTAATGTTCAATTGAAAATGGGTAATAAAGAGCGTTTTACAGAATTAATGAAAGAGGCTACTTTAAAAGATCCTGATAATCCTGAATTACAATATAACTTAGGAGTTATTGCTGCAGAAGCTGGCGAAAAAGAAGCTGCAATGAAGTACTATGAAAAAGCAATCGCATTAGATCCATCATATACAGATGCTTATAATAATATGGCTGTTTTAATTTTAGCTGAAGAAGGAGCTATAGTTGAAGAAATGAATTCTCTTGGAAATTCAAGTGCAGATAATAAACGCTATGATGAATTAAGAGCTAAAAGGACTACGATATTTGAGTCTGCTATACCATATCTAGAGACTACGCTAAGGTTGAAGCCAAAAGATATTCAAGCAGCACAAACCTTAATGAATATATACAGAGGTAGTGGTCAAACTGATAAGTACAAAGCTATGAAAGCTAAAATTGAAGAACTTGAAGCAGGAAATTAAAGTTCTGTAATTGATATAAAAAAAGCGATTAGAATTTCTAATCGCTTTTTTTTATATAATTTTTTTTATGACCCTTAGTTTATGCGTGTGAATTTGTCTATCTACATTATAAATCCCTGAGTGATCTAGTCTGTCTATTCTTACTTTTCCATGAGCATGAATAATATAGTTGTCTTCCATAATAATCCCGACATGCACAATTTGTCCATCTTGGTTATCAAAAAAAGCTAAATCTCCAGGCTCACTTTCTTCAATAAAACTTAATGCTTGTCCTTGAGTAGCTTGTTGAGAAGCGTCTCTTAAAATAGCATAGCCATTTAATTTATAGACCATTTGTGTAAAACCAGAGCAATCTATACCAAAAGGAGTTTTTCCTCCCCAAAGATATGGTGCATTGAGATAGGTGAAAGCTGTTGTTATCAGGTTTCCTTTATCTTGTTTTAAAGTAGTATAACTACCATCAAAAGTATGATCCAACAATTCTAATCCATTTAAGGAAGAACCAATAGGAATTGTATATAACTTATTATCTTTATCTTGAACGTATTCAATCAAGTCTAAAGATAATTTGTGATTTTGACTTTTTATATTTTTGTAATCTTCTTCAGTGATTTCTAGATATTGCTTATTGTCTATCCAGCCTTCATATTTGTCAAAAGCTAATCGAATTTTACTCCATGCTTTACGCTGTTCTAACACTTTGAAGATTTCACCATAAAGCACTTGAGAAACAAGCTCAGTTGGATCACTGGGTTCAATTCTAAGAGGTACAATGCTCAGATTACAAATTCCGTATTGCATTAAAATATATTAATTACGTTCTATTACAATTGCAGAAGCTCCACCACCACCATTGCAAATAGTAGCAGCACCAATTTTGGCATCGTTTTGTTGTAAAACACTTAATAAGGTAATGATAATTCTTACTCCAGAACAACCTAATGGGTGACCTAAAGAAACTGCGCCACCATTTACATTGACATTGCTATCGTTTAAACCTAAAATTTTCATATTAGCTAAACCAACTACAGCAAAAGCTTCATTAAATTCAAAAAAATCAACATCACTTATAGTCATTCCAGCTTTATCCAAAGCTTTTGGTAATGCTTTAGAAGGTGATGTAGTAAACCATTTTGGTTCTTGAGCAGCGTCAGCATAACTTTTTATTGTAGCTAAAGGAGTTAAACCTAATTCTTCAGCCTTTTCTTTACTCATTAAAACCATTGCGCCAGCACCATCATTTATAGTAGATGCATTTGCAGCAGTTACAGTACCATCTTTTGTAAATGCAGGTCTTAATGTAGGGATTTTATCCATTCTTACATTACTGTATTCTTCATCTTTAACAACTATAATTGGCTCTCCACGACGCTGAGGTACTTCTACGGGTACGACTTCATTATTAAATTTACCAGCTTCCCAAGCTGCAGACGAGCGATTATAAGATTGAATTGCATAAGCATCTTGATCTTCTCTAGAAAATTTATATTCTTTTGCACAATCATCTGCGCAAACACCCATTGCATTTTCATCATAAGCATCAACTAATCCATCTTTTTGCATACCATCAACTAAAGTTGTAGGTCCAAATTTAGTACCAGTTCTCGCATGAAGATAATGTGGAATCAAACTCATGTTTTCCATTCCACCAGCGACAACTATATCTGTATCACCAAGAGCAATAGATTGAGCAGCTTGCATAACAGCTTTCATACCTGAAGCACAAACTTTATTAATAGTAGTACAAGGAACAGTATCAGGAATGCCAGCGTAAATTGCTGCCTGTCTTGCAGGAGCTTGACCAGTTCCAGCTTGTACAACATTTCCCATTAAAACTTCTTCAACCAATTCTGGTTTAAGATTTATTTTATCCAATGCACCTTTAATTGCTATAGCTCCTAATTTTGGTGCAGGAATAGTTGATAATGCTCCTAAAAAACTTCCAATTGGAGTTCTTGCAGTTGATACGATAACGACCTCTCTACTCATTTTGATTTTGTTTTGTTTTCTTATTGCAAAATTAATCATTTTTTAATTAAATAGAGGCTTAGATACAATTACATGAGTTCTATTATATTTTCTTACTTTTGAAAGTCTAAGCACTCAGTTCAAAAGCGTTTTTGATTTATTTGAAGTGCTTAAATTTTTTTAAAATGAATGATATAATTAATAAATGGTATCGTAATCATGCGCTTTTGTATAAAGTGCTTTTGTTTTTAAGTACGACTTTTTTGATCGTTTATTTATTTCCGAAGAGCGGAAAATTTAGATACGATTTTGATAAAGGAAAACCTTGGCAATCAGAAAGTCTTCTTGCGCCTTTTGATTTTGCAATAAAAAAATCTTCTAAAGAAATTGATCAAGAAAAAAATGAGGCTTCAGATCGAAGTGCAGTATATTTTGATATTGATAAATCTATAAAATCTAGTATTTTAGATGCCTATTCAGAAAAATTTAAAACGTCATTTGCAGACAGTGTAATTAATAAAAATCGAAATTTATTTAAAGTAGGTCAAACCACAATCAATTCTATTTATGAATTTGGAGTTTTAGATGAAGACTACGAATATTCTGAAAGTAAAAACGTCATTTTAGTAGATGGGCAAACCCAAGATGGAGAAACTCAATTCTCTAATCTAACTAAGTTAGATGGATTTAGAAGCATCATTGAAAATGAGTTGAGTGCTAATGGATTATCCAAATATGATGCAACATTTGTCTCTCTCTTTTTTGATGTTATTAAGCCTAATTTAAAACTTAACTCATCATTGACGCAGAATGCTTTAGATGAAAAACTTGAGGCTATATCAAGTGTTAGAGGTAGTATTGAAAAAGGAACACTCATTATTTCTAAAGGAGAGATTGTAGAAGGCAATAAATACGATGTTTTAACATCACTTGAAACCGAATATGAATCTCAAGTTTGGAATGACTCAAATTATAATTTAATCATTTTCGCCTATTCTTTACTCGTAGCCTTGACATTATTGATGCTTTTATTATTTCTTCGGAAATATAGAATGGAAGTCTTTCTAGATAACACTAAAGTGACCTTTATCTTTTTCAATATTTTATTAATGATTCTATTGACAACATTAGTCATTAATTATAATTCAAAATATGTTTATGTAGTACCATTATGTATTCTACCATTGGTTTTGAAAGCATTTTTTGATGCACGATTGGGATTATTTGCTCATGTACTCACAGTATTATTGTTAGGCTTTATTGTGCCTAATAGTTATGAGTATATGTTTCTTCAAATTATAGCTGGTATTGTCACTATATTAACAGTTTCCGAATTATATAAACGTGCAAATTTATTTATTTCCGTAGGTCAAATCACAC
The DNA here is from genome assembly GCF_015319355.1 of Psychroserpens luteus. Lineage (GTDB taxonomy): Bacteria > Bacteroidota > Bacteroidia > Flavobacteriales > Flavobacteriaceae > Psychroserpens > Psychroserpens luteus. Next base: position 94,207 of record NZ_JADILU010000004.1, on the reverse strand, counting down.
TTATATACATTATTGCGTATTTTGCTTTTTTCGTAATACAAGAAGGTAATATAACAAGCATAGATCCTTCTACATTTGGTTTGTTTGTAATATGTGGACTTGCTACATTATTTGTTCAGCCACTTATCTATATTTATGAGAAACTGTTTGGTTTGGTTTCAGATGTATCCTTATTAGAACTTTCAGACACCAATACAAAGCTTTTAAAAGAATTATCTAATAAGGCACCAGGAACATTTCATCATTCGCTCAATGTCGCTAATTTAGCAGAAGCGTCAGCAAATGAAGTTGGAGCAAATGCTATGTTAATTAGAGTGGGAGCTTTATATCATGATATTGGGAAAATGAAAAATCCAACTTATTTTACAGAGAACCAAGCCACCGGAATAAATCCTCATGATGAGTTGTCGCCACGTGAGAGTACTAAAATTATCATTGACCATGTTTTGGATGGTATTGAGATTGCTAAGAAAAATAATTTACCAGATCGAGTGATTGATTTTATAAGAACTCATCATGGTACAAGTTTGGTTTATTACTTCTATAGGAAGGAAAAAGATTTAAACGAGGAAACTAAGCAAGAAGATTTTAGATATCCAGGACCACAACCATATAGTAAAGAAACAGCTATATTGATGATGTGTGATAGTGTAGAAGCAGCATCTAAAAGTTTAAAAGAGCCTACATCTACTAAGATTGATAAATTTGTAGAATCTATTATAGATAAGCAAATGGAAGATGGTCAGTTTTTGAACGCTAATATTACTTTTAAAGAGATACAGTCTATAAAGAAAGTCTTAAAAGCTAAGCTGGCGAACATATTTCACCTAAGAATTGAATACCCAGAATAATTTTAAAAAAAAATTAAAAAATTGTTGCGTTGTTGTTAATGAAAACTTACATTTGCATCCGCATTTGAGATATAATGCTAAGTTCATAATTTACCGGAGAGGTGCCTGAGTGGCCGAAAGGAACGGTTTGCTAAATCGTCGTACTTAGAAATAGGTACCCAGGGTTCGAATCCCTGTCTCTCCGCAAATTTTATTTGTGATATTAAAAAGATAATCAATTCGGGGTGTAGCGTAGCCCGGTTATCGCGCCACGTTTGGGACGTGGAGGCCGCAGGTTCGAATCCTGCCACCCCGACTAAAAAAAGCTGAACAGATGTTCAGCTTTTTTTATTTACATATCGTACCCTAAAATAAGTTGACACAAAATAACTTATTAGAAAAAGCATAGATAAAAAGATTGTTAAGAGTAAACAACGCGATTACAATTTAGGTTTTAAATTAGCCTTAGTTACAGAAGTAGAAAAATTTAACTACACTTACAAACAGATTCAAAAAGTATATAGTATACAAGGCAGAAATACTGTTTTAAAATTCCTTAGAAGACAGTATTTTCTGATTTAATCCTAGAGAATATTTATAGAACTTTCTGTAGGGTACTATTGTGGAAGACCTTTTAGGAATTCTTTTTCTGCTCTAGAAAAACGGAGGTGCCATTTGAAACAAATTTTTAATACAGAGAGTTTCTATAATAAAGAACTCCTATTTAAAACTAAAGAAAAGGATTTTATTTAGCATTAAATCAGGGTTTTATGGTTTTTTTAAGTATGGATGCTCCTTACTTTTTTTATGTTTTAAGCTTACTCACTTAAGTGTTTATATGCCTATGTTTGAATAAAAACATGAAATATAAACTATCACATTATCTGGTTTTTTCAGAACCCATAATAAATCAAAATTATAGATTGGTTTATTCTACAGTATCTACTACTCTGACATTATTAAAAATAGAATTGTATGATAAGTTAATAGCTGGTTCTTTTTTTGACATGGATTCAAGCTTCTTGAAAAAATTAATTTCTTTAAACGTAATAGTAGAAGAAAACTTTAATGAGCTCAATCACATTATACAAGAAAACAAAACAGCTATAAGTAATGAGGATATGTTATATCAAGTTATATCTCCATCTGCGAATTGTCAATTAGGGTGTGACTATTGTGGGCAGGTACATACCAAAGATTTATTGGATGAAAGTTTGAATTTGAAAATTTTAAAAAGAATTTCTAATAATTTAAATTTAAAAGAATACAAAGAATTACATATCGGTTGGTTTGGCGCAGAACCTCTAATGGGATTAAAAAATATAAGAAAGCTATCTGTTGAGTTAATGAACCTAGCCAGTACAAAAAGCTGTAGCTATTCTGCAAAAATGGTAACTAATGGTCTCAGTCTGAAAAAACAAATATTTTTTGACTTAGTAGAAAAATACAAAGTAAATAAGTTTGAAATTACTTTAGATGGAACTGAAGAACATCACGACATAAGAAGGCACACAAAGTTAAAAGAAAAGACATTTAAATTAATTTTTAATAATTTAAAAAATATAGTTAATGATGAAAGATTTGATCAGTCTAATTGTTCTATAACAGTTCGTTGTAATGTAGATACTTCAAATTTTGAAAGCACTTATGCTTTAATTGATTTATTAGAAAAAGAAAATATATTAAATAAAATTTCTTTTTACACAGCTCCAATACATTCTTGGGGAAATGATGCACATTTAAAATCATTAACTCATGAAGAATATGCAAAATTTCAAATAGATACTTTTCTAGAACTAATAGAGAAAAAGCATCCATTATCAATATTGCCAGGTGCTAAAACCCATATTGTTTGTACTAGTCTTTACGAGCATGCTGAAGTATTTGATGCTTATGGAGATGTATATAATTGTACTGAAATTTCTCAGGTGCCTGCATATGAAAAAGAAGATTTATACAAAGTTGGTAAATTGAATGATGAGGAATATATAAATAAGAATAGACCTTACTCGTCTTGGAATGATGATATACTAAATGGAGAAATACCATGTACTGACTGTAGAATCCTTCCAATTTGCGGAGGAGCTTGCCCAAAATTATGGAAAGAAGGAATATCTCCATGCCCTCCAATAAAATATAACATTGAAGATAGATTATTAATAGAATTCAGTAAAAATAAAGATAAGTATTTACAATTGTAAATGAGACCTTTTAATAGAGGTGTATGCCGAAAAACCTAGAAAGAGTAGGCGAAAATTTAATTTAATAATTATGAATAAATTAGAAAGTTTGAAAAGAGAGTTCGATGTAATTGAACTAGAAGAAAGACTTGAAATGGTTCAGTTGATTAGCTTAGAAGCTGAAAATTCAACTAATGGATGTTGCTGTGGTTCCGATGGTACTTGTAAGCCAGCATAATTGAATTCAAAGCCCTAGATTAATATCTGTCTGGGGTTTTATTTGAAATATTACTACTAAAAATTGATAAGAGGAATTTGTTGGTCAACAATAGGGGAAAGTCGAAAACCCTCAAAAGAGTAGGCATAAATTTAATTTTATTATTATGAATAAGTTAGAAAACTTAAAAAGAGAGTTTGATGTTATTGAACTTGAAGAAAGACTAGAGATGGTTCAATTAGTAGCTGTAGAAGCTGAAGATGCGACAAACGGTTGTTGTTGCGGTTCTAATGGTGAATGCAAGCCTAAATAATCATAGGATGCCCTAGTGATTTTCTAGGGCTTCTTTTTTAATTATACTTAAAGTTTTATCATAACAATTAAAATTATTTTGAATGATGAAGTGAGTGCAACACATGATTAGTTCACTTACCTAAAAAAAATATTAAAAGTAGTCTCATGAATGGATTAACGAATGGTAATACAAAAATAAATGATTGGTCTTCTGTTGACTCAAAAACTAGACTTCAGTTTTTGAAAGTAATAGCAAATAAAAGAAAGTTAGTCACAGAAAATAGTCATTTAAGTGATGATGATTTTTACAAAAAATATTTATATGATAGTATCAATTCACAACAAAGTTCAGAAAAATATAAAGAGATAAGAAAAAATATAGTTGTAAAAGGAATTGAAAAATTAAAAATAAATGAACCATCATTTTATTGTTCTTTTCATTTAGGGCCATTAATAATTCTGCCTTTCTTTTTATGTGAGAAAAAGGTAAATTTTTTGTTTATAGGAAGCACAGAAGCTTATAACAAAAAAGATCAATACTTAAACTTAGCAAAAAACAACAACATTGATCTTACTGATGAAAATTTTGGAGTAGGTGACACTAGAGCTGGTATGGCAAATATTCTAAAAAAGAGAAAAGAAGGAAAAAGCTTTTTTTCCTATGTAGACATTGGAGCTGGTGCCGATAACATAAAAGAAAATAAGAATAAGGTTCTTGTGAAATTAAACGATGTTGAAATATATGCAAGAAGAGGTATTCCTCATTTAGCAAGTCATTTTCAGATGCCTTTAGTACCAATCTTTACATATTTTGAAGGAGACAAAATTATTATTGAAATTTGTGAGCCTATAATAAGTAATTTGTCAGATAAAAATCAATCTGCTATATATGCAACTCAATATTTATGGGAAATTTTCCAGCCATTATTCAATAAATATCCAACGCAATGGGAAACATTGCACACTATTCATCAATATTATGCAAATCACGAACAAAAAATAGACAAAGAGAAATTGGTTTTAGATAAAAATTATACTTTCAATCAAAAAAAATATGATTTTTTAATTCGTGAAGAAAATTTTTACTTGTTTGATATTATAAATGTTGAGACCATACAATTATCAGAAGCTCTATATGGATTTATAAACAAAATGTATATAAAAGAAATTGTATTAAATGGCAAAGAACTACAATATTTTATAAAGAATGATAACCTTAGAGATAGTCTAATAATTAAAGAAGTTTTTATATAATGGATTTAGTAATTAAAGAACATATCGAGAAACTAGAACTTAGTGATATTGATGATAACTTCATTGTAATTTATGATGATAATTATTATTCAGTAAGTGAATTGTTTTATAAAATTTTACAAGAAATAAAAAGTAATATACACAACAAAAATCAATTTATTAGAGACCATGGAATTAATTTAAACGACTATGACGAGATTCTACAATTAATATCTGATAAAATAGATAAGATAATTACCAAAGAAAAGACATCTAAAAGCTATATTAATTTGGCAATTAAAATATTACCAGAAAAATCTGTCGTTCTATTATCAGAGTATTTACGTGTCTTTTTCGACAAATCTTTTTTTAAATTTTTTTTTCCATTTGTATTGGCTTTGAGTGTTTTCTTGTATTTTTTTACCAACAACAAATACCAAGAACATACCATTTTTGAGGTTACTTTATTTGATACTGTTATTGTTTACTTAGCAATTTTAACAATAATGATTTTTCATGAATTGGGTCATTCCTCTGCATCAAGCCACTACAAGATTAGACCTAAAGAGATTGGTTTTGGATTTTATATTTTCTTTCCAGTACTGTATTCAAATGTTACCAGAATTTGGAAGCTCAATAAGAATAAAAGAGTAATTGTCAATTTGGGAGGTGTTTATTTTCAGGGGATTATCAATTGTTTTTTTTTAGTTTATGTACTGCTATTTAATGAATATAACCATTTTACATATTTAGTGTTATTAGTAATAAAAACGAATTTGTTTGTAATGGCATATTCGTTATTCCCTTTTGTAAGAAATGATGGTTATTGGGTTATTTCAGATTATTTTAATATTCCTAATTTAAATAAAAAATCATATTCTTATTTTATTGAATTAATAAAGAGGAAAGAAAAACTAAATTATTCCATGTTAATTTATAGTATAGGGCAATATCTTTTCGTATTTTATTTAATTCATAAATACTTGCCAAGTATACCAAAATCTATAAATGAATTTTATTCTTCTTTACAAGAAAAAGGATTTATAGACTTAATTATAAATGATTTTGGCATTGTATTTAAACTTTTAATATCCTTAATCATAGCATCTGTGATGCTAGCAACTTTATTTAAATTCATAAAACCAATTTTTAGAAATGAAAAACCCATCGATTAAATTTACAATCTTGATTATTTTATTATCTAGCTTTTTTTCGTGTAATACCCAAAGTAAAGTAAAACAGATTAGTAAAAAGATCAATTTCACTAATTATGAAGGAATTGAATTAGTAGGAAGTCCAACTGTGAACTTAATAGATAGCGATAGTGATTACATTGATATTTCAGCTGATGAAAGAATTATTGATTATGTTAATGTCATAAATGAAGGTGGTGTGTTAAAGATTTTTGTTGATGAAGGTGTTTACGAGGAAAAATGCTCTTCTAAAGGTTTTCTAAGTAATAATAATTATTGTGACATAATTATTAATATACCTTTAAGCGAAAATCTTAATATGATTTCTTTAAAAGGTAATGGAGACATAATTTTAAAAACTGAATTAATAACAGCTTCAGATATTAATTTTTTTCTTAAAGGTAATGGAGATATAGAATCTAAAAAATTAGTTAAAGCTAATAACTTAAGCATAGAATTGGAAGGCAATGGAGATATTAATTTATTTAATTTAGATACTAAAATAATTAATGCCAAATTAACAGGTAATGGAGATATTGTTTTACAAGGTAAGTGTATTGATTTTATTTCCTACGTTGATGAAATGGGAGATATAGATGTTCAAAATTTATCTTTTGAAACAAAAAAAGATGCACAAAAGAATTGAGGTTTGCTATAATTAAAAACAGTAAATATACTTAATTATGAATAATAATATTAGGATGGTATGATAGTATTAATGCTCCAAATAATATTATCAATTTGTAAGGAATTTATATTTTTAAATATTTTGATTATTTAAAATTTCTACAATTTCAAATCATAAAAAGATTATAGTAACTTTCTTTATTCTATTCGTTTGTAGTTTTCTGCATAGATTCTATTACCATCTTCATCAATTTCTATTTGGCTAAAAAAATCTTCATTTATAATAAGTTCATGCTTAAATTCTTTTTTCTCTTGAATAATTCTACTCATCATTTCAGATCCATACTCAAGTTCTTCAATTAATTCAGACTCTTTTATGGAGTATTTTCCATAACCAAACCATTCAGATGAGTCAGAAGGGACATATTTACTCCACATTACTTTATTATGTGTGTACATTTTTACTTGTCTATATCCTTCGGATGTTTTGAAGGAATCAATAACTTTATTGTCTTTGTAATTATAATAACCAACAAGTTCCCAAGCACCTTCTAATGAATTTATAGTTTCAGGATTTGAAACATCTATTACTGCTTCATTAATTTCATTTTTGGGATTTTGCTTACAAGAAAAAACCAATAACATAAATATAAATGATAAGAATAAAGCTTTCATAATGAGATGGTTTTAAGTTGTGAATTGTACTAAATTTACAAAAAAAACACGAGTAATAACTTGTAGTGGAATTAAATTAATTGTTTAAAAAATATATTCCTGATGCGATTACAGCAAGAACGAGTAAAATTAATATAACTATTATGGATTTTGATGTCGCTTTTGTTGTGCTATCTTTTTGTAAAATATAATCTCTTGTTTTTTCTTCTTCTTCCTTTATGAATTTCATGATTTATAGTTTTATTTATTAATATATATAGTTTTTTTATTTACGAATTCTAAGATGCCTTCTCTAGATAACTCTCTTCCGTAGCCTGAAGCTTTAGTGCCTCCAAAAGGTAGTCTAGGGTCAGATTTTACTAGTTCGTTAATAAAGAATGATCCGTCTTCTATATTTGAAATATGTTTTTTTGCATCTTCAATATCATTAGTAAAAATCATTGTGCCAAGTCCAAATTTTGAATTTGAAGCCATATCGTATGCTTCTTGTTTGTCTTTAACTTTTATTATTGATGCTACTGGGCCAAAGGTCTCTTCATCAAATACAGGCATTCCTGGTTTTACGTTTGTGAGAATGGTTGGTTGATAATAGGTTCGTTCTTTTTTATTTCCGAAGTAAACATTTGCACCTTTATTAATAGATTTTTCGACCTGTTCTTTTAAAGTGTTGGCAAGATCTTGTCTTGCCATAACACCAAAATTAGTGTCTTTGTTAGATGGATCTCCAGACTTTAAATCTTTTATTTTAGTGGTAAAATTTTTAAGAAATTTATCATAAATGGACTCTACAACAATAAATCGTTTTGCTGCGATACAACTTTGACCTGTATTCTGCATTCTAGATTTGACTATGGTATCCATATATTTTTCTAAATTTGCATCTTCTAGAATAATACAAGCATTGTTTCCTCCTAATTCTAGCACTGACTTTTTTAGATTTTTACCAGCTATCTCTGCAATTTTTCTTCCAGCTTTTTCGCTACCTGTTAGTGAGATTGCTTTAACAATGTCATCTTCAATGATTTTTTCAATTTGATTATGATCAACAAGCAATGTTTGAAAACACCCCTTTGGATATCCTGATTTTTCGAAAATATCTTCGATGATTAATGAGCAACCTGTTACATTTGAAGCGTGTTTTAATAGTGTTGTGTTACCAGATGTTAATGTTGGTATTGCAAATCTCATGACTTGCCAAAATGGATAGTTCCATGGCATTATTGCTAATATGACACCTAATGGATCGTAACTTATAAAACTTTCTTGAGCTTCTGTTTTTATAAGTTCATCTGCTAGTAATAAATCGGCATTTTTTCTATAAAAGTCACAAAGTAGGATGCATTTCTCTATTTCAGCTTTGCTTTCAGAAATAGGCTTTCCCATTTCGTCAGTTATCAATTTACTGTATGATTCAATGTTTTCATGTAAAACATTAGCAACATTGTCTAGTAGCTTTGCTCTGTCTTTTAAACTAACTAATTTCCATTCCTTAAAAGTGTTATCAGCTGTTTTAAGCATTAAATTTACTTTCTCTGAAGTAAACTTAGTATAACTTTTAATCTTATTATTAGTGTACGGGTTTGTGGTTTCTATTATTGACATGATTTTTGTTTTAAAATTAGTGAGTTGTCCAATTTCAGCTTAACTCATAAGAAAAAAGTATTGACGTTTATACAATTTTGGTTTAAGTCAATATTTATATGATTAGCGTCAACTCAGTTTTGTGATATGTTAGATATTTGTATTGAAACAATTAACAAATAAATTTTAATATCATGGGAAAAGAAAGTAATATAATTATAGGAATTTTAGCAGGTACAGCAATTGGAGCTACATTAGGTGTTTTATTTGCGCCAGATAAAGGAGTAAATACAAGACAGAAAATTGCTGATGAAGCCCTATTACAAAAAGAAAGATTAGCTAGCACTGCTGTAGATTTAAAAGAAAGAGTATCTGCAAGTGCTAATGATTTAAGAGATAGAGTAGCGACGACTGTTGAATCTCAAAAGCAAACTTTAGATGAGAAGGTTGAAAGTATCGTAACTGACGCGAGCCACAAAGCAGATGACGTTATTACAACGTTAGAAAATAAATTGGCAGAGTTAAAGGCTAAGAATAAAAAACTACAAAAAACTTCATAATAAATGACTGTTTTTGAATCTTTAAACGAAACTACAGATAAGGCAACAGACACTGCAGAGCGATATGTTAAAGCCTCGAAAGAATACTTTAAGTTAAAAGTGTTTCAGCAGCTAACATTGATTTTAAGTTTAATTACAAAATTTGCAGTTATTGGAGTTCTATTAACACTAGGTTTTATTTTTATGGCTATAGCAGGTGCAATGGCTTTAGGAGAAGCGCTAGAAAATATGCCACTTGGGTATCTAATTGTTGGTTTTGTGTTTCTTATCATTTCTCTAATTGTTTATTACTTGAGAGAAAGGATAAATACTAAAATCATTAGTTCTGTAGCCGATAAATTTTTTGAAGAGTAAATATGAAAAATTATAAAACATTTGATGACATAGATTTTAATCTAAAGCGTTTAAGCTTAGAAAGACAGATAGCGCTTGAGGAACTTAAAGGTGTTAAAGGTGAAATTAAAAATGATTTGGCTCCTTATCATTGGATGCAAACTGTAGTCAAGTATGCTACTAAATTTAGTTCATTTATGATTCTCAAGAAAATTATCAAATAAGATATCATTAAAAAATAATAAATAAAAAAGCACAGATTGTATAATCTGTGCTTTTTTTGTTTGCGAATTTATTTGAGTAATTTATATGTAATGATATAATTATTTTTATACTATTAAATAAATGAAGCTTTAAGCTGCAGATTCTTCAACGATTAAATTATTAAGTGCGTTTTTTCTGTATTCGTTAGGAGTGACGCCATACTTTTCTTTAAATATTTTAGAAAAGTAACTTCTACTAGTAAATCCAATACTATAAACAACTTGCGATACATTTAAATCTGCCATACGCATAAGCTCGCGAGAAGATTCTAATCTTATATGTCTTACATACTCTGTAACGGTTCTATTATATAAAAACTTAAAGCCATCTTGTAACTTAGCTTGAGATAAACCAGATTCTACAGATAATTGGTCTAAAGAATAATTATATGAAGGTTCTTTTATAATCTTATTGCCTAATTTTCTAACAATCTTTAATTCTGTTTTAGATAAAGACGTAGGCAATTGAACACCTCTGTGAAATTTATTATGTTGTTCTATATGTAAGGATAACATGTCATATATAATAGATTCAATTTTGAGAATACGAACCATACCTTTGGACTTGATCTTTTTAAGTTTTTTAGTATAATCAGACATTCTTAAATTTAGTGCACCATAATGAGAAAATCGGCCATCATGATCTGTATCAACAAACACCTCATGTAAGCGATTATTTAATGACGATACATTAGTGGTTCTCTTTTTTAAAAATTTTTTTCTAACAATTTGAATACTGCTAATTTCTAGTTTTTTATGCTTCGGAAAATGAACATAGTTATATCCTCCAGTCTTATTAGTGAAAATTAATGAGTGAAATTGCTCTACTAATTTTTCTTCATTATTGATGCCAAATCTATGTTTGAAGTCTCCATTATAATTGTAGATAAAACGAATTGGATTAAACTCACTTGCTTTAATTTTTAAAATAAACTCTTTAAAAAAGGTAATATCAAAAACAAGGAGGTTAACTCCCCAATCAAAAGGAATATGTTTAATCGTCCCTTTTGCATTTTCATTATCAAAAATAAGATTAAATTCATTTGATGTCTCTGTTATATTACCACCCAAAACATCTTGTATTTGATGTAAAGTGTCTTTAGAGCTCTCAGCAATAATTTCAATTTCAATCATGACTCAGTCGTATTAAATTTTAATTATGTTTAATTCAAAATGCTTAATCACAAATTTAATCTTAAATAACTATGGTGTGGCAAGTTTAATTTTTTTTTTAACCAACCATAACGGAAAACGTCAAAGTATTAATTAATAGAGCACTTAAATTGGTTTTAAGTAAAATATATTTGTTTTGGTAGCATACACTTCAATATTTATGAAGTTGGTTGGTTAGTAGAAACTCAGTGATATTAATATTACTGAGTTTTTTTATTTGCGTCAATATCTATTTAGATAGAGCACTTTTGAGCATTAAAAATATGGTAATTTTAAATATTATCATTTAGGTCGATATCTAAGTGATAGGTTGATTGGTTAGATAAACCTCAGTGATTAAATCACTGAGGTTTTTATAGAAATTTAAAAATATTTGTACTATGAACATATTTGAAGCTATTAGAAAAGATCACGACATTCAAAGAGAATTGTTAGACAAATTAGTTAAAACCTCTGGGGATACTAAAGAACGTGATGAGATTTTTAAATCCTTAAAATTAGAATTAGGAATCCATGCAGACGCAGAAGAGCGTCATTACTACAAACCATTAATTGACTCAGATATGATGCAAGATAAAGCACGTCATGGTATTGCAGAGCATCATGAGATTGATGAGTTAGTTGAAAAATTAGAAGAGACAGATTATGATTCTCCAGCTTGGTTAAAAATCGCTAAAGATTTAAAACATAAAGTTGAGCATCATTTAGAAGATGAAGAGCATAAGTTTTTTCAATTATCAGGTAAGGTTCTAACTGATAAACAAAAGTTGGATTTAGCAAAAAGTTATAACTCTTACATGTCATCTCACAGGTAAAATAATGGCTGAAAGGAAATTAACAGCGTCATTACTTAAAAGTATTGACAGAAATCCAGAATCTGCCATTGAAAAGTTAGATTTGGTTTATGTTAATGCACATCAATTATCTATTCTTCGGAAGAAGAAAGGAGAGCATTTTACGTATCTCAATAATGGGGAATCAATTTCTCAGACTACTCATATAGAGAGAATAAAATCACTTGTCATTCCTCCAGCATGGAATAATGTTAAGATTTCAATATTACCAAACGGTCATCTTCAAGCTACAGGCAGAGATACTAAAAACAGAAAGCAGTATCGTTACCATCCTGTATGGAATAAAATAAAAAACCAGACTAAGTTTTTCAAAATGGCAGAGTTTGGTGCTTCTCTTCCAGACATTCGTAATCAAGTAGAAAAGGATATCATCCAAAAAGATTGGACCAAAACTAAAGTATTAGCTCTTGTTGTAAAACTTATGGAAGAAACCCATATTAGGATAGGTAATGACTATTATGCAAAAAAGAATAAAACTTACGGTTTAACAACACTTAGAAATAAACATGTTCATTTATTTAAAGATCGATTAAGATTCGAATTTGTTGGAAAAAAAGGTAAAGAGCACAGTATAACACTTCGAAATAAAAAACTCGTTAATTTAGTAAGTAAATGTGAAGATCTTCCTGGTTGGGAGTTATTTCAATTTTATGATAAATTTGGAGAAAAGCATAGGGTTGATAGCACTATGGTTAACGATTATTTAAAAGATATTACCGGTAAATCATTCACTGCAAAAGATTTTAGAACTTGGTCAGCTAGCGTTATATTTTTTGAAACGTTAATGGATTACGATAGGCCAATTTCAGAAAAACAAATAAAAAACAATTTATTGACTGCTTTTGATTCTACTGCTACTGCTTTAGGAAACACGAGAAATGTATGCAGAAAATATTATGTACATCCTATTATAGTGTCATCTTACAAGAACGATACCTTACACGATATTTTTACAACTATTGAACCTTCTCCTATTATTTCTACACATTTAACACCTACAGAAAACTCGGTGTTAGAACTTATTAAGGGTTACAAGCCCAGTATTTAGTTAAAATTTTATTAACGTATTGATTGAGTTAAAACTTGAACTAATCAAAGTAATCAACACTATATAAGTATTGTAATTTAGCATTGAAAGAAAGTTAATCTATTAACTATGATGCAAATCGATGGACATCAATAAATAAACTATCGTATAATTTAAAGCAAATGAAAATGAGCACTTACACAGAAGAAGTTGGAAAAAAATTAAACGATTTATTAGAAAAAACATACGATGCTGAGAAAGGTTTTAAAAAAGCAGCAGAGAATGTTGAACATGCAGCCTTGAAATCATACTTCAGCCAAAAAGCACAAGAACGTTATAACTTTGGGCACGAATTAAAAAGTGAATTGAAAGCTTTTAATCAAGATGTTGATAAAGGAGGAAGTTTAACAGGAACAGTACACAGAGCGTGGATGGACGTGAAATCTTTATTCTCTGCAGATAACGAAGAGTCCATGTTAGAGGAAGCTATAAGAGGAGAAAAAGCATCGATAGATGAATATGCAGAAGTTTTAAATGAGACAAGTTTACCATCATCTACAAAATCAATCTTAGCTACTCAAAAAAGCACAATTGAAAACGGATTATCAAATATTAAAACATTAGAAGATTTGAGATAATCACTAATAAATTTTTAATTAAAAAAGGCACCTTTTAGGTGTCTTTTCATTTGAAGACGTTATTATTCTGTTTGAGTTAATCAAGACTTGTAATTTTCATTTACTTTATAAAAAAATATGTTTTATAAACTATCTAATACTTGCGATCAACTAGATATTCAAAATGAATTTAGAACTCCTTTTAAATATCCAAATTTGTATGAACCTAAGGCAATAATAAATGGTTTAAATGAATCGAATGTACCAATTATAACTTCGGAAAAACCAGCAACTATTGATTATGCGATTTGGGGATTACTCCCTCAAGGTTACGAAGATGATTGGGACACTTTCCAAAGTTTTACAAATACTCTAAACACGAATATAGATGACGCTAATTTAAATGAAGAGATTTATTCAAAATCATTAGATGAAAGACGTTGTCTTATTGTAGTTAATGGATATTTTACATCAAAATTAGTAGAAGGGAAATTGCAACCACATCATATTCATTTAAAAAACCATAAGCCATTTTGTATCGCTGGAATATTTAATAAAATAAATGATGGCTTTTTGACTTGCTCTTTATTAGTTACAGATGCAGGAGTTGAGTATGATCACATACCCAATATAGGCAAACAGAAACCTTTAATACTAAAACAGAAAGATCACGAAGCTTGGTTGAATTCTAATTTAAAAATAAAAGATTTAAAATCATTAGTGAATTCGCATGATCGTTATAAGTTTATCTCTCATCCTATAGAAAATAATTTTTATAAAAACTCTAAGTTGTTTAATCGCATCGTTAACAGTGATCAATATCAAACAATTATGCATGTATCTCGGAATTAGTGTAAGAGTTAATGTTAACATGAAATGAGCTAAGTAGGTTGGCTTGATTTTGCGATATTTGTTATGTACTGAGCTGATAGTCAGTTTGGTTATAACTTTAAAAACTTAAAATTATGTTACGTTGGACAATCACATTTATAATAATCGCAATTATCGCAGGAGTACTAGGATTTGGAGGAATTGCAGGAGCAGCAGCAGGAATTGCTAAAATTATATTCTTCATATTTATAGTATTATTTGTACTCTCTTTATTCAAGGGTGTAATAAAAAAATAATCATTAACTAAAAACAATCAATTATGAAAAAAATAGCAAAAGTATTCTTAGTATTATTTACAATTTCAACAGTATTTACAAGCTGTAGAGAAACAACAGGAGACAAAGTTGAGGACGCAGTAGAAGATGTGGCAGATGACGTAGAAGATGCTGTAGATTAATAAATTTAATTAAAATAGATAAGCCTCAGGAATGAGGCTTTTTTTTATCAAAAATTAAGTTTTAAAAGATATGAAAACATTTCTGTTTAATAATAAAAGAGCTATTTATGGAGGAGTTATTACCTTTTTTATAATTACTACTGGAGTATTTTTATTAGGTAATATATCTGGATATGAAGCTAAAAATTTACTAGAAGCCTCTCTTTCGGGAATAAATATGTTGTGTAATACAATTGTGTTAGCATCAGCAACAATTTTAGCTTTACTTCTTACTTTATTAGGAATTAGTTCTGGTACAGAATCTAAATTAAAAGATGGACATTATCTTGAAGTCCTTAATATAGCTAAGATTGATACCATTTTATTTATTGTAACACTTATTATGTTTCAGCTTTTTAATATTCCAATAACAGAGTCTAGTGAAGTGCCAACTGGTTGGTTTAGCTTCATTTACTGGATAACTTTATTCATATCATCTGTATTAAGTGGTGCTATGGTAGTCGTTATATTAATGCTTTACAATACTGTAACAAATATTATTTTAATAGTTGGCTTAAAGCAAGATCATGAACTCATCTATAAAGAAGAAGATCTTGAGGAACAAAAAGATAAAGCCAACTCTTCTAATGACTAAGAGTTAGATAATGTTTGTTTTTAATAAACTGAGCTCTATATGCAGTTGGATTGCAGTCATATTTTTGTTTGAAAATTTTACTAAAATAACTTCTACTAGTAAAACCTACACTATACACAATTTCAGAAATGTTTAAATCTGAATTAAAAAGTAGATCTTCAGATTTCTCCAATCTTACATTTCTTGTGAAATTTGAGACTGTAGTTTTATGTAAAGCTTTGAAACCCGTTTGTAACTTTGTTTGTGATATAAAAAAATGTGAACAAAGCTGTTCTTGAGAATGATTTAAACTTGGGTTTTCTATAATATGATTACTAATGGTTTTTATTTTTTTTATTTCAGAATTGGATATGCTATAATTAACTTCTTTGTTAAACTTTACTATATATAATTGCTCAATATGATATGACAATATAAGTTGATATCTACTTTGTAATTCAAGAGATGATGTTATACTCTCATTATTTAATTGTGAATTAATTGTTCTTAGTTCTTTAGAAATGTTTAAGCTAAAAGAGCAATCTAACTGTTGCTCTTTGAGTGTTTCAAAAATTGTATGAAGATTATGCAAAGGTCCATTAGCAATACTAAGATTTAAAACAAAATTCTTTACATAAACATCTTTATCTATAGTTATAATATTACACTTAAAAGGACGTCCTTTTTTTATAATTAATTGGTTATGATTAGATCTACAAGATAAAAAAGAGAATGTTCTTAACTCATTAACTTGAAATGGTTTCTTAGAGTTGTTCAAACTATGATAACATTTACCTTCAAACGTATAAATAAAGTAAAGCGTATCTTTTTTATGTGATATGTCAATTATTAAATCATCATTGAGACAGACATCGAAATTGATGACTTTTAATTGATTCTCGAAAGTTGTAGAATCAATTTTGCCACCACCATAGCTATTTTTAATTAGTAGTTCTTTTGTACCATTAACAGTATGATTGGATTCAAAATCAATAGATTCAGATACAAAGTTGAGTAACTGGTCTGAAAGGGAAATATCTTTTTGTTCAATCAAATTCACATTTTCTAAATGAGAGAAAGATTGTTTTGCTAGAGGTTTGTGTTTTACTTCAATTATTTCAATAGTCTTCATGCTAAGTTTTTTCTTAGTAATTATTAAATAATTTAGTTAGTAAGTGTGATTATTAGCGGAACAACAAAAAAAGAAGAAAGCATATCAATTGATTAACAAAATAGAAACTTTGTATAGCACTATTGAAATGTTATTGAAAGTAAAAACCTATCAATTTTTATAGTATTAAAGTGTGATTTGTTGATTTTAATGCGTTAAGCTGATTGGTTTTCTTTGTTTCGTACATTAGATATATATTCACTTGGTGAAATGTTGAATTTTTCTTTAAATAATTTTGAGAAGTAGCTGCGACTATTTATTCCAATTTTATATGTGATTTCAGTGATGTTTAATTCAGAATTCTCAATTAATATTTTTGCCTTATCCAAACGAAGATTTTTGATATAATCATTAACTGAGGTTTGAAATAAGTTTTTAAAACCATTTTGTAGTGTGTTTTGATTAAGTCCGACTCTTTTTGCTAAGGAGTAAACGTTAATTCTAACATCTAATTCTTCTTTAATAATAGCTACAGCATTTTCGATTTTATCAATGGTAGCTTTTCTAAGCAAGGTTTTATTTTTGGAGTCATCTCCATTATTGAAAGATTGTAATTGAGAGGTTAATATTTCATAGGCTTTACCTTCTAAATAGATGGGTTTCATAAACTCTTCTAATTCACATTGTCTAAATTCTTCAATAAATTGAGCAATTTCTAATGAGAAATATTCGGTATGATGAATTAAGTTAACACCATTAACATCTTTAAAGATGAGTTGTAAATCTTCAGACATGGTATCTACTATACTCATCAGTTTTTCCTCAAATTCTCTTCTATTTATGAGAATAATAAAAAAACTATAAGGCTTATTTTTTTGGAATTTAAAGCGATGTGTATTAGTAATAGCATTAGAAAACATACAATATTGAAATTTGTTTACGCTATGTTTTTCTCCACTCTCAGTAGTTTGATGTAATAAAATAGAATCTATATTAAATAATAGTTGAAGCGTATTAATATCTTGTTTAATAAACTCTAACATTATTTTTTTCTTGGATGTTATATCCACTTCAATGACAGATAAGCCATGAGAAAACTGAATACCTCTTATATAACCACTACCAAATTTTTTGTCAAGATCAATACAATAATCATCACCTTCATTAGTATATTCAATATCTAACTGCTTAGATAATGATGAAATTATACCTAAGATATTTGTATCATTTATAGTGACGGTTTTAATCATTTGACTTGGTGCTTAATTATTTGCAAAACTAAATTTACTATATAGTTAACATATAAAGGCCCTTTATATATATCTCTTTTCGTCTATTCCTTTACTGTTCGGTTCTAGTAGTTTTTCTATTTCCGAAGAATTATGTATTTGATAAAACACATCGCTTAAAATAACAATAGGGTAGGTGAGTACCTCAGGACTACTATTTAAAACTTTAATCCAATCTGTTTCGCTCAACTCCACATTAGAATCTTTGTATGCTGTAAAATCAAAAGATTTTTTATCTACCAGGTTGTCTATAGTTACATCAAGATTTTGAGCAATTTCTTTCCATTGCGTACCTGTAATTTTAGTTTTAGTAATATCAATATCTAATAAGTCTTTATGTGATGCTTTTAGATATGCCAATGTCTTTTTGCCAATAGAAGACTTAGAACTATAATATATTTTATTCATGTTATCGTGTTTTGCTATAATTCCCATTCTATATTTTTATTAAAACAAATATAATTTACAGCATTCTTTGGCCTTAACTCAAACTCAATAATGATTAACTCAATTGGTGGGTTTTTACTATTGAAAAATCAAATAAAGGTATTTCAACTGTTAATAACTTTGATGTAAGCTTTTCATCAAAAATCCTACTTTTGTTAATAATAAACCGAATACAAAAAAGAAAACATGTCAGATACAATAGAAAAAGTAAAATGTTTAATCATAGGTTCTGGTCCTGCTGGTTATACAGCAGCTATCTATGCTGCAAGAGCAAATATGAAACCTGTTTTATATCAAGGAACACAACCAGGCGGACAATTAACAACAACCAATGAAGTTGAGAATTTTCCTGGATATCCAGATGGAATTACTGGACCAGCAATGATGATGGAACTCCAAGCACAAGCACAGCGTTTTGAAACAGATGTACGTGATGGTTGGGTAACTAAAGTTGATTTCTCTGGAGATGTACATAAAGTATGGGTAAACGAAACAAAAGAAATTCACTGTGATACTGTGATTATTTCTACAGGAGCTTCTGCAAAATATTTAGGTTTAGACTCAGAGCAGAAGTACCTTAAATTAGGTGGAGGCGTTTCTGCTTGTGCTGTTTGTGATGGATTCTTTTATAGAAATCACGAAGTTGCTATTGTTGGAGCAGGAGATAGTGCATGTGAAGAAGCACACTATTTATCAAAGCTTTGTAAAAAAGTAACAATGTTGGTACGTAAAGATGAGTTCAGAGCTTCTAAAATCATGGCAGCTAGAGTTAAAAACACACCAAACATTGAAATTTTATTCAATACAGAAACAGAAGAAGTTTTAGGTGACGGACAAGTAGTAACAGGTGTTAGAGTCGTTAACAATAAGACTAATGAAAAATCAGAAATTCCTATAACAGGATTTTTCGTAGCTATTGGTCACAAGCCTAATACAGATATATTTAAAGACTATTTAGATTTAGATGAAACAGGTTACATTATTAATGCAAAACCAGGAACGTCTAAAACAAATGTAGAAGGTGTTTTTGTAAGTGGTGACGCTGCAGATCATGTATACAGACAAGCAATTACAGCTGCAGGAACGGGTTGTATGGCTGCTTTAGATGCAGAACGTTATTTAGCTGCAAAAGACTCTACATTTGAGGTTTCTACATCAAATTACAACTAGGTAAAATACCTGATTTTTAAATAAATTGTAATAAAAAGCCGAAGTTTATACTTCGGCTTTTTATTTATGTTTTAAATTATATTGACTTCGGAAACTTGATAACTCTACTTCTCTTTCTTTTGTAGTTTAACTGTTCCAGTAAAGCTGTTAATTGAAATTTTTGGATTTCCGAAGAGATAAATCTCACTAGCTCCAGTAGCATCAATTGTAATTGCATCTATAACTTCTAAATAAACATCACTATCCATTTCAGCAAGAACAGTGCACGATTTAGCTGTTAAGTTTTTACCATTAAATTGTGAGTTATTATCTGTTCTAAGATTGAGATTTGTTACTGTACCTTCAATATCTGCACTGGCACGTTGATATAAATCCATTTTTACATCTGTACCATTTATTAAAGCATCCATTTTTGTGTTATCACTAATTTCTATGGTAACGTTAGTCGCAGTAATATTAAGCTTAACCTTAGCTTTTTCTGTACTTACAAAACTAAAGCTGTTCGCTTTAATATTAAGGTATGCTCTAGCAGATCCACTAGTTTTTAGTGAAGCATTATTTAACTCTAATGATGTTAATGAGCGAATCTCTGCATTTTCTTTTATTTCAATATCTGAGAAAGCATCTCCATAATTGACTTTAATATTAAGTTTTCTAGCACGAATTTCTTGAGTAGTTGTAATGGTGAGAACGCTATCAACAACTTTTATATCAATATACTCATGTAGGTTACCATCTGTTTCAATTTCTACCGAAGGCTTTTTGTTATAATAAAGCTCAATTTCAAAATCTTTTCCAACAACGATTTTCTTAAACCCATCTATGTAAGTTTGTTCTATCGTTAAGTTTCTATCACCTTTTATTTTTTCTTGTTCTTGAGCAAAACTAAATGTGCCAAAACCAAATACTAGTAATAGAAGTAAAGTAATGTTTTTCATTATAATTTGTTTGTTATTAGAACAAATATAAAACAAAAACCATCCCAAACTTGATTTGAGTTTGAAATGGTTTTAAAAAAACTAGTGATTGGTTGGGTTTTTTATGGGTTTATTGCTTTCGTATATTACCAGAGACAGCATCAGAAATGCTTTCGTTTTTTGGATTTCCGTAGTATTTAATATCTCCACCACTAGTTGCGCTAGCTGTAAATTTTTCTTCAGCATGTACAACAATATCAGCTCCACTAGTAACAGAGGCTGTGCAGTTTTGTGATATAAGGTTTTGAGCATCAATATCACTTCCGCTAGTTGCAGATGCACTTAGTTTTGTCGTTGTACCTTTTACTTTAATATCACTTCCGCTAGTAGATTCTAATGTTGTGGATTGTGCTTCTAGATCAAGCTCAATGTCTGCTCCACTTGTTGTGCTTATTGTTATAGCATCTGCCATAATTGTATTGGTAGAATACACTTCGCTACCACTTGTAGCACTAATTGCGGTTAGATTTGCAACGTTAACCATTATTTTTTTAGATTCTGATTTTCTAATGTTGTTTTCAGCATAGATTTTTAATACACCATTTTCAATTTCGGTAATAATAAGGTCATGTAGATTTTCATCTGCTTGAACTTTTAATGATGGAGAATCGCTTTGTGTGAGATATACATCTAGACCTCTACTTGCTTCTATTTTAGTAAAGTCTTCTGTTAATGTACGGTCTTTGGTTGATACATTTCCGTTTCCTGTAACTCCTGAGTTTAAGTTAATGTCAAAATTACAAGAAAATAGCAGTAAACTCATTAGTACTGCAATTGTGATTTTTGTTAATGTTGTCATGATTGATTGTTTTTAATTGATGATTAATATTGTTATTACATTTGATGGTCAAAGCTTATAACACGCTTTAAATACCATTTATCATTTTCTAAAATCCATAAGTGTGAAAATTTTGCGGTACTACCAGAAACTTTGTTTCCGTTGGTGGTTTCAAAGAACTTGTGGATTCCGTTTTGTAATGCTCCATATAATTTACCGTTATTGTATAATGGGAACATTTCTAAATTGCCAACTAATTCTCTTGTGGATTTAGTTGTATTATTTGAATTACAAATTCCATCTTGCATCACTTTTATAAAGGCCTCTTTAGAGTCTAAAATTCCTGCTTTGTCATGGTAAAATTCAAAATCTTCAGGAATTAGATACTCAAGGTGTTGTAATTCGCAATGGTTAAAAGCACGTTCAAATATTAAGCTATCATTAGCTTTTAATGTATTATAGACTTCAGAATATTCATTTGACTGAGCACTGAGGCTGAATCCTATTCCGAAGAAAAATAAAATTAGATGTAAATACTGCTTCATTTTTTGATTGATGATTATGGTTCAAATATTAAAAAATTGGTTGGTTAGTTAAATTTTAAATACTTGAACCGTTGATTGATTAGGTTGAGTTGTTAATTATCGTCTGTTGTAATATTTATACCATTATCGTCAATGTTGACTCTAATCGTTTCGCTTTCTGCCTTGATACCATCCTCATCAATTTGAAGACTATTGGTGTCAGATTTTGCTCTAATGCCTTCCTCATTAATTTGCAGTCCATTGCCTTCTTCATCTTCTATATTAACTTCGGTTTTAAACTCTTCGTCAATTGGGCAATCTAAACACTCAACTCCATTGCTTATGATTTTGAGATGGCGTTCTTCCATATTATGGTCTAGTATGTCATTATAGTAATGATCGTTACTATGATAATGATACGTGTTTTCATCTGCATAGAGAATAGCTCCTTCTGGCAAGTAAACGGTTACTGTTATTTTTTGATCTTTTCTACTCTCATCAAGTGGTATGGTCAAATAGTTGTCTAACAGTAATTCGTTATTTGCTAAATTGAAATTATAACGTATGTTTTTAGCTCTGTTTTTAGCATCATCAAAATCTAAACCTCTTGCACTACGCTCAATTCTTATTTTGGCTACGCTATCTTTAGTAGATCTTACGATAAGTCTAATAGCTTGACTGTATAATATTTTTTCATCATTGTCATTATATGCAGTTTTAAAATTATGAAACCTTCTAGAATAACTACTTGTGATTAAATCATTGTTTGTCATTCTAATCGTTAACGTATCATTTGCTTTAATGGAAGCTAATTTTTCGGTTTTAATAGAAGAACCTTCTTCTTTATAGCTTAATCCAAATTTTATAAAGGTTATAGATAATGCAATGAATGAAATAATCCATAAACCTAGTAAAGTGTATTTAGCAGTTTTACCAATTGATTTCATATTAGAAATTAATATTTTTAATCCTAAATAGAATACAAAAAAGGCTATGATTCCGAAGAAAAAGAATAACAATATAGACATCAACCAGTCTGGCATTCCTGATGTATCTGTAACACTATAGAAATCAACTCCTGGAAAATGAACGCTATCTAAGAAGCTCAAACTAAATAAGCTAATGATTAAAGAAATTATTGTTACTGCTCCTACAAACATGATTATTAAACCAAAGAATTTAGCAAACAACTTCAAAAAGAACATAAAAATATTACCTATAGCTTCAAAAAAAGAGCTAGAAGATGATTTAATACGTTCGCTTTGACGTGGTAAATCTGCTTTTTTTACACCTTCTTGAATAGAATCAGACACATTTTCAAAACCTTCCTTGATTTTGTCACCATGTTTCTTGAAATCTACGTTTTGAACTGCGCTTGAGACGCTATCAAATCCGTCCTTGATTTTTTTTTCAATGTTTGAGATATTGACTTGCTCACCCTTCATCTGTAATTTTTCTGAAGTTGTAGTCGCCTCAGGAACAAAAATCCAAAGTAAGATATAAAGTAACACTCCAGTTCCTGCACCAAAGATGAGTAAGATCCATATTAAACGAACCCAAACCGCGTCAATACCAAAATAATGACCTAATCCAGATGATACACCTCCAACATAAGAGTTATCTGTATCTCTATATAGTTTTTTAGTTGTTGAGGTACGTTTACTAGAATATGTTTTTTGTTGAGGTTCATCTTCAAAAATTTCATCATCAACGAGGTAATCCTCAGGTTGTCCCATGATTGTAATCACATCATCAACCTCTTTATTACCAATAACTTGTCTTTCGTTTTGTACACGCTCTGTAAACAATTCTGCAATACGAGCTTCTATATCTGCTATAATTTCAGATCTTCCTTGAGAGTCTGTAAATGAACGTTTTATAGCCTCAAGATAGCGTTGTAATTTTAGGTAAGCATCTTCATCTATGTGGAAGAATATACCTGCTAAATTTATGTTGACTGTTTTATTCATTATTTCGTGTTTTTTTGTCTTGTTACTATGTTAACTGCGTTTTGTAATTCGTTCCAGGTTGTTGTTAATTCTTTTAAAAATAACTGTCCTGTCTCTGTAAGACCATAATATTTTCTTGGTGGTCCAGATGTGGATTCTTCCCAACGATAATTGAGTAATCCAGCATTTTTAAGCCTTGTGAGAAGCGGATAAATTGTACCTTCTACCACAAGTAGTTTTGCGTCTTTAAGTGTGCTTAATATTTCTGCAACATAAGCATCATCATCTTTTAATACTGATAAAATGCAGTATTCTAAGACACCTTTTCGCATTTGAGCTTTTGTGTTTTCTATTTTCATAAATTCTTTCTAATGTTTTTTAAATTTCTTCGGAAATTGGCTTGAAGCAAATCCTGAGGGTCTAACACTAATTGTGAAGACTGTCTTGACATTTTCCGAAGAGATTCAAATTTTAATAAACTGTTCATTTTTTGATTGTTGAATTGATGGTTATATATAAATAGTGAGTGATTAGTTCACATAATTTTATTTTAAAAAATTGATGGTTAAAGGATATTCATAAATTTCACCATCTCTAGCTTTTAAACTCGCAATAACTATAAAAATAAGCTCTAGAATAAATCCTGCAACTGCAAGAAATCCTAAAATACCTCCCGAAATTAATAATAGAGGCGAAGGCTCATTAACATTAATATGAAAATCATGAAACCCATGAAAATCAATAAAGTCTAAACCGTTAAAAACTTTAAAAATGAAAAATGGAATAGTTAACGTTCCAATAATTACAGCATATAATAAAATGCTCATCTGAAAATTAATGGCTTGCTTACCATGTTTGTCTATAAATTCAGATTTGTCTTTATTCATAATCCATAAAACAATTGGTCCTATGAAGTTTCCTAACGGAATTAAAAACCTACTAAAGGTTGATAAATGAATAAATGTGGCGATGTTTTTTTGATGATTAGTTGTCATGATTAAAAAGCATATAGTAATTTCTTATACAAATATATGTCTTTAAAAAGGTATTATGTTACGCATAGTACTTAAATTTAACATAATATTAACAAATTGTTATTCCGAATATTTTCTATATTTTAGCTGAAACATCTAGTATTTATGAACGTTTCACCTAGTAAACTCAATAGCTTCTTATTATTTAAACTACCATCTGCATATTTTTGTGGAGTGCGTACAAAGTCATTAAATGATACCACTTGTGTGGTTTCAGTAAAGCACAGGTGGTTTAATCAAAACCCATTTAATTCTATGTTTTGGGCAGTGCAAGGTATGGCAGCAGAGTTAACAACAGGAGCTTTGGTAATGTCTAAAATTAGATCAAGTGGAAAGAAAATATCAATGCTTGTAGCCAGTAATAATGCTTCATTTACTAAAAAAGCTACTGGTAGAATTACATTTACTTGTGATCAAGGACAAAAAATAGATGATGCAATTGCAAAAGCTATAGAAACTGGAGAAGGACAAACAGTAACCTTAAATTCTAAAGGAATTAATAAAGAAGGTTTACAAGTCTCCGATTTTAATTTTGAGTGGACGCTTAAAGTAAGGTCTTAATTGTCATTGTATTAAAGGTTTTTTGATTAGAGAATAATTTGATTAAATTTATAGAACCATGTAACAAATTGGTAAACTATTCAACATATAAGCAAATCAATAATTAAACAATCAAAAAATGACATCACACGAAATAGACTTTAGAATTTACGGAGAAGAAATGCAGTACGTCGAGATAGAACTCGATCCTCAAGAAGGCGTCATCGCAGAAGCTGGAAGCTTCATGATGATGGATGACGGTATTAAAATGGAAACCATCTTTGGAGACGGTTCTCAAAAGGATACAGGTTTCTTCGGAAAAATACTAGGAGCAGGAAAACGTATTCTTACAGGTGAAAACCTATTTATGACTGCTTTTTATAATAATCTTTCAGGGAAACGTAACGTTTCATTTGCATCACCATATCCAGGAAAAATTATTCCAATAGATCTTACAGAGTATAATGGTAAATTCATTTGCCAAAAAGATGCATTCTTATGCGCAGCAAAAGGTGTAAGCGTAGGGATAGAATTTTCTAAAAAAATAGGTCGCGGACTTTTTGGTGGCGAAGGATTCATCATGCAAAAATTAGAAGGTGATGGTATGGCATTTGTTCATGCAGGAGGAACTACAGCTAGAAAAGTATTGCAGCCTGGAGAAATATTAAGAGTAGATACAGGTTGTATTATTGGGTTTACTCAAGATGTAGATTATGATATAGAATTTATTGGAGGTATCAAGAACACTGTTTTTGGAGGCGAAGGTTTATTCTATGCAAAACTTCAAGGTCCAGGAGTTGTTTATGTACAATCATTACCGTTTAGTAGATTAGCTGGTCGCGTAATAGCTTCATTACCAAGAGGAGGAAATAGTAAAGGAGAAGGTAGTATACTTGGAGGATTGGGTGATATTTTAGATGGTGATAATCGATTTTAAAATTTAATTCCTGTAAGAAATGTATTTAAAGGTTGTGTTTTGACGCAACCTTTTTTAGTTTTGAGTATCTATAGCATATACACTAAACCAGAACACTAACAACATGAAACTATTATTCACTTCTTTTCTATTTTTGTTTACTATTCTTATTGGTCATTCACAAATTATTGATATACCAGATGCTAATTTTAAAAATAGACTTTTAGAATCTGATAATTCAAATTCTATAGCTAAAGATCTAAATGGTAATTCTTATCAGATAGATGTAAATAACGATGGAGAAATTCAAATAAATGAAGCTTTATCTGTTTCTTATTTGAACCTTAGCTCTAGCAATATACTTTCAATAGAAGGTATAGAGTATTTTACCAATTTAAGTATATTATATTGTAATCATAATGGTTTGACGAATATTGATTTAAGTTCCAATTTACTATTAACTGAGCTTACTTTGAATTTTAATGACCTAGGTAGTTTAGATATAAGTAATAATTATTTTCTAACTAGTTTACAATGTAGTTCAAACTATAATCTTGTTTATTTTAATATCAAAAATGGTAATTCTTTCACTCAACAAATAGAAATAGTTGATGTTCCAAGCTTAGCATATATGTGTATTGATGACATAGATTTACCATTAGTTACTAATTTAATTAATTATGAAGTTCCTAATCTTGTTGCCAATTCTTATTGCTCATTTACACTAGGTGGTGAAAGTTTTATTGTTGAAGGCGAAAATAAAGTCGATACAAATCTTGATGGCTGTGATTTAAATGACTACTTGTATTCAAACTTAAAAATAAATATTTTTAATGCTAATTTTAATTGGACCTATTATACTAATGCATCAGGAAACTATAGTATACCAGTTACTGAAGGTACAAATACATTAACACCAGTATTTGAAAATTCTGATTACTTCTCATTTCCACAAAATAATATTACAGTCAGTTTTCCTCAAGAGGTAAGTCCTTATAATCAGGATTTTTGCATCATTCCAAATGGAATTCATAATGATTTAGAAGTTTTTATTATCCCAATTACGGATGCGATTCCTGGTTTTGAGTCCACTTATAAAGTCGTTTATCGAAACATTGGTAATACAATGTTGACTGGAAATGTAAATCTTGATTATAGTTTTGATAGCGATTATATGCAGTATCAAAGCTCAATACCTTCTGAAATATCTAACATAAATAATGTACTGTCTTGGGATTATATTGATTTGGCACCTTTTGAAACTAGAGAAATAGAAGTGAATTTCATTTTGAATACTCCTACAAATCCGAATTATCCATTAAATTCAGGAGATGAACTAAATTTTGAAGCTACAATTTATCCAATACAAGATGATGAAACTCCAAATAATAACGATTTCGGTTTAAAGCAAATCGTCATTAATTCTTATGACCCAAACGATATTACATGCTTAGAAGGAGAGACAATTGAACCTGATGATGTTGACAAGTATGTACATTATATGATCCGTTTTGAAAACTTGGGTACAGCAAATGCAACTAATATAGTTGTAAAAAATAATATTGATGATACAAAATTTGATATCAATACGTTGGTTCCTTTAGATGGTAGTCATGATTATTATACAAGAATTAATACTCAAAATGACGTCGAGTTTATTTTTGAAAATATTAATTTACCTTTTGATGATGCTACTAATGATGGTTATGTACTCTATAAAATTAAAACCTTAGAAAGTTTAGTTTTAGGAGATACATTTTCTAACCAAGCAGAAATTTATTTCGATTTTAATGCTCCAATAATCACTAATACTTACACTACAGAAATTGCAGAAGATAATTTAAGTGTTTTAAACACTAACCTCGTTGAAACTAATATATATCCTAATCCAGTAAATGATATCTTAACGATAGAAAGTGAAGCTGTTATTAATTCAGCAAGTATCTATGATATCAATGGAAGAGCAATATTAACTTCGAAATTTAATGATGCTAGCCATCAAATGGATTTGAGTTTACTAGATTCTGGAATTTATTTTTTAAAGGTGTTTTCAAATCGAGGAAATGAAACTTTGAAGATTATTAAAGAATAGTTTGTATTAAGAGTATTGGGATTTGTTTTGATGCTTTCTAATTTTATTTTAAGGTTTTGTTTTTAACAAAGCCTTTTTTAATTTTCTTAGCCTAAGAAATTGAAGAGCCTTATATTTGTTTTTGGATCAAAGTAGTCCTCTGCCAACTTATGAAAATAGTATTATCAACTCTATTATTAATTTTTAATCTGTCTATTTATGCTCAAAATTCAAATTTAGATATCTGTCTAAAACACATTGATTCTGCTTATAATACTTATGAAGATCAACCAGAATTAGCTAAAGCTTATTTAGACTCTATTCCCGAACCTGTAGAGTTGAACATGAAGGGTCATTTAGCAGACTATTATAGACTGAAAGTGCTCTTAAGCGATAAGTTGAATAATGGAGCAGAACTTTTTCACAATTCTTTATTGGCTCTAAAATATGCAAAAGATGAGAATAATTTTGACATTGCAGGTCTATCTTCAATAGAGTTATTCTACAATACGTATTTATCAAAACAGGATTCTACAGCTTTCACTTATCTCAAAGATGCAGAATCGTATTATAAGAAAGGTAATAACATCAATGGATTAGCAGAAGTAAAACAGATGTATGCCTATATAGAACTTCATAAAAAAAATTATGCAAAAAGTAATGCGCTAATTTTAAAACATCTGTCTGAATATAAGAGTATTAAAGATGACGGTTATTACTATATGTATGCGTTGTTTATGTTGAGTTCTAATTATATCCATCAAGGTGATCTTAAAAAGTCACACACTTATTTTCAGCGTTTAAATGCGTTAGAAAAAGACAGTACAATCTCTAAATACCTATATGACGTTCATAAAGTATCCATAACGTTATGTATTGCAGAGTATCATCTTGATAAGATACGCTTGGATTCTACAATGTATTATCTAAAAAAAGCAGAAGCTGAAAGATATGCTATGAATACGAGTGATATTGAGTTATATTTCAATATATATAAAAGTTACTATGAGCAAATTGATGATTTGGTTGGTAAATCTAACTACATTGATTCTCTAGCTAATTTTCAGGATAAATTATTGGAAAAGAATATGACTGCTAGTCTTAACATCAATGAATCTTTAATAAAGTCTGAAAATCTATTAACCAATGAAAGCACTAAAAAAATTTTTAATAGAAATTTAGCGATTATACTCTCTTTAGTTCTTTTAGTTTTCCTAGTTGTTGTAACGATAAACTATAAAAAGTTTAAAAATAGTATTGAAGGCTATATGAGTAGAGAGAAAAATTCTCAACATTTAAAATCAAATAATGAAAAGCTTAAAGTAAAAGTTGTTGGATTAGAACAGTATATTTTAAAAGTGAAAGATGAGGTTAAAGTGATTTCTACAGTTTCAGAACCTTTAGAATTACGTAAAAATATTAAAGAGCTTTATAAAGATATTCATCTTAAATCAGCGACAGAACTTACAAATGGAGAAAGTCATCTAGACTTAATTAATGATTTAAACGCTGAGTTTTTCAATGAGATTAAGAGCGTTTATCCACAATTAAATGACTCCGAAATTATAATATGCTACTACATATTTACTGGGTTTAAAAATAAAGAAATAGCTAGTTTTCTAAATGTTTCGATAAGATCTGTAGAAAGTACACGCTATAGAATTACTAAAAAATTAGAATTAGATTCTAATCTAACTAACTTAGCTGATCACCTTCAAAATACGTTTAACTAACCATTATTAATATCATTTTATCGGTTTTTTCAATATGCGTAGTTAATGCGTAGTTGTTATTGCATGACTGTATGTGTAACATTTTCATATTTGTAATTGAATTTTTTTTAAGCTATTAATCAATATTAATAATTACTATTATGAAAAGAACTATTACTCTTTTATTTTTAATCTTTTCGGTTTTGTCTTTTGCCCAAACCACAGATTACAAAAAAGCACCTTTAAAAAAGGGAGCTAATTATTTTGATGTCGTCAATGAAATGAGGCAAGAACTTGCACCATTAACACAAAGTACATCTAAAACAGATATTAAAAAAATTAAACAGTTTGAGCGTTGGGCATTTTATTGGAAAGACCGTGTAGATTTACAAGGGAATTTTCCAAGTGAATTATTAGGGTTTTATAACGCTGGATTATTAAATGCAGATGGAACTATAGCTTCAAATAATTTTAGTAGATCAACTCAAAGTTCACAATCTTGGTCAAATGTTGGACCTCAAACGGTTCCAGATGCTAATGGTTACCCTAATGCTCCGCAAATGGGACGACTTACAAGTTATAAGAAATTCTCTAAAGTGCCTGAAGCACAAAGTGTTTTATTTGTAACAGCTCCAGTAGGAGGAATTTGGAAATCTACAGATAATGGAGCTACATGGTCTCCAAAACTAGATCAATTGGCAGCAATTGGAGTTACAGATCTTGATGCTCTTTCTATTGATGCTAACACTCCTGGAACGATATATGTATCTACTGGAGATTATGATGCAGATCATATTAAATCAATAGGTGTTTTAAAATCTACAGATTTTGGTGAAACGTACCAATCTACAGGATTATCATTTACTTTAGACCAACAAGAAACAACATCTAACTTGATTGTTATTGATGATAATACTGTTATTGTAGGAACCAATCAATATATTAAGAAAACTACAGATGGAGGTTTAACATGGACTAATAAATACACCCATAATTATAACGATGCTGCAATAGGGAAGTTTCATAGAAACGGAACAAATATCATGGCATGTGATAGTTGGGGAGGATTGTTGTTTTCTTCGGATAATGGAGAAACATGGATACAGTTGATAGTTGAAGGTAATAGTTATACAAGACATGCTACAACAGCTGATGAAGCTACTGGTATTTTCTATGTTCAAAATGAAGCAGGACAAGTATCTACTTATAATCCAGTAGATGCTACGCCAACATTAACAGCTCTAGGGATTCCTTCAACTGGATACAATGCTCAAGGTGTTTATAATCAAGCAATAGTTGTTAAAAATGGTTTAATTATTTCTGGTGGTGTTGATGCAATTAACTCAGATAATAATGGAGGTGTTTGGTACACTACTTTAAATAATGCTTGGGAAGACAACACTTCAGCAGGTTCTTATGGTCATGCAGATATTCATGAAATGGGAGCTCGTTCTGGTTCAAACTATGATTTTTGGGCAGTTAATGATGGTGGATTAATTTATTTTAATTACACTGGTATTGCAGATGAGAAGCCTACTGTTAATTATATTTCAGATGGTGTAATAGTTACTCAAATTTATTCTGTTGCGATTTCTCCACAAAGTGAAGACCATAAAATAATAGGTAATCAAGATAATGATGGTTATAGTTTAGAAATGAAAAATGGTACATTACAATGGGTATCTGCTTTAGCAGGTGACGGTACATGTACAGCTATTGATTATACAAACCCACAAATACGTTATTTAGGTGCACAAAATGGTGTTTTAAGTAGAACAGATATCGGTTTTCCTAGTTATGACTCAGCTACCTTTTTGACTACTCCAACAACTGGAGCACCTTTTGTATGGACATTAAAAATGAATTCTACAATACCGACGACATTATATGGCGGATTTGCTGAAGTTTACAAAACTACAGATAAAGGCGCAAATTGGTCAAACCTAAATTCTGGAGCAGGACAAATCTCATATATCGAAACCTTTGGAAATAACTTACTAGTTATTGGTGAAAATGGAGCTAGAAAATCGAGTAATGATGGTGTTGCGTGGTCTGCAATTTCAGAACCAGAAGCAAATGCTAAATTAAATTCATTATCGCTTGACCAAAATAATAATAGCACTATTTATGCTACGGTAAACGGTTATGTTGATGGATCAAAAGTATTTAAATCAACAAATGGTGGAAGCTCATGGACAAATATCTCTGCAGGATTACCAAATGTTAAAATGACACAAGTCGTTTTTAAACAAAATCAAGGTGCTAACGAAATTCTTTTTGCAGGTACTGAGATTGGAGCTTATTTTAAGACAGGTACTGGAAACTGGGAAAAACTTGGTCAAGGTTTACCTAATGTAAATATTAGTGATATTGAAATTAATTATACAGTAGATAAATTGGTTGCTGGAACGTATGGTCGTGGGCTATGGGAAATAAGCATCAATAATACTACATTAGGTGTTAATGAAATTGCTACTACTGCAGATCAAACACCAATTATCTATCCTAACCCAGCTTTAGAAGATAAGTTAAATATCAAAATACCTAATAATACAGATACTTTTGAGTATGTAATGTATAACGTTGTTGGAGGTATTGTTTCTAAAGGTCAACTTAACCCTGGAGTGAATACTATCGATGTTAAAAATATCTCTACAGGTGTATATGTTATAAGAATGGTAAATGGAAACTTTGTTTCTAGTCAAAAGGTGATTATCAATTAATTATAAGTTAAATCAATGTTGAAGGTCTAAAAGGTTTAACTTTTTAGGCCTTTTTGTTAAACTTTTGTTTAGAGGCAATTTCGAACCATATTTTTTACTACATTTATGATGTAATAATTAAAACAAAGCCTATACAGTAAATCTACTTTTTTATTTAACCTAAAACCAAAAAAATGGCAAGAGCAATGTTTGAGTACACTAAAACCGTACTTAGTAAAGTCAGTTTTGACAGCACATTGTTTTGTAAAGAATTACAAAAAGCACTTCAAAGATTATTACCGTACGAAATTGAAGAGCTTAAGATTTATATTAAATCTTTAATTCTGCAAAACCCTGAATTAGATCAATGTTTAATTTTATTAAAACCATAAAAAAAAAGCGACGTAATTGTCGCTTTTTTTTATTCTGAAATGTGCCAACCTCAAATAATTAGAGTTTATTATTTTTTTGGCAACGGACTAATAATCTCTACATTTTGAAACGCAATAGCTCCACGAATAACACCAGAAATCACATTATGTAACGCATCTATGATTTGCATTTTAAGTTCATTTTTATGATAAATGATACTCACCTCTCTCGCTGGAGAAGGATCATTGAAATGATGTAACATTTTAGACATGTTCTCATTGAGGTCTAATGTGTTTAAATAAGGTAGAAGTGTCATGCCTAAACCTTCGTTTGATAGTTTAACTAAAGTTTCTATACTACCACTTTCTAATTGAAATTGATCGTCATCATGATTTTTTAATGTTTTACAAAGATTGATTACTCCGTCTCTAAAACAATGTCCATCTTCTAAGAGAAGCATGTCATTTAAGTCTAAATCAGACACGTCAATTTTTTTCTTGTTTTTTAATCTGTGGTCATTAGGGATGTAGCCGACAAAAGGTTCAAAATACAATACGCGCTCTTTAATAGATTCATGTTCTAATGGAGTTGCAGCAATTGCAGCATCTAAATGACCATCCATGATACGAGTTATAATTTCTTCGGTAGTTAACTCTTCTATTTTGAGTTTTACTTTTGGGTATTTTTTAATAAAGTTTTTAAGAAACATAGGTAAAAGAGTAGGCATTACCGTTGGGATGATTCCTATTCTAAATTCGCCACCTATAAATCCTTTTTGTTGATCTACGATGTCTTGGATACGTTCAGATTCATCAACTATATTTTTTGCTTGCTGTACAATCTTTCTACCTACATCTGTTAATTCAATAGGTTTTTTACTTCTGTCAAAAATTTGGACATCTAATTGATCTTCCAATTTTTGTATTTGCGTACTTAAAGTTGGTTGTGTTACAAAGCATTTTTCGGCTGCTTTGGTGAAATTTTTATGTTCAGCTATTGCTAATACGTATTTTAATTGTGTAATTGTCATTTGTATTGATTTATGCTATAAAGATATTAAAACTATTCATAAAAACTATGATAATTTGATTCAAATACTCGTTAAATTTGTATAACAAAAATATAAAGATTATGACAACTAATAGTATAGGTTTAGAGACCAAAAAAACAAAAGAAATTGCAAGTGATTTAAATACGCTTTTGGCAAATTTTCAGATTTATTATCAAAATTTAAGAGGAATTCACTGGAATATAAGAGGTAAACGATTTTTTGAATTGCATCCTAAATTTGAAGAATTGTATACAGATGCAAATCTTAAAGTAGATGAAATTGCAGAGCGAATTTTAACTCTTGGATTAACTCCATTACATACATTTGAGGATTATTTTAAAGCAGCTAAAATACCTGTGGGAAAGAATATTTCCGAAGATGAAAAGGCAGTGCAACTTATTGTTGATTCACTTTCTGAATTACTGAAAATTGAACGTCAAATACTAAATGATGCTGGTGATGCAAATGATGAAGGGACGAACTCAATGATGAGTGGTTTTATTACCGAACAAGAAAAAACAGTTTGGATGATGAAAGCTTGGTTGGGTGAGTCGGTTTAATTTCCGAAGAAAATAATAAAGAAAACCCCTTCAGAATACTATATTCTGAAGGGGTTTTGGAAATTAATAAACCAACCAACTAAAATTGGGTATTAGTTACAATCACGTTCTAATTGTAAAAATTCGTTATTAGATTCTAATAAAATAAATTCTTCACTGCATACAACTACTGTCCAATCAAGGGCAGCTATTAGTGTGTAAGGTTCCATATCAGTGCCAAAAGACATAGATATTTGATTTGTACTTGGGTTTTGGTTAGTACTCCAATCACCTACAGTAACTGTTTCATTTGTTTCTGGGTTTCCTACAGAGAAACTTCCATCTGTATTAAATATAAAGTACTCAGGAATTACATTTTGATATAAACTTGTATTTACATACCAAACGCAATCATTTAAAATAGTATCTAATTCTTCTTCAGAGCAATTTGCGGTATTACTTTGGCAGTCTACAAAATCGTTTGCACTATAGCCTGCACATTCTGCTTCACATGAATTAAGGAATGTGATTATTTCAGTACCTAATCCTGTTTCAACTTCAACACAAACTGGATTAACTTCTGTAGTACAAATACAGTCTTGGCATTCTAGTTTAATTGTATAATTACCATTAGAAAATTCTAGATCTCCAGAAAAGCAGTCTATAAGCTCCCAACTACCGTTAAGTAGAGGGAAACTTAGTGCACCATCCATGATTATTGTAGTTGTATTGTTAACGGTTGTCACACTCCAAGTGCCAATATCTGTTACTGTTAATTCTCCGTTCACAATAAGTTCTCCACCGTCATTGAACATCACTTGGTTAATATCTACAATCTCTTCATTTTGATTGTATATTTCGATATCATATACATCACAAGACATCAATATAAATTGTAGACTTTCTATGTCTAGTGTACAATCACTATTTTCAAGACAAGATTCTAATAATGCAATAAATGCTTCTTCGTTACCTACTGTAAGTACTGTTCCGTCATCTAAGGTAACATCAAATGAATATACAAAGTTAAAATAGTAAGCGTTATAAAGTGCATTGTCGAGTTCCGTTTGTGAGTTTACAGTAATAGTAGCTCCATTATCCGTAATAATAGTTATGGGGAAATTAAATGTAAAACAATCTGTACCTCCTGGAGAGTTATAATCTCCATAACAATTTTCTACAAAATCAGCTTGGGTAAAACCATCACATTCAGCAGCACAAGCATTAGGGTATGTAATTATGAAACTTTCGCCATTTGAAGTATTTAATTCAATACAAACAGGACTATAATCAAAATTGCAGTTACAATTATCTTCAAAATCACAATCTTCTAACAAGTCAGCAAATTCTTCTTCATTGTTAATTGTAGCAACTACTATTGCATCTTGATCTTCATTATATACTTCTACATCAAAAGGGAATTCAATACCATTGATATATAAATCATCTGATGAGTAAATCATGACTTCAACTAAATCATCAAGATTAATTATCGTAACGGTTGTACCATTATTATATGATAGGTTTAATGGATAAACAAAATCAAAACAGAAATCAAAAACGATGTTACCTGTTGGGTTTTCAGTTGGTATAACATCACCTTGACTATCAAATTGTGTTCTTAGTTGAGTTAAAGATGTTGTAATAGATGTGCTTGCCCCAATATTTTGTTCTTCTATAACGGGTTCATTATTTGTACATGATGTAAAACAGCATGCAATAAATATGATGCTTAGAAAGGCTAGTTTTAAATTTCTCATAATTTCTTTTTTTTGAATTTTTATTTCAATTTTTTAGCGATTAATCATAACTAAGACAACACACTTTTAAAATACCCTACTTTTTTCTCTAACTATTTTTTAATTAGTTTTGACCAATAATTATAAACCAACTAGTGTCTAAAGATCAACAAAAAATATGTCAGGAGAAAACTTTTGAAGCTGTCTACAAGCAGTATTCAAAAGAGTTAAGACGTTTTATCTTCTTTAAGACTCAAGACCTTGATAAGGCAGAAGATATTTTACAAGAGACTTTTATTAAACTTTGGGACAATTGTGGTAAAGTAAACTATGATAGTGTTAAGGGCTATTTATATACAATAGCGACTAATACTTTTTTAAACACGATTAAGCATGACAAAGTTGTAAGAAAACATCAAGACGCTTTAGTGATGCATAAAAATAATGAATCACCAGAGTTTATAATGTTAGAAAAGGAGTTTATGGATAAATTAGAACGAACCATAGATGCATTGCCAGAAAAACAAAAAGAAGTTTTTTTATTAAGTAGAATAGAAAAAAAGAAATATAAAGAAATTGCAGATCATTTAGATATATCTGTTAAAGCTGTGGAGAAAAGAATGCATTTAGCATTAGTGGTGATAAGAGAAAAAATTGGAAATATTTAAAACTAAGGTAGGGTTTTATGTAATGTAGTTGTATTAGTAGTAGAATATTATGAAAGATCAAAATTTAAATAGCGAAAATGATACGTTTTTAGCAAAATGGTTAGAGGGAGAACTCTCTGATGATGCGCTAAAATCTTTAGTTTCTGAAAACGAGTATCATTCTTTTTTAAAAATTAGAAAAGGGATTAATGCTTATGAGAATTTAGAGTCATCTACAGATGCATCTTTTAGTAAAATTCAAGATCATATTTCTAAAAAGAAAGAAAAGGGTAAAGTACGACAGTTAAATTCTAACAGTTGGTTGCTAGGTATAGCAGCATCTATTGTTGTTTTAATTGGTTTGTTTTTTATTCTTGGTGATGATATAGTTACTATAGAAACCAATTATGGAGAACAAAAAACAATTGTGCTTTTAGATGGATCTGAGGTTATCTTAAACTCCAAATCTACCTTAACCTATGATGAAGATGACTGGGAAAATAATAGAATTCTAAACCTAAAAGGTGAAGGGTATTTCAAAGTTAAAAAAGGAAGCACATTTACAGTAGTTACAGATAATGGAGATGTCAAAGTTCTAGGTACCCAATTTAATGTGAATTCTTTAAATGATTTATTTGAAGTAAGCTGTTTTGAAGGTAAAGTGAGTGTAACCTCAAAAGCAGAAAATTATATATTATTACCTACAAATTCAGTGAGAAGAATAAATGGCTTTGATGCAGAGCAATGGAAAACATTAGACGTTAATCCATCATGGATTAACGGAGAAAGTACATTTAAAAGTGTACCATTAAAATATGTAATTACAAGTATAGAGTCTCAATACAATATTAAAATAGAATCAAAAGAGATTAATAGCAACTTAATTTATACTGGTAGTTTTACTCATAAGGATTTAGATATTGCATTAAAAACAGTATTTAATTCTTTACAAATAAGATACATTGAAAAAGAAAAAGGAAACATCTATTTGAGCTCGAAGTGAAGAAATTGATAATCAACATTTTGTTAATTCTACCATTTTTAGCCTTTTCGCAAGAAGAGGCTAAATTTTTCATTTTTTTTAATAATACCAATTTAGACGATGCTTTTGAGAAGATTGAGAATGTATATGATGTACGATTTTCTTATCAAAATGATGGTATTACAGGCCTGAAGATTACCTTAAAAAATAAAGAGCGAACGTTAATCCAACTTTTAGAGGAGCTCAAAAATGAAACACGACTAGATTTTGAAGTAATTGCCAACAGGTACATCATCGTTAATAAATTCAAAAATGAGGTGACTTTACATCAATTAGATAAAGTCATTGTCAATAGTTATCTCACAAAAGGTATATCTAAAAACAGAAACACATCTTACCAAATTAATCCAGCTAGTTTAGGGATTCTTCCAGGACTCACAGAGCCAGATGTTTTAGAAAGTATTCAAATGTTGCCAGGTGTTGTGAGTCCAAACGAAACAGCTTCTGGTTTTTTAGTTAGAGGTGGTAAAATGGATCAGAATAGGATAATTTGGGATGGAATTAATATGTATCACAAAGGACATTTGTTTGGTATGATTTCACCATTTAACCCAAACGCTACAAAAAAAGTCACTTTCATAAATAAAGGTTCCAATCCAAGATATGGAGAACGTGTGTCAAGCGTTATTTCTATGACTACGACCTCCAAAATAGATAACGAATTTAAAGCGCAATTGGGTTTTAATGGTATTAGTGGAGATGCTTATATTGAAGCGCCAATCATCAAAGATAAGTTGGCTGTTCAAGCTTCTGTTAGGTCGAGTTACACCAATACATATCAATCTTTTACATTTGATAAGCTTGCAGATAAGGTGTTTGAAAACACTAAGATTAGAAGAGGAGATAACCCAAACAATAGTTTTGATTTTTTAGATTATAATATCAAACTAAACTATAAACCAAATGCAAATAATAACATATTTGCTAGTATAATTTCTATTGATAATACATTAGATTATGCACTTGATAATGCCGAAACTAATGAAACATTTAATGATCGTATGTCAATTAAAAACACAGGTTATGGTTTGGGCTGGACGACCATTTGGAACACTAATTTAAAGCAACATACATCTGCCTATTTTTCAGAATATAAATTGAATTATAATTTTATTACTTCGGAAAATGATACACAAACATCAGATTTTGAAAAGCGTAATATTATTTTTGATTCTGGGATTTCTACGGAATTTAATCTGGAAATCAATGAGAATAACAGTTCTACATTTGGTTATCAGTACGTTTTAAAGGATGTAGCCTATGCGTTTTTAAATACTACAAATCTTCAGTTTATTTTAGATGAAGACAAGACGGTTGTACAAACTCATAGTTTTTATGGGAATTATGTTTACAATAATTTAAAATTGTTTGATGTTGAAGTAGGAGCAAGAGCTACCTATTTTGAAGAACTAGAAGCGTTTAGAATTGAACCTCGATTATTGGTGTATAAAAACGTCTTTAAAAATGTGAAACTTCAAATTTCCGCAGAAATAAAAAATCAAATTATTAGTGAAATTGATGAAACAGTTATTAGTGATTTGTCATTAGAAAATAGAGTTTGGAGATTAGCTAATGGTGATGAATTCCCAATAATTAATGGTAAGCAAATTTCCGCAGGATTTATATATACAAATAATGGTTGGACCGTTGATATTGATAATTATTACAAAACATTAGATCATATTACTGCATTGTCACTTGGTTTTTTAAATCCAGAAAACAGTAATTTTAATATGGGTGAGCAGAATATTTATGGTATTGATTTGTTTTTGAGAAAACGTTTTAACGGTTTTAATACATGGTTGAGTTATTCATTTAATAATTCTAAAAGCAAGTATGATACTCTAAATGATGATAATTATTTTAGGTCTACGTCTAATGTTAGGCATGCTTTTTTAACATCATTAAGCTATAAAATCTCTGATTTTCAAGTCGCATTAGGTTGGAGATGGCAAACAGGTAAACCTTATACAGAATCTACAGTTGGAGATGATGGTTTAGAGTTTAATAATGGGATTAATACAAAACGATTGCCAGATTATCACAGACTTGATTTTTCTAGTACTTATAAATTTAAGTTTTCAAAAGATAGTAAGCTGAGAGCAAAAGTAGGTTTGTCTATACGTAATGTATATAACAAGACTAATTTTATTAGTCGAGAATATCGTGGTAACAATGATTTTGATAACGAGATAGAAACAATTGATAAGTTTTCAATAGGTTTTACACCTAATATGATGTTTAGGTTGTATTGGTAAACGAATTAAATAAAAAAGAACCTCATAATGAGGCTCTTTCTTAGGCTTAATAATTGATTGATGATTTGATTGATTAAGGGATGAGGTATTTTAAAATCTAATTGATAATTCTAAATCTTCATTTGCCACATTAAATTTGGCATCGTCATACATTGGAGGTCCAAAACTTCTTGGATTATTTGATGTTCCAAAAGATTCTTTAGGCATTCCGTTAGCTTCAAAATCCATACTTTGGTTTCCATTTAAATCATGTAATGCAATAATTGCGTAGTCTCCAGGTTGAATGTTTTCAAAGGTTATAGTTGCTTTTCCATCTTTAATGTCTGCCGAAGCACTTTGTATTGGTTGCTTTTTCATAAAAGTATCTTCAGTATTTAAAGCTAAAACTATTTTGCCATCGTCACTTTTTGCGTTTTCAATAGTTACTGTAATGGTTTGACCTTTTGTCTCTTGAGCAAATCCTAAAGTTGAGATAATTGTTAATGCGATAGATAAGAATAAAGTTTTCATAATATGTGGTTTTAATGGTTTGTTTGTTATTGATGATTCAAATATCTAACGAAACAACACGATTACGAAAATAGAATTACCCAACTGTAAATTTTTATGGATGAGTTGTGAGAATTGATGTATTTATAAATTTTTAAGCCATAGATATTGTATTTCGAGATATAAAAGGCACATAATTTATTCAGTAATCAAGACGCCTTTAATCATTTCGCTTTCCGTTGGTTTTTCAAACCAAGTTTCCATGAAATCAAAGTTGTCTTTACTCACTTCAAATTCAAAAGTATCTCCTTTGTCTTCA
The DNA here is from genome assembly GCF_015319355.1 of Psychroserpens luteus. GTDB lineage: Bacteria > Bacteroidota > Bacteroidia > Flavobacteriales > Flavobacteriaceae > Psychroserpens > Psychroserpens luteus. Next base: position 52,973 of record NZ_JADILU010000004.1, on the reverse strand, counting down.
TTTCTTTTCATAATTCTTTTAAAGCGTGTTTCTTTTGAAATATCTAAAAAATGAAGTTGTAGCTCAAAATTATTAAGTTTGGCAAACCGTCTGAATTTCTCGCGATGTTCAAATTTTGATAAGCCTAAATCAAGAATAGCATCTGTTTTTGAATTTTCTAGCTGCTTAACTAAATCCATGATGATGTTTTCTGCTCTGTCTATTCTTTCAAGAAACCAATCTAGAGAATCTATTGGTTTTTTATCAGGTAGAAATAAGGTGTTGTTCCATGTGTCTATTGAGAAAATGATACCATTAGTTTTACCTTTTAATTGTTTGGAGTAAGTGGTTTTTCCAGACCCTGTATTTCCTACGATGAGGTGAATCATTTTGTTGTTATTAATTGTATTGAAGCTAAGAATTATTTAGCAATTAAATATATACATTGTTTTAAAATATTTCTAATGTAATCAGTTTTCAGTTTATAATATATGGGTTTGTTTTAATATTGCATTTGATTACATGTAACTTTGCTTTACAGTATAAACCAATATTATATTGATGAATAAGAAAAAAAATGAACCTAATAAAATAAAAACACCTTGGCCAACAAAAGATGCCATGGAACAGGTTTATGACATGAAACTTTGGGGAGATAACGCATCTCGTTATTATTCTGGTGATGGATCACATCATCCTGAAATTGTAAATCCCTATTTAAAAGTTGTTACATCATTTTTAACGTCTTTTAAAAAACCTCTAGTAGTTTGTGATTTAGGTTGTGGCGATTTTAATGTTGGACAAGAATTGGTCAAGCATACAAGAAAGTATATTGCAGTAGATATAGTCAAAGATCTTATTGAACATAATAAAGAGAAATATAAAGAAGATAACTTAGAATTTCACTGTTTAGATCTAGCTGTAGATGATTTACCAGTTGGAGATTGTGCAGTGTTACGACAAGTATTGCAACACTTATCCAATACTGAAATACAAAATATCTTGAATAAGTTAACCAGTTTTGAATACATTATTCTAACGGAACATCTGCCAGAAGGTCACTTCACTCCCAATAAAGATATCATTTCTGGGCAAGGCATTAGATTAAAAAAACAAAGTGGATTAAACTTATTGGCTCCACCATTTAATTTTAAGGTAAAAGAAGAAAAACAATTATCATCCATTACTTTAGATGATAACAAGGGTGTTATAATGACTACATTATATCAAGTTTTCTAAATTAGACTTATATCATGCTTTATGATGAATTTCAATGTTTACTAATGTGTTAAGATATGACTGTTTTAAACGCAGTAAAAGTTGAGACTTATCCTTATATTTATAAAAAAAATTGTTAAAGTGAATTCAAGATTACATCCTAACACACTTTCTAGTGTGTTAATCTTACTTTTTATAATATGTTGTTCGTCACTTAATGCTCAAATATTTGAGCAAGCACAAGTGATGGCAGGATTGGGGGATTTAGAAAACAATAATGGTGTTGCAGTTGCAGATTATGACAACGACAATGATCTCGATATTTTTGTTGTGGCTTGGGCTCAAGATATAGAAGGTGATGAAACAACTCAAAGTAAACTCTATAGAAACAATAATAATGGCTCGTTTACAGATGTCACTGCACAAGTTGGTTTAGCCAATTTACATCCTGTAATTGATGAGATTGATGATTTTTATGGTCTCAAAGGTTTTAAACATGGTGTCTCTTGGGGAGATTATAACAATGATGGTTTTCCAGATCTTGTTTTTACACATTCTAATAAACTCCAACTCTTTATCAATCAAAACGGAATTTTCACAGAAGTCACAGTAGGAGCAGGACTCACACAATTTAGTGATTGCAGACATACAGGAGCAACATGGTTTGATTATAATAACGATGGCTTTCTTGATCTATACGTTAACGATTGGGATGCTTGCGAAACCAACTCGCTCTATCTTAATAATGCCAATGGGACATTTTCCAATGTTACCGTAGAAACCAATATGCAAGACACAGGTAATAATGCGAGTTTTATGGCAATGCCTTTTGATATCAATGAAGACGGTTGGATGGATTTATATGTATCCAACGATTTTAATCAACCTAATAGTTTATTCGTCAATCAAAACGGAAACTCATTCATAGAAAAAGCACAACTCTACGGTCTTGATAATATGATAGACGATATGGGAATTGCTGTTGGTGATGTTAATTTAGATGAGAAATTTGATTTTTTCATTACAGGTATTGAAATGAATGACATCCTGGTAAATGATGGTACAAACCACTTTTTTAATGACAATATTCATAATAACCTTACTGAAACTGGCTGGTCTTGGGGAACAAAATTAGCGGATTTTGATCTCGATAGTGATGAAGATTTAATTATTGTTAACGGATTTGAATTTCAAGATATCAGCACTCAAAATAATGTGTATTATAAAAATTTAACTGCGGAAGGCTCAATTGGCTTTGAAGATATTTCCGAAGCATTAAACTTTAATGCACTAACAGTAAGTGTAGAAGCTATAGATTGGGATTATGATAACGATGGCGATTTAGATATTTATGTCACCAATTCAGATCAACAATCTATTTTATACGAGAATAAATTGCTCAATTTTGATGAAGAAAGTACGTTGCAATGGTTTAAAGTCAAGCTTCAAGGCATTGTATCTAACAGAGATGCGATTGGTGCAAAATTAACGTTGCGAACAAATGAGCAAAATTATGTAAGACATTATACAGGAGTTGGTTTTTTATCACAGAGTTTACAAGCAGTTCATTTTGGATTGTCTAATGATATCCAAATTGATAAATTAGAAATAAAATGGCCTTCTGGCTTAGTAGAAATTCATGAAAATTTAGAGGAGAACACAACTATATTAGCAATAGAAGGTCAAGGATTTACGGTTTTAGATATTCTGCCTAGTCAAAAAATTTATGGTTGTTTAGATCCGTTTTCGTGTACTTATAATCCTGATGCGACTTTAGATGATGGCAGTTGTACGTATCTCGATGCTAATGCAATCTCTGGAGTTACGAGTTCAGGATTTTTTAGAATAGAAGATTACAATTACCCGGTAAGTGTAGGTTCTACAGTAAATTGGATGGTCACAGGAGGAGAAATCGTAAATGGTCAAAATACAAGTACAGTATCTATAAAATGGGGATTAAACGAAACAGGAACAATTAGCGTTAGAGAAAATAACGGAAGTTGTTTTAGTGAAGCACAAGAGTTAACAGTTCAATTAAGTGCTAATGATCTTCCCGATGATGTTTCTATTGCAAGATTATGGAATGAAGTTTTACTCGAAGCCATTAGAAGTGATTTTGCAAGACCAACAGTTCATGCTCGTAATTTATTCCATTCTAGTGTCGCTATGTATGATATTTGGGCAATCTATGATGAGGAAGCAAAACCTTATCTCATTGGTAATACAGTCAATAATTTTTCTACGGAATTATTAGAGTTTTCACCTATTGAAAGCATAGAAGATTCAAGACATAAAGCAATCAGCTACGCGATGTATCGTTTGTTGTCTTACCGATTCCAAAACTCGCCAAATGCCGAAGAATCTCAGACTCTTTTCGATTTAGTCATGGAGCAATTAGGTTACGAAACCACATCAGGATCTACTTTGTATCAATTTGGAAATGCTGCAGCTCTAGGAAATTACGTTGCAGAAACAATGATTAACTATGGAAATGGTGATGGCTCAAGAGAACTAGATTTCTTTAATAATGAGTATTATGCTTCGGTGAATTCACCTTTGGGACCAGCTGTAGCCACGACAACGTTAATGAATGATCCCAACCGTTGGCAGTCATTAAGTTTGGATACTTTTATTGATCAAAGCGGAAATTTGATAGAAGGAACAACGATAGAGTTTTTAAGTCCAGAATGGGGAAATGTTCATGCTTTTGCAATGTCTTCGGAAGATGAAGTGACATATTCAAGAGATGGAGATGCTTATAAAGTATATAACGATCCAAGTGATCCTCCATATTTAAATCTAACAACAAATGATGAATCTAGTGATGCTTACAAGCTAGGTTTTTCTATGGTCTCAATTTGGGGATCTCATTTAGATCCAAGTGATAATGTGCTTTGGGATATTTCTCCTGGAGCTATTGGAAATACACATATTAATGAGTTCCCAACAAATTATAGCGACTATCCAAATTTTTATAATCTTATTGAAGGAGGAGATATTGGTCAAGGTCATGCTGTTAATCCAATTATAGGTCAAGCTTATGAGTCCCAGATCGTTCCAAGAGGTGATTACACAAGAGTCTTAGCAGAGTTTTGGGCAGATGGTCCAGACTCAGAAACACCTCCAGGACATTGGTTCACCATATTAAATTATGTAAGTGATCATGAACAATTAGAAAAGAAATTTGAAGGCGAAGGTGCTATCCTTGATGATTTAGAATGGGATGTAAAATCATATTTTATTTTGGGAGGAGCAATGCACGATTCTGCAATTTCAGCATGGAGTATAAAAGGATGGTATGATTATGTGAGGCCAATTTCAGCAATTAGAAATATGGCACTTTTAGGTCAAAGCACAGATGAGTCATTTAGTAATTATAATGTTGCTGGTATTCCTTTACTAGATGGTTATATTGAGGTTGTTGGAGAGAATGATCCTTTGGTTGGGGAAGAAGGAGTTAACCTTATGAAAATAAAATTATACACTTGGAGAGGTCCAGACTATATAGAAGATGAAACTATCGATGATGCAGGAGTTGGTTGGATTCTTGCCGAAAATTGGTGGCCATATCAAAGACCAACATTTGTAACACCTCCATTTGCAGGTTTTGTTTCAGGTCATTCTACGTTTTCTCGAGCAGCTTCCGAAGTAATGACAAAAATTACAGGAAGTGCATTTTTTCCAGGAGGTTTAGGAGAATTTACAGCCAAACAAAATGATTTTTTGGTATTTGAGCAAGGACCTTCGGTAGATGTGAAATTACAATGGGCAACTTATCGAGATGCATCTGACCAAACGAGTTTGTCGAGGATTTGGGGTGGAATTCATCCACCTGCAGATGATATTCCTGGTCGATTTATTGGAGAAAAAGTAGGTAATGATGCTTTTACTTTTGCTGTACCTTATTTTAGTGGAGAAGTGATTGTCAATGAAAATACAGAACAATTAGTGTATCCAAACCCTGTAATGAATAATGAGGTGTTTATTACAAACTCTGCTCAAAATGATGTTATAACTATTTTTGATATTAGAGGTAGGCAAGTCAATATTCTTAAAAAAGAATTTAATGAATTTGGGAGTGTCACTAGACTTGTAATTCCTGAAGGAACTGCTGCAGGACTGTATTTTTTGAATATTAATGCTAAGTCACAACTATTAATTGTTAAGGGGTAATTATTAATATGCAAGATACACTACTAGAGTATATTCCTGAACAGGCAATACCAAAAATCATGGAGCTTTTAGATCATGACCACTTAAGTGTGAAGGTCAAAAATGAACGTAAAACAAGACATGGAGATTATAGACGTTTACCTAACGGAAATCATCAAATCACAGTAAATGCTAACTTAAATCATTACAGATTTTTAATAACATTGATTCATGAAATCGCACATTTTGAAGCCTATAAAAATTACGGAAGGTCAATAAAACCTCACGGATTAGAATGGAAACGCACATTTCAGCATTTAATGTTACCTTTTATTAATCCTGAAATTTTCCCTTCGGAAATATTGCCATTATTAGCAAAACATTTTAAAAACCCGAAAGCATCTAGCGATACAGACATTAATCTGGCCTATGCTTTAAAGCAATTCGACGAACCAAACGATAAAACATTTATATTTGAGGTACCTTTGCATCAGTCTTTTAAAATATACAATGGACGTGTATTTAAAAAGGGGCAAAAACGACGTACACGTTACGAATGTATGGAGTTAAAAACGGGTAAAATTTACTTATTTAATGCCAATGTTGAAGTTGATTTAATTGTTTTAAATTAAGTAACTTAAAGGGTTAATAGAAATAAAATTAGATGCAGAATAAAAATTATTATGCCATATTGATGGCAGGAGGAGTAGGATCAAGATTTTGGCCTGTAAGTACACAGGATTTTCCAAAACAATTTCATGATATGTTGGGAACTGGAGATACTTTGATTCAAAAAACGTTTAACAGGCTAGCGAATTTAATTCCGAAGGAAAATATCTTTATTTTAACCAATGAGCGTTATAATGATTTGGTATTTGAGCAACTGCCAGAAGTTACCAAACGCCAAGTCGTTTTGGAACCAGCAATGAGAAATACAGCACCATGTATTTTATATGCTGCTCTAAAAATTCAAAAAGAGAATGAAGACGCAGTAATGATTGTAGCTCCAAGTGATCATTGGATAGAAGATGAAACTGCTTTTACAAATAATATACAACAAGCATTTGATTTTTGTTCAAAAAATGATGCATTGATGACTTTAGGTATTAAGCCAACGTTTCCAAATACAGGTTATGGTTATATTGAGTTTGATAAAACTTCCGAAGAAAATATCAAACCTGTTCATCAATTTAGAGAAAAACCAGATTATGACACTGCAAAATCATTTATCGAACAAGGAAATTTTCTCTGGAATGCAGGGATTTTTATGTGGAGTGCGAGTAGTGTGATCAAAGCGTTTAAAAACAATCAACCTAAATTATATAACCTTTTTGAATCAGGTTGTGAAGTTTATAATACTGATTTTGAGGATGATTTCATTAGAGATAATTATGCTAAAGCAGAAAACATATCAGTAGATTACGCTCTTATGGAGCAATCTAAAAATGTGTACGTAATTCCAGCAACTTTTGATTGGAATGATCTAGGTACTTGGGGAAGTTTATATGATAAGTTAGATAAAGATAACGATGGCAATGCTGTTGTAAATGCGCGAACTTTGACTGAGGATGCTTCTGGTAATATGATAAGAACTAAAAGCGACAAGATAGTGGTTGTTGACGGACTTCAAGATTACATTATTGTTGATAAAGATGAAGTTTTGCTTATCTTTCCGAAGACAAAAGAACAAGATATTAAAAAAGTACTCCAAAAAGTTAAAGACAAATACGGAGAGCAATACGGTTAGAATATGAGTGACGAAAATAAATTCAACTTTGCTGAGGAAGAAGAAGCTCAAAAAAATAGTGAGCAAGCTGTAGAAGAAAAAAAGGAAGCAGTAAAAAAAGATGCCCAAGGTTTGTGGAAGAGTATTACAACTTTTCTTAACGAGCTTCTTGATTTTAGAGAAGATACAGATCGTGATGCTACAATTTTGGCTATTAAAGGAGATATCCCTTTTAAAGGAGCCACTGCTTGGATTTTAGTATGTTCTATAATGGTTGCATCAGTTGGGTTAAATGCAAATTCTCCTGCAGTAGTTATTGGAGCCATGTTAATTTCTCCACTAATGGGACCTATTTTAGGAGTAGGTTTGTCTATAGCAATCAATGATATAGATACGTTAAGACGGTCACTAATTAATTTGGCTATCATGATTGTGCTGAGTTTGTTAACAGCATTTTTATTTTTCTATTTCTTTCCATTAAGTGAAGATACTTCAGAGCTTTTAGGTCGTGTTAGTCCAGATATTAGGGATGTTCTAATAGCGTTTTTTGGTGGTTTAGCATTAATAATTGCCCGAACAAAAAAAGGAACAATTGCTTCTGTAATATTTGGTGTGGCAATAGCAACAGCTTTAATGCCACCATTATGTACAGCAGGTTATGGACTTGCAAAAGGGAATTGGTCATACTTCTTAGGTGCAATGAATTTGTTTACCATTAATACTATATTTATTGCATTGGCAACTTTTATAGTTTTAAAGGTGTTAAGATTTCCTATGCTTAAATATGCCAATTCTGCTAAGCGTAGAAGAACTGCTAGGTTTGCTGCTCTTGTTGCTGTTATCGTTATGATTTATCCTACGATTACATTTTTAAGAGTACTTAAAAATAGTGGTTTAGAAAATGATTATAATAATTTTGTTGCTGATGAGGTAGAGTCTAACCGCGAACTTTGGTTCCAAAACGGAACACCTAATTGGAATGATAAAACCATTGCATTGTATTTTAATGGTGAAGTGCCAGATGCTACTATTGCAGATTTGAAAAATGAAATTAAGAAGTACGATAAAATTAAAGACTTTGAATTAGAGATAAAAGGTAACAAGAATAGAAGTTTTGATAAAATTTCTGATGCTTATGACAGAGCTATTAGAGATTTAGATCAAAAAGATATAATAATTAAAGGGCTTCAAGAGCAAGTTGAAGAATTAAAAACTGGGATTACGAATTTGAATAAGCAAATTGAGTCAAAATCGTCTTCTACAAATACTGTGTCATTCACTAATCTATCTCGCGATACAAAATTAAGATTTAACGATTTAGAGTATTTTGGGTATTCTAAAATGTTGGAATCTAAAGATTTTATAAATATTGATACAGTCTCTGTTGCTAATGTTAGATGGAAAGTGTCTCTTAAGGACAGTTTGATTTTAGCTAAAGAAAGAGATTTACAAGTTTGGCTTAAAAAACAATTAAAAGTAGATACTGTAATGATAAGAAGAAATTAACCTTTTTCTTCCAAATACATTTGACGTACTTTTTTGAATAAGTTAGAAGAGTAAACAAAATCTGTTACAACTTCATTATCGGTTTTAAAGATGTTTTCTTTTGAACCTTCCCATGCTTTAAGTCCGTTTCTTAAAAATACGATCTTCTCACCAATTTCCATTACAGAGTTCATATCATGAGAGTTGATTATGGTTGTGATGTTATACTCATCTGTAATTTCCTGAATCAAATTATCAATCACAATCGCAGTTTTTGGATCTAATCCAGAGTTAGGTTCATCACAAAATAAATATTTAGGCTTATTTACGATAGCTCTTGCAATTGCGACACGTTTTTGCATTCCTCCAGAAGCTTCACTAGGCATTTTATGATGTGCATCTTCGAGGTTGACACGTTTCAAAACAAAGTCTGCACGTTCTTCCATCTCAGCTTTACTTTGCTTAGTAAACATTTGCAGTGGGAACATCACATTCTCTAGAATAGTCATAGAATCAAATAGTGCGCTACCTTGAAATACCATACCCATTTTTGCTCTAAGATTTCGTTTTTCATCATCTGTGAGACTAGAATAAGCTTTTCCATCATATAGAATCTCACCTTCATCAGGAGTAAATAATCCCAGTAGACATTTTAAGAATACTGTTTTTCCTGAGCCACTTTGTCCAATGACTAAACTTGTCTTTCCTTTCTCAAAAGTTGTAGATATACCTTTTAAAATATGAGCATCTCCAAAAGACTTGTGTATGTTTTTGACTTCTATCATTTGGCAAGAAGGAGTTGAGTTAATATATAATTTAAAAGGATAATAGCGACACTAGTCCAAACAAAAGAGGTTGTACTAGCTTTACCAACTTCGAGAGCTCCACCCTTCATGTAAAATCCATAAAAAGATGGTATTGTTGCTAAAACAAAAGCAAATACAAAGGTTTTAATAAATGCATAAATAATATGGAATGGTATAAAATCCATTTGGATACCTGTAATGAAATCATCTAAAGTCCCAAAGCCACCAAATATTACTGCAGCCATTCCTCCTAAAATTCCTAAAAACATAGCAATAGAAATCACAAAAGGGTATAACATTAAAGCTATAAATTTTGGAAACACAAGATAATTTAAAGCATTGATACCCATAACTTCTAATGCATCTATTTGTTCTGTAACTCGCATTGTACCAATACTAGAAGTGATAAACGAACCCACTTTACCAGCCATAATAATGGATATAAATGTAGGAGCAAACTCTAATATAATAGATTGCCTGGTAGCAAAACCTATAAGGTACTTGGGTATTAATGGATTATCAATGTTTAAGGCGGTTTGTATAGTTACAACACCACCAACAAAAAAGGATATAAAGGCAACAATACCTAAAGAGCCAATAATTAAATCGTCAATATCTTTTAATATTAATGTACGCATAACAGACCATTTGGTTGGTTTGCGAAACATCTCTGCAATCATTAAAAAATAAGCGCCAATATTATGGAGGTATGACATAGTAAAATTTGTTATGGTAAAAGTAAAAAAATAGAGAGACTTATTTAACGTTAAAGTAAAAAGATGCTAAACAAAAATCTGTATTTTTGAAACTATAAATAAACAATCTTATACAATAAACGTTTTAGGAGTTCTATCATTCTATAAAATGATGAATAACTAACAGTTTGTGAACTTTAAAAAACTATAAATCTATACAGATGAAAGCTATAATTAATCTCCTAGTCGTGTTTTTGATAATAACGTCTTGTAATGCACAAAAGCCAATTTCCGTAGAAAAAAAAATGGATTCTAATAATGGTGGTAATCCTAAGTTAGTCGTTGGAATTGTTGTGGATCAAATGCGTTACGATTACTTAACGAGGTTTGATAGTAAATATGGTGATGGCGGATTTAAGCGTATGATCAACGAAGGTTTCAATTGTAAAAACAATCACTTTAATTACATCCCAACATATACAGGTCCTGGTCATGCCTCAATTTATACAGGTACAACGCCTAAATATCATGGTATTATTGGTAATAATTGGTATGATAAAGATACCAAAGAAATGGTCTATTGTGCGCAAGATGATAATGTGCAGTCGGTTGGTACAAATCATAATGCAGGAAAAATGTCTCCAAATAGAATGAAGACAACCACTTTTGGCGATGAGAATAGATTATTCACCCAAATGCAAGGTAAAACGATAGGTGTATCGCTAAAAGATAGAGGCGCAATTTTACCAGCTGGTCACACAGCAAATGCAGCGTATTGGTTTCATGGTAGAGATGAAGGCGTTTGGATTTCTAGCACATTCTATCAAAATGAGTTGCCTAAATGGGTGTCAGATTTTAATGCTTCGGAAGCTGCAGAATCTTACCTGAAAGTATGGGATACTTATTATGATATCTCAACTTATACCGAAAGTGGTAGTGATGAGAATGCATTTGAAGGCGGTTTCAAGGGAAAAGAAAAAGCAAACTTTCCTTATGATTTGGCAAAATTAAAAGATGATAATCGTGGTTTTGATATCCTTAAAGCTACTCCCTACGGAAATTCTCTAACTACAGATTTTGCTATAGAAGCTATAAAAGGAGAGCAATTGGGACAAGATGATATTACAGATGTGTTGACTGTTAGTTTTTCGGCAACCGATTATGTAGGTCATAACTTTGGAGTAAGTTCTAAAGAAATTGAAGACACTTATATTAGACTAGATAAGGATTTAGAACGCTTTTTTAAATTCTTAGATCAACAAGTAGGCGAGGGGAATTATACAGTTTTCTTAACTGCAGATCATGGAGCAGTAGAAGTACCTTCATATTTACAGAGTATGAAAATACCATCTGGATACTTAAATAATAAAGAGACAAGAACGCGTTTTACAGATTATTTAAATGCGAAGTTCAAGTCATCAGACCTTATTGAGAATATAAGCAATGACCAAATATTTTTAAATAGAAAACACATTGATAGCTTGGGTTTAAATATTAATGACGTTCAAGAAGCCATGGTTAATGAGCTGATTGGCTATACGCATGTCGAGAAAGTGTTTTCTGCACATACAATGACAACTTCAAATTTCACTAATGGTATTGAATCCTTATTACAAAATGGCTATAACCAAAAACGATCTGGCGATATAATATTGGTAGCAGATCCTGGATATATTTCCTACGGAAAAACAGGTTCTACACATGGTAGTGGTTTAAATTACGACACACATGTGCCTTTGTTGTTCTTCGGAAAAGGGATTAACCATGGAGAAACGTACGATAAAACAGTAATTCCAGATATTGCACCAACGATGTCTGCGCTTTTAGGGATTAGTTTTCCTAATGCTGCGACTGGGAAGCCTTTGGGATTTGTGATTGATTAGAAACAAATATGACTAAAAAAACAATCTATTCTTTAATAGCAATCTTAATCATCTTTGGTGTTTATGGCTATGAGCACTTTTTAAAGTCTGAAGAAACTAATGAAATCATCCAAGAAGGAGAATCCGTTAAAACAGATACCAACGAGTATTTTCTACCTACAAGCACAACAGGTCAAATTGTACATCATGAAGGTTATTCATTATCATATAGCGAACCACATGAACAAGCAGAATGGGTTGCATACGAATTAAAAAAATCGCACCTATCAAATTCCAATTTTAAAAGACCATATTTTGAAATTGATAAAGCAGTCAAATCTGGAGCTGCACATTGGAAAAATTATAAAAAATCTGGTTACGATCGTGGGCATTTATGTCCTGCAGGAGATCGAAAGTATAGTCAATTTGCACATGATGAAACTTTTTTAACGAGTAATATAAGTCCGCAAGAGCATAATTTCAATGCTGGAGTTTGGAATACTTTAGAACAGAAAGTAAGATATTGGGCAAGTAAATACGATGGCGTTTTTGTAGTGACAGGAGGGGTTTTACAAGGAGATATGAAAACCATTGGAGATGAAAAAGTCAGTGTTCCTAATCAGTTCTACAAAGTGCTCATTGATAATAATACAGGTAAAACTAAAATGATTGCTTTTTTAATGCCTCATAAAAATTCTAACCAGCCACTTTATAAATTTGTGGTATCAGTTGATGCCATTGAAGAACTAACAGGTATTGACTTTTTTGCAGAATTAGAGGATAGTATAGAAAATAAATTAGAGGCTTCTAGTAGTTATAAAGATTGGAGTTTTAATTGATAAGACAATGTCATCCTGAACTTGATTCAGGATCTCATTATTTAAAATCTATTTCAATTTCTCTTTCATTCCATTCCAACGTAATTTTCTTATAAATTGACCTTGCTCTTTAGTGACAAGAGGAGTGATACCTTGTTTTTTAGCTCTAAAATATCCAGCCATATAATTCTTAAAAAGCGTAAAACTTTTCTTTTTGTAGGCTAGTTTCAATGCCGAAATTAGAGTTATTGTAAATCCGTAACGCATTTTGTACATCGCTTCACCTTGCAAATATTTGGATGATTTATTATAGCTAATTCCTGTTGGCTTTAAATGTTTAACATGTAGTGATTCATCGGTTAGCAATTGCCAATCATAATACTTTGCGAGCAACTCATCAACCGTATCCCAACCCATTGATGGTTTGAGTTTTCCTATATCTAAAAAACACTGTTTTCTATAAGCTTTTAATGCACCCCTAATGTGATCTTTACGGGTGAGATTCTCTAAAATCCAATTGTTGTTTTTCTCTATATAGCAAAAGCCAGCGACCATTCCCAAACGTTCATTTTGATTAAAACGATTTGACAATTGCTCTAAATAATGCTTCGGAAATATCAAATCTGCATCAAATTTGCAAATCACATCATAATCTTGGTCTAGGGTTTCAAAACCTTTATAAAACGCGTTAATAATTTTAGAACCTGGTAAATGCTCATTAGAAGAAGTTGTATTTACAGTCGAAATATTTGAATGTTGATTAACATATTTCTCTACGATGTGTTGAGTGTCATCAGTAGAATTGTCATTCACAACCACAATCTGTTTTGCAGGTAACGATTGATCTACCAAAGACTCTAAAGTTTGAGCGATGGAATCTTCTTCGTTATGTGCAGGAATAATGATGTAGAAGTTCAACAGTTTTAGTTTTGAACAAATTTAGATATTAATTTTGTTTTAGATTTAGGAACGAAAAAACAATTACGAATTCCATTATCATTATCACGTTTTATAGTTGATACTTTGTGAAGTCCTTTGTCATCATGGTTGTAAAAATCATAATTGAGGTCTGTAAAAAAGACTTCTAATTGATCCTCAATAGTATCAAATAAAGTTTCACAAATGATGATAGGTTGATGCTGTTTAATGATGTCTTTTCCAGATTCTAGGATATCTACTTCTGTACCTTCGGTATCAATTTTTATTAAATCAATTTTGTCAATCGAATGGTTTTCAACGAAATTTTTGAGTGTATCTGCTATAACTGTGTTTTTAATGAAATTGCGGGAGGTCTTTTTTGTACCAGCATTCCCTTCTCCAGCCAAGTTGTGAGTTATGTAGTTGTATTTTAAACTCTCAACTTCATAAAAATCTATATTACCAATTGTATTTGAAAGTGCAAGATCAACAGGTTGTATTTGATTAGAGAAATTGTTAAGTTTTATATTTTTTTTTAAAAAGTATTTAGGACCATGTGCTGGCTCAAATGCAAAAGCTTTCATTTTAGGATTTGATTTTACACCTAGTAATGAGTAGTAGCCAATGTTTGAGCCAATATCTAAAAATGTGTCTACATCTTTTGAAAGTGTTTCAAATAGCTCAGAGTATTCAAAATCTTTATATCCATTCCAAAACAATAATTGGGTTAAATAGCTGGTTTGGTTGGTGGCGATTTTTAAAATTCCAGAATTTGTCTTTAGTTTAAGAATTCCAGATGGAGGAAGTTTTATACTATTTGGAAGTATTGGAGATAATGATTTATTTAAATTCCGAAGAACATAATTAAAAAACGGATTGTAGATAAACTTATAAAGTAATTGCAAGCTATTTTTATTTACTGTTTATATACAATCGCATTGATATTCATTCCAGCACCAACACTAGCAAACATAATTATATCACCTTTATTGATTTTTTGATCTTTAATTTCACCTTTTAAAATCATATCATAAAGTGTAGGTACGGTTGCAACACTAGAGTTTCCAAGTAAATTTATGGTCATTGGCATGATGCCTTCTGGGATGTCCATATCATGAAGTTTGTAAAAGCGTTTTACAATAGCTTCATCCATTTTTTCATTAGCTTGATGGATTAGTATCTTTTTTACATCTTTAATGTCATAGCCACTTTTCTCTAAACATGATTTAAGGGCTAAAGGCACATTAGTTAATGCGAATTCATAAATCTTACGACCGTACATTTTAATATATCGACGTTTATCTGTGATTTCTGGATGATTTGTCTCTCCAAAGAAGATAAAATGTGCTTCATCTAAAGCGTAAGTTGCAGATTCGTGAGAAATGATTCCACCTTCTTCAGTAGATTCTTCAATAATTACCGCTCCTGCACCATCACTGTAAATCATAGAATCGCGATCATGTTTATCAATTACACGAGATAAAGTTTCAGATCCAATGACTAAACAGCGTTTAGCGATACCAGATGCAATAAAAGCTTTGGCTTGAATGACACCTTCAATCCAACCAGGACATCCAAATAATAAATCATATCCAACACATTTTGGATTTGCGATTTTTAATAAGTGTTTTACTCTTGATGCAATACTTGGTACAGTGTCACTTTGTTCTGAATCATGTTTTAAGTCACCATAATTATGGGCAACGATGATATAATCTAAAGTTTCCTTATCTATTTTAGAATCAGCAATAGCCTTTTCCGCAGCATAAAAAGCAATATCAGAATTTAATAATTCTGGTTTTACGTAACGTCGTTCTTCAATACCAGTTATAGCCTTGAATTTCTCAACAATAACTTCATTGGTGCTATTTATGGTAGAACCATCTGCATTTAAAAATTCATGATTAAAGAAATCTTCATTTTTCTCAATACGACTAGGAATAAAGCTTCCTGTTCCTGTTATTTTAATACTCATAAATTAAGTTTTCCTTTAAGAAATAAACAAACATGACAATATACTAACATTAAATTAAATGTTAATATCTATTATTCAAATTATACGATGTTCAAAATCGTATAATTATACTTCTTCCATATAAGCTTCTATCGGAGCACAAGTACAGATAAGGTTTCTGTCTCCATATGCATCATCAACACGACGTACACTAGGCCAAAATTTATTATCCCTAACGTACTCTAAAGGGAATGCAGCTTGCTGACGTGTATAAGGTAATAACCATTCATCATCAGTTACCATTGCCATGGTATGTGGTGCGTTTTTAAGCATATTATTGTCATCCTCTTTAGAAATCTCATCAATCTCATGTTTGATAGAAATCATAGCATCACAAAAACGATCCATTTCTTGTTTGCTTTCGCTTTCAGTAGGTTCAATCATCATAGTTCCTGCAACTGGAAATGATACTGTAGGTGCATGAAAACCATAATCCATTAAACGTTTTGCGATATCAACAACTTCAATTCCGTGAGCTTTAAATGGTCTGCAATCAATGATCATTTCGTGAGCAGCACGTCCACGTTCTCCAGAATATAAAGTTTCAAAAGAACCTTGAAGGCGTTTTTTAATGTAGTTAGCATTAAGAATAGCCATTTCTGTAGATTTTTTTAATCCAGAAGCACCTAACATCTTAATATATCCATAAGAAATTAAACAGGCTAAAGATGATCCAAAAGGCGCAGCTGAAATTGCTGTGATTGCTTTGTCTCCTCCTGTTTTTACTAAAGGATTTCCAGGTAAAAAAGGAACCAATTGTTTTGCAACGCAAATTGGTCCAACTCCTGGTCCACCACCACCATGAGGAATAGCAAATGTTTTATGTAAATTAAGGTGACAAACATCTGCACCAATATTTCCAGGATTTGTTAATCCTACTTGAGCATTCATATTTGCACCATCCATGTAAACTTGTCCGCCATTATCATGAATGATTTTGGTAATCTCACGAATCCCAGATTCATAAACACCATGAGTTGATGGATATGTAACCATTAATGCTGAAAGATTATCTTTATGTAATTCTGCTTTTTCACGTAAATCGTCAACATCAATATTACCTTCTTCAGTAGATTTTGTAACAACTACTTTCATTCCAGCCATAACTGCACTTGCAGGATTTGTTCCATGAGCAGATGATGGAATAAGACAAATATTTCTATGATGATCACCTCTAGATTCATGGTAAGCTCTTATCACCATTAGTCCAGCAAATTCTCCTTGAGCACCAGAGTTTGGTTGTAAAGATGTACCTGCAAAACCGGTAATTTCCGTCAACTGGTCTTCTAAAGCTTTTAAAACTTGAAGATATCCTTTGGCTTGTTCTGCTGGTACAAATGGATGGATTTTTCCCCATTTAAACCAACTTAATGGTAGCATTTCTGCAGCTGCATTTAATTTCATTGTACAAGAACCTAATGAAATCATAGAGTGATTTAATGCTAAATCTTTACGCTCTAGATTTTTCATGTATCTCATTAATTCCGTTTCAGAATGATGAGAATTAAAAACAGATTCTTGTAAAAACGTTGTGTTACGTTTTAAATCTTTTTGTATCACATTTCCTTCGGAAATTTTAGAAATCACAATAGTGTCTTTCTTAATGCTTTTGGCGAAAATGGAGACTATTTTATTGATGTCTATAATTGTAGCAGTTTCATTTAAAGAAATAACTACGCTTTCATCATTAGGATAGTAGAAATTCATTTTGTTTTTCAGAGCAATTTTTTGAATCGCTTTAGCGTCTGCTTTAAAATGAAGGGTGTCAAAAAATGATGTATTTGTTTGCTCAAAGCCTAAGTCTTTAAGTGTATTAGCTAAGGTTACCGCTTTATTGTGAATTTTATTAGCAATAAACTCTAAACCTTTTGGTCCATGATAAACAGCGTACATTCCTGCCATAACTGCTAACAATACTTGAGCAGTACAAATATTAGATGTTGCTTTATCACGCTTAATGTGTTGTTCACGAGTTTGAAGAGCCATACGTAAAGCTCTGTTGCCATTAGCATCTTTAGTGACTCCAATAATACGTCCTGGTAAATCACGCTTGTAAGCATCTTTAGTAGCAAAATATGCTGCATGAGGACCACCATAACCCATTGGGATTCCAAAACGTTGTGTTGTACCAACAACCACATCTGCACCAAATTTTCCTGGAGCTTCTAGTTTGATTAAACTCATAATATCTGCAGCAATTGCTACTTTGATATTATTTGTATTTGCTTTCTCAATAAACGACTTGATATCTGTAACCTGACCATGTTTTCCTGGATATTGTAAAATCGCACCAAAAAATTCCGAAGAAAAATTAAATTCTTCCTCCTTACCAATGACTAATTCAATTCCAATAGGAGTTGCTCTTGTATGTAAAAGTGATAGTGTTTGTGGTAGAATGTTTTCAGAGACAAAAAACTTATTGATTCCAGCTTTTTTCTGACTACGATCACGAACCGAAAATAATAAGCTCATCGCTTCGGCAGCAGCTGTACTTTCATCTAGTAACGATGCATTTGCAATTTCCATTCCTGTTAGGTCTGTAACCATAGTTTGGAAATTTAAAAGTGCTTCTAGTCGTCCTTGAGCAATCTCTGCCTGGTAAGGCGTGTAGGCAGTGTACCAACCTGGATTTTCTAAAATATTACGTTGAATAACTGCAGGTAAAATAGTTGGATGATAACCTAAACCAATATACGTTTTATAAACTTTATTTTTTTTTGATAAGTCATAAATATGTAGTAAATATTCTTGTTCACTCATTGGTGCATCAAGATCAAGATCTGATTTTAAACGAATCCCATCTGGTATAGTTTCATAGATTAACTGCTCCATGGAGTCCACACCAATTGTTTGTAACATTAGTTTTTGATCCGCTTCTCTTGGACCTATATGACGTAGTGAAAAATCTGCTGTATTCATCAAATTATTTGAGTTGTGTTTGTTTAGCAAAATTAATGAATTCTTGTACTTTTATTGTTAATGAAAATGAAACTTTTCAACCAAAATTATGGGTTATTAACAGTTTGACTATTTTTGTACAATGCGTGCCCTTAAAACCATTTTTGATTTCTACATCTATAGTAGCATCCATGTTGCTTTAGCAGTGTTTGCATTGTCATGGGTTACGCTATTGCAATTTGATATGGAGTACGATGAAAATGTACTTTATTTTATTTTTTTCGCATCTATAACTGGGTATAATTTTGTGAAGTATTTTGGATTAGCAAAATTTCATCATCGAAGTTTAGCTAAGTGGTTAAAAATGATTCAAGTGTTTTCTGGAATTTGTTTTGTGATAATGGGTTATTTTGCTCTCAAACTAGAGCTTAATACATTAATTTATATTGGTGTTTTTGGGCTGGCAACATTTTTATACGCGATTCCTATTATTCCTAAAAAAATCTTTTTAGACAAGAAAAAGAACTTACGCAGTATTGGTGGACTCAAAGTCTATATAATTGCAGTGGTATGGACAGGTGTTACTGTTTTCTTGCCTTTACTCAATAATGAATTTGATATCACAGATGATATTATAATTATAGCTATTCAGCGCTTTATTTTTGTGTTGGTATTGATGTTTCCTTTTGAGATTAGAGACCTAAACTATGATAGTTTGAAATTGGCGACTATTCCGCAGAAAATAGGAGTGAAGCAAACCAAACTTGTTGGTTTGTTTTTATTGATTGTATTTTATCTTCTTAATTATTTTAAAGACGATATCAATACTACCGTTTTAGCAAGTTATTTTATAATTTCATCAATCACACTATTATTTTTAGTTTTTTCTAAACAAAATCAAAGTAAATATTATAGTGCGTTTTGGGTGGAGAGTTTACCCTTAGTTTGGTTGGGAATCCTATTTATGATTCGCTAATTCTTTTTGAAAAGCAGCGTTTAATTGTTCTTTAGCAGAAGCCTCCATTGTTTCTACTTTTGGATTTTTCATTAACTTAGTTAATTTTCCATTTTTACTAGAATACTTACGACAAGCACGACAGTAAATTAAATGTATATTAAGTACGATCTTTTCCCAAAGGTTAGCTTCTTTATACTGAGCTTTGTCACAGATATGATTTGCTTCGCGACACTTTAACTTCATTTTACTCATAATTAAAACCAATTTTTTTCCATGCAAGCAGCCATAGCGGTTCTAGCTCTATGAATGATTACCCATAGGTTAGACGCAGTGATTTCTAATTCATTACAAATCGCTTCAGTTTCATAGTTTAAAAGTGTTTTCATCTTAAAAACTTTAGCCTGTTTTTCTGGTAATTTGTCCAAGCAATCGTCAATTGCCATACCTAATTCTGTATTCTCAATGGTGTCTTCTGCGGTTTTATCAAAAGGATCTGCAACACGCTCTTCTAGCCAATCGCCTTCATTTTCGTCACTACTATATGACATTCTTACTTCAGCTTTACCTTTGTTAGAATTAATTTTACGGTAATGATCTATAATTTTTCTTTTTAATATCGAAATGAGCCACGTACGTTCACTTGCTTCTCCTTTAAAATTTTTCATAGATTTTAAACCAGCGACAAAAGTGTCTTGAACTAAATCTTGAGCAATTTCTCTGTCATTCACACGAGTGATGGTGTAATTAAAAAGATAATCGGAATATAGTTTAATCCATTGATTAGGATCGATAATGTGTTTTGGCATTTGTTTCTGAAAAAATATTAAATCAAAAATAATGTAAATAAATGAGTAATTCTAATGAATCACTTATGTATGGTTTTTTTGTTTTTCACACTAACTTCAGAGCCTTCAGCAAGGATAATAGATGTTGGTCTAACGTTTTTTAGGTGTTTGAATTGAATACCATAATTATTTTCAAAATCTATATTAATATTGTGATTTTTGACTTTTAATTGTCGCCATGTAGGATGAACAACTTCATACTCAAAAGTTTTGTTCTTGTGTTTTGTGTATCCAAAGTAATGCTCTGTAATAAATTGTTCTTCTGAATCTTCTGAGATTGATGTATATTCTGTTTCAGTTTCTACTGAAATGGATTGCCACTTATTTCCTAGTTTCCATTGATATTCAAAGCTTTTTGAGTGCTCACTTTCTGTCCAATGATGTTTCATTTCCGCAGTAAAATAATGCTCGTGATATATGGAATTAGCGACTAACGTAATTAATGGTTTTGGTACAATTTCTTTTATAAAAACGACACCACGTTCTCCATTTCGTTGCACATAAAATCTCAGGTTAATCTCCTCAAAATTGACATGATATGGTAATTTTATACCTAGCACTTTGGTGTCCATAAATAGGAATCCTACAATACTCACAAAGTATTTACCATTGTAACTGTCAAGCTTTGTTCCTAATGGTACAAATGGTTCTAGGATTTTTGGATCTACTTCGTAATTGATAAGGATTAGATTTTTCCAGTAGGCTTTTAAAAATGTCATGATTATGAGTTTATTAAATCATCTAGCGCAATTTCAATATCAGAATGTATGAATTTAAACCCACTGTTTAATAATCGCTCCGGAATTACATTTCTACTTTTTAAAACCAGTTCGGGTTCAGTACCAATGAGTTTTGCTCCAAATTTAATGAGCCATTCTGGTTGAGGAATCCCAAAAGGGACATGCATCACTTTTCTAAAAGAAGACATCAACGTTTTATTGTCTGTAGGCTTAGGAACTGCTAAATTGAAATTCCCATCAAGTTTCTCATTGTCAATTAAAAATTCTATAGCTCTTGCGAAATCTAGTTCATGAATCCAACTCACTTTTTGATTTCCTGAGGCTTGTCTTCCTCCTAAACCAAATTTAACGAGATTTTTTAAAGGCTCAGTTGCTCCTCCATGTTTTCCCATGACGATAGAAGTTCTCAAAGCAATTTTTCTAGTTTTAGGATTTGTGATAGAGTAAAACGCTTTTTCCCAAGATTTAGCAATATTCATTGAGAAGTTATCACCAATTTCTCCAGTTGCTTCAGTCATTTGTTTGTCTGTAGAATGTCTGTAAATTGTCGCAGTAGAAGAGTTGAACCAAATTTTTGGCGGATTCTCACAAAGATTAATTGCTAATCCTAAAGCATGAGTAGAATCTATACGAGAGTTGAGAATTTGTTGTTTATTGTCTTCGGTATATCTACAATCTACAGATTTCCCTGTGAGATTTATGAGTACATCGGTTTGCTCTAAAGTTTTTGTCCAATCTTCAAGATCTTTAGCATTCCAATAGATGTTATTTTTACGTTTTACTGTTCTTGTTAATATGTAAACTGTATCTCCTTTTTTTGTAAAGTAGTCTTCTAGAACTTGTCCTAGAAATCCACTACCACCAGCTATTGTTATTGTTGTCATTAGTTTAAAATTAGAATGGTTAATAAAATTAGTACTCTGTAAAGGACCCAAGTATACGTTAGAAAACGCGGTAATTTGAGCAGTTTAATTCGTCTAAAATGTTCAATAAACATGATTAAGACTGTTATTCCAAATCCTATTAAAAAGATGATTTCATGAATTTGAACCATCCAATTTATGATGAGTAAAGGTAATAACATCAAACTGCCCATGAGTGAGATGGTCATCAAATTTCCGAAGTAATTAAGAATCATTTTCTTATCTAATTTATAGATAAGCAATCCTTGAAACACCAATTGCCCAATAGTTATAAAACCTTCTCTCATTAAAGATCCATGCGGTAAAGTGGTGATGTTTTTAGAAAAATGAAATAGGGTAAACATCGTCACAACTACAGAAAATAGAATATAAAGCAAACGATACTTCACATTGAAACTTGGTAAGCATTGCAATTGTTCTGATTTGTTTTTCTCACTTGGAATAATCACTTTACGGTTATATGAAATAAAGGAATACAACTTTTTTAATAGAAATTTCACAGGTTTTATATGTCCAATTTTTTCAATTATTGGGAATCTAAATCCGAGAACTTTCAACAAACTATCAATTCCATAAATCACCGTTTTATTTTTGGTGTCTACCAAAGCGATTTCATTTGATGCACGTTCAAGGTTGATGAAATTTTGGTTTTCCGTAGAAATTGTGCTGTATGGCTGTCTTCCGTTTCGGTCTAACATCCCAGTTTTTATAAAACCAGAGGTGTAGACTTGACATAACGGACAATCTTCATCATAAAGCAAAGTGTGGTTTTCTAGTGTTTTCATTGTTTCTGAATTAAATAGGTGATGTAAACAAAATAGGTTGCTATTGACATTGGTAATCCTATTAAAACTATAATAGGTAGAGTAGGAGCATATGGACTAATATTAAATAATATTGCAAGAGCCAAAAAGTTCAATCCTACTAAAGCAATATATAATCGTAAATGTTTTTTGATGCTCTCAGATTTGACTCTGTTTTTAGATATTAAAAAGTATAAAAGTTGTATGATTCCGAAGAAAAATTGAAAAACTAATCCAGTTGCTACATCACAAAATATATAAACACTTAGTGTTGTGAGGTAAAATATGACGTTAGTGTAATGTAGAATTTTCATGATAATTAATTTTTCAATTTTGACTTCATTTAATATTTACTGTTCATCTCTTACATCATAAACAGGTGTCTTTATTACTTTTTTAAAGCTCTGTCTAGATTTGCGACGTCCTCTAAAAAAGAAGAATAAATTGATGAATAACATCACGCCCAAATAGATAGAAAAGCCTCCAATTTTTTTACTCAAAATCTCGATTAGTGTTTGTGAGCTCATTTCCGAAGAACTAGAATAACTAATCTTTAAAATGAGTAAAGCCCAACCAATATTGATAAGATAGAAACCAATTTCAAAGAGTTTATTGGTTGCTAAAGCAATGTCTTCTTGACCTTTAAAAATATCTAGCATAAAGTATTTACCATTTTTGAATAGCATTTTAGACACATAAATTGTGAGTATAATGACGATTGGTAAATAGATGAGGTAACCGATGATGATTTTAGAATTTTCCATGATTGAAAGTTTTTAGATTTATTATTTAAGTTTATTGTTTTTGTTTTTTTGATTTTACGAGATAGTTAAGGCAGAGTACATTGTTGTAATGCAAAACTGCTAAGCCAATGATTATGATTCCTAAATGATGGCTTAAAGTGCTTAACGTTTCGGTTAGATTATTGACTTTTTCCCAATAAGCAAGTGTGATAATTGCATAACCCAGATTAGTGAGATAGTAGCCAATCAGTAAAAGATTATTGATTGGTTTTACAATAGTTTCATCTTGCTTATATAAATGCAATAGAAATACTTCGCCATGTGTGTAAAACATCCACCCAACTTTTACCATAATCACAGCGATGATTGGTAGGTAAATGCAATATGTGAGGATGTTGTAGTTCATTATTTGTTGTTTTAAACTTTCAGAAAATATTGAAAGTGAGTTTTAAATTTTTTTAGTATGGATTGTATAGGTAAGAAGTATCATCAAACCCAATGGAAATATAAATTGCCATCCAAAAGGATTTCCTTCCCACACTAGAAAAAAGAATGCGACAAAAGCGAAATAGATGTAGATTAATTTTTCCTTCGGAAATGCGATAAAAAATAAAATTGCAGCTAAAACCTGAAGAATTCCTGTTAAGACCAAGCCATAAGCCAGACCAATTAAACAACATAATGCAAGAATATTAATGACTTTTGAAATTTTGAGTACGGTTTTCATAGTTTATGGTATTATAGAACTTTCAGAAAATATTGAAAGTAGTGTTTAAATTTTTTTATTTCATGAATTTTAGTACAGACTTAGTAATCCAATTTTGTTTTTGAGTTGCCATTTTATGAATCATATCATCTGCAGTTTCAGTTAAATCGTGTAATGCTTTTGTTTGTTTTATGAGTTCTCTTGTTTTTTCTGTTCCGTCGTCTGTAATTGAAGAGACCTCTTTTAATACTTTAATAACAGGTTGAATTTCTCTACGACTACGCTCTTTAGCAATGATTCTAGCTAATTCTTGTACATTTTTTTCTGTTGTGAAATATTCTTTACGTTCTCCAGGAATGATTTCTTTGGTCACAATTCCCCAATCCATTAACTGTCGTAAATTCATACTTGTATTACCACGAGAAATTTTAAGATCTTCCATAACATCTTCCATAGACAATGGTTTCGTAGAAATAAAAAGCAAAGCTTGTATTTGAGCCATCGCTTTATTGATTCCCCAAAGTGTACCTAAGCTTCCCCAAGTACTCACAAATTTCATTTTAGCTTCGTCGTAATTCACGTTTTTAATTTTGTTTTACATGACAAATATATTAAATATTTTAAACTTTCAATAATTATTGAAAGTTTATTTTTAAGAATAATACTTATCATTTCTTCGGAAATGTAACTTGCTCAGTCATATCAAGCTTTTAAACTATTAATTTTTACTAAATATTGTTTTTTTACTACATTCGATTTCCAGATTTTATACTTTGAAACGAGCATGTTCCAAATTTTATCACCCAAGATGATGATTAATTGCGAACAGCATGTGACCATTAAAACAATAAAGATTAACACATGAAAACAACTTTACTTAGTTTATTTATTTCTTTTACTTGTCTTTTTGGGTTTTCTCAAATAGAGTTACAACCAAACCCAAGTGATATTAACTCAGGAACTTTTGTGCTTAAGTATGGAGAGTTTGGAGATTATTCCATTTTTGATCCTATGAGTAATCCTAATCTATATTTATACACAGGTTTACAAACAGATACAGATCCATTAACTTGGGATTATAATGATGGCGAGTTTTTAGTGTCTAATCTAGGTCAAATGATACCTTTGACATATGATAACACTTTAGGTTATTATATAGCTACGTTTAATCCTAAAACAAGAACATATTTTGAAGAAGCAACTTTAAGTATGACAACAATACCAGAAAATACAGAGGTTTTTGATTGGTACTTTTTAATTACTACAAATGATTTGTCTAGACAGTCGGCAGATTTAAAAGGAACAGATTATGGTTTTAATTCGTCAACGGTTTTGGATGTGGACAATTATACCAATACTAATGATATCATAGTTCTTAACGGAAGTATTAAATTTTTAAAACAAGGACAATATAATCTTAGCGTCTATGATGTTTTAGGAAAGCGCATAAAAAAAGAAACCATTAATAATTCTGGTGAATTACTATATGATCTTAAATTAAGAAGTTCTGGACTTTATATTGTTCAAATTACTTCTGGAAGCACAAAAAAAACGGTTAAGGTTTTGAAGCATTAACCGTTTTATATTTTCTTATTTCTCAATCAATCCAGCACGTTTCAATAATGCATCTGGTTTTGGTTCTTGTCCTCTAAAACGTTTATATAAAGTCATAGGATCATCAGTACCACCTTGTGATAATACGTAATCCTTGAATTTTTCAGCAACATCTTTATTAAATACACCTTCTTCTAAGAAATATTCAAATGCATCTGCATCTAAAACTTCAGCCCATTTATAACTATAATATCCAGAGCTGTAGCCACCTTGAAAAATATGAGAAAATGACGTACTCATACAATTCTCTTTAACATCAGGATAAAGTTTGGTGTTTTGAAAAGCTTCTAATTCATGAACTTTTACATTCGTTATTGATGTTGGATCTTGTCCATGCCATGACATATCTAAAAGTCCGAAACTAATCTGTCTTAAGGTTTGCATTCCTTCATGAAAGGTTGCAGACGCTTTAATTTTTTCTATGAGTTCCATTGGGATGACTTCTCCAGTTTCATAATGGGTTGCAAATAACTCTAGAGCTTCTTTCTCATAACACCAATTTTCTAATATTTGGCTAGGTAGTTCTACAAAATCCCAAAACACACTTGTACCAGATAAACTAGGATACGTTGTATTAGCAAGCATGCCATGTAAACCATGACCAAACTCATGAAATAAAGTAGTCACTTCATTAAAGGTTAGGAGTGAAGGCTTGCTTTTTGTTGGTTTTGTAAAGTTGCAAACATTAGAAATATGTGGTCTATCATTAACACCATTTTTAATGTATTGTGGTTTGTAAACCGTCATCCATGCACCATTTCGTTTTCCTGGTCTAGGGAAAAAGTCTGCATAAAAAATAGA
Organism: Psychroserpens luteus; assembly: GCF_015319355.1. GTDB lineage: Bacteria > Bacteroidota > Bacteroidia > Flavobacteriales > Flavobacteriaceae > Psychroserpens > Psychroserpens luteus. The sequence goes on along the minus strand of NZ_JADILU010000004.1, from coordinate 26,269 downwards.
AACTAAATTCCCTTTGTTGTCTGTAACTTTATAAGTTAAAACATCTTCGTGATATTTATCTATCGTATCAATCTCTTCAAATTTTAAATCGAATAATCGCTCAGCAATAGTAAAAACACCATCGATGACATTCTCTAATTTGAAATATGGTTTTAATTGCTCATCATCTAAACTGAATAATTTTTGCTTCAATTTCTCAGAATAGTAAGAACCATCCCATTTTTCTAGTCTATCAATACCATCTAAATCTTTTGCAAACTGCTCTAAGTCTTGAAATTCTTTCTCTGCAGCAGGTTTAGCTTTTTCCAAGAGTTCGTTCAAGAAATTCTCAACAGTTTCTGGAGTTTTAGCCATGCGTTCTTCTAAAACAAAATGCGCATGTGTTTTATAACCTAGTAAATTAGCACGCTCATGACGTAATTTTGCGATTTGTAAAACGTTATCCTGATTGTCTAATTCATCACCTTTAAATGCTTTAGCACCTGCAGCAATAGCGAGTTTTTTTCTTAACTCACGATTATCTGCATAAGTCATAAAAGGAATGTAACTTGGGTAATCTAATGTAATTAACCAACCTTTTTTATCTTTAGATTCTGCTAATTGTTGTGCAGCTTCTTTAGCTCCTTCTGGTAATCCAGCAAGATCACTTTCATTAGTGAGATGCATTTCATATTTGTTGGTTTCGGCTAATATATTTTTCCCAAATTGTAATTTCAACTTGCTCAATTTTTTATCTATTTCACGAAGTCTTGTTTTTTTATCTTCGGAAAGATTAGCACCATTTCTAGAAAAACCTTTATATTTTTTATCGAGAAGTGTCTGTTGTTCTGTCGTTAAATCTAAATTGGATTTTTGGTCATAAACTGCTTTCACGCGTTTAAATAAATCTTCATTAAGTGTGATGTCATTACCAAATTCTGAAAGTAGCGGAGAGACTTCTTGAGCAATCTTTTGGATTTCATCATTAGTTTCGGCACTATTCAGGTTAAAAAAAATGCTTGAAAGTCTGTCTAATTCTTCTCCCGAAAAATCCAACGCTTCAATAGTATTCTCAAATGTTGGCACTTCTGTAGAAGATGTAATTGCATCAATTTCTGCTCTCGCTTTTTCAATCGCTTTTAAAAATGCAGGCATATAATCCTCATTTTTAATTTTTGAAAAAGGTGCAGTATGATATGGTGTTTCGAATTTTGAATTTAGAATATTCATATGTTATTTATGCGTATTATATGTAATTAGTATGTTGTTTAAATCATCAACCAGGCTAAGCTTGTTATTGGTTAATTTATAAGTCCAGCCAAAAGGTTCATGTTCTATCTTATATGTTTTTGTTCCTTTTTCCGAAGATAAAAGAATTAGTTTTTGGAGTCTACTTAGTCGTTTTATATATAGATTATTATCACTCATTTTTACAAATTCGAAAAAACCATATTCTTCCATGTCTTTAAATGGTTTGTTAGTCCATTTACCTATAGATTCTATGACTTTAAGCTTTTGATGTGATTTTTCAGTTTTAAAAATCTCAAGCAGTTTTTTGCTCACAATTTTGTAGTTGCCAGTATCTAAATGGTATAATAAGTCAGGATATTTGTCTTCTTGATATAACAATGAATAATTATAAAAACTCATTGATAAACCTTCTAATTGGTATGCAGGGAATTTACCACCAAAGGTTTCAATTACACCACCTACTGCTCTTACTTGCATAATGATTGGCCAAAATGCTAAATTGGCTTGAGCGTTGTAATTGTGGGTTAGGTGTAAAATAGGAACTAAATTATCTGGGTTGTAGTTTCCGTTACCGTGAGTTTCAAAAATTAGAGCAGTTCTAATCATATTACTCAATGAAATTGAGTCGCTTTCAATTTGTGTCTCAGTCTCTTCAAGATGAGTAATTTGATCTAAATCAAGTAATTTTTCCCAATATTTATCATAATCTTCTTGAGAATTGAGTTTGGAAATTTCAGTTTTATATTCCTCTATAGGGATTTGAGCAAAGCAACTAATTGAAAAACAGACAAATAATAAAACGATAATTTTTTTCATATGTGTTAGATTCAATTTAAAAATATTCGTTGATATGCAAAAATCATTAACTAATTCTTAAGGTTTTTACAGTGATATTATAGTATCTTTGCCGAGTTATTGAATCTTACTGAGAAGAAAAATTTAATAACTTTGATTAATAGCTAAAAAGCCTCGTGTAAAAGCGAGGCTTTTTTATATTGTAGATTAGCCTAAATTCTTAGAAGATTCTATTACTTTAGCTTTTAAGCTTTCTTTATAGTCTATAATGGTTTTGAGTACATCGTCATTTGATGAACCTATAATTTGCGCAGCAAGAATTCCAGCATTTTTTGCGCCATTTAAGGCAACTGTTGCCACAGGAACTCCTCCAGGCATTTGTAATATAGAGAGTATAGAATCCCATCCATCTATAGAATTACTACTTTTAACAGGAACACCAATCACTGGTAATGGCGATAATGAAGCCACCATTCCTGGTAAATGTGCTGCACCACCTGCTCCTGCAATAATAACATTGATGCCTCTAGAATGTGCATTCTTACTGAAATCGAATAACTTCTCAGGCGTACGATGTGCAGATACAATATCTACTTCTACCTCAATTTTAAACTCTTTTAGGATGTCAATCGCATCTTGCATGACAGGAAGATCACTTTTGCTTCCCATGATTACTGCTACTTTATTCATGTAAATTGTTTTTTAAATTTTTTATAATCCAGGTTCTAATATCATTGTATTTGATATTCCCTTTAGAGGCTTCAATTACAAAATTATATTTTTCATCTTCGGAAGTTTCAATCTCAAAACCTTCTTCTGTAAGTAGAATTCTCATGAAGGCATACGCCATTCTCTTATTTCCGTCGATAAATGGATGATTTATAATAATACTTTCAAATAAAGCTGCAGATTTGTCAATTATGGAAGGATATAAATCTTTTCCGTCAAAAGTTTGAAATGGTCGATTTAAAGCGGATAATAATAACGATTCATCACGTAAACCACTTGAGCCACCAGAAGCTTCTGAAATAATTTTATTTAACTCAATGGCTAATTCTTTAGAAATCATTGCGCTAATTTTTCAAATAATTTCTGTTCCGTCTTTAATAAGTTTAGAAGTATCTCTTTGCGATTTTCGTCTTTAGAAGATAGTTCTTTAACTGTAAATAGAACCTCATCTAAAGTGCTATCAGGAAGTTTATCTATTATTCTTTTTATGGTTTTTTTCTTATCAACTATTGTCATAATATCAGCCCTTTAATCAAAATTACAAAACTTATTTCGAAATCACTTTTATCGTTTTCTTAACCTCTTCAGCAATTCGTCTAGCTTCATTAATATCTTCATTTACAATGGTAACATGTCCCATTTTACGAAAAGGTCGCGTTTGCTTTTTTCCGTAGATATGAGGTGTCACACCATCAAGACTCATGATATTTTCTATGTTTTCATAAACAACATCGCCAGTGTGGCCTTCTGCACCAACCAAATTAACCATAATGCCACCAACTGTGCTTTCTGTTTTTCCTAATGGAAGATTTAAAATAGCGCGTATATGTTGTTCAAATTGTGAGGTGTAATTGGCTTCAATCGTTTGGTGACCTGAGTTATGAGGTCTTGGAGCCACTTCATTTACTAGAATCTCATCATTTTCGGTTTGAAACATTTCTACCGCTAAAAGTCCAACATGTTTAAATGCTTCGGAAACTTTAAGAGCCACATTTTTTGCTTTTTCAGCTACAGCTTGGTCAATTCGAGCAGGACAAATTACATACTCAACTTGGTTGGCTTCTGGATGAAATTCCATTTCTACAACTGGATATGTTTTTACATCTCCATTAGAATTTCTTGCTACGATAACTGCCAATTCATTTTTAAAAGGCACTAAATCTTCAGCAATACATTCGCCTTTTGGTAAACCTTCTAAGTCAGAAAGTTGTCTTACCATTTTTACACCTGTACCGTCATATCCAAATTGAGTAGCTTTCCAAACGAATGGGAATTGCAGTCCGCCATTGTCTATAGCATCTTCAATTTCGGATAGGTAAGCAAAGCGCGTAAAATCTGATGTTGGAATATTATGATCTCTGTAAAATAATTTCTGAGTAGCTTTATTCTGAATAATACGAAGGTTCTTAGATGACGGATAAACCTTCACGCCTTCTTTTTCTAATTTTTCAAGCGCAGCAACATTAACGTTTTCAATCTCAAAAGTTAATAAGTCCACTTGCTTTCCGAAGTTATAAACCGCATCAAAATCCATCAAATCGCCTAAAGTAAATTGATTGCACGCAATTTTACAAGGTGCTTCATCACTAGAATCCATAACATGAGTTGTGATATCAAATTTTCTTGTGTTGTACAACATCATTTTACCAAGTTGTCCACCACCAAGAATACCGAGTTTGAAATTTGAAGAGAAATAGTTCGTCATTAGTCTTTTTAGCTAAATGTCACATTGAGCGCAATCAAAATGCACGTATTGCAAGAAATCCACGCTTTTACCACACAAAAATACACTAATTATAAAACAATATTCTAAAATCATAAATTGAAAAATAGACAAACGTAAATCAAATCCGTATCTTTGGCTTTTTAAAAACAAAATCAAGTGATTAAACTACACGATTTATACTTTAAACCATTCATTTCTGAAGAAGAAGTTGATGCTACTGTACAACGTTTGGTAGATGAGATAGCAAATGATTTACAGGACGAAATCCCAGTGTTTGTAGGGATTTTGAACGGTTCTTTCATGTTTGTGAGTGATTTTGTAAAGAAATATCCTAAACCTTGTGAAGTCACTTTTATCAAGCTGGCATCTTATGAAGGTTTGAAATCTACTGAGGATATTCATAGACTCATTGGTTTAACACAAGATTTATCTGGTAGAAAAGTAGTTATTCTAGAAGATATCATTGATTCTGGAAACACATTAAAAGAAGTGCATCGCATTTTTGAAAACGAGAATGTTGACGAGCTAAAAATCGCAACCTTGTTTTACAAACCAGAAGCCTATAAAAAAGACTTTAAATTACATTATGTTGGTATAGAAATCCCTAATAAATTCATAGTTGGTTATGGATTAGATTACAACGGATTAGGGAGAGATTTACCAGCTATATATCAATTAAAAACAACACAACACATGACTAATTTAGTGCTATTTGGACCTCCAGGAGCAGGAAAAGGAACACAAGCTAATTTTTTAAAGGAAAAGTATAATCTAGTTCATATCTCAACAGGAGATGTGTTTAGATTCAATATAAAAAACAAAACTGCTTTAGGCATGTTAGCTAAGTCTTTCATGGATAAAGGTGAACTTGTACCAGATCAAGTGACCATTGATTTGTTAAATGCAGAAGTTGAGAAAAATACAGGTGCTAACGGGTTTATCTTTGATGGTTTCCCAAGAACAAATGCGCAAGCAGAAGCTTTAGATCATTTGATGGATAGCAAAGATTCGCAAATTAATGCGATGATTGCCTTAGAAGTTGATGATGAAGTACTTGTTGGACGTTTATTAGAGCGTGGAAAAACAAGTGGAAGAAAAGATGATGCTGACGAGTCTATTATTAGAAACAGAATTACAGAATACTACAAGAAAACAGCAATATTAAAAGATTATTACGCAGCTCAAGATAAATATTTTGGAGTTGATGGTGTTGGTAGTATTGAAGATATTACAGAACGTTTGAATAAAGTAATCGATAAATTATAAGGTATCTTATAAGCAAACGAATTTATATAATACAAAGACTATGACTGAGGGGAACTTCGTTGATTACGTAAAAATACAAGTATCTTCTGGAAAAGGAGGACAAGGTTCTTCACACTTACATCGTGAGAAATTCATTGAAAAAGGTGGTCCAGATGGAGGAGATGGTGGTCGAGGAGGTCATGTTATTATTCGTGGGAGTTCAAACCTTTGGACACTTTTACATTTAAAATTTAAAAGACATGCACGCGCAGGTCATGGAGGTCATGGAAGCAAGAGTAGAAGTACAGGAGCAGATGGAGAAGATGTTTATCTAGATGTGCCTTTAGGAACTGTTGTGAAAGATTCAGAAACCGATGAAACGTTGTTTGAAATTACCGATGATGGTGAAGAGCAAATCATCGCACAAGGTGGACGAGGAGGACTAGGGAACTGGCATTTCAAAAATTCTCGTAATCAAACACCTCGTTATGCACAACCAGGAGAAGACCTTGAAGAAAATAGAATTACTTTAGAACTTAAAGTTCTTGCAGATGTTGGTTTAGTTGGTTTTCCAAATGTTGGAAAATCTACATTACTATCTGTTGTTTCTGCTGCAAAACCTAAAATAGCAGATTATGAGTTTACGACTCTAAAACCAAATTTAGGGATTGTAGAGTATCGTGATTACAAAACGTTTGTCATGGCAGATATTCCTGGGATTATTGAAGGTGCTGCCGAAGGTAAAGGTCTTGGTCATTACTTTTTACGTCACATAGAGCGTAACTCTATTTTACTGTTCTTAATTCCTGCAGATGCTAAAGATATTCGTAAACAATATGATATCTTGTTGGATGAACTCAAGCGTTATAATCCAGAAATGTTGGATAAGGAGCGTATGATTGCGATTTCTAAAAGCGATATGCTAGATGACGAACTCCAGGCAGAAATGAAAGTACAGTTAGATAAAGAACTTCCAATACAATACATGTTTATATCCTCTGTAGCTCAAAAAGGGATTATGGAATTGAAAGATAAACTTTGGAAAATGCTTAACGATTAATTTTTGCGGTCACTGAGCTTTTTAGATTGTTGTCATTGAGCTTGTAATCGTAATATTGCGTAATATGTTAGATTTGAGTCACTCAACGGGTGATTAGGTATTATGAAGAAAAAAATCTTTCCATAATCATTTTTTGTAGTTATTTGATATAAGGTTTCTCTTATGGATATTAAAGCCAATTTGTTATGAAAAATTTCTACGCTATTCTATTTTTTGTTTTTCCATTTTTTTGTTTCTCGCAATGTCCAGAAGTACCAGTTGGTCAGTCTTTTGTTTTAACAAGTCAAGAAGAAATAAATGATTTTGGGACCAATTATCCTAATTGTGATGCATTTTTAATTGTAGGTTTAACTATAAGTGGAAGTGATATTACAGATTTAAGTCCTTTGTCTAGTCTTACTCAGGTTAGGCATCTTAAAATCATTGGTAATCCATTATTAACAAGCCTTGATGGACTTAATTTATCAAATGTTATAGGAGATAATCATTTTTTTATAACTATTGGAGATAATTTGTTGTTACAAAATATCAATGCATTGTCTAGTTTTGCACAACCAGCAAGTGCAACAGGCGCTGGTCTTGTAATATATAGTAATCCACAACTAACAAGTTTGAGCGGTTTAGAGGGTATAGATGCTAACTATGTTGAAAGTTTAAATATAGTTAATAACAATTCATTAGTAAATCTTAATGGACTGGAAGGTATTCAAGGGACAGATTATTTATATATAACCAACAATGATAATTTAGTTAATTTTAGTGGATTAGAGAATTTTACATATGTAGATTTAGTGTTTCAAATTGAAAATAATATGAGTCTGGTTTCATTAGAAGGACTTGAAAATCTTAATACAGACCTACTAGATTTATATATAAGAGATAATTTAATTTTAAGTGATATTTCACAATTAAATATCTCACCATTAGGCGGTGGATTGCAAATTAGTAATAACCCTAGTTTATCTGTTTGTAATATTGATGCTATTTGTGAGTATCTAAATGATCCAAATCCGTCTCCTAATTTTGGCAGTCTGGTAATATCTGACAATGCAGAAGGCTGTAAAAGCTATTTTCAAGTGGCATATGCTTGTAATTCTAGGCCTTTTAATGACGACATTGAGTTAGCAGTACCAATCACACTTAATCAAACACTTGAAATATACAGTACGTTTGGAAGTGAATCAATACAAATCCCAAGTTGTAACGAATCAAATAGAGAAGATGTTTGGTTAACTTTTAACTTAGAAACTGCATCGCTTGTAGATATTATAGTTGACAATGATTACAATTTGCAATTATGGGAAGGTGAGTACAGTAGTTTGATCCAAACTCAAAATGCTTGTGCTGCAGGAAGTTTAAATGATATTACTATTACAGCGAATACCAATTACTATCTTCAAGTATGGTCTAATGATAGTTCTGGAGCTACTGGCTTATTTGATTTAACTTTTCAAGACGCAACTTTATCAGTTAAAAAGGATGTTTTTGAAGGATTTTCAATGTATCCAAACCCAGTGAATTCAGTATTGACTTTTAGAGGGAATGATACTATTGAGTCAATTTGGGTTTATGACCTCGTAGGTCAAAATATATTGAGTATGGATTCTAATACAACTCAAGGAGAATTAGATGTATCTTCACTAAGTTCTGGAATGTATATCGTTAAAGTTGGTATTGATAATAGATATAAATCATATAGAGTAATAAAGGAATAATTTTTGCTACTTTTAAAATAAAAAAGGCAATGAAAAATCTATATCTCTTACTAACAGTCATACTATTGACTTCCTGTTCTTCAATTAGAGTCAATTACGATTACGAAAAAACGCGTGATTTTACACAATACAAAACCTATAACTATTTTTCTGATGTGAATACAGGAATGAGTGAATTAGACTCAAAACGTTTGTTCAAAGCATTTGATGATGCCATGCAAAGTAGAGGTTATACATTATCTCAGACTCCAGATTTTTTAGTAGATATTAAGTCTAGCGAATTTCAGCAACAACGAAATAACAATGTTGGAGTAGGTGTTGGTGGCTCTGGAAGAAATGTTGGTGGCGGAATTTCAATAGGATTACCAATAGGTCAAAGTCAACTTGGACGAGAAATCATTTTTGACTTTGTAGATGAAAGTAATGACCAACTTTTTTGGCAAGCAGTTTCTGAATCTAATTACAAACCTAACGCATCTCCCGAAAAACGCGAAGCTCAATTTATAGCGCTTGTAGAAAAGGTGCTTGAGGGTTTTCCGCCGAAAAAATAATTTTATCATTTCCATAACATCTTAAACTTCTTTTTAGTTTCATTGTTTTGTAACTTGTGTTAAACCGAAAAACAAAATAATGAATACATTAAAAAATAAAGTTGCACTTATCACAGGTGGAACAAAAGGAATTGGCTACGGTATTGCAGAAGCATTACTAAATCAAGGGCTTAAAGTTGTCATTACTAGTAGAACAGAAGCTTCGTCAAATAAAGTAGCTAAAGAATTAGGTGAGAAAACAAATTCAAAGGACATATAATAGGTGTTGAAGCAGATGTTCGGTTTTTAGAAAGCCAAGTAGCAGCAGTAAAACAAGCTATTGATACGTTTGGTCAATTAGATATCGTCATTGCCAATGCTGGTTTAGGACATTTTGGAAGCATAGAAGACTTAACTCCCGAACAATGGAATGATGTTATAGATACTAATCTCACAGGTGCTTTTAATTCGATAAAAGCAAGTGTGGATCATCTTAAAAAATCAAAAGGGTATTATATTACGATTTCAAGTTTGGCAGGAGCTAATTTCTTTGCAGGAGGATCTGCTTATAACGCTAGTAAATTTGGAGTCACAGGTTTTACGCAAGCGGTTATGCTTGATTTGCGTAAACACGGAATAAAAGTAAGTACTATAATGCCAGGATCTGTTTCTACTCATTTCAACGGAAATGAGCCAAGCGACAAAGGTGCATGGAAAATTCAAATCGAAGATATTGGAGAATTGGTAGTCGATTTGTTAAAAATGAATCCTAGAACTTTACCAAGTAAAATAGAAGTACGTCCTAAAACACCACCAAGTAACTAATATTTTTATATAATTAACTCAAGACCCGTTATGTCATTTTACAGATGATTTAACGGTTTTTTTTGTGTCATAAAGATTTGTTTCTAGACCTGTTTTCCGTTTACATAAATCATTTTACCGTTCATCATATTTTAGATAATTTCTCAAAGGTGATGCTGTAGTTTTATCATGTTATTAATAAAATAATCACATTATAAATATTAAAAATCATGAAAAATTACATCAAAAAAATTAAGTACATCACAAGTACCATCGCATTGATGGGAACATTGTTGTTACAAGCACAAGAGATAACAGGAACTTGGACAGGAGAATTAAAACTTGAAGACATGACCTTAGAAATGAATTTCAACGTCGAAGAGGTAAACGGAGTTTACTCTTCTACATTTGACGTGCCTATTCAAGGAGCAATGGGTATTCCTATAGAAAAAACAGAGTTTAATAATCTAACACTAACGATAGAATCTGAAGAATATGACCTCAAATATATAGGAGAATTAAGTGAAAGTCAGCTAAAAGGAACTTACACAGAATCGGGTAAAGATTATGTATTCAATTTAATCAAAACCGTAAAAACGCTTCCAGGTGATACTTCTTTACCATCAAGTGACGAAGAATTAAGGGGAATTGCTGCATTAGAAACATCATCTTTTAAATATACAGTAGAAGATTTTTTTGAAAAGCCTAAGCTGTCTACGTTTAGAATTTCGCCAAATGGAAACTACATTTCTTTCCGAAGAAAAGATGAAAACGGAAAAAATAACGTCATTGTCAAGAATCTTAAGACTAATGAAGAGATTACAGCCATTTACGAAAAAGAAGATTTAGTACGTGCTTATTTCTGGAAGGGTAATGATCGTTTAATCTATCTCCAAGACAAAGGTGGAAATGAAAACTATCATTTATTTGGAGCTAATCCTGATGGATCTAATAACGTTGAGTTGACACCTTACGATAAAACAATGGTGGAATTAGAAAACGTTTTGCAAGATGATCCTAATCATATGGTAGTGACTATGAATAAGGATAATGAGGAATTATTTGAACCATTTAAAATTAATATCAATACAGGTGAACTTGAAAAGTTATTTGAAAATACAGATCCAAAAACTCCTATTTCTGATTATATTTTTGATAATGATGGAGTTTTGAGAGCCTATTCAAAATTAAAAGAAGGAAAGTACTTTGAAAACTTCTTTAAAAACTCAGAAACAAAGGAATTTGAATTCAGAAATAAAACCGACTTTGATAACAACGATCTCATTTTAGCTTTTGATTACACGACAAAAAATCCCGATGATGTCTATTTAGTGAGTAATGTAGAGAGTGATAAATATGAGATTTATAAGTATGATATGAAAACTAATAAAAAATTAGAAACTGTTTTCAAAAATGATACTTATGAAATAGATAACATGGTTATTTCATCTAAAAACAGAAACTATGAAGTTGATTTCTATTCGTATGAAGGAGCAAAAAAGACTTTGGTACCTGTAAGCAAATTCTACAAAAAGATATATAAAAGACTTGCAAAGGAGTTTGGTGATAAAGAAATCTCAATTTTAAGTTATGATAAAAATGAAACTAAATTTATTGTTCATATCTCAAGTGACAAATTAAGAGGGATCTACTATTTGTATGATTTAGAAAAGAACACAGTAGAAGAGCTTGCAAATATGTTGCCTCATTTAGATGAAAAGGATTTGGCAGAAATGAAGCCAATAAGCTTTACAAGTCGTGATGGTAAAACTTTACATGGTTATATCACCTTACCAAAAGCAGCGTTAAATGGAGAGCAAGTGCCTTTAATTTTGAATCCGCATGGTGGACCATTTGGAGTAAGAAATAGTTGGACTTTTAATAATGAAGCGCAATTATTTGCGAGTAGAGGTTATGCAACATTACAAATTAATTACAGAGGTTCTGGTGGTTATGGTAAAGCGTTTCAAATTTCTGGACATAAGCAAATAGGTCGATCTATGATTGAGGATTTAGAAGATGGTGTAAATTTTGTCATCAAAAACGTTTGGGTAGATAAAGATAAAGTAGCGGTTTATGGTGCGAGTTATGGTGGTTTGGCAACCTTACAGAGTTTAATAAAAACTCCAGATATGTACATCTGTGGTGTAGATTATGTTGGTGTGTCTAACTTATTTTCTTTATTAGAGAATTTCTCTGGAGTACGTAAATCCTACATACAATGGTATAAGGACAGGTTTTATGATCCAGAAGTTTCCGAAGAACATAAAATCATGACCGAAGTGTCTCCAGCATTAAATGCAGATAAAATTTCACAGCCTTTATTAGTGATTCAAGGAGCAAATGACCCAAGAGTTAAAATAGAACAAGCAGATCAAATTGTTCAAAATATGAGAGCCAGAGGCATCCATGTTCCATATATGGTAAAGTACGATGAAGGCCATGGATTTGCACATGAAGCTAATAGAATTGAATTGTATGAAACGATTCTAGGGTTCTTTGCTCAGCATCTAAAATAATAACCAATCAATAAAGAGGTTGAACAGAACAGTTGTTCAACCTCTTTTTATTTAGGTTTTCCGTTCGACATAACCTATTTACCGCTCATCATAATTTCATAGGAATATTTAACATAGGGAGTTATTTTTATACTCAATCAATTAAACGAACATTATTATGATTACAATAATTAAAACAATTCTAGACATTATCATCATCCTTTTTCTGAATTAAAAAACCATTTAAAAACAATAGTTATGAAACTCAATAATCCAAAAATAAAAGACAATTTTCAAAAGCAACTTCAAACATTTAGAGCCTTATTAAAAGGGTCAGTAATGGCGAAATTATCTTGCTTTATACTTATTATAGTGTCTTTAAAAATCATTTATCTATCACGAGATCAAACTTTAGAAGTAGTCTTATTGTGTATTGGGATTTTAGGTCTCGCTTACTATATGGTTAAGTATTTATCATTAAAAGGTATTAAGCAGAAATCGTATACGCAAACATCATTAATTTCGAGTATTACAACTTTTAAAAGCTACATAAAAAAGCGAAAAAAATACGAAATGTATTTTATGAGTTTTTGGATGCTATCACTTTTACCGTTTGCTATATCTTTTTTGGAGTCAAAAGGTCAGGCAATTTTGGTTATGATATGTTATATTGCAGCGGTATCATTTTTTGGAAATCTAGCCTATAAGAAAATGGATAAAATAATTGAAGGACTAGAAAGTGAACTAGAGTTAGCATCTTATATATAAGAGTTATTCAATAACTTCAATCATTTCATGACACAACACTAAATGAAATTAATTACAAATTATAAATACTGGATTTTAAATTTCATAGGATGGATTGCCTTCGCATTTTTTATGCTCACGCTTGATAAGGTTTCTTATTCTGAAAGCATGGATGTCAATCGTTTATATTACTTAATTTCTGAAGGTTTTGTCTGTGGATTTTTAGGTTTTTCCTTGTCTTTCATTATTCTGTTTTATTTAGAGAATTATTTCAATGTCGCCAATTTTACTAAAAAGGATGTATTTAAACTGGTAGCTGTATTTATACTAACACAGGTCATCTATCATCTTTTGCTTTGGCCAATGCTTAGTATTCTTGCACACTATTTTTTAGAAAAAGATTCAACTGTTACGTTTCTCATGAAAATGACTAATGTACCACATTTTACTACTTATTTTATTGTATGGTTGTTTGTCGTTTTCGCCATAAAAATTTATTATTATCTCAACACAATTAAGTTGCGCCAAGCACAATTGCAAACGAGTTTAAAAGAATCTCAGCTAAATACATTGAAAGGACAAATCAATCCGCATTTTATGTTTAACAGCTTAAATAATATTAGAGGGTTGATGTTAGAAGATGTTGACAAGGCGAGAAGTATGCTTACGAGTTTATCTGAAACTTTACGCTATTCACTTACAAAAAATGATGTGAGCTCTATTGCACTTGAAGACGAGTTAGAAATGGTAGATAATTATGTGGAGATTTCTAAAATTCAGTTTGAGGATCGTTTGCAATTTGAAACTCATATTGATGACCAATCATTGACGAAGCAAATTCCGCCAATGATTATCCAAATGCTGATTGAAAATGCCATTAAGCATGGGGTTTCAAACTTAAAAAGTGGAGGTAAGGTTGTATTGACTACAGAGGTTACTTCGGAATTTTTAAAAATAGAAGTCACGAACTCTGGTACAATTAAAAAACATGAAAACTCAACCCAATTAGGCCTAAAAAATATTGAGCAACGCTTGGATTTATTGTATTCAAAAAAGGCAACTTTCAATATAACGGAAATAGAAAATCAGGTGGTTGCTACTATAAAAATACCGTTGTCATGATCACTTTAAAAGCTGTAATTGTTGAAGATTCTCGTTTAGCTCGTAATGAGTTAAAAGAGTTGATAAAAACACATCAAGAAATTGAACTTTTAGGTGAAGCAGAAAACGTAGATGATGGTTTTAAACTTATCAATGAGACGAAACCAGATTTGTTGTTTTTGGATATTAATATGCCAGAAAAAGATGGTTTTGAGCTTCTTGAAATGCTCGATGATGTTCCCATTACTATTTTTACCACAGCTTTTGATGAATATGCTATAAAATCTTTTGAGTACAACGCTTTTGATTATTTATTAAAACCAATCAATCAAAAACGATTTTCAAAAAGTATAGAAAAGGTTATTGAGAATGCAACAAAAGATCCAGAAATTAAAATTTCCGAAGATGAGTCTAAAGAAGATGTTTTAAACCTCGATAAACAAATATTCATTAAGGATGGAGAAAAGTGTTGGTTAGTCAAAATTCAAGACATTACGCTTTTTGAAATTGTAGGTAATTATACGCGTGTCTTTTTTGAAAATAACAAGCCTTTAATTTATAAATCTTTGGCGCAGATAGAAGAAAAACTCCCACCTGAAGTTTTTTTTAGAGCCAATAGACAACAGATTATAAACATCCATCACGTAAAAAAAGTGATTTCCTGGTTTAATGGGAAACTGAAAATTGAAATGCAATCTGGAGAAGAAATTGAAATCTCCAGACGACAATCTTACTTGTTTAAAGAGCAGTTGAGCTTTTGATTTTTACTATTAGTTTATAATATATTTATATAAAAAAAAGCCTGCAAGATTTGTTTTCTTGCAGGCTTTATTATTCATTAAAGAAATCTGTTTAGTTGACTTTTAATTTTAAGATTTGTCCTTTTTTCTTGCGTTCTCCTAATAAAAAGACAGTATTATTATTCATATTAATAACACCATCATTTACTTTGTAATAGACCTTAGAATCTTTATCATCTATGAGTTTTTTATAATCAAAATTACCATCGTTGTCAATAGAGATTGCATAAAGATTAGATTTTTTAGAGGATGTTTGTTTAAAAGAAATTCTATCAGCACTTAATTTTTTCACTTTATCAGAGCAGTTAATAAAAAAGTAAGTGGACTCTCCAACTGGTAATGTTGTAAAAGAACTATTAACAGTTCCTGTTTGAGCTTTATTAATGTTTCTTGCCCATTTCAAATTGCCATTAGCGTCCAATCGCATTGCCATGATATCATTATAATGGTAAATAGTTATTGTCGACATTGAACCATTAGCTCCCATTGTTGTATGCGTTGTGATGTAAAACTCTTCAGCATTTACTAAAATATCATTGTTGGCCATTAGATATACACCTTTAAAATCAATATTATTGATGCCTTTCTCTTTCTTACGTTTCTTTTTTCCCTCTTTGTTACCATATTTATCTGTCATGAACTCAGCAGAGAATTCATTAAATTTACTATAATTGGTTTCTAAAGTTTTAGGGTTGAGGTCGTAGATACAAACACCATTGAGTTTATAGGCTTCTTTTTTTCCGTAGAATCCTACACATGCTAATCGATCTTCGTTAACCACTAATGATAAGGATTGAATATAATTTTCTTCATTTTTAAAATTTACTGTTTTTTCACCTTCGGCATTGATCTTATTGAGTTCAAAGTGATAGTTGACCTTACCATCTTTTTTAGATTTACGTTTACCATTTTCATAGGCTTTACCTAAAAAATAAATAGTTCCATCTTCGCCATCAACATCAAAATCACTATAAATGAATAATTTGTCTTTAATATCTTTTACAATTAGTTTTTCGTAAACCATGTCAAAGTTATCATTGAATACAAATACCTTGTGTGTTTCTTTTTCTTTGTTTTTAAAATCAAAATTGATGGCAAAAAACTTTTCATTTGCAGACAGAACTACATCTCCCATATGATCTCCATCTGCCTGATTCCAACCGTTACCGAAAAGCATAAGGCCGAAGTATTTCTTAACATTATCTTCTGTAAATGTCAATAGGTTTCTAGAAGTGAAACTTAGATTGTTCAAATCGGAAGATGATACATTTATAGCAATTCGATCTTCTTTCTTTTCTTGTTCAATTTCTATAAGATGTAATTGACCATCTTTTAAAAAAGCATTTCTTATCGTTTTATTTTTTACTTCATAATCTAATTCTTTAACAAGCTTTAGATTAGCATCAAAATATTGAATGTAATAACCTTTTAATCTAAGCCCAAATCCTGAGTGATATTGACGTATAGTCACAATACCACCATCTTCGGCTTCTAATGTTAAAGTTAAATAAGAGTTTTTCTTTTTGTCTTTAAAAATCTCACTCTGAGTGATTGAGATGTCTTGAGCAAAAGTAAATGTCGTCGCCAATAGTAATAGCGCGATTGATACTATTTTTTTCATTTAGTTAGGTTTTAGGACTAGCAAAATAGTAAAACTAAAAACGATTAAGAAATTTCTTAAATTGAAATTATCTTAATCGCTTTTTTATAATAATTAAAAGTCTACACTTATTCTTTAATTTCTATCCTCACACCTTCACTATGACTACTAAATTCTGGAGCATACATACTTTGAATTGTCGTAATTCCATTACTCATATCTCCAGCGTTATTCACTCTTAAATCATATTCAAAAACGTAAACGCCTTTTGGTAAATAATCAAAAAAGAAGTTGGTTGAGGCATCTTTAGTAGCTTCATAATAACCTAATCCGTCTTGATATTTATACTGAGATAATACATTTATAGGTTCTAATCCAGCAGCTCTCATATCTTTCATATGGATAAATTCCATAGCGCGATCACTTCTAAGTTCTATGCGAACCCTTACCAAATCACCAACTTTTAAATCGGTTTCTGGTGTGATCTCTGTGATTTGCTCTCCAGTATCTGTATTTGTTTTCTTGAAAAGTTTCTTGCTTAGTTTTAATGGCGTTTCTGCGGAAGTAATTTTATCTAAATCCTCAAAATATTGCCAGTATAAACTTCCCCAAGCAATGCCATCACCTTTCTTTGTTAATTTAACGGTTGCCATTTCTGGTTCAATTTCCGAAGAATTCCAACTCGTTTTAAAATATCCAGTTCCAGCTTCAACCTTGACATCTTCGAGTTTTGAAGGCTCAATTTGTTGTCCACCTATGACGATATCTACCATTTCTGAAACGCTCAACCAATCGCTACCTTGAAGTAGTAATGCATAAACAGCTTCGGTAGTTGCTTTGGTGGTTTTCCAACGGTTGGTTTGTTTGTTTTTGAGTAACCAGATTTTGAGATTATCTATCGTTGCTGTGTCATTTTCTACTTCGGAAAACGTCTCAATCAACAAGGCTTGCGTTTCAATTGGTGCTTGATACCAGTACCAAGAACTCGTGTTTTCTTTCCAATACATTCCTAATTCTTCCGAAGTAATACTCGTTTCACGCAACGATTCTAAAATCTTTGCAGATGTGCTTTCATCATCCATTCTATGCAACACTAACGTCATTAACCCTTTGGCATATAACGAGCGACTCAACCAGTATTTTTGGATTTGCGTCTGGTAATAATCTGTGATCGTCTCCACTTCTTTCGATTTTTTCAGCTCCGGAAAAAAGCTGCGCATATACAAATAGTGCAGTTGTGTGTAACTGAGGTGATCTTTACTTAAATCAACATCTTTATTATACTTTTTTATGTCTTTGTATTCTTGAACGAACTCATCATCTAGATATGAGATTGCTTTTTCAATCATTTGCATCTCGACTTCGCTCGACGTGACAGAAAGTTTGTCTAAATGCCCAAAACCAGTAATAATGTGCTGAGTGATGTAACGGTTTGGTCGTCCTCCATTAAACCAAGACCAAGCGCCATTACTCATTTGTCCATTTTGGAGTTTACGCATTGCAGAGTCTAATTCGTTTTTCATTTTGTTTAAATCGAATAGGAGTGCGATACGTTTTTTCTGTTCGGTTTCACTTTGAGCATCGCGTAACCAAGGGGTTTCCTGAATTAAAATAGATTTCAATTCTTGATTCTTTTCCAAATTAGATAACAACGCATCTGTATTTCGCCATTGATTAAAAACCTCCTGAATTCTTGGATTACTATTCGCAATATGACTTGCTAAAGTATTTGCATAATAACGACTAAACGTTTGTTCGTTACACTCATAAGGATACTCCATCAAATAAGGTAACGCTTGTACAGCGTACCAAGCAGGATTTGAAGTCATTTCTAATGTTAACTTATGGTGCTTAAGCGTTGTAGATGTTGTTGTAGCCAACTTATCTAAAGTAAACGTTCGTGTTTCATTACTCTTAATCCACATTGGTAAAGTTTCTGTCACTAACATTCTATTACTCAATACTGGTAACGCATTTTGTTCTCCATCACTAAAATCACCTGCTTTTGCTATGATTTTGTATTGTACAGCGTCGACATCAAATGGGATTTCGAGATTCCAAGTGACGTTTGTATTTCCTTTTGCTGAAACTTTAAATCCTAAATCATTGTAAGCGTTTGATAATTTACCGTCAATAGATTCTCCTGTAAGCGCATCAAATAACTGAAGTATAGCAACACCTTCTAATGTACCTTCAGTAAGATTTGCAATCTTAGTACTGATACTAATTTTATCACCTTCTCGCAAAAAACGTGGTGCATTTGGGATGACCATCAACTCTTTCTGAGTCACAGTTTCTAAAGTAGAGATTGCACTTTCTAACGATTTTGTATGAGCCAACAATTGCAGTTTCCATTTGGTCAAAGCTTCAGGTGTTGTGAAACTAAAACTCACATTGCCTGCTGCATCGGTTTGTAACTGCGGAAAAAAGAATGCAGTCTCTTGAAGATTCTTACGGATTTTTACATCGTCGAAGTTTGGTTTTTCTGGTACATCAAATACATTAAGATTTGTTAGACCTCCAACTACATTCTCTCCAGGAATAACTTTTGCTATTTTCATATTGAAATAGTAATCAGAATCATCCGCTTCCATATCAGCAGCATCTATTGATTCTGCAGAAACAGTAGAAACTGCACTAGATAATTTACTTCGCTTTGTAGAACCAGCATAGCCAGTAATTACAACCTCTTCTAAAGCAGCACTATCTTCATTAAGTGTCACACTAAAATAATTATCTTTCGCGACCTTTATTTCCAAGGATTTCATTCCTATAAAATTAATAACCAAGACATCACCTTTTTTAGCTTTTAAAGAAAACTCACCATCAAAATCGCTTGTAATTCCGGTTTCTGTACCTTTGATTAAAATATTTGCTCCTGGTAAAGGTTCTCCGTTCTCATCTTTTATTATTCCTTCTACTGTACCAGATTTTATGCTTTTTAATTTTTTACTTGTAAATGTTGATGGTACTATGTTTTTTTGACGTCTTAAGTATTGTTGCCTTCCGTGGTAATAATCGCTAAAATAGAGTCCGAAGAAATTTAAAGCATCATATCCTTGAACACTATGGTTACCAGAACCTCTTTGTAAATTGTTAACTGTAAACGGATTCATTGTAAAACTTCTCCCAGAGTTTAATCTGTATTGCGAATAGTAAGATGCTTGTTGAATTGGATTAAACGACCAATTATGTGTTTTAAATTGATCTAAAGAAGCATCGTACATACTTGCTAAAAGTTCTGCAGCGACTTTATCTCCTTTAGGGCCTTTGATTTTAAAACGCCAAGTTTCATCGGTTCCTGGTTGTAATTTATCTCTAAAGGTTTGTGTTTCTATTTCTAAATCTGTTTTTGGATAAGGCACGTTGATATTTAAGCTTCCGTTATTGAAACTGTTTTTAAATGCATAACTATAATGCACCACAAAACCACCTAAATCTTCTGCAGATACTGGGATTTTTATCGTTTGTTTATTGTTATTAATTGCAACGACTTGCTTGCTTATAATGTCATGATTTTTCTCAACTTCTATAGTAAGAAATAACCCTTCCGCAGAAGAACCAATTAAAAGTTCTACAGTATCATTAATTCCGTAGGACGTCTTATTTGTAGCAATATTAAAGAGCTGATTATCTGCTAAGGTTTTGTCATCGTTGCTATAAACCATCGTTTGAGCTTCATCTTTAACCTCTTGACCAAAACGATCTTTACTTTCTAGGATGACCAAATAGGCTCCAGATTCCCAACGTTTGATTTTACCTAGTTGGAGTTCTTTAGAGGTTTCAGTATTAAAATCTTTATCATAAACAAGTTCGCCTTTCTTCCAATTTTTAGAGTCATGTTCATTGGTATAGGCTTCATTTGGAAACAAGGTTTTAAACTCAGCTTCAGTAAACTCCTGATAATCTGGAGCTGCCCAAGGACGAGGTCTCAAAACCGAATTTGGTGCTTTAAGTTTATAAATTTTGATGTTTCCTTTTGCAGCTACAAACTCACCATTTAGATTTCTGGTATCTATAGACATGGATTGCTTACTATCTTGTTTGTCCAATTGGTTGGCAATACTAATTTGAGCAGTCAACGCATGATACCCAACATTTACATTTGTGGTTGCACTGCGCGTTTCGCCATTAATATCTGTAATATCTGCTGTGATCTCATAACTAAATGTTGGTAATGCAGATTTATCTTGACTTGCATCTGGTATCGCATTGAAGTCTATTTCAAATTTACCATCTGCATCTGTAGTCGTTTCTCCATGAGCGATTTCTTGTGGCTCAGAATTAAAATAAGGTCTGTACCAATAGTACCATCTTGGATATTGTACTTTTCGGTGTACACGATACACCACTTTTGCATCTGTAATGTTGCTGCCTGCATACGCGAGCGCATTTCCATTTACGGTAACTGTATCATTAACTTTATAGGTCTTTGTAACAGGTGTAAATTTTGCTTCAAATTTTGGACGCTTATATTCTTCTACCGAAACAGATTGATAGGCATTTAAGTTATTTTCACCAGTTAATCTTATTGAGAAATTACCTGTTAAACCATTATTAGGTATGATAAATTCTCCAGAAACAGATCCGAATTCATTGGTCGCTAATTCTAAAGATTTTACTTCTTCGCCATTGGTGTTGTAAAGTGTAACGTTAACGGTTTTATTTGCTAAAACTTCTGTTTTATCGGCATTTGTGGTCATTGCGATTCCTTTAAAATATAAAGGCTGTCCTGGTCTATAGATGCTTCTGTCTGTGAATATGAATCCTTTGTGTAGCGGATAATTAGGTTTATTATTTCCGTAGTTATAATAACGGTACAGGTGTAAACTTTCAAATAAAGCAGTGTCATTATTAGCTTTAATTGTGAGTTTAATTTGAGAACGGTTGTATTCTGCTTTTTTGACAAAGAACTCTCCATTATCATCTGTAGTGTAATTATCTGTTCTATAATTTCCGTTATAATTTTTGATAAAATCTAAAATAATTTTTGCGTTCGGTATAGGTTTTCCGTTTGTTCTATCAATAATTTGATAGGTGACATCACCTTGATCTTCTTTTTGAATGTAAGCAAGATTTGAAACTTGAATTTCTTTAAACGCATAAGTCTTGTTATCGTTTTGTACTTGTCCGAAGATGATATAGCGTCCGTTTTTTAACTTCGGAATTGCAATTTCTGTGCTATGCTCTTGATAATCATTTTCGTCTTTTAAATTAGAAGTCCAGCTTTGAATCGCTTTCATGTTTTTTAAAATCTTAAGCCTTTCTTCAGTTTGATTATACGTACGAATGATTTTTAACTCAGCATCTGTAACCGTTCCAATTTTAAATTGAATGTTGTTGCTATTTTTATATGTAATTAATGACAACGCATTTTTATCTATGGGTAACACATCTTCTGTAAATATTTGAAGGGATTGCGCTAATATTTGAGATTTTAGAATGTTGCATTTTTCTGCACCTTGACTTTTTGGATATTTAGTGATGACAGTATCACAAAGTTCTAAAGCTTCTTTAAGTTTCCAACGATGTGTTTCATTCGTTTTTGGTTGATAGCTGTTACCTTGTGTTTGATAAACTTTTGCAATTTCATAATCGTATAGTGCAGCTACGCTATTGTTTGCTGCATTCCATTTTTTGCTTTCCTGATCTAAAGTTTCTAATAATAGTGTCTCTTTATGATCAAAAATGGCATGTTGTGTAACAAACGTTAAACGTTCTAGATTCACATCTGCAAGTGCTTGTGGAGATTCATCCTGTAAATGAAACTTTATCAAACTCTTATAAATTTTTAAAGCGTTTAATTGTAAGGACATCGTGTCTTTAGATTCTAATCGTATTGCAGAAAAATCACTGGAATTCCCAATAAGTTCTGGGTCATCTATTTCAAATTTATAAGCAGGTCTGGTGATATTAGTTTCAGAGGTTTTATAGAAAACTAAAGCTTGATGTGATAATAAATCAAAAAGCGTAGGTCTGTAAATTTTAGAATTAGGTTGTGAAGTTAAAATCGCCTCAAAATCGTCTAATTTGGTTTGTTGGAGTATGATTCCGTTTTGTAAAGACTGCTCATAATTTTTGTGAATCTCCTCAAATAAAGTCTGTAAATCCCATGTTCTAAAATCTACATCAGTAGTTGCAGAGTCTGTTGAATTATCAATTTTCGTTCGATTATAAAACTTCCATCTATTTTGAGTGAAATACTGCCAATACAATGTAGCCAACATATTTTGAAGCACATTTTTTGTAGGCGATTCGCTTTTTGCAATCGCATCTTTAAACTCACCAATAATTTTAAATTGCGCTTCATCTTCTAGTATGAGTGCATATTTACTTCGGAAAAGTAACGTCTTAACTTCCTGTGGTGTATTATTACTAACTTTCGCTTTTTTCTCAATAGCCTCTACAATTTTTAAAGCAGATTTTGGCAAACCTTGATTTTCAAACTCATCGACTTCCTGCCAAAGTTTGGCATAGTCTTCGGTTTGAGCGTTAGAAAAATTTGCAAATAATAATATCATTAATACGCTTATAATTGGCTTCATAATTTAAATTTTAGGAAAATTAATCCTTTATTCTTCCGAAGAAAACAACAAATGAGTGATTGTTTAGTTTGGTTGAGTGAAGTTAATAATTTTTAGAGTAAACTATTTATCTTTGTAACTTGAAAATCAAAAACAGTACCACATTAAGGTTTGAAATCTTTTGGTGCCCTTTTTGCGTAAGTAGTTGTATGAAACGAGCATGCTAATGTTTTATCACATTAATGATGTATTATTAGCGAACAGCATGTGACCTTAAAAAAAAACTATAAATATTAATACATGAAACATTTTATTTTATTTTTCTTAGTACCTGTTTTTATGTTTAGTCAGTCGTCATTAAATGATGCCAAAAAGCTCATTGATAAGAAAGAGTTTAAAAAGGCAGAGCAACTACTTTCTCAATACGTTAAAATCCATCAAAGCGATCTTGAAGCTTTAGAATTATATGGAGATGCTTATGGTCATCAGAAAAAATGGGATGAGGCAATCGTTCAGTATAAAAAATTAGTAGAAGGGAAGCCTAATAATGCAAATTTTCATTATAAATATGGTGGTGCTTTAGGTATGAAAGCACTTAGCGTAAGCAAAATAAAAGCACTCGGTATTATAGGAGACGTTAAAGATGCTTTTTTGAAAGCTGCAGAGTTAGACCCAAAACACATTGATACACGTTGGGCTTTGGTAGAATTATACATGCAACTACCAGGAATTATTGGTGGAAGTAAAAGCAAGTCTTTTAAATATGCAAACGAGTTGGAAGCACTTTCTAAAGTGGATGGCTATTTGGCAAAAGGGTATATCTATGAATATGATGACGAACCAGAATTGGCAGAGAAATATTACAAATTAGCTATAGAAACAGGAGGTTCATTAACCTGTTATGATAAACTCACCGATTTATACCAAAAAGAGAAACAACCAGATAAAGTCATCACTAATCTAGAAGCCTCTGGAGAAAAACATCAACGTAATGCGATGCATTATCAAATAGGGAAAGTGTGTGCAGAGTATAATATTGAGTTAGATAAAGGCGAAAAGTGTTTGCTAACTTATATTGATAATTATTCTGCTAAAGACGGAGTGCCAAAAGCTTGGGCTTATTATAGATTGGCGCAGATTTATAAATTCAGAAGAAATAAAGAAGATGCTTTAAAATGGATTGATAAGGCGATTACAGATTTGCCTGAGATTGATGTTTTTGAGGAAGAGAAAACAACGATTCAAAGTTTATAAACTTCTAATTAAAAGTTATCTATTTAGACTTTATACTTAACTCTTCAATTAGTATATTTGAACGTCTAGAAAACATAACACATGAACGTACATTTTATAGCTATTGGAGGAAGTGCCATGCACAACCTTGCTTTAGCACTTCATAATAAAGGATATCAAGTTACAGGAAGTGACGATACTATTTTTGAACCTTCAAAATCAAGATTAGATGCTAAAGGTTTATTGCCAAAAGCATTTGGTTGGTTTCCAGAGAAAGTGTCCTCTAGTTTAGATGCTATCGTTTTAGGAATGCACGCCAAAGCAGACAACCCAGAACTTTTAAAAGCACAAGAACTCAATCTTAAAATCTATAGCTACCCAGAATTTCTCTACGAGCAATCCAAGCATAAAACGCGTGTTGTTATTGGAGGAAGTCATGGTAAAACGACTATAACATCTATGATTTTACATGTGATGCATTATCATGATCGTGATGTTGATTATATGGTTGGCGCACAATTAGAAGGTTTTGATGTGATGGTTAAACTCACAGAGGATAATGATTTTATCGTTCTAGAAGGTGATGAATATTTGAGCTCACCAATTGACAGACGACCAAAATTTCACTTGTACAAACCTAATATTGCATTGATGAGTGGGATTGCTTGGGATCATATTAATGTGTTTCCTACGTATGAGAATTATGTGGAGCAGTTCTCCATTTTTGTAGATAGTATTGTACAAGGCGGAAGCATAAATTACAACGAAGAAGATCCTGAGGTAAAACGTGTCGTTGAAGCAAGTGATAATCAAATTCGTAAAATAGCATATCAAACACCTGAATATCGAGTTGAAAACGGACAAACATTATTAGCAACATCTGAAGGTGATTTGCCTATAGAAGTCTTCGGAAAACATAACCTCAATAATCTTGCTGGTGCCAAATGGATTTGTCAGCATATGGGAATAGATGAAGATGATTTCTACGAAGCGATTTCTACATTTAAAGGTGCAAGCAAACGACTAGAGAAAATTGCGGAAACTTCTAAAAGTGTAGCTTATAAAGATTTTGCACATTCTCCAAGCAAGGTGGAAGCGACTACAAACGCTGTAAAAGAACAATATGAAAATAGAACTTTAGTGGCTTGCTTAGAATTACATACTTACAGTAGTTTAAATGCAGAGTTTCTAAAAGAATATAAAGGTGCTCTCGATGCTGCAGATGTTGCAGTGGTTTTTTACTCACCTCATGCAGTAGAAATCAAAAAACTAGAAGAAGTTACTCATGAGCAAATTTCGAATGCTTTTGAGCGTGACGATTTGATTATTTATACCAATCCAGAAGATTTTAAATCCTTTCTATTTTCTCAGAATTTTGACGATAAAGCTTTGTTGTTAATGAGTAGTGGTAATTATGGTGGTTTGGATTTTGAGGAGTTGAAAAGCCTTTTTTAGTAAGACTCGTCATCCTGAACTTGTTTCAGGATCTCATTATTTATTTTATGAATCCATTCATGATAAAATATTTCTTATTTAGTTTTAAAGCGTTAAGTGTTTGAGATAAAATGGTTTTTAAACATATGAAATTGCTCAACAATGGAATAAAATAGATGATTATTTTTATGTTATGGGTTTGGAAATCAGTAAGTTTGATTAATGTTTTCTTCGGAAATATGATAACTTAAAGTTTGGCTCTTAATTTTTATAAATCAACCAAATCAATTTTTTAGACTAAAATCAGGAGGTTCGTTTAACGTGTCTGTGTGGGATTAATTGCGTGATTAAGCACCTAATTTAGCAAATAAAAACCCAATAGAAAATAGACTGCCCCCAAAAAGTTAGACACTATTTGAGGGTATTTTTATGGAAAGAAAAGTCAAGTATAATTATGAATTTAAACTTCGTTGTGTAAAAGAGGTCTTAAATCATCAC
>NZ_JADILU010000025.1 GCF_015319355.1 Psychroserpens luteus | reverse complement strand
GCTGATTAAGATTTTTTAGCACGTTGTTATCTATTCGTAAGAGTTTTATAAATTCGTAAGTAGTAAGAGTTAATTTCTGTACCTTTTGTATAATGGTCTATCAAGAAATAAATATATATATTATTGCCCCGATAGTAAAGAATTTATTAAATTGAGTTAATTTAATGTTGCATAATTATATTAAACTTTTTAATAATTGGCTAGATAATATATTGCTTTTACAGGTATCTGGTTAGCTTAAAAATATATTTAGTATAGATTTTTTTTAAAGTATTCAGAATACCTTGGATAAGCAGGGTATTTAAATTTATTGAACCATTTCAACAAATTATATTAGTTAGGTAGCCTTAATGTTAGTAATTAGTTAGTTTGTTATAAAAAACCTAATATTGGATTGCAAATTAATTTGTGGGTCATTGATTAAATAGGCTTAAATTTTAATAATTATAATACTGATAAGAATTAGTAGAAAACAGATTTAAAATATTATTTAATTAATAGGTTATAATAATTTAAATATTTGTTTGTTCAATTTTTTTGTAATAAATTCGGCAAATTTACTTTCCGAATGTTTAACAAAAACATTTCTTTCTGAAATTATGATAGGAGGTAGGCCCTGCCCAATGCTTTAAGGAGTTAATGGCTGCATAAATTTGAGTGTACTAAGGTAGCGCTATAATTTGCCTTTTAAATGGGGGCTGGTATGAACGGGTTCACGTGAGAGTTGCTGTGTCACAAAAATTTTTTGAAATTAACTTTTAGGTGAAGAGGCCTAACTAAGTTTAAAGGACGACAAGACCCTAGAAGCTTCACTGAAAGAAGTATACAGAGTATATTACTCCAGTTTTGTTGGGGCAACATAGTTAGAAAGTATAACTTGTTTATATAAACTTACAGGTTAAAACCACTTTGGTGAATAAGATAAGCTACTCTAGGGATAACAGCGTTATTTTTTTTAATAGTACTTATTGTAAAAAAAGTTTGCGACCTCGATGTTGGACTAAGGTATCCTTAAGGAGTAGAAGTTTTAGAGGGTTGGACTGTTCGTCCATTAAAACCTTACATGATCTGAGTTCAGACCGGTGTGAGCTAGGTCAGTTTCTATCCTTATACACATAAATTTGATTAAGTTAGTACGAAAGGAATTTTTAATCTAAAAGTATTTAAGATTATTTAATTTAATGGACAATTTGAAGATTACCTAAGTTGTCAGGAGGGC
>NZ_JADILU010000024.1 GCF_015319355.1 Psychroserpens luteus | reverse complement strand
TAGACTGCCCCCAAAAAGTTAGACACTATTTGAGGGTATTTTTATGGAAAGAAAAGTCAAGTATAATTATGAATTTAAACTTCGTTGTGTAAAAGAGGTCTTAAATCATCACCAAACCGTAAAATCGGTTTCAGAATTAAATGGTTGTCACCATACATCACTTCATCACTGGGTTCGTTCTTATGAAGCATTCGGCAAAAAAGGCTTATTACCTCGCAAAACCAAGAAATACAGTTTAGAATTCAAGCATAAGGTTTTGGAATCCATTGAACAAGATGTATTATCTTTAAGTCAAGCATGTTCGAAGTTTAACATACCGACCAAGTCCGTAATACTTGGTTGGCAAAGAAAATACAAAAAATCAGGAGTTATGGGCTTGACCAACAAACCAAAAGAAAAACCTAATATGCCTTTTAAGAGGGCAAAAAAGAAGTCCAGTAAACCTTTGACCAGAGAAGAGGAACTTTTATTGGAAAACGAATCCTTAAGAGCAGAACTGGATTTGCTAAAAAAGTTAGAAGCCTTAACTCAAGCCGAGCAAAACAAAAAGCTCAAGCCATAACAGAATTAAGGCATAAATATGATTTAGAGCTATTGCTAAATCACACCAATATGGCAAGAAGTAGCTACTACTACCATCAAAAAAGAAGTCAGCTTACCGACAAGTACAAAGCGATAAAGCTATTGATAACAAAAATATACCATCACCATAAAGGACGAATGGGCTATAGAAGGATCACTTTGGAAATCAACAAGAAATATTTTACAATTAACCATAAAACAGTATTGCGCTTGATGAGAGAATTGGGATTGAAGAGCCTTATCAGGGTTAAAAAATATAAATCCTATAAAGGCCAAAGAGGTAAAATAGCCCCCAATGTATTACAGGGCGATTTTAAAGCTGCCAGGCCCAATAAAAAATGGGCTACAGATATTACTGAATTTAAGGTCTTTGGAAATAAGTTGTATTTATCTCCAATAATTGACCTGTTCAATGGAGAAATTATAAGTTATGAACTGTCTGAAAAACCTAACTTTGAGCAAGTAGTCATGATGCTAAAAAAGTCCTTTAAAAAAATCCCTAACCAAACCCATTTAATATTACATTCAGACCAAGGTTGGCAGTACCAAATGAAACAATATCAACAGCTATTAAAAGAAAAAGGGATTATACAAAGTATGTCTCGTAAAGGAAACTGTCTGGATAATGCGATAATAGAAAACTTCTTTGGTATTCTAAAATCTGAATTGTTTTATCTCAATAAGTATAGTTCAATAACTCAGTTAAAACAAGATATTAAAACCTATATAAAGTATTATAATAATGAAAGAATTAAACTAAATCTAAATGGAATGAGCCCGATTGAATATCGAGCTAATTATTGTCAAAATTAATTATAAATTTGTCTAAGCTTTTGGGTGCAGTCTA
>NZ_JADILU010000023.1 GCF_015319355.1 Psychroserpens luteus | reverse complement strand
GACCAACCGCATTAGAAGTTTGTGATGATTTATCAGCAGACGGTATAGCTCAATTTGACTTGACCAGTAAAAACGCAGAGATCCTTCAAAACTTAGCAGACCCAACCTCATATACGGTAAGCTATTATGCAGATGAGACCAATGCAGCGCTACCAAGTAATCCAATCGCAAATCCAGCCAACTACACCAATACCGAAGCATTTAATCAAATCCTTTGGGTACGTGTAGAAGACAATGCAACAGGATGCTACAAACTCACCACGTTAGAACTCATCGTCAATGCGCTGCCAGTACTCGTACAACCAGCACCATTAGAATTATGTGATGACAATAATCCAGGTGATGAGATGGAATCGTTCATATTAGAAGACGCAACCGATGAAATCCTTGACGGACAAACAGGCATCAGCTTAACATACTTCGAGACGCAAGCAGACGCAGACACGAACAGTAACCCAATCACAAGTCCATACATAAACATCACTAATCCACAAACAATATTCGTTGTGGCCACTAACGATGTGACAGGATGTTCAGTAAGCACAACCGCAACGATTTTATTAAGAGTCAACCCAATCCCATCACCAACCACACCAACAGATTTGGAAGAATGTGATGCAGATAACGATGGTTTTGCAAGTTTCGATCTAGAAGAAAGAACATTGGAGATTATAGGAGGCGAATTAAATACAGCAGTAACCTATCACGAAACGCTGGAAGACGCTAATATGGGAGACAATCCATTAGCAAGTCCATACACGAACATCGTGATTAACGAGCAAACCATTTACATCAGACTCACCAACACGATAACAGGATGTTATAATGCTTCGGAAACTTTAACGATTCGCGTACTAGAATCACCAGAAGTACCCGTAACACTAGACGACTATGTAATCTGTGATACCAATGCAGATGGGATAGCACAATTTGATTTAACGACCAAAGATGCAGAAATCTTGGGCACACAAACAGATGTAACGCTAACCTATCACGTAACTATATTAGATGCACAATCAGGAGCAAATCCAATAGCCAATGTCGGTAACTATACCAATACCAGTAATCCACAAATCATCTATGTAAGACTAGTAAGTAATACTAATGGTTGTGTCGATACAGGTCTGTTTGAACTTAGCGTAGAATTACCACCAGTAGCAGTGCAACCAATACCATTACAATTATGTGATGATGACGTTGCAGATGAAATCACAGTCTTTGATTTAACGGTAAAAGACAATGAAATTACAGGAGGAGAAGGAAGCTGGAGTGTGAGTTACTATGAAACTCAAGATGATGCTAATGCACAAGACAATGCAGTAGACGCAGAAGCGTATACCAATACAGCCATAGGAATAGCACCAGCCAATCCACAAACTTTATATGTAGTGGTAACCGATACCGATACAGGATGTACAGACCAAGTCACCCTTAC
>NZ_JADILU010000022.1 GCF_015319355.1 Psychroserpens luteus | reverse complement strand
CTATATTTTTTAATTTCAGGAAATTTAAACTAAAAAATATACGGCAGACAACACGTGGTATAAATAATGGCCTAAAAAGCAAGTTTATGGAGAAGGCCACTATTCATACCACTAACCATTGCCAACCATTAAAAAAAACAGAATGCGAATAATACCACTTCTGATATTGATCTTTTTTGTATCCGGAATTCAAGCACAAGATTTGACAAATTTTGAATTGGTCGACAATTACAAATTAGAGGATTTAAAAGTAAAAGTCTATTTCAAAGACCCTTTGAAAGAAATACTTAAAGAGCATCCTGACTTTGACAATAAAGCTGATAAGGAAAAGCACGTATTACTTTCTAAATACCTGCATAATAATACTCTTTATATTTTTCAGACATTCAAGAAAAAGGAATTACAAAAGAGGTATGAATTAATAGGTAATCCAAAAAAAATAAGAACAAAATATTATTTTAACCTTGATATACTCGAAGGAAACGGTAACATTGATAAAGAGATTGATAAGATTAGCGTAGGCGGTTCATTTTTTGAGCATATGCTCTTATTTCAGACAAAACAAGGAAAAGAATTTATTGGAAAAGGAATTAAAATGTGGGGATATTTCGTAATGATTGAACCTTATGACAATCTTAAAAACAAAATAACTGAATTAATAAAAAAGGATTTGCAGAATGCTATTCCAGATGAACTTTTAGTGAAAGAAGAAAAAACAATAGAGCCTCTTTTTGATTACCAAAAATGCGGTTTAAAAACAATCTCAAAACGAGAATTTACAATAACCGTTTTCCAATACGATTCTATAGGAAATGTGAAAAACAAATATCCAAGAACAGAAAAAGATTCTGAATTATACCTTTCTTCTACAAGTAAAGACATAACTGGAGTAACTACGTTTCCGTTTTTCTCTTCTTCAGACAAGAATATTACCAATGGAAATAAGATACAGGTAGAAAGTGAACTTGAAAACATCAATTATTACTTAAAGGACATTGAAATAACTACTGAGTCTAATGAAGTTGTAAAAATAGAAGGTCAATTAATTATACACGGATTTACCACTAAAGGAGAAACAACTAATTATGAACTTTATATTGCGGAATTTGAAAAAATTGATAATTGTAGTTTTCCAAAATTAATCAAGTTCTGCCCATTGGATGACTTGAATTATGAAAAACCAAGATTAACCATTGAAATTGAATATGAACTAAAATAACGGTTGGCAACACCGTGTATAATTAATGGCTGGTTCTCGCCTACTTACGAAAATTCTCGCGAATTTTCTATTCAGTAATTATTTGCTAAATTAGGTGCTTAAACACGCAACTAATCATACACCAAACGTTGTCAGCCATTGCTTATAGCGGAAGGATTCGTTTTTTTAAAGGTGTATGGAAAAAATAAGGAGTTCTTTTTTGTATTGGTGAAAGACCCGCCTTTTTTAAGGGGATTTCCGACCAAG